>JAGDZQ010000007.1:0-119303 GCA_049115715.1 Cyclobacteriaceae bacterium
CCACAGGTTTTACGCTTGATCCGGTTTTACGCTTGATCCATTTTTAGCACGTTCCCGAATTTCAAAAAAACACGCAAAAGTACATAAAAAAAGGCAGTCACTTTACGTAACTGCCTGATTTTGAAGAGCCTCCTATCGGGATCGAACCAATGACCTACTGATTACAAGTCAGTTGCTCTACCAGCTGAGCTAAGGAGGCCTGATTTACTGCGTCGCAGTGAAATCTATATTGCTTTCTTTGAAAGCGAGTGCAAATGTAAAATTTCAAACGGCTATTCCAAACGCGATTTGAAAAAAGTTTACATTTTTCTAAAAACTTTTAGTTGCCTCCTTAATTCTTGAATTTCGATTTCCGCTTTTCCTATTTTTTCGAGCAATTCTTCTTTGAGTTTATCAGCATTTTTAGATGCTGCAAAGAAGTCCATATTCGTCTTGTAGGTAGATATTTCGTTTTCTAGTTCTCCAATCTTTCTTTTAATGGCACCTTCTTTTCTATTAAGCTTTTGAGCACCATGAGGACTATTCTTGAGCTTATTGACTTGAACCTTTATTTCAATCTCAGATCGTTGAGAACTGGTCAATTCTTCAAAGCCAAGTAATCTTTCTATAACCGCATCGAATCTCTTGTGTATGGCGTCTATAGACTCTTTGGGAACAAAACCTACTTCCGAATACTGATCAAGCAAACCAAAGACTTCATCCAAAGCTATGTCATCAGAATTGAGATAAGCCTCAAGCATCGAACAAATGGATTCTTTCTTTGTAAGGTTTTCTAAGTACTCAGCTCCCTGCCCCGAACTGTCTGAGCGCTTTCTCTCGAAAAAGGTATCACAAGCAGCTTTGAATTTCTGATAAACATCATTTCTATGTTTCTCAGGCACAGGCCCTATCTCTCTCCACTGCTGCTGCAGTTTCTTTAATTCTCCAGCGGTTTTATCCCACTCAGTACTCTCTTTGAATACCTCTGCCTTTTTAAGTAATTCAAGTTTCAATTCAAGGTTTCCTTGCCTTTCAGATTCCAGCTTTTTGAAAAAGTTGTTTTTGTTGGCAAAGAATTTCTTAAAGTTAGACCAAAAGTGCTTGTTCACTTCCTTGGCTTGTTCCTTAGGCAAACCGCCAGAAGATTCCCATTTTTTCTGCAACTCTTGTAGCTGCTTAGTCTTTTTATTCCAGTCGCTTATTTTATCAGAATCAAAATTGGCAAAAGTGGCTACTTCATCACCAAGAGCCAATTTGACCGCAACGTTCTCGCTAAGCTTAGACTTCAGCTCCTCGTAAAACTCTTTTCTTTTAGAATAAATCTTATCTGAAGCTGCTTTAAACCTATCCCACAATGCATCTTGCTCTTCTTTGGGAACTGGACCTATGTGCTTAAATTCTTCATGAAAATCGTTGAGCTGATTGATCGCACTTTTTATATTTTCCAAAGAATCTAAAGCCTCTACTTTCACGCAAAGAGCCAACTTAGCTTCCAGGTTCTTCTTCCTATCCAACTCTTTCAGCTCGAAGTATATGCTTCTATTATCGTAGAAACGATCCAATAGTGCATTATAGTTAGCCCAGAGTGTTTTTGCATGCTGACCAGGAACCTGCCCTATCGTCTTCCATTCTGACTGGAGTGCCTTCATTTCATTCATAGAAGCATTGGTCTCCTCTCCGTCCACGAGTATCCTTATACTATCAAGAAGCTCATTTTTCCTTTTTAGATTGGCATCTTTATCCTTTGTCAGCTGAGAGAAAAATTTCTGCTTTTTATCTCTCAATGTATTGTAGAGCAAAAAGAAGTTGGCGTCTACTTCGTCACCTTTGAATTGGAAGTCCGCAGCATCTGCTCCCTCCTGACTCAGGTACTCTTCTTTGGCCTTTTCTTTTTCAGTATTGTATAGTTTATCAAAGTGTGGCTTAATGTCTTTTAGAGCTTGATCAAGCAACCTCATATCATCGGTAGAGGAAAATTCTTTCAAAGCAGAGTAGACTCCTTCTTTATCTGCTCCTGTAAGATCCAGATTCTCCAACGCCTCTCTTTGCTTATCTGTTTCGCTAGTTTCGTCAGTTGAAGATTCACTTCCGGCTTCAGCAGAGTCTTTTTCTTGAGACACTTCAGCCTTACCCTCGACTACTTCTTTGTTATCTTCAGCCACACCCTCCTGATCTGAAGCTATTTGTTCAGCTTGCTCAGATGGCACTTCCTCATTATCATTACTTAATTCAGATTTATCTCTGGCCGACTCATGTATCTCAGCAGCATTATTCTCAGGAGATAACTCAGGTTTATCTTCAGACGCTTCTTTGCTTTCCTCAATGACTTCCCGTTGATCCGAAATTACTTCTTCAGCTTGTTGAGATATCACCGTTCCTTGTTCGCGAGGTAATTCAGGTATCTCTTGTACCGCCCCCTGAGTCACAGCAGATCCATTCTCTTGGGATATCTCAACTTTATCCTCGACGACTTCTTTGCTCTCTTCAACGACTTCCGTTTGGTCTGAAGCTACTTCTTCGACTTGCTCAGATGTTACATCCTCTTTCTCACTTGTTAATTCAGGTGTTTCCTGAACTGATTCCTGATTTTCAACACTTTTGCTGCCTAAATCAGTAAAATTTTCATCCTTTTCCTCCATGCTTGGATAATCTATTCAATTGTTATTCAAAGCTAATCATTAATTTAATCTGGGGTCTTCTGGGTAATTCGAAATAACTCGAAATTTTCCTCCCATTGTTTTAAGTATTTTTTTCCATAAATCAGAAGCGTTCGTATCAAATACCATTTCCTGAGACACGTTTTTACAAACAATCCAGGATTTCGCTTTGACCTCATCATTAAGTTGATCCACCGACCAGCCAGAGTATCCGACAAAGAACTTAACATCCTTAGGGTCAATCAGTTTATTTTCTATCCCTGAAATTAACCCCTCAAAATCTATTCCCCAGTGGATCCCATCCGAAATTTCCTTGTTCACCTCCAGCTTCAAATTGCTGTTATGCAAGAAGTGCAAAGTATCTTGTTGAACTGGCCCTCCAACATAAACCTCAGAATCAAAACCAGAAACTCCTATCAAATCTTCAAGACTATTTTCCGATTTTCTATTCAAAACAAATCCAAACGATCCGTTTTCATCATGTTCGCATAGATAAATCACCGTTCGTTCAAAATTTGGATCAGGCAAATAGGGCTCAGAAATAAGTAAATCTCCCCTTTCAGGTACAATCAGCTCATCATTCGCAAAATAGTCCATTAATGCAATGCTGGTTTTAGTGGTAAATTTCTCAACACCTCGGCCTCCTCAAGTTTCATTTCCTCCAATCTTTCATAGACACTCTGTTCATCGAAATAGTTTAAAGCCATTCGAATGAACACCTCTCCATGTTTTGCTTCGGATGCCCATAACTGTTGATAGAATTTTTTAAGATCAGGTTCTTCCAACGCCTCGTATACCATTCTAAATCGCTCAGCTCCCCTTGTCTCAACTATTGAGGCTAAGAGCAGACGATCCATAAAACGCTCCTCTCTCCCACTTCGACACTTATCAACCAATTGCTTAACATATATATCTTGAGAAATTTCGTGAGTTAGCTGGATTCCTCGCTTAGCCATCAACTCATATACTTGCTGGAAGTGTTCTAACTCCTCCACTCCTGTTGCAATTAATTCAGGAATAATCTCTAGCCTATCCGGGTACTTTGCCACAAAGCTCATGGCCATTGCCGAGGCTTTGCGCTCACAATTGGCATGATCCTTTAAAAATTCATCAAAATTACTCATCACTGTATTCAGCCATTCCTGACTACTATCAATACTAAGGTCAATCCTCAACTTCATTTAACTGTTACTTTTATTGCATCCACGGCGAGATAGCTATCTTTGAACATAATAACAAACATAAGCATTATTCAACCTCATTTGCTGACTCATGAAAACTGATGTTGCCAATTTGCGTCAGGAATACACTCAGGCCAAATTGGATTTAGAATCAACTAATCCATCCCCATTTTTACAATTCGAAAAATGGTTTCAGGAAGCACTCTCTTCTGAGCTTTTAGAGCCCAATGCCATGGTTCTATCAACCAGCAATTTAGAGCATCAAATCACACAAAGAACCGTGCTTTTGAAAGCTTATGACGAAAATGGATTTGTCTTTTACACTAATTATAAAAGCAAAAAGGCGACTCAAATAGAGGAGAATCCGCATGTGAGCATGCTGTTCCCCTGGTATGGCTTGGAACGCCAAGTATCCATCACAGGCATTGCTAAAAAGGTCTCTTCTCAGGAATCTCTTAAGTACTTTCTGAGTAGACCAAAGGGAAGCCAGCTTGGAGCGTGGGTATCTCATCAAAGTCGGGTAATAAGCTCAAGGAGTATATTGGAGTCCAAACTTGAGGAAATCAAATCCAAGTTTAAAAGTGGAGAAATCCCTCTGCCTGATTTCTGGGGAGGATATAGAATTATCCCAAAGACTATTGAGTTTTGGCAGGGGCGTGCAAATAGGCTTCATGACAGGCTACTATACACTTCACATGAGGGCACCTGGAATATAGAGCGTCTATCTCCATGAGCACCTATCTCGAACGATACGCCTGGCCAAGCAGAGAGTTTTCTGATTTTTCACCTCATCAATCTTTGGATTTAATTATTGTAATCCCCTGCTACAATGAAGGAGATATCGATAAAACCATTAGATCATTAGAGGTTTGTGAAAACACTGAAAACACACTAGTCATTGTAATCATTAATGAGTCTGAAGAGGAATATGAGGGTGTCTTAAATTCTAATCAAAGGACTTTCGATCTGCTAACGAATCAATCTTATAAAATCAACCTTCTTTTCAAAACCATAAAACTACCATGGAAGAAGGCAGGAGTAGGTTTAGCAAGAAAAGTAGGGATGGACGAGGCTGTCAAGATTTTTGAAGAGCTTGGTAAGGATGGAATTATTGTGTGCTTCGATGCTGACTGCACTTGCTCGGCAAACTATTTGGATGAGATAAGAAAATACTATGCGGACACAAACAGCAATCTTGGGCTGATTCATTATGAGCATGATCTGACGGGGACAAATATTGATGCCATAATCAATTACGAATTGTTCTTAAGGTATTATGTAAATGCCCTAAGGTGGTCCAATTTCCCTTTTGCTCTTCAAACCTTGGGTTCTTGCATCACAGTAAAGTCAAAGGCCTACCAAAAGCAAGGTGGAATGAATACCCGAAAAGCAGGTGAGGATTTCTACTTTATTCATAAGATGATCCCTCTAGGGAATATGGGAGAAATAAATAAGGCTTGCGTATATCCTTCAGATCGGGTTTCTAATCGTGTTCCATTTGGAACCGGACATGCGGTTCAAAAATACATTGATCAGGACACAGAGGATTACGACGTTTATAATCCACGTATATTTTCAGAGCTTAGACACCTACTCTCAACGGTTGAGTACTTGTACGAATCGAAAGATCCTTATTTGATGGGGTATTCGCCTGCTTCGCTACATTTCTTAAAAGAAAATGATTTTGAAAAGGCTTTTTTGAAAATGAAGGATCAATCTCCTACACTTAAAATATTCACTGCACGATTCTACGCTTGGTTTGATGCTTTCAGAGTCTTAAAGTATGTTCATTTTGCGCGAGACACTTACTACCCAAATATTGATATTGTTGATGCAATAGGTTGGCTCAATCACAATTATATGAAAATCAAAAAGCTAGATGGAACCAAGGAAAACAAATTACTCGCAATACGAGAGTTCGATAAATCTGCAGAATTCTATATCAAGTGAGAAAGGCTCTTGACTCCCAAAAATTGGCTATAGTTAAACCCTTCAGCATAGTCAACTTGTATTCTATGACCATATTCCTTAGCTCTGGCATCTATCATCTCTAAGAATCCCGGCTTGGAAATATAAGTCTCAGGTTCTTGGCTATTTGGATCGAAAAACTGCGTTTTAAAAGCTCTAATGGCTTCCGTTTTGATTTTCTGAGCTGAAGTAATATCCACATAAAAATCTGGCTCAAGAGACACACTTTGAATGGCATGAAGAAGTTTCCCTGCTCTCCAGGCTTGTTGCTCATTACCTTCATCATCTGTAGTAACAATCTTCTTAAGACCACTCTTAAAAGATGCTTCCTCTACTAGCTGTGCCGCTCTAACATGATCTGGGTGACGATCATACTTCGCATTTGTAATAATTATGTCAGGTTGATACTTTCTAATTTTCTGAATCAGTTTTAATTGATGCTCATCATCATTCTTGAAAAAAGCATCCGCGAACCCCATGTTTTCTCGTACCGAAAGTTTCATGATTTCACCGGCGCGAGCAGCCTCTTCCAACCGCTCAGCTGCAGATCCTCTAGTTCCCATTTCTCCCTGAGTAAGGTCTATGATTCCGGTAGTCTGTCCTTGTTGCTGATGAACGATAAGCGTTCCTGCACAGCAAAGCTCAACATCATCTGGATGAGCAACGATGGCTAGTATATTGATTTTCATATAAAAAAAATGTCCCGCCAAAGTAACGGGACATTTATTGAATTGTTCGACTTCTTAAATAAGAATCCGTACTGGATCCTCGATAAATCCTTTCAATGTCTGCAGGAATGCAGAACCGACAGCACCATCGACAGTTCTATGATCACAGGTTAGCGTTATTTTCATAATATTTCCAGGAACGATTTCTCCGTTCTTCACCACCGGTGTTTGTTTGATTGCGCCAACTGCCAAAATACAAGATTCTGGTGCATTGATAATTGACGTGAATTCTTCGATACCAAACATCCCCAGATTTGAAACAGTAAAGGTGTTACCCTGCATTTCTTCAGGCTTGATTTTCTTAGCTTTCGCTCTTGCTCCAAAATCCTTTACCTCAGCAGATATCTGCGCAAGCGTCTTATTATCTGCAAACTTCACAATAGGCACAAGCAAGCCTTCAGCTACGGCCATCGCCACTCCGATACTGATGTGATGATTGTGTCTGATACTGTTAGTATCAGATACCCAAGAGGTATTAACTTCTGGGTGTTTTCGTAGTGCTGCGGCTACAGCTTTGATGATAATATCGTTGAAAGAAATTTTGACTGGAGATAACTCATTAATGCTTTTTCTAGCCTCAATGGTTTTATCCATATCAATCTCCATCGTAAGATAGAAATGAGGAGCACCAAACTGACTAGCATTGAGTGATTTGGTGATGGCCTTTCTCATTTGAGTAGCGGGCACATCTTCAAAGCTTTCCTCACCAACGACAGAAGCAGGTATATAAGCTGGAGTATCTGAAGTAGCAGAAGCACTTGCAGCTGCAGGTTTGAACGACTCTACATCTTTCTTAATTATTCTTCCACCTTCGCCCGACCCTGAAATTGTCGAGATATCAATTCCCTTATCTTCAGCCAACTTTTTAGCCAAGGGTGAAGCTTTTACTCTTCCAT
This sequence comes from Cyclobacteriaceae bacterium, assembly GCA_049115715.1. Lineage (GTDB taxonomy): Bacteria > Bacteroidota > Bacteroidia > Cytophagales > Cyclobacteriaceae > JAMZMI01. Next base: position 7,410 of record JAGDZQ010000007.1, read on the forward strand.
TAGATGACACAGCGGTCGCAACTGGTGCAGCTGAAGCCACAGATTCATCTTCTTTGGCAGGAACGGCAGGTGTCTCAGCTACAGGTTCTGAAGCATTTGAAGCTTGGGCCTTTAGCAAAGTTTCCCAATCTGCACCTTTCTCTCCAACAACAGCAATGGGGCCATCTATAGCCACCGCTCCCCCAGCAGGTACAGCAATATGAAGAAGAACTCCATCCTCATAAGCTTCCAGTTCCATTGTTGCTTTATCAGTCTCTACTTCGGCAATGATATCTCCTGAAGCAATTGTATCTCCTTCGCTTTTTAACCATGAAGCAATTACTCCCTCTTGCATGGTATCACTCATCTTCGGCATAGAGATCACCGAAGCATTGATATTGGACGTATCTATTGATTCCGAAGGTTCACTCTTTTCCTCTTTAACGTCAGATACTGCAGCGTCTGCACTTTCTGCAGAGGCTCCTCCTTCTATTTCTTTCAAAAGGTTTGAAATATCTTCGCCTTTTTCACCAATAATAGCAATCACGCCATCAACTGCAACTGCATCTTTTTCTTTTACACCTATGTGAAGAAGCACTCCATCATTATATGATTCCAGCTCCATAGTGGCTTTATCAGTCTCCACTTCTGCAAGGATATCTCCTGAACTTATCTCGTCTCCTTCTTTTTTTATCCATGATGCAATGACCCCTTCTTCCATGGTATCACTCATCTTTGGCATTCTTATTACTTCGGCCATTAATCAAATATTAAGATTGAATTCAAAATCAAAGTTAATCCATGTCGTTTTTTTACCAACATATCTGTTTCTTTTAATTAGGAATATTACAATCAAAACGACAACTTTTGTTCCATCAAAACAATAATTCACTCCAAATTGACTCCTTCATACAAAAGACCCTCCTTTTTATTCAACGGTCACATCGAAACAATTTACCCTGCTCTGGTCAGGAAAGTAAGTGAGGTTCCCCACATCTTGAGAGAAAGAATTTCAACTTCGGATGGAGATTTTCTGGATTTAGACTGGATGAAAGCAGGAAGTGAAAAATTGCTCATTCTTCAGCATGGTCTTGAGGGAAGCTCTACAAGAGCTTATATGCTTGGAATGGCGAAGCTATTTCACAATAATGGTTATGACGTTTGTGCATGGAATTTCAGAGGATGCAGTGGAGAGCCAAACCTAAAGCCTATATTTTATCACAGTGGAGCTACCTATGACTTAGACACTGTTGTACAAAGAGCTGCCCAAGCCTATGAAGATATAACATTAATAGGGTTCAGTCTTGGCGGAAATCTGACTTTGAAATATCTGGGAGAACAGGCTAGAAACGAAAAGATAAAACGTGCTATCGTTATTTCAACTCCTCTCGATCTTAGCTCAAGTGCTAGCAATCTGGATACACCAAAGTGTTTCTTATACAGAAAACGTTTTTTAAAAAACTTGATTAATAAAGTCAAAACAAAGGATTCTATTTTACCGGGAACCATGCCCTTAAAGAATCTAAGCTTGGTAAAAGATATCACTTCTTTTGATGAGTACTTCACAGCCCCACTTCATGGATTTGATGGAGCTGAGGATTATTATAAAAAGAATAGTTCAAAGAGTTTTCTAGAGGGGATCAAAACACCAACTCTAATTCTCAATGCCTTAAATGATCCACTTCTGACTAGCGAAACGCTAAATCCAAACCTTGCAAACTCAAGTAAATATGTCAAATATGAAATCACTCCTCAAGGTGGACATGTTGGTTATGCTGAATTTTCAAAGGATGGTCACTATTGGTCAGAGAGGCGAGCCTTGGATTTCTGCGAAAGCCACTAGATTGTTTCATTTGAACTGAGCAAGGTGTAACTTTCAGCTTATATGTATGATAGGTTGACAATAGGGACTTCCATCTCTGATATAGAGAAACGTTTTGAAGCAAAAATGGAAGAGAGTTTTACGGCAACTTACAATGCTGCTCCTTCCCAAAAACTCCCAGTAATTACAACAGAAAAGCCTAGCACGATTCAGCTTTTCTATTGGGGGATTATACCTACACTTTCTAATAACAAAGCAGTAAGCCCGCGACTCATCAATCTTCCCGCAGAAACTGCATTGAGCAAACCCATGTACAAAAAAGCGCTGAAATCTAACCGATGCTTAATCTTGTCCGATGGGTTTTATGGATGGAAGCAAGTGAGCAAAAAACAAAAAACACCCTATTTCATATCTCCCTCGGATGGGATACCTTTTGCAATTGCAGGGCTATGGGAGGAGTATGAGGATTTTGAAGGAAGAGTTTCTAAGACATTCAACATGATAACTCAGCCTGCAAGTGAACCGCTTGATTCGATTCAGCATGATTCTCCCTTGCTCTTGAACAAACAATCCTCGGATATATGGCTTTCAAATGATTCAAATGAGGATAACATTCGAACTATTCTTGAAAAATATCATCATTTTACGCTAAATTACCACCCAGTAAGTCCTCTGATTAATAACTTGAAAATATACGATCAACGTTTGATCGAACCCACCCAGCCATCTGACCAGCATGGCAATTACACTCTATTTTAGTTTAGTGAACTACAATTGTTGAAGTACTTATTTAATTAAATATGATTATTCGTAGAAGGAAACTCAAAGTTTATCAAGTGACCTTGATCTCTCTAATTGGTCTTTTTCTTACAACCAACTTGCATGCTCAAAAGGAGGAAAAAATATATAAAAATGCTTTAGAAGCATTTTACGAAGAAGATTTTGAAGATGCGATTGTCCTATTTAATGAGGTGATCGATATCAATTCTAAATATAAGGACTCTGACTACCGACTAGAATTGTGCTCGCTTCTAATAAAAGAAAACAGAGAGCGGCCACTGGATCAAATTTTATCTTACTCAGAAACCAGAGGAAAGAAAGACAAGTTTTACAACTACTGGATAGGTAGGGTCTATGCAAATAGGTACATGTTCCCAGAAGCTGTGATTGTATGGAAAAAATTCCTCAAACAAAAGGCTTATAAAAGCAAAGAGATCGTAGAAGAAACCAAGGATTTTATCAAAGAAACGAAAAAGTTGGTGGCGTTTTTTGATAACCCCGATAACTACGAAATCCATCAGTTAGAAGCACCAATCAATACTAAGTTTGGTGAAATGAGTCCCGTTTATTTTGAAGGAAAGAAAGAACTTATATATGCTTCTTCTCAAGATTCTAGAAATGAAATTTATAAAATCTATCATAGTATTAGATCTGGATATGACTGGTCTGAACCTACCGAATTAACTACACTTGGAAAGTTTGAAAAGACGAATGCCAATGTCGAAGTTGTAAACGAGGATGGAAAGCTTTTTATGTTTCATGACAAAAAAGAATCATTGACCTTTAGTGAACCTACTGAAGACGGATGGAGCGCCCCTAGGGAATTTGACAGCCACATATCTTCCAAAAATCTCGCTTCTCACTTCTTTATCAACACACATGAAGACAGAATTATATTCGTAAGTAAGCATAAACACGATGGTCTGGATCTTCATGAAACTTTCAGAGATGCCAATTCTGGAAAGTGGTCCAAGCCAACCCCACTGCCTGGAATAATCAACTCTTCTTTTGACGAAGAAAGTCCGTATTTATCTCCCGACGAGCAAAAACTATATTTCAGTTCTACCAGACCTGGAGGTGTTGGTGGGTTTGATGTATACGTCTCAGAGTTTGACAGCAATTCTAAAACATGGAAAGAACCAGTAAATATAGGATGGCCTATAAACTCACCCGATGATGACCTTCATTTCAAGATGAATGATGATCAGGAGTCCGGCTACTTCATCTCAGATAGAATATATTCCAAAGGAGATTATGACATCTTCTTCTTTTGGGAAATCGAAAAAGCATATGTAGAAGGGCGAATCATTAATGCCTTGACGGATGAAGTCATTACATCCGGAGAAATTCGTTTTCACCCTTCACAGTATCTGGTTGAATATTTCAGATCTCAGATTGATGAGAAAGGGCGCTATAAAACTGAAATTATTTCGGACGAAAAATTTCAAGTAGAAATCATCAATGGCCTAGATACCCTTGGTGTAGATTTATATGAGATTCATGATTCTCAGGGTGAAACCCTGACTCATGTACAAGATTTCTATGCAATCAGTAAAACCGCAACTCCTGAGGAGATTAGCATCTACAAACAGAAATCTTTACTTGCAAAACAATCCGTGCCAGCAAACGACATTGAGGCAACACCTGTTCAAAGTGTGCCTAGTGAAAAACCTGCCGTGGAACAACAACCGCTGAAGGAAGAACCTAAAGCAATTGCCAAATCAGAAAATACCGCAATCGAAAAAGTAGAGAATCTCGGAAGTAAATATCGTGTCAGCAACAAGGCGATTTTAAGAAACATCTATTTTGAATCTGGAACCGCTCAACTCACAAATGTGTCTGATGAAGTTTTGAACAGCCTTTTAAACACAATGAAAGGTAACACTTCTCTTAGAATAGAAGTTGGCGGCCACACAGACAACATTGGGGAAGAAGATGTGAATATGTGGATGTCTCAAAACAGAGCTGAGGCAATCAAAAAGTGGCTGGTCAAAAATGGCATCAATAAAAATCGGATTATCGCGAAGGGTTATGGTGAATCAAAACCACTTGCCTCGAACGATGATGAGGAAAATGGGCGTGAGCTAAATAGAAGAATTGAGATTTTGGTTATTGAATAACGTAAACATTCGTCGTTCATTTCGAAAAGATTTCCGAAATTGGCAAGTATGAAAATCCGATCTCATTCTCGACTCGTCATTTTTGCATTCGTTTCTATCTTTTTTTCTTTCCTTACAAAAGGCCAAAATCTTCAAAAGATTTATCAGGAAGGTGAAAAAGCATTGAATAGTGAAGACTATAAGAATGCTCTGGAGAAGTATCAAGAAGTATCCTTTTCCTATCCTGAATATGAAGCTACAGAATATAAAATCGAGCTTTGTAAGGCGATGAGTGATGATGAATTTCCGATCGATTCATATTTGAACCTTGAGCAGAAATATGCGGGTGATGAGTACTATCACTACTGGTTATCTAAAATCTACATGTCGAGGTACATGTTCGAAGATGCGTCGGCCACTCTAAAAACTTTTCATCAACAAATTGAATACTCTGGAAATACCGAAGATCCAGAAATTCAGCAGTTAATTGAAAGAACCAATCATCTGATGTCGTTCTTCGACAACCCCGATAATTACGAAATTCATCAACTAGAATCTCCAATAAATTCTAGTGGAGATGAATTGTCTCCAGTCTATTTCAAAGAAAAAAATGAGCTCGTCTTTGCCTCTTCAAGAGGGTCGGTTTATCCGAAAATTTACAACATCTATTATGCTAAAAAAGATGACAATGGCTGGGGTTCACTTACGCAGGTAAAAAATATAGGATCATTCACTGAGTCAACTGCTAATGTAGAAGTTGTAAAGGATGGAAAGCTTTTTATGTTCCGGGAGGAAAACGGAGGAGACCTGTACTTTAGCAGAGCAATTGGAGACACCTGGTCGTTACCAATTGAATTTGACAGCAGAATATCAAATAATCATCTCCACTCTCATTTTTACATCAACGAGCACGAAGATCGAATCATCTTCGCTTCTGACGAAAAAGGTGCAGGTCTTGATCTATATGAATCTTACAAAGATCCGGGAAAGGATAAATGGACAAGGCCTGAAAGTTTTTCAGCTGACATCAACACTCCTTACGATGAAGACAGTCCGTACCTTTCTCCAGACGAAAAGAAGCTCTATTTTGTATCCAACAGACCGGGCGGAGTTGGTGGAAAAGACGTTTATGTAAGTGAACTGGATCTTGAGCAATACAAATGGTCTGAACCAAGGAACATGGGGTGGCCGGTGAACTCTCCGGATAACGAATTCCATTTCAAAATGGATGAAGATCAAACTTCAGGATATTTTGTTTCTGATAGAATCCACTCCAAAGGCGAAAATGATATCTATTTTTTCTGGGAAGTGGAAAAAGTAAACATTACTGGCAGACTGGTGGATCAAGAAGGAAAACCAATGGAAAACGTTCAGATCCGTTTTCACCCTTCTCAGTATCTCGATGAATACTTTCACTCTACTACCGACGCGAATGGGATTTATTCAACTAAAATAATCTCCGATGAGGTGTTTAAAGTTGAAATACTTCAGTTTGGAAGAGTGATCCACAATGATCGATTTGAAGTTCATGATGCCAAAGGAGAGGCCATAACTCACCATAAGGATTTCAGGATTCAATAAACTTTCGTATCTTAATTGGTGTTAAGATAACGCTAAACACCCCTAACATGTATCGATCCAAAATAAGTGGAATAGGGCACTATGTACCTGAAAACGTAGTTACGAACAAGGACTTGGAGGCTTTCATGGAAACCTCAGATGAGTGGATTCAGGAGCGCACAGGAATTAAAGAACGCAGATGGATAGATCCTAATTCGGATGACATGCCTTCCACCATGGGTACCAAAGCGGCAAGAGTTGCAATCGAAAATGCTGGACTCACCCCTGATGATATTGATTTCATCGTCTTTGCTACTTTGAGCCCTGATTATTATTTCCCTGGCCCTGGAGTGCAGGTTCAAGAGCAGCTTGGCATAAAGGAAGTTGGCGCTCTGGATGTTAGAAATCAATGCTCGGGATTTATATACAGCCTCTCCGTAGCGGATCAGTTTATAAAAACGGGGATGTATGAAAACATCCTTGTGATTGGTTCGGAATATCATAGTGGAGGATTGGAAAAATCTACGAGAGGACGCGGCGTGACGGTTATTTTTGGAGATGGTGCTGGAGCTGTCGTGGTTTCCAGATCTGAGGACGACAGCAAAGGAATTCTCTCCACACATCTACACTCGGAAGGCAAGCATGCAAAAGAGCTTGCTCTAATCGGGCCGGCTACAAGCAGATGGGTAGACACAATCATGGATGAAAAAGATCCGAATGATCTTAGTTATTACCCTTACATGAACGGGAACTTTGTGTTCAAGCATGCAGTGACAAGATTCGAACAGGTAATTAATGAAGCATTGGAAGAAAATGGCTTTGCTTCCTCAGACATAGACATGCTGATCCCACATCAGGCGAATCTTAGAATCAGTCAGTTCATTCAAAGAAAAATGGGCTTGTCGGATGATAACGTATATAACAACATCATGCGATACGGAAACACAACAGCTGCTTCTATACCTATAGCTATGAGTGAGGCATGGCAAGAGGGTAAAATTCAAAGTGGAAATATGGTATGTCTAGCCGCTTTTGGCAGTGGTTTTACTTGGGCTTCAGCATTGATTAAATGGTGAAAAAAGAACCTCCCAGTGAAAAGGAGCTTGAGGTTCTACAGGATCGAGAATTTTTCTTAATCAAAGATTCTATTTCAAAAAAAACAATCAGTTGCTTATCCGAAATTGAACAAGCACTCAAAGTAGAAATCAATCAGTCTTCATCCGTTTTTCCATCCAATGCTTTTACTCAATCTGGAAAAATATCCAAGGGCGAAAATTATAGAGGTCTTCCCTACTTTGTTTTGGACTACCCAAGGCTTTTCTCTAAGAAAGAAGTTTTTGCATTTAGAACCATGCTCTGGTGGGGAAATGAATTCAGTTGCACATTACACATTGCGGGAGATCAACTAAAGACAATTCGAGATAACGCTTTCGAAACAATAAGACAAGAATCCTTCTACTTCTGCGTTTCTAATAGTCAGTGGGAACATCATTTCGATTCTTCGAATTATACTTCAGCGAATGAATTAAGCGTCAATGAAATGAGGCATCATATGAACACCAATGGTTTCATCAAAGTAAGCCGAAAAATAAGTCTTCAAGAATGGACTGCATTTAAATCATTTACTTTGGAAAGTTTTGCCCGATTTTTGCAGATCATAAACTAATATGATTCAAAGAGTATTAATTCCATTTCTATTCCTTCTCTCAACGCTTCCAGGCTTATCTCAAAACAATATTTATGAGGTTTTGGGTGTACCTAAAGATTCTGTCAAAGATGGCTACTATCAGGTAAAATATTCCACCGGCGAGCTGATGATGAGAGGAAAAATGATAGACAAGCTGCAACAGGGAGTTTGGAAAAGCTTTTATAAAAATGGTGAAATAAAATCGTTCTCAAACTACGAAAATGGATTGAAAGAGGGGGTTTCAAGAAAGTTTGACCGATTTGGAATCACTATTAATCAAGCCACCTACAGTCAGGGAAAATTGAATGGTACCTATCAAGAGTACTATGACAATGGTTCATTGGCACTAAAAGGCAAGTACGAAAATGGGCTCAAAGAAGATAAGTGGATTGAGTATTTTCCTGACGGATCAATCAACTTCAGGAAATTCTATAAAAGAGGACAGGCTCATGGAGAATGGACTTATTATTTCTCCTTTGGTAGGGTTAGAGCTATTGAGAATTATGAAAATGGCGTTGAATCTGGCTCTTGGAAAATTTATCATGAGAATGGGCGTATTAAGAAAATCTTCAAGTTTTCGAGTGGACTACTAGAAGGTGCTTATTTGGAATATCATATTAACAGTAACAAAAGTGTAGAAGGACAATACAAACTTGGCCTGAAAACCGGGGCATGGACTAGCTATTATGACAATGGACAAGTCTTTTCTACTGGCCTATACAAAACCGATCTCAAAGTCGATGAATGGAAATACTACTTCCTTTCTGGAGCAATAGAATCAGAAGGTCTATTTATCAATGGTTTAAAATCCGGCCAGTGGATATATTATCATGAAAAGGGCGGGCTCAAAATGATTGGAAGTTTTGTCAGCGATGAAAAGGATGGGCTCTGGGGACTATTTTATAGGAATGAGCAGCTTAAGCAAGAGCAACAATGGAGTTTCGGAAGCATTCGAAATGTTACACCTTTCTATTCCATACAAGGCGAAGAATGGGATGCCGGCACTCTTGAAAATGGAAATGGAACACTAATCCAATATTTTGAAAATGGTACCATTTCATCATTCGCCAGTTATAAAAATGGTTTAGCAGAAGGAACAGCTCGTTTTCACTATCCTAACGGAAACCTGATGGAAACTGGCTCATTGAAGGAAGGAATAAGAGACGGACTATGGAAAGAATATCACACCAATGGGAACATCTCTTCGCAAGGTCAATACAGTAATGGAGTAAAATCAGGGAATTGGAGCATACATGATGAAAATGGCAGAAAAATAAATTCACATTCGTTTTAATAGAAACAATTGATGCTACATTGAAGTTTATAAAAAACAATGAACTTTTTTACTAAGAAAACTCCAAAGCAAATTCTTGAAGAAAAGTATAGAAAACTGCTTCAAGAATCTTTTAAACTGTCAAAAACAGATAGGCAAGCCAGTGATTTGAAAGCCAAAGAAGCTGATGAAGTTGCCAAAAAAAATAGATCGCTTATCAGTTGGTTAGTAAAAAAATAGAGGAGTCTCTAATTCGAGATTGAGATATAACTCGAATATCTATAATCGTCCTTTTTAATAGAGTCTGCTTTATCACTTAGTCGATTAAATGCGCCTACAGTGTCTTGCAAACTTTTCGAAAGTAAAAACCCCTCTCGCTGAAACCTTGAAGTAACCAAATTGAAGAGTCCTATGTATCTGGTTATTATCAAGAGTGTCTTTTGATTCAGATCTTTAAAAAAACGTTCTCTATCTGGAATGAGATAAAAATCAGAATCGTTTTCATAGATCTCCTTTAAGTTCATTCTAAACTGATCTAGATACGTGATGTGCTTAGATATGAGGTCGCTATAGAACATCCTGTTGTTAATAGCCAGATTATCAGTTTCGAATTCATTTATGGCATTTGGTGAATCAAAATTGTTGGTAAAAAACTTTGTTATAGAGGTTATACAATCATTCACTCTCTTGAATACCTTACTAGTAGGTTCTTCGAAATCAAATTTAAATTCTCCACCCTCAAATTTATACCCTACGTATGAAGATAGTGGTCTGGAATTGTCTACAAAATGCGAATAGTACTCGAAATGCTTAATTACATGGGTTATTAGATATTCGGCGTTTGCATTGTAGAAAAACCGAATATTCTTTAATTCTCCAAACGTGCTAGAATCTCCACCAAAAAAATCGCTTAAATCTTTATTAAAATCTAAGAATTTCCCTGCTCTTTTAACACCATCTTCATCTTTAAAACTTGTGTCTTTATAGCAGCTTAGTAAGTGTCCCCAGTCGTCAATCTCTTCATGAAAAACAGCATTAAAAAAGTCCTCAAAGTCTTCAACACTATAATTTTCCATATAGGGTGACTTCTGAAATCTTGATAGAATCTCATATAGACTAACTCCCTTTGTTGCAATCGAATCAACATCTTTGAAATTTTTCCTATCGGGGTTCTTATTTGAAGCGTTAATAATAAATGTAAGAATGAGCCTTTTCAAGCTACACCTTTCCTTTTCAATATCTTTATTGAAAGTAATAAATAAATATTCTACTGCCTTCTTGAGATCTGATGATTTTCGTTTTTCAAGCAATGATAAAAAATGGAAAATAAAAACTCCTTTCCGAAGATAGTCAGCATTCAGTCTATCGAAATATTTGAATGAATCCGATATTCCTTGTTCTTTTATAAGGTCACTAATATAAGTTCGGTTCCCATTTAAAAGTTTGAAAATCTTATTAAAATCCTCAGCCTCATTCTTTCCTGTAAAATGAATCCGTGATACTTCTCCCTCCTTCTTGTTAACTTTTGTATTTAAAAAATGGGTAAAGCTTTCAATTATCTTGATTCGAGAGTCTGGTTTAATAGAAACTCTTTTGCATATCTGTGAGTAGAAATCAAGTCGTTGAGATAATATCTTTGGTGAGTTCTTTATTGTCGAAATCATAAAGGTTTTACCATAATCATGCCTTTCCCTTTCGTTTTGAGACTTGCTATATTTCTTTTTATGAATGTTTATTGCATTTATCAGATTTGCTGTGCGATAAGAAAAAATAATTGACACGTCATCTGTCTGGATATTCCCTAGCTTTTCTCTTACCTTGATTAAAGTCAAAAACTTCAAAAATCCATCTATATATTCCGCACTATTCGAATAGGCGAGAGCTGAGAGATGCGAACGAATGTCATCCAAATTATCAAAAATCAGGATTAACTTATGCCTCGATTTCTCAGATATGCTATTACTCTTAAGGCTATCTCTGTTCTGATAAATTAAAAAGAGTATTATGAAACAAAGTAGCTTGCCCATTTCATCATCTCCCAGCTGAATTATCTTATCATCAATCTCTGAGTAGAACTGACGCCTCTTGGCTGTGTTTCCTGACGCCTCATAATACTCCTCAGTCTCAAGTCTAAAAAAAGTAAGAAATGATTCAAAAATATAAGAGTAATTACGATCCTGATCAATGTCAAAATGTGCCCCAAATCCTATTTCATCTTCACAAAAAACCACAAACTCATTCAGTTTTTTCACATTATCATCAAAGTTTTCACTTCTTGATTTATCTGGATTTTTGGGAAGGATATAAAGATTGAAAAAGTACAGACATTTGTGTTTCAGACTATGAGCGTTTTCAAAAGCATTGCCACCGCTTCCTTTTTTAAAATCAAAGTCTATGTATTTCCAGTTAATCGCATGATCATGATTTTTTGTGCAAAATTGTAAGTACTTCAAAAAGGTAGACTTACCATTCTTACCATAACTATGGAGAAAGTGAAATCTATAATTATTTGAGATAGAATTGACCAAGCCCTCGAGCGCATTATCTATCAAGTCATTGGTACTGTAGAAATATTTGAAGAAGTCCTCCTCCGTAAAAGGATCAAAAACATCCCCATAACTCATGTCCAAAATATTCTCAATCAGGCTAAGGTTGTCAAGTGTATTAACACCTTTTAGTTTAATGAAGCTATCAAGAACCTGATTAGGTACTTTCTGATTTGACAGTGAAATCATAATTTTTCAATCTTATCTATTAATTCCTTTCCTTGCTTTAAATTGATACTCTTATCTTGATCAGAATTCAAAAAAGATTTCACCTCGTTTTCTAAATCGGACAAACCCATTTTCCTAATTCGACCCTTTGTATACTCACTCAAAAAAGGCGATCCTTTTTGCTTCCCATCATACATTTTCTCCTGAATTAGTTTCATCAGGGCGTTTAAATCGGAATTAATAATATCCTTCTTCCTTAATCTATTCTGAATCAAAAAGAAGGTTACTAAAGCGGAAGCGGAAGGAAGCAAAACTTTAAAAAGAATTCCATCTACAAATAGATTAGTCCAAAAATTATCCATACAATAGAATCTAGCGGTGTATCAACTAGCTATGATATTATCAAATTTTCGTAAATAATAGAAGTAGGTGAGAAATTTTTCTTTCCAATCGACTGATTTATAGAAATACTACAAAAAAATACACGTTTAATTAAATCAGCACTGATTAAAATACCTCTAAAAATTTAGACAATATTGTAAATACAGAAGAAATGGTTAGCCTAACAGACAGGTCACTTCTCAGTTAATAGAAATACCCCTTTCACAATCTCCTCCGGATGACTCCATGGAATAAAGTGATTCCCCCCTTCTAAATAGTTAATCGTAACAAGTGAGTCTGATAGCATCTTAGATGCAAATTCAGCATTCTCTTTAGGTACCAGCGAATCTTTTGTTCCTTGAATTACCACAGTTGGTATTTGTATGTTCTTCCACAATGGAAGCATACTTGTGAGTTCTTCTTTCAGCGGTAAAATTTCCTCATTGCTAACCCACAAATCTTTTGGAGTCATAGCTCTAACTACCTTGATCTGAACCCAAGTACGGTACCATTCATACTTTTCCATCTCTGGATCTATAGATGGAGCAACCATAACCATTCCCTGAATCAACTCAGGATAATCCATAGCAAGTCTTGCTATGACTGGTCCTCCTAAAGAGTGGCCAATCATTATTTTTTCTTGATGAGTAAATTGACCGATTACTTTACTCAAAAGGTATGCCTGTTTTTGCATAGATTTCTCTGGTCTTCCATAGTCCGAATGTCCAAAACCAGACCTATCGACCGAAATCATATCAAATTGATCAAGTAGCGAATCATTTTTAAAGAAATCAATAAAAGCACTCCAAGAGCCGGGAGAACCATGAACGAAAACCAACAGTTTATCCTTGCCTTGATCTGTATGGACATAATGAATATTGCTAGAATCAACTTTTAAATGAGATGAAATGGGAATGACTTTTTCATTTTCAAAAGCGTCAACGAATTCTTCATCGGACATCCGAAATTGAATGCACGAACAAATGCATATGGAAATCAAAGCGGCAATGAAATAACGTATAATCGAAAAACGAATCAGAAAGGCTAATGTTTGGTCATGTATACTATAAAAGCACTTTCTTTGCTGAACTGAAATTATCCGTCCATGAATTATTTCTATCAACCCGAAATCTCAAACGAAGGGCACCTACTTGATGGTGAGGAATTTATCCATTGCACCAAAGTTTTGCGTAATAAACAAGGTGACCGAATTGGCATACTCGATGGAAAGGGTGGTTTTTATACGGTTGAGATTGGTAGTATTTCGGGTAAAAAATGTGATTTTAGGATACTTGAAGAGTCAAGAAAATCAGCTAAAAAATTTCATCATCATATCGCGATAGCTCCGACCAAGAACATTGATCGAACGGAGTGGTTCGTGGAGAAAGCATGTGAACTAGGTGTGGATGAAATCAGCTTTATTCTCACAAAGAATTCTGAAAGAACCAAATTGAGAATTGATAGGCTCGAGAAAAAAGCACTAAGTGCTTTGAAACAATCCAAGAGCGGATATTTGACTCAGATTAATGAATTGATCAAGTTTCCAAAATTTATTGAATCTGTCAGCAATATTCAATGCGCTAAATACATTGCATATGTAGAATCAGAGCTCCCCTATTATACGGACTCACTACAACCTGATAAAACCATTCTCACACTGATAGGCCCTGAAGGAGATTTTAACCCTACGGAAGTTCAACTAGCCTTGGAAAATGGATTTGAAAAAATCTCGCTTGGATCTAATACACTACGTACCGAAACCGCAGGATTGGCTTCTTGTCAATTTGTGAATTTTATAAATCGCTATTAGTCTTTAACAACAATTCTCATCATTTTAGAATCCTCACCTTGTGTTACGAATAGCAAGTAAATGCCTTGAGGTAATTCATTATCAGAATCCAAACTAAATACTGGTGTAAGGTCATCGCTTTCAATTATTCTGTTGAAATGTACTCGACCATCCAAGCCTATGATTTGAAATTTAATCGGAGAAATCTGATCACCACTTCTCCACACTACTTTCATTTCATTTAATGGAGATGGGTTTGGGTATACATCTATGCTAAGTGCAGCTCGACTTTTATTATGTACAAAGACGGTTGGTGAATATTCAAATTCTCCATCAAAATCAACTTGCCTGAACCGATAATAGATCAAGCCAGAAAGCAGCTCACGGTCGAAAAACTCATAATCAATTATATCAGTTGTACTTCCATTTCCCTTCACCTCACCTATGACTTCAAAATACTCCCCATCTAAAGACCTTTCAATCTCAAAATGACTATTGTCAATTTCAGTTGCAGTCTGCCAGCTAAGCCTAACCTTTGAATCTACAATTTCCCCTATGAAATAGGTAAGTGTAACAGGAAGAGTCGACTCCTTCGCCTCCGCTATAGCAAATTGGTTAACTGAGAAATGTACCGTATTTTCCGACGTGGCTGTTCCTGCAGACATTGAACCCGAAACGCTTCCACCCTGATTCTCCCATCTGGAATTTCCTCCACTCCATAGCGCCACTCTTAGATCACCCTCACTTGAATGCGAATTGTGAGATCCATATGTCAATCGTACCTGAGAGGTATTTGCACCGTCGCTTTCTATTCTCCAGCGATCATTTGGTTGAATATTAGTAATGGGGTTAAACCCTGATCCCGGATCCGAATTATCAAATGAATTCGAAGGATATACATCCATATCCGTAAAGTACTCTGCTGTCCAGTTTTGCCCTCCAGTACCAACATTTATTATTGTAGCTGGAGAGTATCGTGTAGGCTTTCCTATTGGAAATCTGAAATTGGAGGTTGCATCGACGGACTGCTTTGTAATAGGGCCAGTAACAAAACTCTGCGGTCCAGCACCGGTCCAATCCCCTGAAGACGTCAGCGTCAATGTTTCTGTCATGGTGGTGTTGACAAATCCATCTATAAAAGTCAAATTCCCCTCAATCTCAACATCCCCGCTATTGACGACTATACCCAGTCCGGAAGAATTATTCACAGTTACATCCTGAAATGCTGAAGCTCCCGTAAAATCTCCGTCTATGTTTTGTGAAGAAGAGCCGTCGAATATTACTGTGGTACCGTTCAAGGTAAGTGAACCACTGGAAAAGGTCATATCATCGGAAATATTCACAGTAGTACTGGTCGATCCGGTAAATGAGCCTCCTGAAAGGATGAAATCCCCATTCACATCAAGTACAGAACTATTTATCAATGAAACAGAGCCAGATTGAATTTCCAATCTGTCTGTATCGGCATCACCAATGCTATAGGTTTGACCAGAATTAAAAGACACAGCAGGTCCATTGATAATTAAGGAATCACAAACGCTTAAGGCATTATTTGGCATATTTCGAGTTCCCGAACCATCGAAAATAACTTTCCTGATTTGTGAAATCCCAGATAATACGTTGTAAGTGGCTGTCCCTGAATACTGGAGAGTACCTCCATCACAAGCCAAAAAGGAAGAGTATTCTCCTGTTGGCAACAACTCTGTATCTGTAAGTACAATCGTTCCATTTCCGGTTACGTTTCCTAACCTCACATTCGTCACACCTGATGGCACCCTCAGAACTCCTCCAGCCTCGATTTGTGTGGAATAAAGGCGAACATTGGAAATGTTAAGTGTAAGTTCATCGCCCGAACGAATAATCACCTGCGCCCCTATTGGTCCTACTCCATCTGTAACTGTTGGGGAGCCATTCAATGGGTTCCAATTTGCTGATGCACTGTAGTTTCCTGATCCGGAAAAACTTGTTTCATACTCAGCTAATTCATCGGGAAGTGATCCTTCAATATCATTTGTCATTCCATTGGTACTACCTAAACCGGCTGTGTAATCCCCAGTTATTTCCGCAAAGGTCACCCCGCTACCCTGATCTAGGGGAACAATAAAAGACTGGCTGGCTCCAAGAAAATCTGTTGGCAAAAACTTATCCCAAGTGGAATTATTTGAGAGTATTCTTCCTGAAATGAAATTTGATGTGTCTGACTGAGTTGCCAAGATATCGTCATGATCGTAGAAAAAAGTGGCACTACCTTGTACTCCTGTTGTGCCAGTAGCCTGTACCACCCAGTAGTACTGAAGGCTATTTTGAGTATCGTCTATTTCAGTCTCAGCTGGCATCAGAGCTGTTTCATCATTATCAACAATAGTGGGGTGTCGCTCATTGGCAGGACGCACTCTTATACTTCCAGCCGTTGCACCAGCATTGATAGCAAAGCTCACCGCGGTATATTTCAACTCTCCCACAGGATAAAAAATGGTAGTATCGGCATCTACGCCAAGAAACTCCACCACAAAACCATTATCAGTAAAAGAGCTATTCGTTTGAACCATATTGTTCAAATTAAATGGTGAAACAGCCGTAATGGTTGATCCTTCTTTCATAGTCACAAGGCTTCCCCCGATATTGAATACTCCTCCTGCCAATCTCAAATTCTCTGTAATGTCAAAGTCAAAACCGTTTCCATCCGGAATATCAACTCCATTGGAATTACTTATTGTGATTGTTCCAAGTGATACTATTTCATTAGACTTACCATAAAGGTTCTGCCCGAATGTTCCGCTAAACACAAGTCCGCTTCCAGAAACATTGGTTAGCGTGCTCTCAATGTAGGCATCATTCATAAGGTCAATGGTATTGGAACCTATATCCAAAGTTCCATTAAGCACTCTCAGGTCATTCCCCAAAGACAAGTTCACGCCTGAGGTACTCGTACCCGTCCCTGTTTTCGTCAGGTCAAACAAAGTGAAAGTACCTGAACCCGAAATTGATTGAGAAGAGGAATTATTCAAAATCGTAGTGCTGGAATTATTTGTGTAAGTTCCATTATTAGTAAAATCTCCTTTGATTGTAACATCCAAACCATTCGCTAATACAGTTTGACTTGGGTTTATCGTCAGGCTACCTGTAGTTAAAGGTTGTACATAAACTCGAACGTCCGGAAGGTTAATGGAATTTGCAACGACTAAATTATCAAACTCAATTGCTGACTTAATATTGAAATAGTTTGATCCATAATTTGATCCCAGGTTCTCAAAAATGGTAATCGTGGAGCCTGTCAAATTATAGGTATCCGGATCAAGCTCTAAAGATTCATTTGCGTCCCCTGCGACTCCTCTCTGAATATTGAAAGTTCCTCCTGTAATAGTAAACTCACTTCCTGAATTTAATACTTCGAAAGCTGCTCTGGAAGATGTGGATGCACCATCCGTCGCAATATCTACGTCACCTCCTGATTGCCTATATTTCAACACTCCAGAGGTACTACTGGTGGCTCTTCTTATCTGACCTCCAACCTCCAAAGTTCCAGAGGTGACTTCTATTAATGCAGAACCGGTTGTGGAATACTCAATATCTGTAGTGCCCAAATCAACTGTTCCTCCATTTACTCGAAGCAAGCCATCAAGAATAACAACCGAATTAGCTGTTGTAATAGTACCAAGAGATACCTCTAATCCTGATCCTGCGGGAATAGTAAAATTAACTCCATCAGTTAATTCCTCATTGATCAATGAATTATTGAAAACAAGTTTCCCCTTATTAAGCTCTATTGCTTGAGGGACGACCGTATTACTCCCATTCAGGCTGAACGTGTGGTTAAATGTAAATGAATTAGTAGTATCTGTCCCTGCATTCATCAGTATACGATACAGTTCAGGAACCAATAAAGCGCCCCCTCCTGTGTTATTGATAATCGTTGAGTGACTTCCGGTACCCGCTAGTTCTAATATAACTCCTCCTCCGCCAACATTGGCATAAAGATCAATTACAGGATTGGCTCCATCCACTCCATCACCTCTTTCATCAACTACTAAATCTCCGCCTAAAATGATTTTATGTTCAATAGATGCATTTTCATCAATTCTCAACTCTGCCTGCTCTCCATGCCCTGCAGATGATCCTACTAAAAGGCCTAGATCTCCTGCCACATTTAATGTCCAGGAACCCGTTTCAGGAAATTCTAGAATTGCATCATTGTTGGAACCGATAGAGACATTTCCTAATACCTCGATTGTTTCTGTATCTCCATCTTCCAGCATCAAATCCAGTCTTGACCTCAACTTGAGATCAGAATTGACTAAAACACTATGTGATAATACAACTCGATAAGTAGGTGTTCCTGGTTTATTACCTGATGAGTTTCCAGCAATGGTCAAGTTTGGAAAAACACTAAATGTCGTAGGTAGGGTAAGAATTGTTCCTGTATTATGAGACTTGAATTGAAACTCATTCGTTGATATTCCTGACCATTGACCCAAATCAGCCGCCAATGTATAAGTAGATGGCGCTATCTCTCTGATTATTGTTGCACTTGTTCCTTCTGTTCCTTTGACAACACCCAGATCAACTGAATTCAAATCTCCGTTAGTCTGAATAACAAGATTTGCTTTATTTCCACCTCCAAATACTGTCTCTGCAACAGCAATATCATCCGGATGTGATGCATCTTCGCTTATAACTACTGTATGCGTAGCATCAGAGGTGCTTCTAGCTATAACTGCTACATCTCCTGCCTGAGGGTAATCGGAGGCTGATGCGCCCTCATGACTGTCGGTTGACCATGTAGCATTTACATGCCAATCGCCATCTTGACGAGAATAGTATATTTCAACTGAACCAGCAAACCTTCCTGCAACTCCTGCGGTATAGTTTGCATTTTCTAAAGTAAATCCACCACCTCCATCAGCGTCAAATGTTATTGCATTGATATTCATATTTAAGTTGGACTGCATCTCAGATGACCTAGTATAAGGCGATTCATCCAGGACTTTGCCCGGAACATAATTGCCTTCATCTGTTGCATCATCATCGGAAGCGTCATAAGTAAATTCATATTGAGTGGTTGGTAGCGAGCTAAACTCCCGATGGCTTACTTTCCAATAGTAACTGAGGATATTACCACCAGAAATATCCGTTGTGCCTAATTCGCTATCTACTGGATTTATTGATAAATAGCCATCATCGGAAGCGGCAATGGCACTGAGATTCGCTAATACCGGAGTATATCTTACTGTAGCATTTGCATCGGTCCCAATTGGGTAAATTATAACCGAGGGATCTGCCGTCTCTCCATCAAAGTAATATTCAAGTCCTCCATCAGATGCATTACCATCAGTTTGGATCATCAAAGTATTAGTGAAGGAGCTGTTAGTTTGAATATCTGCATTAGAAGTCAGCTTAAAGGTATTTATATCAAATACACCAGCATCTAATGTAAGGGTATCCACTCCTAAATCTCCATCAAGCGATACACCATTGGCATTGTCTATTTCCAAGTCATAAATCATTCCCGAAATTGACGTTATTGATTGAGCAGAACCACCATTCATATATATGCGCCCGGTACTTCCAGAAACACCTATTGTATCCAAAATATTGATGGCTCCATTCACGGTTACATCATACGATCGAGGATTAAATTTTCCATTTTTTATGTTCAATAAATTATTGATTGAGACTGCATTGGTAGCACCATTGTCAATTGTAAGTGCCGTCTCAAAAAGATTTTTGTCAACTATTAGTGTATCAAGTGTGAGCGTTGCTCCTGTTTGAATATTGAGAGCAGAGGAGCCAGCACCTTTAAAAGTCAGTTCCATTCCTGTCAAGTCGACAGTAGCCCCATTATCAACAATGAGAGCCCCAATTATATCAACATCAAATCCACTTGCGTCGAAGCTAGTACCATTCCCCCCGGTATTGTCCACTCTAAGATCATTGATAATCGTCAATCCGGAAGGGGTCAAGGTCGTTTCGCCTGCGCCAGTACCAGAACTCCCACTTGATACTCTTATCACTCCACTCCCAGATCCTGTAGATTTAAGCACATTGGCATTAAAAAATGGGGCATTAGAAGTAATAGTAAGATTATTTCCATTGGTGACATCAAAATTGACCGTACCACCCGTTACATTTATATTCTCGTCTGAACTATTGATGTACATGCCTCCTTTTGAATTCACTCCAGACAGATTGATCGTTCCTCCAGACATGTTAAATACATTGCCAGAGTAGGTAAGGCTGAAAGTGTAATAGCTTCCACTTGTCGATCCACCAATAATGTTGAAAACACCTCCTGTCATTACCAACCCTCCCTGAGCTGAGACCCCATTTATTGAAGTCCTAAATTGATTAACAGTGACAGTACCAGCTTCAATAGTCAAAAGCCCATTGTCTCTTGTAGTGATCCCGCTATTAATCGGAGCATTTAGCGCTCCAGCAGACACTCTTATTTTTCCGTAAGGAACGATAGCAGTACCAGATGTCTTTTCGACAGTACCGCCATCTACCCATATTTGCGAGCCTTCATAGATGCTGTAGTTACCTCCAGCGTTAAGTGGTGAAATGGTAATGTTATCACCTACTTTAATAGTCCCATATATGAGACCCAATGCATTCGCATTAGTTGTTGCCTGAGCAGAGTTGGTGCTCAATGCAGCGTATCCATACAAATTAAAATGACTTGCATTGTCTGCACTTATATCTACCACATAGGTATCGTCAACTCCTTTGTTTATTTCAATTCTATAAAAATCCGTGGTATTTTGAAGGCTGACCGCCTGATCTTGAGATGGAGACAAAAAGTTTACATCTACGATTCCATCTGTCGCTTCGCTACCTGTTATTTGTGAAGTTCTATTTGTAAAGTCCACATCACCCTTATTAGTAAAGTCACGATAGAGGTTCAATTCGTGTCTGGCATTTGCCGTACCAACATCCACTCCTCCATTAGATTCGACAACTAGATTTCCCATTACCTCAACGACCAGATTATTTGTGGCTAAGTCATCATTAAACTGAAAGAAGCCTTGGTTAATTGTAGCATTCCCATTCACAATAAGTGAGTCAGCTGTCATGGTAACTCTGTCACTCGCATTGTCTAAGTCAAGGATAAAATTATTGGCTCTCGTCTTGTTTGTCAATGTTAATCCTGTCCCATAAACCTCCAAAGTGCCTCCCTCATCTGAATCATAAAAACCTTCACTCGATCCGGAAGGGTAATTTTCTGTACCGGCAGCACCAGACAACCTTAGTGTTCCAGAACCAGTAAGTGAACCAAAAGTATGACCGGTCGTCGCACCTAAATCTAACGTCCCGATTAATTCCAGTCTTGTGACCGTCACATCGTTCACATTCATGGAAACTGCTCTTCCAGAGTTAATGACTACAGAATCACTTGAAGTTGGAATTCGGCTAGAAGGATTATTGTACAAAGCTGAAATCGCCCCGTCCAAAGTCCACACTGCTGGATCATTCCAGTTACCAGAAATGTAGCTATACCATATTTCGGATGGAAATCCTGGTTCAAATGACAATGCAAGATGGTCACCTTCATTTAAAGTTACACTTGCGGTGTAGCTATCTCCAGAAAGCAGCATTGGATAAGAAGTTGCATCCTCGAAACTAGCATCACCATCAGAATCTACCATCAAAAACACGTTTGGATTGGAAATACCAGATGGAATGTCTGAGGATTTCAGTGAAACCGCGACATCTCCTAAATCATTGGTTTTGTCTACTACCCATTCTCTGGCCAATCGTTGATGACCTGAGCCGGAAATTATCTCACTGGAAGTATAAGTAGCAAAATCTCCATTATCATGTCCTACAAAAAGCCAGTCTCCATTTGCTCGACTCGTTCCACCTGAAATAGTCAATACTCCAGAAATGGCACTATCAGCCACAGTACCATCACTATGCTGACCTATACCTGCTATTTCATTGTCGTAGGTGGCATAAGTAGTTTCGTCCCAATAGTCTGCAGCAAGTGTGATTCCATATTTAGACCCTAAGTAAGTTTCAATCGCAATTCGTTGCGCATTGGTCAAATACTGTCTATAAATAATGATCTCTGCAAAATTCCCATCAAATGTTCTTCCATCCCCAGTGTGAAAGTCCCCTATGTTTAAGTCAGAATCATTGTTTGGTATTGAGGTAGTCCCAGAAACAGTTCCTCCACTTGATTGATTGAGGAAATGTTCAAAATTTCCGTTTTGATAAGTCAAAGCATTGATGTAGGTAACACCTCCTGTTAAATTGCCTCCTACATCATTATTAGAATTAGTTCTACTATAGATGTTTGTACTTTCATAAAAAACGTATGATTGTCCTACTCCATTCCCATCCCTTTTACTCAAGTGAGCCCTCGTTCCTGTAGAATTATCAGGATTAAAAACATAAAAGATGGACAAGGCAGAAGTTCCATCAAGTTGTGGTGCTTCATCTGCATCGTCTTCTACAATCATTTTCTCATCAGTTGCTTCGACAAATGTGATTGAAGGTAGATTATTGAAGTTTGGATTGACAGCATCAAAAGAGGGCGCGCTGGAAGTAGTAGCATTGTATCCATACCCAGATTGATCTTGCCATACAGACACATCTTCACCGTCAGATGCTGCAGCCGCACCACCATTGAGAACTCCAGCGTCAGCTTTCAGCCAGAGTACAAGGTCTGAAGTTCCACTATTGTCCCCGATTCCTCCGGGACCTGACTGGGAATACGATTTTAAAGAGATAATATTCAGTGCAATAAGCACCGCATAGAAGAGAGATTTTTTGGCGGAATACATTCTAGTTCTTTGATTCTAAACCAAATATATTCTTAGATGTTTAATATTTTTTCACCTAATAGTTAAACAGCTATTAATCCTCGATGATGGCTGAACACTCTTCGACTAACTGATTTACCTCTCATCCGAAAAATTAGAAATTCTATAATATGTGCCGTTGTATACAAAAAACACTCTCTTTCTTACTCCCCTGATAAGTCTATCCAACGCTTTTACCAGGCGGATAAAATCATTCCTATTATTAATCCAAAACCTGATATGTCGCTATATGCTCGACTTGATTTCTTAAGTAAGAGGCTGAAAAACCTTTTTGATCGAATGATGAAATTGTCATTTCATTGATCTCGTCACCTTCAATTAAAAACTGGTTCTCAAAAAAACCTTCGAGCGTATTTTCCGGAACTGAAACTGACCCAATATCTGACGAAATATATGTACCGCAATTGGAAAGTGTATCGGTTTCAAGTTCTTTCAATGCAACTCCTATATTCTGTCTCTCAAACTGAAAAATCAAGGTATCACTACAATCCCTAAAAGGTTGGGAATCGCCATCAATACTCAATGAAGTAAGACTCCAACTTTGGGTATCTCCTACGCTAAGTCCATTAGTAAGAAAATAACCAACCTGCCGTGACAATATATCAGATCTGGTTTCTTCAAAACTCGCCGTAATCTCCATATCATTCTCAGTATACCTAACTGAGAACACCTTTGATCTAATGTAATTGGGTCTCATAAAGGTCTTATTACCTCCTTCAAACTTCAAAGAATCCGTAAATATTTCACCAAATTTAGATGGAGAGAAAGCCCCTAAAAAAGTGGTATCGTAAAGCGTACATATATTATCAAAAGAGAGTTCGTAGGCTGCAATCGAGTCTGTTGATATAACCTCGAAAGTCCATTTAACTGTGTCTTGACAGGTTTCAATTGGTTGTCTGACACCATCAACAATTAACTCCGATCGATACCATGTTTTGATATCTCCTGCAGTGAGGATTTGCTCAACTTGATCAGCACTAAAGTCATCAACAATGTCAGATTCTATGCATCCGAAAAAAGTCAGCATACTGAGGATGATATAAAATATCTGTTTTTTCAACTTCCGAATTTACCTTTTAACATTGCCAATTTAGCCTGAAGATCTCCTTCAGCACTAGGTTCTTCCTTTTTACTCTGAGTTCTCTTTGGTCGTGGGGCTCCCTGTGTCTTTCCAAACGGGTCAGATTTCATAGACAAAGATATCCGCTTTCTATGTACATCTACTTCCAATACGGTCACACTTACCTTTTGCTGTAATTTAACTGCCTTGGCCGGATCAGAAACAAATCCATCTGACAAGTGGCTGATATGCACCAAGCCATCTTGATGAACTCCCACATCTACAAACGCTCCAAACTTGGTTATATTGGTAACAATTCCTGGGAGTTTCATTCCCACTGAGAGGTCCCCAATCCCGTGCACATTATCTGCAAATGAAAACGTTTCAAACTGCTCTCTGGGATCACGTCCTGGTTTGGCTAGTTCATCTAAAATATCCCTTAGCGTCGGTAGTCCGACCTGATCGTTTACATATTTTTTTAAATCGATGCTTTTTCTCAAGTTTCCATCTCTGACCAAATCATCAATCTTACAACCTAGATCCTTAGCCATCATTCCAACCGTTTCGTATCGCTCGGGATGTACCGCACTTTGATCAAGAAGATTTTCTGAGCCTTTTATTCTCAAAAAACCTGCCGCCTGCTCAAAAGCTTTATCGCCAAGTCTGGGAACTTGCTTCAAATCATTGCGGCTTTTAAACGCCCCATTTTGATTTCGATATTCGATGATGTTTTCTGCGAGCTGAGGGCCAAGTCCTGAAACATAAGTAAGCAACTGCTTGCTTGCTGTATTCAACTCCACGCCAACAGCATTCACACAGCTCATCACTACATCATCAAGTGAATGCTTCAACGCATTTTGATCCACATCGTGCTGATACTGACCTACTCCAATTGATTTAGCATCTAATTTGACAAGCTCAGCAAGTGGGTCCATCATCCTTCTCCCAATGGAAACAGCACCTCTTACCGTAAGGTCGTATTGTCCAAATTCCTCTCTTGCTACTTCCGAAGCTGAATATATCGAAGCACCGCTTTCGCTCACAGATGCAATTAAAATACTATTTGGTAAGCCAACAGATTTCACAAACTGCTCCGTTTCTCTTCCAGCCGTCCCGTTTCCAATTGCAATGGCTTCAATGTTATGCTTTTGGGCCAATGCCAAAACAGTATGAGAGGACTTTTGAACCTCTCTCTGGGGCTCATGAGGGTAAATCGCTGTATGCTCCAACAACTTACCTTGCCTATCCAAACATACAAGCTTACATCCAGTCCTGAACCCAGGATCAATGGCCATAACCGCCTTTTGCCCTAATGGAGCCGACATGAGCAGCTGCTTCAAGTTTTCGGAAAAAACTCCAATCGCTTCCAGATCTGCTTTCTTTTTTGATTCCAGTCTTATTTCAGTTTCTATACTTGGTTTAATAAGCCTCTTGTAAGAATCTTTTATCGCAGTTTCGATGTGCGCGGTAGTACTATTATTAGACTTTACGAACTGTCTTTCAAGCTGTGAAATGGCAGCAGTATCTTCTGGAGCTATATCCATCGAAAGTATCCCCTCTTTTTCTCCTCTTCGTATCGCCAATAATCTATGCGAAGGAATCTTTTTAATCGATTCTTCCCATTCAAAGTAGTCCTTATATTTGGCTCCATCCGCTTCCTTCCCTTTCATCACTTTCGATGCGACGACTCCTTCCGACTCGAATAGTTTTCTTGTCTTTTTTCTTGCCTCTGCATCTTCGCTTACCCATTCGGCAATGATATCTCTTGATCCTTGAAATGCTTCTTCCTGACTCGCTACTCCTTTTTCCTCATTGATGAATTTTTCAGCCTCAGAATCAATATCCGAGCTATTCTGATCAAAAATCAACTTTGCCAATGGCTCAAGCCCCTTCTCTTTAGCTATTGAAGCTTTAGTTTTCCTTTTTGGTTTATATGGAAGATACAGATCCTCCAAAATTGACATGGTTTCAGCCTTCTCAATTTTAGATTTTAACTCTGGCGTCAATTTTTCCTGCTCGTCTATTGACTTCAAAATTACTTCTCGCCTTTTGTCCAGATCCTTAAGCTGAGCTAGTCTATCCCTTACATTGGCGACTGCTACTTCATCCATTGTCCCGGTCATTTCCTTTCTATATCTGGAAATAAATGGCACGGTTGCCCCGCCTTCGAGCAGGTCAATTACAGCTTGAACATTTCGGGATTGCAGAGAATATTCTGATGCTATCTTAGCGGAGTAGTTTGTCATGTTGTTATCAATTGGGTGCCAAAATTAGGAGTCCTTTGATTTATTCGTGCAGGATTTCGTTAGTAATTCAATCAAAATTTTCATCTTGTTAATAATGGCGGTAAAATCAAGAAAAAGAGAGATCATAGAATGGGTTGTGCTAATAACAGTGGCAGGTACACTCTATGTCACGGGATATCATACGCAGGTCATTGGCTACATACAACGGGCTGCACTTTCGACAGGACTATTTAAGCCAACTACAGAATTTGAAACGTCAGTAGAAGCAGATTATGATTTAAAACTCACCAATGTTGCCGGAAGAGAGATTGATTTTGAAACTTTTAAAGGTAAGACCGTATTTATAAATTTTTGGGCAACATGGTGTCCACCCTGCATCGCTGAAATGCCCGATATTCAAGATTTTTATGAGAAAGTAGGAAATGATGTTGAGTTTGTGATGATTTCGGTAGATAAAAATCAATTCAAGGCCAAGCAATTTGTTCAGGATAAAGAATATGATTTCCCAGTCTATTTTCTTAATTCTAGCCTACCTACGGTTTATGAAGCAAGATCAATCCCAACCACTTATGTGATATCGCCAGAGGGAATGATTGTGGCAGAAAAACATGGCATGGCAAAATATGATTCAGAGGAATTCAGATCGTTTATACTCAACCTTTAATCGCTCTCCCAATAACTTAGCTGCAGCCACAAGATTGGAATTTGCATTCTTGAGAGAGTCCTCCAGAGATTCTGATTCTTGATTTATTTCTATGATTTCAGAAAATGGATTCTTTTTTAACTTGGCATCTTCAGACACGCCACAAAAACCAATGGTACGCTTACCTGCATCATTCGATTTGTATGCGATAAGTCCCGGCCCTTTTCCAGAAAGGGTTTGATGATCAATCTTACCCTCTCCAGTGATGACAATATCTGAGCCCCTCATTTTTTCCTCAAACTCAACAAGCTTCAGTACTTCATGAGCTCCATCCAAAAGCTGTGCATTTAAAACACCTTTGAGGGCGGCTGCTACACCTCCGGCTGCACCACCATGTTTCACATTGGAGACGTCCACTCCAAACTGATCGCTTATGACGCTTGAAAAACGACTCAATCGATTTTCCAAGCCCTTCACATCTTCTGCGCTTGCCCCTTTTTGAGGAGCAAATACAACAGCCGATCCATTTATTCCAAGTAATGGATTTTCAACATCACAAAGTATTCGAATTTTAACATCCTGCACTTTTCTTCTTGCGAAACCTGCATCCACCCTAGTGATCAAATTCATTTTAGCAGGATTCAATTCTCTTAATCGGTTATCTTCAGAATCATAAAATTTTACACCCAGGGCCTCCAGAATACCCACTCCACCATCCACAGAGGCACTTCCCCCTAGAGCCAGATAAATTTCTTTTGCTCCTTTATCAATTAACTCACTTAGTATAATTCCACTCCCGTATGTGCTGGCAGTCCAAGGATTAAGCTCGGATTTCTTTAAATGTTTGATACCACTCGCCTCCGCTAATTCAATAAACCCAATTTTAGAGGATTTCGCCCAACCGTATCTTGCTTGAATACTCCTTCTGAAAGGATCGTATGCTTGAGTTGTAATGATAGATAGGTTGAAAACATCCTTGAGAATTCTAAGAGTTCCATCACCACCATCCGCTATGGGAAGTTTGATTGATTCAAAGTTAAGTCCGCTTTGAGAAAGTCCTCGATCTACTGCTTCTGTAGCATTTTCAGCAGACAATGCTCCCTTGAAAGCATTTTGACAGATCAATATTTTCATTCTCCTAGTTAATCACACTGCAAACCCCTTTGGAAAGCTCAGACCAACTCCCAAAACCAAATTCTAATTTGACTAGTTGTCCTGGAGACATGCCAATGATAGCTTCGTCACTTAAATATTCTGATAAAAAACTGATCCCCGGATTATGCCCGATCAGAAGGAGATTTGAAATTTCGTCTTCTGTATTCACTAAAACTTCAAACAAAGCACGAACAGGGGCCTCATAGATTTCATCCTTATATTCCACATACCAATTTGTCTGCATAGACTCACAAAGACACTCGTAAGTTTCCTTTGTTCTTTTGGATGAAGAGCAAAAAACGGAATCAAATCTTGTTCCCTCATTTTTCAATTGATCGCCCAGAGCCCTTATTTTGTTTTCCCCTCTGGCTGTCAAAGGACGTTCGAAATCTTTGATCCCGTATTCAGGTAAGGCAGCTTCGCCATGTCTCAAAAGAAATATTTTTCTGACCATCTTTGCGGAAATGTGTTTGTGATAGAGCAATTAAGTATTAAATATGCGTCTATCAAAGAGTCAGCATTAAACTAATTAAAATATTTCAAGATATTTTAGCATCGATTTTTGAAAGATAGAGAAGAGAAGGAATGGCAAAAAACCTGGTAATAGTAGAGTCCCCTGCAAAGGCGAAAACAATTGAGGGGTATCTTGGTAAAGAATATATAGTCAAATCTAGCTACGGTCATGTAAGAGATTTACCAAAAGGAGATAAAGCAATAGACATTGAAAATGGCTTTAGCCCAACTTATGAAGTTTCTGCGGATAAGAAGGATGTCATCAGAGAGCTAAAGAAGCTAACCAAGGAGTCAGAAATGATTTACCTGGCAAGTGATGATGATCGTGAAGGAGAAGCGATTTCATGGCACTTGAAGGAGGCACTGAATCTCAATGACAATAATACCAGAAGAATTGTATTTAGAGAGATTACAAAAAACGCAATTCAGAATGCAATTAAAAATCCTCGAGGTATCGATATTGACCTTGTCAATGCGCAGCAAGCGAGAAGAATCCTCGATAGATTGGTTGGCTTTGAGCTATCTCCAGTCTTATGGAAAAAGGTAAAAAGAGGTCTTTCGGCAGGAAGAGTACAGTCTGTCGCTGTACGTCTGGTAGTGGAAAGAGAAAGAGAGATCGATAAATTTGACACAGTTTCCAGCTTTAAGATTACCGCGCATTTTGATTTAGATCAGGGAAAAGTTTTACAGGCTGAGTTAGGGAAGAAATTTAAATCGGAGGAAGAAGCTCAGGCATTTCTAACGAAATGTACGGGTGCTGATTTTCAGATTAATAATTTAGAAACCAAGCCGGCAAAAAAGAGCCCAGCTCCTCCATTCACTACATCTACCCTTCAGCAAGAAGCAAGTAGAAAACTAGGATACTCCGTCTCTTATACCATGTCTCTCGCCCAAAAGCTTTACGAAGCGGGTAAGGTCACTTATATGAGAACAGATAGTGTAAACCTATCGCAAGAGGCAATATCAGGTGCTAACGCCGAAATTGGGTCTGCATACGGGAGTGATTTCATCCAAAACAGGACTTATAAAACAAAATCTCAGTCTGCTCAAGAGGCTCACGAAGCAATCAGACCAACAAACTTCAACACACATTCCCTTGGGGGGAGCTCTGCTGAAGGAAGACTATACGAGCTCATCTGGAAGAGAGCAATAGCGTCTCAAATGGCAGATGCCAAATTGGAAAAGACAACTGCTACGATTGGTATTTCGGGTGCGGAAGAAACACTCGTTGCAAGAGGTGAAGTAATCAAATTCGAAGGATTCTTAAAAGTATATCTTGAATCCACAGATGATGATGAAGACGAAGAGCAAAAATCAATGCTTCCTCCGCTTAGCATCGGACAGAAGCTTGAGTTGAATAGAATGATCGCCAAGGAGGGATTCACAAGACCTCCGGCAAGATATACTGAAGCCAGTCTCGTAAAACAACTAGAAGAAAAAGGAATAGGAAGACCATCGACCTACGCTCCTACAATATCCACTATACAGAAAAGGGAATACGTTGTAAAAGAAGAGAGGGACGGAAGAGAAAGAGAATACACTGAGATGGTGCTTGCCTCAGAGAAAGTCACTAAAACTGTAAAAAAAGAAATCACAGGTGCTGAAAAGAATAAGCTCTTTCCTACCAACATCGCAATGATTGTAAATGACTTTCTGGTAGAGCATTTTGACAATGTTGTTGATTACTCTTTCACTGCAGACGTGGAGAAGGAATTTGACAATATCGCCAACGGTGGCAAATCATGGGAGGAAATGATCAAATCCTTCTATGGAAAATTCCATACAAAAGTTGAAAATACAGAAAACATAGAAAGAGCCGATATCTCAGCTGCAAGAGAGCTAGGTGTAGATCCAAAAACTGGTAAAAACATCTATGTTAGAATGGGTAGATATGGAGCCTACGTACAGCTTGGAGAATCTCCCGAAAACGAGGAAGATGAGAAACCTCAATACGCGAGTCTGAGAAAAGGTCAGTTCATTGAAAACATCTCTTTTGAGGAAGCTATTGAATTATTCAAGCTACCTCGAAACGTTGGCGAGTTTGAAGAGAAAGTAATGACCGCCGCGATTGGCAGATTTGGCCCTTATATACGTCATGACGGCAAGTTTGTCTCTTTACCAAAAGACAAAGACCCTCTTACGGTAACTGCTGAAGAAGCCGTTGAACTAATAATGGCTAAGAGAGAAGCTGACGCAAATAAATTCATCAAAACATTTGATGAAGACCCTGAGGTTCAGGTGCTAAATGGAAGATACGGCCCTTACATCAAGTTTGGGAAGAAAAATGTGAAAATCCCGAAAGACAAAGTCCCAGAAGACTTAACCTTTGAAGAGTGTAAAGATCTTGCGGATAAAACTCCTGAGAAGAAACCTAGAGGAAAGAAAAAGTAAATTAAAAGGGATTCAAATTTGAATCCCTTTTTTTTAGACCATTTTCAAGTGCTCTTCAAGTGAGGCAATTGAAGCGTCAATAACCAACTCATAAAAAGGATCAGGATTGTTATTAATCTGAACATCCTCCAGCGCACGATAGTAGGCCAATCTATTAGTTAGATCACCTTTTATATTCGTCAATGTGTACCCATTCTGCAAAAGAACCATGTTCATCAGTAAACGTGAAGTTCTGCCATTTCCATCTATAAACGGATGTATGCTAACCAATCGCTCATGAACTTCAGCTGCTAAAATCAGCGGATGCAAACGATTCTTTTGATTCTTATAATGAATAAAAAAATCTTCCATCAACTTATCCAAAAGAAAAGGCTGAGGTGGCTCATGCTTACTCCCTCCGATTCTTACAGGCACCTTTCGGTACGTCCCAGCGTTTGGAGAGTCTACACCTTTCAAGATTAAAGCATGCAGCTCAAGAAGGTTTCTTTTTATCAAATCTTCCCTTTTTGTGATAAGGTCGCTCACAAACTCCAATGCCTCTAGGTGATTAATAGCTTCCAAATGCTCACGCATGGACTTTCCTCCAATAGTTAAGCCCTCATTCACTACTAAATGAGTCTCCTGAAGAGTCAAAGTATTCCCTTCTATCCGATTACTCTCATAAGTGTTTTCAACATTAAAAAACTCCTGCATCTTTCTTAGCTGAGTCTCTTCCAGAGGTCGATTTACTCTCCACTCCCTTTTAAGTTGATCTGCATAATCAAGCTTTTCTCTTAAAGCAGAAGAAATCTCAGGTACCTCAAAGGTTTTGGAACTTGCGAGATACTCAACCCTGCTTTCAGCTACAGCTAGCACTTCAAGCGCATCTGTCTCGTACTGAACTACCTTGACTACTTTTTCAGCCAACCATTCTATTTTCAATTTTGAAAATTCTATTTCCAAGATTGACGCCAAGGAATTTAACTGATCGTGAGTCGGGAATCTATCTCCTTTTTCAAACTTGCTTATCAACGCTTGATCAATATCTAAAAAAGAGGCTACTTCTCTCATCTTAAGATTCTTGCTTGTCCGAGCATTTCTCAACGTATCCTTAAGCATTTTATCTTCTCTTAAAAATTGACTAAATTTAACATGACAAAAATAGTCATAATTTTAGAGATAAAAAAAGCACAGATGTCTCTGCGCTCAATTTTATCTTATACCTGATTATTCAGCATCACTGGCATTACAAGCATCAGGATGTCTTCATTCTCATCTTTGTCATTAGGAGTAATGATACCAGCACGGTTTGGCGCGCTCAACTTCAAAGTCAGATCATCAGCATCCAGATTACTAAGCATCTCGATAAGAAATTTAGCATTGAAGCCAATTTCGATATCTTCTCCATCGTGCTCGCAAGCTAATCTCTCGTTTGCCTCATTTGAAAAATCTAAGTCTTCTGCCGAGATCATCAGCTCACTTCCAGTAATCTTCAATCTTACCTGATGAGTAGTTTTATTAGCGTAGATAGCAATCCTCTTCAAAGAACTCAATAATGCGCCTTTATTGATAACCATCGAATTATCATTATCAGCAGGGATTACATTTTCATAATCAGGAAAACGCTCGTCTATAAGACGGCAAATCATCTTCACATTATTGAAATTGAAAAAAGCGTTTGATGCATTAAATTCAACATTCAAGTTTGTGTTCTCTGAAGGCAAAGTAGTCTTCAACAAGGTGAGTGCCTTTCTTGGAATGATCATGTTATGCCCCATATCTGAGGCAACATCCACTCTTCTATATCTAATCAATCGATGGCTGTCTGTAGCCACGAAAGTAGTATTGGTTTCATCTAGTTTTACATAGACTCCTGTCATAGCAGGACGGAGCTCATCGTTGCTGGTAGCAAAGATTGTATTGTTAATTGCCTGAGCAAGCACGCCTGAAGCCATATTTACAGAGTAGCCATCTGATACAGCTGGAATCTTAGGGAAGTCCGTAGCATTCTCACCAGACAACTTATAACGCCCGTTATCTGAATTGATTTCAATACTATACGTATCTGCATCAATAGAGAAAGTCACTGGTTGTTCAGGGAGATTTTTAAGAGTCTCCAAAAGTATTTTTGCAGGGATAGCAATGCTTCCATCTTCCTTAGCTTCTACCTCCATCTCGGTTATCATGCTAGTCTGAAGGTCAGAGGCGGTTATGGTAAGAGTTCCTGATGATATCTCAAATAGAAAATTTTCAAGAATAGGTACCACAGGATTCGTCGTAATTACTCCATTAATAGTCGAGAGTTGTTTCAGGAGATAAGAAGAAGAAACAATAAATTTCATGCGTGTTGTTTTTATTTTAATCGATTTATCGGAACTTCAATTCGTTCGCTACCAAGTTGATAAGATTATTTGTTTCTTAGGTTGGTGCAATTCAAAAAACAACAATTCCAATATATGCCAGTTTTCGAATTCGATTTGGGCGTCAAATTTAAGAACAAAAGTTGATAAATCAGCCTTAAAGTATTACTCACTCTTTAAGTTTAAAAGAGTCGTGATTCAAGAGAATATTATTTACCCGATTTCTATCGAAAATCATCAATTCATCTGCCGAGTTTTTCATTAGATGAAACCTTTCATTGGCAATAGCCGGATATATGAAAAAACGTTCTGGGGTGGAGTAATTGATAGATTCTAAAGTCAGAATAGCCAAAGGATCCGTAAGTGAAAGGCTATCATATCTCTCAAATCGTCCATGGCTTATTCGCTCGTTTGTCTGAAAGTACTGAAACTGATTTAAATAATCCACTACCAAGGTAGAATCGATCCTATCAATACCTTCAATTTCAAAAAAACGATCTGAAAAGGCTATTTGAAAATCATCAATATCGTTTGCTAAATAATTGACATCTAGCTTTTGGATCGTTCTCCAGCTTCCATTGTAGACTAATCTGTCACGCCATTGATCCATGTGCAGCTCAAAAATACCTCCTAGGTAATCTCTATAGCCTGGGATCTCAACCTCAAATGATTGGCCATCGATGGTGAAAAAAGTTTTGGTTTTAGTAGCGTTTCCGGATACTAAAAACTTTTTCCCATCCAAATCAACTGTAACCCCATCGACCGACGCATCAGCGACTGGCCTTTTCACTTTGACTTTTCCCAAAATAGAGAAAAGTAATCTTCTCAAACCTTGGTCAACTGCATATCGGCCATTGAGTTCCCAACCGTCTTCCGATCTTGTCAATATAACATCGGAGACTTCTCCCTTCAAAGAAATCTCTCTTATCAAAGATGTATCCTGAACCGCAAACATGTTTTCATCGAAAGATATCTGAGACTTTCTTTCAGGAAGAAAGAAGAAAATCACGTTTACACTCAGGAGAATCAGTGCCAAAATGAACAACAATTTGTTTTTCCTTTTCATCAGCCTCTGTTTCTCTTTTTTCTCAAAACTGCTTTACCAAAACCAAAAATTAAAAGTAGTACCATCGGTAAAGCAAGGTTGATTACCTGCCATTTCGTTCGCTCCTTTTTTACCTTGACTTTGTCAAGTGGTCTTATTTTAATCTCTTTGGTTCTTGCCTGAACAACACCTTCCTCATCCAGTAGATAATCAATCAGATTTATGATCAAATCCTCATTTGCATATCTGGTCTGGCCATACGGCTCCACTCCTAGTGCAAGTGGATTCCCATCTTTAGGATCAAGTTCATTTACGATTAGATCTCCATCGGCTATCACCACAACTTTAGAGTCTGCACCATCGCCGATCATCTCATTTCTGTCAAATCCCTTCGGGGGAAATTTGTTTTTATACAAAGAAGTAAATGATCCTTCTAAAAGGTAGCCAACAGCTTTAGGCCCGGACTGAAATTTATCAGGTAGTAATTCTGATTTTAGATCATTGAAACTAACCTGCACCGGAGATCCCAGAACCTTAGTATGAGCAGAGGTCAGCATCAAAGGAGTTTTCTTTATGCCGACAGCCTTTACCGTATCCATGGTAGATCCAAATCTCAACATGACTGCATCTAGATTTTTCATTATAGGATGATCACCGTAATTAGTCAATACAGGAAAGTATGGCCATGGAAGCATACTAATTCTAGGCTGATTCCCAACGTTACCTGCTACTATGGGCATATCTCCGCAATTCAAATCAGCGACATAATCAAGGTTAATTCGGACGCCATATTTGAAAAGCAAATCGTTTAGATTCGTTTCATAGGGAATAGCAACAGTACCATCGCCAAATGCGCTATCCATATTTACTTTCAATGCGTCAAGGAAGAACATAAGCTTACCACCTTTCATGAGATACTGATCTAAGAGATATTTTTCATCGTTTGAGAATTTTGATGTAGGTTTTGAAATTATCAAAAGGTCATAACCTGTGATTGAAGTTTTTCTGCTTGGTAGATTCAATCTAAATAAGTCGTATTTAGATAAAACCAAATTCGTAAGACCTGCGATTTGAGACGTATCTGGTTCGTTGTGACCGACTACAAGCCCGACTCGCTTCCTCCTCAGCTCTGACAATTGAATTAAACCACTTGCCAGTTCATATTCCAACCCTTCGATAGACTGGTTGATCATCTCGTCCGGCGAGGTTGTTCTATTTCCTTTTAGTAAATTGATTCCTATCTCCCTTCCTCTGTAACTCAGAATTAGCCCCGGAAAAACCCACTTCTGAGAAGTCTGACCATCCTTTTTATAATTCAAATCAGTCGGTTGTAAACCTCGATCGATTAAGCTTTGGTAATACTTATTCCTTGCTTGTGAACTTTGAGCTACGGATGGATCAATGAATTTATAGTTGATGTTCGTATTAGAGTAGATAGCAAACTCATCCAAAGTTTCACGAATCGAATTTTTAAATCTCACAAAATTGGACGGAAGCTCTCCTCCCAAATAAACCTCTATGTAAATCTCATCATCCAATCTGGAGAGCAAGTTTTTGGTCTGATCCGAAAGACTAAATCTATTTTCTTCGGTCATATCAATTCGGACTCTAAAAGAGCTGGCCAATTGAAATATCAAAGACACTACCAGTAGCGTAGTGACTACCTGAAGTATAAGGTTGAGTTTATGGCTATTCCAGTCGATCATTTTTTTAATCCTAGAATTAATTTGGTCAACATAAGAATGATAGTGGTCGTGCCAATAAAATAGGCAAGATCGATAAGGTCGATAAGCCCCCTACTCATCGAGGAGTAGTGCTGCATAATTCCGAGATACGCGATAAAGGAAGACCATTTTGACCAAAGATTAATACTTGCAATGGAATCAAAACCTGCATAAAATAAGAAACACAGAAATGCGGATAGAATAAAAGAAACAATCTGATTACCTGTCAATGCAGAGGATAAAATACCTATGGATGTAAAAACTCCTCCAAGAAGCAATAATCCAAAATACGAACCTATGATTCCTGGTGTATCCATATTGCCAACTGGGTTTCCCAATTGGTAAAGGGAGAAATAATAAACCAGAGTTGGCAAAACGGAAAAGAACACTAAGAAATAGCCTGCAAAGAATTTACCCAAGATCACATCAATTTCCTTAAAGGGGAGTGTATAGAGCAGTTCCAAAGTGCCATTCCTTTTTTCCTCTGCGAAGGATTTCATAGTAATAGCTGGTATCAAAAACATGAAGACATAAGGACCTAAAGAAAAAACAGGCTCCATACTTGCATATCCATAATCCAATACATTAGTATCGGGGAAGATCCACATAAGCAAACCGATCCCTACCAGAAATACGCCAATCACAACATACGCGATCAGTGAATCCAAAAATTCGTTGACTTCTTTCAGAAATATGCTGATCATACTTTCTGATTTTGAGTAAGACGATGAAAGATTTCCTCCAAGGATTTGTGCGCTTTGGTGAGGCTCAAGAGAGGCAAGTCGTTTTCAGAGGTAATCTTTAAAAGCTCAGCTCTTAAGTCCTCTCTTTCGGACTCTATTAGATAGGCGTTCTCCCCATACATATTAGCCTCAAATCCACGAGATTCAAATAATGTAAGGTCTACTTCTTGTTCAAAGGTCAGAATAATACCATTTGATTCGTTCATGCCTTCTTTCAACTTGCTCAACTTATCATTTGCGACAATCTGCCCTTTGTCGATAATGACCACATTGTCACAAATAGCTTCTACTTCCTGCATGATGTGTGTTGACAGAATCACCGTTTTATCTGCACTGATGTTTTTGATTACTTCTCTTATTTCAAGAATTTGATTAGGATCAAGACCGGTAGTTGGTTCATCGAGAATGAGAACTGATGGGTTGTGTATGAGAGCTTGGGCTAGTCCCACACGCTGACGATAACCCTTGGAAAGCGTCCCTATTTTTTTACTCCGCTCTCTCTCCAACCCAACTATGGAAATCATCTCTTCTACCCTACTTTTTAGTCGAGAACTTTTTAATCCATAGGCCGCTCCGATAAAGCGAAGAAACTCTCTCACATACATATCCAAATAAAGTGGATTATGTTCGGGTAAATATCCTGTGAGTTTTTTTACTGCGAGCGGGTTCTCTGTTACCGATACTCCATCAAGCTCTACTGTTCCCAAAGTCGGTTTCACATAGCCTACTGCTATTTTCATGGTGGTGGATTTACCCGCTCCATTCGGCCCAAGAAACCCCGTAACCTTACCCTTGGGTGCATTGAAGTTGATTGTGTCCACAGCATATTGTGAACCATACATCTTGGTCAAATCCTGAATTACTACAGACATTTAGTTCTGGGGCTTCCCATTTGGCCTAAGCGGTCTTAGTTCTAAATCCGCTGGCAGTAGATTAGGATGTGTATTCAGTAAATCCAAAATTGCTTTTCCAATATCCGATGCTCGCATCATATTATCATTGGCATTCATCGCTTCGATGTTATCAAAAAAATTGGTCTGAACGCTTCCCGGATACACAGTGGTAACCTTAATTCCCCAATCTCTTAACTCCATCATCAATGAATGACCAAATCCGGTCACGGCATGTTTAGTAGCGACATAACCGCTCAAATTCTTAACTCCATTCAGTCCGGCGATTGAACTTACATTGATTATATGTCCCTGATCCATTCTTTTCATTGCAGGAACCACCATTTTGGTGCAGTACATCAATCCATGAACATTGACATCAAACATTGATTTCCAATCTTCAATCTTAAGTTTTTCGATCGAACCCATTATTCCAAATCCGGCATTGTTAATCAAAATATGGATGTCATCTCCAAGAAAACTCACAGATTCTGCATGCGCTTTTTGAACCTGATTCCAGTCGCTCACATCAACTTTGACAAAAGAAAAATTCACATGATCAATATCAGGCTCATTTCTACTCCAGCCAGCAACTTTTACGCCAGCATCGAGGAGCTGATTCACGGTTTCCAAGCCTATTCCTTTACTTACTCCTGTTACAATTGCATTTTTGCCCTTCAGCATAGAAATCTATTATTTTTTTAATATTGCCTTTCCAAGACGTAATGGAGAACGTTCCTTTGAAACCAAGAGAAAGTCAAATTGACAATTGGCTTCTTTCGGTCGAAAGAACAATTTTTATTCAAATGAATATTGAAACGCAATATTCACCCATTTTATTTTCAATCCAAAACTTAAACAGGGCAGTAATAGTTCTGTTGTGTACATAAAGAACAGGGATGATTACGATAGTGTGTAGTACAAACAGGACAGATTCTGTTTCCTCCAAGATAAGTCGGCAATACAGCCACATTCTCGATGAGAAAGGGGTGGCGAATCAAATAATTGATCTTAAAAACCTACCTCAAGATTTTATAGTTAGTGCGCTGTACGAAAATTCCGGGAAGAACAAAATTTTTAATCCATTTAGGAAAATCATGAAAGAGAGTGAAAAATTCGTTTTTGTAGTCCCTGAGTACAATGGATCTTTTCCCGGGGTATTAAAAGCATTTATCGATGGATTGGAATATCCCGGAACTTTCAAAAATAAGAAATGCGCGCTGGTCGGACTATCATCCGGCATACAAGGAGCAGGTTTAGCACTAAGTCACCTGACCGATATCTTCAACTACTGCGGCATGAACGTACTCGCTCAAAAAGTGAAGCTTGCAAGTATCGAGGCTAATACTGATAATGAACTTAATATCACCAATGAGCTTTATCTTCAACTACTACACGAGCAAGCTGACTTGCTTTTAAAATTCTGATAAAAACACATCTCATCAGCCAAAATAAATAGTCAAAAATCTATATTTGCCGACCTTTCAAAAACTCAAAGAAAAACTCAGATGAAGACTTGGTATTCGTGTAAAGTAAAATATTCAAAAGAGCAAGAAAACGGTATGCTAAAGCAGGTAACTGAAGCATACTTGGTCGATGCGCTATCGTACACAGAAGCCGAATCCAGGATTTATGAGGCAATGGAAAGAGACATCAGAGGAGAGTTTGCCGTCACTCAAATCACTAAGACAAATATCTCAGAAATCATCAAAGAGGAAAACGAAAGCGCCGAGGACTGGTACAAGTGCAAAATAGTGTACTCCACAGTAGATGGGGATTCTGATAAAGAAGTAACCATTACCAATTATTTCCTTGCTGCAGCTGATAATATCACAGACAGTATAGAAAAGACAAAAGAGTTTCTCAACTCCATGATAGTACCTTATTCGATTCCATCGGTTTCCTTAACCAAAATCATGGATGTATTTGAGTATGGAGAAGAGCGAATTCCTCCCAATTTAAAGCCAATGAGCGAAATCACTGAGCAAGCGGAGTAACGCTATAAGTTCTTACTCCATGCTTCGTACAATTTCTTCTGACTATCGGTCATCTCTTTCACATGTGATATAGAGGGTCTACCCTCTTCATCACGAACAAGCTGCAATCCTATTTTTGATAGGTATTCTGCGTGAGGTAATGGATTGACATTCAAAATATAGCTATTAAAAAAATCTTCAATCTCTGGGTAAGTCATAGCAACTATATCATCGAAGAAAGTCTCCTCCGATACAGGGTTTCCTTTTCCGTACTTAGCTATTAAATCCAATATAAGTTCTCTTAGTCCTGACTCACCATCGGAGAGTTCCAAAAGTTTTATATCCAAAAGTCCAGCGACCAGAGATCCCCTAAAATAGATATTGCCATATTGCTTTGCGGCCTCTCCCCCATCAAAAGATTCATCAGATATTTTCTTAAGACTCCATGACGAATCAAAATAATACTCATCTACTAGCATTTTATAAGACAAAGCATCTTCCAAATAGCTATCTACATCTACTACACCTCCTCTGAACAACAGAATATTAGAAGCCCACTCTGTCACACCTTCATAGAGCCATAAGTGCACAGAGGTGGTCGGCTCAACAAAGTTGAATGTCTCAACAATCTCGCTGTGAATATTTAAAGGAGTTACAATATGAAAAAATTCATGCGAAGCTATATCAGTGACTGATTTCATAAAATCAGGAGTTGGTTCTCCTTCCTTCAGCACGTATTCTGAGCTATATGAATGCTCCCAAGCGCCTGTTGTTCCAATTATATCCGGTTCGAAAAAAAAGAGAA
The DNA here is from genome assembly GCA_049115715.1 of Cyclobacteriaceae bacterium. GTDB lineage: Bacteria > Bacteroidota > Bacteroidia > Cytophagales > Cyclobacteriaceae > JAMZMI01. Next base: position 47,846 of record JAGDZQ010000007.1, read on the forward strand.
ATGTATACTCTTCCACTGGAAGCTCAATAAGAAATTCCCTAGAGGCATCAAGCATATCTGCCATGTTGGTAAGCAGCAATTCCGAGTTAATTTTTTTCTGGCTTGAATAGGTATATATCTTCACCTTGGTACTAGCGATAGTAGTTTCAGCAAATGACAAATCCCCAAAAAGGATTGGAGAGTCTACTGCATGATCGAAATCATCAGCTTTAAATCCATTTCCAGAACTTGGTAGCGCAGTTCCAACCTTCCAGCTTGGGTCACCCTTCAACTGAATCTGTATAGGACTTTGCTGGTAGCCTTCGAAGTAGCCAATCAAAGTATGGGCATTGATCAAAGTATGGTCTTTTTCTATGGAAGAACCAGCCATTAAATATATTGGATATTCTTCTAGTGGAGTATCGAAGGTCTCTGCCACTTTGTAGCTAATCGTTTTGACTTTTTGAGGTCTTTCAATTTCGAATTGATTCACTGATTTCCTCGAAACGCCAATTTCATTCCCCTTCTTATCAAAGACCTTAAAATCACTTACCAAACGTCCTATATTCATAGTTTGGTAAGTTCAGGGAGCTGTAGCAGCAAACTGATAAATGCCGCTTGACTTTTTGACTTTAGCATCCACAGTAAGCGACACATAAAAAGTATCCAAACTTTGAGTAACGTCAATATTGTAACTCATGATAGGAGATTTTTGAGCAAAAGTTGGGATCGTTACTAAGATGCAAACAATTAGATAGAAGTATTTCATAGTTTCATAATTTAACTCTTAGTACGGATTACAAACACGAAACAATTAACTGTTTTTACTGAAGGTAAAAACTAATGTTAATCGGACTTCCAATGTGAGTAGAATCTTCATTCATTTCACTATCAAAAGATAGTAGTCTTGAAAAAAGAATACTTTTTTAAAAAAAAATTATAGTTGAGGAATCCCTTCTCTTTTCTTTCAAAAGCCCTTTCATCATAAACTGAGTGAGTTGTTCGCATATTTAGCATACTATCCGATGATAAAAGGGCTCGCAATCCTCAATTTGTTCCATTAAATTAATAGAGCGAACACTTATGAGACTGTAACCAGAAAAACCAAAATCAGCAAAAAAATGATAAAAAAAGACTTTTTAACCGAATTCATGGAGGCCATGGAAAACGACGTAAAAGGTATCATAGCAGTAGCTATAGTTGAAATGGAATCTGGAATGACCCTGGTCTCAAAGAGTTTTGCCAAGAACTTTGACCCTGAAGTAGCTTCAGCTTACAATGTGGAAGTGGTCAAAGCTAAGCTCGCAGCTATGAAAGCACTCAAATTAGAAAAAACGGATTCCATAGATGACATACTAATAACGCTAACCAGCCAAATTCACTTGCTAAAAATAACCCCGTCAGCAAAACACCTAATCTACCTAGCCGTAGATTCAAAAGAAGCCAACTTAGGAATGGTCCGTTCGATACTAAGACTAAATACCGCAGATATAGACGAAAACTTATAACTTAAAAAAAGACCAGCTATGAATTTTAAAATCAATCCCACAAACACCACTCCTTATGTAAGCATAGACCCATTGACAAAATCTTTCGATATGAAAGGTAGGTCAAGCCCAGAAAGTGCAGTGATGTTTTACAGTCCAGTTATTTACAGCATAAAAGATTCCGTAAAAGAGGTTGAAAGCTTTAGTTTCAATTTCGACATGGAGTACTTTAACACAAGTTCATCCAAATGCATATTTGATATCCTGAAAGTTGCTAAAACAGCCAGAAACTCAGGTCAAAGCATAATAGTCAATTGGTACTACGAGGATTGGGATGAAGATATGCGTGAAGCAGGAGAAGATTATGAACACATTCTCAAAATCCCTTTCAACTATATTGAGCTTAGCAAGTAAACTGTTTTAAGAAACTGCTCTTCAATTGATTGAAGAGCAGTTTCTTAAGCTGTTCCACAAGTAATCATTCCCAAAAACAATTTTGAAATAAAAATAGTCCCTTATGTAGTTAGCTACATAAATATTTATAACTTTATGTAGCTAACTACATAATATGAAAGATTTCGCCACAGAATTAGGATGTCTCGGTTTCACAATGAGATTAAAAAGGCTAAGTGATGCCTTGATTCACGATGGAAGAAAGATGTACAAAGAATTGGGCATTGACATTGAACCAAACTGGTATATCGTGTTTCGTCTGATCAAGCGAAACGGTGAAATGTCAGTAACCGAAATAGCCGATGCGATAAGACTCGCTCACCCTTCGGTAATCTCGATTACAAATAAAATGATGAAAGCCGACTACCTATACTCTACCCCATGTAGCCTTGATAACAGAAGAAGAGTTCTTAATCTCACAGAAAAAGCAAAGAACAAACTTCCTGAACTTGAAAAAATATGGGATGCGGGTGAAAGAGGCATCATAGAAGCTCTTAAGGACACAGACGCAATGCAAATGCTGATTACACTTGAGGAACGCTTCACTAATAAAGGATTTAAGGATAGGACTTTAGAAGAACTAAATAATTAAAGTATGGAAAAGGTTTTAAAATCAAAATCAACGGTCAAACTCATTGATTTCCAAGAAGCGTACACAGCAGATTTCGCGAGACTTAATTATGAATGGCTCGAAAAACATTTCACGGTTGAGCCTCATGACAGGGAAATGCTCGATTACCCAATTGAGTCAATCATCAATACAGGAGGTCAAATATTCTTCGCAAAATACGAGAATGAAATTGTAGGAACCGCTGCGCTAGTTGAGGAAGATAAGGACACATTCGAACTAGCCAAAATGGGTGTCACTACCAAATATCAGGGACTGAAAATTGGGTACAAGCTCATTCTATATGCGATAGAAAAAGCCAAGCAGGCTGGGAAAAAGAAACTAGTTTTAGAGTCCTGCAGAAAGCTCGTACCAGCCGTCAACTTATATAAGAAAGTTGGCTTTGTTGAAGTAGCTCATACAGGTTGTTCACCTTACACCAGATGTGACATTAGAATGAGCTTGGATATATAATGATAGAGCCAATAGGATATATTGCTCTCGGTCTAGGCCTTCTGGCGCTAAGCATGAAGCAAATGATTTTTTTACGAATCATTCACTGTCTTTCTGCAGTAACTTATGTGATTTATGGGATGCTAATAGAAGCCAATCCTTTAATTCTTGCAGGTATACTTTTTATTTTCATTCACTTATATCACCTTCTAAAAAAGACCCCTCAAAATGAGTAAAAGTTATTCATATCGGTTTCTCATCATTTTAAGTTTCTTGGCTATATATCTCATTTGGGGTACTACTTATCTGGCTATTGTAATTGGTGTGAAGGAAATCCCTCCTTTCATGATGGCGTTCATCCGATTTTTCACCGCAGGACTTATTCTGGTAGCTTATGTTCTATTTAAGCGGGAGAAGTTTCCATCAGCAAAAACACTTCTCAATAACTTGATAGTGGGAAGTATTATAATGGTTGGGGGTCAAGGCATGCTTTTTTGGTCCGAGCAATACATTACTTCTGGTTTTGCTTCCATCCTCATCGCTACGCTTCCACTCTGGTTCATCGTCATGGATAAGAGGCACTGGAGATTATATTTTACCAATCCATATATTATTGTGGGATTGATCATTGGTTTCGTCGGGATAGTTGTCCTATTTAATGATAAGCTCAATGAACCTATTCCCGAGGAAGCAATTCAATTGCAATTGATCGCATCAATTGCGGTATTGGTTGGAGGCATGTGCTGGGTAGTAGGCACCATTTATTATCGGTCTTACCCCTCTCCAGGATCCATGTATTCCAATCTAGGTTGGCAATTGATCTTATCTTCGTTTGTGTGTCTATTGATTAGCCTTATTTTGAATGAGAATCAGGAAATGATATGGAGTAACGTTTCTCCGGAAGCATGGTTTTCTGTACTATATCTCTCTATCGCTGGTTCTGTGATTGCTTTTATAGCGTACACCTGGCTACTCAATGAAGTTCCGTCTGCAATAGTGAGTACGTATGCTTACATAAATCCCATAATCGCAGTTTTCGTTGGTTGGTTAATCGCAGACGAGCTTATCACAGGAGATCAGGCATTGGGAATGGCCATCATTCTAGCAAGTGCTATTTTGGTCAACTTGAGTAAAGGAAAAGCACTCAACACCAAAGAATCCTAGCAATCTGAAAAAGAGCAATCTTTACCCGCTTTTTCCGGCATCTATTTTCAAATGATTTAGACCAAGGTATAGAATCGTTTTCGACGTTGGAAGATTCTGAAGCTAAAGACTCGGGGTTGATAGCGAAAGGTTCATTATTTATGATGCTATCAGATAGATAAGTTCATTGAACCGTCGAAGAAAAAAAGCAAGAAATATTTCCTTTCTAATAGCATCTTAAAAACGCAAGATTTGTAATCTTACGTAAGAATATTCTCTAACCCGCAACATGCGCGCACCTCTTGTATCTGTTATTTGTCTTTGCTATAATCAAGAAAAGCATGTTCAAGCAGCTATACAATCTGTATTCAATCAGACTTATAAAAACATAGAACTAATTGTAGTCGATGATGCCAGTCAAGATGGAAGTAGAGAAAAAATAGAGGAAATTCTTAGCGGGAAGAGCATCTGGTTTATACCCTTGGAGAAGAACGTAGGAAACTGCAAAGCTTTTAATATTGGTTTTGAGTCAAGTAAGGGGGAATATATTATTGATCTTGCTGCGGACGATATGCTACTTCCTCCTCGCATCGAAATAGGCATCAACGATTTTGCCAACAGTTCAGAAAAATCAGGAGTACATTTTTCCGATGCTTTTATATCCAATGAGCAAGGTCAAATACTTTTTACTCATCATAAAAGAAATCATTCTGGAGAACTAGCAGATCCAATTCCTCAGGGAGATATTTACAATGAGCTCATTCATCGGTATTTCGTTTCACCTACTACTATGATGATCAAAAGACAAGTACTGGAAGAACTCAATGGATATGACGAAACCCTATACTTTGAGGATTTTGATTTTTGGATTCGATCAGCGAGGCACTATCATTATATTTTCTACAAAGCTCCACTTGTAAAAAAGAGAAAAGTATCCAAATCTCATTCCAGCACACAAAATCAACTACTAAATAAACATCAAGAATCTACATTTAGGGTCTGTCAAAAAATTTTTGACCTTAATAAAAACCCTCAGGAATATCAATCTCTTGTTAAGCGCAGCAAATATGAGATCAAACAATGCTTGAGAACATTGAACTTTCGATTAATTCCGAAATACTTAAAACTAATCTCCAATTCTAAATCAGCCTATCGACGGTTATCATCCCCTTCCAACATAGAGATATAACTAAAGTAACGCTCCTCTGTAATATTTCCCTCCTCTATTTCATTAAGGATCACGCAACCTGGCTCGTTAATATGCATGCAGTTATGAAACTTACAACTACCCAAGTGAGTGCGCATTTCTGGAAAGTAGTGAGCTAATTCATTTGACTCAATCTCCGATAATCCTAACTCTTTAATACCCGGAGTATCAATGATGGCTGAGTTCTCATTCACAAAAAACATTTCGGCAAATGTGGTGGTGTGCACTCCCTTATTGGCGAAACCAGAAACTTCTGTGATCTTTTGATTCACGCTAGGAAGTAGATTATTTATAAGGGTAGATTTACCAACACCTGAGTGTCCGGAGATTAGGCTTACCTTGTTACTTAATAAGTTTTCTATTTCTTCATTTCTCTCCTCATTTAAAAATGAGGATTTCACACACTTATACCCAATTCGCTCATATCTCCACATGGTATAATTAACCTCTTCTTCCTCTTCATCGTCAAGCAAATCCATCTTATTGAAAACAATGACTCCCGGAATGCGATACGTCTCGAGTGTTACCAAAAATCGATCAATAAACCCGAATGAAGTCTTGGGCATCTTCACCGTGGCGATTAAAACTGCCTGATCGATATTGGCAGCAATGATATGATCATGATGTTTCCTTTTAGGAGATTTTCGGATGATGTAGTTTTCTCGCGGCTCGATCTCTTCGATCATCCATTCATTTTCCACTCCACTATTTTCAGCGAGAACTACACGATCTCCTACCGCTATTGGATTCGTTATTTTCTTATCCTCTAATTTAAATCTTCCCCTAAGCCTCGCTTCCAACATTCCTTTTTCAGTTTTCACTTGATACCAGGAACCTGTAGACTTCACTATCAATCCTTTCATATGTGCAATCTCAATGAGGCAAAGCTATTGAATCAATGGCATAAAAAAAGCTGATGACTTACGCCATCAGCTTTCACTTAATTGCTTTTAATACTTAATGAGATGAAAGATAGCTAGCTACACCCTCCCTTGTAGCGCTCATCGCATCCTTTCCTTCTTCCCAGTTTGCAGGACAAACTTCACCATGCTCTTCCACATGCTTCCATGCATCTACTATTCGGATCATTTCGTCGATATTTCTTCCTAATGGAAGATCATTGATTGTTTCATGTCTCACTATACCTTCTTTATCAATGAAAAACGTTCCTCTATACGCTATAGGAGCGCCCTCAAATGTAAGTTGACCATCTTCATCATAGCTCCAATCTCCTGCTAGTACTCCGTAGTTGCTTGCTACAGTTTTTGATGAATCTGCAACCAAAGGATAAGTAACTCCTTCGATTCCTCCATTGTCCTTTGCCGTCATCAACCAAGCCAAATGAGTCTCTTCAGTATCACAAGAAGCTCCTACCACTTGCACTCCTCTTTTTTCAAATTCAGCTAGCTTCTCCTGAAAAGCCAAAATCTCAGTAGGACATACAAACGTAAAATCCTTTGGGTAGAAAAAGAACATCACCTCTTTCTTTCCAATATACTGCTCTAGAGAAAAACTCTCTACGATCTCCTCACCATCAATTACGGCAGGGGTATCAAATAATGGTGCACTTTTACCAACTAATGACATAATCTGTATTCTATTTATATAATTAAAAAATGGTTACTCTCTCATCGGGGTTTTCCTTTTCCCCATTAATCTGAACTTTGATTTCAGTGATTTTAAAGTTTTTGATCTGTTTTTTCTCGAAATATTCTTTCACCAACTTATTAAGTTCTCCATCATCATAATCCTGAATCTCCTCGGTATTGGTCGAATAGATATGACCATGTGGCTCCAGCTTCGCATCATATCGCTTAATCCCATTTCTAGAAGCTACATGACAAGCAAGATTTGATTCTACAAACTTTTCCAAAATGCGATATACACTACCAAGAGATATACTAGGATTATTCTCCTTTATAGAAGAATGTACCTGCTCTGCCGTAGGATGTTGATCCATCATCATCAAAGAATGCAAAACCGCAATCCTCGGATGAGTAGCCTTCAAGCCAGCCTCACCTATTAATTCTTTTGTGTGTAAGTAAGAGTTGGAATTCAATTCTATTTGAGAAATATTCTTATTTAGAACAAAAATACAACAAAGTTTTTAACATCCAATGAAACACTGAAAAGAATACCAAATTCATGGTATTTGAGAATCTATAATTTAGAAATAGCTTTGGAAATACTTATATAATAGGGAAATCAGTATTTTTGCTCAAACTGAATGCGGAAACATTAAAATGAACTGAAAAGTTTCACAGGTTCCAAAGTCGGTTTAGCAAAACATTAAACATGAAAACAAAAACAAAATGAGAATTTTTACAACCGTCTTATCTTTATGTGTTCTCGTAATTTTCACAAACTGCGGGGAAGAAGGTGTAGGGTTTAACATTGGGAAAGAATTTCCTCTGGAAATCCCCGTCGATCTTGGCACATTTCCAACAACCATCCCTGGTGTAAACCCACCTGAATTTTCTGAAAGTGCCTCCTATGATATCAACAAGGTTGATGAATTCAGCGGAGAAAGTATTGAAGAAGTTGTATTCAATGGAGTTTCTTACGGTATCACTGGAGTAAATGAATCAGGTGAATCAGGCGAAAACATTACTGTAGAAGATTTATCATTGGTAATAAGCTACAATGGAGACGTACTTGCTACCATTGATGTAGCTAGTGATTTACCTACTGATAAACTTGCAAATCTTTCAGCGATTCCTGTCACAGGGTTAGACGCTGATAATCTTTCTCAAATTCTTAAAGATGGAGGAGAAATTGATACAGAGGTTACCTTTGACTTTGGAGAAGTTCCTGGATCTGGCTTTGATTTCAACTTCGTATTCTATTTCGATGTAATTGCCAAAATAAGAGAATAACCTATCACCGATCTAAATAAAAAAATATGAAAAAGATATATATAGCTATACTAATGATTGGAGCAATGAATTTATCTTCATTTGCTCAAGACATTGATCTTGACACTTTCCTAGAGGGAGGTGTGGGAAATGCAAATAACTTATTAGAAGGGTATTTAGAACCTGCTTTTGCTGGATTTGGGTATGCACTGAATTCAGGATGGTATAATACAGGAAAACCTCACAAACTGCTTGGCTTTGATCTTACTTTTGGGTTGAATATGGCTCAGGTTCCCAATAGTGCCAACACATTCAAGTTCAACGAAAGTAATTTCACCAACATTACTTTAGAGAATCCAATTAACCCTGACTCTCCACTTTTTGGAACGAATGAGTTACCTACTCTTTTTGGACCCAACTTGAATGCTGATGATATCCCCTTTTTAGTCTTCAACTCTGGAACTGATGATGAAGTGCGTTTCACTTCTCCAACTGGATCTGGAATTGATGAAGTTTTACCGTTTGTGGCTGTACCTGCTCCTTACGCTCAATTCGGGATAGGTTTGATAAAGAACACAGACTTAAAAATCAGATTGGTACCGGAACAAGAGGTTGATGGAAATTCGATAAAAATGTTCGGAATTGGTGTTATGCATGATGTAAAACAATGGATTCCTGGGATTAAGAACCTCCCATTCGATTTAAGTGGTTTCTTCGGGTATACAAGCATGGAAACTGTTGCAACGATAGATGAGAACGCGGGTCAAACTGCAGTATTCAACGTTTCTGGAACGACTCTTCAAGGAATAATATCAAAAAAACTGGCTATACTAACTGTATATGGAGGACTAGGTTTTACGACCTCTAAAACAGAATTCAAAATGCTAGGTGACTATAGCGACATCCTTTCTGAAGACCCTATTGATCCTATTAACATCTCGAGTAACAATGGAGGTGCAAGAGCTAATATAGGTGCAAGGTTGAAATTGCTTATTCTCACTTTCCATGTTGAATATGCACTTCAAAAATACAATACAATTACGGCAGGAGTAGGATTGAGTCTTAGGTAATAAAAAAATATCTATTAAGTTTAAACCCTGGCGATTCGTCAGGGTTTTTTTATTGTATTCACAACACAACCCCAGTTGAAAAAAGGCTTACTACTATATTCAATCTTACTTTTTTTATGTAACTCTTCTCTCCTTGCTCAAAAGAAGACTGTCAAAATCCAAAAAGGACAGATTCTCATTCTAGAAGACTCCATAATTGCTCCTAAGAAAGACACGCTATTCATTTGTGAGCCAGATACTAAATATAAAATCCGAAATAACCCATACGCTAGTTCAGATCTTTTCTATAAAGGGTTAAAAGAGAAATCCAGCAATAACAAAGTCACGGACAGGTTATCAGACCTTTTCCTTGTAAGTCCTAACAAACAAACACTTGCCAGTGCCAAAGCAGGAATATCAAGTGAGGTAGCGTTTAAAAAGTATGAGGGTAAAATAATAAGAAACATACGGTTCAAGCATGTAGATATGCTAGAAGGTAGTGTTCAGGATACGTTGAGATTTTCTTCTTCTGAGCTATCTATTTTTGCCAATAAGTCTCATTATAGCACCAAAGAATGGGTTCTGAAAAGTAATATGAATATTAGAGAGGGTCAAAAAGCAGATCCGTTTATCCTTGCCGACAATGAAAGACTTTTAAGACAGCTACTTTATGTAGAAGACGCCAAAATATACATAAAGCAACATGGACAATATATTGACCTGATCGTTGCGGTAAAAGACAGGTTGGCTTGGGGATTTCAAGGGAGCTACAGCAATTCAAATCAATTTGGATTTGAGGTATTTAACAGATCTGTGGCCGGACTTGGCAGGTTTGGATCTATCGGCTACTATCACAACTCTAAGTCAAGTCCTGTTCACGGGTACTCCTTAAGGGTAGGAGGTCAAAACACATTAAAATTGATAACCAGCTGGGAAGTAAGCCGATCAGATTTTTGGGACAAGAAAGACCTAGGATTGGATGTGCAAAAGCAATTTGTAACTCCAGAAGTAAAATATGGCGGGGGATTGGAACTCCGAACAATTACGGATTCCACGATAGTATTGGATGGTGATACAGAGGATGATAGATTCTATAAATTAAACTTTAGAGATATTTGGGCTGGCAGATCTTTCCTGCTACACACAGATGATAAAAGGCGCAACATTGTTTTATCCGGAAGATTCCTTAGGCATAAATTTGATTTTCGGCCTTCGGTTGCAAAAGACAGCAATGAAATTTACTACAACCGCAAATTCATCTTAACACAAGCATCTTACGCGAAGCAAAAATTTATAAAATCTAACTATGTCCTTGGGTTCGGAATATCGGAGGATATACCGGTGGGATATAGGTTCTCAATTTTGTACGGTCGGGATTTCAACGAATTCTTCACCCAAAATTATGCGGGATTTCAATACTTCTTATCTAAATATATCAAAGGAAAAGGATACTTCTTAATCAATGTGCAGCTCGGAGGGTTTGCTAAAAAAGTGCTTAAAACTGGCGTATATGGTGCAAGTACAACATATTACACCCCTTTGATAAACATTGGTGCTTTTGGTAGATACAAAAACAGAACATTTATCTCTGCAGGATATACCAACGGTTACAGGCAACCTCAAGCCAGAAACCTTACACTTGAAGGACGCATAAGAGACATAAACGGCGTAAGAACTGTAGGAGATATAGCCAAATTCTTAAAGCTGGAGTCTGTATTATTCACACCATGGTATTTTTATGGCTTTCGGTTTGCACCTTTCGTATATGGAAGCGTAAGCACTGTTATTGATAACAGAACAACGGCTATGAATCACAGTTTTGATTCATTTGGACTTGGGTTTAGGTTGAAGAATGAAAGTTTGGTTTTTAACACGTTTGAAGTTCGAGCTACTCGATTCGTCGTGGCTCCAAATGATACTGATGACTTTTTGATAAGTGTTTCTGTAACCACACCTATCACCTTTAGAAATATATTCAATTACAAACCGAGGCTGATTCCTTTTCAGTAGGTTAAAAAAAGAAAAGTCCCGATAGTTCGGGACTCTTCAAATTGTCAAACAGGTGTATGAATTAATTTGTGTTATGCATTGGTATATACGACTAATAATAAAAAGGTAACCCTTCAATGTAAAAAAATGATTAAAGTTTTATTTGTATGCTTAGGAAACATCTGCAGATCCCCTCTTGCAGAAGCTATATTCAATCAGAAAATCAAAGAAAAAGGTCTGGAAAATGTAGTCTCATCAGATTCTGCTGGCACATCCAATTATCACATCGGAGAACAACCTGATGAAAGAAGCATTCAGGTCTCGCTCAATCACAACGTACCCATAAATCACTTAGGTAGACAATTGGTAAGGAAAGACGGAGAAACGTTCACCTACATTTTAGCTATGGACAGGTCTAACCATAGAAACACAATTCATACCCTCAACAACACGCATGAGGGATTGTTTCTTATGAGAGATTTTGACCCGGACGAAACTGGAGCCGATGTACCAGACCCTTATTATGGTGGTAAAGATGGATTTCAAGAGGTTTATGATATTTTGGATAGGTCTATCGAAAAATTCATCCAGTTCCTTAAAGAAAAACATGATCTGTAATGAAAGAAGGTTGTTTCATTAAGGCTGCACTTGAAACCACTCTGAGTAAAAAAATTGATATTCTCTCTGGAAACATTGTTTTAGGAGGAGATATTAGTAAAGCCTCTTCGATTCAAACCGAAGAGGGCAACTTCTTTATTAAATGGAATACACATGCGATACCTGACCTGTTCGAAAAGGAAGTTCACGGGCTTGCAATTCTTAAATCAACTAACACCATTAACATCCCTGAGGTAATTGGATTTGGCTCGGTTGAAAATCAATATTATTTAATTATTGAGCTTATTGAAAGGGGAGCTCCAAACTCTAAGTTTTGGGATTCTTTTGGTCAACAATTGGCAGACCTCCACAGGCACTCTAGTCCTAACTATGGATTGGATATAGACAATTTTATTGGACGTTTACCACAGATAAACAAACAGCACGAAAATTGGGTTGATTTTTTCGTAGAAAATAGACTTGATTATCAATTGCAACTTGGCTTAACCAATCAAGTCCTGACTGCAGCTTTTGCTTCAAAAATCGAGAAGCTATATAATAAACTCCCTACCCTTCTTCCCACCGAAAAACCTGCATTACTTCATGGAGATTTATGGAGTGGAAATTTCTTATGTGATCAAAAAGGTAATCCATGCATTTATGACCCTGCAGTATACTATGGAAACAGAGAAATGGAAATCGCATTCACTCAGTTATTTGGCGGATTTGATTCCAGATTCTACCATGCTTATAATGAAGCATTTCCATTGCAAAAGGGATTTGAAGAAAGAAAAGACCTCTACAATATCTATCCTCTACTTGTTCATGCGAACCTGTTTGGGGGATCGTATGCTAGCAGTGTAGATAGAATCCTTAGTAGATTTATTTAACACGATACACTACTTGATAGTTACTTCTTGATTTTTCTTCTATAATGATCTCAATACCTTTAGGAAGCATCTCAAAAGAACCTTCTTGATAGTTTTTTATAGTAGCCAGGGATAGGCCTGTATTATACAATACCTGAAAATCCTCATTAAGTTGATCGATTATACGCTCTCGCTTCTTTTCATTATCATCCATACAAAAAGTAAATGTAAGGGCCGAATTATGGATTAAGTTGGCTTTTACATTTGTACCATTTAATGCATTTAGGATGGCACTCATCTTTCGCTCATCCATAAAACTATTGTCCTTTACCCGAGCGGACACAAGCAGCTGATTTTCTTTAAAAATAAAACAGGTTTTGGTGCTTGTCTTCTTATCCTCGGATATTTCAGTGCCTGAGTAGTCTGGCTGCAAAAACGATTTAACGAATAAAGGAATACCCCCCTTAGCAAGTGGATGAATCGTCTTTGGATGGATAACCTTAGCTCCATAGTAAGTCATCTCTATTACTTCTTGATAGCTGACATGATCAAATTTCTCCGCTTCAGGAAAAATCTTAGGATCTGCATTGAGTAAACCTGGGACGTCTTTCCATACTGTCAGGCTAGCTGCTTTAAGAATACTTGCAAAAATTGCTCCTGAGAAGTCCGAGCCTTCTCTGCCCAGAGTCGTAGTTTGACCATGATCATTTCCCGCGATAAACCCTTGCGTCACAATAGCGCCATGCTTGAGTAAGTCTGGAAAATCTCTAGCAATTAGCTTCTCTGTCTTTCCCCAATCAACTTCAGCCTCAGTGAAACAAGCGTCGGTCCTGATATAGTCGCGTGCATCTACCCAATTGGTATTCAAATATTTAGCTATAATAGTAGTTGATAAAAGCTCCCCAAAAGCGATTATTCTATCTTGAAAAGCAAGCTCATCAGTTGCCTCTTCGCCCAAAGCAGTTACTAATTCATCTTCCAAAACCGTTTGCTCGCCTGGGACATAACCTAAAAGTTGATCGCTGATTTTTCTATGATGATCAATTACAGACTTAGTGAGAATCTCAAAATTTTGACCGCCTAGTTTCTGCTTGACTATTGAGGTCAAATCATTGGTTGTCTTTCCCATTGCAGAAATCACAATTATGAGTTGCTCAGAAGAATCATTCTTAACAATTTCGGCAAGATTTTGAACTCCTTTTGCATCTTTTACAGAAGCGCCTCCAAACTTATAAACTCTTAACATTAGGACTAAATAAAGTAATTTTGCATGATTAATACCTTCCTACAATCTAAATCTGAAGAATGGATTCAAATGAAAACCTGGGATTACCAATAGGTACTACTCTAGACCGATTTATCAAAAGTAAGCAAGACGAGTTTGAGTTCGCTTCGGGTGACTTATCTCAGCTTTTAAGAGACATAGGACTTGCCGGAAAAATCATTAATCGTGAAGTGAACAAATCTGGTTTGCTCGAAATATCAGGAGCTTTTGGTTCTAAAAACGTACAAGGAGAAGATCAACAAAAAATGGATGTCATAGCAGACATTCGATTTACCAGAGCACTCAATAATGGAGGGCAAGTTTGCGCCATTGTAAGTGAAGAAGACGAAGAAGTTATAAAGCTGGATAAGCAAGGAAAATATGTCGTATGTATGGACCCTCTGGATGGATCTTCTAACATAGACGTAAACGTTTCAATTGGAACTATCTTTTCCATTTACAGAAGAGTATCACCACAGGGAACTGAAGTCATATCAGAAGATTTAATGCAACCAGGGACGGAGCAAGTAGCTGCAGGTTATATTTTATATGGGTCGTCTACTATGCTTGTTTATACAACAGGTCATGGAGTAAATGGATTCACACTTGAGCCATCCTTAGGCGAGTTTGTGCTATCTCATGTAAATATGAGGTACCCCGAAAACGGGAAAATTTATTCTATTAATGAAGGAGCATGGAAAAATTTCAGTGACGAATTACAACGCTACATTATGTGGTGTAAGGAAACTGGTCTGACAGCCCGATACATAGGCTCGCTTGTGGCTGATTTTCATAGAAACATGTTGAAGGGAGGAATTTATATTTACCCTGCTACTTCAAATGCTCCCAGCGGGAAATTAAGGTTACTTTATGAGTGCAATTCGCTTGCGTTTATAGCAGAACAAGCTGGAGGTGTAGCAACAGATGGGAAAAATAGAATCCTGGAAATCAAACCAAGTGCTTTTCATCAGAGATCGCCCCTGTACATAGGTTCCAAAAATATGGTAAGCAAAGCGCATGAATTTGTCGTATAAGGGTTGTACGTCACATAAAAAAAGAAAAGCCCCACAATCTATCGCTAGAAAGCAGGGCCAATTCACCGCTAGCGCAAATATAGATCATGGATACCGATTATACAAAGTATAATCACCAATATTAACGATCTCATTCATCCATATTTCGCTCTAGAGATGACTTTTTGCTTTTGTCTCTCTATAATAGCCTGTGTGAGTAGAGAAGAAATTTGAGTGGGGTTTGATCGCTCTAAGATTTCTTTCAGCTTGTTTTCTTGAATATCTATTCGATAAAGGACATTAATCAGTCCTGAAAAGTCGTGATCCAGCTTGTATTTAACGACCCTATTGAGTTCAGAAAAAAGCTTCTCAAAAGAAGTATCTTCAGAAATCTCAATTTCGAAATCCTTACCAACAAGCTCGCAACTCTTCAACGCAAGTTCAGATTCATTCATAAGGTGCGAAAATCAGTTACTTGTTGAAAATCTGAAAGTCATCTGTTTTTGGAACTCTATGAAGCATATCTAGTATCTGCTGAGGTGGCACGACCACCTTTCGGCTTCTCAAATCCATAAATGCACCGGTAGCAATTACAACGCATGCCAGATCATTATTTTCTTTGAAAACCTGCTGACGAAACTTCCATACTTTGAAATCTTCACGATAAGCCAGAGCGGCACAATTGACCGTGATCTTCTCATTCATTCTAACTTCACTCAAAAAGGTAGTGTCTTCATGAAAAAGAACAGGGCCAAATCCAGAAGTAACAAGATCGCTAAGCGGTAAACCTAGCTCGTCAAACAAGCTCACTCGAACCTGAGCTGCGTAATCATTATACGCAGTGTGACGCATATGAGCATTGGGATCCAGATCAGCCCATATTACTTGATATTGTATTTGAAATGGCTCCAAAGCGATTTATTATGCTTCCTTGCCTTTCTTTTCGCTCTCTTTCTCCTCTTCCTTTTCCTCAAAAACTTCCGGGCAAGCTTTAGCTAAGAGGTTGTACCATGTCACAAGTTTCTTAATGTCCGAAACGTATACTCTTGACTCGTCGTAATCTGGCAAAATGAATTTCAAAAAAGACTTAAGCTCATCCGGAGTAGAGTTTGACGTAAGGTCTGTGTCTCCATCAAACTCAGAATGAATTTTCACCATTACTTCTTTCAGTGGTTTTGCTCCCTCTTCATCCGTGGTATAGATAGAAATATCAGACAGAACAGACACTTTATTTTGAATAGAAGAAACAATTTTCTTCTTCGACCCGTCCATCGCCTCTAAAATCACCCCAGCACGAGTCGGTGATACAATTTTAAATAAGCCTCCTTTACCTGACAGAGCAGCTATCTCACTAAAATTCATATTGTGTTATTTGTAAATGAATTTGTAAATCTAAAAAGTCCTGAAATATGAAAGTAAGGTCTAATTACTTTTTATTTCTTTATTGACTTCTCTAACAAACTTGATCACATCATCTTTCCCTGCTCCTGTTACTGTTGAAGTTTGAAAAGAAATAGGAATTTCGTCCCACCTCTTCTTCATTTCCCTTTTGAAATGAGCAATGCTAGCTGCAGTCTTATTATGCTTTTGCTTATCAATCTTCGTGAAAATCAAGCTTAAAGGAATTCCTAATTCTCCAAGAGAATCAACAAATTCCAGATCTATTTTCTGTGGTTCTATGCGAGAGTCAATTAAAACGAATACACAATGCAGATTTTCCCTTGTTTCAAAGTATTCTGCTATCATCTTTTTCCACTTAGCTTTCTCCGTCTTACTCACATTGGCCCAGCCATACCCAGGTAAATCAACCAAATACCAATCATCATCTATGAGAAAATGATTGATCAATTTCGTTTTTCCTGGCTTGGAAGAAACCTTTGCCAATTTGCCATGATTGGTTAGTAGGTTGATAAGCGACGATTTACCAACATTTGACCTTCCAATAAAAGCGTACTCGGGGATTTTTGTTGCAGGGCACTGCGACACTTCACTACTGCTCTTGACAAAGAGGGCTGTTTTAATTGGCTTCATCTAATAAATTTTAACAATGCAGCGAAACGCGCAGTTAAAGAATTAATATTGCATTCAAGTTATGACCGTATTACCATACAAAGATAAGCAGGCATCTAAGAAAGAGCAGGTAGCGACTATGTTTGATAACATCAGTAGCAACTATGATTTTCTAAATCACTTTCTAAGTCTCGGGATCGACATCCTGTGGAGAAAAAAAGCCATCAAACAACTCAAAGAAATTCAGCCCAAGCTGATCCTCGACATTGCAACCGGAACAGGTGATTTTGCCATAGAAGCACTTGCCCTCAAACCCAATAAAGTAGTAGGTGTTGATATCTCCGAGGGAATGCTGGAAGTGGGTCGCAAGAAGATGAAGAAAAAAAAGATTGACCATATCATCGAAATGCATAGCGGTGATTCGGAAGGTCTACTCTTCCCTGACAATAATTTCGACGCAGTGATCGTTGCTTTTGGAGTAAGGAATTTCGAAAACCTGGAAAAGGGTTTGGCAGATATGTATAGGGTTTTAAAAGAAGGAGGAAAAGTTGTGATTCTGGAGTTTTCGAAACCAAGAACTTTCCCTTTCAAGCAACTTTATCAGTTTTATTTCAAGTGGATTCTTCCCAAGGTTGGGAAGGTAATCTCGAATGATAATGCAGCTTATACATATCTACCTGAATCTGTTCAAGAATTTCCGGACGGTCAGAATTTTTTAGATATCTTAGAGAAGATTGGATTTAAAAACACCCAATGCAAACCACAAACACTTGGTATAAGCTCCATCTATGTAGGTATCAAGTAGTCACACTACTATTTGTATTGTTTGCGAATCAAGCTATCTCGCAAAATTACAATACAGATAACTTGACGGACTATGATAACGAATGGATCCATTATGGATATCATATGGGTATTCATAGCACCAAGTATAGGATCAAATATGCTGACATTTATTCTACTGCTGCTTTGGATTCATTGCATTCTGCTGCTCCAGAAAATTCACCCGGATGGAGAACTGGTTTCGTTGTAAACATGCGATTGGCCAGATATCTCGACGTAAGATTACTACCTACGGTTAGTTTTTCTGATTATACGATGACTTACAGATTCACAGACGGTCGCATATTGAGAGACACAAAAGATCTTACTACTGTAGAGCTTCCAATCTTACTAAAATATAAATCTGCGCGAAGGGGCAACATCGCCATGTATACAGTCGCAGGAATCAATAATGCTATTGAGGTTGCTGGTCGTGGTGATAATTTCGACACACAGAACAATCTTAAGCTTAAAAACTACAACGTATCATTGGATGCAGGAATTGGGTTTGATCTGTATTTCCCTCTCTTTAAATTTTCTCCTGAGATCCGATATAACTGGGGACTAAGAAATATGCTACCGGGCGAAAAAGGAATCTATAGCATTCCTTTCAAGGATTTGAGTTTTGAGAGTTTTGCTTTCTATATCACATTCGAAGGAGGCCCCTCCTATCTCAAGTACCTAAGAAAGAAAAACAAAAAGAAGCGAAGAGACGAAAGCGGATAGTGGATGAAGCATTTTCTAGTTCTTGGAGCAACCGCACTCCTGGTATTTATCTTTACAGGATTCTTTTTCAGTTTTAAGTTTTTTAACCCGTTTGATCTTAATTATCACGATAGCCATATCACAGTATATCCCGCTATTCTTGTTTTGATCGTATGGATATTCGTTTCATATATTTACTATAGTAATAAAGAATTCAGCCCCTCAAAACGAACTAAGATTGGCTCTATAATTTTAATTTCATTCAACACTATAATTATTGGTTTTGCAGGCTATTTGAGCTTTTTAGCATATGCCTTTTGGGGACTGAGATTAGTAATCGAGTATTTTAGTTCTTCGAAAAAGGGAGCATACATTTACAATAATTTAATTTTGAGCGAAACTATCATTTGCATTACAATCCTCTGTCTTCTAGTATACGAAATAGTACTTATTAAAAGATTAAAAAGATTATTCATTCATTGAAATAAAAAACAATCTTAATTAATGAAAAAAACAATCTTAATAACAGGAGCGACCAGCGGAATTGGGAAAGCCACAGCGGAAATATTGGCAGAAAAAGGCCATAGAATAATTCTATGTGGCAGGAGAAAAGATAGATTAAACGAACTATCCAATATACTTGGAGAAAAGACCTCAGTCCATACACTTTCATTTGATGCGACTATCAAGGAGGATGTTTTTGCTGCAATCGAATCGATTCCAGATGATTGGAAAAAAATAGATGTTCTCATCAATAATGCGGGAAACGCTCATGGATTTGATTTTATCCACGAAGCAAGCATTGACGATTGGGAATCTATGATTAACATTAATCTGAAGGGTCTGCTTTACGTGACCAAAAGTGTTTTACCAGATATGGTCAAGAGAAAGTCAGGTCATATTATCAATATAGGTTCAATAGCTGGAATTGAATCTTATCCAAAAGGTGGTGTATATAACGCATCCAAATACGCAGTAGATGGCCTCACCAAATCTATGAGACAGGACCTAATAGAACACAATATCAAGGTCTCTGAGATTAAGCCCGGGTTGGTCAACACAGAGTTTTCTAATGTAAGGTTCAAAGGAGATGATCAAAAAGCAGCAAAAGTCTATGAAGGGATGGACCCTTTGACGGCAAGCGATATTGCTGAAATATTGGAATTTATCATTTCTCGACCAGCTCACGTTAATCTGGCAGATACATTAGTTTTACCGACAGCACAGGCTACTGCAACCATGGTACGCAGAAAAAAGTAGGATTCCCTGATACAATTCAAAACACCCCAAATGAAGCACATTTTACTATTAGGAGCTGGCAGATCTGCCAATGCGTTAATCGATTATCTACTTGATCAGTGTCAAAAGAATGATTGGGAATTGATCATTTGTGATAAAAACGAACAAGGGGTTAAAGAAAAGTACCCAGGTGTCAAGGTCTTATCTTTTGACATTGAAAACACTGCTGAAGCCAATAAGATCATTTCATCTGTTGACTTGGTTATCAGTATGCTGCCTGCTCGATTTCATCCTATAGCGGCCAAAATATGCGCTGATAAGGGCATAAACATGCTTACAGCTTCCTATGTAGACAAAGAGATAGAATCTCTTAATGAGACTTTCTCTAAAAACGGAGTTCTATGTTTAATGGAAATGGGTCTGGATCCGGGCATTGATCATATGTCCGCAATGAAGGTCCTAGACCAAATAAAGGCAGATGGGCATAAATTGGTTTCTTTTGAAACATTCACTGGTGGTTTGCTAGCAGACAATCTAGAATCCGATAATCCCTGGCAGTATAAGTTCACATGGAATCCTCGAAACGTCGTTCTAGCAGGAACAGGCAATGTGAAATTTCTTCAGGAGGGGCGTTTCAAGTACATCCCGTATCATAGGCTTTTTCAAAGAACAGAAGTCATTCATATTCCAGGATATGGATACTTCGAAGGCTATGCGAACAGAGATTCGCTTAAGTATTTGGACTTGTATAAGTTGAGGGGTATTCAAACGCTCTATAGAGGAACTTTAAGAAGACCTGGCTTTTGCAAAGCCTGGAACATTTTCGTTCAATTGGGTGCTACAGATGATAGCTATCAGATGGAGCGTGTAGATGAAATGACGCACCGTCAGTTTATAAATTCTTTTCTTTCTTATAATCCTGATGATTCGGTCGAGCTAAAAATTGCTCACTATATGAATATTAGCAGGGAGTCAGATGAAATATATAAACTCAAGTATCTGGGACTTTTTGATGAGGAAAAAGTTGGATTGAAAAAAGGCACTCCTGCACAAATACTAGAGCATATCTTGAAGAAAAAATGGACGCTTACGGAGCGTGATCAGGACATGATTGTAATGTGGCACAAATTTGTCTATAGCTCAGAAGAGGGAAGAAAAGAGATTCATGCCAACATGGTTGCACTGGGGGATTCCAACCATACAGCCATGGCAAAGACTGTCGGCCTCCCGTTGGGTATTGCAGCGAAACTGATTTTGAAGGGTAAGATTCCACTAAAAGGTGTGCATACTCCAACCGAAAGAGAAATTTACGATCCTGTTCTACAAGAGCTTAATGAAATGGGTTTTGATTTCAACGAAAGGACTATTTAGTTCGAATATCGCTTTTGTATATCTATTGAGGTAAATCAAATAGCATTCAAAGCATCGGTGCTCTATTCAAAGCTTGAATTGACCAGTTATCTAAAACTAGCGTGGTAAACTGATCTCAAGGCTAATATTTACACGTCTTAAACAGTATATCATGAAACCAAGCACCCCCTTTTTTCTCTCGATCCTATGCATTCTAGTACTAGGTTCTTGCCAAAATAATTCAGAGGATTCTAATCGAAATATATCGACAGTTTCTCAGGAAGCCAATATTTTCTTTGATGAATATTTCGATTTGACAGTGGATCGATCACCTCAATATCAAGGGTATCAGGGCATAAAAAAAGACAATGATAAATGGGACGATATCTCCGATGAGTATGCTCAGGAGGGATTGGCAATCAAAAAAGAAAAGCTAAAATACCTGATAGATTCTATCAAACCAGCATCTCTTGACAAGCAGACTCTGGTTTCATACAAGTTATTCAAACAAAAACTGGAAAATGAAATTGCTGACTTCAAATGGCGCTTCCACACCTACCCCATTAATCAGATGAGGGGACTTCATTCCAGCATCCCCGCCTATCTAATCAACACACATCAGGTTGCGGATTCATCCGATGCTGCTGCATATATATCTAGGTTAAATGCCATCCCCCCTCTCTTTGATCAACTGATTGAAAACTTGAAGGTCCGAGAAGAAAAAGGAATTGTCGCGCCAAAATTTGTATTTCCCCGTGTTATCGAAGATTCCAGAAATTTATTGAAAGGTGCTCCTTTTGATGATGGGGAGGCAAGCACATTATTTGCCGATTTTCAATCTAAGGTGGGAAAATTAGAGATTTCAGATAATGCTAAATCCGACTTAATTGCAGCTTCTGAAGTGGCGTTGATCGAAAAGGTAAGTCCTGCTTACAAAAAGTTGATTGCATTTCTCCAAGAGCTGGAGCAAAGAGCCTCTACTGATGATGGAGCCTGGAAATTCCCGGAGGGAGAAGCATATTATGAAACAAAGTTGAAAAGAACGACTACTACAGACTTAACGAATGAGGACATACACCAAATAGGCTTGAGCGAAGTAGATAGAATTCATAAAGAGATAAAGTCCATCATGAAGAAGGTAGAGTTCGATGGTTCATTAGCTGAATTTTTCACATTCTTAAAAGAGGACGATCAATTTTACTATCCTGATACGGATGAAGGCAAAATAGCTTACATAGATAGCGCAACAGCGATCATCGATAATATGAGAGATCAGTTGGACGATTTATTTATCACCAAGCCAAAAGCTTCAATGATTGTTAAGCGTGTGGAAGCGTTTAGGGAAAAATCTACTTCCAAAGCTTTTTACCAACGTCCTGCTCCTGACGGTTCAAGGCCAGGAACTTATTATGCAAATCTTGGCAGCACGCGAAACATGCCCAAATTCGAAATGGAGGCACTTGCCTATCATGAAGGAATCCCCGGACATCATATGGACAGAACCATCGCAATGGAGCTTGAGGGAATTCCAAAATTTAGAAAGTTTGGGAGTTATACAGCGTGTGTTGAAGGTTGGGGGCTTTACAGCGAGTTTATCCCAAAAGAGTTGGGAATGTACAGCAATCCATACTCAGACTATGGAAGGCTCGCCATGGAGCTATGGAGGGCTTGTAGGCTCGTGGTTGATACAGG
Source organism: Cyclobacteriaceae bacterium (assembly GCA_049115715.1). Lineage (GTDB taxonomy): Bacteria > Bacteroidota > Bacteroidia > Cytophagales > Cyclobacteriaceae > JAMZMI01. Next base: position 70,629 of record JAGDZQ010000007.1, read on the forward strand.
GATACACTTTAAAAAGTGGACGCGCGAAGAAGCCATCGACTACTACCTAACAAATACTTCAGGCACAGAAAAAGAATGTGTGAGAATGGTGGAAAGGCACATTGTGCTCCCGTCTCAAGCCACCGCGTACAAGATTGGGATGATGAAAATTCTAGAACTTAGAAGTACTGCAAAGGAAAAGCTTGGAGACAAATTTGATATCCGAGAGTTCCACGAGGTGATTTTGACCAGCGGCGCAATACCTCTGCAGTTGATGGAAGAAATGGTCATGGAATGGGTTGCCTCGAAGGAGGCATGATAGGTTAACAGCGATGATCGCTACAGATGCAGGTAATAATCTTTTAGAAGCTCAATGAAATCATGGGTATATCCAACTTCAGCTTTTATAATGAGATTGGATTCTGATTTAGGTTTTTCAATTCTTGAGAAAGATTGAACAACTCTGAAAACCTTTGATCCCACTCTATCGAAAATAGTGATTTGATTGGTGAGGTGAAACGAATATTGAATAGCCAATTGACAAAAGGTCTGCGCTTCTCTTTCAGGGTATAGCACCCAAAAACTTCCATCCTCAGTCAACAAACGATCAATGCTCTTAATCAAATCGAGTTGATTCAATTCCTCCTCGTGTCTGGCTAGATTTCCTGAGGTAGATTTGGATGTCATAGACCCTCTGAAAAAAGGAGGGTTGGAAACAATCATATCATATTGCTCAGCAGTGTTATGATCCTGAATAGCACTGTGAAATACATTAAGGTTGGCATCCCAACTGCTATTTTTAAAATTATCTCTAGCTTGCAAGAATGCAGCTGCATCAATCTCCACTGCATCAAAAAGCGTCTGTGGATATTTTTGGGCAAGCATGAGTGCCAGCAATCCCGTACCGGTACCTATATCTAAAACATGTTTTGGGGAGCGATCAGGGTCTATCAATGCCCCAAACAGACATCCCTCTGTGGTGACTTTCATAGCACATGATCCTTGATCGATCTTGAAGTGCTTGAACTGAAAATAACTATTGGGCATTAACCTTTGTTTTCATCTTCGAAAACTTTGTCAACCTTAAGATCTATTCCTTCTGCTGCTTCTACGGCAAGCTGATCACATCTTTCATTTTCAGGGTGTCCAGCATGTCCTTTGACCCATTGAAATTTTACTTTATGATTTTTGGAGGCTTCCAAATATTGTTTCCACAGATCAGCGTTCTTCTTCCCCTTAAAATTTTTCACCACCCAACCTTTGAGCCACCCCTTCTCTACTGAATCAACCACATATTTGGAATCAGAATACACCACGACTTCCCATCCGGGTTTCTTGATTGCTTCGAGTGCTCTGATTACGGCAAGCAACTCCATCCTATTGTTGGTGGTCATTCGAAAACCTTCGGAAAGTTCCTTTCTTTTTCCCTGATAATCTAAGATGGCACCATATCCGCCATTACCAGGATTGCCTTTGGCTGCTCCGTCGGTATATACTTTTATCATAAAGTGATATTTGCTTTGAAGATTTTGATTGCGATTGATAATAAAATAATGCCGAAGACTTTTCTAAGGATGTTAAACCCGTTTGCTCCTAGCTTGCGTTCCAACCATCCACTTGTCTTCAATACTAAATAAACAAAAATGAGGTTAACAAAGACCCCAATCAATATATTGGACGTCTGATAGATAGCCTTGAGCGATATGAGAGTGGTCATAGTACCTGCACCCGCTATCAGCGGAAAGGCAATGGGAACTATGGAATGTGATCCAGAAACGTCGCTTTCGTCACTTTTAAAAAATTGAATACCAAGTACCATCTCCATTCCCAGGAAAAACATAATGAGGGCTCCAGCAATCGCAAATGACCCAATATCAATACCGAAAAGGTTCAAAATACTCTCTCCGAGAAAAAGGAATGCGACCATTATAACACCTGAGACGATAGTCGCCTTTTCCGATTGGACGTGCCCCATCTTCTTCCTCAAATCAATGATGATAGGTACGTTTCCTATAATATCTATTACAGAAAATAAAATAAGGGTTACCGAGAGTATTTCTTTGAAATCAAACATACATGGTCGTGATGCTGCAAAGCTAAAGCTTCAAATAGAAATTATTTCTCATCATAAGATAATGGTCTGACTATCAAAAATCATAATCGCAACAATAACCTAAAAAGCTTCATGTCCTATCCAGTTGGGAAATTTTGGATATCATGAAAGAAAATATCAACCCTCCACAATTAGAGGGTTATTTCCTAAACTCCACAAGTTTTATAAGAACAAATACTCTAGCGATTCAGGTGATTCCAGATGGACTGCATTGAAATGTTTTTCAAAATCTTTTCAATTTTTGGTAGGTGAAAGAGAATTCCAGTTCATCAATTTCTTTCAGTAGTTGACAATCTCCTGCTCCGATTCGGACTTGTTCAATACTTTTTTTTACTATCTTTATTTAGGAAAACTTCAAGAACCTACTCTCCGTTTGACAGGCTTCAACCAGATCGCCAATGTTAAAATACTCCTTCTTATTTATTTTCAGTATTGCTATGGTGATTTCCACCAGTGCTCAAACTGAGTGGCAATGGCCTTCAACTCCTGAGCTCAAAACCGAAGCTCTCGAAAAACAAGCTTACTATAAAGTGTTAATGAATTCAAGCGAGCCCGAGAAAGCACTCTCTACACTCCACTGGCTGTACAATTACAACCCTCAATTGCATCCTTCGATCTATAAGGATGGCGCTAAAAATATTGAAAACATACTGAAGAAGGAGCTCAGCAAAAAAAGAAGAGAGGAACTTGAGGACTCGCTTATTTGGATGTACGATCAACGTATTGATTATTTCGGAGATAAATCTGCCGTGGATAGAAGAGCTTATACCGCGTTTAAACTCCATTATAAAAATGCAAAAAAGTATCCGCTACTATCTCAATTGTATGATACGCTATTTACACTTCCTTCAAGTAGCATTTCAGATTTCAACCTGACTCCATATATGACACTTGGGGTCTATTACTTCAAGGCAAAGCCTAAAGAGTTTACCGCAGAAATGTTGATCGATGTGTATGACAGGATCACGGAGGTAATTGAAGCCAAAAAGGCTCATGGTGGAAATACTTCCAAAATGCAAAAGGAGCAGGATAAAGTAGATGCACTCTTCGGCACTAGCGATCCTTTGGATTGTGAATTTATCGAAATCAAAATGCTTCCAAGATTGAAGGAAAACCCTGAAAACATTAAACTTATCAAGAAAACTTTTGCCTATCTGTTAAAAGCGAAATGTACCGACAAGGCGTATTTTCTAGATGTGGCTGAGTCGCTATACGAAAAGGAGCCTAGCGCTAAATTGGCGAAAATCATAGCAGACAGATACTCATTCGCTGAGGAGTATGTGAAAGCGATCGAATATTATAAATACGCAGAGTCTCTGACTACAGAGGGTGCGGATAAGTATGAATTACTATTCAAAGAGGCTCAAGTGTATTCAAGAATGGAAAATAAAGTTGGAGCGCGCAAGAAAGCGATCGAGGCTCTTAGTGTAAAACCTGAAGATAAAAAGTCTCTAAATCTGATTGGCAATCTATACTTCAAAAGCTACGATGAATGCAAGGAGGGTGAAAGTAGAGTGATAGATCGATCTGTCTTTTTAGCAGCTTATGAAATGTACAGAAGAGCTGGAAATGAGGACATGATGAAGCAAGCGAAAGAACAATTTCCTTCTATTGAAGACATTTTCAATGAGGGTTTTCACGAAGGTGACAATGTAATAGCACCGTGTTGGATTCAAATGTCAATCGTACTGCAACGTAGGTAAATCCTTAGCTTTATTTATTATTCTCGGTAAGCCAACTTACTACTCGTCTTACTTGATTCATACTGTGACCATCACTTGTCAGCACATATTCAAAAGATGATCGATCTTTCATCTTATCGATGAGTTCGGAAGCGTGAAAAAGTGGTACAGTATCGTCATTTCTTCCATGCAATAACAACAAGTTACCTTGGTAGTTTTCAATAAAATGTAGCGGTGAACATCTGATTATCTTTTTTCTAATTTCATAAAAAGGAAGATCGTACGCCAAAAATATGTATCTGTATTGTCTCCCATATCTTTTGTAACCGTGCATTCTCAGAAAATCTGTAGGCCCTGATTGGGATATGATGCAGTTGAAATTGGTATTCCTAATCCCAGCCAAAAGCGCTACTGTTCCTCCTCTACTTACTCCATAAATGGCGAGTCTGGTAGAGTCGACATTCCCAAGTTTTGTTTGCGTCAGGTGAAGCAATCGCAAAGCATCTGAAGTAGCACCATCGAATGCATCTCCAAAGAAACCATCAGAGCAATAGAATTTCTTATTGGCATATAATGACTGTCCTCGGTAGGAAGGGACAACAATAAAGTAATCGTCAAGATGCTGTGATAGAAATCCCGTCATACTTCGTTCGAGCTTTGTGCTAGGATCGAGTTGATTAAGCCCATCGGCCCATACTATAAGCGGGTAGCTTTTCGAATAATCATATCCGCTTGGAAAAAGAACAGCTCCAAAGTGTCGATCTCCACCATAAGTGTGGGAAATGAGTTTACAGGTTCTTCCATATAGTGCAAACTCTTCCAGAATATCATATTGATCACTTTCGGAGTTAAAACTTCTCCATTCTTCAAGAACCTCTCCCTTCTCCAAGCTATCGACTGGCAAGAACAAGCTATCCAGATTAATATTCCTATTCAGATATAGATGGTCGTAGTTAACCCTCGATTCACATTCGTTTCCCGGTTTATATTGATAGTAAATGAATACTCCACCTACTATGATTGCAAATAGGAAAATTATTTTCTTAAAGGAGATTTGCATTGAAAGTTAATTGAGAGTTAATCTCTCAAATATAAGGATACAAGCAAAACCAACATAAGCCATAATCAAGCAGGCATTTCACTCGTCCTTAAGCGTACTCGCAGGACTAAGAATTGCCACCCTATATATCTGATATCCTACGATGGCAAAAGCGAAAATCATCAGTGCAATGGCTGAAAGGGGAAGTGATTCCCATGGAAAAAGTATTCTGTAGGCATATCCATTGAGCCATGAGTCAACTCCCAGATAAACGAGTGGTACACCCAACACCACAGATACGATTATGAGAATAAGAAAATCCTTATAGAATATTCCTATGATCTGAGCTACACTAGCTCCTAGTACTTTTCGCACTCCTACTTCCTTTGTTCGCTGCATAGCTATAAATGAAGCCAGACCAAATAAACCAAGAGATGCCACCAATATTGCGAAAATAGAAAAAGCAACAAAGACGTTTCCAAACCTTTTATCTGCCAAGTATAGTTGATCATATCGCTCATCTACGAAGTTGTAGTTTAGTGCTTCTGTAGGAAAAAATTGGCTCCAGGTCTTCTTGACATGATTAAGGCCTTCTTCAATATTTTCCCCTGATAGTTTTACAACCGTGTTGCCTGGATGTGTCCAGTTAAAATAGATAGTAGGTTCTATTGCATTCTTAAGTGTACCTCGATATACATCTTTCACAATACCAATAATGGGATATCGATTATTGCTAAGTTCCTTACCAAAAAGTATTTTGTTTCCAAGGATAGACTCATTCACTTCCAAACCATGCCTTTTAAGAAAAGCTTCATTCACGATAGCTGCGCTGGAATCGGACTTCATGCCTTTTATAAAAGTTCTTCCATGGAGTATCTTCATATCCAAAACATCTACCGTGTTTTCATCCAAAGACTGAACATAGGTAGTACCGTCGAGAAAGTCCGTCATTCCCATAATTCTGGCACCACTGCCATTTGAATTAACATCAGAGGCTCCTCCACCCGGGATATTAGATATTCTTGCGACGTTCTCGATATTGTGATTGGTGCGTAGCTCATTGAGGAATGATAATTTCTTTTGCAAAAACGCATCCCTATCCCCTCCTGATTCCAACCTTGGGTTTGCAAAACCTATTACCTTATCTACATTCAGTCCAAGATCTTTGGATCTCATATGCTGAACTTGCTTGTACACAGCAAATGTGCCAGTGAGAAGAATAAAAGATGCAGCGAACTGTGTGACAACCAAACTTTTGCGAAGCAATGCGCCACTCTTAGAGTTGCGAAATTTCCCTTTGAGGACCGTAACGGGTTTGAAACTGGAAAGAACCACTGCGGGATAAAAACCTGAAATGATAACTCCAAGTAGAAAAAACAGAAAAAGTCGACCAATGAAATATGAATCATTCCATAAATGAGTCGCCATTTCTCTTCCAATCAAATTATTGAAATATGGCAATATGAACTCTGCTAACCCAAATGCTATCAGGCAGCCAAAAAAATTGATAATCAAAGCCTCCATTAAGAATTGAGTAACCAGCTGTCCTTTTTTCGCGCCAATTACTTTTCTTAGGCCAACTTCTTTGGCTCTATCCACCGCACGAGCGGTTGCCAGGTTGATGTAGTTTACCCAAGCAATGATCAGAATAAATATAGAAATAATAACAAGCACTTTGACTGATTTGGCATCTCCATGTGCTTCTGGCTCGTATGTCTGCACAGAATGAAGGTGAATGTCTTGAACGGGCTGTAGATTGAACACCAATGAGCTTTCTTCTCCTATGAATTTTCTGGCTAAGCCCGGAAGCAAACCATTTATCTTCTCCAGATCAGAATCCGGGGCAAGCTGCACGTAAGTGTAGTAATTGTATCCATTCCAAGCCTCCTGGGTTAAAAAATCCTTAATCGTACTTAGTGAAATGAGTGCATCAAAATGATAATGGGTATTCTCTGGAACGTCCTGCATGACACCTGTTACCTTAAACGACTTATTAAAACCGCTGTAGAGATATAGTTCCTTTCCTACCGGATTTTCAGAACCAAAATATTTTTTTGCCTTAGCCTGAGTAAGTACGATTGTATTTGGTTCTATCAGTTGATGATTTGGATCTCCACTGATCAACTCATAAGAAAACAGTTTTAGAAAGCTAGAATCAGCCCCAAGCACCATTTTTTCTGCAATTAAGTTTTCACCATTCTTAAAGGTGATCTCATTGAATTTGTAAGTCGTGGTATAATTGATGACTTCTGGTAACTCGTCCATCAATGCTTTGCCTGATGGATTGAAAGACATGGCATCCCGAGTACCCATAACACCATCTACCACTTGATCTGTGGTCAATCTATAGAGTTGGTCTGAGTTCTCTATAAAGTCATCGTAACTCTTCTCAAACTTGATGTATTGGTTGATAAGTAAAAACGCTCCCAAACCAATGGCGAGCCCAAACACATTGATAAAGGTGTAAGCACGATGCTTGTTTAAGTTCCTTAAGCTTATTTTAAAATAATTTCTGAGCATACCTGTATCATTTATAAAAGTGTGTAATGCAAATTCTCTGAGTAGCGATGGCCTAAAGAGCATAATGACTCTTGCCATATGAAGCAGATCGGACTTGATCGCTGGCATATCTGCATAGGATCGATCATAGATTTCCTCCAGATCGCCTGAGATGTCTCTATAGTAATCAGGGTGACAGTACCACCTAAGAAGCCGATCTGCAAGCCTCTTAATCATGTGAGCTTAAGTTCAAAAGCTGCCGGAGGTATAGCAGTCCAAAGTTCCATTCTTACATCTTTGGAATATTCCAATGCCTTCTTTCCGTAAGCTGTTATGGTGAAGTATTTTTTGGGTTTACCTCCTCGCTGTTCATTCGCTTCTCCTACTTCTGAAGTGAGATAGCCCTTTTTTTCCATTCTGCGGAGAGCAGATTGCAGAGCGCCCACGCTTACCTTTCTCTTGAGTCGCGATTCTATTTCATCTTTGATTGCTACCCCGTACGCGTTTTGATAAAGCACGCCAACAGTGAGCAAAACAATTTCTTCAAATTCACCTAGTTGATATTCCTTCATGATCGCAATGTCCTATATGTAGTATTGCAATACTAAGAAATAAAATTTACAATGTCCTATATGTAGTATTGATATTTTAGTCCGAAAGAAATTATATAGAATATCTCTGGAAGTGCTCTGTGAATGCTGGCCGCTATTTGATCACAAACGTGCCATGTCCCTTAGCAATGGCAATATCTTGCCTGACTCGCTCCTGCACCGACCTCCAATCAAGAAGAAAAGTTCTCGCCAGCATTTGAGACTTGTAGTTTTTTTCAGAGATGGTTGCGTAATTTTTCCAGTGTTCTAGTGCTTTTTCCAGATGAGTTATTGCTTGAATTTGATGGGTTTTATCGCTTTTCTCCTTATAATAAACCAATTCCACAGCGCCTTGAATCTTTGCTGCATAGTATTCGGCGAGGTATGACATAGCTTCCATGTCATCGATTAACGTGCTGAGCTCCTCCGTATTTTCATCGCTTCGAAGTACTTCTAATTGACTGAAAATGTATCTGGAATAATCTTGCAAGCTGTCAATAACATTTAATGGAGTCTGCTTATCCGTAGTTTCTCCTGCCAAAACGGTTTTCACAAATTTCCTTGGGTTAAGAATATCACTTCCCTTCATGGTGGGGTTGTCCATAAAATGAGTGACATCTCTAAATCCTCCCCATTTTGGTTTAGTTAAGCAACCTTCTGCTGCAAACATGTGATCCCAATCCCGCCAGTGAAACACATTCACAAGAGGAATAACTTTTGATGCTTGCTTCCATGTCTCATACAATAGTGCTGCATCTATTGTGGGAAAACGATGTGCTAGTTTTTTTACAAAAAACTCCTTATCCAGATCGGCATTATAGCCCAATCGTCCCCAAAGCATAAAATTGTACCAATGTTTCTTGATTTCAAGCTCACCTTGCAGCTCTGAGTTTTTACTGATGAATTCTCTGCCCCAAACATAGCCATCTGACCCCATGTGATAGCCGGCAGTATAGTCTTCTGGAAAATGCGTAAGAAATGCTCTTACATAATCTGGGTCTCCCCATCGATAAACGAATATGTCATCATTTCGAAGGTTCCACCATGATTTAAGTCCATAGTTCTTCATAGAAGCTACATGACCCTTTGCAAAAGGTAGTTTCGGAGAAGAGTACAATCTGGCTTTGGCATATTTGAAACTCACTTCGAATGAGTCAGGATAATCCCCCCAGTATTTCATAATCTCCTCCATATCTGAAAACCAGACCCGATGAATAAAATCAATGGTCCGATTTGGCTGCTGTTTCTTTGCATCCAAAATCCCCAAACCGTAAGTCTCCCAAAGCCATTTTTCCCTGTTATAATTATCCCAACCTTTTGGCATGTGCTCCCCTGCCGTAACTCCTATCCCCTTCACATTCGGATAGGTAAGTAAAAACGTTTTTACTGCCTCACGGTAGTAGGCTCGTGTTTTGGGGTTATCCATTTGATGAGTAACGCCATACTTACCAGGGATCTCCTCAAGCATGCGCACATCGTATGTTTTATAAAAGGGATCAACAGGAGTAGCAACGCTATTCGGACATATATTCCATGTAATAAAGTGGATATCTATTCCCCTGTTGGCAGCACGCTTCATCACTTTCTGCCAAAAAGAAATCTTCTCATCGATGGACATCTTTTTAACCACCTTCAAATTGTCCATTACATTCTTTGTGACCAGTTGAGGGTCTCCCCATTCGTTCTCGATACCTACTGGACTGAGTGTTGTTACCATTACATCATTTAGAGCTACATCCTCATAATCAGGCATCTTGATCATAGAGGGAAATGGATGGGGGTTCCACAATGTCAAAGCATTGTATCGATGAATCGCCATATTGTCTAAAAACTCTTCCCAAAAATCCCAATTCCACATTTCAACAATGTTCTTCTGAGCAGCATCTCCAGAGTCGTCATAGCTTGGAGTGCGAGCGTCTAATGGGATATTAAATTTTATTCCTCTTTTTTTCAGAAAAGGACTTCCCTTGAAATCTTTTACTTCACCATAAAGATCAATCTGCTCTGCCAATTCTAACCCTCCATACATGAGACCATTGTAATCACCTCCAACTATTGACACCCTGCCCTCGCTTACTTTGATCTCATATTCTTCGCTCTTGTAATTGACCGTATCAATGAGATAATTAAACAATGAAGGTTCACTTAAGCCTCGGCTTAGTTTCGCTTCTTTGATCTGTCGTTTTGCAAATTCTATTTGCGGATGAAGGTGATCATGTTTGGTTTCGTTGTTTGTAGAACAGGAAGCAAGACATGCAAAAAGAGAGACAATTAGGGAAAGTGATAGGGATTTCATTTCAGATTTTATTGTTTCTCAATTTAACAAAACCTGTCAAATGCACGATTGCACACGTTTGCTCTCTCTAAAAGTGAAAAGAAAGAGCTATAGATTAGTACGATTGCAATTCATTATCGAACCAGAAACTTCCTTGATTGGCCGTCTATATTGATAAAATAAAGCCCAGGAGTTACTTTGGGAATAGTAAGAATCCATTCTTGTCTGCTTTCATCGTATACTTTATCCTGCAAAATGATCTTTCTTCCATAAATATCATGAATTGAAAAGGTCGTTTCGCTTGATGAATAGCTGATATGAATTTTGCCATCCTCATCTACGGGATTAGGGAAGAGGATCATATTTCCATTGAACTCTCTACCAGAAAGTGGTGCCATTTTGAAATATTGCTTACCAAATTCAAAAGCTTGTTTGCCTACTTTATCTCCGATCAGCCTTCCAGGGATATCATCTGCTGGAGGATGAATACCGCCCCATATTCGGGATAAGCTACATTGATCTGAAGCATCTCGATAAGTTGCCCACTGCAAAATCACATCCTGACTTGGGCCTTCTTCGAAGACCAAAAATTCATTCTTCTTTGCTACAAATTCTCCGATTCCCCCTGGAAAAAAAGCATCCCCTGTTAGTTTAGTCATCATTTCCGCAGCAGCTCTGCTAAAGGTAGAATGCCCTGATACATAACCAGCAAATGGAGGAGTCACAAAAGAGGGACGCTGATAGGGCCACCATTTTTCAGCCAAAATCCAGCCAACTCCAGCCTGATCTTTATCTGTATTGCTGATTTCTCTATGTCCCCTCCAAGCATAGATTTTGATCTTACCAATGTTTTCATCCTCTGCTCCAGCCAGATCGTCTCCTTCTTCCACCAACTCAATGAATCCATCTAATAAAGGAATGCCCGCTACGTCATAATTTGGTTTTTCAGGATCGCTGCTCTGTCCTCTTTCGGCCATATACCGAATGGCAGAAATCGGTCTTATGTAATCATACCATCCTTTTGCACTCCATGCGGCAATAGCCGCATCATGCATGGTTCCGCCAAGTAAAAAATAAGCTTTGACGTCCCATTCTAAGTCATCAATCAAATCTCCCTGTCCTTCAAACCTTTTTTCAAAATCAGGGTGATCATTTACGTAGTTCAACAATGTAAACCAGTGACCTGGTGGAGTTTCTGAATCTGGTCCATCTGCCCAAAACTCAGCTAGAACTCTAGCATAATCCCCTCTGGGTACTATTTGAGATTCATATGCAACTCCGGTTACTGGATTCAGATCATGCCCCTTACTTATATCGCCTCCATCTATTAGATCATAAAACTCCCTATGTCCTTCCAATGTGACTGGTAAGCTTTCAAAATCGATGTTCCCGATTCGCTTCGGTGAGATGTCCCACTCTACTCCATCAAAAGGGTCTAAGTGAGAACTCCATGCTGATACCAGGGAGAAATTCCATTGATACAGCTTAGACTCATCACTAAGCGTAGTTGTGTTTAGGTATGGAGGAGCTCCCGGATCAAGATGTACGCGATAGTCATCGCCATCTCTGGTTAAGACACTTACATCCTCTTCTTGAAGTGCAAATGCTGATACTGCTCCCCATTCGGGACTTAGAAACTCTGGTGTATTTATACCTATCGGGTTTCCTGCCTGATCTATGAACTGTCTTAGTTTGAGCGGCTGCCATCTGTTAGGATCATCAATCACTTGATTACCCCCCTTATCAGGATCCAAAGCCTCATTTACAGGATTGTAAAATGCATTGTCGTATTTGGATACTTCCCTTGATGCATCGGTGTGTCCATACTGAATAATCTGATCAGCGATGTAGTTACCTAAGGCAACAGCCCCCCCAACTTGATAATTGGTTGTGGTAATGCCGGGATCATATTCGAGGCGCTCCATTATACCATCAAATAGACTCAAAGTTTCTTCGCGGTTCGGAGAATCATTGAACCGGTAACTCAATAGTCTATAGGCTGCATAGCTGATCGTTTTGTTAACATTGATGCTAGTGTCGCCTTCAAAATCAAAACCCTCAAAATCACTTGTAAACCCTCCCAATTGATTACCCAATAAATAGGTCTGCACTTCCGAAGAATGATAGGCAGCCCATGAGTCATACATGGCAACACCAACATGAAATAAATTGCGGGCATGCACCGTAGGCCTGGCATAATCATTCCTGATAGCCTCCAACAAAGCTTCGTTCCAAATACGCGCTATAGAAAAGTCGGATTGATCCTCAGAAGGCGTAAGGGTAACTTCAATCTGAACCGGACTACTGGAGCAGTTTTCATCTGAGGTCTTTACGCTCACCAAACCTTTAGCACCCAAGCCCCATCGAACAGAAACTTCGGAAGTTCCTTGCCCAGACACTATGCGGCCTCCTTTAACTTCCCAATTGTATTGATGATTATCTAGTTCTTCGTATGAATAAATTTCTTCATTGAGGTTTCCAGACAGAATAGCTCCATTAAGAGTATAAGAATCAAGAAACTGACATGAACCATCATTCACGGTAGCATCAGGGTTATACGTACAAGATTCGGGATTGGTGCATCCAGGTATTTTAGTTGCTCCAAGTGACAAAGGCTCTAGCTCCTCGTTTTCCTTAACATACACAAATTGATTGAGCGTCAGATCATTGAAAGTTTGGGTTCCTCCTTTCGGCCATGTCACTTTCAATTCAATAATCTCATCCGCATCTGCTAACCCAAAATGTACTGGCATTAGGTTTTGTGTCATAAATCCTGCGCCAGTGTAAAAACGATGAAATATCCCTTTATCAGTTTTTAGTTCAAGTTTCGTCCCGATAGCATCCCGATTTGAGTCAGTTCCTTCCAGCCAAACCTGTAACCAGCTTTTATCTCTGGGCGTACCCGACGTAATGAGGTTATTTTCATAAAAATGAACAATGTCATCCGAATTTGAGATGAGCACATCAGGATCTCCGTCACTGTCATAATCAAATATGGCAAGCGCATTTGCATCGGCCTCATCTCCCATACCTTTCTCCTCAGTCCGATTTTTGTATTCATGTTTCCCTTCCTTAAACTGATTTTCGTAGTAGTAATTCCGCTCTTCTTGTCCATATCCGTTCACCACAATCAGGTCTTCATCAGAGTCATGATCCAAATCCGAAAATCCGACTCCCCAAGCCCATCCTGTTTCAAGGACTCCCAGATCAAAGGCACTGCTTTCATATCTTTCTTCTCCCAGATTTGTGTACATGACGCTTGTACCAATATCTGAAACATAGATATCAAATAGTCCGTCATTGTTTGGATCACCCACGGCTACACCCATACCATTTAGGTCATCGGTCAAATCATATTCCGAGGCTTTTTCTTCAAATCCTAAAGAGTTTCCTTTATTGATATAGAGTCTTGAATTAACTCCAAAATCATTGGTGACATAAAGATCAAGTAGTCCATCGGAATTCACGTCCATCGGCATACCCATCCATGATGGGTCCAGTGTCCCTTCTTCATTGTTTAAATCATCCCGTATTCCGAGGCTTGTTGTAACATCAGAAAAAGTCCCATTCCTATTGTTGTGGTATAGAAAGTTGCTCTCGCAACCTCCCCACTTAGATACATAAAGATCAAGGTATCCATCGTTATCATAATCCCACCAGGTAGCTCCAGTGTTCCAACAAGTATTTGTACCGATAATTCCAGAAGCATCGGTCACCTCGATGAATTCTGTTCCATTCAAATTCTGAAATAATTGAAGGTGATGAACGCTTGCAAGGAAAAGGTCAGGGAAGCCATCGTTGTTGAAATCGCCCCACGAGGCTCCCATTTTCATTCCTAGATTGGCTTCAATATTTACATCAGAATAGTCGAAGGCACTGACAATTCCTGAAGTTTCTGTAATATCAGTAAAGGTGCCATCATTGTTGTTTCGAAAAAGATAGCTTTCTAAACCATCTCCAGGCTCCAGAATATGCTGCCTGACCACTGCAAATAAATCCAGGTCATAATCTCCATCAATATCAGCAACCGCGACTCCATTGATATCTTCAATATTGGATAGTCTTGCTTGCAATTCTATTCTAGTAAAATCTTGAGCTGTTGCAGCAGTGATTGAAAAAAATAAGGAAGCTACTACTAGTATCCGCATCATTTTAGAATTAATTGATTTAAGGTAAACCCTTAACCTTACTTTATCAATCTAATAGAATCGTCACTTTGAGGTGCCGAAACATATTTTGATAAAGAATTTCACTTGTTCGAGAATGCCCATTCAATATGACAAACTCAATAAAATAAGATTAACCTAACAGTAAATTTAGAAATATTGACATTCTGCTCATGGGATATTCCAGCAAATAATCTAGCAGGACATTATGAAGTTCATCAGTCAATGATACTTCACTCAGGATTAAAGTGTGACTTGAAAGACTTGGAGGTGCGCTACAATGATTAGGCTTTAGTCCTGTTCTCGGACTTTTGATTTATTAAAAGAGCATTTCAGGAATATCTCCTTCAACTATTAATTCTCCTTCAGTGGATTGAACTATTTCATCAATACTAACCCCAGGAGCTCTTTCCAATAACTTGAAACCTCCCCCAGACAATACATCTAAAACAGCCAGATTGGTTACAATCTTTTTCACACAACCTACTCCTGTAAGTGGTAGTGTACAATTCTTCAACAATTTGGGCTCGCCTGACTTACTCGTATGCTGCATGGCAACTATGATACGGTCGGCAGAAGCAACCAAGTCCATGGCTCCTCCCATTCCTTTCACCATCTTGCCCGGTATTTTCCAATTGGCAATATCACCGTTCTCTGATACCTCCATTGCGCCCAAAATAGTCAGATCGACATGTCCTCCTCTTATCATAGCAAAGCTCTCTGCGGAATTAAACAGCGACGACCCTGCCTGCATGGTGATGGTCTGCTTCCCGGCGTTGATTAGGTCAGCATCTACTTCTTCTTCAACAGGAAAAGGCCCCATCCCTAAGAGTCCATTTTCAGATTGCAAAACCACTGAGATGTCATCCGGAATATAATTGGCAACCAAGGTAGGAATGCCTATCCCAAGGTTGATATATAGTCCATCCGTGATCTCCTTTGCTATTCTTTTTGCTATTCCGATTTTATCTAACATGGCAACAATGAGTTTATCCTCTATTCTTCCGTCCGAATGGTTCTTTGCTCAATTCTTTTTTCGTATCCAGAGCCCTGAAATATTCTCTGAACATAAATCCCCGGGGTATGTACAGCGTTGGGGTCTAGTTCCCCTGCGGGCACCAATTCTTCAACTTCCGCAACAGTTATTTTTCCAGCAGCGGCCATCATAGGATTAAAATTCCTTGCCGTGCCTTTGAAAATCAGATTTCCAGAAGTGTCACCTTTCCATGCCTTGATAAATGAAAAATCTGCTTTTAACCATTTTTCCATTAGGTACATTTTTCCTCCAAACTCCCTTGTCTCTTTACCTTCGGCCACTTCTGTTCCATATCCTGCTGGGCTGAAGAATGCAGGAATACCTGCTCCTCCTGCTCGTATTCTCTCCGCAAGAGTACCTTGAGGCAATAATTCTACCTCCAGCTCTCCTGACAGCAATTGCCTTTCGAATTCCGCATTTTCACCTACGTAGGAAGAGATCATTTTCTTTACTTGCTTAGCTTCTAGCAATTGGCCAATACCAAATCCGTCTACTCCAGCATTATTAGATATACATGTAAGCTCCTTCGCTCCGGTCTTTAGTAAGGCACTTATCAGATTTTCAGGGATGCCACACAAACCAAAACCTCCAAGCATGATGGTCATCTTGTCGGCTATATCCCAAATGGATGCATCGGCACTTTCAACAACTTTGTTCAGCATAGTGTCATATTCAAAATTGAGCGCTACTATTTCAGATTGTTGTACAAGTCTATTTTCAATATCAAGACCTGAATTTACTTATTAGAAATTTACTCAATTTTAACGAGTCTCTTTTCTCCCAGATGCCTCTTTTCCATCGTAGGTGCTTGGATAAAATAAGCGGATGGAGCAAGCTTGGTTTTGCTTAAGAAACCGTAAACTCTTTTGCTAGGTGACTCTTTTTTTTGTAAAAGATGTAACCTCTCACTTGTATCGAAGTATTCTTTTTCAATGAAAGTAAAGATTCTCATGCAACCCTAAAAATTTTCTCTTGTCATTCAATAGTACCCATCAAACCTAATATTTATGATACGTAATTTTCTTGTAGTAGCATGGAGAAACCTCCGCAGAAATGGTCTCTACTCGTCAATCAATATAGCAGGATTGTCTATCGGAATTTCTTGCAGTGTACTTATTCTTCTTTGGGTAGCAGATGAAACATCATTTGATCGTTTTCATCCAAAGTTTGACAGACTTCATCAGGTTTGGGTCAATGCGGAATTTGATGGTAAAATAAACTCTTGGAGGTCTATCCCATTGCCTTCTTATGAAGCTTTGAAAACCGGCCATAGTGATATTGTAAATACTTGTGTGACCGGCTGGGGAGGTGACCGACTTCTTACCGTGGGTGAAAAGCGAATTACCAAACACGGATATTTCGCCAGCAACGAATTCTTGGAAATGTTCGAGTTTCCGCTTATTTCAGGAAGTGCTGAGACAGTTTTAGGTGATCCTTCATCTATTGTAATCACAGAGAGTTTGGCTGAAACACTTTTTGGAGAAAGAAATCCTGTAGGTGAAATCATTAAAGTTGATGATAAAAGCCTGCTCAAAATCACGGGCATTTTGAAGGACATACCCAAAAACTCATCTTTCGAATTTGATTATATCATACCTTGGAAACACAGGGAATCAATCAATGAATGGGTAGTCAATAACAAAACCAATTGGGGTAACTATTCCTTTCAGGTAATGATCGAGATATCTAGTAGTGACAAAGCTGCTGCCGTGGAAGCCGGCATAAAAAATATGTTAACTGAAAATGGGCAAGATGACATTCCTCGAAGTTTTTTCCTTCATCCTATGGAAAAGTGGAGACTTCATTCGAATTTCGAAAATGGAAAAGCAACAGGAGGCATGGGAGATTATGTCCAATTATTTACCATAATTGCAGCTTTCATTCTGGTAATCGCCTGCATCAATTTCATGAATCTTGCTACAGCCAGGTCTGAGAAAAGGGTAAGAGAAGTTGGTATAAGAAAGTCTTTGGGATCAAAAAGGGGGCAACTTATTTCCCAATTCATTGGAGAATCAGTTTTCATTTCTACCATCTCATATGTAATTGCACTTGTGGTGGCTCTGGCTTTTCTGAGCCCCTACAATACGCTTGTTGAAAAAGAACTTACCATAGACCCAACATCAAGCGAATTTTGGATCTTTTCACTCAGTGTGATTTTAATAACGGGTGTAATCTCAGGAAGCTATCCGGCTCTATATTTATCTTCTTTCGATCCGGTAAAAACGCTCAAAGGCTCAGTCTTCGTTGGTAAAAAATCCGGTACTCCTCGTAAAGTACTCGTCACGTTGCAGTTTTCATTTTCGATCATTCTAATGATCAGCACTGTGGTCATTTACAATCAAATCGAGTTGGTAAAAAACAGAGAGTTGGGGTATAATCAGGAGAATCTGATCTCGATCTCAACTACGGACGCTATTGATAAGAATTATGTAGCGCTGAAAAACGAGCTTCTCCAATCTGGATTAGTAGAAGCAGTAACCAAATCAAACAGTCCTATAAATGCCATTTATTCTAATAACTTTCTTGGCTGGCCTGGAAAACCTGAAAGTCTGAAAGTCATCTTCACAACCATCAGCACCGAGTATGATTACACCAAAACTATGGGCATTAAGGTGCTTCAGGGACGAGACTTCTCCAAGGAGTTTACTACAGATACTTCTGCTATTGTCATCAACCAGGCAGGCCTAGACCTAATGGATCTGGGAGAAAATCCAATAGGAACAAAACTCGACCTGTGGGGAGATAAAGTGACCTTAATCGGAGTAGTAGACAATGTAATTATGGGCTCACCTTATGAAGAGGTGAAGCCCATGTTCATGGTGTATAATCCAGAATGGATCAGCTACGTAACGCTAAGGCTTAAAAAAACAAATCGGCTACAACAATCTCTCAAGGATGTAGAATTGATCTTTAATAAACACAATCCGGCATATCCTTTCGAATATGAATTTGTTGATGCAGAATTCGGGAAGAAATTCGCGACCATCAATCTAACTCAAAAGCTTGCAACTATATTTTCGCTGTTAGCCATTTTCATTACTGGTCTGGGCTTATTTGGACTCGCCTCATATACGGCAGAACAAAAAATAAAAGAGATAGGTATACGAAAAGTATTGGGCGCTAGCGTGATCAGTCTCATTTCTTTGATCAGCAGAGAATTTACTAAAATGGTGCTCCTCGCATTTGCTGTGGCTGCTCCCACTTCGTGGTACTTACTGGATACTTACTTGAAACGCTATCAGGTTCGCACGGAACTTCATTGGTGGATATTTCCAATTGCAGGCTTGGTTGCACTGGTATTTGCCTTGTCGATCGTTTCTAATCAGGCAAGGAAAGCTGCACTAACTAATCCCGCTAAATCTTTGAGGAGCGAATAGTTGTTTTAGCTTACAAAGCTTGAAGTTTTTTAGAGTAAGAAACTAAAACAATTAAGACTTTAGATTTTCTTGAAGCTGGTATCTTTGGCTTTTAGTCACTGAGTAATAAGCCTAGCCTTCGATGAGCAAAATACGACTGATAAAGAAAGTCAAAGCCAATCTGATAAGAATAAGAGTACACAAGTTATTGGGTTTTTCAGCAGATGTCCTGATCTATATAGGCTACATGCTAAAACTCTCTAAATGGGTTGACCAAAACAAGCCTGTGCTTAAGTACAACGACTTTTACAATAACAAAGTCAAACAGCATGACAGGGTAAAACTTTACCAGTTTCTACTGGAACACAAATCATTAAAAGATGAGCCAATATCTTATCTGGAATTTGGTGTGGCTTCAGGGAACTCCTTGAAATGGTGGTCAGAAAACAACTCCAACGGGAACACTAATTTTTGGGGTTTTGATACATTTGAGGGCTTACCTGAAAAATACGGTACTTATGAGAAAGGGGTATTTACGCAAGAGGGCAACTTTCCCAATATCCCGGATGAAAGGATTAATTTCGTCAAAGGACTGTTTCAGGATACTCTTCTTAAAACCATCCCTAAAATTGATTTCAGCAAATCTTTGATTGTACATCTGGATGGCGATTTGTACAGCTCTACGCTTTTTACCTTGACTGTTTTATATCCTTATCTGAAGAAGGGAGACATATTGCTCTTTGATGAGTTTGGTGTGCCTTACCATGAATTCAAGGCGTTTGATGACTTCATCAAGTCATTTTACATTAAGCTAGAGCCAATCGGAGCTATCAACAACTACTTGCAGATGGCATTTGAAATCAAGGATATCAAAACTTAAATATTGCATTGTAAATGAGTCAGAAAGGGCTTAGTTTCCTACGCTCTTTAGATCAGGCTGACGATGATCATTGTTTGACAACTATTCTTTGTTTCATTTTGTTGCTTACTTTGGTAAGACTTACTATAAAATGAAAACCATGATTTCTTTTATTAATATCTCTATTCTGAGCTTATTGCTAGCGTGCGCTCCGAACAACCCTGACTCTTCAAAACAAAACCCTTATGATCAGCAACTGAGGGAATACTGGTATAATGGGGAGGCAGAGCTTTCTAGTTATGAGCTGAAGCAAGCTCGGTATGGAGAGATGCGTGACGGAAAAGCGGTTATGATATTTGTAACGGAGGACTTTTCAACTAAGACCAACACCAAAGCTGACAATCCTTCTACAGACAACATCTCTGTCCTTAAGTTAAACGCTACCAGAAAATTCAATACTGGAGTTTATCCCTACTCTATGATGAACAGTACTTTCATTCCATTTCCTTCAGGAGGTAATTCTATCAAAGTATCTACTTCCAGCCAAGAGTGGTGCGGACATACGTATCTCGAACTGATTGATAATGGGGATTTCAACATCCAAAATGCTTCGTATTTTCAAAGTGAAGCTCAAAAGGAGATCAATCTAAAAAAAGACATTCTTGAAGATGACCTTTGGTCGCTCATCAGAATAAACCCAGCTGAGCTGCCCACCGGGAAATTAAAAATAATTCCTTCTTTCTTCTACCTTCGATTTTCTCACAATGACATTAAAGCGTACGATTGCGTAGTTTCTCTGACGGAAGAGAGCGAAAACATGAAATACACAATCTCCTATCCTGCGCTGGAACGGAACTTAGAAATTGTTTTCGAAAATCAATTCCCATTTAGAGTCCTTGGTTGGGAAGATACTTACTATAGCGGCTGGGGTGCTAAGAAGCAAAAACTTACGACTTCAGGTACATTGATAAAGACCATCCGATCTAAGTACTGGAACAAGAATTCCAACGCTGATGAAGGGCTAAGAAAGGAGTTGGGATTGGATTAGATAAAACTTAGCCTCTCCAATCTGTTCCATTCATCTTTTCTATTATTCGAATTTAGGAAATCGGAAATTTTTGAATTTATGTTTATTGTTTCCCTAGAGTTCCCAAGCTCAACGAAAGCCTTTCTTACTCTATGAAACACGATTTGCGTCAAACACCTTTTCCCGGATTGGTTTTAATCTTTGAGTATACAGAATCAGCAAAATCTTGGACCGTAGTAATTTGCTGGGCCTCCAAATCTGGAATCTCTATTCCAAATTTCTTTTCAATTGTTACCAACAGTTCTACAGAGTCCAATCCAATAATGCGTTCTGATTCTCAAACACAAAAAAACCTTTCCCTGATTTCTCAAAGAAAGGTTTTTAAATTTCTTTTTTATTCGTCTTAAGCGACGTTTAATGTTTTAACCATCTCTACTGGTCCAAACTTACGACTATGTAGAACAGTTTTCTTTCCTTTCATCAACTGAATCTCTGTGTTTGGAAAGCCTGTATCAGCATGTTTTTTGATTACAGCATTGTAAAAAACTCTTGCTTCTTCTATCTCGCCTTTACCAAAATCGTGCTTGTGATCATATTTTTGCACCTTTCTCCCAGGGATAACATGGTACATAGAAACGACTACAGAATAGGTCGGTTGAAATGATTTTAGGAAATTAAGCCAAGCTTGTTTCATCTTTTGGTGGTTTTGAAGCCCAAGTTTAATAAATACGATCCTTAATTGAAATAATTATCGACTGGTTTATAAAAATAAAAGGTTGTGCGAAATTTCGCACAACCTTTTTAAAGGCAAAAATCATATTAATTAGTCTACATTATCATGTAGATATTTGTTGTTTCCAAGTATCTGATTGTCCTCTGTCAGATTGAATTTTGAAATGTTTCGATCTGCAGAATGTGGTACTTGAACGAAGTTTACTTTCTTACGCTCATATGCCGGGACATCATATCTGGTTTTATAATCTTGAGCACTGATATCCGTCTTTTGAACGCCATTGAGTAACTCTTCTCTTCTTCTTCGCTCTTCCATTAATTCCACCTTTTTGGAATGAATGTCCATACTGGTCATTCTTGGAATATCAATCGGATCTTCTTTTTCCTGAGGTTTGGAATAAGAGAGTTCTTCCTCATCGTCAAACTCGAATTCGAAACTTTCTTCTTCATCTTCTTCCTCTACTGCTCTTCTTATTTCTTTTTTCAAAAAATCAAATGTAAAAGAGCGCTCGTCCGCTTGTTCCTCAACTTCTTCCTCTTCTTTATTACTGATTTCTATCTTATCGTCATTTTCTTCTTGTGTATTGAAAAGTCTGATCTGTTGTGGATTTTCTAAATCAAAAATCTTTTTCGTTTCTACAGGCTCAGATTTCACTTCTCGCTCCACATGCTTGATCTCCTCGTGATCAAAACCAGTAGCGATAACAGTCACCTTAATATTTTCTCCAAGCTCAGGATCTACACCGTGACCAAAGATCACATCGGCATCATCACCCGAAAACTCCTGCATGTAATCTGTAACTTCGGCCAGCTCATCCATTTGAAGTTCGGCTTCTTCACCGGACATGATGGAAAGCAATATTTTCTGTGCGCCATGGATGTTTTGATTGTTGAGCAATGGGGAGTTGAGTGCTTCCTCTGCTGCACGTCTTGCTCTGCTCTCACCGTAAGTCTGAGCTGAGCCCATCACAGCGGCACCTGCATCTTTCATCACAGTCTTGACATCTTCAAAATCCACATTGACATACCCTGGAACAGTGATAATTTCAGCTATTCCTTTTGCTGCCGTAGTAAGCACATTGTCAGCCTGACCAAAGGCTTCTCTGATCGCCAGGTTTCCAAAAATCTGACGAAGCTTATCATTTAGAATCACGAGTACAGTATCGCAGTTTTTCTTTAGAGCGGCGATACCCTCATTTGCCTGATTCATCTTTTTCTTACCTTCAAAAGCAAATGGTGCCGTGACGATACCTACAGTCAGAATGTCCATTTCTTTCGCAATCTCAGCAATGACGGGAGCTGCGCCAGTTCCGGTACCTCCACCCATCCCTGCTGTGATGAAAATCATCTTGGTATCCTCAGCAAGCATGTCGCGGATATCGTCTTTTGACTCAAGTGCCGCATTTCTTCCTTTTTCAGGATTTGCTCCAGCTCCCAACCCTCCTGTAAGAGATGTTCCCAACTGAATCTTATTTGGAACAGGGCTGCTTTCTAATGCTTGTATATCTGTGTTGCAGACAACAAACTCAACATCCTTAATTCCAAGGTTAAACATGTGGTTTACGGCGTTTCCACCTCCACCACCTACTCCTACCACCTTGATGATGGATTTGTGATGTGTTGGTAAATCAAATGAATACATAATTTTGCCTTTTTTATTTTCTTAATTTCTTCTATATCCTTCGACCGGCAGGAGAATTCTGACTTCTACTCCTAATAATCGTTTTTATCGTCCAGGTCATCGATGAGAAGGTCTTTTGTCTTTTCGATGATGTTCTGAAAAAACTTGGCTCCCTTCTTATTCTTAACCTTCAGGTTTCCTCTACCTGCTTTTTCTTTATAGCTGTCTTCTCTTATGTCCAAAGCTCTGAATCCGGATAAAACTAAACCAACAGTCGTCGCGTACATTGGACTCTTCACTGAATCCAGCTTGCTCTTACCAAGGTGTTCATTTGGATGACCAATCCTGGTATCAAGACCTGTCATGTACTCGAATAACTGTTGAAGGTTCGTCAATTGCGAGCCTCCACCTGTCACCACTATGCCTGCAGCTAATTTTTTATGGAAGCCTGATGTGATAATCTCCGTGTGTACCATCTCAATGATCTCTTCCATTCTAGCTTCAATCACATGCGCCAGATTTTTCAGTGATATTTCTTTCGGCTGTCTGTTTCTCAATCCAGGGATCGAAACAATATCATTTGGACTTGCTTCTTCCGCGATGGCTCTACCAAACTTGGTTTTAAGTAGCTCTGCTTGATGATCCATCACCATGCACCCCTGCTTAATGTCCGCCGTGATAATATTCCCTCCGAAAGGAATCACAGCCGTATGGCGGATGATGTTGTCATAGAAAATGGCAATATCTGTAGTCCCGCCTCCTATATCAACCAAACAAACGCCTGCTTCTTTCTCTTCATCGCTAAGTACAGATAGGCTTGATGCAAGTGGCTCCAAGATCAAATTTTCGATCTCAAGTCCAGCTCTTCTCACACACTTATTGATGTTGTTGATCGCATTCGTTTGCGCTGTGATGATATGAAAGTCCGCTTCTAGTTTAACACCTGACATCCCTACAGGATCTTTGATTCCGTCTTCATAATCCACAATGTAATCTTGTGGCATCACGTGAATGATCTCGCTCCCTGGAGGGATAACAATACGATACATGTCACCTGTGAGTCTGTTGATATCCTCAACAGTGATTTCATCGTCCGAGCTTCGAGTTATAGATCCATGATGCACCGCACTCTTGATGTGTTGTCCGGCGATCCCAACATTTACTACTTTGATATCAATACCCGACTGCTCACTTGCTTCAGAGATTGCTTTTTCGATCGCAACGACAGTCTTATCGATATTCGTCACAATACCTCTAATAACACCATCTGAAACAGCTTTTCCCATGCCGAGGACTTCCAACTTCCCGAACTCATTTTTCTTCCCTACTATGGCACAAATCTTAGTTGTTCCAATGTCCAGGCCAACGATGATTTTATCTTCTTGCATCTCTCTAATAGTTTAAAATCTTAATATCTCTATTCTTCTGACTAGCAGATTATTTTTTATTTACAAACAATTTGATACTTGAATTTGAGATTGACCATACTGTAAGTATTCCATCCCTTATTCGGTAATATTTCTTTATAAAAAAGCTTAAGTTTTTTGAATTTCTCCTCTAATTCTTCCGGCATACCGAAAACAATTTCTTGCTTGGTAACCTGAGGTTGCATCACCACTTGCCCGTCTTTTTGCAAAAGTAATCCGGCTATCTGAGCTTTCCAGAATTCATCGCCTTCAATAAAATGTAAAAGTTCAAGTAGTTGTCTCCCGTATCTACTTTCAGTGATATTTTCTTCCCATAAGAACTTCCTTTCCATTTCAATAATAGGTACCCTGGCGGTCTGTCTGGCAGTAGTTGGAAGCAAGTATCCTTCAGTATCGATATAGGTATCCTCGCCATTTTGATTGAAAATTCTGGCCAATGGCTTAGCTTGATTTACTTTGATAATTAAATTTCCCTTCAGGTCTTTGAAGACTTGCGCCTCTTTTACGAAAGGATGGGTTTTCACTCTCTGCTCAAGCAATTTCAAATCCAATGAGCCGATAGATGAACCAAGCACATAATCAGTACTCTCCGCATTTATAAGGCTTAGAACCTCCTGCTTGTCGGTGAAGTAGTTTCCATCCAATGTTTCAATATCGACCCTCACATCATTGACCTGCTTATAAGATCGCTTGACGCTAGAAAAACCAATCATAACAATCAGAAGTATGGCTGTAATAGAATAGAGCAATATGGTTTTTATATTCTTTTTCAACTTTTAGCTTCTTTAAAATGATTGCCAATCACTGGAACCAATTGGTCTATATCTCCTGCTCCTATTGTTACAAGAATATCTAAGTCTCTATTATCTAATTCTGCTATTAATTTATCCTTGGATACGACCTTTCTATCTGGCGTAAACATTCTGTCAAGAATCATTTGCGAACTTACTCCTGAAATAGGCTCCTCTCTTGCCGGATAGATGTCAAGTAAGATCACTTCATCTGCCTGATCAAGGCTTTCGGCAAATCCTCCAAAAAAATCATTGGTACGACTGTATAAGTGCGGTTGAAAAATAGCCGTTATCTTTTTCATCGGATACATACTTTTCACCGAACGCAAAATGGCAGTGACCTCTGCAGGATGATGCGCATAATCATCGATGTAGACGAAATCGTCTCTTCGAACTATGTATTCGAACCTTCTTTTTACTCCACGATAGGTTTTAAATGCTTCTCTTATTTTTTCTGGTGGAACGTCTAACTCAACAGCTGCCGTAATCGCCGCAATTGCATTTTCGACATTGTGAAAACCAGGCACATAGAGTGCAATGTCTTTGATCGTCTTACGACCGTGATAGTTGAAGTAGAAAACGCCTCCAATGCCTCGAAGTGCACGAGCTTGATAATCCCCCTGATCGATCCCATAGGTATAGTACAGACTCTCAAGATGGATGCTGATCTTTTCTGCAGCCTTGTAGTGAATCAATATATTTCCATCTTCCGGCACCAAGCTAAGGAACTTGCCAAAGGCCTCTTGCATACTCTTCTCATCGCCATATATATCAAGATGATCTGCATCTACAGATGTTACAATGGCATGATTGGGTGATAGTCTATGAAATGAGCGATCAAACTCATCCGCTTCAATTACAACTGGAGCATCATCCTTTCCGATGAGAAGGTTCGTATTGTAATTGGTCATGATTCCTCCCACAAAAGCAGAACATCCGTTCTCCGAATGGTGAAGAATATGAGCTAGCATAGAGGAAGTGGTAGTCTTGCCGTGGGTTCCTCCTACAGCTACACAATAGTGTCCTTTTGAAATGATCCCGAGAACTTCGGAACGTTTCTTTACATGAAATCCTTTTTTCAGATAAAAATTAAGCTCTCCATGCGATTCAGGAATGGCTGGAGTATAGACAATGAGTGCCCAGTCTTTTTCCTTAAATGTAGACGGGATTGCTTTCACTTTGTCTTCATAGTGAATCCAAATCCCCTCATCTTCTAAAGATCGTGTAAGTGGTGTACTCACTCTATCGTATCCAGCCACACGTTTTCCTCGCTGCTTAAACCAGCGTGCAATTGCACTCATGCCGATCCCTCCGATCCCAATAAAATAGACGCTATCGATTTTTTCCAATTCCATTATGCAGCGATCATTTTAATTATCTCATTGGCTATGTCTTGTGCAGCGTTTGCGTGAGCCATGGCTTTAATATTCTCACTCAACTCTGCTTTTTTCTTCTCATCATCGAGAAGTTCAAAAGCCGTATCAATCAAGGTTTCATTTGCTTCCTTATCTTTTACCAAGACAGCAGCGTTTCTTTCAACCAAAGCCATTGCATTGATGGTTTGATGATCCTCAGCAACGTTTGGTGACGGCACCAGTATGCTTGTTTTACCTGTCAGCATGAGTTCCGCAATGGAAAGTGCGCCTGCTCTCGAAATCACAACATCAGCTACTGCATAGGCGTAATTCATTTCTCTAAGAAAATCATACATCCTAATATTGTCCGCCGCAACTCCAGCTCTTTCTATCATCTCATTGTAATAGAATCCGCCTGTTTGCCAGATCACCTGGTATTCTGATGATTTCAGTTTATCATAAGAGGAAAGTATGCATTCATTGATCGTTCTTGCACCGAGGCTCCCGCCAACGATTAGAATTGTCTTGCGATTTTCAGAAAAGTTGAAAAAATCATAAGCCTCTTTCTTCTGAGATTGAGGTAAAAGAATTGTTCTGCGGACGGGGTTTCCCGTAACCACGAGTTTTTCCTTTGGGAAGTAGCGTTCCATTCCTTCATGAGCCACACAAATTTTTTGTACGTTTTTTGCCAATAATTTATTGGTCAGCCCTGCATAGGAGTTTTGCTCCTGAATGAGGGTTGGTAATTTCTTTTTAGTAGCAGCGTATAAAAGAGGACCACTTGCGTATCCTCCTACTCCTATTACTGCATCAGGTTTGAAGTTTCTAATCAAGCTGAACGATTTCCAAACACTTGAAATGACTTTCAAAGGAAATATCAGGTTTTGAATAGAAAGGCTTCTTTGAAGTCCACTGATCCAGAGTCCTACGATTTCGAACCCAGCTTCTGGAACTTTTTTCATTTCCATTTTGCCCTGAGCGCCTACAAACAGTATCTCAACATCACTCAATATTTCTTTCAAAGACTGGGCGATAGAGACCGCAGGATAGATGTGTCCTCCTGTACCTCCACCACTTATCATGATCCGAAATGGTGATTGACGATATGTCTTGTTTTCTGTCATTAAACTGCTTCTCTCATATTATTTTTAAACTGATTGGCAAGCGGAGATCTTGCATCATCAATCTCTCCTCTACTCACGCTCAGTATAATTCCAATTGCTACTCCGGTAAATAGCTGTGATGTTCCTCCCATACTTATAAGAGGAAGCGGGAGCCCTGTTATCGGCCCTAAGCCTACCGCAACTCCCATGTTTACCACTGCTTGCATCACCAACGCGAAAGCAAGACCTGCCGAAAGTAATCCTCCATAAGCTCTGTCGCTCTCGGCGGCTGCCTTCATCCCTCGATACAATAAGGCCAGATAAAGGAGCAATACAGAAAAGCCTCCTATCATGCCATACTCTTCCAAAATGATCGCAAAGACAAAATCAGAATATGGATGTGGCAAATAGTTTCTTTGATCGCTCTGCCCTGGGCCCTTTCCTGTAAGCCCTCCCGTTGCAATGGCGATATAAGCTTGCTTGGCTTGAAAAGCAATGGCCTCTTCATTAAAGAATGATTCAATAAACCCATCTACGCGGGCAATTGCCGTTTCCAGTCTTTGGCCTGCCTTCAATGCAATGCCTCCTGAAATTGCCCCGATCACCAAAAGCATCGCCAAATACTTAACAGGCACGCGACCAATAAACAATACCAACATGCAGGTAGCAAATAACAGCACCGCTGTGGAAATATTGGTTAAGGCAATAAGTCCACAAATCAACCCTATCCAAAGTAGTATTGGAATGATCGCTTTTTGAAAGTCATCTATGCTCTGCTGTTTCTTAGAAAGCATAGCGGCCAAAGTGACTAAAAGCGCCAGTTTTGCTAAATCGGAAGGCTGAAATCCTTGGTTGATAAATGGTATCGTGATCCACCGCGAGGCTTCATTGATATTGGAACCAAACTGCCATGTATAGAGAAGCAATGGAACGGAAAGCCATAGTGCTAGTCGAGAAAGCTTGGCATAATATCTATAGTCGACTTTATGTGCCAACCACATCGCAAAAAGGCTAAAAAACACTAATGCTGAATGTTTGATCAGGTAGTATTCTGTATCTCCACCCATCCTTTTGTAAGCAAGACTGCCTGTGGCACTATAGACAACCAGAATACTGAACATAGAAAGCAGAAATACGATGAACCAAATCACAGGATCTCCCTTCAAATTTTTATAAGCCCAGTCTTTAATCACGCTCATGCTTCTAATGTTTTAGTCCCTGAAAATGATTTTACTGCTGCTTTGAACTGATCTCCTCTATCTTCATAGTTTTTGAATAAATCAAAGCTGGCGCAGGCTGGTGATAACAATATCACATCGCCCTTGGAAGCTAATTCGAAAGCTCTTTGGACTGCTTTTTCTGCAGAATAGGTTTCTACTATATTATCAACTGCATCTGCGAAGGAAGTTTTGAGTTGCTCATTATCAACTCCAAGGCATACAAGCCCCTTGACTTTGTCTTCCACCAAACTCTTGATCTGGCTATAATCATTGCCTTTGTCTACTCCTCCGGCAATCCATATAATATTTTCTTTGATCCCATCTAAGGCAAAAAACACTGAATCAACATTCGTTGCTTTCGAATCATTGATGAATTTGATCCCATCTATTTTTCGTACCAGCTCAAGTCTATGAGGTGCATTGATGAAAGATTTTAATCCTTTGAGAATACTCTCAATGGAAACATCTAACCAAAGTGAACAAAGCACTGCTGACATGCTATTGATCATGTTATGCTTTCCTATCAGGGAAATTTCGGATACTGGAATCTTGTGATTCTTACCTTTATCCTTGTATTTATAATCAAATATCAAATGTTCACTATCCATGTAAGCTTGCCACTTCGGGGCTTTGGTAGCCGACACGGCAAAGAGACATGCTTCGATCTTTCTTCTAGCAATCTCCTCTGTGATAGGAGCATTGTCTGCGCAATAGACAAAGCACTCATCTTGAGTTAAATTTTCTGTAATCTTAAATTTAGACGATACATACGCTTGAAAATCGTTGTTGTATCTATCCAAATGATCGGGTGTAATATTGAGCAATACAGCTATATCAGGCTTGAACTGCACAATACCGTCCAATTGAAAACTGCTTACCTCAACTACATAATAATCATAGCCTCCTTCTGCAACTAACTTTGCCAAACTCACTCCTACATTGCCTCCTAAAGCTACCTTTAACCCTGCTGTCTTTAAGATATGATGCGTAAGCAAAGAGGTCGTTGTTTTTCCGTTTGTTCCGGTAATGGCAATTACTTTAGCGTCTTTTTCCATATATCGAAATGCAAATTCGATTTCTGAAATAACTGGAATGCCTTGTGCTTGTATGGATTGAATGAATGGGATTTTATCTGGAATCCCTGGGCTTTTCACAACAAGATCTGCTGCCAGAATCTTATTGGTTGAATGTCCCCCTTCTTCAAATACTATATCATGTGCATGCAGAATATGCTTGCGATCATCAGAGATTAATCCATTGTCAGACAAGAAAACTTCAAGACCAAGTTTCTTACCCAAAATGGCTGCTCCAATGCCGCTCTCCGCTGCTCCTAATATGGCAATTGATCGGTTCATTAAAGTTCTTCTGTTTTTACCTTTCGTTCAATTAATTGATCACAGCAGATGGAATAGATCGACAATAGGTCATATCCTTTTTTAATAAAAGACTTGATATCATCCAACTTCATCACTCTGTTTGCCTCATCAAGGCGATCAAGCATGTAGACAACTTCATCCATCTCATCTTCCATTTTGGAAAGTGCAGTATGAAAAGCCATTTCGCTTTTTGTGGATATTAGCTTTTGAAGCTGTGCACCCATTCTTTTCGCACATCGAATCATCAATGATGCAAACTCCAGCATATTTCCTCCTGGAACAAGCTCGGCCAGCTGACCTGCTTCTTTCTGGAATTTTTCGTTGCGTTTATGTAGTTCTTCAAGCGTCATATCTTACTCATCTTAGTTTTAAAGTGGCCAAAGTTGCTATAGCTAGTAGAATTCCTGTGGTCCAAAATCTGGTTACGATTTTGGCTTCATGTATGCCTTTTTTCTGATAATGATGGTGAAGTGGGGACATCAAAAAGATTCGTCTGCCTTCTCCGTATTTTTTTCTTGTGTATTTGAAATATGAGACTTGAATAATCACACTTAGATTCTCTACCACGAAGATTCCGCAGAGAACAGGGATTAAAAGTTCTTTTCGGATTACCAATGCCAAAACGGCGATTATACCTCCAATGGAAAGACTGCCAGTGTCGCCCATGAATACTTGCGCTGGAAACGAATTGTACCATAGAAATCCGATACATGCTCCCACAAATGCGGTACTAAAAATCACCAGTTCACCAGCATTGGGGATGTATTCGATATTGAGGTACTCTGCAAATATGACATTACCGCTCAGGTAAGCGAGTATCGCAAGTGTCAGTCCGATTATGGCTGACGTGCCGGCTGCAAGCCCATCAATACCATCCGTAATATTTGCTCCGTTCGAAACCGCCGTAATGATGACGATGACTATCAAAACATAAATCAACCATGTGTAGTCTTCCAGAAAGTATGGCAAAAGCCAGCTGTAATGAAACTCATTGTTTTTGATAAATGGAAGTGTTGTGATAATCGAATCTCCATCAATGATACCTGCAAACGAAAACGAAGGAAGTACAACATCCTGATGCCAAACCATAACAAGCCCAACGAGCAACCCAATCACTACTTGTCCTATAATCTTGAAACCTCCAGGTAGGCCAACTTTGTTTTTCTTCTTGACTTTAAGATAGTCATCGAGAAATCCTATCAGCCCCATCCAAATTGCAGTAGTAAGCAAAAGTTGAACATAGATATTAGCCAAATTGGCAAAGAGTAATGTTGGAATTACAATTGCGGCAATGATGATGATGCCGCCCATCGTTGGGGTTCCGGCTTTTTCCATTTGACCATCTAAACCCAGGTCTCTAATGGATTCTCCCAATTGATACTTTCTAAGTGCTGAAATGAGGTATTTCCCAAAAACGATAGTGATCAACAATGAAACCACAGCAGCCATACCAGCCCTGAATGAGATATACTGAAATAATCCAGCTCCCGCAAGGTCAAAGTGTTCATTCAAATATTCGAAGAGATAGTATAGCATTTTTTAATTATCAATTTTTGGAGCAGCGAAAATCCCGCTGCTCAACTTTATTTTTTAGTTCAACATTTCATTAAGTATTTCTTTATCATCAAAGTGATTTCTCACTCCTTTAATCTCCTGATATGTTTCGTGTCCTTTTCCTGCAACCAGGATGATGTCATTTTCAAGCGCCAGATTGCAGGCGGTACGAATCGCTTCCTTACGATCTTGAATCACCATGGTCTTCTTTTGGTCCACCTTGGGTATCCCCTCCATCATATCTTTCAATATTTCTGCTGGGTCTTCATCCCTTGGGTTATCTGATGTCAATATGATTTTATTGCTAAACCCCGCCGCAATTCTCGCCATCTTAGGACGCTTGGTTTTATCTCTGTTACCACCGCATCCTACCACAGTAATCAAAGTCTCTTGCCTAGTCCTGAGATTGTCTATCGTTTTCAATACATTTTCCAGTGCATCCGGAGTATGCGCGTAATCAACGATGGCAAGGATCTGGTTTTTGTTTGGAACCAATTCGAATCTCCCCCTTGCCCCTTCTAGTTGTGACAATGCTGTAAGCACGTCCTCCTTCTCTTCTTCAAGTAATACGCCCGTAGCGTAAACAGAGAGTAGGTTATAGGCATTGAAATCTCCAATCAAACGGAACCATGCATTGATTCCATTGATCTCAAGTTCTAATCCCTGAATGGTATTGTGTATCGTTTTGGCTTTGAAATCAGCCATTGATTTGATAGCATATGTTTGTTTATCTGCCTGACAGTTTTGTAGCATTATACCACCTCGTTTATCATCTGTATTGACTAGTGCAAATGCGTCTGAATTAAGGCCATCAAATAATAGCTTCTTAGCAGCAATGTATGCGTCGAAAGTTTCGTGATAGTCCAAATGATCGTGGCTGATATTCGTAAATACTGCGCCAGCAAACTGAACTCCTGAAACTCGCTCCTGTACGAGGGCATGCGAGCTCACTTCCATAAAGCAATGCGTGCATCCTTCTGCAACCATCTGAGCCATTAGCTCATTTAACTGAATACTATCAGGAGTCGTAAAACTAGCAGGTAAAACCTTGTGTTGAATTTTGTTCTCTACGGTAGAGAGCAAACCCACTTTGTACCCAAGATTGATAAACAGTTGATGTAATAAAGTAGCTGTAGTGGTCTTTCCATTAGTTCCAGTGATTCCAACCAGTTTTAATTCTTTTGACGGGTTGTTAAAGAAGTTAGCAGCAACCACTCCCATGGCCGCTGCACTATTCTCCACCTGTATAAATGTGATTCTACTACTTAGTTTTTCAGGTAGCTTCTCGCAAAGAATTGCAACTGCTCCATTTTTTATAGCTGTTTCAATAAAATCGTGCCCATCAACATTCAATCCCTTGATTGCAAAAAACAGGGTACCTGTCTCCACTTTTCTGGAATCAAAAGCCAATGTTTTGATGCTTGTTTCTCTTTCTCCATGTATGGATACAAGAGATACTCCAAATAATATGTCTTTTAGTAATCTCATTAGCCCAGCTCAAGTTTGATAGTGGCACCATGAGAAAACTTTGCTCCCGGAGAGATCGACTGAAGACTGACCCTGCCTCTCCCATCAGCATCTACCTTCAACCCAACATTCTCAAGAATGTAAATGGCATCACGAAGGGTCATCCCTTTCACATCAGGGACTCTGTTGATCTCAGAATCACTCCCTTTCCAAAAGATAGACTGATTTACCACCTTGGTCTTTACCCAGGTATCATCGTCTGAGCTATGGTTTGAGATTCCTAGTTCGTTGCTGATCATTTGCAACTCGCTTCTTTTGCCAGCCTTAATAACTGGAAATACGCCTGCAAACTGTAGACGCTCATCTGGTATCTCCTGATGCATTTCGATTTCCAGCGCATAGATTTTATCTGCTATTTCCTTGAAGACCGGAGCAGAAACATCGCTTCCGTAAATCTGGTATCCTTTTGGTTCGTCAATGACTACAATGCAGCTATATCGAGGGTTGTCTGCTGGAAAATAACCTGCGAAGGATGTGTAGTAATTGCTTGTATATTTCCCGTTTTTAACTTTTTTGGCTGTACCAGTCTTACCTGCAATTTTGTACCTATCGTTACGAATGTTTTTGGCCGTCCCTCTTTGAACAACTCCTTCCAGCATGATTCTTACTTTTTCCAAAGTGCTACTTGAGCATATTTTCTTGTTCAAGACTTTTGATTCGTAGGTCTCTACTTTTTTATTATCCTTAAGTACTGACTTTACAATCAAAGGCTGAATCATCTTTCCATTATTAGCCACAGCATTGTACAGTGTCAACGTCTGTAATGGGGTCATTTTCAACTCATATCCATGAGAAATCCATGGTAAACTGATTCCGCTCCAGGTTGAATCGGTTGGGTCTTTGATATATGGGATACCCTCTCCAATAAGCTGAAAGCCGAGAGGCTTATCAATCCCGATGTTTTTGATATAATTCGTGAATTTTATCGGATCACTTCCAAAATGTTCGGTAATCAATTTCGCTACTCCGATATTGGACGACTTCTCGAAGACTTCCTGCACGGTCAACATACCATATCCGCCAGGCTTATGATCTTTCATGGTCTCATCGAAAAATTTC
Source organism: Cyclobacteriaceae bacterium (assembly GCA_049115715.1). GTDB lineage: Bacteria > Bacteroidota > Bacteroidia > Cytophagales > Cyclobacteriaceae > JAMZMI01. The sequence continues at coordinate 105,015 of JAGDZQ010000007.1, forward strand.
ATTTTACCATCTCCTGTATCCACAGAATCTGACAGTTTCAAATTGGAATCTTCTAAAAGCGCTATCATGCTAGCAAGCTTGAAGGTTGACCCTGGTTCTCTGGCTCCCTGACTACCCACAGCATAGTTGTATCGCTCGTAGTACTGGCCTTTACTGTTTCTACTTAAGTTGGAAATAGCCTTGATCTCACCTGTCTCAACTTCCATTAATACAACAACTCCATAATCAGCCTGATGCTTTTCTAAATGCTTGAGAAGTGCGGTTTCTGTTACGTCTTGCAAATTGACATTGATCGTGGTTTGAATGTCATATCCGTCGATTGGTTGAATTTCTGTGCCGTCATAAACGGGCTTCCAGCCTCCTCCAGCCATCTTTTTCTTTAGCATCTCACCATCACGTCCTCCAAGTTGACGGTTAAAACTATATTCCAGCCCTACCGTACCTCGATTGTCAGAATTGATAGATCCAACCGTTCGTCCACCTAAATGCGAAAAAGGTCGAATTCTTTTTTCCACCTTTTCAAAAATCACACCACCTCGCAGTTTACCAGCTCTGAACATAGGCCAGCACTCCATTTGTTTCTTCTCTTGGTAGCCAACCTGTGCGCGGTTAAGAATCAGATATTCTCGCTTATCTCTTCTTGCATTCACAATTTTCTGTCGGTACTGAGCTTGTGACAGATTCCCATAAAAGTTTGATAACAAATAGCTAAGTGAATCAATGTTACTATTGAAAAATGCCTCACTGGCTATGGTTGGATCAAATGCCACCTGATAGACTGGCAAGGACGTAGCAAGCAAGCTTCCATCATCTGCATAGATGTTGCCTCTGGTTGCATTCACTTTCATCACCTGAAGGCCTAAAGACTCAGCTATGCCTTTCCATTTAGAACCCTCAGCATACTGAATGGTAAAAATGCGAAATAGTATCCCTGTAGAAAACAAGAATACTATTAGAAAAGCTAGTCGTACACGGATCAATATGCCTTTTTTCACACTCATTGTTCCTCTGCGATTATCTTATAGGGTGGAACATTGCTTTCTTTTAATCCTAGCTCTTCAGCTTGCTTCGCGACTTCTGACTGTTTGCTGGAAAACTTGTAAGCTGCATTGAGTGTGGTGTAATCTGCTCTTAAATCTGTAATTGATCGCTCAAGCTTATTTATAGTTCGAATCTTCTTTTCTGCATAATGCCGATTGCCGATGTAGATGATGCAGAGTGTAGATATGAAGAATATCTGTGGTAGGAACCGAACATGAATAACTTCTGTAATGGACTTATCTACACGCAAAGCCTTCTCCATCAAAGCGAAGAATCCTCCTCTGCTCTGCGTTTTTGAAGGTTTTATGTAGGTGTTGGTTGCCATGCTTTGAAGTGTTTGTATTTTAAGTTTTTAAAGTGTTCAGGTTTAGATTTTGGTTTTAGGTACTTATTAAATAAACTTTCTTCTTTCTAAATTTTTTCTGCTACTCTCAGCTTTGCACTACGTGCTCTACTGTTAATATCTATTTCTTCTTGTGTTGGCACAATGGGTTTTTTATTCAATGGTTTGAATGGTCTAACCTCATGTCCAAAAAAATCCTTTTCCATTATTCCTTTGAAGTTTCCCGTATTGACAAAATTCTTTACTGGCCTGTCTTCTAAAGAATGATAGCTCATAATCACAAGTCTACCTCCAGGCTTTAGAGATTCGGTTGTTTGTTCTAAAAACTCCCTCAAAGTCCCCATCTCATCATTAACCTCTATTCTGATAGCTTGAAAAAGCTGAGCCAGGTATTTCATCTCTCTTCCTCGTGGTGCCGCCTGAAGCGCTATTGCTTTCAATTCTTCATTTCTCTCAATAGACTTGCCTCTTGCTTTGATAATATTGGATGCAAGCGTGCGAGCGTTTTTGATTTCACCGTATGCGCTTAGAATATGAATAAGGTCTTTCTCTTCATATTCATTGACAATAACTTTTGCCGTCAGAGGTGAATTGCGATCCATTCGCATATCGAGCTCTCCATCGAAACGGAATGAAAATCCTCTATCGCCTTCATTGATTTGATGAGAGGAAACTCCTAAATCTGCCAGGATACCATCTACAGGTGCCGCCTTATAGAATTTGAGATACTTACTCAGGTATCTGAAATTGGATTCAATAAATGTAAAAGAACGTCCTTGCCCTTCTGCTTCTTTCAAAGCTTGAGCATTGGCTTTTGCATCGTCATCCTGATCAAATGCAAACAGTTTTCCTGAATCCAGCTGGTTGAGTATTTCTCGAGAGTGTCCGCCTCCTCCAAATGTGACATCTACATAGGTTCCTCCAGAAGTAATATTGAGTCCCTCAAGACATTCTTTCAACATTACAGGAGTATGATACTCACTCATCTATTACTCGTCTAAATATTTCTGAGCCAGATCTGAATATTCCATCGGATCCTCTACTTGATATTCATTGAATATCTTAGGGTTCCACATTTCAATGTAGTTGCCCATTCCTACGAGTACTGCTTCTTTCTCGAGTTTGGCATGAGCGAGCATTTGCTTAGGTAAAAGTATCCGCCCCGCATTGTCCAACTCTACCTGTGCTATACTCTTGAAAAAGGTGCGTTTAAGTCTTCTCTGCTCTGAGTTGAACTCACTGAGCGCAGCTATCTTGGCATGTATCTTTTTGTATTCTAACATCGGATACAGGATCAAATTAGGCTCAAACCCTTGTCGGATAATGAGCTCGTGCGTGGAGACCTCTGGCAGATTAGCTTTAATCTTTGAAGGTAAAACTAACCTGCCTTTGGTATCCAACTTACACTCATACTCGCTTGTAAAAAAAGCCATCTGAGCCTTGAAAAATATAAACCACCGTAGCAAATATATGGAAATCATCCACATATACAACCACATCACTCCACTTTCTCCCACTTTCTTAAAAATTTTGTTTCCAGCACATAAACAACGATTAAGAAAGAGATTTAGAGGATTTGGAGCATAACCTACTGGGATGCAGTGGCTAAAATCAGGTCAATTCAATGAAATATTGTATAGAAATGGTCAAAAATTAGTCTTGGTGGGAGATCGTGGGAGAAATAAGATTTTTTTCTCCCAGCGTATAGAATTGCTCGTCGCGACATTAACCCATTTATTGTCGTTTGCATCTTGACAGCAGAGAGCTATCTTTCTGCGCTTATATTTATGAAATAAAAAAACTCAATGGGTTTCCATTGAGTTTACTGTCGGTGACTTTATTTCCTAATCATCTTTATCGAACGCTCACTCCCAGCCCCACTGTTAGTGTATTGTATTGCTGGAAAGCATATGAAAAGTCAACAATGAAAACGGCTAATTTTACCTGTACACCTAAAGTAGCTCTGAGCCCTCCTGTCCCATCAAAATTGAGACTAATAGGGTCTTTGATTTGTGACTCGTTACCGTTTATTGTGTAAGTATAATCTCCATTTACGTCCAAATTGCTATTAACTGCATTGAATCCCAGCGATGCAAAAGGTGTGAAGAAAAAGATTTTTTTCGATATCACACCTTGAAAGGTTGTGGCTGTGGTTTTAAAAATAGCTTTTCCCTCTCCTTCAAACGTGGTGAATGCCAAACCTTCATTATTTTGAACGAAAACATCAATATCATACTTCATATTTAACTGGGATACCCCAAAGAACGCTGACAGATCAAAAGGCAAATTATTAAGTCCCGGTATCCATTGTTTAACATCATGCATTATCCCTCCCCCGAGCATACTCATCTGAAAATTTCCAAAAGAAATAGGTGGCAAAACCCTGAGTTTGATTTCCGTAGCTTTTGGTATGCCAATACCGATATTGAAGGTGGGGGCTGGTGCTCCTGCAAAGAGATTATCATCAAGATCAATAATTCCATCCGGAACATCAAAGCGTTGTTCGCCCGGGATTGAAATTGCAGCTACACCCGGATAACTTGCCTCCCCTGTAAAAACAAGTTCTGCACCTACTTCTGCCTCCCTTCCTGCGATAGTCGGGAGCAAACCATCTGAATCTCCCTCAAGCACCAGATCTGTATAGTCCCTCTGGTTGAAAGCAAAACTCTTTTCAGATGCAGGTATGAAAGCAAAGGATGGAGAAATTGAAACATTGAAGCCCAAGACTTTGTGGGGTCTAGCAGTACTGTACCACCCATTGGCAAGACCATTCCCAAAGGCATTTATACCCGGAGCTGCATAATTTTTCAGATAAGCCTCGGCATTATCAGCGCCAGTGGCCAGCACATCCCCAAAGCCTTGTGCTGAAACACGATAGGATAGAAAAATCAATAATGTATAAATAGAAAGTGATTTAAGTCTGGTTATTGGAAGCATCGAAATAGTTTAAAACAGGTAAAAAACTAAAGGGGCTGTCTCATTCTTTTGAGATAGCCTCTTTTAACAAGTGTCATATCATTTAGAAATCAAATCCAGCGTAAATCTGAAATGCAGAATTCTTGGACTTGTTGGTAGCTTGTCCAGCAAAAGATCCATCTTCGCCAATTTCATTGAAACCATAATTATACCTCAATCCAAATATTCCTGAGTCGAAATCGAAACCGATACCTGCAGCGGCTCCAAAATCAAAAGTGTTAAAATCATCTCGATCGAACCTTTCGATATTATTTACACTTCCATCATCGTTTACATCTTTGATTTTCGCTGAGAGCAGCGTAGCTAAATAAGGGCCGGCTTGAATATTAAAATTTCCGATTTTTGCTACAAACAATAACGGAACCTCCAGGTAGTTCAACCCATATCGGTATTCGCCGCTTCCTAAAACTATAGAGCCCGAGTAAGTCAGTGTTGCACCTTTCTGTGTAAACAGCAACTCCGGCTGAAAGGCCATCGCATCAGACAGATCTACACGGTGATAAATTCCTGCATTGAAACCTATCTTCATATTTTCATCATCCACATCCTGAACATATAAGTTTGCAAAGTTTATCCCTCCTTTAATACCTGTTCTCTTTTGAGCAAAAGCGGCAATGGATACGATGAGGGCGATCATTAATATTGATGTTTTTTTGATTTTCATGATTTCATTTTTTTGAGTTAAAAAATTATAGTCGGATGATCCGAAAAACGACCGGTACTACTTCAGGAATCTTATTGATTAGAATAGGTAGAGCTCCTCTTCCAATAAAGAAAGCTCCCATACTCAAGTAAACAATTGCTAGTATTTCCATTATGTGCTATTTAAAGTTTTACATTTTTTATCCTTAAGAGTCTGGTAACTATTTAAAGCTAGAAAACTACTTTTATTCCTAAACCAGGATCGAACGCGAAGAATACATTACCAGATGATTCTACCTCAATAAATGGCTTGACGTCAAGACTGATGGCTATCGGAATATCAGAGATTTTATATTCGATACCAAAGATTCCGTCTACTCCAAGTCCGAAATCCCCATTTCGCTCTCTGTATGCGAATCTTTCTCCTCCGACATTGGATTTTGCTGCTAAGTGGCCTCCAAAACCATAGAACCAATGCAACCCGACCTCTTCAAACGCCTGCACATGTTTTTCTAAAAGCAATGTAGCACTGAAGGCATCTGGCCAAAAACCAACAATACCTTCGATCGCGGTAGTGGATTTGGTAAAATGCTTAATAGTCAAACCACTTGTCCCAATTCCTCGAACACCAATAGCAGTGCTGTAGGTAGCTCTTTGTATTGCTAAAAGCGATGAACCGTTTTTCTTTGAATCATTTTTTTCGTCTCCTGTTCCAGCTACTGATACATCAAGACTAATGACTAATGTGAATGCTATTACTAATATTTTCTTCATAACTAATTTCTTTTTCGTTTCTTTCTTTGATTTTTCCTTGGCAATTGCTTTTGATTAACACTGTAAAAGCAATCTGTGCAATACTTAAACTTTTATTACTCTTGACTTGCAGGCTCGAGAAGGTAACCTAGACGAGCGTATGCTACATCGGGATTTATTCCATTAAGGATATTTATCTTGAGGTATTTGATCAATTCTAGCGATCGATCTTTTCTAACCTTCAAATACAACAATATGCGGGTGAGTATTGAGACACGACTTTTTGATATTCGTCCTTCTTCAATAAGTTCTTTTTCTAACGCATAAATGGTTGTAAATTTCTTAAAGTTGTCTTCCGGCAGATAAGGTTTCAAAGCTCCGCCATCTTTAGTTTGATAACCGTTGACCTGAAGAAAATCTATCTGTCGGGAGAGAATAACCAGTTCATTGTTGGTGATGAACTCTTTGGCTGCCGCATGCTCAACCAAGGCAGTGATCGATTTCTCGTCCTCATTAAGAAATAATTTATTAGTAGCTTTCATAAGATTGTATTAGAGAAAGTTCCGTGGGAGTACCCACGGAATCCGATTTCGTTCTTACTTAATTATAGACCCAGATCTATACTCAAATCAACGGTGGCGTTTGATTCTACGCTGACCACATTTGCAATCGAACCGTTCAACCAAATATTTGACGACACAACCGACTTGAACTCATACTCTTCCTTTTCTTCATTCATTTCATATCGAGAGACAACAATTTCATAGTCACCCTCTTGCATGAAAGCAAGGGTGAATGTTCCATCTTCCGCAACTACTGCGCTATTCACAGAATTTTCAAATCTTGACTGTCCTTCTGCCGGAGCATCACCTTCTGCGTCATTAAATGTTCCCTTAGCGTAGGCATATACCACAGTCCTGTCGAAAGCATCCTTTTGAACAGACCCTTTGATAATACCCGTTGTACGTAAATCTATTGTCCTAGCAGTGGGTCTTAACATGTAAGTATTATTGCCTGTTACCACGAGTGCTTTTCTTAAATCTATATCCACCACGAGATTACTCATGGCATTTGCCGCAATATCAAAGTCGCCTTTTATTTTGTAGCCTGATGTTGATCCACTGGGCACATCAAGTGCTGTTTTAGTACCATCCTTGAACTTGACATAGGAAGACTCTGCCTCGGAGGAGAGAATAAGTCTTATTTCGTCGTATGTCCCGGTTGCAAGAGATCCATCCGCAAGCGCATAGACTTCACCATTTTGATACGCCATTACATTGAATTCTTTAGGCGCATCAAATCGAGCTATTGTTTTTATTTCGGTATTAGATTTTGCTTGTACCTCGTCTATTGCTAGGTAAACTCCGGTTATATTTTGTGCATCTACTGCAGCATCAGTGACACCTACTGTAGCCTGACCTTCTGATTCTGCACTCACCCCATCTCCGTCGCTGCAAGACGTAAAGAATAAAGCAAATACTGTTGTTACTGCTGTAAGAGTGGCTAAAAATTTCAGTTTTGATTTTTTTACTTTCATTTTCATGTATTTAATTTTTGGTTTGTCTCCCATGGCTCAACAAGTATTCCAGTATCAGTAGAAATATAAAATACTGAATATCAAATAGTTATATAAAATTACCATCAAAGGAATTGTGTGTATTTTTCTACACCAATAGAAATTTTTCCACATTAATGAATGTAGATACGATAAGACCAAAACCAAATCGTGGTACCTGAAAGGAATCTTAAACCTTTTCACTTTACATCGTGAAGACAAACATGCCATTATGTTGCATTTATTAATTTGCAATATGATTGATTCCAGATACACGAAAACACCTTAAAATCTCTCAGTTTAAGAATTACTTATTGTTGGCTGGACGTTTTACAGCTTTTCCTTAATCACAGAAAGGCATTATCTCAAGGAGATCTTGAAAATCAATTCAAATAATATGATCGGAAAACAATTCACAGGACGCTCAACAGTTTTCTTGATTCATGAATCTGACATAAAATCCCTAATACCACAGGTATTGCAACATATGATCTTTATCATGAGACTTGTTCACCTGATCATCATTATCACACCCATTTTAAGTGTGATAATTGTGGCGCTCTTGAGTGCACGGGGCAATTTGATTCAACTCCGTTAAACCTTCCTGAAACTTACAGCATGAAAGAGATCGATGTGATTGTCTCAGGACTCTGTGCCGAATGCAAAGATTAGCATTTATGCGAGCAATTATTAAGATTTGATCATTGCTCCTTTCCCGATGTTTCATTTTTAGCAGGGATTCTATCAATCAAAAATTCTCCCAATTGAACGATCAATGAAAAAAGATGATAATAGGTATTCCACAAATCCCAAACACAAAAACGATGTTCATTAGGCTAGTGTATATATTAGATTCTTCGCCTGTACTCACAAAATGACTGCCTATCCAGAAAATTAATGCCAGAATCATCCAAACAATGACAGCTAGAAAATAGAACCTTAGATACTTTTTCAGTTTATGAGTCATGTTTCCTTTGTTAGGACTACTGATTAATATATCTGAATAAATAAGCCAACCCTAGGCAAATCAATCCCAAAGTTGGGTAAGAATAGGTATTAGAAAGACCTGCTGCAATCAAACTTGGGCTAATATCTCCAGCGGCAGCAATAGCATCAAATATATCTCGGATACTTTGAATATATGCAATGACACCAATTATCAAAGCCAAGGCTCCTAATGATATAAATGATCTATCGAAATCCTCTTTCTTCACCTTGACCTTATAATATTGGTATAAGCCCATGAAGAAGATGTAAATCAGAATCAGATACATCATCGAGGAAAATCCGATTTCAAATAAAGGTGGCAGGTTCATTGGGCATGCTTTTCACAAAACTATCTCTTACTTTGCTTTTAAAAAAAAGCACCTTATTCTCGTTTCACTTTTCCTTATATGTATACCTCATATTTTGACCCATGCTTAAGATTACCTGAAGAGGTTTCTTCATCGTTTTCATAGCGCGTGAGAAAGAATCTAATTTGTAGTTATGAATCACAGGTTTGATATTAAATCATTTCATGGGTAATAATTGGTGTAGCTTACTGAAATACACTAGTAAGAGTAAGCTATGCCAATATCTACCCTGATTGTCGTTGGAATTGTTTTCGCCGGCTTCATCCTTATTTTCTTCCTCATCCCTATTAATCTATGGATTACTGCCGTCTTTTCGGGAGTAAGGGTTCCTTTACTCGACTTGGTGTTTATGCGAATCAGGCGTGTTCCCCCAGGGCTTATTGTTCGTTCTCTGATTTTGGCAACAAAGGCTGGGATTAAAGACATCAATCCACAAATGCTGGAGACGCATTATTTGGCTCATGGTAATCTCACGAAAGTCATAAAAGCATTGATCGTTGCAGATAAGGCCAATTTGCAAATAACTTTCCCTCAGGCCACCGCCATTGATTTAGCAGGAAGAGATGTATTAGAAGCTGTTCAAATTTCTGTGACTCCTTATATGATCATTGTTCCTGCTATTACCGGGGTATCGTCGGACGGTATTCAGCTAATTGCAGAGGCCAGGGTGACGGTTCGAACAAACATAAAACAATTGGTCGGAGGCGCTGGTGAAGAAACGATCAAAGCCAGAGTTGGACAAGGTATTATCTCTCGAATCGGTGCGGCGGACAGTTTCCTTGAAGTATTGGAAAAACCAGAAGAAATTTCAAAGCTTGTATTATCTCATGGTTTAGATTCGGGAACGGCTTTTGAGATTCTCTCTATCGACATTTCGGATATCAATATTGGTAAAAATATAGGTGCCAAACTGCAAATAGATCAGTCAATGGCGGATCTGGAGATTGCAAAGGCAAAAGCTGAAGAACGAAGAGCGCAGGCTGTGGCATTAGAACAGGAAATGCTAGCGCTAATTCAAGAAGCTAAGGCCAAAGTCATTGAAGCCGAGACTGCAATACCTGGAGCACTATCCCATGCTTTCAGAAAAGGAACTCTTATCAGAGAAAGAATTAATGAAAATTGATTTGCATATACTGTAAACAATCATTGCAATATTTAAGTATATAATTTCAATGATTCAATCTATTTTTATCACCATTTTCTGGATTCTTTTATTGAATTTGTGAGTCATATTTTGATTATTCGTTTGTCCTTGATGTAAAAATCAAATACTAGAGACTATACAAAACAATCTTCTTATAGCTGCTTGGATCTGGCAAGATCAAGTCTCAATTTAGATGGGGGAAATTGAATTTATGGATTACTACTAAAAATATGATGTAATATGAAAAGACATATCCCATATATAACCCTTGCCTCCGTTCTGATAACAACTCTTCTTATATGGACGAAATGTTCGGTGAATAAATTTGAATTAGAAGATTTGATCCCAGAACTGTGGGGATTGGTATTTGAACTCGTATTTCTTGTATTGATCTTGGGTTCTTTTGAAAGAAGGTTCCTCAGAAATCAAAAAAAACTAAACCTATTAACTGAAATTGAGGACTTAAGATATGAAAACCCAAAAAGCAAACTAACCAAAATAAAGTATAAACACGTTTTAAGAGAAATCGGACTTATGAATATCGATCGATTGCCTCTTTACGAACTGGAGATACGGAAAATCACTATAGAACCTATTATTGAAAATATTCAGAAAGGTCAAATTCTTACTTTTAATGGTGCCGACTTTAAATTTTCGATTTTCAAGGATGTTCACTTCAATAGAGTTGATTTTGAAAATGCTGATTTTAGTGGGGCAATTCTCAAGAATATAACTTTCTCTAATTGCATGCTAGGTGGATGCAATTTTGATAAAGCTGAAAAACTCATAAATCTTAAATTTGTAGACTGCAGCGCAAAAAAGACCGTTTTCGGACTTAGAAAATTCAAAGAAACTATTATCCATTCAGATGAACTAATAGGACATCTGAGTTAGTACGTCTTAAACGAGCTAAATATTTTATTTATCTGTTTTTTATATTGCTCATCACAGAAGAGTACCCACATGCTTTCATTATCATCCCATTCACATTCTTTACTTGGAGATAAATTCCACAAACAATTATTTCTCCCCTCATCGTCACGACATAGTTCTTGAATATTAAAATTCATTTCGCTTTCCAAAAATTCTACTATCTGTCTTCTTGCATCATCTATTGTAGATGTAATTTCGAAGGTCATGTTTTTGGTTCCTTTTTGCGACTTAAAAATTAGCTTTACTTCTTGAGCTAATGCACTAAAAATAGATAGTAGTAGAACACAAATAAATAAGGTTCTTTTCATGATATGATTTTTCTTTACAATCAACGTTTTTTGGTCGGAAAATCCAAATAAATCACTGTAGTGTTTCCTTCACAAACACTCGTATCACTTCAAAAGATTCCACAGATAGTTTTCAATGCTTATTGAAGCACAACAATAGACAAAAAAATTAGCTAGACGACCCATCCTCTATTGCTTCCATCAGTTCATCCACTGTCAGTTCGCCCGTATAAGACACTTCTACTCTGAGTGCACGCAAACCTGATACTCCCTGAAGATCTTCTAACTCAAGGTCTTCGAATCCCTTCTTGATGCAACCTTTCGCTGCGAGGAAATTAAGATAAGTGCGATACTCTTTTGCATCCTGCTCTTGAGAATAGATAATCGCGATACGCCCAGGCTGGGTAATGCGTTCCGTTGTTCCCTTTATGTGCGCTTTGTCCACCCGTTTTTTAATGATCTCATACCGTGTATTATAGGCACCCTCCACATCAAATTGCTTTTCATCCATTCGAAAATGCACTGACAAAGAAGTATTGTAAACCAATATCAGGGAGGCTACTTCAATAGGAGTACGCAACTCCTTTTGCATCGCTTTGAATTCATTCTCCATTTCACACATTACTACTAGCTGCCACAAACGGAGGTTTTTCAAATAGATAGTATCGAACTTTTCATCCTTAGCAATCGACTGACCGATATACATGTTGTATTCCACCCCGTCGGTTTTATACCTTTCAAAATAGTGCGGAAACATCTTTTGTGCTTCTATCTGCTTCTCATCCAGATAAGATGCCAATCGCTGATTGATCAAGTTGACGCTTGTATCGTAGCTCTTTCTAGCTTCATACACTGTATGTAAGTCGAGATCCAATATCTCGTTGTACTGCTGCACCAATTTGTTCAAATCAGGATCCAACTGCTGAAGATGATCAAAGACGGGGTACACATCCGATCTCAAGAAACTCAATATTTTGTGTTCGCTGCTTGCAGACAGTCCTCCTTTCAATTCTGCCTTATAAGAATCCAGTCGGAAAATCAGTTCTTCATAAACAGGCATTGGGTTCTGCTTAAATGCAGCTTTCAAGACTTTACTCACCGCATTGATTTGCTTAGTCAGATCCTTGCTCACAGCCTCGTTGCGCCTTACGGAAGAGCCCTTGATATCCATCTGTCCATAAAGCGGATATAGATTACTAAAGACGATATCCTTAAACACCGGCTGCTCGCCGTTCATCTGTTTATGCATAAACTGCCCCGCCTCCTCTTCGAACCTCCACTTGACAGACGGGTGAATCGTCGTGCACTCTTGCTGAATGATGGCCTCAATGAGATTCTGTGCTTCCGTCATAAATCGCTTATGAGCCATAGCCAGAATCGGCAGCACTTCGTTGAGCATCACCAGCGTTCCCTTATTCAATGAATATGATTCATAGGAAGCCAACTCCATAAAACCGAGCAACTCCTCCTCATGTACCAACGGCGCAATGATGTAACTCTTAAATTTTGAAGCAGCAATTTTCCCTGATAAGCCACTTTTGATCTGTTCATCAAACCTGCTGGTATCTGAGATCACAAGAGGCTCTTTTTTATTCATCAATTGATCATAGGTAGAATCACACATTTCAGTATTACAATCCAATGAATCCCCATCACAGAGCAGCAAACTCTTCACCTCACTTTTACCCATGGGCAAAAGCTTACCCTTATCCAGCATAAGTACCCCAATCTCCAATCCGCTATTGTTAAGCAGGCTTCTTACCCCGGACTGTATTTTTTCGAACGTATCTGAAGACTTTACCAGAAGATTAGAAGTGATGGATTCTATTGATTGATCCAACGTGACATCTACCAAATTGATGATGTTCAAGCCCTTCATGATCCAGCTATTAGGCGGAAATTTTTTCTTCCAAAGCGCTATATCACCGAAGTTGTCTACTAACTCCTCATAGTCAGCACGCGAAATCTCAACCGCCTTATCAGTAGGAATAAATATTGACATATCAGCATTGATCAGCATCTTGTAGACTCTCGTCAGCCCTTGTTTTTTATTGAAAATCTCTATTTTCAATGGTCCACCTCCCGATACCGGATAACCGTAATAGCTCCCCAATATGAAATAGCAGCAGTATAGATAAAAAGTGTCTTCATCTACATCTTTCATCTTGTATGAAAATGCCTCCCCTGAGTCATCCACAATTTTATCAAACCGATCCGACGTATACAGTGGCTCAAAGTAGAATGGAGGCGTAAGCACCTTGATTTCGTTTGTCAGAAGTACTTCCGGGAATAGCGTTCTGCTCAGCTTTTGGATCGGCTCTCTAAGTTTTTCCAATTGATCCAAGTTCTCAATTCCGTCTTTCAATTCCGGATGCTCTTCTACCTCTAATAGTAGTTGCTTAGCATAGCCAGAAGCAGCTTTATCATCACCTGCGGCAGTAAGCTCAAGTGCTTCAATTACCTTGTGAAAACTCACTTGCATCACCGCAGGGAATTCCACTTCTTTTCCATTATAAATCATCTACTCTTCATTTAAGAACACTAAATCCACTCTCCTTGTACGTCAAATCTAAGAACAAGGCTGACTTATCAAGAGTTCAGTGGCAAGAAAAGTAAAGGGATGTACAATAACCTGATACGAGAAAGCACTTAAAGATCAATATGATTTGGGCGGACGAACGGGCTATCTGTTACAAGTCCGGCTTCCGCGCAAGCCATCCCGCTGCGGGCTTTCCACGACTATCCCTGCCGCAGAGCAGTGCCTTGAAATAATTTCGTGGGGGATTAAAAAGGGATCAAGCATAAAACCTGTAGAGGTAATTATGTTTTTCGTTAACTGTCATAATCACGAAAACGATAAAGAGCGTTATGCCTGTGCATACAGGCATCCCATCAATATAGATGCCACTTAAATAGAGGATGAGACTTCCATATGCATGGAAGTGACGGAAATGGTGAAGAGTTTTTTTAGCAATTGCTTCAATGTTGCCATATCTAGTTTTACAAAATGGTGATACTATTTGAGAAGAATTACCTTGGCTTCATCCAATCCACTTTCAAAGATTATCCCATTTGCATCGGGGTAGGATTCCTTCGCTTGTTGAATCATTATGTCAAGCTTACTTTTAAAGTCAACATTCTGAGCAGTAGCACCAAGTATCCCAAGTAGGTTTTTACCAAACCTCTTTTTCTTACTCGTGGCATCTTTCATTTGATCCAAGTAATCATTATTTATTAGGCAATGTCGTTTAGTTAAGGGA
>JAGDZQ010000008.1:0-78158 GCA_049115715.1 Cyclobacteriaceae bacterium
AGTTAGAAAGCCATCAAAATGAACTGGAAGACATGCTGGATGTGATTATCTCAGAGAGTAGGAAAGATGACGAAGAGATTAGCTGGGATGCATTAAAAACGCAACTTAAGCAAGAAGGTAAGCTGTGATATGTACGAAATTACCTTTAAGAAAAAGGCAGGTAAAGAATTTGCTCAATTACCCTCTGTCGTTCTTCCTAAAGTAATCTCAAGCATAGATGCTCTGGCCTCAGATCCTCGTCCTTCCGGAAGTAAGAAACTCAAGGGCAGTGATGAAGATATGTGGAGAATCCGAGTAGGTGATTATCGAGTAATCTATGTGGTTGAAGATGAAATAAAGATCGTGAATATCCGAAAAGTAGCCCACAGGAAAGACGTTTACAGAAAATAACCCACCGCACTAGGCGTGCCCCTCCACTAGTGCTCGTTTGTAATGAGTGCTTTTATCTCTTCATCCCCCCTGACTTAAGTTTAGCACAGCGAACTTAAGTTTGTAGCTATCGGTCTGCTAGTGTCAACAAAAAAGGACAGCCCAATAGACTGTCCTTTCCTTATCAAAATTTGGAACAATTACTTCACCATGAACCTTATGGTTTTAGACTCAAGTGATAAAAGATAGATGCCAGGAGATAAGCCTTCAACACTTATAGCTGATTTGCCTTCTAGTGCATTTACATTTCCATTGAGAATACTTTGGCCAACTGAATTGATCAAAGTATAAGTATGATCGCCATCAGAAAGCCCGATAACATACAAGTTTTCACTTACAGGATTGGGATAGACTGATAGGGCTAAAGATGATATTTCTGTGATTGTACTTTCATCGGTTTTTCTAGCATTTCCAATCTGTGTGACGATCCACTGTTGATTGCCATTTCCACTGTTGGACGCCCACATATGAACGTTTTGACCATTAGAACCACCATTATTTCCATCAATGGATACTCCGGGAGCGTTTCGCTTTTCTAAACGAAAATTTCCTCCGCTGAGGGATATCTTCTTGAATTGCTGGTTTTGATTTGTGTCGTTACATGCCCAGAGCTTTACATTTTGGCCATTTGATCCTCCATTACTTCCATCTATGCAGAAGTTGGTATTTACCTTCTTGTAGGAATAAAAGCCATTGCCTCTTGAGATTTCTTCCCACTGCTGGTTGACACTGTTTTGGTTGTAAGTCCATAGTGCAACGTTTTGGTTGTTAGCACCTCCATTTCCACCATCAAGGGCAAAGCTCGTTGCATTTCCTTTTCTTATTGTAACAATTGAGTTTCCCCCTCCGCTACCGATGGGTTCGATTATCACAGAAGAAATGTCGTCGTTCCAACTGGATCCATTAGCTCTGCTTTCTGTATTGTTACTTAGGCAGGCATCATTTGACGTGAAGGTGTGGAAGTATCCTCCAAAGCTACCATGTTGATACAATGTGATTTTGTATCCAGGAGCAAGCGTTAATGATGATATATCATCATTGTTTACCCCACATGCTATCAATTGGCTAAGGTTGTAACTTCCTTCATTGAGAGCGACAGAGTAGCCAGCGTTATTGCAATGCTGATATACCCACGCTTTTGGGTTGCTACCACAGCTGCTGCTTGGAAGTGGTACGTCCGATTTTTGAAACCCTGTACCTTGAGATCCGGCCAATACATACGGATTGTTCTCATTAGATATATCTATAGCATTAGCAAAAGGATATGCCATACCTTGATTTTGCTTAGACCAATTGGCTCCACCGTCGTTCGAAAACCAGATTCCATTGCTACCATCTTGAAGTCCTCCAGAACCCATGGCACTGGAAGAAGTCGCGTAGATCACATCAGAGTTCTTAGGCATTATGGCCACTTTTCTCATGAACTTATCAGTAATCAATTTTTCCCAGGTGCTTCCTCTGTTTTTACTTCGGAATAGTCCTCTATTTTCACCGAAACCATTTACCGTTACATATACCCAATCTGCATTGTTCGGGTCTGTGTCGATATCATAGATTCCCTTGTAAGTTTTCGATCTTATATTGAGTGCAGTATTGTCAGCTGGTAAATCGCTAAGTTGGTTCAATCGGCTCCAGTTTTGGCCTCCGTTGGTCGATCTCCACAAACCTTTGGTTCCTCCGGCATATACCAGATTGCCATCGGATTGATCTACGGCGGTGAAATTGCAACCATTGCCCGTCAAGACTTTGGACCAGGAATTTCCATCGTTTGTGCTCTTATATACATCGCCATTTGAGGTAACATATAGAGTTCTGTTACTTGTAGGGCTGTTTACATCGATGGAAAGTCCGTTTACGAAGCTATTTGACAGAATACCTCCATTTACTTCAACCCAACTTGTTCTTTCTCCCTTGTTTGTGCTTTTGAGAATATAACCCTGTTTGCAGGTGACCCATACGACATTTTCTCTTGAAGGGTCAGCCACGATCGAATGAAAATCTCCACCTTTTCCACTTCCCCACCCATATTTACTATCGTCTGTATTACAACTTTGCCAGGTTTGGCCTTTGTTTAAACTTCTCCATATGCCCATATCAGCCAAGCCGAGGTAGATTAAGTTAGGATTTACAGGACTTATGACCATGTCTACATTGACCAAATTGTCAACTCCTGTACTTTGCCAAAAATCAGGAGTAACCTCATCAGAATGCAGCACACTAAAATTGGCACCACAGTCTTTAGAGCCGAGGACCCACTGTGAATTCATCCAATATAAATTATTAGGGTTTGATAAGTCCTCACCTACAGTTCTGCCATAACCGTCCTTCACACCACTATATGTGCCTTGAGTTTCTCCATGGAAAGTAGTCTCCCATGTGCCCACATCGCTTATATTGGTGAATGTGCTCCCTCCGTTGTTGGATATACGAGTTCCAGACCTTGGGTTCCAGGTAGCCACTGCTCTGGTTTCGACCATTGTGACTTTTGAAGTGGTTGGATGGACGAATAGGACGCCTCCCTGATCTTGCATTTTAGTCCAGCTGCTTCCTCCATTAGTGCTTTTATATAATTTGCTATCCAGACCATCGATCCAGAATTGATTACTGCAATCTGCATTTACTGTGGTTATATATAGAGTAGATGAGTTTTGAGGGTCTATAGCTAGATCAGCTACTTCATCAAATCCACCGAAGGTACCAGTTGTCATGTTTGACCAGGTCACTCCACCATCCGTACTTTTGAATACATCTGCAGCAGAACATACCGGTCTTCCACTACCAGTAAGTGCATAGACGGTATTGGCATTGGTAGGATCAACTACAAGTTTGATGATTCGCGAATCCGGGAAGTTTGTGTCTATTTGTACCCATGAATTTCCAGTATCGGTTGTTTTGTAAATTTGGACATTCAGGGTGTTCCAATTTCCAGCATGTCTGGACGCGTAACCGACCCAGGGTTTGTCGGTTCCAAGCTCAATGTCAGTTACATACCCACCATCTCCGAGTACGTTTTGCCATGAATCCCCTCCGTTGAGTGTTCTATAGATTCCACCGCCAGCTATAAACATAATGTCTCCGTTGATTCTATGAAAGCCCAAGCCAGAGACGTGTGTTTCATTGAATCCTCGGCTGTCACCAAGTACATCCCAGGTGTTTCCTCCATCGGTACTTCTGTAAGCACCACTCAGGTCACTACCTGCAAGGACAATTCCAGATTTGCTGGCACCAATACAACCAAACCATCCACCGCCTCCGGGGTTGGTACGATCCCAATTATGTGTTTGTGCGTTCGCAACAATTGAGACGAACAGCAAGAAAAAAGGGGTAATTAATTTTTTCATGTTTCTATCATTCAAGGGTTAAACAAATTAGTCATCCAATAAGTATGGTGACTTTACTCACAAAGGATGAGAAGAATTTTTTTCGTTAAGTGACTGATAATAAATTATTTGTGCTCAGGGATAGGTTAAAAATATTTTTTTCACACATACCGAATAGTTGATTAAATACCTTGCAGAGTCCTGATTAGTCTTTTTTGAGCCGAATATGCTATGTATCTACTGTTGGTAGAGGTCGGTTGTACTCATATCGATGAGAAGGGCTGAGTTGAAGAAGAGACAGTTTCTCATATTTGATCAGCCATCTGGTTAAGTTCGAGGCGCATCTACGAAATATTTGCCCACTAGAAAAGCTTGGGTCACTTCATTTTGCAATATCAGGCAAGATGCATTTATACGACTTTTAGACTACCTGATATCAGCGACTTCTGATTTTAGGAGAATGAACACATGTACTGATGGCTTCTCTGTTTTCCCATCCATTTAGCAACACAGTTCTGTTACCATTTTTCTTCAGTGTTTTGAAGATGGCTTGAGTACAGAGTAAAATGATTTGCGTGAATCAGAATATATTACACATACTTAAAAGGTACCTGTTAATTGTCATAAAATACCCCCCATCCATTAGTAGTTATATCCCTAAAATTGAGGAATCTATTTAATATGTCGTTACATGGCAAAAATTCAATCATATATATCAAATAACTGAATAGTAAATTCGTATTTAATACAATCTGCTTGTAGTGAATTCAATCTCTTGTAATCTATTTTTAACTATAATTTTTTTAACAAATGAAAAGTTTTTCAATTTTAGTATTGTTGATGTGCATGATCACGTTTTCTGCAGTAGCGGTTGTTACGCCTGCAGAAGCAATTGCCGATGGTTTCGTTATCAGTGGACATGAAGCCACCAAGAACGAGACGACATGGTTTGGAAATGGTGAGTCTGGTACCGAAGTTCAGTATAGGTATGTCGATAGTGATCACGACTGTAATTTTGATTATTACTATATAACAGTAATTTACTATGAAGATTATGGCAATTCTCAGACTACTGAAAACTATGAGGGGACTTTGTAGTTGGTTTTCAAAAAGGTACGGGGGTCTTCCTGTACCTTTTTTTCACGCTTATTAATTCTACTTAGTAACCTGAACTCGATTATTAAGTGTCACTTAAAAACCTTTAACCGTCACTATGAGTCTTTTAGCTTTAAAATTTTGATAAAAAGACGTGATAGTCCCATGATCTCAAAGATTCCTTCGGCTTTCTCTCCCGCCATCCTTCCCTAAATCTCGGAATGACGTTTTTTTATGTAATTATAAGTCGAGCTCAGGTTAGTAGCAAGTAAGCAGGAGATCGTTTTATTTCATATTGAAGTAATCTCCTATATAAGTTACCCATCTTAGACTGTATAGAAAAGACACCTTAGAGAACCTAATTCCCTCCTTTTTCACAAATAGTGACTTCCCAAATCACTACTCCTAGTGATCAATTTGCCTATCCATAGGTATTGCCCACAGAGCTGTGGTGGTACAATTTTGCATTATTAAGAATTATTCTAAATAAGATTTAAGAATGCAATTGAACATACAATATCTCTCTCGACTATTTCAAACCAGCATTTTAGCTGGACTGCTACTTTGTTTTGTATCATGTAGCGATGATGATACTGATCCGGGCACACATCTTGAGGTGCCATCCACTTATACATTTACCAGAGATGGAAGCACGTCCGTGTCATTCTCTGGTCAGACTGATCGCCTCAATATGCTTGCCGAAATGAAAGGAGAAGTAGGCAAAGGTGACAATGGAGAGGAAGTCGATGCAGATGCGCTGGCAAATATGTTTGCCAATGAAAATACGTCCTTTTCCGATGCAGATCTTAATGCTTCTACCAAGCAAATCGAAAACAAGACTTTTGTAGCCGATATACAGTTTTTCAAAGACCTTTTTCAAGCTGCAGAACTAGTGAGTAAAGACATAGTGGCCAACAGCACTGCGGCAGAAGAAGGACAGGCTGGAATGATAGAAAGAGGAACCAGTGGCACGTTCATCAGTGTCAATGCAAAGGGCTGGGAGTTTACCCAATTCGTTGAGAAAGGGCTTATGGGTGCTTTGATCTACAATCAGATATTTAACACCTACTTGACAGATGCAGAGATTGGCTCTGATGTGGATAATGTAACGATCCTGGAAGGAAAAAACTATACGGATCTTGAACATCACTTCGATGAAGCCTATGGATACTTTGGAGCACCGATAGACTATGCTGTTTCTGATCCGGATCTTACTTCAGACGAAGATAGGTTTTGGGTGAAGTATACGCATGACGTAAACGCCGTTTACCCAATAAGCGAAGACCTAATGAAAGCTTATATCACGGCAAGAACGGCGATCGTCAACAACGATCATGCTACCAAGGATGTCCAGGTAGATGCGATCTACGAAATGCATGAGTTAGTTGCTGCAGGTACTGCAATTCACTACATTAATAGTGCATTAGAAGATTTAAATGCCAACGATACAGGCAACCTGTTTCATCACCTTTCTGAAGGCTACAATTTTGTAAAGGCAATCAAGTATAGTCCAGTTGCTGCTTTGACCAGCACTCAAATTACTACGATTCTTGAAACAGATTTCGGAACCGATGGCAATTTCTGGACAGCCTCACAAGAAAGTTTGAATACAGCTAAATCTACTTTAACCACTGCCTATCCTAAGTTAGCCGCGGTAGCAGACGATTTGTAATATCAGTATGATCAGGAAACTTCTCTACCTAACATCTATTTCATTGAGCAGCCTATTTATAGGCTGTTCCGATGATACCTCCATGCGAAATGTTGACTTTGACGAGTCAGCATTTCTTACTAATATGGGATCTGGTATCATAGCACCAGCATATTCGGATTTTGCGTCTAAGACAGATGCATTGAACGAGAGCGTAATCACATTTTCGCAGGAGTTAACGACTGATAACCTTCTAGAAGTGACGTCCAAGCTTAAGGATGCAAGGCTCAGCTGGCAATCGTGTAATATGTTTTCGTTCGGGCCTGCGGGTGACATTGCACTGACCTCTGAGGCGAACATTTTTCCTGTTGATCAAATTCAAATAGAAAAGAACATAGAGACGGGCGGCTATGATTTGGGTACAATCTCAAACAATGATACAAAGGGACTTCCTGCTATAGCCTATCTCATCCACAATGAGGGGCAGTCCGAGATTGAAATACTCGAAAGTTTTATCTCAGAAGCAGGTCGAGTTCAGTACCTGAAAGATTTGTCGGCTCGCCTATCGGAAAAAGCAAAAGCAGTCTCTGAGCTTTGGAGCAATACTTATTTAAGTCAGTTTGCAAGTAGTTTTGGCACCAGTGTAGGCAGTTCTACTTCACTTCTGTTCAATTCTATGGTTCGCACATACGAAAGAAATCTCCGAGATGGGAAAATAGGGATTCCGGTAGGGGTTAGAAGTCTGGGTGAAACTATCCCGAATTCTACAGAAGCATATCATGGAGGCTACTCTTTGGAGTTGGCCAAAGCCAACCTGGCAGTTTTTAAATCCTTATTCAATGGACAGGCATCCTCAGGATTTGATGACTATTTATCAGCACATGGTAGGGATGAGCTAGTCTCTGAGGTCAACGAAAAGTTCGATGCGATCCTAGTCAATTTTAATCAACTGAGTGATCCTCTTTCGGAGGAAATCACAACGAATAAAATTGCCGTAGAAACCACTTTTGTAAGCATGCAGGATTTGGTAAACCTATTGAAAACAGATGTTGCATCCCAGCTGAGTATTTCTATCAGCTTTATAGACTCTGATGGAGACTAAGTGCTGAAAGACAAAATCATATCGCACCAAACACCAATAGCACCCTTAGTAACATTCAGGGTGCTTTTTGGCTTGATGATGGCCATTGGAGTTGCGCGATTTTATTTCAAAGGGTGGATTTACGACCTATATGTTAGCCCCCAGTATCACTTTACTTATTACGGGTTTGATTGGGTGAAACCACTTTCAGAAACGGGAATGTATACAGTGTTTGCACTTATGTTTTGTGCAGCGATCTTTATCACTCTTGGATTTCTATATAGAATTTCAGCAATTACCTTTTTTTTACTTTTCACATACGTTGAGCTGATCGACAAGACTACCTATCTCAACCACTACTACTTTGTTAGTCTCGTTGCGTTTTTATTAATCTTCCTTCCTGCCAATAGGCGATTTTCGCTTGATGCTAACCTATTGAAAAGAGGGCATATCAATTCAGTCCCAGCCTGGACCATCAACATTCTTAAGTTTCAATTATTTATCGTTTACTTCTACGCCGGAGTAGCTAAGTTGAATGCTGACTGGATGATTCATGCGCTTCCGCTAAAAATATGGTTGCCCGCATCTTCGCATTTGCCTGTAATTGGTTCATTGTTGACATATGAATGGGCTGCTTACATCTTTAGCTGGGGTGGAGCTATCTATGACCTGACCATCGTATTCTTTTTGCTCAATAGCAGAACCAGAGGCTTGGCCTTTATAAGCGTGGTTATTTTCCATTCACTCACGGCAGTTCTTTTCCCCATCGGGATGTTCCCCTATATCATGACACTTTCGGTGCTTATTTTCTTCTCATCCTCTTTTCATGAAAACATCTTGAGAATAGCGGAGAGATTACTGAAAGCTAAACCTCTTTTCCCATCAGAAGGTAGATTTAGATTAGGAAAGACATTCTCCATTATCCTCATTCTAAATGCCATGATACAGGTGATATTTCCTTTGCGATTTGCACTATACCCTGGAAACCTTTTCTGGCATGAACAAGGGTATCGTTTTTCATGGAGAGTGATGCTGATGGAAAAAATGGGCAATACATCTTTTAAGGTCACCGACCCCCAATCTCACAACACAGCCTTTGTTGCCAACTATGAGTATTTGACCCCTTTGCAGGAAAAACAAATGAGCACCCAGCCAGACATGATTCTTCAGTTTGCTCAGCACCTAAAGGAAGATTTTGAGGCGAAAGGAATCAAAAACCCAATTGTCACCGTGGATTGCAAAGTGACTTTAAATGGTAGAAAAAGCAGGCTGTTTATTGATAAAAACATTAATCTCGCGGATCAATCCGAAGGTTGGAACCACAAATCGTGGATACTCCCTTTCGATACTGAATATTTAAGCACACTTGATTAAATCAATTCTACATATCGCCCTTTTTGTCCTTTGTGGATCTTCATCGCTGATGGCGCAATACCGGGTTAGTGGAGTGATAACAACAGCAGAGCCTTCTATAGAAAAAGCTACTGTTATTCTTGATCAGGGAGAATTCGTCGAAGCAAGTGCGAAAGGAGCTTTCCAATTCAAAAATGTGAAATCAGGGAAGCACACGCTCACAGCATTTCTCTCTGGATATGAAACAAAAACGATCGCGATAGAAGTTGAAAGAAGTGATCTGGAGATTAAGATCAGACTTGAGTTATTAACCTCCGAATTAGGAGAGGTAGTGATTCAAGACCAAAAAGACAACAGCTTTGGGATCACGCGTCTGAAGTCAATAGAAGGAACAGCCATATATGATGCTAAGAAGACAGAGGTTATACTTCTGGAAGACATGGTGGCCAATAAGGCGGCTAACAATGCACGCCAGGTTTTTGCCAAAATCCCAGGAGCCAACATATGGGAGAGCGACTGTGCCGGACTTCAAATCGGGATTGCGACACGAGGCTTGAGTCCGAACAGGAATTCGAATTTTAATACAAGACAAAATGGTTTCGATATCTCAGCAGATGCTTTGGGATACCCCGAAAGCTATTATACCCCGCCGATTCAGGCGGTAGAGAAGATTGAGTTGGTTCGCGGGGCAGCCTCGTTGCAATATGGTACTCAGTTTGGTGGGTTGGTGAATTTTGTTATCAAAAAACCTCCTACTGACAAAGTATTTGAGCTCTCTACAGAACAGACCTACAATAGTCTGGGCTTTTACAACAGCTACGTTGATCTGGGAGGAACAGCGGGTAAGTTGAGCTACTTTTTCTTCAACCGATCGGTGACTGGCAATTGCTGGAGGTGTAACACAGACTTCACCTCTATCACCTCTTATTTAGATGTACACTATGACTTCTCCGAGGCATTTAAGGTGGGAGTAGAATATACACGTATGAATTACCTTTCTCAACAGCCAGGAGGACTAACGGACAATGAATTTCTAATCGACCCTAAGCAATCGAATCGCGAGCGCAACTGGTTTCGGGTAGGATGGAACTTGATTACGCTCCATTTAGATTATAATTTCAGCCACAATATCCGACTCAACAGCCGTACCTTTTCGCTACTTGGAACCAAAGACGCTCTGGGCAATCTGGGGAGAATCGACCGACCAGATGATCCTACAGCTGCGCGAGACTTATTGACCGATGAGTTTAAGAATTGGGGAAACGAGACAAGACTTATATTTAACTACAACTTAGGAAAACAGCAATCTGCCTTTCTCATAGGCTCACGTTTTTATAGAGGCTTTACTCACAGACAGCAAGGGCTTGGGTCTGCTGGTGATAACCATTCTTTTAAGTATCAAAATCCAGACGCACTTGAGGGATCAGACTTTGACTTGCCTGGAACCAATGTTTCCTTTTTTGCTGAAAACATATTCAATATATCGCCTAAGATCAGCATTACACCGGGTGTCAGATTCGAATACATCAATACCGAAGCTGAGGGATACTACAGAAACACTACATCCGACCTTGCAGGGAATATATTGACTGATACAGTCATTTTTGAAAACATAGATAAAAAGCGATCTTTTGTGTTTGGAGGGATTGGCGTTAGCTACAAAATGAGCTCAAGCATGGAATTCTATGGAAACTTCTCTCAAAACTACCGGTCAATCAACTTCAATGATATCAGAGTCAACATCCCTTCATTGCGAGTAGATGAAAATATCAAAGATGAATTTGGGGGAAACTTTGATCTGGGCTCGCGGGGAAACATCCAAGGATTTTTCAACTATGATGTAAGCCTGTTCTTGCTTAAATACAACGATAGGATCGGAACCATATTGGTAAAAGAACCAGACCCACGATTCAACAATCTGATTGATCGTACTTATCGCCTAAGGACGAACATTGCGGATGCCCGTACCTATGGAATAGAATTATTTGCCGAGGCTAACCTCTTCAAGCTACTCAAAACAACAAGAGATGATAATCTATCTTTATTCGTGAACCTGGCACTAATCAATTCACGATATCAGCGTTCGGAAGAATCTGGGATCAATGGAAATGAAGTCGAGTTGGTTCCGAAGTATAATTTCAAAAGTGGACTAAGTTATCAAGGAGATAAGCTATCCACCACACTTCTTGTATCTACAGTAGCAAAACAGTTTTCGGATGCTTCCAACGCAATCGGGCCAGTGCCCGGTGCTGTAGAAGGCATCATTCCATCCTACACGATTATGGACTTTTCTGTTGAATACAAGATAGGAAAGGGTTTCTATGTCCAGAGTGGTGTGAATAATCTGTTGGATGCTCGTTATTTCACAAGGCGAGCTGCTGGGTATCCAGGGCCAGGAATCTTACCGTCAGATGGGAGAAGCTTTTATGCTACGATTGGTTATGCCTTGGATAAGAACCGATAATTAGCAAAAGTCAATAGATAAATGACGCTTTGATGATGAAAATCAAGGTTTCATTTTTAGCAGTGACTATCTTAGCCATCCAATACTCAAACAACTAAACACATGGATTACCGATTAGAGCATGACACCATGGGCGAGGTAAAAGTGCCCGCTGAAAAATATTGGGGCGCTCAAACCCAGAGATCAAAAGACAATTTCAAAATAGGCGGTGAAAACATGCACATGCCGATGGAAATCATTCGAGCATTTGCCATTCTCAAAAAATCAGCCGCTGAAGCCAACTCGGAACTTGGAGTTCTTTCAAGTGAAAAATCAGATTTGATTGGTCAAGTATGTGATGAAATCCTGAGCGGAGATCTCGATGACCAATTTCCATTGGTGATCTGGCAAACAGGCTCGGGCACGCAATCCAATATGAATTGCAACGAAGTGGTGGCTAACAGAGCCCATGTGATTGGAGGAGGCAGTTTAGCGGATGAAAAAAAGAGCATTCATCCAAACGATGATGTAAACAAGAGCCAGTCATCGAATGATACGTTCCCAACCGCTATGCACATAGCTGGTTACAAAATCATCATCGAGAATACAATACCTAAAGTCACCAAGCTTAGAGATACGCTGAAAGCCAAGTCGGATGCTTTTCAAAACGTGGTAAAGATTGGGCGAACCCATTTCATGGATGCAACGCCTTTAAGTCTCGGACAAGAATTTTCAGGATATGTAGCTCAACTGGACTTTGGTTTAAAGGCACTAACCAATACACTAAGTCACCTATCTCAACTAGCACTTGGTGGCACTGCTGTGGGTACAGGTCTGAATACTCCAGCAGGGTACGATGTTTTAGTAGCAGAAAAAATTGCCAAAAACGCTGGCTTACCTTTAGTTACAGCGGAGAATAAGTTTGAGGCACTAGCAGCGCATGACGCCATAGTAGAAACACATGGAGCGCTCAAGCAACTTGCCGTTAGTTTAATGAAAATTGGGAATGATGTGAGGATGCTGTGTTCTGGACCAAGAAGCGGTATTGGAGAAATCACCATTCCTGAAAATGAGCCTGGATCATCTATCATGCCCGGCAAGGTAAACCCTACTCAGTGCGAAGCACTAACCATGGTATGTGCACAAGTGATAGGCAATGATGTGGCAGTATCGGCAGGAGGCATGTTTGGTCACTTTGAGTTGAATGTCTTCAAACCTATGATGGTTTACAATTTGCTTACTTCGGCCAGATTAATAGGAGATGCCTGCGAATCATTCAATGATAACTGTGCAATAGGGATTGAGCCAAATTACCCGGTAATCAAGGAAAAACTGGAGAATTCCTTGATGCTGGTTACCGCGTTGAATACACACATCGGTTACGAAAAAGCGGCTAAAATCGCCAAAAAGGCACATAAGGAAGGATCTACACTTAGGAAAGCTGCAGTAGAGTTAGGTTATCTGACCAGCGATCAGTTTGACGAATGGGTCAAGCCAGAGGACATGATAGGAGCACTCAAATAATGGTTTTTTGTTTTTTTAAAAGTTATTTTTGTACTTTAGTACTAGATATCTAAACATTTAATAATCAATTGCTTAAAAGATGAAAAGAATATTCACAATAATGGCCCTCACACTTTGTGTTTCGTTTGCGTTCAACGCTACAGCACAGATGTCTAAAAAAGAGGCTAAGGAATGGAAAAAAAGAATCAAAGCTTTGTCGCCAGAACAGTACAAAACTTTGATCGAAGAGAACAAATCTCTTAAAAGTCAGACATCAAGTTTGAAAAACGAACTTTCAACTGTAGATAGCAGAATTGCTGATAAAGATGATCAGATATCTCAGTACGAATCTCAAATAGCAACATTAAGAGATCAGGTAGCGGCAGCTAAAAAAGCTACAGCCTCTAAGCCAGCACCAAAACCAGCTGGAGCAGGTTCAGCAAAGATTATCGACGGAGTTGTATTCAAGGTTCAGATTGGAGCTTATGCTAAGAAGGACTTGAAGCAATTTGATTCAGCAGATAACTTCTCTCAAGAATCAAACGATGGTGTGAACAAGTTCACGATCGGAGCTTTCAGAGATTACTGGGAAGCAGATAAACTGAAGAAGTATCTAAGAGAAATGGGCGTTAAAGGTGCGTTTATCGTGTCTTATAAAGACGGTCAGAGAGTGGATATCAAGGAAGTACTTGAAGGCGTCTCAAAATCGTAATAGATATTCTAGATATTTAATATGAAAGCTCTCCGATTGTCAAATCGGAGAGTTTTTTTTGTTGAGGATAGATAATTCAAATCTGGAACTTACAGTCAATTTACAGATCCACTATGTAGAAACGATATGCCTCGATATACAATTAACCTATATGCAGTTTTAGTACTCCTACTCGTAAGCTGCAGCAATCAGCCTCAGAAAAACGAAATCATTATTCTGAACGAAGCACAAGAACTTGCTAAGTTAGTTTCGGAGGATGTTCAAATTGTAGATGTTCGTACTGCAAGTGAGTATGCTGCTGGTCACATAGCAAATGCGCAATTGATTACACTTCAAGACGAGAAGTTTTTGAAAAAAATGGAAAGCCTGGACAAAGAGCA
This sequence comes from Cyclobacteriaceae bacterium, assembly GCA_049115715.1. Lineage (GTDB taxonomy): Bacteria > Bacteroidota > Bacteroidia > Cytophagales > Cyclobacteriaceae > JAMZMI01. The sequence goes on from JAGDZQ010000008.1 coordinate 13,968, forward strand.
ACCCCTGATAGTTTACTGCGAAGTAGGAGGGAGAAGTTCCAGGGCAATCGATAAGATTTCTAATCTGGGATTTAAACAAATTTATAATTACAAAGGAGGGATGCAGAACTGGCGAGGGGAAGATATGCCGATCGAAAAATAGTCTTCTTGCGAAGCTTTTTCTTAGTAAAAAACAATCTTCCAGTCTTTTCGGCGTTCAGTTTTCAGGTTTAAGCAAACTACGAACTACCCTTTTTTGGGGATTTTTCTAAAAAGAAATATGTCATTTAAGCAGTTAAAGGAGGTTTTTCGGTTTTTTGGCAGGATACTTAAGCTTTTTGGCAGGAGCAATAGGAAAATCATTGCAATCTTAGCATAACAATAAAATTCAACCGTCATGAGTCTTATCTGGTTTAACCCTCAATCGAAAGATTATCAATTAGGATCGCAGATCGATTACGAGATACAATTATCCTCTTGTACCAATCCCGAGGACATGATGGTTCTCTATGAGTTGGATAGCACCACGGAGCGATTGGCTCACAAAATAGTGATGGAGCTAAACGCTGCACGTACAGAACTTAAAAGCGCATAAAACTTTTTGGTATCTTGGCGGATGCCAGAATTCTTGTCTATAGCTGGTTAGGACCCTGAAGATGAAACTCTTCAGGGTTTATTTTTTTGTAACCAAAAAATCTTTTTATCGTAATATTACAATCAATGAGTAAATTCGCATAATGGGAGTTACCAAATCGGATCTTTTTACAGAAAGCCAAAACGAAATAGCTGCAATGGCAAAGGCGTTAGCACATCCAGCCAGAGTGGCGATTTTGCAACATCTGGTCAGAACCAATGCCTGTATAAACAGTGATTTGGTTTTAGAACTAGGCTTGGCTCAAGCGACGATATCCCAGCACTTGAAGGAATTGAAGACTTTAGGTTTAATCAGAGGCACGGTGGAAGGTACTTCCATGTGCTATTGTATCAACGCTGAAGTCTGGATGAGAGTAGAAAAACGATTTAAAGAATTATTCGGAGGTTTCGACGCAGCGGCTTTTTGCTGCTGATTTTTTTTGCCTCAAACCATCGCAATATTGCGATTAATAAATGTTCAATTTTTAACTATATCAATTATGAAAAATCAAATGAAATTTCACCTAAGCCTATTTGTTTCCGATGTGGAGAAAAGCGTGGCGTTTTACGAAAAACTATTTGACCAACCAGTCTCAAAGACCAAAACAGACTACTTCAAATTTGATCTCGACAATCCTGGCTTGGTTATCTCATTTATCAAAAGCCCTGACAAAGTAAAATCCGACTTTGGTCACCTTGGGTTTAGAGTAGAGAACCTTGAGGCACTTGAGGGAAAAAAGAAACTTCTTAAGGAGTCCCTGGATATTACGCTGGAGGAGGAAAATGTTGCGTGCTGCTATGCCAAGCAAGATAAGTTTTGGGTCAACGATCCCGATGGCTATGAGTGGGAAGTATATCACTTCTTAGAAGATGTAAATACGGATGAACCAAAACATAGCGCAGTTTCTTGTTGCTAATTTTTTTTCTTCCTAATCCATCGTAATATTGCAATAAAATGAGGAAGTGAATTCCTCATTTTATTTGATAAACCTATGATACCAACACTAGAGAAGTACATTCAGACACTGCCAGAAGGCATCTCAAGCATCTCCCCTGAGAGAATCGACCTGCTAAATGAAATTGCGGATTACATTCTCGCTAAGAAGAAGTCGAACCAGACCGTAAAGATGGTATTCATATGCACGCACAATTCCAGAAGGAGCCACCTTTCACAAATCTGGGCAGCCACACTTGCACATCAATTTAGCATTTCAAACATTGATACTTTTTCGGGAGGCACGGAAGTCACAGCGCTCAATATCAGAGCTGTCAATGCCCTCCATCGAGCAGGCTTTAATGTGATTAGCTCTGGTGGCGACAACCCTAAATATCAAGTCGGTTTTGATCAAGATGCAAAACCCATGCTCTGCTACTCAAAAACCTATGACGCTCCCGAGAATCCCAAGAGTGATTTTGCAGCACTTATGACTTGTGATCATGCCGATGAAAATTGCCCTTTAGTATCAGGTTCCGACGCACGATTTTCACTTTACTATAGCGATCCTAAGGAAGCAGACGATACCCCTTGGGAAGCAGAACGATACGAAGAACGCCTTAAGCAAATAGGGACCGAAATTTATTATTTAATGCAGACTGTCAAGACAAAGATCGATGAGCGATAAGAAAAAATTAAGCTTCTTAGACAGCTACCTTACCATTTGGATTTTTAGTGCCATTGCCATCGGAGTAGGTATCGGCTATTTCTTTCCCAAAGTGCCGAGCCTTGTCGATTCGCTAAGTATTGGCACCACCAATATACCCATTGCAATAGGTTTGATTCTGATGATGTACCCACCACTTGCCAAGGTCAACTACGCGCTGATGCCCAAGGTTTTTCGCAATGTTAAGATCCTATCCATTTCGCTTATCCTCAACTGGGTTGTGGGGCCACTGCTAATGTTTGTGCTAGCGATCACCTTTCTGCAAGACTACCCGGAGTACATGGTAGGTCTTATACTCATAGGCCTGGCCAGATGCATAGCCATGGTTCTCGTTTGGAATGATCTTGCAGAAGGCAGCAAAGAATACGGAGCAGGACTAGTCGCTCTCAACAGCATCTTTCAAGTATTTGCCTATTCATTTTACGCATGGCTTTTCATCACCAAGCTACCCCCCTATTTTGGGTTCGAAGGAGCCATTGTAGATATATCAATTGCAACCATTGCCGAGAGTGTAGCCATTTACTTGGGAGTTCCCTTCCTTCTGGGAATTCTGAGCAGAGTCATACTCGTAAAAGCCAAAGGAGAGGAGTGGTATCAAAACCGATTCATTCCTACCATATCTCCCATCACCCTGCTATCGTTGCTCTTCACCATTTTGGTCATGTTTAGTCTAAAAGGAGAGCTGATCGTACAGATCCCAATGGATGTCGTTCGCATCGCTATTCCACTTTTGATCTATTTCCTGTCCATGTTTATCATCGGGTTTTTCTTTAGTAAAGCCATGGGAGCAGAATATGACAAGAATGCCTCTATAGCCTTCACGGCAGCCGGCAACAACTTTGAGTTGGCAATAGCAGTGGCAATAGCCGTTTTTGGCTTGAATAGCGGACAAGCCTTCGCAGGAGTTATCGGGCCTTTGGTAGAAGTGCCCGCATTGATTGCCCTGGTCAACCTAGCATTCTGGCTCAAAAAGAAATATTACAAATCAGAACTCAATTGAGTAAAGATTTTGGAGACAAAGCGTATCCCCAGTATCTGAATTTAGTCTGGCTCTCCGTTATATCTTGAGGCCACCTAAGAAAGCTAAATATGTCTGTCAGTTTGAGCCTGTCGAAAACCACATTAACCATCAGAAGGACATTTCTGGCCTCAAGGATGCCACTGCGATCCAGTCTATTTTGCCTAGATACCTACTTTGAATCGAATCTTTTTAGATTAGGTCTTTCAATAATTTATAATACTTGTTATGAAATCACTCTTGAGCACGAATGGCATAAACTTGCTCGTATTTATTTCCTGAAACGTGAAAATTTTATTGGTCATTATACTTGCCAATAAAATGAAACAGTCTGAAATAGGAAAATTGAGAATTTATAATTGGCTTTTATTCTTGGCCAAACGATTCGACAGTTATAATTTTTTTAGGTTCGTTCTTTTGCAATTTTTTGTTGAGTTTGGAGTCCAGTTCAAAAGCATGTCCCTGTAAATTAAACTGTGTGTATTTCAGTTTCCGGAAGGAGTGGTTGACATAGTCTTTGAATTCTTTATATGGATATGGTTTGTTTGCAAAAATGATATCCTCCTCATTATTATTCCATTTTTCAACTATCCATTTGTATTCTGCATAATGATGAATGAAGTTCTCGAAGCATCTTGGCATATCGTGTTCAATGATCAAATTTGAATTGTCAACAATTATTTCATGAATTTTCTCATTTGTAAGTTGAGCTTCAAACTTTATCCATCTTTTCCAAGGTTTAATGTCGCCTTTTGGCATGCTTTGGCTTTCATAGTCAATACCTCGGTTCCACTTTGAAAGATCGAATCTAGAACTGAACAACTCCCAACTTTTTTGGCGTGATAAAATGAGGGAATAAAGTGGCCCATACAAATATTGAAGTTGTTTCTCAATTCTGTTTAATTGTCGTTCTTTCTTCCTAAGCCGCTTTTCACGTAAGTAACCAAGCAAAACCAAAACAACTGTCAGAATGTATCCTAGAATTTTGATTTGGTCACCAGTCATAATACTTCATGGGAGTTTCTACTAATTTAACTCAATGAATCAGTTTAGTACAAAAAATCGCCAATCAAATCTACTTTCCCGCACAGTGAATACACCTTGTACTTTCAGGTAAGAAGAGGAGACGATTCACATTGATCTCAGCACCACATCTAGAGCATTTCCCAAACTTTTCAGTACCAAATAAATCAATCCATCTTTTGAGAGATATAAGCTTGCTTTCGGAAGATCGAATGTTTGCCTCATCAATAGTTTTATTGTTGATATAGTCCATCCTACTGACCCTGCCGATGGCACTATCCAGCCCCATTGGTTTAGTTGCTTCGATCAAAGACTTTAACCTTTCTTCCAGTTCCTCAATCTTTTCTAAGATGGCGTCCCTTACTTTTTCCTTCTCTGCATCATCCATAATGCTTGATTTTAACCAAACTTAACATTTTTCCAAGTCCATATTCATCATCAATATCCATTCATCGTTTTTGGTTTTATAATTAACAGGTATTTTTGCTGCCTTGAATCCAATAAAAGACAATCAGGACTATGAGTGAAGCAATTGATCAGGATCTGAAAAAAGAACATCAGATTAAAATTAATCAGGTAATCGGAGAAGTTGGGAAAGTTGTTGTAGGGCAAAGCTACATGGTCAATAGACTCCTGATAGGCCTCTTTACAAATGGGCATATTTTGCTTGAAGGAGTTCCCGGTTTGGCTAAGACCCTTACCGTCAACACCCTATCAGATGTCATGCATTTGGACTTCAAGAGAATCCAGTTTACGCCCGATCTACTTCCAGCAGATTTAGTTGGAACGATGATTTACAATCAGCAAAAAGCAAACTTCGAAGTTAAGAAAGGGCCAATATTTGCTAACCTTATACTGGCCGATGAGATCAACCGATCCCCTGCCAAAGTACAATCCGCCCTATTGGAGGCGATGCAGGAAAAAACGGTTACCATTGGCGAGACCACCTTTGAGCTTGATAAGCCATTTTTGGTTTTAGCTACTCAAAATCCAGTTGATCAAGAAGGAACCTACCCGCTTCCTGAAGCGCAGGTGGATAGATTCATGCTCAAAGTTCACGTGGATTACACTTCCAAGGAAGAAGAGCTCGAAATAATGAGAAGAATGTCGAACCTGACATTTACACCAGAGCTCAACACACTTTTGAGTAAAGACGATATCTTCTCTATAAGAAATGAAATCAATCAGGTTGCGATTTCAGAATCACTGGAACGGTACATTATAGAGCTGGTTTTTGCAACTAGAAACCCTAGGGACTACAAACTAGACGAAGAAGCGCAGTACATTCAATTTGGAGCCTCTCCGAGAGCTTCCATTAACCTCAATAGAGCTGCTAAGGCTGTTGCCTTCTTTGACCAGCGAGACTATGTCATGCCGGAGGATATCAAAGAAATCGCCGATGATGTTCTCAACCATAGAATCCTGCTCAACTATGAAGCTGAGGCAGATGGAGTCTCCACCCATAATATTATCAAGACCCTTCTCAACAGAATTCAGATATCCAAATAAGACACCCTAAAGAGCCTAATAGTAGGCTCTCAAGCTTCATTTTCTAACATATTAACACACGCTTAATACTGGTAAAGCTGTGTTAATGAACGCCATTCTACCTTAACAATATCATAACGAATCATCCCTCACCAGTTAACATTAGTCCTATTCTTTTGCAGAGTCGCTTAAAACAAGACTCAAACACAAAAAGGAATTACAAAAGAAAAGACTATGAAAAACTTATTTGCACTTGGACTATTGCTATTTGGATTTTTATTCATCGTTTCATGCTCCGATGATGATGATGTAATTGGAGAAACGAAAGAAGAACTTATTGATGCAGCGGTAGCAACTGCACAAGAAGGTGTTGATGCTAAAGCATCTATTGATGCAACAGCTACGGGAGCATCTAATATATCAGTATTTGACGGATGGACACTTGCTGCCAATAAAGGACAATTAGGAGGTACTGACAATACGCCAGCTGCTCCGTCGGCCGCAGCACCGACTGTGGAGGTTACCGCTAATATTGATACAGATACTCAGTGGACTAAAGACAATGTATACATACTAAAGACAAGAGTAACTGTACTTGATGGTGCTACACTTACAATCGATGCAGGTACTATCATAAAAGGAGACGCGTCTCTTACAGGAGCCAACGCTGCTGTTTTGATGATTGCCAAAGGTGGTAAACTTATGGCTGTTGGAACTGCTGCTGAGCCTATCATCATGACTTCTACTGACGATGATATCCAACCTGGTGATTTGGTAGGAACAACATTAGATCAAGACAAAAAAGCAAAATGGGGAGGTCTGGTTGTTTTAGGAAAAGCTCCAGTTAGTGCTAAAACTGAAAACCCTCAAATAGAGGGTGTTGACGCAAGTGATACCAATGGGCTTTACGGTGGAGACGCAGCAGATGATAACTCTGGAATGATCAAATATGTATCTATCAGACACGGTGGTGCTGAGATTACTGAAGGAAGCGAGATCAACGGACTTACATTGGGAGGAGTTGGTTCAAGCACTGTTATCGACTACATCGAGGTTTATGGTAACTCTGATGACGGAGTTGAATTCTTCGGTGGAACTGTAGATGTAAGTAACCTTTTGGTTTACGCAGTAGGTGACGATGCTATCGATATCGATCAGTCTTATGCGGGAACAGTTACTAACTTCTTGGTATACGTGGATACAAACTCAGATGAAGGACTTGAAATCGACGGAAGAGAAGGAAGCTTGGATGATTCATTCGCTCTTGTTAATGGTACTATCAAATCAATAGACGATAAGACTACTGATGCAGACTTCAAAGCAAAAGCAAAAGGCTCAGTAACCAACGTAGTATTCGAGGATGGAAGAGTTAAGTTATCTGCTTCTTTCGACGTTGAGTCTTTCGAAGAAAGCGAGGATGCAGCTTGGAATACAGCTCAGGGAACATTGACTTTCTCTAAAATTTCAGCTTCTTCTTTCTCAGTATATACTAAAAGTTTTGACGAGTAATATTTCTTACTCATTCAGAAAGAATTAAAGATCATTTTCTGAATATAAAGGCGCTTCTGCTTAGGCAGGGCGTCTTTTTTGTTGTTGGGATCCTTTCGATATGTTATGAGAATGTTATGGAAGTTTGGATTCACAATGCATTTAATAACCGATTGGTAAAGACTGCTTTTCCATGAGGAAAAAAGCCGAATCTAATTTTGCAGCAGATTCAGAAAATCAGAAAATGAAAAAATTACTTTTATCAACCCTATTATTTTCCTTTTGTGGAATAGCTCTGGCTCAGAGTGGTTTTGTCAGAGGAAAAATCACTGACTCTCTTACTGGAGAAGGCTTATTTGGAGCTACTATTTCTAAGCAAGGCACCACAATAGGTGCTGTAGCAGATTTTGATGGAAATTACTCATTGCCGTTAGAAACGGGAACTCACACACTCGTTGTTCAATCCATTTCGTACCAAACGATTACAATTGATGCAGTTGAGGTTGTAGACGGAGAAGTTACTTCTATTGACGTTCCACTTTCAGAAGACGTTCAGCAGCTGGCATCTGTAGTTGTTACAGCTGAGATTATCAAAAACAATGATGCTGCAATCATGTCCGTGCAGAAAAAATCTGCAAACACAATGGACGGGATATCTTCCGCAGCTTTCAAAAAAGTAGGAGATAGCAATCTGTCTTCCGCGATGAAAAGAGTTACTGGCGTTACCGTACAAGGAGGTAAATATGTTTATGTCCGTGGCTTGGGTGATCGATATACCAAGACAGCTTTGAATGGAATGATTGTTCCTGGCCTTGATCCGGATAGAAACGATGTACAAATCGATCTTTTCCCAACAGGTATTCTAGAAAACGTAATCGTTTATAAAACCTTTACTCCAAACCTGAATGGAGACTTTACTGGAGGCTTGGTCAATATTCAGACAAAAGCTTTTCCTGAAGATAAAGCTACTTCAGTATCTGTAGGTGTTGGTTACAACCCTGATATGCACTTCAATTCGAATAGCGTAAGCTACGACGGGTCTTCAACAGACTTTTTAGGATGGGACAGTGGAGATCGTGATTTACCAATTTCTGAAAATGCAACAATCCCAACAGAGCCTAATCAGTTCGTTGGAGATGCAACTCGCAAGTTCGCTCCTACTTTGGGTGTTAACAGAACAACCAATTTCATGAATACAAGCTTTTCATTTTCCCATAGAAATCAAGTTCAAAAAGGGAAAGTGACTTGGGGATATAACGCAATATTTAGCTATAAGAATACTAATACTTTCTTTGAAGGTTTCACACGTAAGAGATATGAGAAAGACAGAACTTCAAGTGAAGTTGGTTTGGAAAGAGACTTTAGTGCAACCGGAGACCTGAGTTCCAATAATGTACTTTGGAGTGGTTTAGCAACTCTAGCTGCAAAAGTGAACGGACATACAATTGGTACTAATTTCCTTCACACTCAGAATGGGATAAGTACAGCAGTTGATAGAGAATTGAATTTCACATCGTTGAACAACCCAACGAAGATTCACAATGATATTCTAGCGTATACACAGCGCTCTATGACCAACAATATCACTTATGGTAAACACAGCTTTGGCAAACTTCGTCTTGATTGGACCAATTCGATATTATTTTCTAACATAGTTGATCCAGATTATCGTGATACAAGAATCAACGAGGATGACGATCAGTTTGCATTCAAGAATGGTGGTACCATCAACAGATTCTGGAGAGACCTGAGCGAGGTTAGCGAAAGCTTCAAGGTAGATTTGATTTATGACCTTAATGAAAACAACAAGCTCAAAGCAGGAGGAATGCTGACAGTAAGAAATAGGGAGTTCAAGGTAAATGCTTACAACTACGATCCTATTGAAGTTTTCAATGTTCAATTCAATGATCCCAACTGGATTCTAAACGAGGAAAATCTATATTCTACTGAAAACCCTAAAGGCCTTTTCATTCAGGACAATAGCAATGATTTCAATAACTATGATGGTAAGCAAAATGTGTTTGCTGGATACCTAATGAACGAAATGCACTTTACGGAAAAGTTAAGATCCATCTATGGCTTGAGACTGGAGAATGCGCAGATGTTTTATACAGGAGTGAGATTAAATGAAGACAACTCAACACAAGTTGAAAACAACACCAAAACACTTAGCGAAACCAATCTGCTTCCGTCTTTGAGCTTCATCTATGCACTTAAAGATGATATGAACCTGAGAGCTTCATTTAATAAGACCTTGGCTCGCCCGTCATTTAAAGAAAAATCATCGGCCTTCATTGAAGATCCAATTACGAGAACGCAGTTTTCTGGAAATCTGGATTTAAGACAAGCTCAAATCCTTAACTATGATCTTAGATGGGAGTATTTCTTTAAAGCCAATGAAATGATGTCAGTTTCATTCTTTTACAAAGACTTTACGGATCATATCGCATTGGTTTTCTTTCCAAACAATCCGGGTCAGTTGAAGCCGAGAAATGTAGGAGATGCTGTAGTTTATGGAACTGAAATAGAATTGAGAAAAAATCTTGGTTTTATAAGCCCAGTGCTAAACGATTTTTCAGCTGGTACGAATATTTCTTTTGTGATCTCTGAGGTTAATAGAAAAACGGTCGTAGTTAATGATGCTGGAGAATCGGAATATGAAAGTGAAGTAGGTTACACAGGTTCAGAAGCAGGCGTAAGCAAATTCAGAGAGATGACTGGACAGTCTCCTGTTGTATTAAACGGGTACGTCAGCTATCAAAATGATAGAAATGGACTTTCAGCAAATCTTTCATACAATGTTCAAGGGGAGACCCTTACATTCATTGGTATTTCCAATGTGCCAGACGTATACACTAAGCCATTCAATAGTCTGAATCTAAAAGTGGGATATCAGTTTGGTTCAGAAAGAAACTCAGGTATTAGTCTGACTGTGAAAAACCTGCTTAATGATGACAATAAGTTAGTTTATAAGTTTAAGGACGAAGAGAAACTATTCTCTCTTTACAAACCTGGCCGTTTGTTTTCTTTGAAATACTCATACAGTTTTTAAAGCCTTTTAGGTTATATTTCATGAAGCCTTCTTAATTTAAGAAGGCTTTTTTTATGCATTTTAGTGAACCATATTGTTTTTCATTGTTAATACTCCATGACAGATAAGATATTGATTACAGGAGGATCCGGTGTTGTTGGAAAGAAACTAAGTAGGCTCCTTTCTGAAAATGGCTATGAAGTTGTTCACTTGAGCCGTAAAAGCAATGGATTAGAAGAGTTCACCACATTTGAATGGGATATTGGAGGAGGCGTCATTGATGAAAAAGCTTTTGATGGCATCAATCACATTGTTCATTTGGCTGGAGCCGGAGTTGCAGATGAGAAGTGGACCAAGGGTAGGAAGAAAGTAATTTTAGATAGCCGAGTTGAGTCAACCAAGCTCCTCTTCGAATATGCAAAGAAGCTCGATGTGAAATTAGACTCTTACATTTCAGCCTCTGCGATTGGGATATACCCATATTCTGAGAGTGAGGTATCAGATGAATCCAGTGAAGAATCGAATACTTTTTTGGCTGAAGTGGTAAAGAAGTGGGAGGAATCCGCTGATCTGTTTTCAGAGCTCACGCAGGTTGCTAAGATTAGAATCGGAGTAGTATTGAGTGAGGAAGGAGGAGCGTTGAAGGAAATCGCTAAGCCTATTCGCTTCTTTGTGGGAGCTCCATTGGGACATGGTAATCAATACATGAGCTGGATTCACATTCAAGATTTGGTTGAGATCTTCAAGTATGCTCTTGAAAATAAACTCAAAGGAGTCTACAACGCCACGGCTCCAAACCCAGTAACCAACGCCAAGCTCACAAAGACTATTGCCAGATCATTGAAGAGGCCTTTACTTTTGCCCAACGTCCCAGAGTTCGCAATGAAACTGATGCTTGGAGAAATGTCCGAGATGATTCTAAACGGGATTAAAGCCTCATCGGATAAAATTAGAACTGCAGGATTTGAATTTACGTTCACTGAGATTGAAGTTGCCGTTAAGGAATTATTCAGCCGCAAATAAATGCACATCAAAGCGTTATATTACTTTTAATAAAAGCCCAAAAAATGAGTAGAGAAGGAGAGCCAGTGCCCAACGAAGCAGACGAAAAAATAAGAGAAGCTTTCAAAAATAAAGATTGGAACGAGATCAAAACGGCAGATTCATGGGCCATTTTCAAAGTAATGTCTGAGTTTGTTCAGGGTTTTGAAAAAATGTCGAAAATAGGCCCCTGTGTTTCGATTTTTGGATCAGCTCGCACACCCAGAGATCACAAATATTATTTGATGGCAGAGGACATTGCTGCTAAACTGGTCTCTTCAGGTTACGGTGTAATCACTGGTGGAGGTCCAGGCATTATGGAAGCGGGCAATAAAGGAGCTCATAAGTACAATGGAAAGTCTGTTGGCCTCAACATAGATCTACCCTTTGAGCAGTTTGAAAATATCTACATAGATCGAGATAAGCTGATCAACTTCGATTACTTCTTCGTGAGGAAAGTAATGTTTGTGAAATATGCTCAAGGCTTTATCGTCATGCCTGGAGGTTTTGGAACACTGGACGAGTTATTTGAAGCGATCACCTTGATTCAAACTCAGAAGATTGGCAAATTCCCAATTGTGCTGGTAGGACATAGCTTTTGGGATGGATTGATAGATTGGATTAAAGATGTGCTTTTGGATCAGGAAAATAATATCAACAAGGAAGATCTTGATCTATTTTCTGTAGTTGATACCCCAGATGAAGCAGTTCAAAAAATTTATGAGTTTTACGGCAAATATTTACTCAGTCCTAATTTCTAACTTGACTAGATTAGTAGCCTCAAATTCGATAGTTAAATTCCATTCCCTTGAATAACCAATCCGATTCCGTGCTCGATCCGGTAGAGCAGAAGATTTCCGAGCCTGTTATAGAGATTTTTGGCGCTAGAGAACACAATCTCAAAGACATTAATCTGACCTTTCCACGTAACAAACTGGTGGTTATTACAGGTATTAGTGGAAGTGGGAAATCATCATTAGCTTTTGATACCATCTATGCAGAAGGTCAGCGTAGATATATGGAAAGTTTTTCTGCGTATGCTCGCTCTTTCATCGGGAATATGGAACGACCAGACGTTGACAAAATCAATGGATTGAGTCCGGTCATTTCCATTGAGCAAAAGACCACATCGAGAAACCCTAGATCCACAGTTGGTACCGTTACGGAAATATATGATTTCCTAAGGCTCCTTTTCGCAAGAGCAGGAGAGGCGTTTTCCTACATCACTGGCAATAAGATGGTTCGCCAGACAGAAGAGCAAATTCTCGATCACATCCTCAAAACCTATGATGGAGGAAAACTCGTCATTCTGGCACCTGTAGTTAAAGGAAGAAAAGGCCACTATCGAGAGTTGTTTGTGCAGATAAGGAAGCTTGGCTTCACCAAAGTGCGAGTCAATGGAGAAATCCTTGACATAGAGCCTAAAATGCAGGTGGATAGATACAAGACCCATGATATTGAAATAGTAATCGATCGGATCGTTGTAGGAAGAAAAGACGAAAAGCGGATCAGAAAATCATTAGAAACAGCTTTTAAGCAAGCCAATGGTATTCTAATGGTTCAAGATGCGGAGGGAGGTACAGCGCATTTTTCAAGATATTTGATGGATCCGGAATCAGGGCTTTCATACGACGAACCTGCTCCCAATAGCTTTTCTTTTAACTCTCCCTATGGAGCGTGCTCTTCTTGCAATGGATTAGGAGTCATTGAGGAGATTTCCAAAGAGTCGGTGATTCCAGATACAGAGTTGAGCATCAGTAGAGGAGGAATAGCTCCACTTGGGGAGTACAGAGATATCTGGATTTTTAAAAAGATTCAAGCAATTCTCAAAAGAAACAAAGTTGACCTCAGTACTCCGATCAAAGATATTCCAGAAGAGCTAATTGATATATTACTCTATGGAGACAGTGTCCCGGTTGCCGTGAGTTCTGTCAAATATCCAGGAACAGATTGGAATACAAAGTTTGAAGGGATCATCAACTTTTTAGAAAAACAAAAAGATACCGGCTCGGAAAAAATTCGTCAGTGGGTCAAAGAATATACCGACACAAGAGTTTGCCCTGATTGCAATGGGTATAGGCTGAAGAAAGAGTCGCTTCATTTCAAGATAGATGACCATCATATCGGACAGCTTGCCCAGATGAATATTGATGATCTCAAGATTTGGTTTGATGGGTTGGAAGATAGACTTACAGATAGACAACAGATTATCGCGCAGGAGATTCTCAAGGAACTGCGAAAGCGAGTTGGATTTCTACTTGATGTTGGACTTAACTATTTAAGTCTTAACCGATCGCTGAGAACCCTCTCAGGAGGAGAAGCCCAACGAATAAGATTGGCCACTCAGATCGGGACTCAGCTTGTCAATGTACTCTATATCCTGGATGAGCCAAGCATAGGTCTTCATCAGCGAGACAATGTTAAACTTATTCAGGCACTCAAAGATTTGCGTGACTTAGGCAATACAGTGATTGTGGTGGAGCACGATAAAGATATGATGCTGGAGTCAGATTTCATTGTGGATATTGGGCCTGGTGCGGGTAGACATGGAGGGCACATCGTGGCAGCAGAAATCCCAAAGGACTTTGTCAAGAACCATACGCTTACAGCCAGCTACCTAAACGGTGAGAGCAAGATCGAAACCCCTAAAAAAAGAAGAGAGGGGAATGGCGAGATAATAAAACTCACAGGAGCGAAAGGGCATAATCTTAGAAACGTAGATCTGACACTTCCATTGGGAAAAATGACGTGTATAACGGGTGTTTCCGGGAGCGGGAAGTCAAGTCTCATACATGAGACGCTTTATCCAATTCTTAGAAAATTCTTTTACAAATCCCGAACCGAACCATTGCCATATGATGAGCTGACGGGCTTGGAACATTTGGATAAAGTTATAGAAGTGGATCAGTCGCCTATTGGACGTACACCAAGATCAAATCCCGCAACATATACAGGGGTTTTCACGGATATTAGATCTCTTTTTTCGGAACTTCCAGAATCAAAAATAAGAGGATACAAGCCGGGAAGGTTTTCCTTCAACGTAAAGGGAGGGAGATGCGAAACTTGTCAAGGAGGAGGAATGAGAGTGATCGAGATGGATTTTTTACCAGACGTTCATGTTCCATGTGAGACTTGTAAGGGCAAGCGATACAACAGAGAAACACTGGAAGTTAGATTCAAGGGCAAGTCAATTTCCGACGTGCTTGATATGACAGTGGAGCAAGCAGTTGATTTTTTCGAAAATCAACCTAGAATATTGAATCGAATAACCACACTCAATGAGGTTGGGCTTGGTTATGTATCATTAGGACAGCACGCCACCACGCTTTCCGGAGGAGAAGCGCAAAGAGTTAAGCTAGCCACGGAACTTTCTAAGAGAGACACAGGAAAGACTTTTTATATATTAGATGAACCTACAACAGGTCTTCATTTTCAAGATATTCAACATCTGCTTGGAGTTCTGAACAAGCTTGTCGGGAAGGGCAATACAGTTCTTATAATCGAGCACAATTTAGATGTAATCAAAGTAGCAGATTACATTGTGGATATGGGACCAGAGGGAGGAAATGGTGGTGGACAGATAGTCGCCGAAGGTACTCCGGAAGAAGTGGTTAAGAAAGGAAGCGGCTACACCTGGAAATTTCTAAAGGAAGAATTGGAGTCTTGATAGGATCACGGGAGCAAACCCTTATTCATCCGATTATAATCTCTAAAATCGTTTTATAAGAATAAAGGTGAACCATTACTGCTAACTCAACTATTTTACCGGTGGTATTTTACTAACTGACAAGCTCAATGAGTAAAAAAAAGATTTACTGGCTTTGCCAAATTCTTGGATGGTCTTTGTGGGCTTTGGTACAGATCGTGCTCTACTCTACCACTCAGGGAGATAGTTCTACCCAGTTTTTCGGTGAGATACTTCTCATTATACTTCATATAGGATTAACCCATTGCATCAGGTACTCGCTGA
Organism: Cyclobacteriaceae bacterium; assembly: GCA_049115715.1. Lineage (GTDB taxonomy): Bacteria > Bacteroidota > Bacteroidia > Cytophagales > Cyclobacteriaceae > JAMZMI01. The sequence continues at coordinate 29,300 of JAGDZQ010000008.1, forward strand.
TTCATTTTGGTTGGCTCAATTTATCTCTCCTATCGCTGATTTTAAGAACCCTTGGTCTGATCGTGATTCTTGCTATCGCCAATGATCTATTTGCTCTCACTTACAGATGGGCCGTAAGCGATGTTCGGACACAGCATTTTGCACTGTTACTTGTGGATTTTTTAATACCATTTGTACTTTACGTTTTTTGGACAATCTTATACCTCTCTGTTCATTATTTTGAAAACTACAACAAGTCCCTTAAGTACGAGGCGGCTGTGAGAGAAATCGAGCTAAACAACTTGCGATCGCAGTTGAATCCGCATTTTATTTTCAATGCATTGAATAGCATTCGAGCACTTGTCGATGAAAACCCAAAGAAATCGAAAAACGCAATTACACAACTTTCTAATATCCTTAGGAACTCTCTGATGGTAGACCGAAAGCGGCTTATCCATTTCTCAGAAGAACTAAGAACAATACAAGATTATCTGGCGCTTGAATCCATTCGCTACGAAGAACGTTTAAAAACAAAGTTTGATATTGATCCAGCATCACAAGATTATCTCATTCCACCACTTATGGTACAGACCCTTGTGGAAAATGGGATCAAGCATGGAGTAGCCGAATTAAAAGATGGAGGAGAAATAAGTTTGATAACAAACATTAGAGACAACTTTCTAAGTGTTGAAATTAGAAACACAGGGCAGATTTTAGAAAAGAAACAAAAATCGGTGAGCGGCTTTGGGCTAAGCAATACCAAAAAGAGATTAGAGCTGATTTATGGAGATGAGGCCAGTTTTTCAATAAAAAATGAAAACAAACATACCGTATTAACAGAAATCTTAATTCCAAGATCATTATAATTACCAAGATATGAAGGCATTAATTGTAGATGACGAACGATTGGCTAGGAAAGAGTTAACGACTCTTCTAGACGAGCACAAAGACATTGAAATAGTAGGAGAAGCAGCCAATGTAGATGAGGCACTCACTCAGATTACCAAGCTTAATCCCGATTTGATTTTTCTGGATATTCAGATGCCTGGCGAATCAGGTTTTGATTTGTTGGAGAAGCTAGAGAAAGTTCCTGAAGTTGTGTTCACCACAGCATTTGACGAATTTGCCATTAAAGCATTTGACGTCAGTGCGTTGGATTACCTGTTAAAACCGATTCAACCGGAAAGACTTGGAGCCGCGATCAATAAGATAAGAAAGGAAAACCTTGTTGATTCCATGCATGATAAGAAAACCCTCGGTAGCAATGATCAGGTTTTTGTGAAAGATGGAGATAAGTGTTGGTTCGTGAGACTGGAAGACGTCAGACTTTTTGAGTCGGATGGAAACTATATCAAAGTGTTTTTCGGGACAAATAAGCCCATGATTCACAAGTCACTCAATGCACTGGATGAACGCTTAGATAGTCGTTCCTTTTTTAGAGCAAGTAGAAAACACATAATCAATCTCGGATGGGTCGAGAATATCGATACCTGGTTCAATGGGGGGTTATTGGTTCAGCTTAAGGGTGGGGAAAAAATTGAGGTTAGCCGCAGGCAAGCCGCCAGATTCAAGGAGAGAATGAGTCTCTAGTGGTTGATGTTTTGGAGAAACTCTTTTTCAATATGCCAGTCTTTGGATAAGTTGATCATAGCAGTTGTTTCCATTTCTGTCACGTAACCTTTCTGGTGATTTTCTTCCCATACTTCTGTTAGATATTGAAGCTTGGTTGGCTCATCGACACTTATGAGAGCCCGAGAAAGAAATTCTTTGGCACGTTCAAATGCAGACATATAATCTTGTGAAATGAAGTGATTCGCCCAGGCAAGCTCATCGGCAGCATCGTATTTTACAGCAGCATTATCAAGTAAAATCTTTTCCTCGTCTTCCAACCCATGATAGTGGAAAACCAATGATTTCAATAACATGATCGCTTTCTTTATTTCTTCATTCATGGAATAAAATTACTGCTTTATTATTCATCAAAAAATAACCTGAGTGCGATTTCGTCAGCAACCATAAACCCATCTACGGTCAAGGCAATATTTCTTGGATCATTTTTAATCAGCCTACTTTCAACCAAACTTTGAATTTCCTCTGATTTCCACTCTACCAGATCAACGCCAAACCGATCTTGAAATTGAATCAGGTCAATACCCGAAGCTGTCCTTAGTCTGGTTAGTATGTATTCATTTCTTTTCTGAGAATCTGATAGTAGCTCAATCGTTTTTGGGATTTTCCTATCAGCAATCGAGGCGATATATTTCGAATTATTGCTCACGTTGTAAGACCTTCTGTAAGTGTCGTACGAGTGTGCTCCGGGACCAATCCCAATATATTTTTCTCCCGACCAATATGCCGAATTGTGCTTTGACTCAAAACCCCCAATTGCAAAATTGGAGACCTCATAGTGATTGTAACCATGATTTGTCAAAGTATCAATAGCCAATCGGTATTGCTTCGCCGCTAATTCCTCAGAGGTTTCATGAAACTTACCTTTTGCCAACCATTTTCCAAAAACAGTCTTTTCTTCTATAGTAAGACCATACAAAGAAATATGAGGAAGGTTCAGTTCAATTACCTTTTCGAGATCCCGTTTCCAATAGTCCATTTCTTGTGGAGGGATCGCATATATCAGGTCTACGGTAAGGTTGTCAAACCCGATTTCTTGAGCATCTCTGACGCACCTTTCAGAATCATTCGAACTATGTATTCGATTAATGTATTTTAGACGTGAGTTGTCAAAAGTTTGAATTCCTATGCTAAGACGATTGATCCCGATCGATTTTAGTTGCTTGAGCTTAGTTTTGGTAAGATCATCCGGGTTTGCTTCCAGCGTAATTTCGACTTGCTCACCTACTTCAAAACTTGAATGAATCGAGTCCAGAATTTCGTGAAGCATCTTGTCCGAAAAAATGGATGGAGTCCCCCCTCCGAAATAAATTGTTTTGATAATTTCTCCTTCACCCTCCTGTTTTCGCATTGACACTTCATTGCAAATTGCCTGATGCATATGCTCAATGCCATTCAAGTTAGTGCTAAAGTGGAAGTCACAGTAGAAACATGCTTGTTTACAAAAGGGGACGTGGATATAGATTCCAGACAAATTGAATTCCTGTTTGAGGGCTTAGCTACTTTATTCAGTATAACTAACTTGCAATTTAATGTGGAATAAAGGGATTAGTTGCATTCTTTATTTAACCTTTCTGGTGACCTTTAGCTCAGTTCGAGCTCAGCAACATGTTATCTATGTCGATTCCTCAGAAGTTTTTCGAGGGCAGCTTGCAACCCAAACCCAACAGTCCTATGAAGTCAACAAAGTCCTAAGACTTCTATGGAAACAAGGTCACTTATTCGCCAAGGTAAATAGTTCCTCGCAGCAACAAACAAATATTGAAAAAGGAGCCGTTTATCCCTTTTTCATACAATCCTTTCTAGATCAAGATTCAACACAAATACCACTGAACGGACGCAAACAGAAAGAAGTATTTAAAACTCTGAATGACCAAATCGCCTATTGGAGCAATAAGGGTTATCCTTTTGCATCCCTCAAAATCCTTGATATTCGAAAAGAAAAAGAAGGGTTTTCTGCAGATCTTCGACTGGAAAAAGGCCCTATGATTACCTACGATACAGTTTTTCTTATTAATAGGGTCAGTACTTCTAAATCCTACATTGAGAAGTCACTGGATATTGAAAGAGGTGAGTTATTCAATGAGAATTCTTATCGAGCAATTGAAAAAACGATCAATAGACTTCCGTATCTATCCATTGCCAAACCCCCTGATGTCGCATTTGAAAAAGAAACTGCTACCATATATCTTGATTTGAAAGAACGCAATTCCAACTCCTTCGAGGGAGTTGTAGGATTACTTCCTGGCCAATCCTCGGGAGACCTTCTCATTACCGGTTATATTGATTTGCAGTTGAATAACCTGTTCAAATCTGGGAAAGCATTTTCATTGAAATGGAATCGATTTGCTGTTCAATCCCAATCGTTGGATCTTGATTACAGCCATCCGTTTTTTCTTGACACGAGGATACTTTTTGATTTTGATTTTTCCCTTTTCAAACAAGATACTACCTTCTTGAACCAGCAGGTAGACTTTGCGATGGGTTCTTATATAGGGAGCTCTGGAATTTTCAAGGTTGGCTACAGCAGATCAAATGCAAACCTGATATCAACCGATCAAGACTTTATAGAATTAAATAATGTCATTGACTATAAAAGGGACACTTATAACCTTTCCTTTGGTTTCAACAACTATGACTATCCTTTTGGATTTAGCCAAGGCTGGAAAATGACCTCAACAGCTATGATTGGTCAAAAAAAAATCGAAAAGAACCCCAATATCGACCCTCAGTATTATGATTCGATAATTGCAAAATCCAATCTTCTGATTCTGAAACTTAAGTCAAAGTATCAGAAGAAACTCTACAAGCAGTTGACCCTATATCAGCAAATAGAATCCTCGCTTATTTTTAATAATCAGCTCCTCAATAATGAGTTATCCAGACTCGGTGGATTGCAGTCAGTCAGAGGGTTCAATGAAAACTTCTTTTTTGCGAGTCAATACTTAATGAGCAGATTGGAAATAAGACAATACTTGGAACGTGAATCGTATTTTATGCTGTTTTATGATCAGCTCTTTTTTAACAACACCTCTCAGAGAGATTATCCTTTTGGACTCGGACTTGGATTAGCCCTTTCTACAAACAATAGCTTGTTTAACTTTGCAATGGCTGTAGGAAAATCCAAGGAAACTGCTTTCAATTTTTCTAACGCAAAGATTCATTTTGGCTATACCTCAAGATTTTGATTCGTCTCATCTACACAGTTTTTCTTTTAGTTCTTATGTTGCCGACCTTTGGTTCGCAAGATACCATATCGGTTGAAAACCTTCGCTATAGTTGGGTTCAGCAAGAGGAGGGAGACATTTCACCAATAGGCAGAACTACTTCTTTGAACTTGGTTGCCTTTCTTGTCAACAAATCTCAGGGAGATATACTCAAAGTATGCAACGATGCACCAGTTGACATTTGGGTGAATATGCAATTAGTCGGAAATAAACTTACATCCTGTAATACCATCAATTTAGATTCACTTCGGGAAGCAAATCAATCTGACTCCTTGGTTTTCCATATTGCTTCAAAAGAAGGGCTATCCAGACTTTCTACAGAAATCATGCAGGTTTCAGAAAAAGAACTCCAATCCGCTTCGATATCCCTTAGAGCAAATCAAAGTTTTCGGGACTTCTATTTTACCGGGCTCGTGGTATTTCTGATGCTTATTGCTCTTTTCAGAAATATATTTCCTCAGAGATTTTCCAGAATGTTGCTCAATCCCTTTAAGGCCAGAGGTTCCACAGTAGATGAGTATTACTCTGATTTCGTTAGACCTGATAATATTTATTTTGCTTTCGTATTCTCTTTTCTTCTTTCATTATGTCTCCAGTATTTTTCAGTTAGGGCTAATCGTGCAAATTTCGAGTCGTTTGATTTTTTAGACTTTTCGATTAGTTGGAGCCTTACACTACTGGCGGTAATGGGTTTTGTGATAGCGAAATACCTGCTGGCAAGTATAGTTTCGTACATATTTAACCTCAAAGGCATTAGCAATATTCAAAATCAGGACTTTCTCAATTACCTATTTTGGATTTTTTTAACCGTATTCGGGCTTACTATTTTAGAGTATTCTTTGAGTTTTCATGGAGGATGGAGCCTGTTGGAATTTGCGATGAGTACAGTTGCTTTTTTAGCTGTGCTATTTTTTGCAGGAGTATATTTTAAACTGAGCAAATTTATTTCAGCTAACAAAATGCTTATTATTTCTTACCTTTGCACCACAGAATTCATACCCGGTTTCATATTTATATATGTTTTATTGAGGTAAGTAAGAACTGTTCAAATCAAGGAAAAGGAATGAGTGAAGAACTGTTACTGACAGAAAAGGAGCGATTGAATCAAGTTTCATCGATTTTAGTTTCGCAACCACAACCAAATGATGAGAATTCTCCTTATGCAAAACTTGCAGCTAAATACGATTTAAAAATTGACTTCCGTCAATTCATTAATATTGACCCTGTCGGTATTAAGGAGTTCAGGAAGCAGAAAATCAACATACTCGATCATACTGCAATCATTTTGACCAGTCGAAATGCAGTAGATCATTTTTTCAGATTGGCCGCAGCGAGCAAGGTGGAGATTCCCACTGATATGAAATACTTCTGTATTTCTGAGCAGACCGCCAATTATCTTCAGAAGTACATCGTAATCAGGAAAAGAAAGATATTTACTGGTGAGAGAACAGCCGCTGATTTGATTGAAGTGATCAAAAAGCACAAAGGAGAAAAGTACTTGTTCCCTTGTTCAAATATTAGGAAGGACGACATTCCGAACTTCTTAGAGACGAATGGATTCGACTATTCTGAAGGAATAATCTATAAGACAGTTGCGGCTGATTTGTCTGACCTTTCAGACATTACTTATGATATTATTGCCTTTTTCAGTCCTTCAGGAATTTCTTCTCTTTTTGACAATTTCCCTGACTTCAAACAAAACAAGACCAGAATAGCCGCTTTTGGGCCTACAACAGCTAAAGCAGTGCGTGATGCGGGTCTTATTCTGGATATACAGGCACCATTGCCAAAAGCCCCTTCAATGACTGGTGCAATTGAACTTTATATAAAAAAGGCGAACAATTTGTAACAAAATACTGTCTTAAGGGTAGATTTGTTTGCATAAGTTCTTATTTTAACCCTTTTATGGCAAGGTTTTATATATATGTGTCTTTAGTTATTGTTCTCGCGTCTGCCAAGGCTCAGAATAATATTTTTTTTAGTCATCATATGTTTAACCCTGCCTATTATAATCCTGCATGGGTAGGCTCAGAAAGCACAAGCTCGGTCTCTTTTCTCTATCGAAACCAATGGACTGGATATACTGCCTCTTTTGATGGGTCTGGTGGTGCTCCTCAAACTCAGGTGCTTTCCTTTGTAACACCAGTCAGAGGACTACCGATTAGTGGAGTTGGACTAAATGTTTCCAACGATAATCTAGGCGCAGAAAATAATCTTCAGATTCAACTCTCAGCCTCCTATGAGAAAAGATTGCGCTTTGCAACATTAAGGATAGGAGTGATGCCTGGCATATATACGAAAACAATAAATGGAAATGAATTTGATCCAAACGACCCAGGTGACGAAAGAATTCCAAATAATAGAGAAACACAAAGCAAGTTGAATCTAGGAGTTGGATTGCTCTATCAACTTGACAAGGGACTTTACCTAGGCCTGAGTTCAGTTAACATCATTGAGCCCGGCTTTGATTTTGGAATAGAGGGATTGAATAACATTCAGAGAAGGAGTTACATCCTTCACGGAGGAACTTCTTTAAAAATAAATCAAAAGGTTACATTACTGCCTACAGCAATAGTAAGAACAAATTTAAGTGCGTTTACTTTTGATGTCGGCTCAATTATTAATTATGGAGATAAGCTCTGGACAGGCCTTACATATAGGCTTGAGGAATCACTTGTTATCTATTTAGGGTATAATTTTTTTGGTAATAAATTGAAGGCAGGTTATTCCTTCGATTATGTGGTTCATAACAGAGACGCCAAAAACCCAACCTCTTCTGAAATTTTTCTTCGGTACAATTTGCCGAATTTTGTTCTGGGAGGTAGAAAGGCAGTTAAGACCCCAAGATTTACCTATTGACAATAATTCTTTGATATTTCGTTTTTATCTATAATTAATAGGAGCAAATTTGTGTTGAAATGCGATAACGTCTTATATTTAGGTTTTTAAGACGCAATAATTTTTGTTAAAGTTTGTTTATTTTACATACTTGCAAGTTCAAATAAGGTGTTATGATTAATATGCGTGGATTAAAGTTAAACTCTTTAATAGCACTCTCTTTTGGTGTTATCCTTCAAAGTTGTGGACTTTTCGGAGGTGGAGGTGCTACAGACCGAGGTGAATTACTTGGTGCCCCAGACAGACAGGGCTGGGAAATGACTAGACCTTTTGGGATGATGGCCATCCCAGCTGGAACTTTTCATATGGGTCAGGCGGATGAAGATGTCGCCGCTACTCAAATAAATTTCAATAAACAGGTAACCATTGGTGCATTCTTTATGGATGACACTGAGATTACCAACAATGAATATCGTCAGTTTACTCAGTCGATTACAGAGGGATCAGAGGTTGATCTTCCTTCTGGCTATTCAATTGCTGATTTAATGCCAGATACAACTACATGGGTTACAGACTTTACGCATCACATGGGAGATCCATTGGTTGTTTACTATTGGTCTCATCCTGCTTTTGATGAATATCCAGTTGTAGGAGTGGATTGGAACGCAGCTCAATATTTCTGCGAGTGGAGAACTCAATACTTGAACGAGTATCGTCAAAGTGTTGGTCTCCCAATCATGCCAGCTTTCAGATTGCCATCTGAAGCAGAATGGGAATATGCTGCAAGAGGAGGAAGAGATATGAATAAATATCCATGGGGTAACCCTTACATCAGGAATCAGAAAGGGTGTCTTTTGGCAAACTTTAAGCCAGGTAGAGGAAATTACTTCGATGATGGGTTTGCATATACTTCTCCTGCGGGAACTTACTTTTCAAATGAATATGGCCTTTTCGACATGTCGGGAAATGTTGCGGAGTGGTGTGAAGATGCTTATAATCCTTCTGCCATGCCATTGGTATGGGATTTGAACCCAACTTACTACGATCCAAGAATTGACTTCAAAATAGTAAGAGGAGGTTCATGGAAGGACATTGCATACTATTTAGAAACAGGAACCAGATCATTTGAGCATAGAGATACAGCTAGATCATCAATTGGATTTAGATGTGCAATGACTTATCTTGGTCGATCATCAGGATACGAATTTTAATTAACTAAACTTGTCTAAGACATTACTAACCTAAATTTTTCATAAAATGAGCAAAAAAGGCGGATTTCAGGAGCTTCTCTTTACAACCATAATGCCGAAAATATACGGTATCGGTGCGGCCATAGTTATTGTTGGAGCTATGTTCAAAATTCTTCACTTTCCCGGAGCAGGGCTTATGTTGGGTGTTGGCCTGTCTACAGAAGCTGTAATATTCTTCTTGAGTGCTTTTGAACCACAACACAAAGACCCGGATTGGGGCAAAGTTTACCCTGAATTAGCCGATGACTATGATGGGCCAGCAACAGTTCCTAAAAGAGTCGCTTCAGGTAATAACTCTGGTGTATCTGCTTCTATGGATAAAATGCTTGCAGATGCTAAGGTTGGGCCAGAGTTGATAAAGAGTTTAGGTGACGGTATGAGAAGTTTGTCTGACTCTGCTCAGAAAATGGCAGGCTTGGGTGATGCAGCACTAGCAACAAACGAATACGCGAAGAATGTGAAAACTGCTTCGGGCTCTTTGGTTGAAATGAATAAATCTTATGCAAGTTCTATTCAGTCTTTGGCTGTAATGTCAGATGCTTCTAAGGACACAAAAGAATATCATACTCAAGTTCAGAATGTAACGAAAAGTTTAGGTGCATTGAACGCTGTTTATGAGATGGAATTGAAAGATGCTCATAGCCATGTTAAGTCAATGAATAAGTTTTATTCGAATGTGAGCGAAGCTTTAGATAGTATGTCTGAGGCTGGAAAAGAAACTTCAGCTTTCCAAGTGCAGCTTAACCAACTAACTACAAATATTGCAAGCTTAAATAAGGTTTATGGCAGTATGTTGAGTGCAATGAAGCAAAGCTGATTTTCCTAACTACTAAGCTAAAAAGATAAGATATGTCTGGAGGAAAAGAAACAGGAAGACAGAAAATGATCGGTATGATGTATTTGGTGCTAACAGCTTTGTTGGCACTAAACGTTAGTTCTACGGTCATTGATAAATTCGTCTTTCTAAACGATTCTTTGGTTCGCGCAAATAGTGAGACCGAAGAGAGAAACGTAGCGATACTGGAAAACATCATCAAAACTGTTGAGGATTCTGGAAATAGGCCTGAAGATGTAAAAGTAGTGGACGCATCTCGTGAATTAAGAGCTGAAACTGACAGAGTGATGAAGAAGCTGGTTGAGACCAAGAAGGTCATGATTGAAATGACTGGCGGCTATACCGAAGGCAACAAAGGGGAGTATGTGGGCGATGCTAAAAATCTTGTCGGCAAGACCGATTATGATAAGGTTGGTAACTACATGATGCCAGTAGAAGAAGGAGGAGATGGTCATGGAGAGGAGCTGAAGGAACTACTTAATGGATATGCAGATTTCGTTAAATCTAAGCTACAAAGTGTTGGAGCTGATGGGAATGAACTAGTTCATATTAAGCCAATTGCTCTTGATGCAGATGAAGATCCAATCTATTCCAAGGATAACAACCAGAAGGGTAAAGTTTTTGCTGATTTGGCTTTTCATAGTTCACCAACTCCTGCTGGTTTGGCAACAGTAAGTGAATTCCAGTCAAGAGTATTAGGATATGAGACTAGAGGTCTTGATTTCCTATCAGGTAAAGTTGGTGCAGGAGACTTGAAGTTTGATGTCATCGTGCCTATGGTTAAGCCTGAGTCTAAATACGTAGCTGCAGGTTCTAAATATTCAGCTAAGATGTTTATCGCTGCTTCGTCTTCTGGAGTAACTCCTACAATGCAATACAATAAGAAGGATATCGAAGTAGACGCGTCTGGACAAGGCTTAGTTGAGTTCACAGCTGCTGCAAAAAGTTATGATAAGGAAGGTTTAAGTAGACAAACTTATACAGCTGATATTACTGTAAATACGGGTGCAGGGGATACAACATTTACCACTGAGATAGAATATTTTGTAGTTAAACCAGTTATTCAGATACAGTCTCAATCAGTTAATGCACTCTATTTGAATTGTGGAAACAAATTGGATGTTCAAGTTCCAGCATTGGGAACCAACTATAATCCATCGTTTTCTGCGTCTAATGGAAAGACTTATAAGGGTACAGAGAAGGGACAAGTTACTATTGTTCCAAACTCACTAAAAGAAGTAACACTAAATGTTTCTAGTAATGGAAATGCTGTAGGCTCTAGAAAATTTGGAGTAAGAAGAATACCTCAACCACAGATTAAGGTTTTCACCTCTCAAGGAGAAGTCGATATGAAAGCAGGTATATCGGCAAAGACTCCAAGACTTCAACTTAGAGTTATTCCTGATGAGAGCTTCCAGCAGTTTCTTCCCGATGATGCGAAATTTAGAGTTGCGCAAGCTGAAATAACACTTAAAAGTGGTGGTTTGGGACGTGTTACTATACCAGTAGGAGAAAAAGTTAATTTGGGAGCTATTGCTGCACAAGCAAGAAAAGGTGATGCTCTAGTGATAGAGATCAAGCGTGTTCAGAGACAGAATTTCAGAAAGGACACAGAAGATTTCCCAGTTAGATCAAGGTTTATCACCATCCCGTTGAACTAAGAAAAACAGGTTATGAAAAAAGTTTGTTATGCATTTATCGTATGTCTAATTACCCTTAGCGCAGGTGCTCAGGAAACAGACATACCTATTATCAAGGCTGAGGTCGAGGATGCCCAAATCATGTTCAAGAAGGAGATTTGGAGAAGAATGGATCTTAATGAAAAGCAGAATAGAACATTCAATTCCAGAAATGGAGAGCTTTCTAGATTGCTTCTTCAAGCTGTGGAGCAAGGTTTGCTAAAGCCTTATCAGACGGATTCTTGTCTGAATTTAATGGCAGATAGCACTTTCAAATCAAACACTCAAGTTGAAGTCCAAGATTTCGGCGGAGGCGGTGGATTCGGAGGCGGATTTGGTGGTGGATTTGGAGATGAAACCTCGGCTCAAGAATCAGGAAGTACTTTCGATGCAATTCCTAAGGAATTATTCTCTGTATTATATCTCAAAGAGGATCTCATTTTTGATCGCAATCGCTCAAGAATGTATTGGTATATACGCACGGTTTCCGTAGCGCTACCGGCTACTGCAGGAGCAATATGGAATCCTGCTGGGTTTGAAAAGATAGTAGCTCATTTCAAGTATCAAGATGTTGTTGATTTAGTTAGAGGGCCATACGCTGACAAAGCAATATGGTACAACAATCAAAACCAAGCTCAACATAGAAACATAGGTGATGCGCTTGAATTAAGACTTTTTACTGCTCCTATAATTAAGGTATCTAATGCTGATAATTTGGATATACGTCAAATAGTGTCTGATCCTTATGAAGCTATTCTACTTCAGCAGAAGTATGAATACGATTTGATGGAGTATGAGAGTGAACTTTGGGAATACTAAGTTTATTTAAAAAACATAATTTTAAGGGAAGAGGGCATTAGCCCTCTTTTTTTTGCTCAAAATATTGTCTGAGGGCAATGGCTTTCTTTTCTCCAACTATTGCGATTAGTTCTTCTAGGCTTGCTTCTTTCACTCTTTTAAGACTTTTGAAAGAAGAGATCAGTTTATTCCTTGCACTTGGGCCAATACCTGATATATTATCAAGTTCGGATTTAGTTTGGCCTTTGCTTCGTTTTGATCTATGAAATGTGATAGCGAATCTGTGAGCTTCATCTCTAAGATGCTGAAGTATTTTAAGGGAAGGTGATTTTTTACTAATGTGTATTGGGAAAGAGTCCTCCGGATAGTAGATTTCTTCAAGTCTTTTGGCAATACCAATAATTGGAATTTGTCCGTATAAACCAATTTCTTTGAGTGCTTCGCAAGCAGAGCTTAACTGACCTTTTCCTCCATCCACAACTACCAGATTTGGTAGCTTTTGATTCTCATTTTTAAGTCTTAGATACCTTCTACCTACGACTTCTTTCATAGAAAGAAAATCATCAGGACCTTCTACGGTTTTAATATTAAATTTTCTATAATCCTTCTTAGAGGGCTTTGCGTTTTTGAAACAGACCATAGAAGCGACTGGATTTGTCCCTTGTATATTGCTATTGTCAAAGCATTCTATATGATATGGAGGCTGTTTCAAATTCAAATCTTCCTGAAGTCTCTTAATTACATACTTGGGCTCGTTTTTAGCCTCCTCCTTCTGGGTTAGCTTTTCATTTTTATAATAGAGCGCGTTTTTAAGTGAGAGGTCCAGTAATTTTTTCTTATCGCCTATCTGAGGTATGGTCAGGTTCAAGTTATCCCAAACTAAAATGTCGATATTGGAAAGTAATTCAGATGCTATGCTTTTGAATTTGGTTCTCAGCGTGAATAAGATGCCTTGCAGAAATTCGTTATCCGGAACTCCTAGATTATTTGTGACATCCAGTGTTTCCGACACCTTGATAGCACCATCAATTATTGACATATAATTGAAATAGATGTTTTCTTCGTCTTTTATGACACCAAGGACATCTACGCTTTCAATTTTAGGGTTTACTATCAAGGATTTGGTTTGAAACCTATCTAGCATCTCGATTTTCGTTTTCAGCTCATCAGCAGTTTCAAATTGCATTTTTGATGCGGCTTCTAACATTAGTTTTTTGTATTCACTCAAGACCTTGCTGACTTTACCCGAGAGTATTTCTTTCGATCGTGCAATTTCTTCTTGATAATGATCTTCCTTTTGAAGCCCTTCACAGGGTCCAAGGCAATTTCCTATATGGTATTCCAAGCATACTTTGAACTTGTTTTCTCGAATGTTTTTGGGTGATAAGTTTAAGCTACAAGTACGTACTTTGTGTAATTTTTGAATGAGTTGTAAGACGCCATTCATAGCTTTTACACTTGTATAGGGCCCGAAGTATTGCCCCTTCTTGAGATCTATATTTCTTGTTGAGAATATGCGTGGAAAGCGCTCATTGGTTACACAAATACTTGGGAATGATTTATCATCCTTAAGTAGGATATTGTACTTAGGCTTGTTTTCCTTTATGAGGTTGTTTTCAAGAAGGAGTGCATCAAATTCTGAGTTTACAATAGTAAACTCAATTTCGCTTATTTCAGATACAAGTTTGATTGTCTTCCGATTAGTATCATTGGTTTTCGTAAAGTAGCTGGAGACGCGCTTAACTAAGTTTTTAGCCTTCCCAACATAGATGATACTGCCTTCCGAACTGATGAATTTATATACTCCCGGTTCTTTGGGAAGCTTGGAGTACTCTTTATTTGAGAGTCTTTGTTTCTCCATTCAAATGAGTTTTAACCGAAATCATCAGGGTTCAACGGTTGAATGTATTGAACTGAGTCTGATTGCACTGGACTAACTGGGTTCCCGTATTTTTCACAATCCAACTCTATACTAATTGGTTTTATGGGTCGATCGAAAGGTGCTTTTTCATACCCTAGGGTTGGGTCAGCATAAACCCGTAGCATAAATTTTTCCCATATTGGCATAGCGGTTTTGGCTCCCTGTCCCAATGCCCAGTATCTAAAGTGAATAGCCCTTTCTTCTCCGCCAACCCATGCTCCAGCTGCCAAATCTCTGGTTACTCCCATAAACCAGCCATCGGAAGCGTTTTGTGTTGTGCCTGTTTTAGCTCCAATTTCATTATTCTCTTTTAAACTGGGGTGCAGTCTCCACGCGGTACCTCCCGGCTCAGTTGTCCCCTTTAACATATGGAGCATAACATATGCTGTTTCCTCGTTGATAGCCTCTCTGGTTTCTGGAATGAATTGTTGAATTACATTTCCGTTTTTGTCTTCAATTCTACTAATGGAAAAGGGGGCTGTATGAATGCCTTTGTTTACAAAAGTAGAATATGCGGAGAGCATTTCCATTATGCTTACGTCACCGCCAGCCCCGAGACACAGTGCGGGTACTGCCTGTAGTTTGCTTTTAATCCCTAATTGCTTGGCTTTTTCAACAACCGTTTGCGCACCTAATTCTTTCATCATGAATGCCGTGATGCTGTTCTTTGACCTTGCCATTGCTTGCCTGATGGTCATGACTTCACCAGTAAATTTTCCATTTGCATTGTCAGGTGTCCAAGTCGGCGGATCCTCTCCTGGTAAGGGAAAGGTAACTGCAGCGTCAACGACAGGGAAACATGGGGAATACCCATTTTCGATTGCGGCTGTATATACGATTGGTTTGATGGTTGATCCAGGTTGTCTTTTTCCTACTTTTACATGATCGTATTTGAAGTATTTATGATTAATACCTCCAACCCAAGCTTTGATGTGACCCGTCTTAGGTTCCATAGCCATGAAACCAGCTCTCAGGAAATGCTTATAATACTTGAGTGAATCGTAAGTACTGAAAAGTGTGTCTATTTCACCCTCCCAGGAAAACACGGTCATCTGCTTTTTCTTGTTCAGTTGAATTTCAATTGAGTCCGATTCTTCACCATATTGCTTAACAAGTGACTTGAACTTCGGTGTTTTTTTGATGGCATTTTCAACATAACCTGGGATTTCATTTCCGTCTTCATCTATCCATGGATTTCTACCTTCAAGATGCATGTCGAAAATTTGCTGAAGCGTATCCATATGCTCTTTTACTGCCAATTCAGCGTATCGCTGAAGGCGTGAGTCGATTGTGCTATAGACTTTAAGCCCATCATCATACAAGTCATAACCATTTTGCTTACACCAATAAATTAGTTGAGGGGCTACAACTTTTCTGTAATACTGCGCCAATCCCTTGTTTTGGTTGTCAACTTTATAATTGAGTGGCAATTCTCTTGTATCAAGGCTGTCGAAAAGAGACTTACTTATAACACCGTATTTGAATAGATTATCAAGAACTTCTGTTCTCTTGTTTTTAGCGTACTCTGGATTATATATGGGGTTGTACTTGGTGGGTTTATTTATAGACCCAATCAAGCTTGCTGCTTCTTGATAATCTATTTGCGATGGTAGCTTATTGAAGAATGTTTTGGAAGCCACTTTTATACCAAAGGAATTGGATCCATAAGGAACTGTATTCAGGTACATTGCAAGTATTTCCTCCTTGGTGTACGATTTTTCCAATCGGACGGAAATGATATATTCCTTGAGTTTGGTTACAATTCTTCCAACCCCGCTTATTTCATATAGCTTGCCATGGTTCTCTGAGTTGGTCTTATAGAGATTCTCGGCTAGCTGCATGGTGATGGTCGACCCTCCTCCACTTGAGTTAAAAGTAACATATCCATGAATGGCACGGATTAAGGATTTAAGATCTATTCCAGCATGTTTTTTGAATCGGATGTCTTCTGTCACCAAAAGTGTATTTACTAGCTCTGGTGAAAGCTCTTCATATGAAACCGGGGTGCGATTTACTCTCCAGTATTTTCCTAAAGATTCTCCATCCGCACTCAGCAACTCGGAGGATAAATCTGGATCAGGTCTTTCCAGTGCCTTAAGGCTGGGAAGTCCTCCAAACCAATTATTGGTGTCGTTCTCCACCATATAGAAGAGGGTGGGAAAGCCGATTAGCGCTCCGAAGAAAATAAACCAGAAAAGAAATAATGTTATTCGTATGCCTCGACTTCTCATTATTGATACATCCTTTCGAAAAAATTTAAGTAAGCGTTAAGATCTTTTGTTTGGTAAAAGATATCAAAATTGTCTTTAGTAATAATGAATGTATAGATTTTCTCACCCTTGTATTTATCCTGAATATTTATTGATTCGAAATCATTTAGCATTTCTGTGGCATTTTCTTTACTCGGAATGTCATTGACAAGTACCATTGCGTATTCATCATTTAGAATCAAGTTACCTGAAGTATAGTCATAGGGACTTTCAACCATGTAATTATCTACATCCGTCGGGATGGTAGCAGAGAGTTCTCCCTTATTCGGATATGCAATAATCATAAAGTGCTTTTGATCAAAATATTCAATGAATCTGGCTTTTGATGAGTTTACAATATTGATTTGATAGTCCTCAGATGCTTTTAATAAGACATTGGCATAATCTACAACATCACTTTCGGGATACAACTTAATGAAGTTGTTAAGCTCATATTGGTACTTATAGAGACCCTCAAGCATACCTGTGGCCATCACCTGAAGCAACTTCAAGTTATCACTATAATCGTTTTCGGGATAAACAAGAAGAGAGCTATCCAAAACGTATTTGGCCTCCTTGTACTGGGAGTTTGAGTAAAACTTGTATGCACTGCTATAAGCTTCTTTCAAATGCTCAGTAGCAGCATTGCTTTCTTCCCTGTAGTTAGGATTATCTACCAGTTTGGCATAAATGGATTCGGGAAACTGACTTTTTAACTGATTTGCTCGATCATTTGAAAAGTCCTCTTGGGACAATTGCCCGTACAAAAGATAAAGTTGGTAAAGAACTTCAGGCCTGTATTCTGTTTCACTATATCGACTCAAAAGCTGTTCGAATGAGGAGATCGAATTTTCTTTCTCATTAAGCTTGAAATTATAGATGCTTCCGAGGTTATACAAGGCAATTTCTATTTCGCCTAGTAGCTTCTGAATGTCGCTTTCCGTTTTTGGTATGTTTGCCAAAAGTTTTTCCACTTCTTCATTCAATCTAGATTCCACCTCATCTTCCGATTCTTCTTCATTTTCGGCCTCTTCATCATTGGCCTCTTTGATTGTGATACCGCCTGCTTTGATGCTTCGTCTCCAGTTGTCCTCTAACGGACGGATTCCCCAAACTCTTCTGAATTCTGAAGCCCCTCTTCCAAGAACGGTGGGGTTATAAAAATACCATGTATCTCCTGATTGAAGATTTGCAGAGATTAAGTCTCCTCCCTGTTGATCAAAAGAGGTTGCCAGTTGCTCCCTTCTGGCTTTTTCTTTGGCTCTTTTCTTTCTTTGTTTTTCCTCTTCGAATTCTAGCTCCACTTTTCTACGGGCTATTGCATATGAAGAGTCTTCAGGCAAATAGGAAAGTGCTATCAGACTATCATTTACCTGTACAGTGGTGATATGCTCGACGAACTCGCTCAAAACCTCTTGACGGTATTTGATCGCTTCATATTCATCTTCATCTACTGGCATTACAGTAATAGTGCTATCGTAATAATTTTTGGCAAGCTGAAAGTTTTTGAGACTGTCGTAATAGATCAACCCAAGTTTCCAATATGAGTATGCCTTTTGGCGATTGTTTTTAACACTTTTCTCTGCAGAGAGCTTGTAGAAATCGATAGCTTCATTCAAGTTGCCGTTTTTGTATTCAAAACCTGCCATCTCGTAATAGATTTTATCTTGATATTCGAGGTTTTTGGGGTCTCTGAGAAGTTTTTTAAAGTATTTTCTCACTTTCTTAACGTCACTATTTTTGGTCAACTGAGTTACCTGACCGATGTTTAGTTTGGTATAAAATGATAGCTCGTATGTAGGGTTACTCCTTAAAGACGCATCGTAGAATTTATAAGCCTCCGCATCAAACCCTAATTCCTGATATACCTGACCGATAATGAATTGTATTCTGGCTTTGTCATTGCTTCTGGGCATGAGTTCCTCTGCCTTTACCAGGTTATGTACCATTTGGTTATTGTCACCTCTCTTTTGATACATATAAGCCCTGACAAGGTATAAGTCAAATTCATTCTTTTTATTGAGCTTCTCCTTTTTTAAGTAGTCTGATGCAGAGATTGCATTGTTCATTTCGTTAGACTCTACAAATGCTCTTATCAGATTAATAATGGCTTCATGTCGAGCGTTATCATCTTCTCCGTTTTTGTATACATATCGATAAGTCACAATTGCATCCGGAAATTCGGAGGCATAAAACCGCGACTTGCCCACCAGTACATATGAATCGTCTTCCCACTTGGATCCTTCGTGCCTTTGAATGGCAATTGAAGCTTTTTGAATACAATCCTCCGTAAGCGTTTCCAGACTTCTACTTACAGTGCTATCAAATTGAGCGTAGATAGGGAGTATTTTGTTATAATTCCATTGATACTGATCGTATATCTGGGATTCAATCTCCTTCATTCTTTCATTCGCGATGAAGTATGCATTGTATCGAGCAGTAGTATTGTGATACCCGGCACTTATTGGTCCTGAAACCTGAGCAAAACCCAGATTACTGGCAATAAGAAATATAAAGAAACTGAGGTATTTAAAAATGGTATTCAATGTGGTTCGCTAATGTGATAGTCTAAACGCTCCTGCTACAATAATCTTGTAAAGATATACGGTTTAGATATATTTGATGCTCACAAAAATTTTCTCTCTTGGCAGTAAAAAAGACTTTATCTAATCGGTTAACTAACAGATACTTGTTGATTATTCGAAATGAGGAAAATTTTGCGGAGAAGAAAACAATCAGTTTTAACTACGCCAGACTGATTCTTATTCTAGCTCTCGTGCTTTTGATTACTCTCAGTCTCTCGGTATATCTAGTCACAGTGGTTTTGGAAGAATGGCTCGATCCACGATATACTCAGATGCAGACCAATAGGAAACTTTTGGACATTACAACTGAGTTAGATTCGCTTTCTAATCAGATGCTTCTCAATGAGCAATATATTGACAATATAAAGCTCATTGTGAGCGGTGATCCTCAGGCATTTGCAACGCTCGATTCTCAGATCGAAAAGAGTGTTTCTTATTCTGAGTTGAAAATAGACCCGGAAATACATCCAATTGACTCACAGTTCAGGGCAGAATTTGAAAATCGGGATTTGAAATTGCTTACGTATAGAGGAGCCTCTTTGGAGGAATACCGCGAGCTTTATCTTTTTTCGCCAATGGGAGGTGGAATTATTACGGATGGATTTAATCCTAAGGTGGATCATTTTGGAGTTGATATAGTTGCCAAGGAGGGTGAACCGGTCATAAGCGTCTCGGATGGTGTTGTGATATTTTCTTCATGGACCTTGGACAATGGCTATGTTATAGGTATTCAGCATAAGGGTAATTTGATTTCCGTTTATAAGCACAATTCGGAATTATTGAAAAACGTTGGTAGTTTTGTGAGCGGAGGTGATATTATAGCCATCATTGGTAATACGGGAGAGCTTACTTCAGGTCCTCATTTACACTTTGAGTTGTGGCACAATGGTAACTCCGTTAACCCAGAAGAGTATATAGCGTTTTAATGAAACAATCCCATGTTCAATAAACAAGATCAAAAAGAAGCTGAAGAGTTAAGCAACTCAAGTAATATTATTGGAAAAGGAACAATCCTTGAAGGCAATATAGAGACATTCGGTAACCTTAGAATCGAAGGAAAAGTCGTTGGCAACATCAAGACAAAGTCAAAAGCGGCTTTTGGCCATTCGTCTCAGATCGATGGAAGTGTTTTAGCTCAAAATGCAGAAGTTGCTGGACACATTACTGGATCTGTAGAGATCTCGGAAGTCCTCATCCTCAAATCAACAGCAGTAATAGACGGAGATATTATTACCAATAAGCTTATTGTCGAGTCCGGAGCGGCGTTCAATGGAAGCTGTAAAATGGGAGTAAAGAGCAAAGAGATTAAAATAGGAACTCATGAAAGAGGAGAAAACGCACCACTCCTCAAAGCCCAAGTCTGAGGAAGATAGAAGTGACTCTAAAATTTACAGCGTCACCTTTGAGTTATTGTCTCTTAACCTCATAATTATTGGTGGAGGGTATTATTTGAATGAAAAACTGAACACGCGGATTCCATGGGTGTTGCTTTTTTCAATTTTCTTATCTGTGGCCGCAACAATCTACTACCTACTTAAAAAATTCGTGAAATGAAGAAGTACCTATTAATCACAACTGGTATTTCTATTTTTCTTTTTGGACTCTTTTACTTTGGGAATTCTGTTTTATTCGATGGATACCTTCATGAAAAATTTCCAGTTCTAATATTATTTTATTTACTCCAATCATTAATAATAGCCTGGCTACTTCGTGAGGGAGAAAAAGCCAATTGGGAATCCCCCATTTACGCTTTAGGAACAGTCTCGTTTCGACTTCTGACAGGACTGTTTTTTCTTGTAATATTATTTACTCTGAAAATCGAAAACGTCAAGCCTTTGATGGTGCAATTTTCAGTGCTCTATTTGATTTACTTAATCTTTGAATTATTTGTTCTATTGTCTAACTTGCGGCGGAATTAAGGAGGTAACCCTTTAGCTAATGAGTTCAGAGAAAATTGCATCATTTCCTAAGTTTTTGAAAATCAGTTTATTGTTAGCAATTTTCGGATTGTTTTTCACGCAAGTGGGATTGGCAAGTGGATCAAAGGACGGAGAGAAATTTGACCCTAGTGAAATGATTAACCATCACATCAGTGATGCCCACTCATGGGAGATTTATCATGGACTCACTATACACCTTCCAGTCATCATTTATTCCAGTGAAAAGGGGCTCGACATCTTTTCTTCAAGCAATTTCTACGATGACCATCATAATGTAGTTCCCTACAATGGATATGTGATGGAACACGAACATATCTCACTTGAAAATGGGGAGCATGTTTTAGATGTTTCGATTACTAAAAACGTATTTTTCTTGCTTATCAATTCTTTTGTTTTGATCATGCTTTTCCTAGCTGTTGCGAGAGGATATAAGAAAAATGCAGGTAAGGCTCCTAAGGGAATTCAGTCATTTTTTGAGCCAATCATAGTTTATGTGCGGGACGAAATCGTAAAGCCTAATATTGGACCCAAGTACGAAAGATATCTTCCATATTTATTGACACTATTTTTCTTCATATGGTTTGGCAACTTGCTTGGTCTTTTGCCAGCGGCGGCCAACCTTACGGGAAATATTGCGGTGACTCTAGTATTGGCTGTACTTAGCTTGATTATTACGCTAGCTTCCGGAAGAAAAACATATTGGCTACATATTTTAGATCCACTTGGTAATAGCATGCCATGGATCGCAAAATTTCCTTTATATCTTATTTTGTGGCCAATTGAGATTATTGGGATTTTCACAAAACCATTTTCATTGATGATCAGACTTTTTGCAAATATCACTGCGGGTCACATCATCATATTGAGTATTATAAGTTTGACATTTATTGCTCAGAGTGTAGCTGTCGGAGTGGCTGCAACACTTTTTGCAACCGTTATGAATATGCTAGAGCTGTTTGTGGCATTATTACAAGCTTATGTTTTCACGCTGTTGTCTTCCATGTATTTTGGTCAGGCAGTAGAAGAACATCATTAAGAATTTTTTAACCATATAAATTATATAAAAATGGGAGCAATTGGAGCAGGTTTAGCAGTATTAGGAGCAGGTCTTGGGATCGGAATGATCGGTAAAGGGGCTACTGACGGTATCGCTAGACAACCAGAAGCAGCCGGAAAAATCCAAACTGCGATGATTATTGCAGCAGCCTTGATAGAAGGTGTTGCTTTATTCGCAGCTGTAATCGGGTTTTTGTCAATCGGAGCTTAATTATTCTAATTTTAACCTGATCTTGTTTGCATTAGGCATCAAGATCAGGTCTTATTATTGACACAAAAAAATATAATATGGTTACTCCAGAAATAGGATTAATTATTTGGCAAACGATCATCTTTTTGATTGTATTCGCAATCCTTGCAATTTTTGTTTGGAAGCCAATCGTTAGTGCACTTAAGACTCGGGAGAGTCAAATCGATGATGCTTTGAAAGCAGCGGATTTGGCGAAAGAGGAAATGGCGCAGATCAAAGCTGATAACGAGTATCTGCTACAAGAAGCGAGAGCTGAAAGAGATCAGATTCTTAAGGAAGCCATGACTACTGCAAATCAAATCAAAGAAGACGCAAAAAGCGAGACTACAGCTATTGCTGACAAATTGATCGCTGATGCCAAAATAAGTATTGAAAGTGAGAAAAAAGCGGCTCTAAGTGAGGTTAAAAACTTAGTAGCTTCTCTTTCACTTGATATTGCTGAAAAAGTAATTAGAGAGAAATTATCTACTGATAAATCTCAAAAGGATTTGATTGACAAATTCCTAAAGGAAGTAAAAGTTAACTAAGATGTCAACGACAAAAGTAGCAATCAGATACGCGAAACCTTTGCTTGAACTGGCTGAGGAAAAAGGAGTTCTTGAAAAAGTACACGCTGATATTGCTGGTTTCTCCTCTATTTGCAATGAAAGTAGGGATTTTGTTTTGATGCTAAAAAGCCCTCTGATTTCTCATTTGAAAAAAGCAGATATTTTATCTAGTATTTTCAAAGGTAAGGTTCAGGATATCACGCTTTCTTTTCTGGATATTATAGCTAGAAAGAGCCGGGAGAACCTACTCCCAGATATTTCGGAAGAGTTTTTGAAATTATACAATGACAAGATGGGGCTTCAAGAGGCAGTTGTGAAAACGACTGTTGCGTTGGATGCAGATACAAGAAAGGCATTTGAAAAACTTGTTACCGAGATTACCGGGAAAAAACCACTTCTTAAGGAAGAGGTCGACAAGGATTTACTAGGAGGATATATAGTGAAGTTGGGAGACCGTCAGATAGACGATAGTGTGAGCGGTAAGCTCAAAGATTTAAAATTAAGATTTCAAAAAGAAAACGTTTAATAAACTCGCCCATTGGGCATAAATAAAAGAAACTATGGCAGATGTTCGACCAGATGAGGTTTCAGCGATATTAAGAGAGCAACTCTCTAATCAAAAAACAGAGGCTGAGCTTGAAGAAGTTGGAACTGTACTACAAGTCGGTGACGGTGTTGCAAGGATTTACGGTTTGTCCAAAGCTCAAGCAGGGGAGTTATTAGAGTTCGAAAATGGTTTGAGAGCTTTGGTTCTTAACCTGGAAGAAGACAATGTAGGAGCTGTACTTCTTGGTGAATCTACTGGAGTAAAGGAAGGAGATACCGTCAAAAGAACAGGGTCTATTGGTTCAGTGAAAGTTGGAGACGGCATGTGTGGTCGAGTGGTTGATACACTGGGAAATCCGATAGATGGAAAGGGAGCTATAGATGGTGAACTTTTTGAAATGCCAATTGAAAGAAAAGCACCAGGTGTTATCTATAGACAGCCTGTAAGTGAGCCACTTCAAACTGGTATCAAGGCAATTGACTCCATGATCCCTGTGGGTAGAGGTCAAAGAGAATTGATCATCGGTGACAGACAAACAGGTAAGACTGCTGTTGCGATTGATACCATTATTAACCAGAAAGAATTTTACGATAGAGGAGAGCCTGTTTTCTGTATATATGTTGCTGTTGGGCAGAAGTCCTCTACAGTAGCGGGAATCGTTTCTGTACTTGAGAAAGCTGGAGCGGATAAATATACCGTGATTGTAAATGCATCAGCGTCTGATCCTGCTCCTATGCAGTTCTTTGCTCCATTTACAGGTGCTGCTATCGGGGAGTTCTTCCGTGATACGGGACGTCCTGCTTTGGTTGTTTATGATGACTTGTCAAAGCAAGCAGTTTCTTATCGAGAAGTATCCCTTCTCCTAAGAAGACCTCCAGGGCGTGAAGCTTATCCTGGAGATGTATTCTACCTTCACTCAAGGTTATTGGAAAGAGCTGCGAAAATTATCGATAATGATGAGATCGCATCGAACATGAATGATTTGCCTCCATCATTGAAAGGAAAAGTAAAAGGTGGTGGATCTTTGACTGCACTTCCGATTATCGAAACGCAGGCAGGCGATGTATCAGCGTATATTCCTACCAATGTTATCTCGATTACCGATGGTCAGATATTCTTGGAGACTAACCTTTTCAACTCAGGTATCAGACCAGCCATTAACGTTGGTATCTCAGTATCACGAGTTGGGGGTTCTGCACAGATCAAATCGATGAAAAAGGTATCTGGTACCTTGAAACTTGATCAAGCTCAATTCCGTGAACTTGAAGCTTTTGCTAAGTTTGGTTCTGATCTTGATGCGACTACACAGAGAACAATTGATAGAGGCAGAAGAAACCAAGAGATTCTTAAGCAACCTCAGTTTTCTCCATCTCCGGTAGAAGAACAGGTAGCGATCATTTATGCTTCAACAAAAGGATTTTTGGATAAAGTACCTGAAAATAAGGTTAAAGCTTTTGAAGATGAGTTCCTTTCTCTTCTTAAGGCTCAGCATGGCAATGTTCTAGCGGACTTAAAAGCTGGTAAATTGACAGAAGAGGCAACAACTACTTTAGGTACAGTTGCTAAAGACTTAGCGTCTAGATATACAGCATAATATTAAACCGAGATGGCAAATCTAAAGGAAGTAAAAGGTAGAATTCAGTCAGTAAGTTCGACTCAGCAGATTACAAAAGCCATGAAGATGGTGGCTGCTGCTAAGCTTCGACGTGCTCAGGATCGAATTACCCAGATGCGTCCTTACTCTCAGAAACTTTCTTCTATTATCGGGAATGTTTCTTCTGGTGTGGATACCTCGAAAATCGAGAATCCTTACGCTGAAGTACGACCAGTAGGTAAGGTGCTCTTAGTTGTGGTTACTTCAGACAGAGGTCTTTGCGGAGGTTTTAACTCGAATATTTTTAAGAGCGTAAAAAGCTTAATTTCCGAAAAGTATTCAGACGTAGAGAAAGCCGGAAACTTGACCATTATGCCGATGGGTAAGAAGGCCTATGATTTCTATAGAAAGAGAGGGTTTCAGATAGTAGACGACTATCATTTGATATTCGGCGATCTTGATTTTGCTCATTCGATGGAAGCATCAGATTTCGCAATGAGTGGTTTCCTTGATGGAAAGTTCGATAAGGTTGAAATCATTTTTAATGAGTTTAAAAATGTTGCAACTCAAATCGTAAGACAAGAGCAATTGCTTCCTATTGAGGTGAAAGAAAGTGAAGGTGAGGAGGAGTCTTCTTCTTCGGACTACATCTTTGAACCGTCTCAGGATTTTATATTCAAAGAAATAATTCCTAAGTCGCTTAAGGTACAGTTTTATAAGACTTTGCTAGAGTCTAATGCATCTGAGCAAGGAGCTAGAATGACTGCAATGGGACAAGCCACAGATAACGCTGGAGAATTACTTAAGGAATTGAAATTGACTTACAACAGAACACGACAAGCTGCCATTACCAAAGAGATATTGGAGATTGTTGGTGGAGCCGAAGCACTAGCGCAGGGTGGATAAATTTCAACCTAATGCTGGCAGAAGGTTATAAATATTTTAGATGGCTCTCATTGGACATAGTTCTGGGAGCCATTATTTTTTTAGCCTTTCTTGGTAGCTACTACGACACGAGTTTTTCATTTAGTATTTACTTTTCGCTAGCCTCAGCTATATGGTTGATATATACCACAGATCATTTAATTGATTCAGCAAAAGCTGCTGATTCAGCAAGACGTAAATTCCACAAGGATAATTTCAAAGGGTTGGTTTTCATTGGAGGAGTTGTCCTCTTATTGGCTTTGGTGAATGTATACTTCCTTCCTCATGATATCATAAAAAATGGAGCCATTCTTTCCTCGATGTGTATCGGGTATCTTCTGCTGGTGTATTTCATTCGAGCTCTTTGGTTTAAGGAGATCTTGGTGGCATTTGGGTATGGAGCTGGGGTTTTCCTTGTTCCGGTAACAGAGAATGGGGCGATTACGGCTCTTGATCTGATATTCCTCTTGCAGTTGGTATTGATTGCATTGATTAACCTATTGGTTTTTTCCTATTATGATATGGAGGAAGATTCGAAAGTCGGTTTTTCTTCCATTGCTAAGCAAGTTGGAGCAAAGAAGGCAAGGCTGTTGATTAACAGTTTGATTCTTTTATCTCTGATTGC
Organism: Cyclobacteriaceae bacterium; assembly: GCA_049115715.1. Taxonomy (GTDB): domain Bacteria; phylum Bacteroidota; class Bacteroidia; order Cytophagales; family Cyclobacteriaceae; genus JAMZMI01. Next base: position 55,774 of record JAGDZQ010000008.1, read on the forward strand.
TTCTGCATTCATTCTATTGACAACAGAAGCTGCTCTCTCGTTTGAAGTCGTTTATCTTTCTATGACTATCATATTGGCGGTTACGTTCTGGATGCCGTACTATTTTCGCGTCAAAGAACGATACAGAGCGCTGGGAGATGCCGTTTTCTACATGCCACTGATATTCCTCTTGTGAATGATTTCAACAGAATAGCTGGCATCTACGATCCAATCAAGAATCTTGTTTTCGGTGATAAGCTTGACAATGCTTCGATTCATTTTCTTGACCGAATTCAAGAAGGGGAAAGGGTTTTAATACTGGGGGGAGGTTCAGGTAAGATTTTGAAATCGATTACCTCTAATGCTCAAATCACTTATGTGGAGCGGTCTCAAGTGATGATTCGATACGCTAAGCAAAACGCGAAGGAGGGTGTTGTCTTCGTCTGTGATGATTTTATGGAATTTGACTCTTCGGTCAAATTTGACTGGGTTGTATGTCCGTATTTATTAGACGTTTTTGGATTAGAGAATCTGAAATTGGCTGTCCGGAAAATACATGATTTACTTGAACCAGATGGAAAACTTATGGTGACCGATTTCCAAAAGGGGGCTTGGTATCAAAACCTATTTGTGAGGTTTATGTACTTATTCTTCGGTTGGACAACCAATATTGAAACCAAGTCGCTGAATAATATTCATCAAGTGATTACCGAAAAGGGATTTTTTGAAAAGGAGCTTCACTTTTTTGTAAATAGAATGGTTTTTTCAAGGGTTTATAGAAAGTGAATCATTTATTCCTGTTCAAGGAGGGGAGTTAGGCCGTTCTATTCATTTGGAATAATATATCGGTTTTTTGATGTTTGAAATGATGAAGTTGCTAAGTGAATAAGGATCTACAAGGTGCTTTGCGTGAGGGATGAAAACAAAGTATAGAACGTCTGCCCGGAGTGTACTTGTGGACAGCCCGACCCTTTCGAAGCTGAGGCACGAAGCAAGAAAGGGGCACGCCCAAATGATATTCCAATTGGCACTGTTTAAGTAGTGTTCCAATCAAAAGAATTAATTTTCCATTGATTTTCTCAATGTGGGAAACCTTTGAGAAATGATGATGTCATTACATCACAACTTGTGAAAGGAGAAGAAAGAAATATTCACCGAGACCTGATCATCAGGAGTCAGCAGCATGATGCGAAAGCGCAGGCGGAGCTTTATGGCCTGTATGCGAGAGCGATGTTTAACATCTGTCGGCGTATGATGGGGGATGATGAAGAGGCGCAGGATCAGCTTCAGGAGTCGTTTGTAGATGCGTTTCAGAAGTTGCCTTCTCTACGTGAGGTGAGTACTTTCAGCGCATGGATTAAGCGAATAGTTGTAAATAATTGCATTAATGCGATAAGAAAGCGAAAGCTTCTTACTTCTGAACTAGATGAGAATCTGGATATGGAGGAAGAAGTGGATGATTTTGAGTATACAGAATACAAGGCGTCTCAGGTTATGGAGCTGGTGGAGAATTTGCCAGATGGATGCAAGACGGTTCTGAATTTATATCTCTTTGAGGGTTACGATCATAAGGAGATAGGTCAAATTTTGTCAATCAGTGAGTCCGCTTCGAAGGCTCAATACTGTAAGGCAAAAGCACGAATTAGAAATATGTTAGAGGCAAGACAACAGCAGCATGCAGGATAATCTAAAAAAACATATTGAGTCAAAAAGAGAGGAATTCGAAATATATGATTTCGAACAGGGAGAGTCATGGTTGAAGATTTCAGATCGTTTGAATCCGGATTCGAAACCGAAGCGTTTCATCAATTACTGGAAATATGCGGTGGCTGCTTGCTTGATTCTGGTAACTGGTTGGTCGGCTTTTTATGTAGGACAAAGTCAGAATAATGATGATTCACTGAGCGAGCTTTCTGAGGTGGAGTACTACTATCAAAACGAAATCGAGGCGAAACTTTCGCTTGTTAAGACGATGGTTGATGATCCTTTGCTTATGGCTGACTTGGAACTAATGGATATGGCTTTCGCGGATCTTAAAGCGGACTTGAAAGATGATGTCGATAATGCCGAGGTGGTAGAGGCTATGATGGAAAACTATCGATTGAAATTGAAAATATTAGAAAAGATATTAGAAGAAATAAGTGAAAATGAAGAGGACAGAGATGATTCAGAAGTACGTCTTTAGTCTGCTTGTATTGTGCTTTTGCTTGATTGCATCTGCACAATCTACCAGAATGGAGAAGAAGTACGACAAGAGCTTTCCTGCAAATGAAGGAGGGAGATTGGATATTAACAATAAGTATGGCGAAGTGATCATCCGTGTGTGGGATCGTGATTCTGTACGAGTGATGGTCAACATCGAGGCTGCCGGAAAGACTTCTGCGACCGTACAGAAGAATATGGAACGAATAGATATTACGTTTCGAGCTGTGGGCGATTTGATTACTGCTTCGACAGTAGTTAGGAAGGGCTCAGGGTTTTTTAAAGAGCTGATGTCAGAGGTGGATGATTACTCAAAATCTATATTTGGTAGCAATGGGCTGAAGGTTAATTATGAGGTATGGATTCCGGAGGACTTTAACTTAAATGTGGAGAACAAATTTGGAAATATTTATATGGCTGATTTGTCGGGGAAGGTTTCTCTGTATTTGGCTCACGGTGATTTGAAAGCAAATAGGTTGGATGGAGAGGTCTCAATCAGACAGAGTTTTGGAAAAAATAATATCGATTTTATAAAAGATGGCACCTTGACATACAGAGGAGTTGAGTCAAGAATAGGTGAGGCCAAAGTGCTTAAGGTCGAGAGTAGCTCTTCGGAACTAGAAATCGACGATGTTACTTATGTTCAGCTAAACAGTCGCAATGATAAAATTTATATTACGGAAGCTGATGAAATAGTTGGGGACGGGACTTTCTCAGATCTTACGGCTGATGTCGTTCACAACAATGTAAGCCTGAATTTCAATTACGGGGATATTTACTTCAGACGAATTCAGCAGGATTTTAAATCAATATCGCTGGTAAGTAAGTCAGCAGATATCAATTTGATTCTGGATCAGGCGTCTTATGTCTTGACCAATATTACGGCGGATGAACGAAAGATGATCGTCCCAAACAGTATGCTTCTTTTGAAAAAGGAAATGGATGAGCAATCTCAGCAGATTACGCTCTCAGGGTTTGTTGGTAACACGCAAAGTTCCTACGGGGAGTTAAACATTCGATCCGAAGGAGGGGAGGTGATCATTGCGATCAAAGAGCTACCCTTATTCTCCGATAAAGACTAATTAAATGAAAGGAATAGTGTTTTTAGCTGCATTTCTACTTATTGCCATAAGTGGGAATGCTCAGCAGTATGAGCAGTCTGGTGGTATCAGAATGGGGCATACGTCAGGGTTAACCTACAAGAAATTTATACATAAGGAAGAGGCTGTTGAGTTTCTGCTCAGTGGACGAAAAAACGGGATTCAGGTGACTGGAGTTTATACTTTTCACAAGCCAATGGAGGTTTCGTTTAATGAAAATTTCTATGTCTACTATGGTGTGGGTGTGCACGTAGGGTATGAAAAGTACAATAATCTTAGAAAGATTGCTACGTCATTTGATCCACCACGTTTTGAGCAGGAAGAGGACAACTATATAGTAATGGGAGCGGACGCCATATTGGGAATAGAGTACCGATGGCTCAGTGTGCCGGTGACCGTAGGTTTTGATATTAAGCCCTATTTCAATTTTATTGGTATGAGGTATTCGCGAGTCAAGTTTTGGGATGCAGCCTTATCCGTCAAATACGTTTTCTGATGAAAAAAAAGTACTGCCTAGCCTTATTCGTATTTATTCCCACTCTGCTTTTTTCTCAAACGTATCTGGATACTCATGATCCCAAAAGTAAGGATGTGAAGTCTTTGCTTGGGAAGGATAATGAAATGGCTGGTTTTGGTGGGGTCGATGTGAAAATGTCAGAGATCAAGAATGACCGCACGTTGCTTATCGGCGGCTATGGAGGCATGATCATCAATCGAAATTATCTGCTTGGAATTGGGGCGTATGGTCTGGCCAGTACCAATGACTTCCGAGGGAATCACCCTGGAAGTGTGGAGGAGCGGAAACTCAACTTACACGGAGGATATGGAGGTGTTGTATTGGGCGCAACTTTGTTTACGCGTGAGGTTGTTCACCTGAGTTTTCCTATTCTTTTTGGGGGTGGTACTATGGACGTGGTTGACAATAAATTTCTCGACGGGGTTACGGACTTTGAGGTCACGGTGGAGAAATCGGCTTTTTTTGTAATAGAACCCACCGCACAAATTGAAATAAACATCACGAAACGGTTTAGAATAGCAGGAGGAGTTTCCTATCGATATATCACAGCATCAGGATTTAGAAATATTGAAGACTCGGAGCTATCCGGGCTGGCCTCCACGCTTTCGTTTCGATTTGGGAGGTATTGATTCCTAAAGCGGACAAGACATTCATGGTCTAGCAATAGTTGCTAGTCTAATTACGCTTTATATGATATATTGAAGGTGAGTGTGCAGAGATAATTTTGTGCGGTTGTTTATAAAGTTAGTGATGAGTAAAGAAAAATTCTGTTTTGTGATAATGCCTATAAGTGATCACTTTGATTATAAAGAAGGACATTTTTCAAGAGTATATGAGCACTTGATTTTTCCAGCCTGCGAAAGAGCTGGGTTTATTTCAATTCGAGCCGATGACATTTTGAACACAAATTACATAGCTATAGATATTATTAAAAGGATTATCGAATCTGATATGGTTATGTGTGATTTGAGCTCTCAAAACCCAAATGTCCTTTATGAACTCGGAATTAGGCAAGCATTTAATAAGCCAGTTGCACTTATCAAAGATCGAAAGACGAAGCGCACTTTCGATATACAAGGTTTCCGTGATTTAGAGTATGACGAAAATTTAAGGGTTGATAATGTTCAAGAAGATATCGATGCACTAGCAGAAGTTATCAAGTCTACATATGAGAACGATGGTGAAACTATAAATTCACTAATATCAATATTGAGCATCAGTCCAGCTAAAATTGATAAGTCAACAGAAATATCCAAGGATACTGAACTCATCCTAAATTCATTGTCCAATCTAGAAAAAAGGATTGGTTCTTTGGAGGACAATAAGTCAATATCTTCCCACGAAGCTAAAGTGATTGAACCGTATAAATTTTATGGTGGAGGTTCTGCCGTCCTTATTGATAAAAGTGTCGGTGAAAAACTTACGATAAATGAACTGAGTAAATTAAAAAAAGGAGACTTAGTTTATCATTCAAAATTTGGGATTGGGGAGTTTGAAAAGTTCGATGGAGTAGCAAACAATAGAAAGGGCATATTTACATTTTCGGGTATCGGCAGAAGAACTCTTCTGTTAGGTTTTGCTCAATTAAGGAGGTTAGAGTAGCTAACAGACATGAACATCCATAAGATAAATGAGCCGTTGGCAAAGGCTGGTGGAACTGGATACTTTAAATATATTAGAAAACGGTAAGCTTATCGGTTTATCTAGAGCTTGGATTTCCAAAATTCAGATTCCTATTTTATGGAATCCTTTAAATTTCAGTATCCTTATTAAAAACAATAGAGGTTATCACGGTTGATTGATTAGGTCATGAAGTTTGGTTGACCTAAGCTTGTTTTACTGCTGTGAAACAAAATAAAAACGTACCTAGGTCAACCGAGGGTAAACTTAGGTCGCTGCTGAGTCTTAATCAAACAGAGTATGATGATTTACTTTCTGTTTTTGACCCTTTGATTACTAAAAAGCTGTCTTATTATACTTTGAAAGGTCAGATTCGTCTATTCCCTCTCGAAACAGAATCTCCATTGAGCAGCTTGTATGGCAGTAAGGCTAAACTTGACTTTATCTTGATGTACCTCAAAGAGAATCCCAATCAATGTTACCATGGGTTCATATTCGACATTTGTCAGAATAAAGTCAGTGAATGGGGCAGCTACCTCTTACCTGTTTTGGAAGAAACGTCAAACAAAATGAAAGTAATGCCCCAAAGCGGTTATTGTTAAGAACAAACCGACCGTGAGGGTGATTACTTATTGGTAGATGTAACTGAAAGAGAAGTGGTTGGAGATACTGACCCTGGTAACCAAAAAGAGTTTACAGTGGCAAGAAGAAACGGCATACGATTAAAAATCTAGCCATAACTGATCAACATGCTTACATTGAGTTCATCAGTCAGTCTAATATGGGATCAGTACATGACAAGACTATCTGGGATGAACTTGACCTCAAGTTGAGTGATCATAATCTTTTGGCTGATTTAGGTTTTGTTGGAATAGAAAAGAGTTGCCCGAATGCAATTTTGCCATTTAAAAAGCCTCGGGGGAAAGAATTGACTGAATTACAAAAGCGGGTCAATAAAGCCATTGGATCAGCGAGAATAAGGATTGAACATGCTTTTAGTGGAGTAAAGAGGCTCAAGATCATTAGAAATAAAATCAGACTCGAAACTTATCAGGTCAGAGACCGAGTATTCAAAATAGCAGTAGCTCTGCACAATCTCAGAGTCAGCTATAGAGTCATACTAAATCAACCGTGATAACCTTTAATTTATGAGCAGTAAAAAATATATAACACGAGGTGAGGGACTTCCCAATTGGTCTAATCCAATCAGCCATGCTGTAGTTGTAAATAATATGTGTTTTGTGAGCGGGCAATTATCCGTGAACATCGATGGTAAGTATGTCTCAGGAACAGTAATGGAAGAAGGGGAATTGGCATTCTCAAATTTTTTTTCTGCCTTAAAGCATGCTGAATTTGAAAAGGAGGATGTTGTTTTTGTTGACATTGCTTTCGATAACCTGAAGGATCTACCCGAAATAAATAAGTTATTTATGGAATTATTTCCTGAAAATAAACGACCCGCAAGAACAATATATCAAGCGGAAGCTCTGCCATTTGGCGGAAAAATCAAAATTACTGGAACAGCAGTTAAGGATTTGAACTAAAGCGGTTCAACCCATTGCTTGCATCATTCAAAAAAAGATATTAGATTAAATTGCGAGTTTCTCACAGATAGATGCACCAATGGAGAGCCTGAGTACACCACAAAAATCATTGATCTCTCTGAAAGTGACGCACGCTTTCCTTTAACCAGTTCTTTCAATTATTCATTTATAAAAACTAGAATTAAAATGCTTAAGAAACAAAATTCAAGAACACACAGATTGATCGAGTCCTTAGCCGTAATTACTAGCCTTTTGTTTGGATTCATTATTTTTAGTTCGTTCGGCGAAACCAGTGAATTAATTAACTCTGAATACAACTTTAGAGGTACCATTGAAATTCCATCCAAAATTGAAAAGAACGGGTACCAAGCTAAGATTAACAGAGCTAGAATCCATTTGGACATTAATCCAGAAACTAGTGAAATAACAAAATGGAAAATTTCCTTTGCCAACATCAATTGCACTTCATCGGGTGAATTGATATTCAAGGGCAATGATGTTTCTTTCCTTTATCCCGAACCATTAGTGATCGTTGGTTCAAAAGTAAATTCGGAAAACTTGATAGGTCAATTGTCTAACAAGAATCAAATGGAGGGATCATTGAATCTCAATATTGACTATTATGGCAAGGTGATAAATTTAGGAACTTGGAACTGGAAGGCCAGAAATTAATGTATGAATAAGCAAATACAAAAATGAATCAAAGAACACTTTAAACCTCTCACTAACTCTTTCATTTACAGATTGCAACCTTTGGGCAAGAAGTCAACAATTTTGAAGGTAATTGACCTTCTTTGAACTTCAAGTAAATCGTCTAAGAAACGGAAAGTTCATTGACTTTACGGCCGGCCATTCGACTACTGTTACTGGAGCAATGAAATGGATACAATCAAACCTCAATATCCGAAAAACATATTGGAGTGGTCAACTAAGAAAAACGTTTGAACGAACTAATAAAAAAAACTCTTAAAAGGGATTGACATTGTGCAACTTAAAAAGAGTGAAAAAACATTGTTTCCCAAGCATTTGATCACAACTTGAAATTATCCAGAAAATCTTCCGAGTAGCCAACATTGACAGTTTCAATGATTCCTTCTTCATTAACCAAGAAAAAGGTTGGGTATCCGTTTACACCATAGTTTTCTGCGATTTCCTTAGCATCAGTTAAAATGGGAAAAGGGATTTCAGATTTCATTAAATAGCCTTCCATTTTCTTCTTGCTATCTATTGGATTAATGTACAACCAAGAGACTTGATCATTAATTTTAAAATTATCTTGATTGATATAATCCAATGCCAGTTTGCAATAACCGCAACCTATTGTTGAGAAATCCAGGAGAACCTTCCTCCCCTTTAGATTTGAAAGTTTCATACTGTCTCCGTTCATATCTGTTAAGCTGAAATCTGGGGCTTTATCTCCCGCAGCTAAGGTTTTGAGTGGTTTCCTCTCACCATATGTCGTAACATAATTTTCAGGATCAATGTATGAAAGTTGCCTTGATTCTGACTGTAAATTATAATCGTAAAAAACCTTCGAGATTCGTTGACTGACAGACCCATCTTCTGCATAAGCTATCCTTTCAAATCTACCAATCAACGCTGTTTCTTTATCGATATATATGTGCCGTTCTACGTATATCTTTCTCCCGTTCATTATGGTATCCATCTCAACTTGAAGATAGGATGCGTAAGAAACTTGCTCTAAGGTTGTATCCTTTAACCTCTTCCAATCTTGAACTAACAGATTAATAGGAGACCATTCTATACTTATGTTCTTGACTCTACTTTCAAATTGTTGCCTATTTTCTGTCCGAAGCTGTGTAATTACTCTAATTAAACTATCGGCATGTTCAGTGATTCTATAATCGCCATTTAAGAATGATTGATCTGATCTCTCGCTAATCGATACGTAATCATAGCCTAGAAAATTTTGAGTGTTAACGGAAAATTCCATGTGCCCTTTGGTCGTATCCACCAATACACTTGGGTTGACTGGGTTGGGCCAGTATGATACTTCTTCAAAAGAAATAAAATTTGCTTCAGCTATCTTATTTTTTGCTTTGTCTAAAAGTGCTTGCTCTTGTTCGCAGGCGAATAGGGAAACTAATAAGCTGGCTAATAAAATTGGAATTTTTGTATTTGATCTCATCATTACTTGCGGTTAAGCTATGAAAAAAATGAATAAACGGTATCGCACGAATCTCTCTTCAAATCTAGCTGGATGGTATTAAATAAATAGTACATAGAAACTGGGCTGGCAACCCTTTGGGTATAAGTCATATTTAATGTAAATGGAATAGAAAACTTAAGATTAATATGAGTTAAGAACGAGAGTGTTCTTCCAACTACCGTGACCGGCTGGTTTTCGCAAACTTCTGACTAACAGTCTTGTAGCATTTGGTAATACTCAGCACTATCATCAATGGTTACATCGCTACGAGCTTTTTTGAATATTTTAACTTGAGCTTGACTTCTAATTATATAAAAACTTCATTCGAGGTTTAGAGAAGGATAGCTGAAGGAATCTTTGAGATCATAGGACTATCACGTCTTTTTATCAAAATTTAAAAGCCAAAAAATACATCGTGACGCTTAAAGGTTTTTGATGGCCTTTTTCAATGATTTATGGAGCTAGCTCCGATTATTGCTAAATATTGCTCAAGGCACGACGCGTTCCAGATAGGAGCGGGAAATCCTTTTTGAGAGGTACGAACAAAAAGATTGAAGCGGATAGCTGGTAAAAACGCCCAAATTATTTGTCGAAAAGGACTCAACGAATGCTTGGTGATTTCGTCTGGGATCGTAATGCGAAGAAGGCTGACCCAAAAAGGCCAGCCTCCGAACTAACAACTCTACTTACTCGCTTTGAAGACTTTCGGAAGATGTCACATTGACAATATTTTATTAGGTAATGCTGTAAGACAAAGCACGGCTAGCGAAAAGAAGCAAATAAGTGAAGAGAGATAGTACTTAGTCGAAAAACAGCGGGACTGTATTTGCGAAATTCATAAGAAGAACGCTCAAATTCACCTTGCTTAGTCCACAACTTGTATTACCGTTCTGTTTTCAAGTTTTATTTTTTTACCCAGTTTTTCTACTTCCAAATAAAAGTTGTGCAGAGCGATGGAGGATATATCCTGAACGGCCAGATCTTCCTTACCATCCCACTTGAGCTTGGATTCATCGTACTCGTTTTTGTTTTTTAATACATCGACGAATAGTTGCTTCACCGCCTCGGTATCATGGGTTGTGTTTACGTTTTCTTTCTCATAATTTGACATGCTATGAGTGACGCTTTTTTTGACTGTTATTTTCATGATGTTTTCTTTTGAGGACAAATATTGTAAGGATTTTTCATATATTTATATTTATATATTTCATGAAAAACATAACTAACAATTATGCATTACACACTGCATCAACTCAAAATCTTTCTTTCTGTCCATAAAACAAAGAGTATCACCAAGGCGGCTGACGACATGCATCTGACTCAACCAGCGATTTCTATTCAACTTAAAAAGCTTCAGGATCAATTTGAAATTCCACTTACGGAGGTTATTGGCAGACAACTACATATTACTGATTTTGGACATAAAATTGCCGAAATAAGTACCCGGATTCTTAATGAAGCGGATGGCATCAAAAACATGCTCAATGAATACAAGGGGTTACTTGTAGGAGATTTGAAAATTTCGGTGGTCTCAACTGGTAAGTATGTGATGCCGTATTTTCTCAATGGGTTCATCTCGAAGCATCCTGGTGTAAATGTTTCGGTTGATGTGACGAACAGGGCAAAGGTGATCGAAAGTCTCTCAAAAAATGAGTCTGACTTTTCTCTGGTCTCTGTACTGCCGGAGAATATCCCTATCAAAAGGATAGAACTGATGAGCAACAAGATCTACCTCGTTTCTTCTGCTGAAAATCAGCCTGCAAAGGCAAAACTGAAGTTTAAGGATCTTCACAATCTGCCTATCATATATCGGGAGCAGGGTTCGGCGACTAGGGCAGCCATGGAAAAGTATATTACGACTAATGAAATACCTGTCAGGAAAAGACTGGAATTGGTAAGCAACGAGGCTGTGAAACAGGCTGTAAAAGCTGGTCTGGGCTACTCGATTATGCCGTTGATCGGATTGAAAAATGAACTGCATATGAAAGAAATGATGATTATACCTACCGAAGGTCTTCCTATCATCACATCGTGGAATTTGATTTATAATCGCGACAAGCGACTGTCTCCTGCTGCAAATGCGCTACTCGAATATATCAATGAGGCTAAGGATCAGATTATGGAAAAGTATTTTAATTGGACGGAAGGGGTAGGTTAAGCATCACCAGAAATTAGTCGTGAAGTCTTAAAAAAGGTTCCAAAATTTTGCAAGTTTCTTGGATTAAATCCGTTTCGAACGAAGAATAAACTAACACTCAATGAAAAATATAATAGCCGCACTTCTTCTATTTCCTCTCCTTGCACACGCTCAAGAAGAGCTCAAAGTGTCTCCTGATGAAAGAACGCTGGAGGTTCAATTCACCCCGTTTGGAAGTAATCCTATTAATATAAATGGCATTAGATTCAGAAAGTTTAAAGATGAGACAAGTGCTTTTCGGCTGAATGTTTTCTTGGGGTTAGATTCTGACAGTAATATCAAACAACAAAAAGATGATGAAAATAACAGGCTGGAGCTAAATACGAGCAGCTCAGCCTTTTCTGTCAACATCAGACCCGGGTTTGAGAGACATCTTCCCGGAACGGACAGACTGTCTCCATATTTTGGAGGTGAGTTAGATCTAGCTATACAGACCTCCTCCGAAGAAGAGGAATTCCAAAACACGACCAATGATAAATTCGAAACAACTCTGCGAAATCAAAACGGATTTTTTCGATTTGGAATCAATGCTATAGCAGGCATGGACTTTTATGTTGCCAAGAAACTCTACTTAGGGACAGAGTTTGGGTTTGGATTTAGTTACAACAAATTATTGAGCGTACAATTAGAAAGTGATGAGCAAGGTTTCACCGAACCCGACCATCAAAAGCGTGGCGGTTCATTTAATCTTGGGCCAAATGTAAATGCTCAGATAAGGTTAGGGTATGCATTTTAGGTTCTGGTCACTCTATTGTTTCTTTCTTCTATTCATCATACTGAGTTGTGGTTCTGAAAACGGGAGTGAGTTCGACTTAGAAATATCAACCGTAGAGGAACTGCTGGAGCTCTCTCAAAGTGTTCAGTTCTCCTGATGGCAAGTTTATCGACTTCAGCCCAGACCAGTTTGTTTCAATCGAAGGGTCTAATTTTTCAACCCCGGAGGCGATAAACTTCACCAATCCGGAAACAAATTCTCAGATATCCGGCTCAGTTTTTTCATTGGTCCACGGGGGCAAAATTTCCTTTGTGAATAGTGAAATCGGATTAGATGAGACTTATAGATTCAGCTATGTCTTCATCATTGGTATAGAAGAGTTTGCCATCGATTATTTTGACCTGTCTATCAACGATATTGATCCTTCTCTCCGAGACATTACCTTAGTCTATGCACTTGGGGATAATAGTTACGATATAAAGGATATTTTGGAAGGCGAAGTTCCTCGATCTATTAATTACCTATCCCTAATGGTTTATCCTAATGGAAACTCTGAGGGCTTTTTCATCACTGAAAACACTTTCTTCGATGAGAACACTTTCGCCGTTGAGTTTAACAATGCATTTGTGAAATTGAATGATGATATGGTTTACGGAGAGGGCGTGGCAAGTTATGCTGCTCGATTCAGTTTTTTTGAAGCTGATTTTGAACTCATTCTTCGGCAATGATTATTTCCAGCTTTGGTCAAACTAAATCGGTAAGAGATTAGAAAAATTTACTTAATCTGATAGTGAATATGATCGTCGTGTCTGACTGCCTGGCATCCATGAAATCGAATATTATCTTGCTTTTCGAGACCCCATCTTTCTTTTAAATGTGGCTCGATGAAAATCTTGGATGTGCTTTCATTTTCAGCCAGAAGTAGAATTAGTTTTTTCGTTCTTTCAACATCCAACTCATACGAATCCTTGTTCCATTGAGGTGTGACGTACTCAAGAAGTCCGTACTGCCAATAGCCTTCCTTAGCACAAAAGTCAGCATAGCTTATCTCGTGTGTATCTGGATCTTCATAAACTCCATACCCGCTAAATGAAGGTGACAAATCATCTTTTTCACCCTGCTTTTCATAATAAAAAGCTAAATCTAGCTTTCTTCCATCATTGTGACTCAAATGAGGAAATAAGGGAAATCCATTAATGAATGGGAAATTAGCATCTAGATAATTGGTATGTGTACCTTCAAAAAGTACACTCATCTCACCTGAAATAGCAATGAGTTGTGATCTCATTTCTGGACGGACATAGTGACGATTGAGCAGACATGTCATCAGATTTAGTGGCCTCAATTCTCCTGTAAGTGGTAAGCTCACTCTCCCAAACACAGGTGCTATAAGAGGTAAAAGGAGAAAATTCGAAAGCAGGTAAATGAGAAAAAAAGAAGTAATCGCCTTCACTGCATTCAGTGAATACTTCTTTATTAAAACCAAGTTTAGGACATAAATGATCCCTCCAACCTGTGTGAAAACTGTTAGAATTAAAATCAAAAAGAAACGTAAAAACCACTTAACAAATGCTCTCAAAATTCAGCTTTCAGTATAAAATCACTCCCACCCTACAACTACGGTTTCTTTCATGACATCTTTCCTCCCTGAGCTGTCGAATACTTCGAAAACAACTAAATAGTATCCACTGCGGACTGCATTGCCTGAGCTATCAGTACCATCCCACTTCATAAATCCTGATGTGGAAAGCGAAGCTCCATTGGCGAGTTCTTGCACAGGCCTGCCGTACTGATCATAGACAATTACGTTGGCAAATTTGCCTGACTGCTCAAACTGATAGTTGATAGTGGTGAATGATTGATTTGCCAAAGAGGTACTTCCAGGCACAAATACTTTGGGATCTATCTCTAGCGAGCCAGAAATTTGAGGTGCATCAAAGCTTTGAGAATTGGCATATCCAGGCGTTGCAAAACCTACTGTACTGGAGGCTGATGTCCAGTTTGAAGAGCTTTGGGTTGCCGCATCGAAATCTATTCGCTCCAAGGAAACGCCATCGACATCCTCCAGCAGGCTGGAATGATAGTCATCCAGATATGTGAACTTGTCAATGACATTTTGATTCGTTTCCATTATTACGACCGTTCCTTCATCGTTTCCATAGGTTGGAAAGCTTGGCATCTCGAGGAAGTTATCAACGCTGCTCAAAGGGTATTGAAAATAGAGCGTAGCAGCGTTGGTAGTAAAAGCAAGGTACTCTCGTGGTGCTAGTATGGTTTCGGCATTTGAAATCTCTCTAAGTTGATCAAGGGTGGCATCTTGCTCACGAACCAAAAACCAATTTTTCAGATCGATAAAGTCATCCGAATTGTTGTAAATCTCTACAAAATCAACACCCCCTGTTTTAGGATTAAAGAGTACTTCATTGATAATGATACTTAGACTATCGGCATTTCCTGGCCTTACGAAAGTCCCCACTCCATTCTCGATTTCGTTTCCTTTGCAATCAAAAATGTTTGAGACTGTTACCTCATAGATTTGGTTGATGGCTAGCAGCTCCGAAAAATCAATCGTGAGCGAAGACCTGATTAACTGATCCAAGGAAATTCCTTCTATATCCAAAGGAGGGTTTATCTGAAATTGGGCTGATTCGGCATCCAAGTTTAAAGATTCACTGAAGTCAAGTCTAACTTGATTTTCTGCAACTACAAATGCAGAAACAAGCGACGGCCCAAAGCTGTCAGGTACGCTTTCCATATTGGAGTTTGACTTACCAGGGGTTCCTCCATTGGTATCAGTAGCACTACCCCAAGCGATCTGACCTCCACAGGGATTGGTCAGGTCTTTCAACTCTAGAGAAAACCCTCCGCTTGCTTTGAGGTCATTATGCCAGTCTTGATCGTACTCAACAGAAAACACCAACTGGTCTTCGATCCAAAGGCTAAGCTGCTCTCCAGAATTGGCCAACGATGGCCAATTGGAAACACCCATACTTGCGCCCAGCACTTCAAAATCTGACACTGATGAAGTCGGACATAAGATGAGATAATCGCCAGGCTCAAGCATCTGAGATGAGAGTGAAGTCGTATCTGAACCATCAGTAAGAATGAGCCCATCAAGTGATAAAAGATCTTCGGAGGCATTGTAGATTTCGAGGTATTCCGAATTAGGCAAATCTTTAACTACTGGATCAGGATCAGACATAATCTCTGTTATTAAAATTTCGTTGAATGATGGTTTTCTCCCCAAACCAAACCTGATCACCGTACTCACAATTGCATTGCCCGAACAATCTGTGGCCTCCTCAATTGCTAGACTATAAATCTGACCTGAAGTCAGGTTTTCTTCAAACTGTACTTCTACACTTTCAAAATAAATCCCTTGTACGTCAACACTCGAAACCTCAAGAGCGGGAGAACTAAACGACCCGTTGGCAATGCTCAAGCTATCCATAGGCTCGCTGAAATGGATTATAACAGAATTGTCCGATTCTATATCGTAAGAGGTAATGATTGGGGCTTGCAAGTCTGGCATTAAGCTATAAACTGAGTTTTGCGAGCCGGGTGTTCCTCCATTTTCAGAGTTAGAAGCGGTCCAGTTGGCTCGACCGAAGCACTTACTCTCTGGATTGATAAGCTCAAGACTATATCCTCCATCGTCTTTTTCAGTATCACCATACCAATCAGAACTGTAAATGGTCAAATCAATGACGTCTCCTTTTATAGAAACCAGACCTACTCCTCCTACTGTATTCAGCAAATTTGGAAATTCTGCTACTGCCAATTTGTTGGGGATATCAAAGAGTGAAAATCCCGAATTAGAAACCAACAAAACGTATTCTCCAGCACCCAATTCGTAATTGCTAAGAGGAATCGTACTTTGACCATCTAGCAGGCCAAGAGACTTAAGATTGACTGATTTGTTGCTAACATTATACAACTCGATATACTCCGTATCAGGCAGACCAACAACAGGTGTGGGGTCTGCCATATACTCCGTAATAAGTACATCTCCTGGCTCTGGAATAGCGGGTGGATTATAACTAAAAGTGGTAGTGTCTGCCTTTAGGAAATTCCCTGACAAATCCGAAAGATTGTCAATTACCAAATCATACTGCTGATCCTCCACAAACTGATTGTTAAAGTCCAGCGTCACAGTGGAATCTCCATCAAAACTGGTAATGGTCGGATTGCCAAAGCCTACAATAGAAAACAGGTTCTTAGACTCAGCAGATTCCTCTTCCAGACCTTCGTTAAAACTAAGGTTCAAAACACCGAAGAGGTCGCTTTCTACTTCAACTAGCTCTGGTGCCGCGCCATCATTAATTACATCCGCCCGATAGTCAGGCAGCCTTCTTCCATATAGATCTATGAGATCATTCCAAGTAAGCGAAAAGACAGTATTATCTGCTACGTCAGCCGCAAATACCAGCCGGATCGTTGAGGTGTTGTCTCCATCCAAAACAGCCAGCTGAGGCTTTTCTCCATTGAGCAAAAACTGATCTTTAGAAATTGATTCAAACTCGGTTTCAAAAACCAGCTCCAGTGTTTTGTCATTGATAAATCTATAGCTTTCGAATAATGTGAGAAAGGTCAATTCCTTGATGGCTTGCTGAAGCGCATTTCCACTTGCGTCTATAAGATTAGAAAAGGCTATGTTTACTTTATCTTCGTTTTTAAGATTGCCATCCAACTCCAGAAGCACGTCCGTTTCGTTTTCTTTTGTCAAGCTGACAATGTCAAAAACTGAATTTTGATAATTAACCAATTCTTCAAAAGAGGCTCCCATTTCCTCGCTAAAAGTCAACTTCAGTATCGAATCAGAAAGTGCAGTCATCTGAACGATGTTAGGGTTTTCTGTATTTAAATCAACTGTACTATCATTAGCCACATTGCCTCTTGAATCAGCCAAACTTCTGAAAGTAAGACTCTCCTTTTCTGAATCATTTATTGAGTTGAAGTCAAGAAAAATCATCAAAGAATCCGGCCCTATAATTTTTGCTTTAATTGGAGAAGCTCCCTCGAATTCAAAATTGGTCAAATCAAAAACAGTCGCTGTGTCCAGCTTCTCATGAAAACTAAGTCTCACTGTCTTTTCGCCAGAGCGAATAACCTCCTCAAGTACTGGAGGCTTAGGATCATACACGAAAATTGCTCTTCGAGAACTCGCGAATACATTGTCATGAATATCAGGAATCCCTGAAGCAAACACAGTTTTTTCCTGTTCGATTTCAAAAGCGTGTGCAAAACGGAGCTGTACAATAGAGTCAGAAAGCACCTCTACTTCAGTTGGATTTTCACCATCTTCTAACCGGTATCGGGAAGCTGAAGTGGCGATTTCCTCATTGATCGGTTCTTCCCAAAACAAACTGATTTGATTTTCACTATCCACTGCCACACGATCAATATTCGGAGCTTGAGTGTCATATAAAAATCTCGCAGCTGGAGTGACCAATAGCTCGTTTGTCTCTTTATTTCTTATGTTTTCGATATAGAGCAGCATCGAACGATTGCCATCAAAGTTCTGGCCAAACGAAAGTCTGATTAAAGTAGAGTCTGACTCATCTATGGCTATAGCGTTTGGTTTCAGGTCTCCATTTAACAGATAGTTGTCAATATTGGTAGCGGAGGCTATCGATGGTTTGGTCTCGAATTTCAAAGCAAGTAAGTTTGAAGCGATCACATAGGCTGAATCAACTTCATTGCTATACGCAAAAACAACCTCCTGTAAGCTGGATACATTGCCTGAGGTATCCTCCAAATTTTCAAATGAAATCATGTAACTCGACGGTTCAACAAAAAAAGCTTCGAATGTCAAATGAACTCTGTTAACTGCCGAATCCTGGAGAATGGCTGAGGATGGTTCAGCTCCAGATAGTAGGAAATTGGATTCTTTTTCAGCTACTGATTCTCTCAGAGGTTCATTGAACTTGATTCCGATTTCACTATTTGAGAGTATAACCAGATCAGCAAACTGCGGAGGAGTAATATCGTAGTAAAATGTATAAGATTCGTCTTCAAGATCATTACCTGAGCAATCCTCAATTCCGGTAAAAACAATTTCATGGAATGCTTCTGAAACTAAAGAACTAGAAAGTGCAACCTCATACTCGGACAAATTGGTAGATGTGACGGATGCTACTGTATTTTCAGATATCTCAAAGGAGCCGAGGTTAACAGTAGATTCTTCGAGAGGTTCGCTAAATACTATGGTAAAAGCCTGAGAGGTGATTGCTACTGAAACAATTTGAGGGGCTTCCACATCTGGCTCATCAGAAAACACAGAGTTCTGCGTTCCCGGTGTGCCACCGAATTCACTGACAGACGCACCAAAATTGAAAATACCATTACACGGAAGCAGAGGATTTATCTGCTCAAACGATACGCCATCTAGTGGAGCTTCCGCATATGACACTTGGTCTATTGTATCGTCGCTTCCATTTATGAGAGCTAAGGTGATGTTTGTTTGGTTTAAATCCGGAAGACTACTTACTCCTAATACATTACCATAGCTTTCAAACAAACTCACATTGCCTGGAGTACATAAAATCACATACTGTGAAGGCCTTAGAGTAAAAGTGGAAAAGGCCTGAGAAACAGAAGTGGAGGTTGGGGATTGCTCAGAAATAATGAATCCTGCTAAATCAAAAAACTTATCGGTAGTGTTATAAAGCTCTATATACTCCGCATTGGGAATTGCTGTAACAGCATCTGGATCTACGATAAATTCATTGATGACAATATCACGCTCCTCTGCTAGAGAATAAACGATATAATCGAAGCTGGCTTCTGAATCCGCGACAATTGCATTTCCGTTCAAATCTTCAACATTGTTAACCGTAAGGACATAATTACCTCCATTCACCAGACTATTTACGGCTAGCAATACTTTGCTTTTATCCGAAGCGTCCAGTACCGCTGCAATTACGCCTTCTCCATTTACTGAGTAGTTTGAAAGTGTCTCAGCTGAGGATTGATCAAGGTCTTCACTAAAGTCAATTTCTACTTGGGTTTGAGATATTGGTGATACGGCTATAATAGTAGGAGGATTCGTATCTGGAACAACGCTCCCGGTTACTACAAAGTCATCAAAAAAATGTCCGTTTACTGCTCCATTCAAGCCAGATTGCACCACGAATAACCCAAAATGAGTCGACTGATCAAAGGTCCCATCAGTTGTAGATCCACCGGTAGAAAATGTTCCAGTATTGCCATCATCATATTCCAACGTCCAGAGATCAGTAACATCTCTCGTCACCCTGATTTTAAATACATTGCTTGAGCTACTGTCAAACAGATCATCGCCAAAGTCAATAATGGCCTCTCTGGTACCATTGGTTATCTTATACAAAACCAATTCGTCATCCGTGCCTCCGCATCTCACAAAATAACCATTTATCGAACTGCTACTGAGGTCCTCTTGATCGGACATCAAAAAGACGTCTACATAGTTTGCTCCTGAAGTGGCAAACTGAAAGTCAATATAAAATTCCCATGATGCATCGTAGGCAGCTGTAGATGGGACACTCAGGTAGTAACTATCAAGTCCTCCATTATCAGGGTCGTTGTTGGAGTTAAGAACACCAGTGGTGATCGTAAAAGCTGAAGTATTTCCTGACCAAACAGTTCCATTTGTAAAATCTCCATCAGAAAAATCATCTGATAATTGAGCTTGCAAGAAGGTGCAGCAGGTTAACAAAAGACATGAAACTGTGGTTTTTAAATTCATTTAATCAGAATCAACTCACTATTATAAAGGCTAAGCTGCTAAGTCACTGACAATCAACTGCCAAAAATCATGTTCAAGTAGTTTTAATCAGCGATTATATACATTAAATTCGCCGTTCGTTAAAAATAGGGAATTATTATTCCGTTCAAGATTAATAAAACGTAAAAAGATTATGAAAATCGCTGTTGTTGGAGCTACTGGCCTGGTTGGTCACGAAATCCTAAAAGTCCTGGAAGAACGCAATGTAGCGTTCGATGAATTGTTGTTAGTCGCATCTGCCAGATCTGTAGGTAAGAAAATGACATACAAATCGAAGGAATATACAGTGATTGGATTAGAGGATGCCGTAGCGGCCAAACCGGATATCGCATTGTTCTCAGCTGGAGGAAGTACTTCTCTGGAGTGGGCACCAAAATTTGCTGAAAATGGCACAATCGTGGTTGACAACTCGTCTGCCTGGAGAATGGACCCAACTAAAAAACTGGTGGTTCCAGAGGTGAATGGAAATACGCTAAGAATTGATGATAGAATCATCGCAAATCCAAACTGCTCGACCATACAAATGGTGTTACCTTTGATGCCTCTTCATGAAAAGTATGGTATTAAAAGAATCGTAGTATCCACCTATCAGTCCGTAACAGGTACTGGAAAAGCAGCTGTAGATCAGATGATGAATGAGCGTGCTGGAAAAGAGGCTGATATGGTGTATCCGTATAAGATTGACTTAAATGTACTTCCTCATATTGATGTGTTTCAAGACAATGATTACACCAAGGAGGAAATGAAGATGATCAATGAAACGAAAAAGATCATGGGGGACGACAGCATTCAGGTAACGGCTACTTGCGTGCGCATGCCTACAATGGGTGGTCACTCTGAATCGGTCAATATTGAGTTCGAGAAAGACTTTGACGTTAAGGAATTGACTCAACTCATGGCAGGAGTATCTGGAGTTGTGATTCAAGATGATCCGAAAAACAACGTATATCCAATGCCGCTAAATGCTCATGGGAAAGATGAAGTTTTCATCGGGAGGATAAGAAGAGATGAGTCTCAGCCTAACACAATAAATATGTGGATCGTAGCGGATAACTTGAGAAAAGGTGCTGCTACTAACGCTGTGCAAATCGCACAATTCCTCATGGAGAGCAACTTGGTTTACTAAACTAAAGCTTGATCTGAGCGAGGTTTTGTAATTCAGCTTTTGTCGCGTGGAGCTTGACGAAACGTCAACAAAAGCCATTGAAAGAGTATCTGATTATGGAATCTGAAAAGCTTGAGAGACTGACATCTGAATCTTTTACACAATTTGTAAAGGGGAATGAAAACGCAGATGTCAGTCGATTGCTTTTAGGTAATGCTCCAGATGGAGTGGACAAAAAGGAAGCTGCCGAACAAATTCTAAGTAGGAAAAAAGCCAAGAATAAATTACCCAACTGGCACTCCCAAAAAGGGCTGGTATTTCCTCCTCCGCTTTCGATAGAACAGTCTTCTTCTCAAAAGACAGCCGAGTATAAAAAAAAGCTGCTGTCAGGGAATCACATTGTCGACCTGACTGGAGGAATGGGAGTCGACCTGATCTGCCTAAGTGACTGTTTCAAAAAAGCAACGCATGTAGAAATCAGCTCTTGGCTGAGTGGCGTTTTTAAGCACAATTCACAAGTACTTTCAAACAATCAAATTGAGGTTGTCAACCAATCTGCAGAAGAGTTTCTAAACCAATTCTTAGGAAAAGCTATTTTCTTCATAGATCCTGCTCGAAGGGATGACGCAAAGAGGAAAGTTTTTCTATTTGAAGATTGTAGTCCCAATGTTGTCGAAATGCTTCCTCTTTTTGAGAAGAGAGCTGAAAAAGTGTTGGTTAAAGCTGCTCCTATGATTGATGTCTCACTGGGAATAAATCAGCTTAAGCATGTGAGCGAAATTCATGTCGTCAGTCTGAACAACGAATGCAAGGAAGTGCTCTTTCTTCTTGACTTCACGTTTTCAGGAACTCCAAAGATTCACTGCGTCAACCTTAAAGGGGACGAAGAGGAGCTTTTTACTTTCGATTTCGACGAGGAAAAACAGGCAGAAGCTAAGTTTCGAGACGTCAGTAAATATCTCTATGAACCCAATGCCTCCATTCGAAAAGCAGGGGCTTTTAAGTCAATCGCCTCTGGATTTGGTTTAGCAAAAATTGCCCCGAACACTCATTTGTATACTTCCGAAGAATTAATAGAGAACTTTCCCGGACGTGCCTTTGCGGTGCTTGGAGAAGTCAACAAGAAAAACATCAAAACATTTTTTCCGGAAGGAAAGGCCAACGTCATTTCTAAAAATCATCCTTTAACTCCCGAACAAATCAAAAAGAAGTTTGGATTGAAAGATGGGGGGGGAAGTTTTTTGATTGGGATGGGGAGTGCTGGAAAGAATGCAGTTTTAGTAAGTGCTAATAGAGTCAACAGCTAAAGTAAAATGGAAACTCTTAAGGTTCAATTAATATAAAATACATAAAGACTACTATTGATGGGCTCTTCATCAATAGGAAATAAGCGCATTTGACTTTTCAAAGTATAAACAGCTAATTTCTTTTTGATCAACAGATCAAAGGTCAATGTCGTTTAGTTAAGGGA
>JAGDZQ010000009.1:0-77357 GCA_049115715.1 Cyclobacteriaceae bacterium
TTAACTAAACGACATTGATTTATTAGGCCCAAATTCTCATACTCAACCTGAGGTTGACAATAGACATAAACATATAGTCCATTGATCTGATTGACTGTGGCTTCATTATTCTTCTTAGGAGATGAACATGAAAAAAAGACAAATAAGGAGAGTAAGAAAATGACATTCTTAGGCACAATAGTAACGGTTTAGTGGATTGGTAAATTAGCAATGTTTACTAATCTTACAAATCCCGCAATTAGGGTATTTATAAAAACCTCCCAATTTTTCTTTTTCCCTCAGGCAACCATTTGCACCTTCACTCCGAATAGAGGTCACAACCAAAATCTAAACCTATGATCGGACTTCTCTTTATTATGATTGCTCTATTTGCGATGAGACCTGCTGTTTATCTAATCACAGGCTTTGTACTGCTAATCATCAAAGCCTTCCGCCTTTTCAAACTAGGCATTTCGTCCTTAGTTTCTCCTAAATCCATATTGGCATAAATAAATGTCAGAAAATCTAGAAACTTCCTTTAACTACTCATCCCTTTAAACCCTACATTATGAAAACTCAATTGGTATGCTTCTTAATTTTTGCCGCAACCTTATCCATGATTTCTTCATGCAAGGATGGCGATTGCACGCAAACTACCTGGTATCAGGATGCTGATAATGACGGACTAGGAAATGCTAACGTAAGTCAATCAGCTTGCGAGCAGCCAAGCGGATATGTAGCAGATAATACCGACTCGGATGATGAAGGAACTACTGCCGCTTGCAATACAGAAGGAGAATTAGCACAATCCAGCGAAGCTGCAATCGAGGAGATGAGACAAGCATTGCTCATCTTTAGAAACGCTTTATCATCAAGTTTACTATCCAATGCTTCCAATTGTCTGGACGATGAACGCTTTTATCTGTGGCACAACACCCCTGCTGCAGATAGTAATAGAGATGGCATCATTTATGGTGACCTGTCAACAGAACAGTTGGATAATTTCAAATCGTTACTTCAACTCTTTTTGAGTGCTGAGGGATATCAAAAAGTAAATGAAATTACGGTCTTGGCTGAGTCTTTTTTGAATAATATCAACAGCAATGTCTGGAGTACGGATTATTACTCCATAGACCTGTTTGGCGATCCTGATACAAGCGGTTCATGGGGATTCCAACTGGACGGGCATCATTGCGCCATTAATTTTCTGGTTCATGGAGATGAGGTGTCTATGGTTCCTTCATTTCTAGGCGGAGAACCTGTAACGGAAACTTACGATGGTACTTCATTTGACATTTTTTCAGATGAAAGAGATCTTGCGCTTACCCTTTACAATGGGTTCAATTCTAATGAAAATGCAACAGCTGCTTCATCGGGATCCAGTGCAACCATGAACGTTGGCCCTGCTGATAGAAACGGACAGCCTGATCCTTACATTGGCGATTATGATTACGCTGGTTTTGCAACCGGATTGAAATACTCAGACATGTCCGCCACGACACAAGCCAATTTGGTATTGCTCATGCAAGAATACGTTTACAATCTAAACACCACGTTTGCAGATCTTTGGTGGGCAGATGTGATGGCAAATATCAATGAAACTTATTTCGTATGGATAGATGAAGTAGAGAACCCTACCGCTACCACTCAGTTCTATTACCGGATTTACAATCCATACTTATGGGTAGAGTATAACATGGAGTCTCCAGTGGGGCAATCACTTGATGATTGGAATCACGTGCATACCATCACAAGAATTCCCAATAACCCTTCTACAGACAATGGTGGAGACTATGGAATATTTGCTCAGATAATCAATGCCGATGGCCCTAGGACCCTGTACGAACATTATGCAATGGCGGATCATCACTCGCTTAGCAAAATCAAATTTGATTACAAACTAAATTTGAAGAGCCATCACCACACAGGACATAATCATAGCCACTCTCATGGTGGATAAAGCGTGCTGATAGATGGTGTTTGTAGCGGTTAAGAATTGCAAACAAGCTTACATGGGTTCATCTTGATCATAAATCGCATCACCGTTTACACCCATGTAAGCATTCCAATGCAAATTATTCAACGGGATATTCAATTCCTTTCGCTGGATAAATAGTTCTTTGCCTGAAAAGATATTCGAGGTATCTGTATTCATGGTCAGCAGGATATCGATCTTTTTGTCACCATCAAGATCATGTATCAGCGGGGTGTTAATGAAATTGGAACCGCCCACTTCATCAGTTAAAGCGAGCGTCACATTTTTTCTAAGATCAAACACCAGCACCTGATTAGAATAGCTGTAAACCGCCTCAGAATTCTCATCAATGCTCACAACCTTCTTGTTGTTGATATGTAATAGAACATCGTCAAAACCATCCCTGCTAAAATCTGCAACGACAGGAGATGAATATTCGAAAGCACCCATCCGGAATCTTGCCAGCTCATCCCCAGTAGCTCCATCAATGGCAATCTGCTCAGTACCCTGATAATCATTCCAAACTCCGACAGCATATGAGCTGAAAAAATCAATAATGCCATCATCGTTGATATGCAAAGGAACTATTCCTGAAAACGTAGCAATTTTGTATCCCAACCTGTTTTCCCAGATGATTTGATAACTCTCACCATCTATTGCCAAAATCCTTCCACCAAAAGCATTGATTACAATATCTCGGATTCCATCAGCGGTGATGTCTGCCAATACCGGAGGTGCCATAAAGCCAAAGCCTTTCCCATCGGCTATTTTCTGTGCTCCAGTTAAATTTCCTTGCATCAACTCAGACAGTCTGATAATATAAAGATCACCTGAGATCGTTTCCCCTCCGGAACCAAAAAGAATCATGGGATCTCCATCTTTTCCGCCTTCAATCACTATTGGCGAAAAGTAGGTTTCTTTCCCATCGGGCATAGGGGCTTTTACCAAGACCTTACCAGTTTTGCTACTGAAAACCATCAGATACCCCTGAGGCCTATCATACTCCTCTGGCCCAGCAGGCACGTATCCACCAAACGCATTAATAATATCGTCCAGCCCATCTCCATCCTGATCTGGTATGAACTGCGCATTGTAAAAATTGAGCAAGGTGGTATCCTCAGGATCGATCCCTTCAGTGGAGCTTAGGTACTCCCACAAGACCTTTCCACTTGCTCCATCTATGGCCATAAATTGTGCTGACCTTCCTCCAATAAAAACCTCTGGGATACTGTCTCCACTAAGATCCTTGCACAATGGCATGCCAAACATTTGATTCCGACAGGGTACTGTCCAGATCAACCGACCGTCTTTTCCATCCAAAGCCAAAACTCCATTATCAGAACTTTCATTTTCCTTATATCCCGCACCAATCACCAAGTCCAATACATCGTCATTGTTGAGGTTGACTGCACGAAAAGAAGACATAGTTCCGGTGTTTTCCAATCGCACTTCCCATGAGTCTTTGGAGGAGCAGGACAACAGCAATGTCAATAAATACATACTTGTTGCTATGCCCCAAAAAGATGACAAGTGGACTCGCTTCAGTATCAAATAGATTTGGATAAAGGTTTTCAAAGTCAGGTTGTGCTGTTGTTTTGCAAATGTTATCTTAAAATCTAATGCCAATATGTTCTGCGGTTAAAAATGTGTACCCAACTGTAAATACTATCTGATAGGTCATTCGAATAATCTTTCAATCTGGTAGTACTAACTCTTCATTTCTTTTCTCAAAGCTCTTCTGCAGGCTTGATCCACTAATGTAAACAACAGATCAAACTCATCCTTTTCTTCAGATGGTTTATGCCCTTTCAGTTTTACAAACTCACAATCTAATCTATCAACCTGCTTAAAGAAGTCACGGTACAACTCATGATTCGTAAGTATTTTACTAGTTTTTGTTCGATAATCGTTTTCTTCTAGAAAACTTCTCCTGGTTTTAAGACTTACAATATTTTGAGAGTCTGTAAAGACTTTGACTTTTTTTTGAACTTCCTCTATTTCACTTAGAGCCCATATTAGTGTCCGAAGCTCTAGTTTGGTCGAAGAAGTATCTTCAAAACGCCTGAGTTGAACTTGCGATTTTACCGCTTCCAGTTTGAGTTCGGCTCCATCAATTAACAAATAAGCTCCGTAACCAACTTTTGTCTTTGCACTCACACTTCCATCTATAAAGAGTAGGAGCTTATCCATTGCAGTCAACTGGCATTTTCCCGCAGTTGTAGAATCTGGTCATAAAATTGAAGCGTTGAAAAGAATCATCATAAGTACATTGATTATCTCAAAATAGTAAGATGACTCGAGTCATCTATTGCTACTGTGGTCAGATCGAAAACGTCTTGCCCAATTGAAGTTTTCTGTAAAGCACAGAAAGCAATCAAAATGAGCATGTATTTAGTCACCCTAGGTATTTATATAAAATTAGACTCAATAAATCTTGATATGTAACTTCGTCTCCAATATTAAAGAGATTAAACTCATTCCAAAAGATTGCCTTCACGCTAAAATTGATTTTTTAAAATCATTAAGGATTGCATTCATTGATTTGAATTCCAACTCGCAATTTTTTTATCCAATTCTGTCCTAAATGTTTCAACGTTCTCTACAAGAGAGCTAAATCTTTTCCCAAAAAAACTATCGTGGGTTGTTTTAATAAGAAAATAATCACCCTCCAGTGAGTATTCGACGATAGTTGAGTAGTGAATTTCATGGATAAACTTACCATTCATAGATACAACTAAATGGTTATTCGTCAATTCAATAAAGTATAACTCCCATAATTTGATATCCCTTAAGAGAATAAAATAAGAGCATAGTAACGCAAGCAAGAATAATATAAGAACACCAAAATAAGCTTCGGTATGACTTAACATTCCTTCCTTGTTAAAACCAATTGTTACCACAAGTATGATAAAAAACGCTCCAAGAAGGATCCGCTTATTAGTGTTTTTTCTAAGGACAGGTAAGTGCCTAATATCAAATTTGTATTTCACTTTAAGACATAGCAAACATTAACACATATTAAACAGACATTTTTCACAATACCATCATGACATCATAATATTGAAATTTCAACTACCCCTCAGCAGACCTTTGTAATCTTCTCCCTTTAATAATCCTTTTTAGCAGCAGTTCAAGTGGAAAAATCACAAGGGCTATCGCAAGATTAATCATGAAATCAATGATGGGTGAATTTGCCGTAAAGAAGAAAGAACCCGCCATTGACTGGAGTGTCTCGATGATTAGCACGACTGTTAATACTGTCAACCCTTCTGTTAAAAACCGATTTGAAGCACTTGCCTGATTGAGACGTGTAGAGGCCCAAACCAAAAAAGCAAAGAATACTACCTCCATCAAATAAAACCATGTTGTTCTCCAGTAAGGAGGACGAATCACTACTTTGACAGGTTGTAGTGATTGCTCGCGTCCAAAAATATCTCTAGAACTAACATGAAGCGTATGTCTACCTTCCGGAAGAAAAGCAAGATCAATCTGATTGCTTGGCGACCAACTCGACCAGTCTTTATCTACACCTTCCAACTTATACTTGTATTCTACATTTAACAGTCCCAAATAGTCTGGTTGAGAAATCTCCGCTTTTAAATAATTCTCATCGTAAGGCAACTTTATCTCACTTTTATAAGTGGTATAATTTGACAGAGCAAATAGGTACTTATAAAAAATATTAGAAGGGTTAACTTCATTATTATCACTTTCAGGATCATACCTAAAGAGCTCTCCTTCCTTGGTAATAAAGTAAACATTTCCTTTCTCTCTATCATGACCAATTGTACTAATCTCGGGATACAGGCTTAGATACGAATAGGTCGTAGCTTCTCCTTTGTTATCCACGTACTTCCATACCTTCCCATCAAACATCCAAAACGTTCCATTTTTATCTTGTATATGTCTTTTGGGAATACCCAATTCCTTCAACATAACTAAGTCAGGATTCAAAGACTTGGATTTATAATTGTAGGAAAGAAATTGTCCATTCGTGATAATAACTAGTTTATCTCCTAACTCGGCTATAGTCGGCTTTTCCAAATGATCGTTGGGCAATTCGAGATTATCAAATACCGATGCTCCATTGATGGTCAACCCTACCGATGTAAGTGTACCCGGCCCTACGAGCCAAAGCAAACCTCTATCATCCCCGTATGCTGATACTACAAGCGATTCATTGTAGTCAAACGCAAGAGCAGCATATTTGTCTTCCTGCTTGATATATCTCTCAGCAGAGTATTCATCTATGACTAGGAACTCATTTTCAGACGGGAGTTCTGCTATTGATTTTACCGGTTGATTGGTAATTCTGATCAACTCTTCACCATCATATTCAAATAGACCTCCATTTGTTCCGATAAGTAAAACATCTCCCAGAACATAAAAATCATTGCACTTTTGATTGATTCCTCCTAATCGCCCATATCTCCATTCTGCATATTCAAATTTCTTTTCCTCTTCTGTCACATATCTATAGGTTGTTTTTTGAGTTATGGTTTTGGTACTCGTTCCACGTTTTTTCTTAAACAGTCCACCAGATTTCACACTTGGTTGGGTACTAGTAGATCGGCTGGTTGATTTAATTCTTTTTTTGGATGTGGTGATGGAAAAAACGCTATCTAGTTTAGATCTGAACACTCCTGAACTAGTGCCTACTATTAATTGGTTCTTGAAAGAAACGGATTGAATTAGATGTCCCTCTAATCCTGCCTGATTACTTAGACAGGAAACCGGTGCTTCCGTATCTACTCGACTAAATCCAAAGGCATGAGCAATCCAAACTCCGTTATTTTCATCTACCCTGAGTGCCTTCACTTCATTATCGGGAAGTCCTCCAGAATAATTGATATTGTTAACAACAGAAAGTGTCTTAAAATCAAAGATTTGGCATCCCTGATTTCGTGTGCTTAGCACAAAGTGACTTTCATCGATCCATTCAAAATCATTTACTTTAAAATCTATCGAAGTAACCAATCTCAATCGATCTCCTCCTCGTGAGAAGAATAACTTGCCTTCGACATCTAAAACCAAATAACCTTCACCATCAGGCGACTTTTCAATTTTTGCTGGTGGAAAATCAGATCCTATCCATTTTTCCAATGCTGTCATTTCATCTCCTACCCACTTGAAAGATGATATCTCCGTAGAGATGTAGATGTCTTCTCCATCGGATACAACTGCAGTTAAATCATACTTATCAGGAGAAGAGTAAGTGTGGAGTGCTTCTGTAGATGGGCGATAGACCCAAAGTGAATTTGAACTCAGAAACACAATACTATCTCCTAAAGCCTGAGTTGAAACAAAGTACTCATTTGCCAGAGAATCTGGACTTATCTTCTTATATGCAACTCCACGATTGGTCAAATGGAGATAACCAAAGCTCCCTGCACACCCAACATAAACTCTATTAAGTCCATCTACATCCAAAGAGAAGGCTGCTTTGGGTGTTGCAATCTGTTCCCACTTTCGTCCGTCATATTGAAGAATGCCCTCATTACTGGCAACATACATCAGTCCCAAAGAATCAAATTCCATATCAAACCCACTATTTTCAAGACCTGAAATAGAAGGACGGTGATTTGTGATTGGTAAATCACCGATCTGGGAATGGACA
Source organism: Cyclobacteriaceae bacterium (assembly GCA_049115715.1). Taxonomy (GTDB): domain Bacteria; phylum Bacteroidota; class Bacteroidia; order Cytophagales; family Cyclobacteriaceae; genus JAMZMI01. The sequence goes on from JAGDZQ010000009.1 coordinate 7,572, forward strand.
GAATAAAAGACTAAAAAGGAAGCTAGGTAAAGAGAAATTCGAAGCATTGACTTTAGGTTAGAGTCTAAATATTTAGGCAGTATCTCTCAAATATAATTGAGGGACCTCAGCTTAAAGATCATGCTTTGGATAAATTATTCAAAACAAATCCTTTTGACTCTCTATTTGTTCTTTGAATTCACCCTCACTTGAAATACTTCTTGTTGTACAAGATTCTTATTTAAGTCCTCAAAAAGTTTTTTTTAATTAAGTTCTGAAAAAAGCAACTTTCTTATCCTCATGCAGTCATTAACTAAAACCTTTAACCATGAAAAAAACATCACTTGCTCTTTCTCTTCTAATTTCTTTAGTCTTTGCATACTCTGGCTTAGCACAACAAAGAACTGTTGATCTTAATAATTCCTTCGATGAACTTGCCTTTGGCGTATCAGGCACACTTTACTTAAAGCAAGGGTCAGAACAAAAGGTAGAGGTCGAATGCTCGGATGATATTTTTGCGAAGCTAGAGATTGAAGTGAAAGGCAGCAAACTCGAAATAAAATTAAAAGATAAATGGGGCTGGAACAGTGGAATAAAAAAATCAAATCTAACCATTTATGTCACCATGACCGAGATCAACTGGTTATCATTGAGTGGTTCAGGAAGCTTGATAGGTGAAAATCAAATTGAAGTAAAAAACCTTGGGGTTAGCCTAAGCGGTTCAGGGAATGTGAACTTATTTGCTCTTGGTGAAAAACTCACGCTTAAGATTTCAGGGTCTGGAAAAATCTCACTAGATGGAAAAGCCAATTCTATAGATGCGAAAATAAGCGGTTCTGGAAGTATAAAAGCTAAGGATCTGGAAGTAGCCAGTGTGGATGCAGCTATCAGCGGATCAGGTAGTGTTTATATCACGGTGACTGATGAAATCAGATCGAGGATATCTGGAAGCGGCAGTGTTTATTACGCGGGAAACCCAAAAAAACTTGATAACCACTCTTCAGGAAGTGGGAAGATCAGAAAGCTCTAAAAAATTAAAAGGCCTTGTTGACAGAATCAACAAAGCCTTTTTACTAGTTCTTAGCAATTTGGCTTAGAACCTTTTTAAGGTCATCCTCAGGCCTTATGATTGAAAAGTCTTCCCAGTATTCAGAATTTTGAAGTTCATATACCTGATCTGAAAAAAGATCTTGGTATCGAGTAGACATTTTAGCATCGTATTTCACTAACTGATCCTCCACTGGCCTCTTATCAGTAACAACAAGTTCTGTCGTAGCATTGAATGTACTATTGAAAAGTCTCCTACTCCAATTTACTTTCATCACAATATCGTTTCTCACATAGTCCAAAAACCACTTACCTCCTGATTCTCTATATCTAACCTCGTACGCAAGTTTTTTAGGTGTAAGCACAGATGATGATGGTTTATCTTGAATCAGGTTATCCTTCATCAGCCAAAGTGACTCATCAGGCATAGAAAATTTCAACCCGGCGATTGCCAAAGTTTCTTCATCTACATATATTTTCCCTTCGTATAACGCTACATCTGCTTCAAGTTTTTCTTTAAAACTCAAAATATAAGACCTACGCCCATCAATAATTTCGATACCCTCAAAGCCATATTCATAGTGTTCGAAATAAGCCGCCCCAAGCACAACTCCTGGATTTTTCACTATATCCAATAGCATCATAGTATATGGCCCACCCATTACCTTAAAAGCCAGCGTGTCTCTCTTAGAATAGTTCGTGATTCTGTGCCCCTTTCTCACACTTATTCTATCTCTTTCTCTAAAATACTTCTTTCCTGTATTACTATATGGTGTCTTCGAAATATTCAATATCCCTTGAGAGATATCTACATAAGATTTATTCTTCTTTATAACCTCACGATAAAACGCCGTGAAGCCCTGAAACTCCTCTGGGTAATTAACGGGGATTTTATTTATCGCTTCTTTAAGAATCAAGTGAGAATTATAGACCTGAACAGGATTAAGTACGTAAATCGAATTTTTAAGAATGATCTTCAGTTCTTTATCATCAAAACTAAAATCTGATATAGCAATCTCTAAAACGTCAAAGCCTATACTGGAAAATACAAGTACGCCATCTAAATAATCTTTAGGTATTTTGATAGAAAACTTTCCATCTGAGTTGGAAATAGTTCCTAAATGACTCCCCTTCAAATAGATATTAGCATTTGCGATAGGATCTTTACCAGACTCATCAAGCACGATTCCATTCAGTTCATTTGAACTCTGACCTTTAGACTCCAGAGAATAGGCAAATGTTGCAACGATGAATAAAAAAAAGATAGCTCTGATTGGTTTCATATAGCAAGGGGTTTAACTACAAAAAAATACATTTAATTCAATATAATAATGATCCGCTTTTAAGTTCATGTTTTTTTCGATTAAAACGAATATTAAGTAGATCAAACACAAACTAGTCTAGCTCTAATCCTCAATCTCAAAAATCTAATCATAAGTAAAAAGATCTCATTTAATATATACGAAGACTGGCTTGAAAGTTACACTCATAGTATATAATGGTGAATTTTAATAAATGACAAAGTTATTCCTAATCCATAAATCAAGCTTGGTCAGCACACCTTCCCAATCTGGAGACTCAGTAACTTCTCCTTGGCATCTCACGAAATATTGTAGAGAGTCCTGAAAGTGCCCATCAATAATTGAGGAGACTTTCTTCCGGTGAAACTCAATCGACAAAGCATCAACAATCACATGAACCCAGCCTTTTCTTTTGATAAAAGAAACTCGATCTCCCAAATCGTATTTATCAAACAAAGCAGAAATATCTAAAAACTCCTGCGGGTGTAATTTCATATCTGATTCACTAGTCTGTTAATTTCTTATTCACAATTTTGTTTTAGAATCATTAATTTTCTCTAGAAAAACCAATTCTAGTTTATCATTAACTGATTTTCTTTTGATCTCATGGTACCCAAGATTGTTATATAATCGCAAATTTCTTTCGCTTTTGTTTCCGGTGAATAGTTCGAATCGCTTCGCTTCTTTTAACTCGTCTTCCAGTGCTCTCATCAAGGTTTTTCCCAATCCTCGATTCCTGAAATCTCGATGCACTATCAACCTTCCAATTTTACAAGTTTGGTTTTCAATATATCCTCTTACCGACCCAATGATTTTATCATTAGCGGTAACTTTTAAAAAAGTCTCCATTTTAAAATCTGCATGAATCGACTCAAGTGTTTGCGTTAAAGGGGGGATGTTATAATCATCATAAATCGCTGCTTCTTCTTGATAACAGTCCTTTTGCAATTTCAAAATTTCCACGAGATCATCTTCACATGCAAGGTCAATATTCATCTTATCAGCCATTCATTTATCTTCTAACATCATATTGCTTTGGCCAAATGTCGATTGTATTTGACTTTGTATTCATTAGGAGAGCAGCCTGTAAGCTTACGAAACACCTGTCTAAATGCTTTACTATCGGAGTACCCGACCTCTATCATCACTTCATTGATGTTATCTGTTGACCTTTCCAGGGATTTTTTGGCTGCTTCAACTTTTACCCTTTGGATATACTCAAAAGGAGTATTTCTGGTAGCTTTTTTGAATCGTCTGATAAAGTTTCTCCTACTGAGAGCAACCATATCTGCGAGCATATCCACAGTCAGATTTTCTATGAAATGAGCTTCGATATAATTTTGAGCCTTCTGAATCGCTTCATCACCATGATCTTTCTGACTATTAAAAATCACGAATTCGGACTGATTATGTCGATCGAGCTCTATTTCAAAGAGCTTGGATATCATTATGGCCATATCTCTACCATTAAATTTTTCAATCATATAAACCAGTAGATTCAAAAAAGAGTATGCACCACCACTTGTATAGGTTCCGTTATCATCCGTAATGATCTTTTGGGGCACCAAATCCACTTCGGGAAACATCTCACTGAACCCATCTATACCCATCCAATGCGTGGTTGCTCTTTTACCATCTAAGAGTCCGGTTGCTCCAAGTAAAAATGCCCCCATACAGAGGCTTGCCACCTCAGCTCCATTTTCATAGTGTTTCCTAATCCATGGCAAAAAAGCTTTGTTGAGATCAATCGAAGCACTCATATCTCCGAGAATGGTCGTAACAATTATTAAATCAGTTTGAATAACTTCATCAATAGAAACATGAGGTTTGATTGTAAATATTCCATCATAAAGCTCCGTTTCCTTACTCAGTCCAACCAACTCCACTTTATAGGCTGGCTCGGCGACTCCTTGTTCGAGAAGGAAATTATTGACTTGATTGAAGAGCTTAAATGATCCCACTACACTGCTTAGCACAATGGGTCCTTCTGGCACTATCACAGATATATGTCTCATAAAACAGTCTTATATATCAAAACTACATCCGAAGATTGTCACTAACAACCCCTAAGGATGTCAATTACCCCCTTCTTTTTTACAACCAAACAGTCATAATTTTGATGATACACTAAACGAAAACATTATCATCATGCCTGAAATTAACGTGAGCATTGTAGCAGTACTGATTGCGGTTGTAGCCAACTTCTTCTTCGGCTTCCTCTGGTATACCCCATTATTCGGAAAAGTATGGGCTAAAGAAATGGGTTTTGACCCAGATATGAAACCATCTGGTGGGGAGATGGCCAGAGGCATGATTTTCATGGTCATTGGTAACTTTTTATTCGCGTGGGTTCTTGCCAATAATATGGCTGCCTACAATCCCGAATCCTGGGGAATGGAGCCATCAGAAATGCCTGCAGCTGCAGTGGCAGGGATGGCTGCTTTTTTCACCTGGCTTGGTTTCTACTTACCAGTGGATATAGGTATAGTAACCTGGGAAAGAAAATCTTGGAAGTTGTTCGGAATTAATACAGCCTATCACTTTTTGAGTTTGATCATTGCCGCCATGATTATTGCTCATATGTAAAATCAACATCGCAAGAAGTACTTGAGGTATCAAACTCAAAATACTTTCTGAAAACAAAACATTGGATGAGTTATCCCTGCAAAGGAGAATGAACCGCAAAGGCTTTTTGAATAAAATAAGCCTTTGCTTTTGAAAACACCATGATCTTATCTTCACTCAGCCTCCGAAATGAGATTGAGTGATTCATTCTAAGGTCACACGGCTCGTTAAAAATGCTTCCAGCCTTGAGCTACAAGGGGAATGGTGTTGTTATTGCGGGTAACCATCACTTTACCCTTTTCAGCTCCATGCATATACCCTATTGTATGAATATCGGGGTGATTTTTGATCTTTTCAAAATCATCCTGCGAAATCGTAAAAAGTAACTCGTAATCTTCTCCCCCATTTAACGCGCATGTATTCGGGTCAATGCTAAACTCAGCAGCAGTTTCGTAAGTTTCCTTATCAATTGGTATTTTATCTTCATATACTGCGGCTCCTAGTCCTGACTGTTTGCATATATGAAACAGGTCAGAAGCTAGCCCATCTGATACATCTATCATAGAAGTCGGCTTTACCCCAAGCTCCCCAAGCTCGTGAATGACATCCATTCTTGCCTTAGGCTTAAGCTGCCTTCCCACAGTATACGGGTACTTTTCAAGCTTAGGTTGCATATTAGGGTTAGCGACAAACTCTTGTTTTTCTCTATTCAAAACTTGCAATCCTATGTACGCTCCCCCTAAATCTCCTGTCACACACAAGATATCTTTGTCTTGAGCAGCATTTCTGTAAGCGACTTTTGCTTCAGAAACAGTACCAATCGCCGTAACCGAGATTACCAAACCTGATTGAGATGAAGTAGTGTCTCCACCTACCAAATCAACTTTGTAGTCTTCGCAAGCAGCGTAAATCCCTTCATATAAGGCTTCTACAGCCTCTACAGAAAACCTATTGCTGAGACCTAGTCCCACAGTAATCTGCTTAGGAACACCATTCATTGCCGCGATATCTGAAACATTGACTGAAACCGCCTTGTATCCAATATGAGCCAGTGGGGCATACGATAAATCGAAATGCACTCCTTCTAAGAGCATATCTGTGGTTGTGAGCGTGAGCTCATCTCCTATTTTACATACAGCAGCATCATCACCAATCCCAACTAAGGTTTCTGCGTGATAGGTATTTGCCTTTTGAGCAAGCTTATCGATCAATCCAAATTCACCTAACTCTCCTATTTCTGTTCTCTTTTCTTGACTCATGATTTTAAATTAATCTTTAACAATCTCCTGACAAAGTTCTACTAATACTCCATTGGTACTCTTTGGATGTAAAAAACAGACTAGCTTATTGTCGGCTCCTTTCTTTGGAATTTCATTTAGTAATTCAAAGCCTTCCTGCCTAAGTCTCTCCATCTCCACCGCTAAATCGTCCACTTCAAAGGCTATGTGATGAATCCCTTCTCCTTTTTTGGTGATGAATTTACCAATAACACCATCTGAATGGCTTGATTCCAATAGCTCTATCTTACTAGAGCCTATTTCAAAAAAAGATGTATTTACGCCTTCTGTCTCCACAGACTCTTCCTTATAGGCATTCTTGCCAAAGAGCTTTGCGAAAAGGTTGTTTGCCTCTTTCAAATCTTTGACGGCTATTCCGATATGTTCTATCCGTACCATGATATGATCTCCTTGTTCTGTATTAGTTTTGCAAAAGTGTTGAAACTTTTCTTCGAAGTGAAGGGTTTCAATAATTGAAAAATCTTTGAGGACTCTCATAAGATTGGATAAAAGTATTCTACCTATGATAAGCGTAACAGAAAAAGCAAAAGAGAGATTGGCCGAACTAAGAATTGAGGAAGGGCATACTCCTAGTCATAATGTAAGAGTTGCAGTAAAAGGTGGAGGTTGTTCTGGATTGATGTACGACCTGATTTTTGATGACAACCTGGTAGACTCTGATCAAGTCTTTGAAGATAAGGGTGTCAAGGTAATAGTAGACAAAAAGAGCCTTCTATATCTGATTGGAACTACACTTGATTTTTCGGATGGACTTAATGGCAAAGGATTTCAATTTGTCAATCCAAACGCTTCCAGGACCTGCGGATGCGGTGAAAGTTTCTCTATCTAAAAACCTATCAAGCATATTAACATTCTTTAGCCACTTTTTAGTGGCTTTTTTTGTTTGTACCGGGATGTCTTATTTTTTTCAATAAAATTCAAGGGAACCCTATAGTCCTAATTGTTTTAAATGTGTTTTATACATTTCCTACTTGAAATATTCATATTTTAAGCTTCTTTAATCGTTCAGTAAATGACATTTATCGAAATAATTAAATTTTCAATGAAAATATTCTAACAATTCGATCACACATAGGTTATATTGGCACTATGAAAACATTAAGTATTTTAGGTGTTGCAATACTCGCCCCTTTGGCGGCTGCTTTCTTCATTTTGACCATCGCATGGAAAACAATCGAAGCGTTGTTTCAATATGCTTTCCAAATAGATAGAGTGCAAGAGGTGACAACACAAAAGCCTTTGATTACGGAATAGAACAATTTTTCTATTTGCATTCCACATGACTTGTTCATTTTCTACATGAACAGACTGTACTTTATTCTCTTTTCGTTTTGGCTTTTTTCCTTAGGTTTACAATTCTTCCATATTGTAAATTATTTGCCTACTTTTTCCAAAATGCCAAAGACTTTATTCCTCCTGATCACCTTAGCATCTCTACTTTCATGTGACCAACTCAAAAAACAGACAGAAAAAGCTCTGGAATCTGAAAACCCCAATGTTGTTAAAAAATATCATGAGAATGGCAAGATTAAAACATATTATGAGATCAACGAGCTCAAACAGCGACATGGAAATGCGTGGTTTTATAATAAAAAAGGGATCGTAACCAAGAGCTTTGTCTATGACAATGGCGAGAAAGTGAAGGCGTTTCAGTACTATGAAAATGGAAAACCTTTGATGGAAATCAACTACAAAAATGAAGTAAAGGATGGTCCGGTTAAGAGATTCTACGAAAATGGACAGGTTGAATCTGAAATCATGTACGCTGATAATCAACCTGGGAAAGGACTCAAAGAGTTTAGCAAGTCAGGAAAACCCAGAACTAAATACCCTTCCCTAGTGATTAAACCAATTGATCAGCTGAAAAAAAACGGTAAATATATTATCCAGGTTTTTTTCGATAACCAACCCGGCAGAGGAAACTACTATATGGGCAAATTAACGGATGGCATATACATGCATGGAGGACTGAGCAAACTACCTGAATCAAACTATCGAGGGCAGTTCACTATAGAGCCAGCTCCAGGAGTGATGCTCATGGAAAAACTCTACTTTGTTGGCGAATTCAAAACTCCAACCGGAAATAAATATATCGTTGAAGAGTCATTCAATCTAGCTATAGATACTACCTACTAATTGGAATTTGAATTAAGCATGTACTTGCGATTTCTCAATTCGGAATTGTCAGGAGCATATTTTAGCCCTTGATTAACTAAGCTTTTAGCAGACTTATACCATCCTTTTCTAAAATAGTAGATCACCCCTTTTGAATATGCTCTACCCACATCGAATTCATTATAACTCCTAATAGAATTTGACTCAACAAAGGATTCAAATTTTTCCTGATAATTCTTAGCCGTTTCTGAATCTCTGGAGTCAAAACCATCTGCCATTTCATATAGATACAGAGATAGGAGAATTTTCGAGAGCAACACATTTGATTTGAGTCCTTCATTCTCTGCAAACAGATTCTCAACAATATCAAGCCCTTCTTCATTCGTGACAACATTCAACACAAACATGTTGTTGATGTTTGACGTAAGAAGGGTCTCAACATTAGTGTTGTTAGGTTTGATTTTATAAGCCTTTACTATAAAATCATTAGCGGGAATGTACTTCCCTTTATTATATAGTACTCTTCCGCGCTCATAGTTATAGGCAAAATCCACTTCTTCCAAAGACTCCTTTTCATTCAAATTCCCTCTTAAAGCCATGTAAGCCCGACTAGCATAGCTAGTGTCGTTCCTATTTATAAGACTGTTGTTTAATGCTCGATAAAATTCCTGAACAACAACCTCCTCCCCAATATCTTCATCTTCAAAGAGTGGAATGAAGGATAGCATTTCATAGTCAATTGATTCATCATACTTTGCCTTAGAGATATGATCAATACTTATCATCAGCATAGTTTTATTAATTTCCGAGGCTGGATATATGACATGACTTTTTTGTAGAATTTCAAAAGCTTTCACAACATCTCCTTCCTCAAATGACTCAAGACCCTTATTGTAATAATGCAAGGCAAGAAGTTGCATTGGGGTTATATTCTTATCGGTGAAATAATATTTTTTAAAAAGGTGATCATATCCACTAGTGATTTGTTCGTATTCAATGAGTTTATTATCTATAAGATGAGAAACGAAATTTTGCTTAAATGCCTGACTAACCTCTCCGTATCCTGCAGTCAGATCAGTTGTCTCAATGAGTATTTGATGGGTATCCGGATAGGCTACTATGTAAGCGTGAGAAAGCGTTCTCTTTATTGCATAAGGGATTTGTAAGGCTTCAAAAGTCATCCTATAAATCGCACATGCCGTAATATTATTGTAAAACCCAGCTTCAAATAGTTGATAAAAGGATGCTTTGTCACTATAGATTCTGAGGAAGTTGTTTTTCACAAACTCATGTATCCCCTTTACGTATTTCTCTTCTTTTTTAGGTCTTTTGGTTTTCTTAAACTCTTCAATTCTGGTATCGAAGTAAGTCTGGTATCTTTCGAAATCAGACGATTTATATCCTTCAATAAGCAAATACCCTCCAAAATCATTCTTTTCTGTATACACGCTCAAAAAGTCACTATCTGTTTTAGAAAGCTTTAAGTCTTTCACCTCAAAAATGACTTTCGTTTGAGAGAAGGTGCCTATAGATGATGATAGAAAAAGAATAAACAGGAAAATCGCGTGACGCATGAGTGACTTTGTATTATTAAAAGAAGGTTAAAATAGATATTTAAGGGCTACTACACAATAGCTCATCGGTACTCAAACACGGATTAGATTATATTTACCAGTAGACTTCACAAAAAACTTTATGCGCATCACCTCAATCATTCTATTTCTAATTCCATTCATATCAATAGCTCAACTTGTCCAAATCGACAAAAGTGAAATTTACGATGATACGGATTTACCAAGAATTGACATCACAATAGCAGCAACTGATCTCGACTTTATCTTGAATCCTGATAACGCTCAAAGTAATGAGGAGTTTTCCGCCACGTTCAATTTTGATTCTGATCAATTGACTGCAACTGAAGAAAATATCGGATTTCGCCTAAGAGGAAATACTTCCAGAAGTTCAGAAAAGAAGTCTTTCAAGGTTTCTTTCAATTCTTTCGAAAAGGGAAGGGATCTGAAAGGTTTTGAAAAATTGAATCTAAACGGCGAGCACAACGACCCTACGATGATAAGATCCAAACTTTGCTGGGATATAATGAATGATCTGGGAGTTCCTTCATCTGAATCCAATCACGTTGAGCTTTACATCAATGGGGAGTACTATGGTCTTTACTCAAATATTGAGCATATAGACGAAGAATTCATAGAAAGAAGATTCGATAATAAGGATGGGAATCTCTATAAATGTCTCTGGCCAGCTGATTTGAAGTACAAAGGATCTAATAGCGATGACTACAAGGAAGAGTTTTCTGGAAGAAGGGCCTACGAGCTAAAGATTAATGAAGATTTGGATGATTATACAGGGCTTGCAAACTTCATCAGTGTATTGAATCAAACTCCTGTATCTGAATTCGAGGAAGAAATAGAAAAAGTTTTTGATGTCAATAGTTACTTGAAAGCACTGGCGGTAGAAGTTTTGGTTGCTCACTGGGACAACCACGGAATAAATCAAAACAATTTTTATTTATACGATAATCCAGCAGATGGCAAATTCTACTACATCCCGTTTGACTTAGATAATACGCTGGGGATTGATTTTTTTAATGAGGATTGGGCAGAGTGGGATATTTACAAATGGTACAATGATCAGCGCCCACTGCCTCGGAAAATTCTCCAAATAAGTAAATACAGGGAAGAGTTCACCCGAATTATCGATGGCTTATTAAAAAATCAATTCTTGCCTGAAAATATGAACGAAAAAATTGATGCTTTGAAAAACATGATTCAGGATGCAGCAGAAAGAGATGAATTCCGGACTTTGGATTATGGATTTACAATAAATGAATTCAATACAAGTTTTTCGGATGCTTTAAACTATTCGCATACCCGATACGGTCTAAAAGCATTTATTAGCAGGAGACATGAAACGGCCATCGCACAATTGGATGAGGTAGTTCTCTTATCAAGGGGTGATGATCGCTTAGAAGTGAAGATTTATCCAAACCCTACATACCAAAGCATCAATATTAATTTCCAAACTACGAGCACCAAAAATGAAGTGCAAATTCATTCGCTGGATGGGAAATTGGTCTGGCACGGTGTTTTTGATCGATCATTTGCAAAAATTGACCATCATCTTGCGAATGGCACCTACATTATTAATGTGGTAGATCTTGAAGATAAGAAACGTTTCGCACGTAAAATTCAGGTCGTGAACTAAAACAAAAAAGGCTGCTTCGAGAGAAGCAACCTTTTTTTCGTCATTAACCTAACCATCAACCTAACAACAATGACACTGCTAGTTGGAAAATGGTTGCAATCACTTATCCTTCAATACTGAAGTGATCTTGTTGAGTTCTTTGATTTTCTCCTGAAAATCCCCTTTGAGTTGATCACGAATGGATTTAAGATTTGCTAATAGTTCATCCGTTTCTTCAGGCAGTGTTTCTTCTAGAATTTCTCTGAATCGCTTGGCAAAAGTCGGAGATTGTCCATTGGTGCTAATTCCCACCTTAAGGTTTCCTTTCTTGACTGTTGAGCCCAGATAGAAGTCGCAGAGTGGAGGTGTATCAGCCACATTCATAAGCAAATGACGCTTCTCTGCCATTCTTTTGATTCGCTTATGAAGTTCTGGTTGATCTGTTGCGAGAATCGCCATATCTACCCCACGCAAGTCCCATCGCTTAAATTTCCTTTCCTTTAAAACAAGATTAGGAGTACTTGGTAATAAGTCTTTAATTTCTTGTCTGATTTCGGGAGCGATCAGAATCACTCTCGCATCAGTGTCGTTTTTAAGTAGAGCTTCAAGTTTTTCCAAGCCGACATTCCCTCCTCCTACAATCAAAGTTTGAATTTGATTCAGTTTAAGAAAAACGGGGAAAAGTGGATTACCGGAAGACTTCTTATTTAAGTCAGACATTAATTATTCTTCAAATGGTTGGATGGTGTGCGCCTTAGCAGCTCCTTCTCCAAAGATCAGCAATGTAGGAGCTTCTGGCTTTTCTCTGTTATAAATATCTACAATAGTATCTACTGTACCTGTGAAGACACTCCCTGTAGTCAAAGATCCATTGGAAATAACCGCCACCGGTAACGCTCCTCGTCCTTCCTGCTTATATGCATCTACTATCAAATCCAATTTCCTTGATCCCATAAAAAAGATCGTGGAAGCGCTGTATTTGGCAGCATTTGAAACCTCTTCACTTAGCTCCCCTTCCGCTGTTGTTGCAGTCACCGCTCTAAAACTCTGATTGATCCCTCGAGTAGTAAGTGGAATCCCGTAATATCCCGGCAACATGATACTACTTATACCAATAACAACAGAGGAGCTAATTCCAAATTTTTCTGCATAGGCGATCTCTTCAAGGCCTCTTGCAAAAACAAATGGATCTCCACCTTTAAGTCGCACCACGTGTTGACCGTCTCCAACCAACGCATGTTTTACGATCAGTTCATTGATTTCTTTTTGAGTAACGCTGTACTTGCCGGCACGCTTACCTACAAAAACCAGCTCAGCACCCTCTGCATGACTCAGCATGTCTGGGTGCACAAGCGCATCGTACAAAACTACATCAGCTACCCGAAGTGCCTTAACACCTTTAAGTGTGATTAAATCAGGATCTCCGGGCCCTGCCCCTACCAACGTTAGGCGTGCAGATTGAGCCATCAATTAAGCCTTGTAAAAACTGTTTACAACGAGTTTTTCGTCGCTTTCAGCATTACGAAGCGATACGATCTGATCACACACTTCTTTAGCTTGCTCGTAATATTCTCTGGCAAATGCCTCAGAAGGTTCATGCTTATTGATTTGCATGATAATCTCATTGAACGAGTTGCTAAGGGTTATCAGTCCTTGATTTTGGATTTTCTCCTCAAAGTCATTGATAATCCCTGAGTGCGTATTACATTGAACATCCTTGCTTAGCAAAATTGCCTTTGCACCAATCACTAAAGCATTGTAAGTATAGTAAATCGCACTTGGCCAGTTACCTTCATCTAACGACTGTTGAGCTGAGGCGTATCTATCTTGAGCATCTCCCAAGATTGTTCCTACAAGGTCAAGCATCACACCGGCACATTCTCCTACTCCAATCTCAGGTATGAAGTCTGCTTCTTTGCCCCAATCTTGAAATCCTTCATCATCTAAGGTGACAAGGTCAGCCAATGGCTTAAGCAGATCATAGAAGTAAATCTTACCCTGTCTTCTTACATAGGCGTTGAAATACTCTGTTTCTTCTGCCTTTTCGTCATAATCCTTTAACAACCACCTAACGGCTTCTGGTATTCTCTTAGTAGGTAGCTTGATCACTTTATCAGCAATGAAACCTTTACCATCTGGATCAACTCCTCCTCCAAGCACTACCTGCTGTGCAGGACAAACCTTATTTCCAAACTTGATACTGCTACCATGAAAACCAATATTGGCAATCATGTGCTGACCGCAAGAGTTCATGCAGCCGCTAATTTTAATTTTGATCAGGGATTCATCAATCAAATGAGGGTATTCCTCTCTGATCATTTTCTCCAATACGAGACTTAAGTCTGTACTGTTAGTTACCCCAAGATTACATGTGTCTGTTCCAGGGCAAGCTGTAACATCTGCCAAAGTATCAAAACCAGCATCCGAAAGATCAATTTTATTCAACTCTTCGTAAACACCCTTAATGTCTCCTGGCTTAATATTTCTAAAAAGCAATCCTTGATTTACTGTTATTCTAATATCGTCTGCGGCATATTTATCTACAATGGCTGCTAAGTCATATGCAGTTTTTGGTTTGATGTCGCCAAGAGGAATTTTAACTTTTACAGCATACAATCCTTTCTGCTTCTGCTCGAATACGTTGGTTCCTGCCCATGTCAGGAAATCAGCGTCTTTCTCTCCTTCAAAAACTTTGGACAAATCTCCTGTAGAAGGTGTAGAATCTGATTCTTCTTCCGCCTCAATAGGGAAAGATTGGTATGGTAAAGCTTTTCTTTCTTCTTCTACTAATTTCATGAACCCATCAAGACCAAAACCTTTCTTCGGCTCAATCAAGAACTTTAATCTTGCCTTGTGTCTTCTCTCTCTTTCTCCATATCTATCAAATACCCGCAAGCTTGCCTCCATAAATGGAATTAGTTGATCGACAGGTAAGAAATCATAAGCCAACTGAGCCATAAAAGCTTGAGCTCCCAAACCTCCTCCAAGAAGAACTTTAAAACCTCTTTGGCCATCTTTGATTGCTGGAATCAAGCCAAAGTCATGGATGTATGTGAAGGCAGCATCTTGCTCGCTCGACGAAAAAGCGATCTTGATTTTTCTTCCCATATCCTGACAGATTGGGTTTCTTAGGAAATACTTGAAAGTAGCTTCCACATATGGAACGACATCAAACGGCTCTTCCGGGTCGATTCCAGCAAATGGAGATGCTGTGATATTTCTTACTGTATTTCCACAAGCTTCTCGAGAGGTCATTCCGGCTACTTCCAAAGCTTCATAAACTTTGGGACTGTCATCTACCTTCACGTAGTGAAGCTGTATGTTTTGTCTAGTCGTTAAATGAAGATTACTGCTTCCGTATTGAACAGAAAGATCCGCGACTACTCGCAATTGATCAGCTGTGATTTTACCATAAGGCAACTTCAACCTGTACATATGAACTCCAAGCTGCCTTTGTCCATAAACCCCTCTTGTGAGTCGGAAAGCCTTAAAACGGTCTTCATCCATCTGACCATTTTTGAACTTCTCGATTTTGCCGAGCAATTCATCTACGTCTGCTTGTGCCTCTTTGGTAATTTCCTTAGTTAAGCTCATTTCTTCGTCTATTGCGTTTCGTCTTTTATTTAAATGCTAATTTCTTCTTCAATTTTACTTGCTTCGAGCGCTTGCTCTATATCCGATATGATATCATCAATATTTTCTAGCCCTACAGATATCCGGATAAGTCCAGATGCGATACCTACAGAGTCCCTTTCTTCTTCTGTCAATTTACTATGAGTAGTAGATGCAGGATGCGTGGCTGTAGACCTGGCATCTCCAAGATTGGGAGTTAGACTCAACATCTTAAGCCCGTTCAAAAAACCAATCCCTCTTTCCAATCCTCCTTTTACAATAAAGGTCACTACGCCTCCCCCCTTTTTCATCTGCTTTTTTGCAATCTCATATTGAGGATGCGATTCTAGAAACGGATATTTGACCTGTTCGAGTTCCGTATTTGATGATAAATATTCTGCCAACTTCAAGGCATTGTCGCAGTGGCGATCCATTCGCACTGCTAAAGTCTCCAAACTCTTGCTCAAAAGCCATGCATTGAACGGAGACATGCTTGGTCCTGTGTGTCTTGCAAAAAATCTTATTTCTTCAATCAAATCCTTTTTTCCAAGAATGGCTCCACCTAATGTCCTCCCCTGACCGTCGATAAACTTGGTTGCTGAATGTGTAACAATATGAGCTCCGAAATCCGCTGGATTTTGCAGGTATGGAGTAGCAAAGCAATTGTCAACGTTTAATATCAAATTGTGCTTCTCTGCTAGTTTTCCCAAGTACTCAAGATCGACCAAATCCAATCCAGGATTAGAAGGTGTTTCCACAAAAATCATTTTGGTATTTGGCTGAATTAGCGCTTCGCACTGTTCAGGAGTATGAAGGTCAAAATAGGAGCTCTCAATTCCCCATTTAGGAAAAACTTTGGTGAAAAGCTGGTGCGTAGAACCGAAAATAGCTCTGGAAGAAATAATATGATCACCAGACTCTAAGAGTGCCGCAATGCTTGTAAACATTGCGGACATGCCCGTCGCGACGGAAACACCATCTTCCGTGTGTTCCATCTGGCAGAGCTTCGTGATGAATTCATCTGTATTTGGATTTGAATACCTGGAATAGATGTTTCCTGGTATCTCATCGTTAAACATTGCTCTGGCTTCCTCTGCACTATTGAAAGTAAAGCTACTCGTTAGATATAAAGGAACTGAATGCTCTCTTTGATTAGCATTGTCAACTTGGGTACGTATGGCTTCTGTCTCGAAATTCATCTAAGAAAATATTGAGTTAAAAATTCGATTACCGAATTAATCACACGAACAACAACCTCTTTTCAAATGAAAATTTGAACTAAGGACTTCTGAGGCATTAATGCTAAATGTTGAATTTGTTTTCATACAATCAATTCATATTCTCCAAACGACATGTTTGGATCAGGATTTAGCACCGCAATTCAGAATTAGATATCTGAACAGGTTGCTAGCGCTTCTTCGAGCCTGTCTCTCCACGCTTCTTTATAAATCAATCAATCTTTATTGAATGAGGACACAAAAGTGACTCATAAGATTGAAACATCAAAATATTATCAGATAAGAATAAAAATAATGTTTCTAATTATTTGGCTAATTGTCGTTCTTCTTAAGAAAGATTCTACCTGGACGTAATAAAAGATCGAATAGAGTATTGGTGAAAACGATAGAATTCAATGTCTTTAAATCGTAGTGAAATACGAAAGATGGCATTTATAAGACAAGGAGATTGGGTGAGTTTATAATCCAACAACTTTGGCACACCGAATGTATAATTTAGAAATGCCGCAATCAAAGTATATTTGTCTTCATCCAGCGGCCACTTTCGATTTCTTATCAATGGTATAATCGGTAAAAAGAAACACACTTGTTAAACTAAATTTTAGTTATGAAAAAGCTTCTGATTATAGTTTTCGTAGGATTACTTGTTTATCAAACCAAAGCACAAACTAACTATCAAGACACAACTAAGTACTACTCTTTTGAGATCAACTATTGGTTTAATTTGCATCATTTTTTGTGGTTAGAGTCATTTATGAATGTCAATGCTGATAGCACAATTATAAAACAGAAACTATCCAATAAATCGCAAAAGAAGTTAAACGAAGCTATTGGTTATTATCAGGATAATTTGGCAGACTTAGATCTAAGAACCAGTGATTACATGACTGAGTTTAAGCATTGGGTAACAAAACAAGATACTGAACCAGAAACGGTTCCTAATAAGTTTAAAGAGCATATGGATATCCTGAGAAATGTAAGTATCGAATACAAAACTCATTTTTGGCCTAGCCATAAAGCTATTTGCGTAAATACCCTGAAAGATAATATTGATTTGATAAGACAAACAGAAGATCAATTCGTTGATAAAATCACTAAGCTTACAAGGCAATTTGAAAAATTGAGAGTTGACATCACATATGTTGGAAAAGCTACAAAAAGGAATCCACGTAACCTACCCTATACATCAATCTTCCCAACACACGTAGTTATGAACGCCATTGGTGAAAACAGTGTAGCTGGCAATTGGATAGAGTTACTCTACCATGAATCAGCACACCATCTTATTCTTGGCAGCTCTTACTTCATAGGGGGTACAATAAAAGATTTAACAGAAACGACAAATACCAAAGCACCTAGACAATTGGGACATTCATTCTTATTCTACTTTACTGGTCAATTAACAAAGCAACTTTTAAATGAAGTGGGAATCCAATATGACTCTACATATATGGAGAGAAATAATGTCTTTTCTAGATATTTTCCTGCTCTTGATAAGCATCTGAAATCTTATATGAATCGTGAGATTACCTTGACCGAAGCTACAAGAAAAATTATAGCTGACTTAGATCAATAATAGTGATCTTGAAACCCTTGATTAAAATAAACTGGGGTCACCGACTCACTCTACTATCATAGAATAGTATCTGTTTAATATGCCCTTACTTCTATGCCCTTCATAAAATTAACAAAGGCTTTGTTCACTACTTTGTTACCTCCTATAGTAGGGTAGTTTCCAGTGAAATACCAATCGCCCAAGTGATTTGGGCAAGCTTTGTGCAGGTTTGGAACAGTCTGATAAACTACTTCCAACTCAGCTTTCATGTTTTTAGGACGGATGATTTCAGTGATTTTGTCTGAAACCTGATCATAGGTGAAAGGAGCGTACAATTCGTTCACATAGTTTTCTGGTGCAGTATCTTCTGCTGCAGCTATGCATTTATCATATACTTCTTCGAGCAAATAGTTTTTTCCACTTTCTTCAAGCAACGCAAGTACGGCTCTGAAAGCAACAAACTCCTTCATTTTACTCATATCGATCCCATAACAATCTGGGAATCTTATTTGAGGTGCAGAAGAAACAATCACAATTTTCTTAGGCCCTAGCTTATCTAGAAGTGTGAGGATACTTTTTTCAAGAGTAGTGCCTCTTACAATAGAATCATCTATAATTACTAAAGTATCTCTATCCTTTTGAACCACTTCATACGTGGTATCGTATACATGTGCGACAAGTTCATCTCGCTGAGAATCATCGGTAATGAATGTACGCAGTTTTGCATCTTTCAAAACCAGTTTTTCGACTCGAGGAGTGAAAGAGAGAATGTCTTCCAAAGAATCGGCTGTAGGCTTCTCATCGAGAATAATGTCTTTGCGCTGATTGACCAAGTATTGATCCAATCCCCTTAAAAGTCCCAAGAAGGAGGTTTCTGCTGTATTCGGAATATAGCTGAAGATTGTATTTCTCAGATCGTGGTTTACGGCACGCAGTACTTGAGGAATTAATAGCTCCCCTAGCTTTCTTCTTTCATTATAAATATCAGGATCGGTACCTCGTGAAAAATAAATGCGCTCAAATGAACACGATTTCTTTTCTTGCGGCTCTATGAATTGTTCTTCTTTGAAATTTCCCTGCTTATCAATAATAAGTGCATGACCAGGTTTCACTTCCTGAATTTGAGAGTAGTCACAATCTGTGGTTGTCTTGATTGCTGGTTTTTCTGAAGCAACAATTACTACTTCATCATCCGCATAATAGTACGCTGGCCTAATTCCATTAGGGTCTCTGGCAACAAACGCAGATCCAAAACCCACCATGCCTGTCATTGTATAGCCTCCATCAAAATCACGGCAAGATCGCTCAAGAACTCGTCGTAGATCCAGCTCTCGCTCAATCAGGTCAGTCATGTCTTTGTTTGACTGAACCGAGTCTCGATATTTATTGAAAATATTTTGATTTTCTTCGTCAAGGAAGTGACCTATCTTCTCCATTACAGTCACAGTATCTACTTCTTCCTTGGGATGCTGACCAAGTGAAACCAGCTTATCAAAAAGCTCATCAACATTGGTCATATTGAAGTTTCCTGATACAACTAGGTTTCTACTTCTCCAGTTGTTTTGTCTAAGAAACGGATGGCAACTTTCGATGCTGTTCTTCCCGTGTGTTCCATACCTCAGGTGCCCCATCCATACCTCTCCGGTAAAGGCAGCATTTTCTTTCATCCATTGGGCATCAAAATATTTTTCGTTACCCAACTTTTGTGCCTTATCATATTTCCTTCTGACTTTGGCAAAAATCTCCTCTATAGGCTGATTATTGATGGTACGGTATCTACTGATATATCTCGCACCAGGATCCATATCCAATTTGATATTGGCTATCCCTACTCCATCTTGCCCTCTATTGTGTTGCTTTTGCATCAGAATGTACATTTTCTGAGCAGCATAGGCAGGAGTGCCGTACTTATCAATGTAGTATTGGAGTGGTTTTCTTAGGCGAAGCAACGCAACACCACATTCATGTTTGATAGAATCACTCATATATCACCAATTAACAGCATTGAAATTTGATACAATGTTATTTAATAATTCTGGGCTAAGAAAGAACCAGAACAGTAACATGACTAAAATAGTTGCGAATAGTTTCGGGAATAATTCGATTTTTATACCAACATCTCCTCTGTAGGGATGAATGAAGTAGTAATAGGGGATTTTGAGGTAGTAAAACAGTGAAAAAATCACACTAATTACTGCTACTAATAAAAACGTCAAAATCAGATAGTCTGCTCCTATTTGATACTCATTCCATAGTGAGGTGAATAAATAAAATTTAGCTGTAAAGCCGGCTGTTGGTGGCAGTCCTATTAACGAAATCATGACTCCTACCCATAGTACTCCAGCGTATGCTTCTTTTTTACCGAGTCCAGAGAGTTGATCAATGGTCTCAATTCCTTTTTCCTCAAGAACAGAGGTTAAATAGAAAAGAACCAGGTTCATAATCGCATAAATAAAAACATACCAAACAAACGCTGCAAGTCCTGATTGACCTGAAATAAGCATGCAACCAATCAGCAGACCAGAATGAGCAATCGATCCATATGCCATCAAACGCTTAATGTTTGATTGCCCCATCGCTCCTAGTGTACCTACCAAAACGGTGGCAATACCTACTGCAGCTATCAAGGGAATCACCCATGAAATGGATTCTGCTTCGATAACACTCAAAACTCGATGAAGTAAAACAAAGCCAGCAACCTTAGGAACTACAGACAGTATAGCTACTGAATCGGTGGGTGCTTCTTGATAGGTAGAAGGTGTCCAAATATGAAAAGGAAATATGCTCACTTTAAAAAAGAGTCCTCCAATAAAAGCCACAATTCCAAACGCCAAAAAAGGATCACTCCCAGAAAGCTCGATTCTATCTATAGCCAACTCACCTGTAAGCCCGTATATAATGGAGATGCCGTATAGCATAATGGCAGAGCTAGTTCCTCCAAAAAGCAAGTACTTTATTCCTGCTTCAAATGACTTTTTCTTGAAATTAAAATTGGTGATTGCATAGGAAACAAACGAGGTGAGTTCTATCGAAATGTAGACAACAAGTAAATGATTGGCCGAAATCATAAACACAGAGCCGATAACAACTGCTAAAACCAGAAAGTAAAACTCTGACGATTGTTTTTTTGCATTTGAATAGAAAACGATCCAAATAGAGAAAATACACAGGAGTGTTTTAATAAAACTTTCCAAAGGTCCGAAACTCAGGCTTCCTGTTAGGACAATTTCCTCCTCGGTGAAATAAGTTCCAAAAAATAATGCTGCTACTAAAGCAAGACAAAATGCAATCCTATGAGCAACATTGCTTTTAGAGAAAAGACCAATAATCAATAGTAGAAGGGCTCCTGATATGAGAATAAGCTCAAATCTGAGAAAAATCAACTGATCAAGAATCTGCTCAAGTTGGGTCTTCAGCATGGCATTATCGACTTAAGATTGCTTGACCTGACTCAAGAATCTTATCTACAAAAAAACTTATTGAATTGTCCAATGGATCTAGAATTAACCCTGGGAAAATACCAAAGAGCAGAACAAGAATTGCTAGCGGCAGTAACATTAACCACTCTCTAAGGTTGATATCCAACATATTGGCTTCCCAACTCTTTTCCCGCGTCCAATATTTACCGAAAAATACTCTTTGTAGCGTCCATAGATAATATGCCGCCGAGATTATAATCCCCAAAACCGCCAGCATTCCCAGCCAACTTGGTATCAAACCATTTGCATGTTCAGACCCTATCCCGCCTATCAGCGTAAGCAGTTCACCAACAAATCCTGAAAATCCTGGTAAGCCAAGGGATGCGAAAAAGAACACCACAGTAAAGAAGGTATAGATTGGCATTTTGGAAGCTAATCCACTCAAATTTTCTATTTTCCTATCATGGGTTCGATCATAGATTACCCCCACAATCAGAAACAGCGCTCCTGAGATTAACCCATGAGAAATCATCTGAAATAATGATCCTGTGACGCCTTCATAAGTCAAACTTGCTAGACCAAGAAGCACAAATCCCATGTGAGAAACAGAAGAATATGCGATCAATCGTTTCAGGTCACTTTGCGCCATTGCGACCATGCCTCCATAAATTATGGAGATCACACCAAAGCAGGCTATCGGAAAAGCGTATTCAATAGCTCCATCTGGAAAAATACCATACGCTATCCGGAAAAAACCATAACCACCTATTTTGAGCAAAACACCTGCAAGAACTACCGAAATTGCTGTAGGGGCTTCTACGTGAGCATCTGGAAGCCATGTATGCACGGGAACCACTGGAAGTTTAATCGCAAAACCAACCATCAACAATATGAATGCCCAGTAGCGCAATGGGATATCCCACACAGTAGTATCGTTGTGAGGAGAAAGTAATGAATCATAGATATAGGTACCCTCCATCATCTGAACCATACTAAATGAATGTACCAACTCAATCTTTCCGCTTGTTTCTGCAAGCTCGAGCGCTTTATCGACATCTTCGATTGAAAGAAAAAGTCCAATCATTACGATAAGGATCAAGAGTGAACCCAATAGCGTATAAATGAAAAATTTGATAGAAGCGTATGCTCTTCTTGGCCCGCCCCAAATTCCAATGAGAAAAAACATTGGCAAAAGCATAAACTCAAAAAAGACGTAGAAAAGAAACAAATCAAGGGCAACAAAACATCCAATGATACTCGTGCTGAGTATTAGGTAAAGGATAAAATATCCTTTTACTTTTTCTGTGACCTTCCATGATGAGATCACTCCAATCACAAGCAAAAGTGCACTCAGAACTACTAGAGGGAGACTAATACCATCAACACCTACAAAGTAGTCAATCACAAAAACACCATACTCGCCTAACCTAAGCTGTATCCAGTCAGCTTGCTCAACAAAAAGGAATGCTTCTGACCACTGTGAAGGAATGAAACTGCCATCAAATCGAAAAAATAAAATAAGCGACAATATCAATTGAAGAACAGTCGCGGCTAGAGTCGAAACTTTGATCAACATCTGTTTTTCTTTAGGAACGAAAAACATGAAGAGCGCCACAGCAAGTGGAATAAATACAATCAGACTTATCAAGTACTCACTCATTAATCTAAAACAAAAACCAATACATTAAACCAATCATAATCAACAGCACCACCGCTAGTTGTGTCTGAACTCCTGGTGCTTGTGTGCGTGTTGTAAGATTTCCCATCTTTTGAAAAAATCCCGCAACCAAGTTGACCAGACCGTCGATAACATATCTATCAAATCCGCCCATCACTTTACCTAAAACGACTGCTCCGACACCAATACGATTCACTGCTCTGTCTAATATCTTTTTGTCAAACCAAAACGCGAAGTTACTAAGTAATAAAAAGCTCTGACTAAATAAATTATAAAGCTTATCCATATACCAGCCTTCATACAATATCGATGAAATAGCACCCGATGAAACTTCGCTTTCCTTATAAGAAACAATGTTTCTGGATCCTGGCTTAAACTTCAGATATGCATATCCCCCACCTAGCACAATAAAAAGTATTGAGGCCGACATCACAAACCAGCTTATTATAGTGGGTATGTCTTCAATATATCCTCCTCCAAACAAAGCAATACTTAAAAACCACCCATATGGGTCAACTGGATTAAAGGAAGATGTAATCCAAAGAGCGCCAGCGCATAGAAGTAAAAATGGAAAAATCACTGTCATACCAGGCTCAATAGCTCCTTGAATTTTTTCCTTAAAAACCGTCCTGGGTTTATCGAAAAAAACCAGCAAAACCTGTCTAGCAACATAGATTGGAGTCAAAGCAGCCGCACCTAAAGTTAATATTCCTACAAAACTTGCAATGAGAGCATTGCTTCCCTGAAGTTCATTGAACCAGATCATCATAGCACTCAAGATTCCCTCCTTAGATAAAAACCCGGAAGTAAGTGGTAGTCCTGCTAACGCTGCACCACATATTATAAAGGTCCAAAAAGTAGCGGGGAGATGCTTTTTAAGCCCTCCCATGTTTCTCATGTCTTGAGCATCAACTTCATGATTGGCTTTATGCATAAAATGAATCACATTTCCAGCTGCTAGGAATAACCCTGCTTTAAAAAAAGCATGCGTCCAAAGATGAAAAACGGATAATTGAAATGCTCCTACTCCTACCCCCAATACCATATAGCCAAGCTGAGAAATAGTAGAATAAGCCAGTACCGCCTTGATATCATTTTGAAAAATCGCAGAAACACCAGCAACAAAAGCTGTAAGGGAGCCTACAACAGCCACTAGCATCATTACCTCATCAGTTAAAATCGGAACAATCCTAACTAAAAGATAAACACCTGCAGTAACCATGGTGGCTGCATGAATAAGCGCCGAAACTGGAGTAGGTCCTACCATCGCTTTGTTTAGCCAACCAAAAAAAGGAAACTGTGCAGATTTTCCAAATGCCCCGATGGCCAGAGCCACTCCTATAAATGTGACTAAACCTCCATCACCAATATGTTTCAGTTCTGAAAGAAACGAAATATCAAAAACAGTAATAAGTAATATAATACCGATTAAAAGTCCTGCGTCTGCAACCCTGTTGATCATAAAAGCTGCTCGAGCTTTGGATGCTTTTTCTTTTTCCTTAAACCAAAAACCAATTAGCAGATAAGAAGAAAAACCAACAAGCTCCCAAAAAATAAAAACCAAAATGAGATGATCTGCTGCAAGTAGACCAATCATGGAAGCAGTAAAGAAACCTAATTTGAAATAGTACCTACTGACACCAGGATCGTCTTTCATATAATGCATGGAAAACATATGAACAAGCAGGGAAATGAAATAGACCAGTGTAATAAGCAAACCACTCAACCTGTCGATATGGATACCCAATTCAATGGAACTCAACCAGTGCCACCTAAGAATAGCAGCGGGAAAAATTGGCATCATTGCAGCTAGAACTAAACCTATAAATAAAAAGAGCAATGACATAGCATAAACTCTATAGATAGGAACAAAGTAGCAAAAAAGAGCACTGATTAGCGGCAGTGTTAAAACGAGCATTATGTATAAGATCGGAAGCTCCATATCAGTGTTTCAACTCGTTAATTTTATCCAAGCCTGTGGTCTCGTATTGCTTATAAATATTCAGCAAGATCGCAAGCGCAATCGCCACTTCCGCCGCAGCAAGTACTACGGAAAACACAGCAAATACCTGTCCTGATATTGTGGGATCAAATCTGGAAAAAGCTACCAAATTAAGATTCGCTGCATTGAGCATGAGCTCAATTCCCAAGAGAACAAAAACTGCATTCTTCTTAATCACAACTATTAAGAGACCAACACTAAAAATGAAGGCAGCAAGCATGAGGTAGTAATTCAACGGGATTGCGCTCATGACTCAGATTTTTTAGCCAAAAAAGCAGCAGCAACCAGAGCCGCCAACAACAAAAAAGCAATCAATTCGAAAGCAACCAAATGATCTGTCAGATACAAAATACCTACCTGTTTGATTTGATTTTGACTTGCAACTCCTGTATCATTCCAAACAGGGTTCGATTTCACTATAGAAGAAATCAAGAAGGCGATCATCCCAACGAAAATCAACAACCCGGATATGAGCTGGTGGTGCGAGGTGAAAACCCCTGCTTTACTGGTTCGCTTTGTTAGCATCACGCCAAATATGAGTAATACCACTATACCTCCGGCGTATATAAGAATTTGAACCACGGCCATAAAATCTGCATTCAGCAACACGTAAAGTGCAGCCATTCCCAATAGACTAATCGTGAAAGCAAATGCAGCTATGATTATATTTTTTGTGAAAACCAGATAAACCAATGGCAAACAAGTCATTGAAGCAAATACATAGAACAAAACATCAACCGGCATCTTCATCGTCCTTTGGTTTTCGTTTTACAATAGGTCTGGGTCTAAATTTAGGTTTTGGTTTATCCCCTTTCGTCTCATCGACCTTTTCGCCAGTATCTATCTGATCGATCTTCTTTTTGATGATGGGTTTAGGCTTCATCACCGGTTTTGGTTTAGATGCCTGCTTCTCATCTTGTACAGAATCTTCTTTTTTCTTCACCATTGGCTTTGGCCTAAAGACTGGCTTTGGCTTAGCGGCAACACTCTCTCCTTCATCCTTAACCAACTTTGGTTTCACTGCTGGCATTTTAGGTTTGAAAGCTGGCTTGGCTGATGTGCTTGTCGCCTCAGGTTTATTCTCAGAAGCTTTTGCCTTTTGAGCCGCCTTTAGTTTTTCTGCTTCTTCTGCCTCTTTTCTTTTCGCTGCTATTTCCACCAGGCTCATCTCCGCAAAAGAATAGTTATGGTCTTTTACATCGAATTCGCTAAAATCATAAACTTTAGTCATCGTCAAACACTCCGTAGGACATACGGTGGTACAAAGACCACAAAAGCAGCATTTGCCCATGTCGATATCAAACTTAGCCGCATGAATTCTCTTGGGAGTACCGTCGGAAGTCAAGCCAATCGTTTCAGTAGCTTTGATTGGTTCGATCTCTATACAATCAACAGGGCAAACTTTCGCACACTTATCACAAACTATGCAATCATCAACCTCATTGTGAAGTCGGTAGCGTCCATTATCAGGAACTGGAAAAGATTCGTGCGGATACTGAAGCGTAAATATTCCTTTATCGGCCTCAAAATACTGCTCATCCTCCACACCAATAGGCTTTCTCGAATTCCTCGCGTCAAGCAGGTTACTTAATGTAAGCTTGAGTCCACCGGATAAGGTCTTGAAAGATTCTTTTATGTTTTTCAAGTATTCACTCATACGACCCACAATTTCCAAACACCTATGATAAATAGCAACGCAATTGCAATCGGAGTAAGATATTTCCAACTCAAAGTCATTAATTGGTCTACTCTAAGACGTGGATAGGTCCATCGTGCCATCATCTGAAGAAATATAAAAAACATCGCTTTGGACACTAACCAAAATGTTCCCCAAATAGGTCCATTTGTATAGACTGCTAACTCCAATGAACCTACATTGGGTAAAGGTGAATACCAGCCTCCAAAAAAAAGAATTGCCGCAAGAAACGAGACCAACAACATCATTCCGTATTCCGAGAGCATAAACAAACCCCAACGAAAGCCAGAGTATTCTGTATGATAGCCCCCGATGAGTTCTGATTCGGATTCTGGCAAATCGAAAGGAACACGGTTGGACTCTGCCAAACCAGAAATGAAGAATATTAAAAATGCAACAATCAATACGGGCATTCTAAATATGTTCCATGATAAAAAACCACCCACACCAGTCACATCAACAGCTGGAACCCCGAACAGGAAGGATGAATCAGACGAATAAACTCCTTGCTGAATCACCACCTCCTGCAGATCTAAAGTTTGTGCTACCATTACGACGCAAAGCACACTGAGGCCAAGCGGAATTTCATATGATACAATTTGTGCGACAGCTCTCATAGAGCCGTACAACCCAAACTTATTGTTGGAACCCCAGCCTGCAAGAAGAACCCCCAGAACATCCAGAGACACAACTGCCAGCAGAAAAAACACTCCAGCACTTATAGTTGAGCCCGACATACTCTCATTCAATGGCAATACAGCATATCCAGTAAAAATTGCAGCAAAGACAATTATTGGAGCGGAAAGAAACAACAGCTTGTCGGCAGCCTTTGGTACAATATCCTCTTTCTGCAACATTTTCAGCAAATCCGCAACTGTCTGTACAACTCCTTTCGGACCCACCTCCATTGGACCTAATCTGCTTTGGATAAAGGCCGCTATTTTCCTCTCACCATAGACGGCTACTACTACAAACCCCAATAGGAATGGAAGGAAAATGAGAAAAGTAAGCATTTAGTCTTTTTTAAAAGCCACCCAATATGATGGCGAAGTTATATGAAGGGGGGCACTACATAAAACATAACATATGAAAAATAGTCAGCTACAAAATATTATTTCACCGAAACCATTCCTTTTTCAAAAAAATCAAAATAAATAGGTAGCAATTTCCTTTTTTTCAATGAACACATTGATTTGTTGGTAAAAAAACAATGATACTCGCATATTTTACACTCTAAATATAAAACGTTAAAATATTTGTCCATTTTCGAACAAAGAGCTCCTTTTATTGGTAATAAAGTCTTATTAACTGTTATTTTTGGAAATATTCTCCTGTTGAGGGGCAGGAGAAAAGTAATCATTAAAACAAAGCATATGAGAAGGATTTTTTTAGCAATCGCTGCTATATCCATGTTTTACAGTATCTCCGCTCAAGGGGATGCTCAAACTTACAAATTTGATTATGATGAGGAATCAATAGACGTTGAGAGTGTTTCAGGTACACTTGCCAATTTTGATCATTTTTTGGGAGAGAGAATCGGAAAGAAAATGTACATGCTACAAGAATCATACACTTGGAGAGATGAACCAGATCCGCTAAAACCTACTCCTACTATCATAATCGAAAAGCCTGGTATTTATAATAACATCAAAAAACTTGAGAGGTACTACAAAAAGTCAATCAAGAAAAAGCTGATTGATAAAAGTATAGCAACTGAAGAGTTTGAAAACGTACTTGATATTGCACTGCAGGTCAGGTATCAGGAAACTGAAGAATTGGAAAGTTATCTTAAAAGCTTAAAAGGCGCTGAAGAAATTGCTGCTGTATTTTCTGAGAAGGTGGAACTATCTTATTATTGATACGAAAGCAAAATGTTGAAAAAAGCTATCCTACATGGATGGCTTTTTTTTTGCCCTTTCAATTAATCAGAAAAAACAACAATAATGATCTTCTTAGATGAGGTTGATCTAAAGAAAAATAAAATAATTTATTATCGTTTTTCAATAATAAATGAAAATTTAACTATTATTGTTTTTCAATAATTAAAAATTGAATAACGATGAAAAAAATTCAACTACTTACCGTTTGGAAATGGGTAATTATCCTATTTCAGTTCATTTCAATTATTATTCCTTTTCTCTTCCTATACGCTAGCTTTCAGAAAAAAGACAATGGCTCTGACTTGGTCACAGTATCATTGGACGTTGACTTCATGCCAGAGGAAAGGGACATCATAGTAAGCTCCGATGAAGTATATATTTCGTTTCCAAAGGATGACAATGTCAAACCTAAAGTTGTGATAGAAAAGACCAAATTATATTTAGAAAATGCAGTTGGCCACATGAGGATTCCTTCTTTTATTATCCTCTCGTTGGTTATGGCGGTACTCATCTTTGGCTTGGAACAATTAAAAATAATGATTCGAACGGTTGAGGCAGGTAATCCACTTATCCGTAGCAATGTATGGAGGATTTATATTTTAGCCAGTTTACTATTCTTATTTCCGCTAGCTTCAAAGCTATCAGGGTACCTAAGTCGCAAGTGGGTCATGAATAATTTCGAGTTTTCGGGAGTACGCTTGCTCAGCAGCGAGGTGAATATGGTTCCCTGGTTTTTATCAGGGATTCTTCTTATTACTCTTGGAAAGATCATTGAGAAAGGAATCGAAATAAAGAATGAACAAGATTTAACCATTTGAGCATGCCAATCATTGTAAATCTGGATGTCATGATGGCAAAAAGAAAAATACGATCTAAAGTCCTTGCCGAGCAATTAGGGATCACTGAGGCTAACCTATCTATTCTAAAAACCGGGAAAGCTAAAGCTGTGAGATTCTCTACACTTGAGTCTATCTGTGAAATCCTTGACTGTCAGCCCGGTGATATACTTGAATATGAAAGTGGCAAATAAAGAGCCAGTCACTTAAAACAAAAGAAGCCCGGTAGAAACGACCGGGCTTGCAAGTAAAGAGTTAGAACTTAAGCTAATAATGAGATAAAGTTAATCAATTTGCTATTGCTATCAAAAGATCACTTTGAGTAATAATATGAACTTCATTTTTTTCATCCCTTACTAATAGTGCCCGGCTATCTTTGTTTATAAGTGACGACAATACATCAATTGTATTATCTAGCCCAACAAAAGTGAAGGGATCATCCATGATCTCCCCAACAGCCTTATCTT
Organism: Cyclobacteriaceae bacterium; assembly: GCA_049115715.1. GTDB lineage: Bacteria > Bacteroidota > Bacteroidia > Cytophagales > Cyclobacteriaceae > JAMZMI01. The sequence continues at coordinate 37,461 of JAGDZQ010000009.1, forward strand.
TTACTTCAGGGTTTTCAAGAATGCTTTTCAGCACTTTAGTATCATTTAGGCTACCTACAAATTCATTATTGTCTACCACTGGTACCTGATCTATCCCGTGCTGATTCATTGACTGAATGGCATCACTAACGGAGGTTTTAATATCGATCGTTTGAAGTGAGCCTTTCCCATTTCTGTGCTGAATGATGTCTTTGGCCGACCCGAACTTTTGAGTCTCCTGAAACCCATGATCTTTCATCCAATTGTCGTTATATATCTTCCCCAGATAGCGAGTACCATGATCTGGTAGAATGATCACCATCACATCATCTTCTTTAAGATTATCGCGTGCGTACTCAAGCGCACCAAATACTGCTGACCCACAAGACCATCCTACAAAAAGCCCCTCTTCACGAGACAGCTTTCGAGTCATAATTGCGCCATCCTTATCGGTAACTTTTACGATATGATCCACCTGATCAAAATCAACATTCTTAGGAAGTATATCTTCGCCAATCCCCTCTGTCAAATATGGAAATACTTCCTTCTGATCAAATTCGCCTGTTTCTTTATATTTCTTAAAAACAGACCCATAGGTATCAATACCTACAGTCACTACATCAGCATTCTGTTCTTTCAAATACTTTGAAGTTCCGCTAATGGTACCCCCAGTACCCATACCCGCTGCATAGTGAGTTATTTTCCCTTCCGTATCCTTCCAAATTTCCGGCCCTGTGGTTTCATAGTGCGCGGCTGTATTTGATACATTATCGTATTGATTTGGGTAGAAAGAATTAGGAATATCTCTATTCAGTTTTTGTGCAACTGAGTAGTACGAGCGAGGATCAGATGGTGGCACATTGGTAGGGCACACAATCACCTCTGCTCCCACTGCTCTCAATATATCGATCTTCTCCTGAGATTGCTTATCAGCCAGAGTGAAGATGCATTTATATCCTTTTGCTATTGCAACAAGTGCCAGGCCCATTCCTGTGTTTCCTGATGTCCCTTCTATGATTGTCCCTCCGGGCTTTAAAACTCCTTCTTTCTCTGCATCTTCTATCATCTTGAGCGCTATTCTATCCTTAATCGAATTCCCAGGATTGAAGTATTCAACCTTGGCTAGAATGGTTCCTTTTATTCCCGATGTTACAGAATTGAGCTTTACAAGGGGTGTATTTCCTATAGTATCAATAAGAGAATTATAATAATGCATTCGAAAGTATTTAATTACAGAATAAAGGTATCATAAATCATGACTACTGAACTCTAATGAGATTAGGAAAAAAACGTTCGCTTCTTTATCAGGTCAAATGATAACCCTTCCAATTCTTTCTGCCTACACTTCAAAAATCAATTTGTCTCCAATTTTTAGATCGAAGCAAATACCAACTTAAAAATTATGAAACGATTGTTTTGAAAGACAAAAGCTGGTACAACTGTGATCGGCATTTGAAGTGCAGTCCTAAGAAAAGACAAACCAGAGTTCCAGATAAAATAACAGATCACATATCACCAGTTCTGATGTACATATGTCCTTACATGTTTATCATAAATTTCCCTTACAGAATCCATTTGATCTTCCCTTAAATCAGGCATTTCGGCAGAAGTTATATTTGATCTAACCTGAGATGGTCTACTTGCTCCTGGAATAACAGTGCTTACCTCGCTAAACATCAATATCCACTTCAAAGCATAAGTATAAAGCTCATCCGTTTCGAAAAGTGACTTCAACTCGTTCACCGCTTTAAAACCTGCCTCAAGAGGAACACCTGAAAAAGTTTCTCCTTTATCAAATATTTCTCCATTGCGATTGAAGTTTCGATGATCTTCCTTATGAAAAACTCGATCCGGATCCATTTTCCCCGAAAGCAATCCACTAGCCAGAGGAACTCGCACGATAACCCCCACATCTCTGGACCTCAGCACTTTGAAACACTCATCCAAAGGCTTCTGCCTAAACATATTAAATATGATTTGGACTGATTCAATTACATCATATGATACAGCTTGAATAGCCTCCTCCACTTTTTCAACGCTTACCCCAAAGTGTCGCACTTTGCCAGATACCTTGATTTCTTCAAGTTTCTTAAATATCTCTTCTCGATAATACGTCTCAGTTGGAGGGCAATGAAGTTGTACAAGATCAAGGTATTCCAACCCTGTATTGATCAAAGCCTCATCCACATATTTTTCTAGTATCTCAGGAGTATAGCCTGCATCCACATGAGGACTTATTCTTCGACCCATTTTTGTTGCTATGTAAAGTTGATCCCTATTTACTCCTACATACTTACTCACCATACGCTCACTCTGCTGAGCGTCATAAACATCCGCGGTATCAAGAAAATTAACTCCTACTTCAAGTGCTTGTTCGATAATCTGAGATGCTGCAGATTCATCAAATTCTTGTCCCCATCCGCCTCCTACTTGCCAGGTTCCAAGTGAAACTTCAGAGACCTTCAACTCTGTTTTTCCTAATCTTCTATATCGCATAGTCAAGTAATTTTTCGATTTGTTAAAAATAAGTTCACCTGACATTCTACAAGAAATGCTTACTTTGAACTCTCAACGAAAGTAATGGAAAATAAAACTTTAGCCGTTTTCTGCGGTTCCAAAAAAGGAAACAATCCTACTTATACCTCTGCAGCTATAGAACTTGCGAGGGAAATGGTAAATCGAAACATCAACCTCGTTTATGGAGGCGGAAAGGTCGGTTTGATGGGAGAAATAGCAAATGAAATAATGAAACTTGGGGGTCAGGTCTTTGGTGTCATTCCAGAGAAACTCATGCAAATGGAGGTGGGGCATTCTGAAATTACAGATCTCAAAGTTGTAAAAACCATGCATGAAAGAAAGGCGCTTATGGCCGAAATGTCGGATGCATTCCTCGCCATCCCAGGTGGAATTGGCACGCTAGAAGAAATCATCGAAGTTTTTACCTGGCAGCAGATTGGCTATCATGAAAAACCTTGCGCTTTTTTAAATACAGCTAACTATTACCAAAACCTTTTTTCATTTATTGACGGAATGGTAGATAATCAGTTTCTTGAACCTGAGCAGAGAGACAAACTCATTATCGAAGACTCTCCTGAAAAAATATTGTCCAGAATATTCGCTTCTTAAAGCTGGTAATAAATTTGATATAGATTGTTAAATCGTTATATTCAATAATATTAAATAGTTCACCTTGTCTTAATCTTTATTTAATCTTTGACTAATTTGCTTTTCAAATCAATAAGAGAAAAGGAATTTGTCAACGGTGAAAAAGCACAAGTACAGCTGGAATAACTTCTTCATTGGTCTCGAGGTAATTATTTTCCTTTTATTCCTTTTATTCATCGTCCTTAACAGCATTTTCCATTTTATAGGTTATTGAAATCCCAATATGTACCTATATTGAACGAAGATTTTTAGAACCCGCCAGGTAAAAAATTGATTAGGTGTTGCAAAAGTTATCTCTGTTCATTCTACTAATTTTATTTTTATTCAAGGGGTATACTCAATCTATTACTTCCGCAACTATAACCATCGACAATAGTGTCAATGAAGTAAAACTCGATGGAGAATGGGAGTACTATGAGAATCAGATTATTGTTTCTGGTAATTTTGATAACTACACTCCTCAATTCTTAAACTTTCCAGAAACATGGGAAAAGGCAGAAGCCTTTGCGACTTATAGATTGCAAATTGTTCTTAATCCTGAAAAAAAATGGGCAATCAATACACCTCCACTCTTCGGTGCATATGAATGCTATCTAAATGGTGAATTAATTTCTTATAATGGAACAGTAGGAACAACAAAGGAGACAAATTTTCCCGTATGGAAACAATGTACTGTGTCTTTGGAAAGATCGATACTTAGAGACACAAACGAGCTGGTCTTACACATTGCCAATTTCCGGCATAGTCGAGGTGGCCCAGTTGAAAGCATCGTTCTTGGAGATCAGGAAGAACTCATTCACAGAAAACAACTCATAGACAATTTTGACTCCTTTTTGGCAGGCGCTCTGATAATGGGAGGTTTGTTCTTTCTTGGACTGTTTCTATTCGGTCGCCAGCAGAAAAACATTCTTTACTTCTCATTATTCTGCATTGCGTTCTCTTATTACATAATTGGAAGTGGAAACTATGTTCTAGTTGGGCTTTTTCCTGGTTTTCCCTGGTGGCTTGCCTCCAGACTTGAATATGCCTCGATATACGTTTTCGTTATTTTCCTAATCAAGTTTTACGAGCATACTTATCCAAACGAAATACCTAAATTTATTACCAAACCTTTTGCGTTCTTATCTCTCATATTTCTTGGTCTTGCAGTCGCTACTCCGCTATCGATTTTTAGTTTTCTTCATCCATACTATCTCTACGCCAATATTCTTCTGCTTTTTGTAGGAGTCTATACTCAAATACTTGCCGCGATAAGAAAAAGACCGGGAGTACTTTATTCACTTATAAGTTCATCGGTGCTTTTGGCTGTTCTTTTGTTGAGGGTGCTTGCTGTCTTAGGAATATATGCACCTCCTACTTTCGTCGTACCTCTAGGGTACATGTTTTTCTTTTTTCTTAATTCCCTTACGCTTTCGCAGCAATTTGCTCTCAATTGGTCCAGAGCCAAGGAGGATGCCGAAGCTTCACTCAGAGCCAAATCAGAATTCCTCTCGATTATGTCTCATGAAATCAGAACCCCGATGAATGCCGTAATTGGGATGGCACATCACCTCTTAATGACTCAACCTAGAAAAGATCAAAAAGAAACAATAAACAATCTCAAATTCGCTTCTGAGAACCTCCTTGGCTTAATCAATAACATATTGGATTTTAATAAAATCGAGGCTGGAAAAATTGAGTTCTCTGAAAACAGCTTCGACCTGGACGAACTCTGTGAAAATGTAGCCTCTGGCTACACACAACAATCCATACTGCGCGGAAACGAACTTAGATATGAATGCAAAAGTGAGATTCCGCTCTATATTAAAAGTGACAGAACTAAGCTTTCTCAAATCTTGTCTAACCTTATCAGCAACGCAGTTAAGTTTACTGAAGACGGTAAAATCCAACTAACTGTTGAAGCAAAGTCATATACAGACAAAGAGGTGGTCATCGCTTTCACCGTATCGGATACTGGAATAGGCATAGAGCAAAACAAGCTTAATCACATCTTTGACAGCTTCAATCAGGCAAATGCGGACATCCACGACGTATATGGAGGAACTGGACTTGGACTATCTATCACAAAAAAACTTTTAGAAATCAGAGGAGTAGACATCCATGTTAAAAGCGAAGTAGGTGTCGGTTCTACATTCCATTTTGAGCAAAAATTCCCGAGAACTAAAAAAGTAAAAGCGACAAAAGCAGAAACGCAAAATTTGGTAAATCCAGATATGTTTCTAAACGACTACCATATCATGCTGGTAGAAGATAACAGTATGAATGTGCTGGTTGCCAAAAAATACATCGCAAACTGGGGTGCCAAGTGCACACTCGCTAAAAATGGTCAGGAAGCAATTGACCTATATGATGATGACGAGATAGATGCGATCTTGATGGACATTCAGATGCCCGTAATGGATGGATATGAAGCCACTGTTAGATTAAGGAAAATGGGTGTATCAACTCCAATCATTGCCCTTACTGCTGCTGCATCAGAAGATATCACATCCAAAGCTAATGCTGTTGGTATGGACAATTTTGTCATCAAACCGTATCATCCAGATGAGCTATTTCAAAAGCTACGAGCACTATTGAAAGACAGGCCTAAATCGAGCTATTGAAAATTACCACATGCTCAAAAACTGAAGTGAACTTCATTTTTTTAAGGTAAAATTTGTTCTTAAAATTCATTCGCGTTAAAACTATCACGAGTTAACCAAATAACTTTTCGGGCATAGGATGCTAACAACAAATGCTTTTTTAGATTTGCCGGATGGCAAGCGATGAACAAGCTCTTTATCTTCAGGAACTAAACGAACCACAACACGAAGGGGTAGTAAATACAGAAGGTCCCACCATGCTCATTGCAGGGGCTGGATCTGGAAAAACAAGAGTGCTTACCTACAGGATCGTTCATTTGATCAGACAACACAATGTAGACCCATTCAACATCATGGCACTGACCTTTACCAACAAGGCTGCCAAGGAAATGCGTCATAGAATCGAGTCTATCGTAGGCAATGATGCAAAGAATCTCTGGATGGGTACTTTTCACTCTGTGTTTGCAAGAATTCTGCGATCAGAAGCACACCATCTTGGATTTCCAAGCAACTTCACTATCTACGACACAGATGACTCCAAAACTCTGATCAAGCAGATCGTTAAGGGCATGAATCTCGACGATAAGTTGTATAAGCCAAATATCGTCTACAATCGAATATCTGCTGCTAAGAACAGATTGGTTTCTTGGGAACAGTATCTGAAAGACCCGATTTACGCAGAAGATGACTCTGCTAATAAAAGGCCCGATATGGGCAAAATCTATAAGGCATATGTTTTGAGATGTTATCAAGCCGATGCGATGGATTTTGATGATCTTCTTTATCAAACCAATATTCTTTTTAGAGACCATCTGGATGTACTTAATAAGTATCAGCAGCGCTTTCATTACCTGTTGATCGACGAGTTTCAGGATACTAACATGTCGCAGTATGTCATTGCGCGAAAGCTCGCGGCGGTAAGACAAAACATAGCTGTGGTGGGAGATGACGCACAAAGCATCTACGCTTTTAGGGGTGCAGACATTCAAAACATACTCAACTTTGAAAGGGACTATCCAGATCTAAGGATTATAAAATTGGAGCAAAACTATCGCTCCACCAAGACCATAGTAGAAGCAGCAAACTCTGTCATCGGCAAGAATACTGCACAGCTTAAAAAGAGTGTCTGGACCAACAATCAGGATGGGGAACTGATTGACTTAATAAAGGCAACTTCAGACAATGAGGAGGGCAAGCTGATAGCTTCCTCAATTTTCGAAACGAAAATGATGCATCAAAATAGCAACAACGAGTTTGCTATTTTATACAGAACCAATAGCCAGTCCAGAGCGATGGAGGAAGCTCTGAGAAGAAATAACCTTAAATACAGAGTAGTCGGTGGACTTTCGTTTTATCAAAGAAAGGAAATCAAAGATCTGGTCGCCTATCTCAGATACATAGTCAATCCGAACGATGAGCAGGCTATGCGACGTATCATCAACCTTCCTAAAAGAGGTATTGGTCCTGGCACGATCGAAAAACTGGTAGTCGCTGCAAGCGAGCAAGAAAAGCCTCTTGGAGAGATTTTGGATCGTGCTTCTCAATATGTAGGAGGCAGAGGTGGTACGCAGGTCGAGGCATTTGCTGCTTTGATCAAAAGCTTTAGGTTGACAAATGAGAAAAAGGACGCCTATGATACGGCCGCACATGTTGCTAAAACCTCAGGTCTCCTCAAAGAACTCTATGAAGACAAAACCATAGAAGGTCTTAGCCGATATGAAAACGTGCAGGAACTCCTCAATGCCGTAAAAGAATTCACTGATGATACCGAGAGGGAAGACAAATCTCTGAGTTCATTTCTACAAGAGGTCACGCTCTTAACCGATGAAGATAGATCAGAAAATCCTGATGATGCCATCACCCTGATGACCATCCATATGTCCAAGGGTTTAGAGTTTAACTACGTGTACATTGTTGGACTTGAAGAAGAATTGTTTCCTTCTCAAATGATGCTAAGTAGCCGGGCAGATCTAGAAGAAGAAAGACGACTGTTTTATGTGGCAATCACCAGAGCCAAGCAAAAGCTACACCTTAGCTATGCCCTGAATCGCTACAGATTCGGAACGCTCAGAAACTGTGAACCAAGTCGTTTTTTAGAAGAAGTAGATGCCAGGTATATCAAGGTAAATAAGAAGTTTTCGACTTCAGCTCCTTTATCTTCTGCGGATAGTTATATCACCAAGAACTTTGTCAATAATCTTAAGAAAGACAAGTCCAATCGAAAGTTTGCTTCCCCTAAGCCCCACAAGCCTACCGCTGATTTCAAACCATCAGATACTTCAGTACTTATCGTTGGAAACAAAGTGGAACATCCCAAATTTGGATATGGGCTTGTAAGTCACATCGATGAGGATGGAGCCAATAGAAAAGCCAAGGTAGATTTTGAGAAAGCTGGAGAGAAAACGTTGCTTCTCAGTTTTGCAAAGCTGAGAATAGTGGAAGATTAATGTTTTCACAGCACACTCACTCACCTTAAACATTAATAATTTCAATAAATCAAACAATAAAAGAGATATCATTCAATAATTTATTTAAATCATTGAAATTATAGCAACAATTTGACTTAATATTGCGAATAATCATCTTTTGGTTTTCATAAATGTTGGCCCTACCCGAATCCGATATACTTTCATCCATTTACGAGGATGCTCATGAGATTTTTCTCAACAAAGGAGACATCTTAACAGAACAATTCGCAAAAGCAGATTACTTCTATTTTCTACTCGAAGGAGAGATAAGTTTTTATCTAAATGTTGAAGAAGGTCATGAAGAACTTCAGGTAGGAAAAACAACTGAAAAGTACACACCCATAGGATGGAGTGGCTTGATTTCTCCAAATCGGTACGCAACTACAGTTAGGGTTTCATCTGAGAAAGCAAAGCTTCTGTGCTGGGAGTTTTCTTCTCTTGCGGAAAGATTACTTGATAACAAGCTTAGCAATGAGCTAATCAAAATAATTTGCTCGAGATGTACATTCTTGATTCGAGAGGCCATCGATCTTCTAAGTTCTTTCACACCCAAAGTCAACGATTACCAATCTCTTGTTTCACTTGAGGAATTCCAAAATACACGATTACCAGAGGAGCAAGACATTGTCCAGTTTCTCCGAAAGTCGCCTTTCTTCGAAAAATTTGAAGAAGAGCAAATAGATTTTCTGGCACGACATGTAGAGAGGCGTCAGTTTAGAACAAAGGATATTGTATACGAACAAGACAATCAGATTGATGGAATCTATATTCTGGTATCAGGCAAAATCACCTTTACCTATAAAGACAATAGCGGCAAAATCATAGGGTTCAGAAACCTGAATACTCCAGGCTTCATGGTGGGCTGGACAGCATCTGTAGGAGCCAAAACGCTTATGACAGCAACTACGCTGCAAGAGTCTGTACTCTATTTCATTCCAACAAAGGCAATAGCCTGGATCATGAAAGGCGATCCTGTTTTTGCAAGGGAATTTCACTATAGATTACTCTGGCTCATCGGGCATCAGCTTCAGGCGATTAGAGCACGATTTATTTCTCTAAAATTCAACAGGGAAATCATTGCCATTAACAACCTCATCGAGCAAAACAGCACTAATCTCGATCTTTGGTCCCCATTGCATAAAGTACCTCATCTGCTTCAAAATAAGCTCACAATAGAGAACGCCATTACAATACTTGGCAACTTAAGAGAAAATGGAGATGCTCTGGAAAGAAACATCTCATCGCTATGTCTTGATACGATTAGTGAAGTATCAAAAGAGCTAAAATTCTACAAAGGGCTTGTAAACGTTTTTCAGTCTGTGGTAAAGGCTCCAGCTGAACTCCCACCCTTGGGGGTTCGAAAAATCTGTGCTGAAAAGTTCAACGATGTTTTCGAAAACGCTTCAATGATCATTTCGGGAAGAGAAAATCTCCCTGAAGAACCTGGGCACATTTTCATCTACAACCATTTAAGAAATCACGAATACAACACCCTCCCTAACAATTTCCAGATCACGCTAGACTCGCACTTAATAAGCTCAGAAATCATCTATAAAAAATATGATGATCCGGGGATTAGAATCGTAAGGATAGGCCGTGGAGGAGAATACGCTCATCAGGACTACTATCAAAGATTAGGTCATATAGATGTTTACACAAATGAGTCTGATCCAAAGACCAATACGCCTGAATATAGAGAGCAAAAAAGAAAAGAGTTCTACGATATTGCACAAGGGTATTTAAAGAAAAAAATCAATCTGCTAATTAGTCCCGAGGGAACCTCTTATGGTACAGAAGAGTCTCCTGGACCGTTTAAATCTGGCGCTTTCCGCTTGGCGTTAAGTGCCAATCCTGAACCATTGATTGTTCCTATTTCTATAGCTAATTTTGACAAGCGGGTCAGAAAAAACACCTTCTCAGTGGTTATCAACAAACCATTCAAGGTTAGTCAATACATACAAGATCCCAATGACAAGCTGGCTATGAAAACATTTTTGAAAGAGCTTCAAAAGAAATTCGGAGAGTACGTAAGTGTTGCGATTGATCAAGGGACTGAAAAATATAAAAGTGAAAAGCATGGAGAATGAGGGGTTTGAGAGAGGGCTGTTTGAAGATGAAATACAAGAGCTCGAGAGCATAATCTCTAACTGGAAAAACTATGATCAACTAATTGTTTTCTATGGCAGCTCTTCGTTTCGACTTTGGGAGACCATGCAAGAAGATCTAGCTCCTTTGAATACACTCAATTTAGGTTTTGGAGGTGCTTCCTTTGGCTGGAGTGTATTCTACTATGATCGGGTGATCAAGATTCTTGAAAAAGCTTCTCATGTTGTATTTTACTGTGGCGACAATGATCTGGATAACGGACTCACTCCGGAAGCTGTCATGAAGAGATTTAAAAAACTGGTAACTTCTACAAGAAGGGACTTTCCGAAAACTCCAATTTCGGTGGTAACCATTAAGCCTAGTCCATCTAGAACACACCTACAGGATAAAATCAAACTGACGAACAACCTGATTAGAAAGGAATTATTCAAATTTCCCAAGACAGGACAAATCAACATCTACGATTCTATGCTAGATGCCAATGGAGTTGCCAGACCAGAGCTATTCATTGAAGACGAGCTTCACATGAACGCCAAGGGTTATAGTATATGGAAGGGAGTAATAAGAAAATACTTCGGAGTATAATTACGAAAGTAAGTAACTAAAATGTCTGAATCAATTGAGTGTATCGCTTCACTCTGAAATCATCGCTTAGTTTCTTGGAGACAACTATAAGGGAGTTAATGCAAGACACACAGTCATTGTTCATATTCAATGAAGACTCAAAATACCTTAAGGATGCCCTATAGTTCGCTCTCGACCTATCCGAATCTTGGTTAGAATAATAATCTCCTAGCGCTAGATACGTCTCCCCAATCATCTGCTGAGTTTCATAATCGTCTTTCAATATTTTGGCAGCATTGAGATGTTTGAGTGTCGATGAAATAAGATCTCTTCTTGCTCTGGAAGCTTGAGTTTGCTTGGATTGCTCAAGAATTTTAGAAGCCTCGGACTTTAGTTTTGGAAATAGCGACTCCAGCTCTTTGTTTGTCCTGGCTCCCCAAGACTCCACGTTGAATGACTTGACTTTCCTCAAATCGTTAAACGCATCAACATAAGCATTCTGAGTGTTCCCAGACTCTGATGTCATTCCATGCAATCTCGCTGTGGCGATACCTCGATAAAAATATGCTTTGGACTTTTCTTCAACTGTTAAAACAGATTCGTTTTCTAATGCTGTATTGATATCTCTGATAGTTCGCTCATAGGCTCCTCCAGAAAATGCAATTATCGCACTGGAAATATATCTTTGTTGACCAGAAGAAAAATATAAAGTAAAAATTAGTAGAGTGTATAAAATTCCCTTCATCACCGCTTTTTTGGGACTGCAAAAGTATAAGTATTCTTGTCAAAAAATGAATAATGAGTAAAAAAGAAATAATCGTATTGCCCCCAAAGTACTATTTAGATTATTTCACTTTCTTATTAGAGTTCGTACAAAGCAAGTCCGGTCATCTACTTGGAAACGTCGGTGAAACGTTTATATCTGACTTTTCTAAACTTAGCGAGGACGCCAAATGCCTGCTTGTGCGATTTGCAAACAGAAAAGGAGCCTACTTTCGTCTCTCAAAAATTAAATACGAGGAGATATCCAATGTTGGCCTGGCAGCCGAGGAACTTATTGAAAATGAGTTTGCAAGCCTCGACTTGCCAAACGACCCACGTCTTTTCCGCCTCTTCACTAAAGCAGAACTAGCCAAAATATTTCCCGAGAGGGAATTAGAAAAAAAGAAAAAAGACAAGTTTTTACCTGAGTTAGCCGAAGAAGCTCAGCTGGTGAATTATCAAAAGTTAGCGGCGTTTGATACCGTTATTCACACCTTAAGGCTAGAAGAAATCGATTTTTTGAAGCTCCTGTTTTTTGGCCATAATCATGGTATGATGACCGAATTTGTAATCCGGGATATTGGCAATGTGAAGTTAGAAAATCTCGATGATCATGATTTTACTCCGTGGTTCGATTCGCATGAGGAGGCTCTCGCAGTTTTTGAGTTATCAAAGCTCAACAGCCTGATCAAAGAATATATGTCGATTGCTTTGCCAGAAGAGTTGCTTGAGGCAATTGCGCCTATCAATTGGAGCTCGATGATCAATTTCAAGAATGCCAGAAAATCAGGCGATCGCATCATGTTGAGATTGGGAGCGTATTTCGAAAAAGCCGGATTCCCAGAGGAAGCACTCTCCTATTTTGCTCTAGCCAAGAAACATCCATGTAGAGAGCGACAAATTAGAATCTATCAAAAACTTGACCGAAGTGATGATGCTCTAGATCTGGCGGAAGCGGTGTACGAAAATCCTTATAATGCTACAGAGAAGATTTTCGCGAAGGATTTTATAGCTAAAGTGGGGAAACGAAACCTACGAAGTACCACCAACAGAATTAAGCTTAGTGATGAAATAACTGTCAGCTCATCGGGAAGTCAACGTGTTGAGGATAAAGCACTTGATTACTTAAGAGAAATGGGATATGATGGCATCCATGCTGAAAACCATTTATGGAGATCTATTTTCGGACTCTTGTTTTGGGAAGAATTGTTTGATTCAAGTCAGACTGCTTTTCATCACCCTTTGCAGCGTGCTCCTTCTGACCTGTATTCATCTGCATTTTACGAAACACGCAAAGATGTTCTCAATCAAAAGCTGAGGACACTAAGTACAAAGAAAAAACTGCTAGACAAGCTCATCTTCACTCATACCGAAAAGCAAGGCATAAACAACCCTCTGGTAGGCTGGAGTGATTCGCTGATCTCAGTTATAGAGGTTTGCATTCGGCTTTTGCCGCTTTCAGGAATCAAAAAAGTGATGATTGAGGTTGCTAAAAACGTAAAGGATAATAGTACTGGATTTCCAGACCTATTCATTTGGACAGAAACCAAATACCAATTTTATGAAGTGAAATCGCCAAATGATTACCTTTCCTCTCAACAGTTGTTTTGGTTAGACTTCTTCAAAGAGCATAAGATCAAGTCTGAGATTTTGAGGGTGCACTACTCTTGATTTCGCCAATGATATGAATATGGTTAAAAAGTTTTTTTTTCGGATCAAGCAATATTGTTGGGGAGGGGTTGCACTATTCATCGGTTTTAAAAAGAAGCATAATTAATCAGTTTTATTTTCATTAACCTAGTCACGCCAGTATGGCGCCTATGAGAAAATAGATTCCATGCTGGAATGACCTTCAGAGTGTAGGTCGAGGGATAAAATACTTAAGTACAACCAGATAAATAAACTCAATATTAAAAACTCCACCCTTAATAAAACCTTGTAATTGAAATATTTTAAGTCCAACAACAGGTTTTACACATGATCCTTTTTCACCTTGAGATATAGTTAATTGGAACCATCCTGACCAAACCGCAGCTTGGTTTTTCCAATTGGATTTATCCTCCCCCTTTATAATCAACCACAGACTCAATGATAATTCTGCAGCATCTTGACTTAACCAATCGCAAAGACTGGATTAGTCTGCCGATGAAAACAACGTTCCTCGAGGCATTAAACTTGATTCATAACCTCAACCCGATTTAAGAATAACTTAAACCCCGTTTAATGGTCGCTATTGATCTTTTTACCCCGAAATGAATTGAATATTTTATTATGCTCAGTATTGATTCTGAGCGCTTTGCTATTAAGTGACTTTGATTGAAAAGCTAAGCCGGTCTAAATAGACTTGATAGAGGCGATACCCCGCAGCAAGGTACGAGCGAGGAGTAAAGCAGATAGCAAGACGGATCTTCGGGACTGGCACTACTCTTTCTCTCCAAATATTTTAACAAATCGCCTTTAATTCCTATCCATACAGTAGGTAGATGCGGGAATAGCCTCCAGAAGTTATTAGCCAATACAGTTGAATTATTGTTGGGTATTTTTTACTCTTAATTCTCGAAGTGTTTCAAATAATCCTATAAATTCAGGATGTAAAACTAAATGACCAATAAATGAAGATACTGATGCTTGGGTGGGAGCTACCTCCCCATATTTCTGGAGGACTTGGAGTGGCAAGTGAAGGTATCGCAAATGGATTATCTGAAAAGGGTCATAAAGTTGATTTTCTGATTCCAAAAAAGAAAAAAGGTCACTCAAGCTCGGTATTCAACATCGTATCAGCAAGCGATATTAAACCTGATTTTGCGCTTTGGAAAAAAACGATTCGGTACACTGAAACGCTCAGAGATACTGAAATGGGGGCTCGATTGATTCCTTATTTACCGGCTGAGGTTTTCATCAAAGCAAAAGAAAGACAGGTAGTTGTTGAAAAAATCGAGGAGACGGAGGAGTCCGAATTACTTAAGAAAATCGACTTAACGGGAGACTATCTGGAAAGCCTCAATCATGAAATTTCTAAATATGCACTACTAGCGGCGCAATTCAGCAATGAGTCTCCTTATGATGCCATTCATGCGCATGATTGGGTGACGTTCAAAGCAGGTAGAATGGCGGCAAAAAAGTCGGGTACTCCTCTATTTGTGCATTGCCATAGTACAGAGTATGATAGAAATGGATTTCATGCTCAACCTTTTATCATCAACGAAGAAAAACTTGGTTTCAAAGAAGCGAAAACTATTTTTTGCGTAAGCGAAAGACTGAAAAAAGTCATTGTAGGAAAGTACAAAATCAAGGCAAAAAAAATCGTGGTAGTTCCGAATGCGGTTTCGACAATTCCATCAATTAAGCAGAAGAAATCTTCTCCTAAAAAGGAAGTCGTTTTTGTTGGCAGGTTTACTCATCAGAAGAGCCCAATGGCTTTCATTGATATAGCCAGAGCACTGGTGAGTAAAGGAATTGATTGCCATTTTACCATGATAGGAGATGGCTATCTGCGCGGTGATCTAGAAGATAGAGTCTCACAGAAAAACCTTGATGGTAGATTTGATTTTACTGGATTCATCCCTCAGGGAAAAGCTTTGGAAAAGCTATCAAAAGCGGATCTACTCATTGTCCCTTCTTCTGCAGAGCCATTTGGACTTGTAATTCTGGAAGCTATCAGCATGAAAATACCTGTAGCTGCTGCTACAGGTACTGGCGTGGCGGAATTCATCCCAAGTCTTCCCCAAGCTGAGCTTTGGGATCACTACAACTACGAGAAACTAGCCGAGCGACTCTTAACCGATGATGCTTTAATAGAAGCATGCACTGAAGCATGCTTTAAGGAAGCCAGTCAATTAACCTGGGAAAATTCAGCTTTAAAAATGGAGGCTGCATATCATTCTTAAATGCTAAGTATCTGGGAAAAAGAGTCACTTATTAGCTATGACGTAATCATCGTCGGAGCAGGGATAAGTGGACTGTCTACAGCTGCCAGTATCAAAGAAAAAAACAAAAGACTTAGTGTATTAATATTAGAAAGAGGATTACTACCAACGGGTGCTTCTACCAAAAATGCTGGGTTCGCTTGCTTTGGAAGCATCTCTGAGTTGTCTCAAGACAGAAAAACACTCGGTGATGATAAAATGCTCTCGCTTGTTGAGAAGAGATGGAATGGGTTAAAAAAAACAATTTCCAGACTTGATGAATCCAAAATTGGGTTTGAGCAAAAGGGAGGGTATGAATTGCTGGATGAGAAACAAACTCATTATCTGGAAGAAATTGAGCAAACCAATCAACTTCTCAAGCGTGTTTTTAAATCAAGCGTTTATTCAAGCAAGGATGAAAAGCTTAAAGACTTTGGTTTTGAGAAAACGAGGCACTTGATACACAACCAATTCGAAGGGCAACTTCATACTGGTGATTTAATGAAGTCTCTATGGGAATATTGCGGAGAATTGGGAGTAAAAATCATCACTGGAGCTGAAGTGCAAGGTTACGAATCGCACAATAAGTCGATTCGTGTCAAAACACCTGGTCTTAATTTTGAATGTAAGTCTCTGGGGATTTGCACCAATGCGTTTACTCAATCAATAGCAGGAAAAGACGTGGCAGTTAATCCCGGAAGAGGAATGGTTCTGCTTGTCAAACCTAAAGACAGGTTGAGGTTCAGCGGCACTTTTCACTATCAGGAAGGCTACTATTATTTCAGGGATTTTGGAGAAAAATTACTCTTTGGCGGAGGTCGCAACCTTGATTTCAATACAGAAACAACAACAGATTTTGGTATCAATGAATTGATTGAGCAGCAGCTTCATAAGCTACTGCAAGAGGTCATCATTCCGAAAACATCCTATGAGGTAGAAACGAAATGGTCGGGAATTATGGCTTTTGGCGAGACAAAGGCTCCTATTGTTTCCAGACTTTCGGAACATGTTTTTTTAGGAATCCGGCTTGGGGGCATGGGTGTAGCCATAGGAAGTATCGTCGGAGAGGAATTAGCTCAACTTATATTGAATGATTTGGATTAATAGTAATGCTATTTGCTAACAACTTCTATTTTATTTGGTTAGAAAGAGATAAAAGTTTTTTGGACGAGATTTTCGAATTAACTTAATCGCATAAAACCTACTTAATGCCTGAAAAGAAATCCCCAACCTTACTCCGATCCCTAGTACCCATTTTTTTTCTCATCCTAGCTCTTTCTTTAAATGTTAGCATTTTTGGTGATGCGGCACTAGGAGGCTCCAACCAGATCATTCTTATGCTTTCTGGTGCTGTAGCTGCTATTGTAGCTGGGAGTATTGGGTTCAAATGGAATGAGATAGAGAAAGGTATCGTCAAAACCATAAGCTCAGCCATGGGCTCCATTCTTATTCTATTCATTATTGGTTCACTTGCGGGTACATGGCTGTTGAGCGGGATCGTGCCTGCCATGATTTACTACGGACTCAAAATTCTAAATCCAACTATATTTCTTTTTGCTGCGTGTGTCGTATGTGCAATTGTTTCTGTTGCGACAGGAAGTTCATGGTCTACTGCTGCTACTGTTGGAATAGCATTGATGGGAATTGGGCAGGCTTTGGGCATTTCGGAAGGACTTGTTGCTGGAGCTATACTTTCGGGGGCTTACTTCGGAGATAAAATGTCTCCACTTTCTGATACAACTAATCTGGCTCCAGCTATGGCGGGAACGGATCTCTTCACGCATATCAGGTATATGACGATCACCACGCTTCCTTCCATATCGATTGCGCTGCTGCTCTTCTTGATAATAGGTTTTTCTCAAGGCGGATCAGGTACGATTGATAAAACTCAAGAAATCCTCGCAGCAATAGAAAGCAGGTTCTACATCTCGGGCTGGCTATTTATTGTTCCCGCGATCGTGATTATATTGATTGTCAAAAAAGTCCCAGCACTGCCTTCTTTACTTGTAGGCACACTTTTAGGAGGATTATTCGCTATCATTTTTCAAAAAGATCTGGTTTTGGAAGTAGCTAAAAGTGCAGAGGCGTACGGAGCGCTCCTTCCCTACTTCCAATCAAATATGGCATCATTTGTAGGTGTATTTCTTGGTATCATGCAGTCTCTTTTTGGTGATGTAAACATTACTACTTCCAATGACTTAGTAAACGACCTCCTAAGCTCTGGAGGCATGAAAGGAATGCTTGGTACGATTTGGCTGATCTTATCAGCCATGGTATTTGGAGGGGTAATGGAAACTTCGGGCATGCTTAAGGTTATAGCAGGAAGCATCATCAAGCTAGTGAATTCAACAGGAGCACTTATTGCCGCTACTACTGGCACATGTATATTCTTCAACATCACCGCATCGGATCAGTACCTTGCAATCGTGGTTCCCGGCAGGATGTATACGGACATTTATAAGAAGAAAGGATTAGCCCCAGAGAACTTAAGCAGAACACTCGAAGACTCAGGCACTGTCACATCCGTGCTTATCCCATGGAATACTTGTGGTGCTTACCATTCGCAGGTTTTAGGGGTGTCTACATTTGCCTTTGCCCCGTATTGCTTTTTCAACATTATTAGCCCAATTATGACAATAATTATAGGTTTTGTGGGCTATAAAATCAAAAAATTGACCCCAACTACAGAATCTCAAGTAGCTTGAATATAAGATCATTCATACCAAAAGAAGAAGTATTAACGCTTGATATAATCCGGTTTCAAGGTGAAATTGAAGTCATTGATGATTCTGAGGAGTTAAAGGAATTGCTAAGGGAATTAAGCCTAGAAGAGTATTTGGGTTTTGATACTGAGACAAAGCCTAGCTTTAGAAAGGGTGAATATCATGAACCTGCCATCGTTCAGATTTCCACTTTGGAAAAAGCATACCTCATCAGAATCCAGAAGACTGGCTTTACCAATTCGTTGAAAACCTTTCTTGAAAATAAAGCGGTTAAAAAAATTGGGATCAGCATCCGTGATGATCTGAAGGACATGCGCAAAGTGCGCGAATTCGAACCGGGTGGTTTCATCGATTTAAATAATGTAGCAGAACGACTTGGAATACGACAAATCGGGGTTAAAAGTCTAACTGGGATTTTTCTTAACAAGAGGGTGAGCAAGGGGCAACAAACTTCTAACTGGGAAAATGAAAACCTCACTATAAACCAGCAAAACTACGCCGCTACAGATGCTTGGGTATGCCTTGAAATGTACCATTCTCTTTTGAGGCGAGGCTATGTGTAAAAGGAAATAACTCGCGGCTCCTTTAAATGAAATCGATAGGTCTAGCCAGCTCTCTTATCTTTTGCTTCAGCTCCTCAAACCGCTCATCTTTAATCAATCCAAGGTATTCACACTGATCAGTGAAGATTTTGTTTTCGTACTCAATATCAAAATCAGCTAAGACTCTCTCCACTACAGAGGTTTCTTCATAATTGAATACTATTTTGAATCTGGTCTTAGAATGAATAGTCTCGATTCTTGCTTGAGCCAGTGCGTCATCTGTTGCAGTCTTGTACGCATGAATTAATCCTCCCACTCCTAGTTTGGTACCTCCAAAATAGCGAACCACCACTACCAGCGTATTCGTCAAGCCGTATGACCTGATTTGCCCCAGTATTGGATCACCTGCCGAATGATTTGGTTCTCCATCATCATTGGCTCTGTAGCTTTGTGTTTTCATACCAATCACATACGCATAACAGTGATGTTGTGCATCATGATATTGTTTCTTCAAACTTGAAAGTGCTTCTCGAATATCTTGATCGGACTGAACAGGAAATGCAAAAGCCAAAAACTTACTCCCCTTTTCTTTGTATTCTCCCTTGGTAGGTGCTTTTATCGTTTGAAACTCATTCATTCCAATCGATACAGAATGGCCTTAGCTTCTTGCTTAGTCTCCTCAATTGCTGAAAATGACAATGCTTCTTTGGCGTGATAGATTGACTTATCAATGTCTTCCTCATGCATGAAAATCCTGCTCATACCTAAGTGAGCAAGGCTCAATATGTGATCTCTTCCCAGCTCACCATTGTCTATTAGCCTTATGCTCTTTTGATAGTTCAACTTTGCTTCCGAGAAGGTATGATTTACTTTTTCCTCATACAACCCCTTGAACATATATCCAGCTCTCAAATAATAAACCTTATCAACACTTAGTAGCTGATCAATCATTTCTAAAGGAGCCTTGTCGAAATCTCCACCACCTTCCAGAGATTCCAAATACTTGGATACCACATAATGATTGTTCGGATACAGTTCACACAATTCTAAGAGATAGGATTGCGCCAATTCAGGAATTTCCTCATATCGCAAGTAGATATAAGATAGATAGATATACGCTTCAACTTTTGTCAATACAGCAGTCTTGCACGCTTCTTTGATTTGTGATATCCCAAGTTTAGCATCGCCCGACCTGAAAAACCAAAGCAACGGCTTATAAGATGGGTGCTTCTTCGGATACATTTCTCTAAAGTAATTATAGACTCCTGCCGGAAGGTAAAACTCAGGGTTTTCCTGTGTCAGTTGAAAAACGCTCCTAAGCAGGTTATAAGCTTTTCCAGCTTCTGTCAGCGCTTTCATATAGTAATCTCCATCCGCATAGTACTCAGCCAAAAGGCCTCTTGCCGTAATTTCAAAAAAGATTGCTTCGGGATGCTCCTGCCTACCCCCGTCTATACGTTCGGCCATTCGAATGGCCTCATACAAATGACCTGTGAATATTTTGAATGTGCTATCCTCTGTCACATTAGGCATACTAGACCAAAGCACATTCATCGCTTTCATCAAAGGAACTACAGGATGCAGGGGCATCAAGATCTCAAGTGAATCTATATAAATAGCCGCTGAGTCTTGCTGCATATTATATACATAACCAACCCCTGTCTTTACCAACGCCGTATTCTGATCATTGTCGAACAATTGAGCATACCCATTTAAGGCACAATAAAATATCAATATGAAAAGTGTTTGCTTCAAAAGCCGGCGCTTGGAGTTTTTTAATTAAAAATTGCAATTTACATAGACTCTTCGAGCCTATTATGCTATAAAGAATGGTTATTATTTCTGTGTGTGAATCAAATTAGGTTTAGGTGTGAAATTTAAAATGGGTTTGAATAAATAACTTAATTGCTCATGTTTAGCTTCTAAAGCTATCTTTATAGCTACCTCGAAACCATTCACTTCAGTATAGACAGTGTAACGGCAAAAAAGGTCAACGGGATGAATAAAAAAAACTTGCTTTATTATCAACCTAAATATCTAGATGCTCAGAAATTCGCCTATCTAAAACACTTCGAATCAAAGGACTTTTGCTCCTTTTTTAACATTATTGAAAAAGAGGGAATATCCATAACTCGTGCTCCATTCGGCGGAATAATAACATTGCAGGGAGAACCCACTTATGAAGCATTTGAAACGTACTTATCAAACGTTAAACAGTCGTTAAAAACAGAGGGAGTCACCTCGATTCAAATAATTCAGCCACCAAGTTATTACAATGGGTTCGTCCATAACGATTGGATGGAAAAATTAGGATTTAAGATTAAAAGGGCTGAAATCAATCAGTTCGTTGATATGAGAGCCCCCATCTCTATGCATGACATGCAAAGGCGCCAACTGAAAAAAGACTGGGGGTTTAAGTTTAGAAAGGCTGATTCGAAAGAACTTAAGAACATTCATGGTTTCATTTCCGATTCCAGAAAAGAGCAAGGACTTGAAATCAATATCTCTTTTGACAAATTGAATTTACTCTTCACCGCTCTTCCAGATCACTATGAGGCATTTGTGGTCGAGCAAGGAAACTCAATAGCATGTGCGGCAATTATGACTAAAGTAACGGAAGATACCTGGTACTACTACCTCCCTGCAACGAATGCTTCGTTTAGAAAGCAAAGTCCAATGGTTCATCTTCTAAACTACTTATTCGATTATTACAAGAATAAAGATGTTGCTTTTCTCGACTTGGGAGTATCTTCAATCAACGGAGAAACTCAAACTTCTTTGTTTGAGTTTAAGGAAAGAATGGGTGCCTTAGCCACTAAACGCATCGCTTTGAAACTAGATCTTTAGTTTTCTTTTCAAAAATCATTAATCGAGTAATTGTTAACTTAGGATCATGTAATTACGAATTGTCCGATCATTTAAACTACTAACCATGACCTCAAAACTCCCCGCTCTGTTCATTTTTATTCTTTTTTTCTGTTTCTATGATGCCTCTTCTCAAACTCATCCGGATATTATATCTACAAAAAAAATCTTCGGAGGCTACCAGTTTTCTCAATATGGCAAAACGATAAAAATGGGTCAATTACCAGATAGAGTGCAGACTAACTCAGAAGCATTTGAACTTGCGAAATCTGCCAAGTCAAGCTTCATTTTTGCCAATGTTTTAGGAGCCGTAGGAGGGTTTATGATCGGCTGGCCTCTTGGTACAGCTGCAGGCGGAGGAGATCCTCAATGGACCATGCTTGGAATTGGTGCTAGCATTGCTGCTATCTCAATACCACTGAGTATTAGTTCCAACAAAAAGGCAATTAATGCAATCGAGAAATTCAATGGCGATTTAGAAAAAAATACAGACACAGCTCTAAATAAAATCGAATTCAACCTTACTTTAAAAGGAAACGGAATTGGACTTGTAATGAGTTTTTAAAGCGTCCCCTTAGTACTTGGCAATGATCCCATTTCTTCCGGATTTCTTTTAATAGCCATTTTGATGGCTTTGGCCCATGCCTTGAAGATGCCTTCTATTTTATGATGCTCGTTATCACCTTCTGCTTTGATATTGAGATTTGATAGAGATGTATCCGAAAACGATTTAAAAAAATGAAAGAACATTTCCGTAGGCATCTCTCCTATCTTCTCTCTCTTGAATTCGGCCTCCCACACAGCCCAAGGTCTTCCTCCAAAATCAATCGCCACCTGAGCAAGTACGTCATCCATAGGTAAAAGGAACCCGTATCGGTTAATTCCCTTTTTATTCCCAAGAGCAACCTTAAAAGCTTCTCCCAGTGCTAAAGCAGTATCCTCAATTGTGTGATGCTCGTCGATATGAAGATCACCTTTCACCTTTACATCCAAATCAATACCACCGTGCTTTCCGAGCTGATCTAGCATATGATCAAAGAAACCAAGCCCTGTATCGATACTTGTTTTTCCCGACCCGTCAAGATTTAAGCTGATTGCAATATCAGTCTCCTTGGTAGTTCTACTGACCGAAGCTGCCCTTGGTTTCAAAATCAAATGTTGATAGATTTCTTTCCAGCTATCTGTGGTGAGCTCAGCGTCTGTTTTCTTTTCGCTCGATATATGAATGGCTTTACAGCCAATATTTTCTGCAAGCTGAACATCTGTGGCTCTGTCTCCTATGACAAAGGAATTTTTCAAATCATAATCACCTTTCAGATAAGCTTCGAGCATACCTGTACCCGGTTTTCTATTGGGGTGATTATCCGCAGGAAAGTGCTCATCTATATGGATGGTATCAAATTTAATTCCCTGACTTTCGAGCGTCCTCATAATAAGGTTGTGTACCGGCCAAAAAGTATCTTCAGGAAAAGAATCAGTTCCCAGGCCATCTTGATTTGTAACCATTGCCAACACGTAATTCGACTCTGACCGAATTTTTCTCAAATAGAAAAACACATCCGAAAGGTAGCTCACCTTATCGATGTGGTCGATTTGCTCATCTTCCGTCTCATGGTTGATTGTGCCGTCTCGGTCTATAAATAGTACAGGTCTCATTTGGTTTTGGTTTGTTTCCTAAAGTTGATCGGTATACTTTTTTAATAATTGAATGAGGTTAGCATTTTCCTCTCTTGTGCCAACTGTGATTCTCAAGCAACCTTCACAATGAAGCTGAGAGCTTCTATCTCTTACTATCAAGGTATTTTTGATGAGGTATTCGAAAACCTCTTTTGCCTTATCCATCCTTACTAAAAGAAAATTGGCTGCACTTGGTATGATTTCCTTCACCATGGAAATCTCTAGCAATGAGCTTTCCAGTTCTGCCCTGGAATTAAGCAACTCCTCAACGAACTTATTCTTTTTGGTCTCGTTATTTAGGGCTTCTAAAGCCAGAGTCTGATTAGGCAGGCTCAGATTGTAAGGTGGTTTAATCTTATTAAGCATGGAGATAATGAATGAATTACCCATTGCGACACCCACACGAATCCCTGCCATGCCCCACGCCTTACTAAGCGTTTGAAGTACGATTAGGTTGGGATGAGCTTTTATATAGGAAGTCCAACTTTCCTCAGGTGAGAAATCGACATAAGCTTCATCTATCACAACTATACCCTGAAATTCATTCAAGATTGTTTCGATCGCTTTTCTATCCAAAAGATTCCCTGATGGATTGTTGGGAGAACAAACAAAAATCATTTTGCTCTTTTCCGACCAGACAGACCTCAAAGCGTCCAAGTCAATTTGAAAATCAGAAGTGAGCGGAATTTGCTTGTTCTCAACCCCATTGATGTCAGCTGAAACAGCGTACATTCCATAGGTCGGAGGCATGGTAATAACATGATCCTCTCGAGGCTCACAGAATAGACGCACCAGCAAATCTATGGGCTCATCACTGCCATTACCAAAGAAGATATTTTCCTTAGCCACTCCCTTTATTTCACTCCACTTTGCTTTTAATGCATCGTGATGTGGGTCGGGATACCGATTGTAAAATAATTCAGAGGAAGAGCCAATGGCATTTTCATTGGCATCCAAAAAAACACCTATCGTTCCCGTATACTCATCCCTTGCGGATGAATACGGCTTAATTGCTTCAAGATGTTTTCTTATCAGCTTTTCGGGAGATACCATCTTTATGTAATTTTTTGAGCCTTATCGTTACTGCGTTTTTATGTGCATCGAGTAATTCTGCTTCCGCCATTTTCTCGATTGTAGGCCCAAGGTGAAGCAAACCTTCCTCATTGATGCGCTGATAGGTTATTTTCTTTACGTAGCTATCCAAAGACACACCACTAAAGGATTTTGCCCATCCGTTAGTAGGAAGTGTGTGGTTGGTTCCCGATGCGTAATCTCCTGCTGATTCAGGCGTATAATTGCCTATAAAGATAGAGCCTGCATTTTTGACCAGGTCTGCAATCTCATCGGCATTAGAAGTACTGATGATTAAGTGTTCAGGGCCATACTTATTGATGATCTTCAGAATCGCTTCTTGATTTGACTCTACTATCACCGCACTTTTTTCGAGTGCTTTTTTGGCTATTTCTTTTCTGGATAGCTTAGAAATCTGAGATGTTACTTCAGCATTTACAGCATCCGCTACTTCCTTGGAAGTGGCTATTAAGATCACCTGGCTATCTGCTCCATGCTCTGCCTGAGATAGTAAATCTGCTGCCGCAAATGACGCCTCAGATGTTTCATCGACGACTACTAAAACCTCCGAAGGTCCTGCTGGCATATCAATAGACACCTCTGTTTGTGCCACTAGTTGCTTGGCTGCAGTTACGTACTGATTTCCCGGGCCAAATATTTTATCAACCTTAGGCACACTTTCGGTTCCATAAGCCATTGCAGCAATGGCTTGCGCTCCACCTAACTTCAGAACTCGATCTATGCCAACCAGCTTAGCCGTATATAATACAACAGGATTGATTTCTCCCAATCTATTTGTAGGAGACGCAAGAATCACTTTTCTGCAACCTGCGATTTTAGCTGGTATGCCTAGCATCAATACCGTTGAAAATAATGGAGCCGAACCTCCAGGAATGTATAATCCTACCTTCTGAATAGGAACAGACTTGCGACTGCAGGTAACTCCTGGCATCACTTCCATCACAAGGTCTTCCTGAGATTGAGCTTTGTGAAACTCGTGGATATTGTTGTAGGCAACCTGTATCGCCTCTTTCAATGTATCTAAAACCTGATCATCAGCTATTTCGAATTCTTTCTCAGAAACCCAAAGTTCATCAAGTTCAACGTGATCGTATTCAAGTGCCAGCTTTTTCAGCGCTTCGTCTCCTCCTCTTTTTACTTTATCTAAAATTGGTTGGACTATTTTGTTGATTCTTGCTGAATCAATAGTTGGGCGCTTGAGAATTTTCTTAATTTCCTTCTTATCCGGTTTCTCGTAAACGGGTATCATTAGTTAATCATTTTCTCGATTGGCACAACTAATACGCCTTCTGCACCGGCTTCTCTCAGCTTTTCAATATTCTCCCAAAAATCATCTTCATTGATCACCGAGTGAATACTACTCCATCCATCTTGAGCGAGTGGAAGTACTGTCGGGCTTCTCATCCCTGGTAATAACTTGATGATCCCTTCAATGTTTTCATTGGGAGCATTCAGCAAAACGTACTTGTTGTTTTTACCTTCAAGTACAGCATTTATTCTGAAAATAAGTTGATCAAGTAGCTCTTTTTTTGAAGCATCCAAACTCTTCGATGCAATCAGAACAGCTTCTGATTTAGCAACCGTCTCTACTTCTTTCAATCCATTGCTCAAAAGGGTACTTCCAGAGCTTACGATATCGCAAATGCCCTCAGCTAAGCCAATGCCTGGAGCGATTTCCACGGAACCGCTAATCTCATGAACCTCGCAAGAGATACTTTTTTCTTTCAAAAATTTCTTTAGAATATTTGGGTAAGATGTAGCTATATTTTTCCCATCAAAGTAAGAAATCCCGGGATAATCTTCTTCTCTCGGAATTGCTAATGAAAGTCTGCATTTAGAAAACCCAAGGTATTTCGCAACGTCAATATTTTTCAAATATTCTTCATGTACGTTTTGCCCTACGATACCAATATCAGCAATACCGTCTTCTACATAACCAGGAATATCATCGTCTCTGAGGAATAAAAATTCTATTGGGAAATTATGAGACTGAGCTTTTAGTTTTTTAGCGCCATTGTTGAATTTAATGCCGCATTCTTTAAATAGTTTTAAAGAGTCTTCACTAAGTCTTCCTGACTTTTGAACTGCTACTTTAAGTATTGACATGATGTGGTTTGGATGAAAAAATTGAAATATGAAATTGGAATTAGCATCTTAGGATACCTGAGATTGTTGTATCAATGACAATGATGATGCTCGTGTTGTGTCGCTTTCCAATTCATCCAGCAAATTTATAATGGAATACCCTAAAATATCTACGAAAAAGAGAATTAAAAAACCCCGAAGGTTCGGGGTTTAAAATTTTATTCTGCGTCTAGTCCAAAAGTCCAAACAGGAACGGCTGAGTGATTGACCACATCCTCGGCAATACTGCCATTGATAAAATGGCCAATTCCGCGTCGCTGATTGGTTCCAATAGCAATCATATCGGCTCCAATGTCTTCAGCGTAAGCTATAATACCGTCTTCTTCATTGGAGTGATTGTATATATCAAGCTCATAATTGGAAATCATAGCACCATTTACGAAATCTGTCATCTGCTTCATATCATGTCTGGAAGTAGTGAAACTGGACGGTGTATTGATTTTCACAATTTTAAGTTTTGCCTCAAATACTTTTTGCAATCGCTTAACGTGATTTACAAACGACTCTGGAACGTCGTGAAAGTTTGAAGCAAAAACAATATCATGAATATCGTCAACACTCGTAGGTTTAGAAATCGTGATTACGGGACATTTGGAAAAACGAACCATACGCTCAGCGTTAGATCCAACTAGAAATTCATTCACTCCACTTGCTCCCGATGTACCCATTACCACCAATTCGATATTCTTGGTTGAGATTTCACTGGAAATTTCTTTGAAAGGCTGCCCCAGTACGATTTTATAACTCAAATCGACATCTTCATACTTGAGATCACCCATTAGGGCTTTCATTTTTTCTTCCGCGGTTAGGATCATTTGCTTGATATAAACCACTTCCATTGGATCATAATCCTTTACTCCCATAGTCTTAATTGTATCAGGGGAAGGGTGCTCAATTACGTTAATTAAGGTAACACAGCATCCACTTGTTTTGCGAGAAATATCAACAGCGAAATCAAGTGCATTTAATGCTACATCAGAAAAATCATAAGGGACGAGTAGTTTTTTCATTTTTGAGTTTTTTGCTTTTTTCTAAGTTAG
Source organism: Cyclobacteriaceae bacterium (assembly GCA_049115715.1). Taxonomy (GTDB): domain Bacteria; phylum Bacteroidota; class Bacteroidia; order Cytophagales; family Cyclobacteriaceae; genus JAMZMI01. The sequence continues at coordinate 65,076 of JAGDZQ010000009.1, forward strand.
CGAATTATCTTCTTTAAACAATCCAAAGGCACGATTCTTACAAAAGTGCCCACCCAAAAAGCAGGACAAATAGCAAGGTGGTTAATGCCATCTGTTTCAAAAAGGGATCAAGTTCTGCAACTGTTTTTTTTGTGTATACAGCGTGGGCATTCATGAAAACCAGTGGAGCTATTAACAGGAAAATCCAATCCAAATTCTTGAATGAATACTTATAGGCAAAAATGAGGGAGCAACTAAAGGCTACAGCTAATATCAGCCAGTGGTAAATCACTGCTTTATTTCTTCCGAGTCTCACGGGAATACTATACTTACCCGATACTTTGTCTGATTCTATGTCTCGAATGTTATTGACATTGAGCACAGCTACGGAGAATAGACCACAGGTTGTTGCAGGTAGTAAATGAGAAATGACAATATCTCCTGAGTAAAGAAAAAAACTACCCATCACCCCTACATATCCGAAGAAGATCAAAACGAATAAATCCCCGAAACCAGAATACCCATATGGATTTTTCCCTACTGTGTATTTGATTGCCGCTGCAATGGCAGCAATACCAATAGCAATGAAAGTCAAGGACAATTTCCAGTCATTGGGGAAAGCATAAATGACAAGCGAAACCCCACTGATCAAGGCAAGTAAACTTGAAGTGATCATTGCCTTCTTCATTGCCTCTTTAGAGATCAAACCAGACTGAACAGTTCTACTGGGTCCTTCTCTCTTTTCACTATCTACTCCCGATTCCGAATCACCATAATCATTCGCGAGATTGGAAAGTACCTGAAGAAATAAGGTAGTGAGTAGGCTCAACGCTAAAATGACTCCATCGAAAGTATCACTGGAAGCAGCCAAAAAGCCTCCAAGTAAAATGGATGAAAAGGCCAACGGCAGAGTCCTAAGCCGAAAGGCTTGTATCCAAGCTTTGGTTTTATTCACAGCTTAATGATAATTGAACATTGATCAAATCATCTATGTAATGCGGCCCTACACCGTTTATAATGCATTTTTGAAATCCCAAGCCTCCATCGGCAGATATGTCAGGCGTTAATTCGAAGTAATCCACTCTTGAATCAGGAGTTAATAAAATGGAGAAAGATCCATTTTCACTCGATCTCATCAAATCTGTGCTCACCAATGTATCGTCGCAATCATCTCTCAAACAACCAATCTTTTCCTCATAGCCTTCAATTCTAATTAACATATCGGATATGGCTTCTCCTGAATTCAAATTCAGCAAAGTACCCGAAATGAGAATTTCATCAAACGATTCATCGTTGCAGGAAAGAAGAAAGATTGAGAGGAAAAAAAGCGTAAGAACTAAAAGGTTTTTCATCATTCTACATCCTTTCTGGCACTTCAATTCCTAAGAGTCCCATACCAGTACGAATTACCTTAGCTACTGACTGTGAGAGTGCAATACGCATCTTTACTTTCTCCTGATCCTCCTCACCAAAGATGTTTACTTCCTGATAAAACCCATTGTAATCCTTGGCTACTTCATAGATATAATTGGCTACCACTGATGGGGCATATTCGCTTGCAGCTTGCTGTATGACAGAAGGAAAATCAACCAACTTGCTTATTACCTCCAGTTCTTTGGAGTGTAATTCTGTAAGCTTGGCATCATCAAATTCTTGTGAAATACCCAAATCCTTGCTTCGTCTCAGTATAGCAGAAATCCTCGCATGGGTATACTGTATAAATGGCCCTGTATGTCCTTGAAATTCAATTGACTCTTGTGGATCAAAAAGCATTCGTTTTTTGGGATCGACTTTCAACAAAAAGTACTTCAGCGCGCCCAGTCCCAATGCGCGATAAAGGTGATTTGCTTCTTGGTCAGAAAGCCCTTCTATTTTTCCGAGTTCCTTTGTTTGCTTCTCAGCAGTATCAAACATCTCTTGCATGAGATCATCGGCATCTACGACGGTTCCTTCGCGGGATTTCATTTTTCCGGAAGGTAAATCGACCATGCCATATGAAAGGTGATAGAGGCCATCGGCGTAATCCCGACCTAGCTTTTCCATGATCTTGAACAAAACCTTGAAATGATAGTCTTGCTCGTTTCCTACCACATAAACTGATTTATCAAAGGCAAAATCGTTGTGCTTGTAATCACAGGTTCCAATGTCTTGAGTGATGTAAACCGAGGTGCCGTCTCCTCGAAGTACAAGCTTCTGATCCATCTTGTCAGCTGCAAGATCAATCCAAACAGATTTATCTTCTTTCTTGAAAAAGACTTCTTTATTCAACCCTTCATCAACTATATCTTTTCCCAAAAGATAGGTTTCTGACTCATGATAAATTTTATCGAATGAGATACCCATTGTATCATAAGTAGCATCGAACCCTTCATAAACCCAACCATTCATCTGTTTCCAGAGTGCTACAGTTTCTGCATCTCCTTCTTCCCATTTTTTCAACATCTCCTGAGCTGCAAGCATTAGAGAGGCTTTTTTCTTAGCTTCTTCTTTGTCCATGCCTCCCTCAATAAGCGCGATCATTTCTTTCTTATATTCCTGATCAAAAAGCACGTAGTACTTCCCTATCAGGTGATCTCCTTTCATTCCCGACGATGCAGGAGTCTCACCGTTTCCGTGAATTTGATAGGCGAGCATAGATTTACAAATGTGAATCCCCCGGTCATTGACCAAGTTCACCTTCATTACATCATAACCTGATGCAGCTAGTATTTTAGAGACTGAATCTCCAAGAAAGTTGTTCCGTAAGTGCCCTAAATGAAGCGGCTTATTGGTATTGGGTGAAGAAAATTCCACCATCACCTTCCTCCCATTTGGTGAAGCTGTCCCGTAATTTGATTCCTCGGTGATAGATTTCAATTCGCCAATCCAGGTAGTATCGGTGATCTCTACATTGAGAAAGCCTTTGACTACATTGAAGTCTTTTACAATTTTAGAATTGGTCTTTAGGTAATCTCCAAGATTACTCCCTAGCTCTTCGGGCTTTTGCCTTGTTTCTTTCAAAAAAGGAAAAACAACGAGCGTGTGCGTTCCTTGAAATTCCTTTCGAGTGGGTTGAAGATTTACCTTCTGTGGAGATAGATCTATCTGAAATAGTGACTGAAATGCTTGAGAAATATCCTCTGCAAGCTGAACTTGAATTGAGATCATAATGTGTGTTTCGGCTGCAAAAATATCTCAGCCATCATACATCTCGCACTTCCTCCCCCATATTTTTCAATTGTGTCCAAAGAACTGAACAACAATTCGCCATGTCGGGAGAGTTTTTCCTCTTGGTCAGAATCAAGAGACCGATAGGCAGACTCAGACATAACCACAAAGCGTTTTCCCTCTTGATTACGTACCTGAAGCATATTTCCGGCAAATCGATTGCATTGATCCTCCGATATTTTAACAATCTCCTTACCCGTTTCGGACAGACTTTGGATGACTGTTTTTTTTTCAAAATCATTATCAATACTATCCAGACAGATCACCGAAAACTGCTCTCCGAGACACATCATCACATTGGTATGATAGATAGGCAGCCTTACTGTTCCGGCCTCTTGGTATGAAGTGAAAGCAACTAATTTAAAATTGCTTTGGCTGCAAAAGCTTTCAAGAACTTCCAAATTCGTACGATCAGAAATCGAAGCATAGCAGATTTGATTGTGGCGATCCAAAATCATGCTCCCTGTGCCTTCAAGAAACATTTCTTTCGATTCCCATTCGGTTAAAGAAATGGTTTTTCTAATCAGAAACTCCTGATTCAATTGCTGTAAGATTTCAGATTTAATCTCCCTTCGCCTATTCTCAGCAAACATTGGGTATAGAAAAACAGTACCATCTTCATGAAAGGAATTCCAATTGTTGCAAAAAATAGAGTCTGGAGTTTGTGAATCTTTAGAATCTTGAAAAAGCGTCACATTTATTCCGTTTGACCTGAGATTGACTACCATGGCATCAAACTCGACTAACGCTTGACTCTGAATTTGAGACTGACTCACTCCATCTTCAGGCTGTTGATAATAGTTATTTACAGCCGTCTCTTCATTCATATGAAAAGCTGAAGGCCTTACCATCATGATCCTATCAGTAATCTGCTTCTTCATTTTCTCCTAAGTGGTAATGTAGAGCATCTTAGTAAGCCCTCTTGCTTTGCGATTTCGGCATAGGGTATTTCCTCAACTGTAATCCCCTGACTTCTTAACCATTGGTTGAGTCGGGTAAAGTTTCTTTCCGAGACCACCACATCCGGAGCAATAGAAAAGACATTGCTATTCATATGGTACATCTCTTCTTTGTCAATATGAAAGAGATTCTCTTTCCCGAAAAAATCAACTATAAATTGGTATTCGGATTCTTCAAGAAACCCTTCTCTATGAATGATTGCCTTATTTTTCCCAACAGGTTGAAAACAACAATCCAAATGAAGGGCATTTTCTTTGGCTACTGTATTTGATTTCTTCAAATTGAAAGAGACTACTTTTTTATTTGGGAAAAAATCTTCTAAAAACTTAACTCCAGCTTGATTAGTCCGAGCAGTGATGAAATCTGGATAATCGTTTCCCCTATATGTTCCTACGAAAATATAATCTCCCAGAAGCATTACATCGCCCCCCTCAATATGAACATCGTCCTTAAGACGAATCACTTTTGAAGGATCCATCTGACTGACCAAATAATCGATCGCTCCCAACTCCTGCTCACGACTTGGCAAAATATTGGATTCAATGAGGTAATCGTCTATTACAAAAGCGATATCTCTACTAAAGATTTGATTGCAATCAACAAGAGTTTCCGGTCGATATACTTCTACGCCATATTTCTTGAACACACTGCAAAACGCATCCATCTCCACTTTCATATCGCTCTCAGTAGGATAAGTCCCGGCCTTAATGTGTTCTACTGATTTAGGATCATACGCATCCAAAACATCAGGAATACCGCCGGATCTATCAGCTATACCCAGCACAACCGCTTCCAAAGAAGAAGTCTCATTTTGAACGTTCAACTCTATCATATATCAATCATCAACCTAGGACGAATGTATAGGATTAGTCGAATAAATCGACATGATGATTTTGATAAGCAATCGTTAAATTACTTAGGTGGTAATTGACGAATTTGAGTTGAAAAAATGTAACAAAAACATGATCAAAATAAATTGCTCGGCTCCTGCTTAAACCAACTTCATTCTTTTTGATATTTTAGATGCAAATCATTCGCAAATTTTATTCATTATTGCGTCCATATTTTATGATTTAGAACTGGATGAAATCTTACGCTGACTTAATCGAGCAAACTTTCACTTTTCCAACAAAGGAATTTACAGTCAAGGACAATCTGCTCAATTTTCATAATGTAAACCTGATGGAGATAATCAGGGAATATGGAACACCCCTTAAACTCACTTATCTTCCCAAAATCAGCGAAAACATTCAATATGCGAAGCAGATATTTAACGATGCGATAAAGAAAAATAACTACAACGGCACTTATACTTATTGCTATTGTACAAAGTCATCTCACTTTCAATTTGTATTAGAAGAAGGGTTGAAAAATGATATTCATATCGAGACCTCCTCAGCTTTTGATATTCCGATTATCAAAAACTTATACAGCACAGGAAAAATAGGTAAAGACCGAATTATCATTTGTAACGGATACAAACGACCTCTTTACCTTCAAAATGTTACTGAATTAATCAACGATGGGTTTGAGAATTGCATCCCGATTCTTGATAACCTCATGGAGCTGGAGCATTACAAAGAACATGTCAACGGGGATTTCAATGTAGGAATCAGAATAGCAGCTGACGAAGAGCCAAATTTTGCTTTCTATACCAGTAGATTGGGAATTAGGTATCATGATATCATTCCCCACTACAAGGAACAGATAGAAGGAAGCAATGCTAAACTAAAAATGCTCCATTTTTTTATAAATACTGGCATCAAGGACACAGCGTACTATTGGAGTGAGCTAAGTAGGTTCATTTACAAATACTGTGAACTGAAGAAGATTTGCCCGGAGCTTGATACTGTTGATGTGGGTGGTGGGTTTCCAATCAAAAATTCGCTCGGTTTTGAGTATGATTACGAATACATGGCTGATCAGATTGTTGGAAACATCAAGTGGATCTGTGCCAAGAATCATGTAGATGTTCCTAACATTATTACTGAGTTTGGATCATTTACGGTTGGTGAAAGTGGAGCGACCATCTATTCGGTTCTCGATCAAAAACTCCAAAACGACAAGGAACTTTGGTACATGATGGATGGATCATTCATCACCCATATACCAGATGTATGGGGGCTTAACAGCAAGTTTATCCTGCTACCAATCAATCACTGGGACAACATGCATCACAGAGTCAATATAGGAGGACTGACATGTGACAGCCAAGACTATTACGATTCGGAAACTCACATCGGAGAGGTCTTCCTCCCACAGATAGATAATGAGGAAACACTATATTTCGGTTTTTTTCATACCGGAGCTTATCAGGAATCACTAGGGGGATATGGAGGCATTCAACATTGTCTAATCCCAGCCCCCAAGCATATAATCATTGATAAAGATGAGAATGGAGCTATCTCAACGAGCCTTTTTGCTGAAGAGCAGGATAGTGAAAGTATGTTAAAGATATTGGGTTATAAAAACCAGAATGCAACAATTAGATGAAAATTATTGTTCAAGTTTTAAGATTAAGAAAGTCCTTATTTACTAAATTTCGATAGTGCATAAAAATCTCGTCATCATTCCTACTTACAATGAGTCAGAAAATATTCTGGAAATCATTGATGCTGTAATGGAGCTTGAATCTTCATTTGAGCTCCTCATTATCGATGACGGTTCTCCTGATGGCACTGCTGACTTGGTGAAAAATGCTCAGATAAACCATCCAGAGAGAGTTCATCTTATCCAACGAGAAAAAAAACTAGGGCTCGGCACTGCGTACATCAAGGGGTTCGAATATGCTTTGGCCAAAGGGTATGACTATGTTTTCGAAATGGACGCTGATTTTTCACATAACCCTAAGGATTTAGTCAAGTTATATGAAGCATGTGTTCAAGGCAATGACATGGCCATTGGATCCAGGTATATCAAAGGTGTGAATGTTGTGAACTGGCCAATGGGGCGTGTGCTCATGTCTTACTTCGCTAGCTGGTATGTGCGACTAATCACTGGAATCCCAATAATGGACACAACAGCAGGATTTAAGTGCTATCACAAATCAGTCTTACAATCACTGGAGCCTGAAAAGGTTAATTTTATAGGTTACGCTTTTCAGATTGAAATGAAATTCAATGCCTGGAAGCGTGGTTTTAAAATTGTGGAAGTACCAATTATTTTCACTGATCGAACAAGAGGCACTTCTAAAATGTCTACTGGCATATTCAAAGAAGCAGTATTCGGTGTGATCGAACTAAAAATCAGAAGTTTCTTCAGGAAATATGAGCCTGGACACTCCGCTAATCAAAGCGAATCGCTACAATCGGCTTAATTCTAGAGATAACAAGAAGCGGTAGAAAAAGGGTTAACCCCACTATCACAACAGCTAGAACATTAATCAAAATAATAGCATTAAGATCAAATGATATGGGTACGTGACTCATGTAATAACTGGTGACATCCAGAGGCATTACCTTAAATTGATATTGAATCCAGCACACACCTAAACTGATCAAGTTTCCCCAAAAAAGACCCTTTGTAATCAATAGAAGTCCATTAAATAGAAAAACCCTCCTGAGCAAGCCGCCAGTGGCTCCTAATGCCTTAAATGTTCCTATCATCTGAATTCGCTCCATGATCAGAATCAATAATATAGAAATCATATTGAGGCTGGCAATAAATAGAATAATCCAGAAAAAGATAATCACATTGCGATGAAGCAGGCTTAGCCAATCAAAAATTCCAGCATATTTATCGCTTACCTTATCCACGTAAAGATCATTCCCTGTTTCATTAAAAATGAGATCTTCTGCTGCTTCAAGGTTCTCAACATCCTTAAGAAAAACTTCTATTCCAGCTGCTTTATCTCTTTCCCAGCCATTGATTCTTCTTACCAGATTGATATCTCCCAAAATCGTCTTTTCATCAAAGTCTTCCAAGCCGGTCTCGTAGATGCCTGTCAATATCAGTTTCCTGAATCTTGGAGGTTCTTGAATAAAGAAAATGATCATTTCGTCACCAATATCCAATTTAAGATACCTCGCCATTTTGCTACTGATAGCCACCTCCTGTCCATAGCCTTCATCCGGGAAAGTAGGAAAACGTCCTTTGATCAGATGATCAGAAAACGAAACAGTATCAAAATTTTGATCGAGCCCCTTGAGTATTACCCCTTGCACCTCCTCGTTGGCCTTAAGTAAGCCAGCTTTATAAGCATAAGTTTGTAAATAGTCTATACCGGGAAGTGATTCTATATGACTCAAAACTGAATCTGAGACATCAATGGGAGAATCTTCGTAGGAGGTCGATAAAGTATATTTACTAACCACCAAATGCCCACTGAAAGTATAGATTTTCTCCTTGATGGTATTCTCGAATCCTCCCAGAATGGTGAATGCACAGATTAGTGCTATAATGGCAACTGCAATGCTGATTACAGCAATTCGACTTATCACCGTCGAAAAGGATCCATCACTATTGCTGGAAATCCGCTTGGATATAAAAAGAGGGAGATTCAATCTTAGCTAACTTTGATGCAATAATAAAGATATCCCTAATGATGAAGCGCCTTACAAGCTTGTTATTTATTGCATTGATTTTCTCCTGCGCCAAACCAACTGATCCAGATAGTCAAATTTTACCGGGGGCATATCAGCTTGAAGAGTATCTCCCTTTGCTAGAGGAAAAAAGAGTTGGCCTTTTTGTTAATCATACATCTTTAATAAAGGAAGCACACCTGATCGACACGCTTCAGTTGCTCAATGTCAATATCACCAAGGTTTTCAGTCCTGAGCATGGATTCAAAGGAAAGCATAGTGATGGCGAAGAAATTGAGAATCAGGTAAATGAAAATGATTTTGAGCTGATTTCATTGTACGGTTCATCTAAGAAACCTTCAGATGATCAAATGAGCGATTTGGATGTTCTCATCATTGACATTCAAGATGTAGGCGTCCGGTTCTATACATACGCCAGCACCATGACCTATTTGATGGAATCCTGTGCGAGAAATGGAGTCAAAGTAATACTGCTCGATAGGCCAAACCCAAATGGCAGCTACGTTGATGGCCCTGTTTTGAAAGAAGAGTTTTCCTCTTTTATTGGCCTTCACCCCATACCGCTTGTTCATGGATTGACTCTTGGTGAACTGGCGCTGATGATCAACGGCGAGGGTTGGTTAGAAAATGAAACTCAATGTGATTTGAAGATCATAAAGGTGAGAAATTGGACGCATGACATGCCTTATTCGCTCCCTATTAATCCAAGCCCAAACCTGCCGAATGACTTATCCATCTCTCTCTATCCATCTCTGGGACTTTTTGAAGGGACAGTAGCTTCTGTTGGAAGAGGAACCAAGAAGCAATTTCAAATTATCGGTCACCCTGCTTATCCTGATACAGCTTTTTCGTTCATACCCAAACCAAATCTGGGGTCAAAATACCCTCCACTGGAAGGAAAAACCTGCTATGGTGTTGACCTTTCCGGTAAAACCATCAAATATGAATTAGACTTAAAATTCTTAATCGAATTCTATAGCTCAACTAAAGGAAGTTTGGAGAACTCATTCTTTAATAGCTATTTCAAAAAGTTAGCAGGCACAGACGAGCTTCAAAAACAAATCGAAACAGGAGTCTCTGAAGAGATGATCAGAAAAAGTTGGGAATCTGACCTAGGATCATACCGGAAAATGAGACAGGAGTATCTTTTGTATCCTGAAAAACGATGATTATATAAATAGTCCACTGGATTATCTATCCATATAATATCAAACCTCTTTATTTCATATAATTACAGGATTATGATCCTCTAATTTTATATAATTACAGGATTACGATCCTCTAATTTTATATATTTACAGGATTAAAGATTTGAATAGTGAGCATAAACAGAAAATTACAGGCTTATTTACAAGAGCGATTGAACAGAAAAAAGGTTTTGATCATTCTTGGCCCAAGACAAACAGGCAAAACAACTTTGCTCAAAAATCTACAAAACAACTTTGACGGAATATCTGAATATCTCAATTGCGACGACCCTGAAGTTGCAGAACAATTGCTTAATCTATCGTCAAGGAGAGCTTCTCAATTAATAGGTAAAAATCAAATGTTATTAATCGATGAGGGGCAAAGAGTAAAAAACATTGGATTATCGTTGAAAATCCTCCACGACAGTTTCCCTGACATTAAGATAGTAGTGACCGGCTCAAGTAGTTTTGAATTGGCTAATGAGATAAATGAGCCTTTAACAGGTAGAAAATTTGAACACTATATGTACCCCATATCGGTGGGAGAATATATCGATCACTATGAGTTGTTGGATTTCAAAGCTAATCTGGAAAACAGAATCAGGTTCGGAATGTATCCCGAGGTAATCACCAATCGAGGAGAAGAAAAGGAATTATTGAGAAATCTAGCATCCAGCTACTTATACAAAGACCTTCTAAGCCTAAGTAGCCTAAGAAAGCCTGCTCTATTGGAAAAGTTACTTCAAGCGCTCGCTTTTCAAATTGGAAGTGAAGCGTCTTATACCGAGCTGGGAAGAATGCTACAGGTAGATAATAAAACAGTTGAATCTTATATTCAACTTCTGGAGCAAGCATTTATCGTTTTTCGCCTCAATCCACTAAGTAGAAACCTGAGAAATGAGATTAATAAATCACGCAAAATCTACTTTTACGACACTGGAATTAGAAATGCCGTTATATCAAATTTCCAGCCATTGGAATTGAGAAACGATACTGGAGCTTTGTGGGAAAACTTCTTTATTGCTGAACGAATGAAAGCAAATGCATATGCTTTGCACAATCCAAATTATTACTTCTGGAGAACCCATTTGCAGCAAGAAATTGATTTTATAGAAGAGACTGACGGAGTACAGAATGCATATGAAATCAAATGGAATAACAAACGAAAAACTCTATTCTCAAAATCCTACCTTAACGCATACCCTAATCATGAAACCCATGAAATTAATCCGGCTAACTTTTTAGAATTCGTAATCAAAGATTGAGAGCTTCGGCTCCAGCAAAATCAATAGTCCAGCAAATCTGAGACGAACACTATTTTCAATTAAGCAATCATCTTTCACCTTCCAAATCTTAAGTTTGTACTCAGATATGAGCGAAAACAATTTAAGAATCATTTTCATGGGTACTCCTGAATTTGCTGTTGCGAGTTTGCAAAGGCTAGTTGAGGAGAAGATGAACATTGTAGCAGTAATCACAGCACCTGACAAACCCAAAGGACGAGGCAAGCAGCTCGGCACTAGCCCCGTGAAAGACTATGCCGTATCGCAAAACATTCCACTGTTACAACCTACCAACCTAAAAGACCCAGAATTCATTGAAGAGCTCAAAAGTTACGAAGCTGACCTTCAAATAGTCGTTGCTTTCAGGATGTTGCCTGAGGTTGTTTGGAATATGCCTCCACACGGATCTTTTAACCTACATGGATCGCTGCTCCCTGATTATCGAGGAGCAGCTCCTATCAATTGGGCTATCATCAATGGCGAAAAAGAGACAGGAGTAACTACATTCAAATTACAACACGAAATAGACACTGGAAATATTCTCTTTCAGGAAAAAGAACCCATTCGACCGGACGATAACATAGGAACCGTTTATGAGCGTCTAATGCAACGCGGCTCTAACCTGATAGTAAAATCGGTAAAAGCCATTCAAGAAGGGAATTACAAACTACAGCCTCAAATATTAAAAGGAGATACAAAGCATGCTCCGAAAATCTTTCGAGAAGACTGCAAGATTGACTGGAACCAATCGTCTGAAAAAATCAGAAATTTCATCAGAGGACTTAGTCCTTATCCTGCCGCATGGACAACTTTGGATGGACTCACGTTCAAAATCTACCAAACTAACTTATCAACAGAATCCTATTCGGAAAGCCCTGGCACGTTTAAATCCGATGGAAAAAAATATCTAGACATTGTCACTGTAGATGGAGCTCTAAGACTCGAAAACGTCCAACTACAAGGAAAAAAGAGGATGAATACCGAAGATTTTTTAAGAGGGTATCAATTAAAATGATAGCTTAACCTCACTTATGCCCTACTAAATTCTCCGATATTTTAACAAGTACACATAGTAAAATATCGGAGAATTTACCACCACCATATAACCTGAACCCGATTAATATG
>JAGDZQ010000010.1:0-54849 GCA_049115715.1 Cyclobacteriaceae bacterium
CCACAGGTTTTACGCTTGATCCCAATTTTTTTAAAATCTACTCTTCAGATTTTGGATATAAAAAAGCCCTGAGAGATCCCAGGGCTGTTTGAAGCGGTATGGACGGGACTCGAACCCGCGACCTCCTGCGTGACAGGCACGACACTTTTGAAACCACTCGAAATAAAATGTCTTTTTTTGTGCTTTAATGGGCTTTTTTTGATTGGATGATTTCATATTAAATCATAAAAATCCGAAATTCGCTTGCAAATAGCTTGCAAATGGGATTGAACATTAGATTTCTTTTAGATAAACGCAGAGCCAAGCAAGACGGCAGTTTTCCGCTTCAAATGCGTATTGTTTACAACAGTAAGCCCCTCAATATCTCAATGGGGTATAGCCTCTTTGAGAAGGAATGGGATGCAAGTAACGAGAAGATCAAACCCAAAGCACAGCTAGGCGAAGACATTGTTTTATTGAACAATGCCCTACACAAAGAACGAACAAAAGCCTATGACGTTTTTACTGAACTGCGCAATAGTCGCGAGTTGGTCAATCTGTCTATGAAAGAGATTAAGGCAAGGATTGTAAAAAAAGATAAGACAGAGACAGTCGAGACAGTCGGCAATGTCTTTGACTTTATAGACGCCCAGATTAAGGATTTAACCAAAGCAGGCAAAACAGGAAATGCCAGCGTTTACAAGACACTTAAAAACAAGTTGCGCTCTTTTGTTGGACATGAAAATTTCACATTCAATCAAATCACGTACCCTTTTCTAAAGAAAATAGAAACCGAGCATTACGCTAATGGTAATGATGCAGGCGGTTTAAGTGTCTATATGCGAACCTTACGAGCCGTCTATAACAAAGCGGTAAAGTCAGGGCTTGCCAGTCAAGAAAGTTACCCTTTTGCAGATTATAAGATTAAGGGCAAAAAACCCATTCATAAGGCTTTGACCGAGGCAGAATTTGACGCTTTCAAAAGTGTTGATTTATCAGGTAAAGCCCACCTCATTCGAACCCGTGATCTTTACATGGTTTCCTTTTATTTGCGTGGTATGAACTGGATGGATATAGCTTATTTGAAAAAGAGCAATATTACAGGTGATTATGACCGCTTGTTTTATGTTCGAAAGAAAACCACAGAGCCTTTTAGCATTAAGGTTTCAGAGGCTTTGAAAGTTCTTATCTTAAAATACCAAAGCGCAGAAAGTGATTTTCTGTTTCCGATTTTACAAGGCTATACAGATGCCAAAAAATATGCAGATGTTATACGCAACAGGCGTTTAAGGCTCAATCAATATTTGAAACGCATCGCAGAAATGGCAGAGATTAAGCCATTTTCAATTTACAGCGCACGACACACTTACGCCACTATGAGCAAGCGTAAAGGAGTTCCCACGGCAGTTATTCAACAAGCCCTTGGACAGGCCACAGAAGCCATTACACAAACCTACCTAGACAGCTTCGAAAACTCCGTCATAGACGACTACGATAAAATCATTATGGGGGAGTGATTGAATTATGTTCGATAAGTGGATTTATCGAACATAATAAAGGATCATAAAACCCTCGATTAAACGTCCGTTTTAATCGAGAGAATTCCCCGTCAGCTTGCTACGAGGATTTTTATTGACAAGAATATAGTTTCAATTGTCCAAAGGGATCAAAAGGACATTCTAACTGAATATTGATATAGGAAATTCAAGCAGTGTTTGAGACCATTTTGAAAATTAACCTCCAGTTTATTTACCTTCTATTCATGATTACACTAATGAATAGACAAACAATAAAGATCAAAAGAATCGTTACAATCCATTGCCAAAATCTAACTGATTCTTTATCTACTCCTCGATAACTATCATTATTTCTGTTTTTTAAAAAAAAGTAAATGATCTGAATCTCTGCAAAAATTGCAAGGGGCCATAGAATGAAGGTAACTGCTAGAAAAAGGATTCTATAAGTATCTTCAATAGCTCTAATTTTCTCAGGATCCTTTTCTTGTTTTATTATGCTATATTTTTTTTCAGAATGAGATGTTTTCCCAGATTTATAAGTGGCAGAGCTAATAAGAATAGATAAAAACAGATAGTCCTTCACCCAAGAGGAAATCTCAAATGGAAAGACTTTAAACGGCCAATATACAATTGTGCGATAATGCTCAACCAGTGTGACAAAAAACTGAGACCAGTCATGCCAATCTTCAGCGAAACTCACAAGTCCCACCGCTCCTCCTATAGAGCTTATAATGTTCCAGGTTGTTGTTAAAGGATTAATTCTTTTCTGTTTTTCCTCAATCATAACTGTATTTTAGAACATAGAGAGGGTTGCATTATAAAAAGATAATAATAATTGAATAAACGCTGGAGTAATTTTTGATTTCGGAAAAACGATCAATTAAACGCAGGATTAGAAGCATTAAAAAAGGGCTAGAATGAACTCTCTATTCAGGGAATTTCCTATATTCTAATTTATAGTGAATTTCATTGAAAAATATGGTTATTGCGTTGTTCCAAAAGGGACGATACTGTTGAGAAGTGGAGAGTCTTTTGAATATAATAACTGCATGTTTTTTGGTTTGGACTCTTTGGTTGGCGGTTGTTTTGCAAGAGATAAGATGCAAGCATGGGAAGTGATTGAAGATTTCGAATTACTATTTATGGTTAAGCATGTTGCTCGTCCATCCAGAGTTATTTCTTCGATAGTGGAGATATATAGATCGAAGTATCCAGACGAGAAGTCTGTTGATGATCTCGATATTAAACAAAGAGATTTGCGAAAAAGAGAATGTCTATTTAAAATTCTGAGAAGGCAATCTGTAATTGGTTGGCTGTCTTCTTTGGAGGACAACCCGGCATTGGAGATATGTTTATTTTCCGCAAAAAGTTATTTCGAGAAAGTAATCCGCCCACTAGGTTACACTAATGACGAAGAATATGAATCGCATAATGCGCTCAATCAAATTGAAATTTATCCGAGTCGCCAATTCTACGAAAACTCAAAAAGCATTTGTGGTTCTTTTGAGAAGTATGAAAAATACTGGCTTGAAAACTATGGAGGTGATGAGCTAAATCTTAGGGTTAAGTTAAGAGTATAGGACAATCCTTCGAGTTCAAGAATACGCTCATTTTATGATACTTCTACATCCTTGATCCACTCCTCTATAATTCCAAGAGCTTCAGCCAACAATGGAATAAAAGAGCTTGGCTCATCAGGGAATTCATATGAGAAATCAAATTCCTGAACTGATTCGATGTAATTACCATCCTCAGACTTTTTATACTTGAATCTTACTTTGTACTTTGAATTCATTTTACTGTTAGTGCTTTGCAATTTTAATTTTTCATTGAAATTACTGCTTTACGATAACACTCAAAGGAACTGGCCTTTGCATAACCCATTATTGTCTTGTATTTAAAGTTCACATGATCCACCTTATCAAGTCGATCCCAAATTGACATTACATCATCCCTGCATTCGAATTCAATTTTATATCCCTTAAAATCAGGGAATGTTTCTTCTCGCATATAGGTGACCTTAAAATTTTGAGTATGGTCTGATTCAAACTCTTTTGTGGCTTGTGGGATTAGTGATTTTAACAATTCCAATTGGGTCATCAATTCCTAATTAATGTGAAGTTTATATCTTACTAAAGATAAACATAACTCCATTATTTACCATAAGAAACATTATCCGATAAATCCGAATTTCAGGGATAGGTTAAGCAATTCTCATAGTTTCCGGTTTTGGTTTTACCATTGGAGGTTGTTTCAACTGTTTATTCTTATTAAAGGCTAGTCTCAAACAATGTGCATTTTTAAGACCTTGTGGAGCATTTGGGATATCTGTTTCAATGAACATTGACCACATTTGCCCGAATGTTCCGGGATAGGCGCTAATGCCCGGATAATCTTGATACATTAAAGCTAATGTAGCAGTTTCTTCAATCAGTAGAGCTAATGAATTAGAAAGGTATTCATCATGCCTTTCAGGGGTGTAAATATGAGCCTTGGTTTTTTGGCGACGCTTCCAAGTGTCATCAATAGCGTTATCAACTTGCGCTCTCCACTCTTTGTTACCATGATACAGCGTTAAGACTTGATCGTGAACCGTTTCAAATCTATCGTTGAGCCTATAATCATCCCACCTTATGACAGGTAAACCTTTAAGAGTAGACGCATTGCGTTCAAGCCATAAATCCCCAGCCACAAAGGATTGTCTATGTGCTTCAAGCTCTTTGAGATTATTTTCAAATTTCAACGTATATCGCTGGATCGTATCGCCAACAATGACCATTAAATTATCAAAACGATTGACAGCCCATTCAATAGCTGATTTGAGTTTTTCGCCCTCATGGTATGGTTGACCTACGCTAATTTCTAAGCGAACGGTGTCAAAATCTTGCCAAGACATCCCCCTTGGTTTGATTTTATAATACCCCGTTTGATCTGGATAATTCTTAGTATCGTTCATCGGCTGTACTCTCATCCATAGGTTCTTTATAAGTATCCCATAAAACCCTAAACTCTCGCCTGCGCACTCTTGCTAATTGCACATTGTTGAGAACTTGGCATTCATTTTCATAGTCAGTACAAATGGCTACATAGTCTCCATAGACAAAGGATGGCCAGTTAATGAATTGATCTTTTGGAACGTATCTATATTCGTGGTTTAACCCTAATCGG
The DNA here is from genome assembly GCA_049115715.1 of Cyclobacteriaceae bacterium. GTDB lineage: Bacteria > Bacteroidota > Bacteroidia > Cytophagales > Cyclobacteriaceae > JAMZMI01. Next base: position 4,665 of record JAGDZQ010000010.1, read on the forward strand.
TGTGAATTATCTTCCTCAATCAGATAGTAAATTTTGATTTTCTCTTTTCTGATCTGACGCAAGAGATTAATGATTTCGGAGCTACTTTGCTTTTCATCTACACCAGATAAATAAAGCTCTCTAAATAGGCCATTACGTGCCTTTATTAATATATCCTCTAATAGATAAACTGCCCAATCTGCACCACGAAAAAAACGAATAGCATCATCACGCATTTCTACACCTTTTTCGAGGTAAAAAACACTCACACGATTAAGAGCCGTTTCAAGTTTGCTCAATGTCACCTCTTTTGGGTTTTCCGATATCTCGCTTTCAATTTTTGTCAAAGTGTTGTGTGGAACGCCAGAATGTGTCGCAAGCTCTTGTTGTGTCCAGCCTGCCAACTCACGAGCAGCTTTGAGTTTTTTAACAAGCAATGATTTAGCCATTTAAAACACCGTGTAAATTCCTTTATCCCAACCATAAGGAATATTATTTGCCGTTGCAAGGAAAAAAATTAGTGTTTTTCATATTTAATTAAGAATTGTCTGTCATTATCGCAATCACAGGCAAGGAATGTCTGATTAAATAAAAACTATGTACGGAGGGAAAAATGAGTACAGATGATAGTGTGATGTATGACCGATACATCCAAAAAATGCCAGAAAAGAACGCCATGCAAAAATTGTGGAAAGGCAAAGTCCTTATCAATCGTGGTGGTCATTTAGTTGAACAGGCATACGATGATCTAAAATTCGGCATGGATACATCAGGTCTAGCCAATGATGAATTAAAGGGGAATGAGTAATGATAATTGACACACAAGCAAGTACCCCTGACGCTATTACGTTTGATGAACTAATTGCTAAAGAAGAAACCAAAGAAGCCCGTAAGTATTTATGGTTAATCATGCTCGGTTCAGAACTGAACAGCTTGAATGACAATGAAAAACTTTGCTTGAAATAGTTTAACACACACAAATAACTGGTTTTGTTTCTCGCTATTCGCTGGACGGAATGCGAGAGCAAAAAGGGACGGGCTGTGCTTGGTCGAGTTGATTTTTCCTCTTGCACGTTGGCTTGATCGGTCGGCTCGTCCCATTTTTACAAGAGAGAGGGATAAAAAAATGACTGATAATAATAACGATGACGATAAAAAGAAAAAATCTAAAGCTTATGAAACGGCAATGGATGCAACCTCAAATTTTGATGATGTTACGCCCGATGAGCGGTTAGATAATTGTATCGATCTAACAAGAAAAACAACCAAATTACTGATTAAAACTGTAGATGAATTAAAGGGTGTAACTAGTGCTATGAACTATATTACCAGTGAAACCCAAAGAGCACGGACAGAACACAAAAAGAAAAGTTTTCACTAGTCAGAGGAAAGACCACACACAAGACTAAAAACCCCCGATTAATTCGGGGGTTTCTTTTTATTGTTGTAGGGTTCTTTACATTCGCAAGTGTTTATTGATGACAAATAACTAGCCCACTTGTGAATAAGTTATGATGTCAATATCTTCGAACCTCATTAAAACCACACATAACTATGAAGAAATTACTCACAATCGCCTTATGCGTTGTTGCGATCTATGGATGCGATAACTCAAAAGAAACATCATCATCTGAAAGCTACGAAAGCCAAAAGACACAGATTAAAGAAAGAGCAATCGCCAGTGCCAAAGTTTTAAGCATGTTTCCCATGTCAACCGCTACTCTGTTAGACGAGGAAACAGGATATTATTCTAATGTCAGAAATGAACTCATTCAATCATCCTCTGACAACAATATTGCGAGCATAATTGCAAGAGTTGAAGAGAACTATAAAAAAGGTAGTGACATTCAATTGTCTAAACCTCTTTTAAATAGACGCGCCAATATTATTGCCAATATCGAGGGTGCATTAGCTGGTTTTTACAATCAGGTTGTCGATGTTAATTTTAGAAAGCTGGACGATGATGATATTGTATCCGTTGATTCAGTCTATGCTTATTTCGAGCATTTCAAGACCAGTTTAAAGGAAGATTTTGACCTAGAGGAATCTTCCATTGATACAGATGATGAGTTAACGGAAACAGAAAAACTAGCCTTGATCTCTGCAAATACTCTTATGCAAGAAAGCATTGACCAAATCGTTGATAGCTTAGTTGAAGATTACATCAATGACGAGGGTATTGAAAACGGTAGAATATTTGGACGCTTCAAAAGATGGTTAAAACGCACGGCTAATGTTGTTGCTACAGTTGCAACAAGAGCATACACAAGAGGTATTCAAGGCGGTGTTCTTGGTTTTCTTGCTACTGGCAACCCTCTTGGCTTTCAAATTGGCGCAATTACAGGATACGTTTTAGGTGTTGGTGAAGGTCTTGAATGCTACGGTAGCAATACTTGTGTTACTTGTGTATTTTGCCAGCCAAACCCAAATAAACCATGCACAAAAGTAGCAGGCTGTTAATCTGCCTTGTCGTTTTAATTTATTCCCAGACAGCCAAAGGGTTAAATTCTTTGGCTGACTTTAAAAGGGACACAACCAAAAGCCTTTTAACTGATTTATCGTTTCGGGTTCATCTTGGAACGGATGCCTATTTTGGAAGTTCAGAGCTTAAAACTACCGTCAATGATTTATTCGGTTTTGACAATATGCAAGATGTTTTTGCAACGACTGGTATTTCTTGTGGGGTGGGATTTCCAAGCAGAGGAAAGACCTTAATTTTTGGTGTTTCTTTCAATCGGTTCTTTTCTCAAACTGAAAATCTCACAACCGCAACAGGTGAAAGATACCTTTCTCTCTATGGTAATTTTTATGGTCCGATGATTGAGTCAACTGTTTTGATATTAGGAGGTTTTGAGCTAACAGCAGGGTTAAAGTTCTTGAAAAGCACTTTCAATATGGATATTGAAGAAGTGACAATTTCAGACGACCCCTTATCTGTTTTTAATAATTCAAGCACACTAGAGCTTCAATACCGAACGAATATGATTAACCCTTATCTCAATGCAGGATATGCCTTTACGTTTAGGGGAAACCATTCTTTAGTTGTCGGACTTAATTTTGATTATAAATACATCTTGCCAAAATCTGTTTGGAAAACATCACCCTCTGATACGTATAATGATTGGGTCATAAATAGAACCCCTAGTTCAGTTGTCGATATGCCGTTTTTTGGTGACCATATCGCAGGTGCTTCCTTAACAGTCGCTTATAGGGTGAGTTTTTAGACACTAAGTAAAAAGCCCCGATAAAATCAGGGCTTTTTTTATCTGTCATTACTATTTTTTGAGACGACAACCAGTTTAGCATCAAGCGCATGAAGCCAACAATTGAGGCTATAAAAAGAGGGTGTGCGTAGCCCCTTTTTCCATCTTGAAATCATGCCATAGGAATAACCAAGATGTGCTTCTAATTCCTCTTGTGTCATTTTTTTATCGTCTGGCAGACTTTCGTTTTTCACCTCTAACAACCTATCAAGCTCTTGCACAATTGGTTTTAATTGGTCATTTCTTAAATTGTCTCCGTCAAGTTTATTTGTCATTTTTCACACTCCCTTGCTTATGTGTTTTGGATGCCCTTTTTCTAATTGAAAAGAGCATAAACCGACATGGACAATAGGGTTTTTTAAGGGCTTGTCTATTTATTTCACATAATTAAAATATTGGAAAATTTAGCTTCAAACTTAACCCTCTAGTCAATGTTGAAACTATGTTTCACAGGATAAAACAATGCTCTCAACCCATAACAAAGGAGCATTGTTTTATGCAAGATGATTTTAAAAATAACGCTAGAGACGTCACTTTTCCCTTTATTGATATAGACACAGATGAAGCCGTCATCGTGGCTTTAATGGTCAAACTAAACGCTTTTGTGTCTGTGGAAGTCGCCGAGCGAATCACTTCGCTCGACAAGACAACGCAGTATCGGGAACGGCTTAAAGGTAATTTCCCCCAACTTGTGAAATTGACCCCTGAAGGCCGTAGGAAAGCATATAGGGTGCAGGACTTGAAAAAGTGGTTTGCTGACCCTGTGAACTTTGCTCAACATTCCCAGAATTAGAACAATAGTAATTCTCATTCATAAACTTATAAACCAAGCCTTGCGTCATGATTTCACGGCGCAAGGTTTTTCTTGTTGGCACAAGATCAACGCTCTTACTAGAGATAATACGATCAAGGATATAGGCGATCAATTCCATGCCTGCTCGCTTTTCTTCAAAGTAATCATAAGTATCATAGTGTACGCCTGTTACATCCGTGACCTTATGATTGAGGAGCTTTTTAACCCATTCTTTCGAGTACCCTACAGAGGTTAAAAGAGTGGCAGAAGACCGTCTTAAATCGTGTGGATTAAACTTTTCTATGTCCTTGCCTAAGCAGTCAAAATTTACACGCAAGGAATGACTAAAAGCATCTTTAGCCAATGGGCGCAGTTCTTTTGCCTTTGCCCCATCATTACTATTTAAAACAGTATTCCACCCGAACACATAGTTAAAATCTTGTGTGTAGGGTTTCATTTGATTGATAATATCAATTGCATGGTGATTGAGAGGCACAAGTTGTTGTATATTATTTTTGGCTTTATCAGCAGGGATAATCCAAATCTTTTCTTTTAGGTCAACCTCTGACCATTTCATATTACGGACTTCAATTCCCCTTGTCAGAGTGCAGAGCATAAATTTTAAGCCAAGCCGAACAGGGGCGACCATATTCGCCTTATCAATGTTATTCCAAAACACATGAATGTCTTTTGGCTCTAATGACCTTGAACGTTTCCCAGATCGTGCAGGAGGTTGCAAATCCATGCAAGGGTTGATTTCAATTAACCCTAGATTGTTTTTGGCAAAGCGGAACATTGTTCTGCAATATGATAGCAGACGTTGACATAGCGTTTTTGCGCTACGCTCAATAAATATATCACTGATGATTTTTGCTATATCACGAAACGATACGTCTTTAACTTTTTTATTGCCGATTATTGGTAGGACTTCTTTATTCAAAGCCCTTTGTTTATCATAGATGCTTGACCGAGACTGTTCTAATTTTTTGCAATAATCTATATAGAGTGGAACAAGTTCATTCATGGTCAACGCAAGGCTTTCTTGTTCTTTTCGTTCAAGGTGTTCCATCGCTGGATCAATGCCACGAGCCACCTTTTCAGAAGCGATAGAGTAGGCAAGGCGAGCTTGTTTAAGGGATAATTTCGGGTATTGTCCGAGTGTCAGTATTCTGAAACGTTGATTTACACGATAGCCAAAAACCCACGTTTTAGTACCTTTTTTGGAAAGCCGAACGCCGAACCCAGCAACACCTTTACACCATAAGATTTTTCGTTTTCTGGATGGTTTAAGGTTACGAATGGTTATATCCGTAAAGACAATCGCATTGTCTTTTTTCTTGTTTTTTTGGCTAGCATTTTGGCTAGCAAATTGAATGACATTGTGTGAAATCTTATGCATCTTAATGAACTCCTTTATTGTGCAAAAGTTGAGTGCTTATGCGGTTTGGAGCTTATTCATAGCAATTCAAGAGCATGCTAAAAATGGACACTAAGGTTAGATTTTGACCCTTTTAATCAGTAGGTCGAGAGTTCGAATCTCTCCGCGGTCACCATTTAAATCAATCACTTAGCTTGTTTCCAAACCGATAAATACAGCCGTGGCTAGCACCTTGGCTAGCAAAATTTATAGCATAGCGATTCACGCTTGTGAATCGGTTTTTTAAGAATGCAGGGAATTTCAGAAAGTAAAGGCGTGGATTTATGGACAACTCTAAGGAGTTGACACACAAGCTCCACACCCTAGAGCTATGGATTTGATGGATAACATTCTTGTCCTACGACCAAGAAGTTACCCACAAGCCCCACAGCACCTAATCGTTTTTTATTTTTCTCTTTTCTTTTTTGGGTAGCAACTACGTTGCTCAATTTGGACACTGTGTCCATGTTTCCGATTGTTTGTTTCCACTAGGGTTGTGGTGTGTCTCATTAATAGAAAGGGTTTTGACATGAGTGAAGATATTAAGAAGAGCAAGCGGTATAATGTGGTGAGTTATAAGACCATTCGATCTAATGGTGGGGATATGGTTATCAAAGAAAAGCACGGCGTGGCTTTTCCTTATAAGAGTGGCAAAGGCTTAAAAGCGATTGTGTCTCTCTTAGGCTTAGAGCTTACACTTGACATTGTAGAGCAACCCCCTGAACGCCAGAGATACCCCGATCAAAAGTTTACGCAATCGCCTGCAACCGACTACCAACAGGGCGAAAATTCAACATTTCAGTAAAATTTTTTTGAAAAAATTCTGACCTCTTGTGAGTTCATATGATGCGATATGAAATTGACCTGATTTTATATGAAACCTTATGACCCAACTTGAATTTAACGACCTGATTTATAGTTCTTTACGATCTTAAAAGTGCATTTTGAAAGCATATGAACTAGCACTAAATTCGAAATGGGAGACTGCAAGGCATGGCTTGTGCGCCCACTTAGATTACATCTAAGCGGACACACAAACCGCCTTGTAAAGGGGGAAGTTTCCCCCGTTTAATCCCCCTGCTTTTCAATCACCTAAAGGCAATTGACATGAGCGAACCAAAAGAAAAAAACAGATTAAGAAACGTCAGGGTTTTTATTCGACTACTCCCTGAAGAAAAGAAAGCATTTGAGCAAAGATGTTCAGATGCAGGCTTGACCCAAGCCGATTACTTTCGGCGTTTATGTCTTGAAGCAACCCCTTTGCGAAAACGCAAAAGCCCATCGGTCAACACACAGCTTTTAACGCAATACTTGGCGCAGATTGGTAAGATTGGGTCAAATCTCAACCAAATAGCCAAGCGCACAAATGCCGAGATATTCCCAAGCTCGAGAGAGCTAGGCAAAGTGACTGACGATATAATGCAACTGCGTACCATCATACGAAAGGCATTAGGCTATGATCATTAACGGACAAGCTGTCAAAGGCGCAACACGCTTGGCCAATCACCTGATGAAACAAGAAAATGAACACGTTGAAGTCTTGGAAGTGTTAGGCACAGCCAATGAAAATCTATACGAGGCTTTAAGGGATATGGAAGCTGTGGGAGCTATGACCCAATCCCAGACGGGCAAGGTTTTGTATCATGCTAATATCGACCCTAGACAAAAAGAAACCCTTACCAAAGAACAGTATATCAAAGCCTCTGACACCCTCATGAATGAGCTAGGTTTTACGGGACAGCCGAGGGCTATTGTGATGCACGTCAAGGGAGGAAGACAACACGCCCATTTAGTGGTGCAACTAACCGACACAGAAAAAGGCAAGCTTAAACAAGTCTCGAATAACTATTACAAACACAAGGACGTTGCAAAACAACTTGAAAGAGAGTTTCAACTAGAGAAAGCCCCCAGAGACAAGACAGGCAAATCATACAACCAGAAAGAAGCACAGCAGGCGAAACGCCTAGATAAGACAGTCAGGCAACAACGCTTGATTGTGCGTGATTGCTTTGATCGGGCAAAAGATGGAAAGGACTTTGATTTTAACCTCCGAAAAAAGGAGATGATGCTAGCCAAAGGAAAACGCATCGTTGTCTTGGACAAACATGGTAACGCCCAGAGCCTCAACAGACAGCTAAACCCTTATATCAAATCCAAACAGGTCAAAGAGAAGATCAAAGATATTGTCCAGGACTTACCAGATATTGACACAGCGCAACAATATATCAGGCAAGAAAAGACCCGAAAAGAACTAGAGAAATCCCAACAATCTATGGAAGCCAACCGCAAAGCCTTTAGCCAGTTTAAAGATATGGAGGAAAGACAAAGGCAATTTAACGAGCGTTTGCAGTTCTACAAGGATAAATTCCGACAAGAACGAGAAAGGGAGCTTAGACCTTAATTTGGTTTGTGTGGTTGTATCATTTCAATAGACCCTTGAAATGGACGACCCGATTTATAATAAACACCTGATTTAATACGCTCAAATCCTTCAGGAACTGTTTCTTCGGATGCAACACCATGACCACCAACAGGTGCGCCATCAAATGGCTCAGGCGGAACTAACCTATTACCAGAATTATCAAAATCCAAAACACCTGATCTGTAATGTAATATCTTAAAGCCCTCATCGGAAGTGGAAAGCACCTCGTATTCATTGGGATCAAAATTTTCAATATCACACCTATTTGTTTCGTGCCGATCATCATACGGCGTAGATATATCCCGTTTATTTATCAAGCTAAATAGCTTCAAAACTGCTTTTCTTAAACCCATTAAAATCTCTCCGTTTCATAACTTTTCCGCATAGCGTTTTTATTCTCATTTCTTGATTGGTATTTTACCATAATAATTGTCGTTGTCAACCAAATTCTATGAAAACACAGTTTGAGGAATTAAAGGAAAATGACCTTGAAATCATCCGTATCAAAAAAGAGGCAGAGCTAAAACTTAATAATCTGGGTATTAGCTATGGGAAGCAATTAGACAGCATTCGACAGGGCAAGCCCATACCAGTTTTAAAGCCCATTGGCATTAAGCAGTTTCAGAATACCACAGAACAACAAAGACGACAGCAGGAGAAAACAGCTATTCAGAAAAAAGAAATCTTAGAACGAGCCAAAATTGCCGAGCTTAAACGTGAACGTGAATTAGCAGAGATACACCCCAATGAATACAAAGAATATCTAAAGAAGCAACGCCAATTAAAGGCAATGGAAAAGATGAAAGAGAATTTCAAAGACAAAGACCGAGAACGCTAAAACACGCTTATGGATATTTCAGGATGGGGGACTATTGAGTTTGTGCTTGTAGTGATTGCAATACTGGTACTGATTGGCTTTTTAATCTTCTTGATATTTGGTCTACTTCACACTATCTATTCTATTGTTAGAACCAAGATGCCACATGGAGCAATGATACTTGGGCGAAGAAAACATTACGCTCTTGATAATGTCATATATCGACAAAAAGATGTCATCCAACAAGAATGGATTTATAATCCTCAAAGAGATCATAAAAAGTTACAAGAACTTGAATATCTCAAAAGATCAAATGAAATCAACGCAGCCAAACAGTATGCAAAAGAGCTTAATGATATTGGTCTTCGTGAAGACGGTGGATATTGTATGTATTCGGGCAAAGTATCTTTCCTGCTTAGTTCAGAGAAAGAAACTAAACAGGATAGGTTCGGGATTGATGAATATGAGCGCTATAAATCTCTTTTTCTAAAATCTAAAACTACATCCCCAACTAATCACTTTGGGACAATGTTAAGAAGCGCATGGGATAGAGCATATTCAAGGCGAAATCTTTATGCCGATATAAAGGGCATATCAAAAGATGAAATAGAAGAGCTATACACCCTTATCAATCGAAAACTTAATCATGCCAGAAAGCAAGGAAAGGAAACACTAACACCGTGGGAAGATTTTTACTTACACGCCTATGATTATAGACAGGGTAAAAAAATGAGAAACCATGACTATGAGTATGAATACGAAATGGAAAATATGCGTAATAGCTTAGTGGATTCAGAGAAGAATCCACAACGTGTTTTAGGTAATAAAGGGGTACATGTTGGTCAAGGTTTTTACTACCCAGATCAAGGCAATTTCTTAACGATCGGAGGAACACGGTCTGGCAAAGGTGTCAATCTTATTATCCCCCAGCTTCTTAATCATGAGGCTTATAATGGCTCTGTTGTGTCAATTGATGTCAAAGGAACTTTGACGGCAATTACGGCAAAGTCAGCCCATGAAAAAGGTCATAAAGTCATTATTCTTGACCCTTGGGGTTTACAACAGAAAATTAAGGCCGATCACAACTTAACGACTGCTACTTATAACCCTTTTGACATTCTAACAGAGGGTGACGACCTGATGGATGATTGTGACATGCTGGCAGAAATGCTAGTCCCCATTAAAACAGGTGTAAGTGATCAGCATTGGGAAGATCGAGCAAGACAATGGGTTTCTGCATATATCCTTTATATGGCTTGCCATGTGGACAAGATAGAGCGGACAGTGCCCTATTTACGCTCATTGTTTAAGCGTGGTGAAGATAGGCGCAATGAGTTGCTTTATTTCATGCTTGACAAGGGTGCAAATACAGAGATCAAAGAAAATGGCGAAGAAATCAAAGGCATGTTTGATGGAACAGCGAAAGAGGCAAATACTATTCTCTCTGTGATACTTCGTGAACTGGATGTTTTTAAATCGCCTGCCCTTACAAGAAACATGGCGCAATCTAGTTTTGACATTCAATGTATCACGAATGAGAAAACATACCTCTACGTTGTTATCCCTGCCGAACGGCTCAACAGCCATACAAAATGGTTGAGATTGATTTTAGCCTCAATAATGACGACTGTCTTACGTCATAAAAACAAGCCTGTTTTGCTTCTTATGGACGAGTTTTATTCTTTGGGATATATGAATATTGTTGCAAAAAGTATGGGGTTAATGCCCGAATATAATTTGCAATTATGGGCTATTGTTCAAAACCTTGAACAGCTTAAAGAACATTATCCCAAGAACTGGGAAACCTTTATTGCTAATTCAGCCGTCACGACATGGCTAGGTATTAAGGACAACTTCACCAGCGATCATTTAGCTCGTCTGATGGGGACGAAACATATTAAGTATAAGAGCAATGCAATCCTTAGAAACGAATTGAGTAACGGTCAAACACTTGACTGTGAAAAACAAGAAATACCCGTTCAATCAGCTTTGCAAATCCGAGAGAATTTTAACGGTATTTATGCCCTTGTGAACGGACTTAAACCAATGAACCTAGACAAAGCACCCTACTATGAAGATGAGGAACTAAGCAAAAACGCCTCACCTAATCCGATCTATGAAAAAGGGTTAGAAATACAAAAGGCAGTCTAAATGACTGCCTTATTGCCCTTGAATATATTGCTGGTTAAAAGCCCTATTCAATGACGACTTTGTTTGTTTGGCTATCTGTGTAAATGGCTTTTTCAATCTCTAAATAGGCTTTGCCATTGTCGCCTTTAATGGCACGAGCAATAAGCCATTGGTTGACGCTTTTAGATGAGGCTAACCCTAAGATTTTTTCGGCTTTGCTTGGCTCTATTGAAACAAACTCTTGATATTCATTGACAGGAATATTCCCCCCAATAGCACCATTTGGAAATTGAAAGCTACCACGGTTTATACTTCCACTTTGAACATGAAAAGCGGACTTATCAAAATCATACCGATCAAAAGAACAAAAGGAGGCTTTGAGAGTAATTGGCTTTGATAAATCAATACTGGCTAATTTCTGGTCAATATAGCTTTGTGCCTCTGTTTGCATTTTCTTCTTAGCAAAGTCATTAGCTGTGGCATAATCCATCATTTTGAACTTTCTTAAATACTCGTCCGCTAGATTGTCCGAAGTGCCGACGGTCAAGCCGATTTGTTTTAGGTCATTCTCCTGTTTGAATTTGATGAAGTAGAAAAAGAGATCTTCTTGACTTGTCGCAATAAGATTTTCTTTTTCCGATGTTTTGCTCTCGTCTCCTGACGATGCTTGCGAGCTATTACAACTTTGCAACAGCCAGAGGCATAATAGTAAAAGTGAATAATGGATTTTCATAGAATAGAATTTTTGATGAAAAACAAGATTGCGCTCATCGAGCAGATCAAAGTTATCTAAAAATTCCATAATGTATCTAATTAGATGTATCTTAATTAGGTGTAATCTTTAAAGAGGCAATCTCTTTATTTCGTCAAATGGTATTGAATGAAGACGATCAAAGAAAATTCCAGCTTCAAATAGGAAAGAGATTAAAAGCCTTGCGTAAAGCAAAGGGATATACCAGCTATGAAAAATTTGCGGTGCAAAATGATATTAGTCGTATGCAGTATTGGCGATACGAAAAAGGGGAAGATATGCGCCTAAGCAGTCTTAAAAAGATTGTGACCGCTCTTGATATGACGATGGAAGAATTTTTTGCGGAGGGTTTCGACTAGCCTTTATCGCTCTCTATCGTGATCTCTTTCTTTGGTTTTGGTTTTATCCGCTTTGCGCTTTTCAAGTTCACGTTGTTTCAAATATTGTTTTTGCCCTGCCTTGATGGCTTGCATCCGTTCGGACTTTGCATCGACCTTATCAAGCGTGCGTCCTAATTGCCGAACCAGCGCATTATCAAAACCTTTATTGACCTTATCACCTAAAGCTTTTTGAAGCTCATAGCCAAGATTAAACGCTCTTAAATACTCTTGATCGCTTGTTTGTTCTCTGTTCTCATCCATGATTAGAAAGTTTTCTTAGCGTGTTTTTCTAGGTATTCGTCAATGCTATCCCGATTATAGGAGATAAGTTTTTTACGTGGTTGGCTAAACTCAATCTCTCTATTGTTGCGTAATTCTTGCATCGTGGTTTTACTGGACACGCCGAGCAATGCCATTGCTTTTTCTTCGCTTACCCATTTCCAATCTTCCTCTTGGTTTTGTATTCCTAAGTGTTCAACAACACGCTCAACCAGATCAAAAAAGGCTTGTTCTTCAAGACAAATCACTTCCATGCCCTGAATTTATAAAATTGGCAGATAACACAATGAAGATTTATTAAAAAAATATGTTGAGGGGGTGTTTTGCTTGCAAATAGCTTGCAAATGAAAAAGGGTTGCAATTTTTAAAGTTGCAACCCTTTGATTTTCAGAGCGGTATGGACGGGACTCGAACCCGCGACCTCCTGCGTGACAGGCAGGCATTCTAACCAACTGAACTACCACACCAGTTGTTCAAATGTGATGCAAAGCTATACCCTTGTATTTTCAAATCCAACACTTAATTTCAAATAATTTGAAGTAATTATCCACATTTCAAAATAGTCAAATATGATTTCTTCCTACATTTGCAGCAAATAAAAAAAGACCTATGCATTTGGATTTTGAAAAGCCTATTGTAGAACTGGAAAAGAAGCTTAGCGATATGAAGCAATTGGCTCAGCAAAGCGATGTTGATGTATCAGATGCGGTGAAGAAACTTGAAACAAAAATTGTGAAACTCAAGAAGGAAACTTTCGAGAATCTCACCAGATGGCAGAGAGTTCAATTATCAAGACATCCCGAAAGACCCTATACACTCGACTATATATATGAAATCTCCAATGAGTTCGTGGAACTACATGGAGATAGGGCAGTAAAAGATGATAAAGCGATGATAGGAGGCTTTGTCGATATAGAGGGTCAATCTATCATGATGATCGGCCAACAAAAGGGCAGAAACACCAAACAACGCCAAAATAGAAATTTTGGAATGGCAAACCCTGATGGTTACAGAAAGGCACTTCGCTTGATGAAACTTGCGGAAAAATTCAATAAGCCGATCGTTACTTTAATAGATACTCCTGGAGCTTACCCTGGAATTGAAGCTGAAGAAAGGGGGCAGGGAGAGGCCATCGCCAGGAATTTGAAAGAAATGATGATGCTTAAGGTTCCTGTAATCTGCATTATTATAGGGGAAGGAGCTTCTGGTGGTGCACTCGGGATTGGAATAGGAGATAGGGTTCTCATGTTAGAAAATTCTTGGTATTCTGTGATCTCTCCTGAAAACTGTTCGGCGATTCTTTGGAGAACCTGGGATTATAAAGAGCAGGCTGCTGAGGCGCTAAAACTAACGGCTACTGATATGCTTAAAAATAACTTGGTTGATGGAGTTATTAAGGAACCTTTGGGAGGGGCACATCTAGATATGAAAGCTGCTGCTGCTGAAATCAAAAAAACGATCGTTAAGAGTTTGAAAGAGCTTGAGAAACTTTCTCCTGAAGATAGAATTTCGAAACGAATAGATAAATTTAGCTCCATGGGGGCTTATAAGTAGGAAAAATGCGAATTGGCCTTGTACTTTCTGGTGGAGGAGCCAGAGGGGTTTCTCATCTAGGTGTCATCAAGGCACTTCAGGAGGCCAATGTGGAGTTTGATGCTATATCCGGTTCGAGTGCAGGGGCCATTGTGGGGGCATTTATAGCAGCCGGATATACTCCAGAGGAAGTTTGTAAGTTTATCGAGCAGACAAGTCTTTTCAATACATTTAGGTTGTCTCTAAACCGCAGAAGTATCCTTAAGATTGATAAAGGAGCTAAGGAGCTTCTCAAGTATTTTCCCGCAGATTCATTTGAGGATTTGAAAATTCCTTTATACGTTACCACGACGGATATAAAAAAAGGAAAGATCAAAGTCTATAAAAAAGGACAGTTGATCAAGCCAATTCTTGCGTCCTCAAGCATCCCAGTAGTTTTCGATCCAATGAAAATAGGAACTCGATATCTTGTAGATGGTGGTATATTGGATAATTTTCCAATATCACCTATAAGGAAAGAAGTGGATCTTATAGTGGGGCTTCATTGTAATCCAATAGACCCTATAAGTACGCTACCAGCGTGGAAAAGCTTACTGGAGCGCTCGATGATGATGACCATGACTCAATTGGCTCATTCTAAAAAGAAAAAATGCTCAGTATTTTTAGAGCCTTTAGGCTTGAGCAAATACAACGTGTTTAGTTTTAATAAGGTGAAGGAAATTTTCGATTTTGGATATAACTACGCAAAAGACGAAATTGATAAAGGAATTTTAGATCCTTTAAAATATGAGACAGCTGAGTAAACCTTTTTTTAAGTTTTGTTTTTGGCTGTTAGGTTGGAAAGTAGTTGGAAATCGCCCGGATGTAAAGAAGTATGTTTTAATTGTTGCTCCGCATACTAGCAATTGGGATTTCTTTGTTGGGTTGTGTGCCAGGAGCATTTCTGATTTGCAAAGCAGATTTTTGATTAAGGATTCCATCACGAAGATTCCAATTGTAGGTTCCATTATTTATGCGCTTGGAGGAAGAGGTGTAGATCGATCGCGTAAAACGCACTTGGTAGATCAAGTTGTGGAGCTGTTCGATAAAGAGGAAGAATTCGTTATGACGATTGCTCCAGAGGGGACAAGGTCTTATAATCCAGATTGGAAGACGGGTTTTTATCGGATTGCCATGAATGCCAATGTACCTATACAACTAGTAAGTTTTGATTTCAGAAAACGAATTGTCGAGTATGGCAAACTCATGTATCCAAGTGGAAACGTTGAGACTGAGATTGAAGAAATAAAAAATCACTATAAAACTGTGATAGGAAGGAATGCTGATAAGGGGGTTAGATGATTTTTATTGTTGATAAATTATCTATTACTTAACATAATATAAATTATATAACAAACATAGCATTTTGCGCCCAGGCCGCTAGGCATGGTTAATATAAGATCAGTTATCGCAACTTCAGTTCGATAACGGTACTGATCTTATGTTAAAGTAAAATGCGGCCTCTATAGCAGCACTTGAGTTATATAATAATATTATGTGTAAATAGACACTCGTCATTAAGATTGTCATTCACGTTTCCTTAGATTGATTTTTAAAAGTTGTAGTCGAATCATTCTGCGGGTGTTATATAATTTGATGTTATGTATAAATAGCCGCTCACGCCACCGCAATGATCTCGCAGAAAAAGCGAGATCCTCTCAACGCTGTGCCGTGCCCTGACCAGCTATTAATAAAGTTTCCCACCGCGCTTTTCCGCTCTGGCGGAATTACCAACCCACAGCCAAGAGATTTCCATGCAAATGATTTTGTTCAGAATTTCGATATTCGTGTAATTGCTCGATTCAATTTCAAATATTCAATTCTCAAACGTTAGAAATTTGCCTGTAAAACACTTGTCTAGCCAACGCTTTGTTTGGCTCACAGCACAAGCCATATAACACAACTTTGTTCATAATAGCCTGCGGCAGCTAGGTGTTTATTTAATCGCTCAAGCCGCTTGGCTCATACTTTTCCATTGATGAAAAGTATGCAAAAATCTAGACAGAATAATGACTTCTGCCCACAAGCCAACACACCCTCGCTATTCTGTCTTGCCATCGCTCTTTCAAATACTACTTAACATAATGTTACTCCATACAAGTTTACGGTAGTGGTATTCCCACACACAGCGAAAAGCAAAGTTCCAGTTTTGGTTCGGGAAATACAAGGGTAAAGTGAATCAAGACTTATTTAGCCAACACACAAAATTCCACCGCACCGTAAACCAGCCTTGCCCCTTGTATTTGCCTCAGTCCAACTGTACAGATGGGCTTTCTCTGACGTGGTTGTCAGGGTGTCATTTATACTATATATATTATGTATCAGTCTTTATTTCGTTTCAGGTTTCTTGGTTGGTGGTGGTTGGGTTATCGTTATCAGCGTTGTGCTTTTAGCTTTCGTAGCTCTAGTTTGGGCGGTGTTAGAGATTTTTATCTCCGTGTCCTATGGTTTGAGTTATGTATTTCAGAGCTTCCTTTTTAGGGGGCTTTTTTGGTCATACCCATCTTTGATATTTCCTCTTGTTGACTATTAGGATTCAAGAAATCTAAACTGTTTGATGAGGCAACATCTTTAAAAACGGCAGTAACTTTATTCCTTCTACAATCCTCTCTGATTTTCCAACCAAAATACCTTTGAATTTTGTTTAAACTATCTAAGCTTGGTGGTACCCTTCTCCAATGATTAAAATATGGGTTATCTCCATCTTTATCATACTTTTTATCTTTAGTACAGGTCTGTTTTAATACGTTTAGTATTTCATCATCATTAGCTCCTTGAATATTATGTTTTTCTAAGGTTTCAATCTTTTGAATTAATGAATTGAAAAACGGTCTGTTTGAGTATTTTTCACCTTTCCTTAAAACGTCTTTGATTACTATATATGCCTCATTGGGAATCTGTTCGGATATCTTGTGATTAGAAATCTCTATTTGCCAAGCCACACTTCTATCAGCAAAAGCGATAAGAATTATTTTGACCTTTTGAAAGTAAATACATTTGATACTAAGTGATTCATAATCAAAACCAAAAATGATAGAATTGTTAATCTGATTTTCGCAAAAAGAGTCAAGTTTGTGTAGTATTTCTTCATCTAAATCTATCATAGTTTCTGAAGTTGACTTTCAATACCATATTCATCTTTCAGTAAATGGATAGTATTCTTATTCAGATTGACACCATACTCAGGATGTTTTGCAGCTGAGTCCGTAAACAGTTGACTCGGTTCGTTCCAAACAGTAGACGGAATCAAATACTTGGTTGGTTTCTGACCATCTATAAACAATACCAGTCCAATCCAAAGACCGTCTCGTAAACCTGTTTCCAAATCAGCTTTTCTTATAAAAGTGTAATTCGTTTTATCAATATTGATCTGACGGCATAGAATATCAAACTCTTGTTCCCCTACTCTATTTTGAACCTTGAAGTGCGCTCCTTTATGGTTTAAATAGCTTTGGATAACATGATGATTTTCAGAGATCAAAAAAGCCGCTTTCATAATAGTCTCGGCTAGTTGATCTAGCTTGGATAAAGGGCGGAGTTGAGACCAAATATAGCTCATCGTCTTAGTCTCCTAGACCACTTTTTTCTAATAATTCCTTATAAAATTTGGATTGACCACCTGAACCAGGCTCGTAATTATTCTTATTAATATCTTCACCCTTGATATCAATTTTTTCAAAAATATTTATGAATTCTTCCTTAGAAATCACCCTGCCTATATCATTAAAAGACAAATAGACATCCTTAAAAAATCTCATAAGAGCAATAAATCCACCTGACCTATTCAGAATTATTGATGGTTCAACTTCATTCCAATATTTGCCCCATTTATTACTGACGGCATAGAAATAGTTCCATACTAGCTGAGCAATATCTCCATCTTCTTCATCGATAAATAGGTTTCGCAAAAAGTATTTTTGCAAATCATTACCTTCAAATTTTGAAGGCCTTTTCCCTCTTTTGTAGATATCCCTGTCTTCCATCGGGTTTTTAGACATGTATCTAAGTAGGTTTTCTACAAAAGTTGCCTGTGTTATCGTTTCCTTTTCTTTATCATCAGCCGTACCTAATATTTTAATGCGATCTTTAAACGGACTTCCTTCTTTTTCATTAAGCGCTCTTACAACGTTATGAGCGGTCTTCTGAGGACTTCTGGATTTGGCAAAGGCAAAAAGGTCCGATACCAATGATTTATTGACTTTGGTATGTGATTTATTTATCGTAGCAAATACAATGGCTTGATCCTCAAGTTCCATATCAATGAATATTGTTACAGTGACTTGGAATGTATTTCCGGGCTTATTGTAGTTTTCAAGACCAGCTATCCTGTGTTGCCCATCTAGCACTTTTGCGACATCATCCTTACGAAGAATCTTCATCATTCCTGTCTCAGCATCATAAGTGGCATTCTTAGACGACAAGGCAATAATTACATTTGAAGGAAATGTTGCATCAACTAGATTGACGTATTGACCTATTTCCTTTTTCCTATTCATTGAAAGAGGTCGTTGAATTCCTATATAAGTTTCTACTTCACGTTCCTTTTTTTCCAATCGCCTTACGTCAACAACTGATATGAATTCCAGTTCACTGGAGTCCATTGCTCCAACATAGAACTTTCCTATCGGCTGAGTCACTTCCAGACATTTAAACTCTACGAATTGATTGCTTTCTGTAGTCATAGTCTATCAGCTTAAAGTATTTTTAATTTGATCAATTTCACCCCTATGTCTCATCCCTATTTCTTGGTCATAATTCTGTAAATAGCTTGAGAAGTAAAATATTAAAACGGATACACAAAAAGCAGTCATTGAAGTATCCCTCAAAAACTCTTTATTGAATTGAGCCTTCTCATTTTGAAAAATTTCCAAGGATGTAGTTAATCCAGAAAATAGAACAGCTGATATGATTAGTACGATTACAGATACCCATGCTAAAATTGAAAACAAGTCATAATTCTTTTTTTTGTAGCTAAAAAGAACATAGGCAGATTGAGTAAACAAAGCAGCACTATACAAATAAAATTCGCCATTATTCCAGAATACTGATCCAGTAGTCCATTTTGAGAATGCTACTAGCAACAATGCTCCTAACCAAAGTGGTAGCAAACTTCCAAATAGGTTAATTATCGCAAAAGTGATTGTGTTTTTATGACACCTAGAGTCAAAGAAGTCTAATTCCATATTTAATTCTTAATGACATTTGTGAATATGAATTCATTAAAAGTTCCTCTTTTCGCCTTTCTACCACCAATCAAACTTGCTCGGCCCAACTCCTCAATTCGTTCAGACTTATCAAATATTAATTTAATGTCCGCATGTGCTGCATTTGTTAAAATATAATAAGCTTGTTTGGATCTAATATGATCAATGAGTTGAGACAATCTCATCTGATCTTCAATAGAAAACAACTTCTGATTATATTTAATGAATCCATTATTGTTATGTGTGACTGTATATGGAGGATCTAAGAAAACCAAATCTCCCTTTTTTATATTTTTTGCTACCGACATAAAGTCACTGTAGCTAATTTCAGCTGACTCTAATGACTTACTAACTTTTCTTAAGTTCTCGGGCTCATAAAAATTTTTCTTTCTGAAACCGTATGGCACATTATATTCTCCGTTCAGGTTAACTCTATAAATCCCATTGAAAGAAGTTTGATTCAAATAGATAAACTGAGCAGCTTTTTTAGTCTCTTTTTTAAACTTTGATTTTCTTATTTGGTAATAGAATTCCTCCGTGTTTTCAAATTTTTTAAGTTCGGATATAACTCCTTCAACATCATTTTTCACTATTTGATAAGTTGATACTAATTCTTTGTTCAGATCACTCAAAAAAGCATTTCGAGGTTTTAAATAGAAAAATATTGATCCACCTCCAACAAATGGTTCATGATAGTTATTAAACCCTTCTTTTGGCAAAAAATCATTCAAGTGCTTTAAAAACCATGATTTCCCCCCTGCCCATCTTAAAAACGGCTTACAGTTTTGTATATCCTCCTTGATATTATTGATCATTTTCTAAACTGAGATCCTTACAAATTTCTTTCATCACTTCACAGGGGTCAACATCAATGGCTAAAGCAATTAGATAGAGTTCATCTACTCGAAGTTTAGTATTTATATTATTCGATAATTCACTTAATCGTGTTTTACTAATACCAGTCTTCCTAGAAACGTCTGATCGATTCACAGATTTTCGAGAAAGAAACAAGCCCAATTCAGTCATTTTTATCCGATTTTGTTAACATAAAAGTAGTTTATCAGATATTTTATTCCGATTTTCTGAACTATTGTTTTGAAAATTGTCCGACTATCAATATATTTGATCCGATAATCGGAAAATATAATCACATAAACGGACAAATGAGTTATCCTAGATATACAAAAGCAGATTTAGAGAATTTAGTAGGTCATCAACTTGAAAACCTTAACGCTATGCACGATTTGTTGCGTATTATGAAAGTTCAGAATGAATTGTTAGAAAATGCCAATAAGAAATTGAGTGATGAAATATCGGAATTCAAGGATAAACAAGTGAAATATGGTACGAGAAGAAAAAGGAAATAACCTCCCCAACTTCCATACACATTTGCCATTCGCTCTAGTCCATCACACAGGCTAAAATGTCAAAAGAGTATGTAAGCTCCTGCCCTCATGGATGTAGAAAAAATCCCTCCCAAAACTTTATTGCCAGCCCTCGGCTTTTCTCGGGTTTTAAAAAAATAACCCTTCAAAAAGCTCCTAAGCTATATTAACATAACACGATAACATTATATAACAAAACGTATTTCTTGAATATAGCTTATGGTATGCTTTGATTATATAATGATATTATGTTAAGCCGGCATCAAGGCCGGCGAGTATGTTCGTGTAGTGCTCCTAAAGTTTGATTTTTTTATTGGTGCGTCTCCAACAGTCAGAATGTTGTTATATAATTTGATGTTATGTGTAAATAGCCGCTCGGCCAGCGCACGATCCATCGCACACCTTCCGCTGAGCCAAGCGCCTATTAATTGCTTTCAGCCCACCCGCTTCCAGCTAAGGCTGGATATTGGCCATTCAACAGCAAGAGAATTCCAGGCAATTGTGATGTTATATTTTACGATACACAATCATTCGTACAGGATCAATTCATCTACGCCGGTTGTCAGGCGTTAGAAAATTGCCTGTAATACACTTGCTTTATCCAACGCTCTCTGTCCATAGCGTTCATCACCATTACGTTTTATGCTGAGCTTGGTCGAAGGATCTCATTTGCGCTTGTAGCAGAATCTGAATGGCTCACAGGTTGTCTTTCCTTTTTATCTGTGTTCGCACTGCCCTCGTGCCGGGCTGGCAAATACTTTTTTCTTAGATAAAAAAGTATTCAAAAAATCAAGCCAAAACAAACCTTCAACACGCATGGCCGGACGCTGGCCCGGTGTTTTGGCAACCCACCCGCCTTTCTGATTGATATCCCTACTTAACATAATACTGATACTTAGGTATTCCCCACAGTGAAAAGCAAAGTTCCTGTTGCTCTTCAGGAAATGACAAGGGTCAAGTCCAGCTCACGGAACATAACTTCGCCAAAGTTCCTCTTTTAATTTTGGCTTGGGGACAAATGAAAATATCTGGGGATTGGTTTCAAATTGTGTATAAATCGGAATACCAGGGCTCAAACCTAGTCCTTCATACATTTCAGGAGTCTTTTCAATTAGTTGTTGATTGGTGTATCTGCTATTGTTCTTCCATTTCAACTGATCTCCTTCTAGAAGAGGATACCAAGCCAGTCCTTTATGCTTTCGGACCAAGTCGTACTCAAAACCATAATCACGATTGCACCAGGCTCCAAAAGACAATGGCATTCCTGGATCCGCACTAATTGTGGCATGAGCCCATCCTGGAGGTACAATCACCACGTCACCAGGTGATGCATAAACTGCAAAACAACGTCTTGGGTCATCATTAGCACTCTCTTGCATATAAATGACTGCCTTGCCTGTCCATATTTCATATACTTCAGGAGTAGACCAACCTTGGGCATATTGAGATGTCTTATGGATATGGCCTTGGCTTCTAATCGGCTCTTCTCCAAGCCTACCAGCGGCATAGGTAACAGCTCCATATAGGAGGTGCATGCTGTTGAGTAAGTTGCGATGAATTTGTTTTCCTACGTCCATAGCGATAGAGTAAACAATCTCAGGGCCATCACAATTTTGATCAAGAAGGCTTGGCCTTATGGTGTCCAACTTTCTGTTTTCGACCTTTGGGCCAAAGCAGTCTTTGCCATATTCAAACCCCAAAGGACTAAACTTGGGTTGTATGTCAAATCCGGGATTGAAAATTTTCTGTTTCATGACCTTACAAAAGCCTTGAGGGTTGCGATTTGCTTACCTTCACTTTCTCCAAATGGTCTGACGGTGTATTCAGTAACGGAGGCAGGTACTACAAAAGTTTCTGCATAATGGAGCTGGAAAGGCTCAAATTTACTTGTTGGACTTTCTACAATCGCTTCATCCCCATCTACCAGACATAAGACGTTCACCGTTCCTTCAGTTTTATGTGTTACGGCCTTTGAAAACCAATGACGCCTTGTTTCAATGAATTGCAATTCGTGTAACCCCGTTTTCTCTTCATACCACCCATCACCTTCATTAATTTTCTCTACCCTGTCCACAAGATTATACTTTGTCCAGTTCGTTGTTCGATTCCACTGAATCACCTTTTCGCCATGGTCAATGTTTATAGGTCTCGGCTTACCATCTAGGCCTAACCTGTCCCAATCCCATAGCTTGAAAGTAAAGATGTATGGGGTAGCGCTGATTTCTAATACCATAGAGTCTTTGCCAGAGCAATGTACGGTTCCTGCCGGAATAAGAACATGATCATGTTTTTTCACTGGCCATGTCTCTACATATTTTTCAGCTTGAAATACTTTTTGACAATCGTTTTGTGAGCTTCTTAACTCATTGATCATTTCGTCTTTATCAATATTTTCCTTTAGTCCTAAATAGACAATCGCATCTTTTCCTGCATCCAGTATATAGTAGCTTTCATCTTGTGTATAGCTCATACCAAAGTGCTCCTGAATGTAGGATTCTAAAGGATGGACTTGAAGGCTTAAATTCCCACCTTCCATGGTGTCAAGAAAATCGAAACGGATTGGAAACTCTGCTCCGAAACGATTGAATACATGCTGACCTAATAACCTCTCAGGTGCATAAAAAACAAGATTAATAGAGGGGATTTCCACCATCACATCATCCACTTCCAAAAGGAGGCTGTTCTCCTCTGGCACACAATTAAAGCACCAGGCATAATTATCTTCTTTTGGGTCAAGTCCACAGAATTTTTTCATCCATTGCCCACCCCATGGACCAGGATCAAAAAATGGGACTACACTAAATGGTTGGGCAAGTGCTTGTTCAAGGCCATCAAGCATTGCCTCACCTGTGATCATTTTAGGTTGGTCTTTGATGTTTGTATCTAGTACAAAATCCATCTTGGTAAGAAGCTCCTTTTTTAACTGATCGCAGACTCTCCAGTCCGCAAAATAACCTTGTTTATACAGCCTCATCCAATCGATGCTGCTATTACTTAACCCGATGCTATTCACTTCCTGTCTTCGCATCCGCATCTGAATTTCCCACCTGGCCATGTCAGCATAGACCAGTAGGTCGTAGTTCTCCGGAATGATAGAAGCACCTATACCAATGATAACGATGGTTCCATCCGAGGAGTCATTTATCTTTTTTCTGATCTTGACCAGGGCATCATCATTGATGTATTGATCGAGGGTCAATTTTGTAATTCTACCAAAAATCCTATCGTCAGTTACATCAGGAAAAACCATTTTTGATATTTCATCCTCAGCTTTATAAGCTTCATTCGCATGTATGAAGAAGTTTGGTTTTAAGTGAGTTGCCAAGCCTTCGGTTACTTCTTTTTCTGAAACCCCATGATAGCATTCTACTACCACTATTTTTTTCTTGTTGTTATGATTTTCTAAAGCCCCTTGAATTTCCACACCTATTTGTTCCCAACGCTGATGACAGTTATGACCCTTTTTGACAGGGATATAAGGCGTTTTATTGAAATTACTTTTCACGAATAACTAGTCTTTTTAAGGTTTAAATGTTTTTCTATATTCTCCAGGCTAACGCCTTTGGTTTCTGGCATGACAAAAATCACCCATAGTAGTTGTGCCAACATACAAAACCAATAAAAAGCGAATGTATACCCACCTGATTCTTCTGCGAATATGGGAAACGCCCAGGAAATGACTGCAGCCATAATCCATAGCGTCGAACTCGCTATGGCTATTCCCTTGGCACGCACCTTATTAGGAAATATTTCACTTATAAACACCCATATTACCGTTCCCTGACCAAAGGCATGAGAGGCAACAAATACAAATAAGCTCCACAGTACGACATTCCCTCCAAAGGAAGCTGCTGCTATGGCTTCTGAAAGTCCGGATTGATCAGTGCTGGATTGCAAATCTGAAACCAGTTTAAATTGTACATCATAAGTGAAAAAAGCCCATGCTATGGCGCCTAAGCTTAACAGGTATCCTATGGAACCAAAGAACATTAGTTTTTTTCTTCCAAAATGATCTATCAACGATATGGCGATCATGGTGATGACTAAATTGACCAATCCCACTCCTACTGAACCCAATAATGCTGCGCTTTGATCAAACCCTGACATGGTGAAAATACGTGGGGCAAAATACATAACGGCATTGATCCCGGATAGCTGATTGAAAGCAGCTATCAAAACCGCCATTGAAATAGGTTTGAGATATATTTTCCAGTTAAATCTTTCCGATTTATGCCGTCCCTCGGTTTTTAATGTTTTTTTAATCTCATTAATCTCGCTTCCTAAGCTTTCACCATCTGTACCTATGCGTGATAATACATCTCTGGCATCATCCTCATAACCTTTGGATAAAAGCCACCGGGGACTCTTTGGAATGGAAAAAAGAAACATAAAGAACATTAGCGCTGGTAGAGCCTCAACGCCAAACATCCACCTCCAGGAACGCTCACCAAAGTCCAGACTTGATATAAAGTAATTTGAAACGAAAGCCAGTAGAATACCCAATACAATATTGAATTGAGTGATCGCGACGAGGCGTCCTCTATACTTTGCAGGAGATATTTCTGCGATATACATGGGTGAAACTACCGATGCTCCACCCACACCTAATCCACCAATCAACCTAAAGAAAACAAAGGACCAAAAATCCCAGGCAAATGCGCTTCCCAACGCAGAAATAAAATATAGTGCACCTAGTATAAGAAGTACTGATCTTCTCCCGATCGCATCTGCAGGTTTGCTGAAACAAATAGCGCCGACAATGGTGCCAATTAATGCGGAGGCAACTGCAAACCCGTGCCAAAAGCCTGCTGAACCAAAAAAGCCACTTAACATCTCGTAATGATCATTAAATAAAATGCGAAGTGATTGTTCAGCTCCGGATATTACTGCTGTGTCAAATCCAAAAAGCAATCCTCCCAAAGCGGCAATGAGCGTACATCGAATCAAATACATCTTATGGATTTTTTTATGTTTTACAAATAATCTAATGACTCATTTACTAATACATGAATGCCGCGAAGAGCAGCTTCTTCCGGAAACTCAGCTATACTGATGATAGGAGCCCCGTCGGGAGTCCATAGCTGCTTTCGTACATACTTGTTAAGTTCAGGTATGATGTATCCTGCGGCCTGAAGTATACCTCCGGCCAAGATGATTTTCGCAGGACTGTAAGCAAGTGATAAATTCACCAATGAAGCACCCCAGTATTTTATACTTCGCCTAATCAACCTAGATGCTATGGCATCCCCTTGTTTCATATCCTCAAACAGTCCCTCATAATCAATCGCATCCCTCTTGGACACAAGACTTTGATGATAGCCATCCATACTTTTTGCAATTGTGTCCAAGGCCCACGTTCCGGTTTCTGCCTCGACACATCCAGAGCCGGGGCACACGCATTTGTTTCCATTGATGTTTGCTACAAAATGCCCACCGAGTATTCCAGCTGAGTAGTTCCTTCCTCTCATAGGTTTGCCCCTCATGACTACTGCGCTTCCATACCCTGTCCCTAACACCACATATGCCAGGTCTTGAACTCCTCTTCCTGCACCATAATACCACTCTCCAAGGATTCCGGCATTACCATCTACCTCTAGTTTTATTCTCAAACCAAAGGCTTTTGTACTCCATTCCTCAAAATCTATTTCGGTGGCGTCCTCATATTTTCTTGAAGCCGTTGATAATACTCTCTGTCGTAATGGATCAACTATCATTGGTAAGGCCATCCCTATCCCAGACAGATCATCAAAGCCAAGTTTTTGATCACGTACAAGCTCTTTAGCCACTTCTTCTATGTGTACTAGGTGATGCTTCATTCCCAAGTTTGGCTCAGCCTTGAATATCTCCTTATCAATAATCTGGCTTTTCGAGACCAAAGCTATTGCGATGTGCGAGCCCCCAACATCAACTGCCAGAGTTACAGGTTCTAATGCCATTCGATTCTTAAAATAATCCGAGAGGTGAGTTGGAAGTGTATCTGCGATCAGGAATTAATAGACCATGATTTAGTTCCATATGGATTTCATTTGATGCACCTTAAAAATTTTTAATTCACTTCGAGTCCAGGATGAAGACAGATGAATAGTTGGATTATCTGGCATAAGGTGGATGTTTGAAAAATAAACTTCTCCACCCTGTGCATATACTTCAGTGGACATGCGATCTACGAAAATCCTTAAATCAAGAAACTCAGCAGGTCGTATTGGCATCTGCTTGTCACCGACTTTAAGTTTATTTCCATCATCATCATAGCTAATTGAAAGGTCGCCGATCTTTAGGCTGATGAGCTCTTTATTCTCAGGTTTCACGGTCAGTTCAATTTCCAGTTCCCTTTGCCTAACGTCTTTCAAAACAATACCAGAGGCCAGAGATTCGCCAGAATAGTCTTTTGAGTTTCTCCTTAAGGATAGTAATTCACTGATGGGATTCATGTTCAGTCTTAATCCATCGTCATAAGACTTGATTGTAAGCTCACTTGGTAGCGACAGTTGTTGACTAAATGGCATGCCGTAGTTCTTCGCCCAGTTGGCCATCCATGTTACTTGTGCTCTTCGGCCGTTAGGCTCGTTTTCCCAGGTCATAGTGGCTACAAAGTTTCCTGGAGCTACCAGCCGTCTACGATCCTCTGCTTTTGCCGGTACACCATTCAGCGTTGTGAAAACGTGACCATCAAAATCTCCAATGATGTATCCACCATCCAGGAATATCATTACCCACTTCTTGCGCTCTTCATCCCCATCTATAGGAAGCTCGAAGAAATCGACACAGCCACATATTTCATTTCCCCAGTAATTTTGTTTGACCCTGCTCTCCAGTTTCCAATCTTGTAAATCTGGGGAACTGTAGATCCCAACACACCTGAGGTACTTTCCATCTTCTGATTTGAAATAGTCGAAAGTAGGGGCAATAAATCGTTGGGTGGGCTCATACCAAAACGGTCTTGGAGTATCCATACGTGCATCATGAGGCTTTTCCTCATTCGGGTCATGATCCAAAACAGGATTATCCTTGAAGTCCTTGAAAAGGAACCCATTGTCCTCTGAAAGTGCATAACAAAGTCCTCCTTTGGTTCTTAGATAAAAGGCAACTAGCGTATCGTTGGGGTTTTCGGGAGTGAGTAAATTTTGTTGATCGAAAAAGGAAGCTCCTGAGAAGCAGTCACCCGTGGATGGATCCGGATAGAGTACGGCAGGTTGTTCTTTCCAATGTACTAAATCTCGACTGGTCGCATGGCCCCATGACATGTTGCCATGAAAGACAGAAAATGGATTATACTGATAGTAGAGGTGATAGATACCATCCGCATAAATCAGACCATTGGGGTCGTTGAGCCACCCTCTTTTTGTTGTATAGTGATATTGAGGTCGGAACTTTTCCTTGTAAATGGAATCTAAGCCTAAAATTTCATTGGACGAAACGAGTGCATCCAAAGAACCGGAATAATTAAAAGCTTTAAGACTGAGCCTTTGAGCCTCTTGATTCTGCAGGTCGATGAAACCATAAAAATCAGGATTCGCTTCGGCAATTGGTACATCAAAGTCACCAATGAGTCCAGACTCATCGCTGATCAATATTCTTTTAAGAGCTGTTTGCCGTTTCATTGAGAGTGGTATGTTCAGATAACGTCCATTAACCGAGATTTCCTTTTCAATATCTCGTTCAACTAGAGGGTAGTCGGTCAGCCGGATTTCATCAACCAACAAATGGCCCCAACCACCTTTTGCCTGATCGCTGAGAAGAATATGGGCTAAGGCTCCTTTCCAGTTGCTAAGATCTACTACCTGAAGCTGGAGGTTTTCAGAATTGTCGCCGGTTGATCTGTGTATTGTATCACCTTCAATAACAATAGCTAAGTACAAATCATGGAGATTATTGCCGCCACCGATATAGAATGAAAGGTAGTCCCGGTCGATAGGAAAAGTATCTGAGTACAAAGTTCCGACCGCATTATCTCTGCCGTGGTAGCTGTTCGCCAGCCGCTCACCTATATATCCTGTTACTGGCATCTGATTTTCAACTGATCCAGCAGCAGATTCGTCTCCAAACGCCGAACCTGAAGCGGCCCATCCATCAAATTGATTGGACTCGAAATCAGCAATTACAATATCTTCTCGCTTTTCTGGTGAACAAGCGATTAACAACAGAGCGAAGGAAATAATCCAAAATTGATATTTCATGTGTACTTTCATTTCCAAATTGATTTCATTTCAAATACCTCCAATTTTTTCAGGCTAGTATGAGTCCCAGCCTCCCAATGGGGAGAATTGGAGTATATCTCCAGATTTAGATTTTTTGATATGTGAGGACGGACGATATAGGCTTTGCCATCATTCCCAAAAATCTCAATACTCGTCCGATCTACTAAAACTTCAATTTTGATTTCACCATTGTCCGGCATCATGTGCACACCATCTAAAAGAAAACTTAGGTTATCGTAATCAAGCTTGTATCCGTTGATATTGAGGCCAAAATGAAGATCATCTGATCCGTCAAATGTTGCAATGACGTGAAGGACATCACTTTTCACATCAGTACTTAGCGATTTGTCTCTAGTTATCTGTATACCACCCCAGGCTTGACGATTATTATGAAGCAGACTAATTTCTTTTATTAGCTTTGGTAGCATCCTCAATCCGGCTATAGTATTCACCAGTCTCAATTCAGTAGGGAAAAGCATCATTTGGTTAAAAGGCATTCCAGGAGCGGGGATGGTACCCCAGGCTTGCATGATCCTTCGGCCATCGGGCGTATTATTGTAGGTCTGCGAGGCATAGTGTGCGCCCTCTTTGAAAATCAACTTTGATGTTTCCGGCGTAAACTTTTTCCCGTCAAAGGTGCCAATCATGTATTGGGCATTTCCACCATAGACAATCCACTTTTTTTGTTCGGGATTGTCCTCAATTGGTAATTCGAAAAGCTCTGGACATTCCCACATGTAAGGAATTTCAGATTGGTATTCCCAGTTTTTCAAATCGGTAGAAGTGTGAATTTGAAGAACTCGTTTTTTAAATGATTGTCCGTTTGAAGCATCGTAATAATCAGCATTAAATACCACCATGACCCAATGCTTGCCTGGAGCATACCAGAAGACTTTCGGGTCTCGACCTGAATGTTTTAAGACAGGGTTGCCATCGTATTCTTTGAATGTGCGGCCATTGTCAAGACTGTAAGCCAGGCATTCACCGCGAGCGGTGCTGGTATAAGCTGCTACCAGCGCATTTTCTCCAAAACCAGCGGTATTGCCTTTGTCAATCACTGCCGATCCTGAAAAAGCCCAGTCATTGTAGATAGGGGTAATGGCAATGTCCAATTCTTCCCAGTGTAGTAAGTCCTTGCTAACAGCATGCCCCCAGTGCATATTACCATGGTACCAGCCATATGGGTTGTGTTGGAAGAACATATGGTATTCTTCATTATGATAAACAAGCCCGTTAGGATCGTTGAGCCAGCCGATTTGCGCGCTGAAGTGAAACTGAGGTCTAAGTTTTTCCTGGTAAAGGCTATCCAATCCTGGCCTTTCATCAGATTGTTTAACCCTTATAGACCAGTTTGTTTTTGAGGATTTTAGCGCAACCTTTTGATTCAGGTGGTCAAGGCCATCCCAAGTCACCCAAAACTCTGGCGAATCTCTTGCTAATCTGATATTCATTTTCTCCAATTGGGTTCCACGCATGTCTTCTATGGTTAGCTGCTGAATTTCCTCTTTCGTATCAACAGGCAGCCACAGATAGCGATGGACTAACTCAATTTTTTCCTGAGCCGTGCAGTGCAGGGAGAGTAGCATAAAAGCCCCAAAAATGATAGTTGGATGTCGACGATAGCGAATCATTTGATAGTAATTCTTTGTGAGAATGATTCACCGTTGTTGCCGAGAATGGTGAAAATATAAATACCTGACCTTAAGCCGGAGACATTGATTCGTCCTGCTTCAAATCGAATCGGAATTGGCCTTCCGGATAGTTCATGACATTCGACAAGCTTGATGTTTTGTGAGTTAAGGCGAAGGAAACTACCGTTCGATACCGGATTGGGATAAAGTTTTGGTTGACTTTGAACTATGGAAAGCGTTGGTATCGGTTCACCTTCCAGACGATAGGCACGAACCCAGTCAATCTGCATCTCATTTATGTCGTCATTTTGGACGCTCTCTTTGGTAGCAATGCCCCATTGCTGGGTAGTCCAAAGGTCGAAAATGACACTTAAATCTCTAGTGAAGTTAGCCTCTGAAACTGTGGATCCCGCTTTTTCACCATCGACATACCAGTCCAGATGTCGTTCGTCTTTCCAAAAAACACCAATGGTATGGAAGATCTCATCCCACTTCTTACCACGAGCGGGATTATCTACGGATAGGTTTCGATTGTCGAATTGAAATCCTTGTCCCTGATCTACAAAATTCTCGACCACATGAATGGCTGATAAATTATTGAAAGGTGCGTCAACCGCTTTCATGAAATTGAAGGCATCTTTTAGCGGAGCAGCATTGTTCTCACAGACATCTATTTCGTCTCTTGCTTCTCCATTTCCATTATTGAGCCAGAAAGTATTTAGCGCCGATATTCCTGAAGTCTTCATCGAGCACTCGATGTATACGGGGTAACTGATTTGAGTATTGGATTGTACCCGACTGGTTTTCATCCAGCGAGCCTCATCTGTATGAAGTCCGGCTTTGATGATCAGCTTTCCATCTTCTACAAAGGCCTGATCCCATAGCATCTTGTTGGGTTCGGGATAGTCCCATAAAGGCTTGTGCCATTTCTCGGGATTCCACGAATCGAACTCATCTGATACCGTTTCGATTGGCTCCCACCATGTTCCGGCAACTGGTGTTGGCTGGCTTAATCCAGTTTTTACCGTGAGCATCGTCCAACTGCAGATGAGAATGTAATAGACTTTATTAATCATTTTTTACTTTTAGCCTGTCGTTCACTAAATCCCTTTTTTGAAGATTGATGAATAGTTTGTTCAATTTGCAAGATGTATTTTTCGGTCATGCGATGTGTGTGTTATCCTTTCAAAAAGGTGGGTTTTCCCATCAATTTATGATGATAAAAATATTGAGACCATTGTCCAGGCACCTTTCGCTGATATTTCTTCCTATCATTCTGGCACTTGCAGGTTGCTCCAGGAATTCGGAACCGACTGCATTTACAATAGGCTTTTCACAGTGCACGATGAACGATTCCTGGAGACAGCAGATGGTCAGAGAAATGTACCGGGAGCTAGCGGTGCATCCTCAAGGTGAGGTTAAGTTAATCGTGAAGGATGCAGTAGCTTCTAGTGATAGGCAGATTGAAGATATTGCTGGACTGATTGAAACCGGGGTGGATGCATTGATCATAAGTCCACTAGAAGATAGCCCCTTGATACCGGTTATTTCCAGAGCACGACAAAGAGGAATACCAGTAATACTTATTGACCGAAAGATCGATTCTGATCAGTACGATTGTTTTATAGGTGCCGATAATGTAGCTATTGGGTTGCAAGCAGGTGAGCTAATTGCATCTTCTTTTGATGAAGGTTTGATTATTGAAGTGCAGGGATTGGAGGGATCATCGCCGAGCACGGAAAGATCCAAAGGCTTCAATCAAGGACTGGAGATCAATCCTTATTTACAAGTCATTCAATATTCGGGGGATTGGACTGAGGTAAGTGGATACCGGATAGCAAGAGAACAGATCAATGAGTTTAAAAACTGCACGGCGATTTTTTCTCATAATGATTTCATGGCTCGGGGGATTTATGATGCTTTACAAGAACAGGGATTGGGTAAGCCCATTTATGGGGTGGATGGACTATATGGAGAAGGTAATGGTCTAGGTATGGTAAGGGAGGGGCACTTGAAGGCTACTTTTCATTACCCAACGGGGGGTGCTGAGGCTATTCAGGCTTCTATTGAGTTTATCAAGAGACAGAAGACAGACCGACACATAGAATTGGCCACCTTCCGAATTGATTCAGCAAATGTGAATGAGTTGATCATTCAAGAACTGAGGCTTTTACGGCAGACTGAAAGAGTGGATGATTTGATAATTCGATTGGATGCACGCGATCAGCAAATCATAAAATTTTTCACCATTTCAGCGTCCTTACTTCTTGTTATTGGATTCTTGACATTCAAATGGTGGTCGGTGAGTCAGAATCAGAAAATTGATCATGATCGCATTGTCCAATCTTTGAAACAAATCAGCTTATCGAGTAAAGATTCTGAAAGATTACCCACGATAGATGCGATTTATTCGCATACCGGTTGGATTAGAGATGTGACGGAGTTTCTTGAAATTCAATACACAAACCCAGACTTAAAGGTTGGAGATGTGGCCAGTGAATTTGCTATGAGCGAATCATCATTCTATAGAAAACTGAAGAAAAGTTCAGGAAAATCTTATACATCCATTATCACGAGCATTCGGTTGGAAAATGCAGCAAGGTTGCTGGTACAAAGTGACTTCAATATAGATCAGGTGGCATTTGAATGTGGATTTAGTGATCCAAAGCATTTTAGTAAAGTTTTTTCTAAGAAATATGGGGTAAGTCCTTCTGAGTTTAGGCGATTTCAGAAAGATTAAGGCAAGCAAATGAAAATTACTTATGGGGGCGTTCCCCTTCGGGTCGGGCTATCCGCGCTACCTGGTAGCTTGCTCCTATCCCTAACGCAATGAGAGCACCTGAAAAGGGGAAGTGCCTACTCAATAGGACAAATTGCATAGTTAACTTGAGAAAGTCCATCCCTGTTCGGGAAAATGCATACTGAAGAAGGGAAAGTCAATACTTATAAAGGGAAACAGCATACTTAATTGGGGAAATATGGCACTTAACTAGTCCATCGCCATACTTGACCTGTACTTTTCGACACTTTCATTGTACTAATTCATACTTAAACCCGTTATTAGTATAATACATTAATCCATTATTTACTAAAAACAAATTATTATGCCACGTCAAACCCTTACCCAGAAGCTGGAATCAGCTCGTTTACTCATTTTCAACAGCAAAGATGCAGAGGTCGCTCCCCTACTCGATGTTATGGGAATCGATACCGCCTACGTAGATTCAGGTGAAACCCTTTACAATGAAACCATGCAGTTGGTAGATGCACAAAAGAAGGAATATCAGGAACAAAGCCTTGCTTATGATAAATTCTACCTTGAAAAAGATGATGCAGAAGCTAACTTCAATCGAACCCTCAAACTCGTGAAAGTCCTATCTAGAAATGACAAAGACCTTCAGAACAGATTGGGCTTACAGTCTGGTGCTGTATATGCCATTGAGTCCTGGATAGAAAGCTTAGTAGATTTCTACAACAGACTTCTGAATGAATCAGATTTTGTAGCCTCTCTAGCAAAGTTCAAAGTCACCACCGACCAACTAAATGCAGAGAAAACAGCAATCGAAAATCTTAAACAGCTTCGTAATGAAGCCACTGCTGAGAAAGGACAAGCTCAAGAAGCTACCCGCCTCCGAAATGAAAAGCTAGGTGAGCTAGATGATTATTGTAAGGAACTAAAAGCCATTGCGGAAATAGCCCTTGAAGGCCAACCACAATTGTTAGAAAAGCTAGGAATTGTTGTTCGTTCTTAATCTCCTCGTGATTCCCCGACCAGTTCGGGGATTCTTTCTTCACTACCCTTCTTCCACACACATTTGCCACTTTCTATCCCACAATCCTTGATGCCTCACTGCGGCATGGTGATTCCTCGCTCAGCAGAAGTGGCAAAGGAGTGTTCCAGACCCTCCCTCCTGTTGCGTATAATTTTCCTTCCCTTCCTGAAAGCATTAATCCCACCCTCATGCCAAAGCTGATTTAACATAACACAGGCCATTATATAACAAAGCTGTTATTTATTACTGCTGCGCTGTTTGGCGATTATCTGTCAGCTTAGATTATATAATGATATTATGTTAACCAGCAAAGCTGGACTATGTCGTGCACGTTTCTGATTGATGATTTTCTGGTTCAGTGCTTCTAGCAAGGTTGATATATAATTAGACGTTATATTAAGTAGCCGCTCGGGCCAGCGCCTCATCCAGCCCTGTGCCGTGCCCTGATCCCAAGCGCCTAATAATTTTTCTTTTTGGCCAACGCACGAAAAGAGTTTTTCCAACCGCACACACAACAGATTTGCCAGGCTTTGTTCTTCGTTATTTTGAAGGATCTGCATCTCTGGTCGATTTGTTTTCAAATACAGCATTCTCAGCGATTAGGAAACGCCTGTCAAAACACTTGTGTTTTCCCGACCCACCGTATCGTAGATCGTGCAGCTCACAAATTGATTGTTTTATTTTCGTATGGCGTTCGCTTGATGCCCTCATGCCGGGCAGGCAAATACTTTTGGCATTGGCCCAAAAGTATTCAAAAACCCTAGCCAAAATAATCACCTATCATCCGCACAAAAACCAGCCCACGCCCGGGTATTTTGGCTGGCCGCCACGCCTTACTGATTATCGATCCTACTTAACATAATATATATAGAATTAGAGAGGACGTTTTGCAATCACATCCCTTATTAAATGACGTAGTTTTTTTCTTTCCCACTTTGGAAGTGTTAAATCATCCATACGATGGACAGCTCTTCTAACAAGACTATAATTATCCAGCTTGTCCATTTTTGCTTTCTTAATAGCTAAATGAGGTCTCCATAAGTCACATATCAAAATAGTCATAAACCCTTTGGGGCTATCGGCACGAACAAAGTAATTATCTATTATGCTAATATTAGCCTCATAAGGATCAAGTTGTGGATGTAAAATTCTGTAGTGGGTAGTATCATAAGGAAATGTTGCAATTAATCTATAACCAGCTTTAAGTGAATGCTTTGTGTGCTTACTTGTATTGCATGTCTTGCAGGATAAAACAAGATTGCGGGGTTCTAACATCCATATGTATTGATGGTCTTTATGAATAATATGTTCAAGATCATCGTGTTTACCATCATATTCAATATCCATCCTACAATACGCGCACATCCCCTTCTGTTCGGTACTGTAAAACTTCCGTAGTTCAGCTTTAATAGTCGCATAATTTGACCAGTCAGAGGAAGATGATAAAGGTTTCTTTTTGACCTCCTTGTGTATCAGTAATCTGAGGCTTGTTGCAGGCTGAATAGTTCCAACATATCTATTATCTCTGTCAAGCATTATCTAGTTTCTTAAATAAAGCTTCCACTATTTCAGCCATTGGGTCTTCGATGTTCAGGTTAAGATTTAGTGATCTCAAATACCGTATTTTTTGCTTGATCTCATCATTACTAGAATTCTCATTTGCCATCAATTCTAGAATGTCTGATATCAAATTATTTAGGTAATAATTTCTAGAGGTTGCTACATTAAAGACATCAAAAAGCACCTGCTCAGCTGACCATCCAAATGTTTCTGGTTCACTTAATGATTCAGCTTGTAATATTTTTCCTACCTGTTTAATAGAAATTATCGATGAACTCTCTTTCTCCAAATCTGACACAATAAAATGAGAGTGTGAGGCTATGATGAAATGACATCCATTTTCAGTCTTAAACATATGCTTAAGCATGTGAATGTACTTCATTTGCCAGTTTGGGTGCAAACTGATTTCTGGTTCATCGATTAGTACTAAACTATCATTTTTGATATTAGCTAGAATGCCTAGAAGTGACATGACAATATGATTTTCTCCAGCACTTGTCTGACTAAGGCTTAATGTCTTATCAGATTTTATTACCTCTATGCTGTCCATTACTAGGACATCTAAATCATCTAAATCTTCTATTAACTCTAAATCCCTATTATCAATATTTCTTTCGATGAGATCAACAACAAACCACCTTGCAGGCGATCTCTTCTTCGGCAAGAGAACTGATGAAAGCCTATTCATAAAATTCAATATCCTTTGAAGTCTTTCGGGATTCTCCTTGATTAATTGATCGTACTTCCACTTGCCCCAAGGCTCAGTTTTTCTTCTATCTTGATAGTTGTTGAAAAATTCATCCAAGTCTGATCGAGTTACATTTCCAGAGAAAAACACTTCTTTGTATTTGGTGGAGTACCTGATTCTTAAGTGTTTTTTAAAGTCTAGAAAATCAACCAATACTTGTTCTATATTCCTATTGAAACTTTCTCTTTGAACTGCTTTATATAGGTATCCTGCCGTATTGCGTTCGAATGATTTGGTTGAAGCTACTTGAGCGCTTCGCTTCACTCCCATGTACTGGTAAAAATCACCTTCTTTGCTCTTTTTGAATCTGAATCTGTCATTCAG
The DNA here is from genome assembly GCA_049115715.1 of Cyclobacteriaceae bacterium. Taxonomy (GTDB): domain Bacteria; phylum Bacteroidota; class Bacteroidia; order Cytophagales; family Cyclobacteriaceae; genus JAMZMI01. The sequence goes on from JAGDZQ010000010.1 coordinate 41,291, forward strand.
CTGAGTTGAACTTGCTATTACCTGCGATGGTAGTTCTAATTCATGAACCTCGATTCGCTTCGATTTTACAATAGGCTCAAAGGATAATTTATCATTGTACAATGCTTCGCTATCAAGTAAATTCTTGAAATAGTAAACTCCATAGACATCTTTCCTTTCAATGCTTTTATGAAGTTGCATTATCATTTTGCTTGAAACTATATCATAAGTATCCTGCCCAACTGAATACCTAATATGGAATGTATAGGGTATTCGTTCTCTCTTTTCCTCAGAATTGCGGATATGACTGATTTCATCAAACAGATTGGCAATTGTGCGTAAAAGAAAGCTTTTACCAGTGCCGTTCATTCCAATCACAACGCTCGAAAATGGAACTTTTGAATTTCCCCCTAAGGGAGCGAATTTCATTTCCAGTGATCCTAGTTGAGGATGCCCTCCTACTTTGAAACTATCTAGTCTAAACATTCATTTTCATATTACGACAATAAAAGACTCCTAACTAAACGTACTAAGTTTCTCACCACAGGATCATCAGCTCCTTTATAATACCTAGCATCTTCTTCAATGGACTTTCTCATGAATAGCTGATTTCGACCTTGCAACTCTAAGTCTTCCTCAGATTCATCTTCATCAACTTTGTCAAGTAGCAGAATGAAATCGATGAATGGATAGAACGTTGGTAATGGATCACGAGTAGAGTCGAAATAGGTTTTAGTGGCGGAATCATAGTCATAGCCACAACGATTCATTATTGTTTTCTTTTCTAGATCAGCCTTGTAGGCAAACATTCCGCAAACAACCTTAGGATTAGCTTCTTTGATTCTTTTGGCTTCAGCATTGAAGTCATTAAGGTATGTGCCAGTCAAAGTGCTTTTCACTTCAATGGTCATGAGACAATCTTCAGGATTGACAATCACATTTCCTCGGCTGCCTAAATCAATGGTTTCTGCGAATTTCTTAATAAGCAATATATCCGCTTGCCCACTTTGTTGTTCTTCACCAAGATTGATAAAACCGCGCTTGAGGTAATCTTGACAATTCTGAATGGTTTTATTGAGGTATTGAATGATGAAATCTTCACGAACCTCTCCCCTTGTCAAACTGTGCTTGATGATTTCAGAAACTTCATGCTGGGCAAGAAGCAAGTTCTGGCTGTAGTGATGATATTGTTCGAATGATTCCATAGCCAATTACTCGCCCCATATTTTAGCAATACGATCTTTTATCTTCTGCTCGAAAATTTCAATGAGCTCATTGTTTGCATTAACTAATTCCTGCTCTTTCCTAATCCTATCAACTATTTCATTCTGTTGTACTAATGGAGGACATGGAATTGGAAGTTTCTTTAAGTCAGTTATTGACAAGTTTGGTTGCATCAATGAGCGTGATTGTTCCTCGACATATTCATATACAGTATCTGAGCACAGATAATGATAAATGAAATTAATATTGGCCTTATCTGTTGGTTTGAGTCCTGCAACACGTTGATTAACCAAAGTGCCGTCCCAAGTTTCTGGTACAACAGCGACTTTTAATCCCGAAGAAATGATTGTACGAGTTAGGGATATTACTAAATCGTCAGTATTAACAACGTATTTAGCATAATCGGCAAGATAATTCTTTGGCAATCTGCTCGAATCATCGTCTATAAACTCTCTCACGCCAACATTAGTGATCTTAATACATTTGACTGGGTTATCTTCGTTAAAATCAGAGCTACTGAACCCATATCCACTAACAACATTTGCAATGGAATTTAGCTCAACTACCTCCCAATCAGGATCAATATCAATTTTGGGTTTGTAGTTTTCGACTACAGCTTTCGCTCCATCTATGATTTTTTGATAGCCTTCTGTTTCAGACACTATCTCATCCTGAATTGATAAAGGCGGCAGTGGGATTTTAACCCCCTTTATATCAGGATTATTTATTAGGGCGATTCCAGCTGAGTTAGATATACTTTTTAAATCAAATTGCTTCATGAAAGCGAACAAATATTGCGGGCTTAGTTTACTTTCATCAATTACTGTAATACCCATACAATTATTATCAATCAAACATGGGATTCTAGTTAACCTCTTTTTATTTGTTGCAATTGCTGCTCCTCGTTTTGGAAAAATGATAGATTTTTCTGGTAATAGGTCAAAAGAAGTTTCTTTTAACCAATGTGATGATGTGATTATATAATTTGAGTTTTCTGGTAGGTTCATATCTCCTACTTTAATACAAGCAATGTCACCCTCTTCATGAAATTCTGTTAAAACTCTACCATTGTCGATTTTGATGTAATCACCAAGCTCCACTACAGGGAAATTTGACGTCCTTAATTCTGAAAACTTGTACTTATCTCCGCTTAAATTGTAATTACCACTCTTCGAAATCTCAGTTTTTAGGACAGCATGTACAATAGACGATTCTTCGAACTCACCATTTTTAACAAACTCATGAGTCAGCTCAATAGCTCTATTTAATTGGCTACCTTTCACAGCAGCTCTTTGAGCTCCAAGGTTGTAGCCATCATTATCGATTTTTACAAAGAGAATCTTATCCCTAGCTTTAGCAACCTCTCGATCCATTAACAGAATAGAAGTTTTAACACCACTATATGGATTAAATACACCAGCCGGTAAACTAACTATCGCATAGAGGTAATTGTCTACCAACATTTTCCTTAAGTCTTTGTAGGCTTTTCCACTTTGGAAGATTACGCCTTCAGGAACTATAATTCCAGCTTTTCCTTTTGGGTTTAAATGTTCTGCGATGTAATCGACAAAAAGGACTTCACTTCGATTACTGTTGATAGTGAATTTCTTATGAGGTCTAATTCCTCCTTTTGGGCTCATAAATGGCGGGTTGGCCAAAATAACATCAAAGTTTTCATTCCAACGTTCCTCACTACTTAGTGTATCGTATTCATAAATATGTGGTTCGGAGAATCCATGCAAGTACATATTCACTAGACTCAAACGAACCATATCGGGAGATATATCATACCCCACGAAGTTTCGAATTAATTTTCTACGCTCATCAGGAGTAAGCTCGTTGTTGTTCTTCTCCTTAATGTGTTTAAATGCAGAAATCAAGAATCCTGCTGTACCACAAGCAGGATCAAGAATGGTGTCATTTTTCCCAGGGTCAACGATTGCCACCAAGAAATCAATAATGTGTCTTGGTGTGCGGAATTGGCCTGCATCTCCTTGCGATCCCATTACTGATAGTAAATACTCAAAGGCATCACCTAGCTTTTCGCTATGTGTATATTCAAAACCATCAATTGTTTTTAGAAATAACTTGAGTGTTTCTGGATCACGATACGGCAAATAAGCATTGTTGAAAATGTCCCGAAATAGCTGAGGAATATTAGGGTTAAGCTCCATTCCTTCAATTGCCTCAGAATACAACTGAAGCATCTCAGAAGCGGTTACTTTCGAATCAAAAAGCTTATCCCAACTGTACTTTTCAAACTCTATGGTTTTGTTTTTGGAGGGATCATTTGGAAATTCAGGGTCAGGCACTTCATAGTTGGAAAAGAACTTAGCCTTCCCTCCTAGCTCAATGGCTTCTTGATCCATGTCATTCATGAACTTATAGATCAACCCGATGGTAATCTGTTCTATTTGAGCTTTTGGGTCAGGCAGCTTTCCTACAAGGATATCCCTACAATCATCTATTTGTCTCTTTGTTGCGGTATCTAGCATAGTATTCTATTAAGCAGCGAACCGCTCTAAATCAATGTAATCTTTAATGTAAACTGGTATCACTTCGCGATACTTATTGGCAACAGCCTTGAATTGAGATATCGTTAAAGTAGGATGTGTCTGCAGTGCATGAAAGTCTTTAGTTTCAATAATCTGCCGGATATCTTGATCAACGATATACGCCTTAAAGAAATACTTCAAAGCTCTTAGATTGACATCTTCTTCGGGAGGATAGATTGAAATGAATTTATCAAACTCCTCTTCTAACAAGTCATCTTTTGATTTGAAATTGGGGATGATCCCAAACACCTTCTCAACAACTTCTCGAATACTCACCTTACGATCAATTTTCGCAGCTTTTCGAAGTTTGTCCAAATTGAAATACTCTTCTGGTTTGTCAAATATCTCTTGTTGAATATGACTGACTACTTGTTCCCAATTCCCAAGCTCAACGTTCTTCTTAATGATATCATCCATGATGATACGATCTTCAAACTTTTTGAAAAGCTCACGATCAATGCGCATGCCCTCATAACCAATCTGCTGTTCATTTACAGTAAGTAATGGGTCTGGTCTGAAATTGGTGTATTTATCTAGATCAACACCACCGCCACCACCTTCACCAGCACCTTTTTTAGGTTTTGGAAGTTTTAGCTTTTCATCATAGTCGAACTTTTCTTCGAAATATTCACAATTGGCGAAGAAGTCAAACAACTTGAAAATCTCTTTTTCTTCCCGTTGAGTTTCTTCTTCTCCTAATTCATTTTTGAACTTGTATTCAAAGGTGTTTTTACGTGTACCTCTACCTTTTATCTGCACAAAATCAGCAGGACTGAAAATTGGACGCATCATACAAATATTTAGAAGGTCTGGACAATCATATCCAGTTGTCATCATTCCAACTGTCACACAAACTCGCGTTTTGCAAGATTTATAACCTTCGAGCCATGTGGTTTTACCACTAAGATTGTTGTTAGTAAAGTTAATGGTCATTTGCTGTGCATCTCCAACTTGAGATGTCACTTGTACTGCAAAGTCAGAATTGTATTTACCTGGAAAGAGTTGCTCTGCAAATTCATTTAATGTTTCCGTTAGTTTTCTTGCATGATTCTGACTCACTGCGAAAATGATCGTCTTCCCTACCTCTTTCGTAATTGGATCACGCAATGCGTTTTCTAGAAATGTTTGACAGAAAACCTTGTTTGTCTTTTCAGAAAAGAACTTCTTTTCAAAATCTCGCGAGACAAATGTTTCTTCAGCTTCACCTTCTTCTGTTGGAACAACTACCGCATATCCTTCATCTGAAAGTAATTGCGTTGTGATTTCCGTTCTTGCGTCTAAAACCCTTGGATTAATTAGAAAACCATCTTTTACACCATCTAATAAGGAGTATCGGTATGTTGGATCACCTCCTTCACATCCGAATGTTGAGTAAGTATCACGCAACATTCTTCGCTCAATTTCTCTTGGATCGTTTTCTTTTACTTTATCTGGATCAACTCCCTTTAAATAGTCTTTTGGTGTGGCAGTAAGACCAAGCTTATATCCATGAAAGTATTCGAAAACAGCTCGTGCATTTCCTGAAATGGAGCGGTGAGCTTCATCAGAAATCAGCAGATCAAAATCTGTTGGTGAAAACTCATACCGATATTTATCATTGTGCATTAACGATTGGATAGTTGTGACAACAATATCTGCTTTACGCCAATCGCTTTTGTGTTCTTTGTAGATGAATGTGCTGTAATCAGGTTTAAGGTAATTGGTGAAGGCTTTCCATGCTTGATCCTCCAATTCAAGACGATCTACTAAAAACAAAACACGTCTGGCATTTTCAGTTCTTAGAAATAATCTGATGACTGCAGCTGAAGTCAATGTCTTTCCAGTTCCTGTCGCCATCTCAAAAAGAAATCGATCTTTTCCTACTCCTACTGCTTTTTGCAAATGCTCTATTGCTCTGGACTGATAATGTCTAAGAAATCTTAATCCATTTGTCCAAATGAAATCTTTGCTACCCTCAATGCTTCCTTTCCATTCTGGTTTTTCAGCATAATCAGGCATTTGAACCGCAACAATATAGTCGTTGGATACAGGTTCAGTTGCTAAAGCATTTCGATCAGGGTTCCATGCCTTTATGGCTCCAATTTCATTTGGGGAAGGAAATTTATAAATGGGTTTAGGATTGCCTTTGGCCGTATCCCAGAAGTAGTGAACAATCCCATTGGAAAGTATGACATATTGTGCACCTACAGTCTTCGCGTATTTTCTTGCCTGTTCTTTGGCTACTAAAGGATGAAGACTCTCTTTTTTAGCTTCTAGGACGCAAATTGGTTTGTTGTTAGAGTCAACCAATAGGAAGTCAAGTGAACCGTTCTTGACATTTTCGTAATCATTACCCCATGCATCAACCTCTGTCTGGGTGATTTTCACATGATTCTCCAGAAGAATATTGGCAGAACCATTCTCATTATCAAAGAATCTCCATCCTGCTTCTTCAAGCAGCTTATTGATTTTTATACGTGCGTGGGCTTCATTCTTCATCTTTGCTACTGATTAAGAGTTCTTTGGCATCTACATCCAGTATCTCAGCAATCTTATACAGGTCTTCTATACTTGGCTGCCTCCTATTCTGGACATAGCTATTTACCATGTTATAGCTTTTAGCAAGCTTTCCAGCTAACCATGTTTGCTTAATTCCCTTCTCCTCTAGTACTGCTTTAATTCTGTTCACCAGCTCTTAAATTGATGAGAAATCGAATATAACGAAATGAATGATAATTATCTCATGATGTGAGATATAAATAAGATATGATTTTAATCAGAAGCCAGCGCAAATTCCACACACATTTGTCATCCGCTCAAAGCCTTCCCAAAAGCCAAGGATGCCAAAAGAGTGTTCCATCCCAACCCATTAAAAAAAACTCTTTTCTTCCCCCCTTTAAAAGAAAAAATTATTCCCTACGCAAATCCCAAAGCTTACATTAACATAACGCAGACCATTATATAACAAAACAGTGTATTGAGCTTTTGAGCCGATTAATGATCTTCGAACTGTTTGGTTAGATATAATTCATATTATGTCTGCGCTCCGTTACTCTACGCTTGCCCTCGCCAAGCCGCTCGGGTAAATAAACTGCACAGGCCAGCCGCTTTTGCGGTAACATTGATATGTATCCGTTTGATTGATGTTCAGTATAAAATTTGAAATAAATATCTAACTCTCTCAAGCAACTTGTGAAGCTTGTTATATAATTAGACGTTATATTAAATAGCCGCTCGGCCAGCGCACATTCCATTGCTCGGCCGTTCCCTGTCCAAACGGCTATTAATAGTTTCCCACCCGCTTTCAGGCTAAGGCCTGATCACCAGCCCAAATGCAAGAGATTTCCAGGCAAAGTGTATCGTTCTATTTTTCGTTATCGGCCTACAAGGTCTATACGGGTGTAATGTACATTAGCCCTTTATTGGCCATCCATCATGGATAACTAGGTAGTAAACTGCCATAGCATTAATTATAATGTACTGCTTGTGATATTCTTATGATTTTCTTGTCACTATCTCACAGATAATTACAGCAAAGAATTAGAAAGGCTATCTACAAAAGTTCTGCAATTAATCTTACAAAATCTTAAAAATACCTTGGTGTAACGATCTTATTGTTGGAGAACACAAACCTATAATTGAGCATAATCTCATGTGAACCTGATGTTGCTACCTTTAAGTCAGAAAGTGTGTAATCATACGCATATCCTAATCTAAACTGGGGGGTTGCCTGGAAATCGAACAAAAAGCTCATTGCATCAAAAGATCTGTATGATAAACCAAGCCATACTTTATCATCGAAAATAACATTGGCATTTAAGTCCAATTCCAATGGAGCCCCTGCTACTGATTTGATTAAAAAGCTGGGTTTCAACTTAATAATGGGTGATAAATCAAAAAGCATGCCTCCTGTCAGATAGATGTGAGAAACATCCGTCAATCCGAAACCTTCCAAATCAGCATTGCTGCCAGATTTTGGTTGGAAACTGTTTTGGAAAACAGTCGGTGCTGACAGCCCTAAATAATATCTTGCTCCATACCAATATGCGCCTAAGCCAATATTGGGCTTTATACCTCCCTCTGCCGATGAAAGATTAGGGTCATTTACACCTAAATCAGTATAATTAATATTGTTGCTTCTCAGACCTCCTTGTAATCCAAAAGAAAGACGTGACCCGTTGGTCAGGTTTATCCAATAAGCATAGGAAAGGAACATAGAATTTTGACTGCTTACCCCAATATTGTCTTTACTAAAAATCCCTCCTATTGCGATATTCTTTGAAGGAATTGGAGTGTGAACTGAAAATGTATGCGTAGTGGGTGCGCCTTCTATACCCACCCATTGGACGCGAGAAAGTGCTGTAGCACTGATGGACTCATGACTTCCTGCATATGCTGGGTTAAGCGCAAGTCCATTGAACATATATTGGGTGAACATGGCCTGCTGCTGCGCTTTTAAAGAAAAGCTTAGAACAAAGAGTGTAACAAAAATGGCTGGTCTTAACACTTAAATTATTTTATGCTATCAATTTATACCAATAGGATATGATTAAGTCGAATCTTTCGATGGCTTACCTGTTCTGCACGGTAGAAGCGTTTTTTGCGTTGTTAAATATTACTTCATCATTTATTCACCACTACAAACCCTGCCAAAGGTTTGCTGCCATCTCCCAGATCAATCAGATAGTAGTAGGTTCCTGCAGGAACTTCATTACTTCCTGGTATCACACCAAAATCTGATTCACTTCTCCAGACATTGTTTTGGTTATCATAGCCCTTTACTTCAAAAATTCTATTTCCCCATCTATTAAATATCTGTACTTCATTGTTTGGATAGTTCTCTATATCCTTGATGTAGAAGAAATCGTTCGTACCATCTCCATCTGGTGTAAACCCTTTTCTTGGCTCGACCTTTAGGCAGGTATCAGTATCCTGGAAATTAGGAGTACCATCTGTGTCACAATCGTCATTATAAGGATCTCCATCACGATTTGTATCTTCTTGTTTATCATCCAATCCATCTCCATCTGTGTCGCATGGATCACTATCCAGATAGTTTGGTGTGCCGTCATTGTCACAGTCATCATTGTTCAAATCACCATCTCCGTCTGTATCTTCATCGTCATCTAATACACCATCAGCGTCTGTATCGCAACTGTCTGCATCCTGGAAGTTTGGTGTACCATCCATGTCGCAATCATCGTTATACGGGTTCCCGTCTCCATCTGTGTCTTCTTCTCCATCGTCTAATCCATCGCCATCACTATCGCATGGGTCACTATCCAAATAGTTTGGTGTGCCATCGCTATCACAATCATCATTCGTATGGTCACCATCTCCATCAGTATCCTCATCGCCATCTAAGACTCCATCTCCGTCCGTATCGCAGCTGTCAGCATCCTGGAAGTTTGGTATGCCATCCATATCACAATCGTCATTGTATGGATTACCGTCACCATCTGTATCTTCTTCGCCATCGTCTAATCCATCGTCATCACTATCGCATGGGTCTGTGTCCAGATAGTTTGGTGTGCCGTCTCCATCACAGTCATCATTCGAAGGGTCGCCATCTCCGTCACTGTCTTCATCGCCATCTAAGACTCCATCTCCGTCCGTATCGCAGCTGTCAGCATCCTGGAAATTTGGTGTACCATCCATATCGCAATCATCGTTATACGGGTTCCCGTCTCCATCTGTGTCTTCTTCTCCATCGTCTAATCCATCGCCATCACTATCACATGGATCAGTGTCCAGATAGTTTGGTGTGCCATCGCTATCACAATCATCATTCATAGGGTCGCCATCTCCGTCTGTGTCTTCATCGGTATCTAATACTCCATCTCCGTCCGTATCACAACTGTCTGCATCCTGGAAGTTTGGTGTACCATCCATGTCGCAATCATCGTTATACGGGTTCCCGTCTCCATCTGTGTCTTCTTCTCCATCGTCTAATCCATCGCCATCACTATCACATGGGTCAGTGTCCAGATAGTTTGGTGTGCCGTCGCTATCACAATCATCATTGGTAGGGTCGCCATCTCCGTCACTGTCTTCATCGGTATCTAATACTCCATCTCCATCGGTATCACAACTGTCTGCATCCTGGAAGTTTGGTATGCCATCCATGTCGCAATCATCGTTGTATGGATTACCATCGCCATTTGTGTCTTCTTCTCCATCATCCAAACTATCACCATCGCTATCACAAGGGTCGCTATCCTGATAATTTGGCGTGCCATCATTGTCACAGTCATCATTGCTCAAATCACCATCTCCGTTTGTGTCTTCATCTTCAGTTAAAACCCCATCGCCATCATCATCATTGTCTAGATAATCAGGTGTACCATCCATGTCAGTATCATCATTTGATGGATCACCGTCCCCATTCGCATCCTCATCAAGGTCAAGAATGCCATCCCCATCAGAGTCTCCCGAAAGAATGGTCAATTCCCCAGTTAAATTGTCTGAAGTGCTGTTTCCTGCTGCATCTGTTGCCGTGACTTGTACTTCATTTACTCCGCTGGTATTTGGGCTAAAGGTGCCGCTAGTTGGAGCGATTGTTTCTGTATTGACTGACCAGTTTCCACTGCCATCTGCAGACACGACGTAGGTAGCTCCACCAACAACAACCGTCACTGTACTACCTGGCTCTGCGGTTCCTCGTATCTCCGGTGTAGTATCATTTGTAATCTGACTAAATACCACAGGAGCATTTGGTGCGGTAGTATCAATCGTTAACTCATTTGTAGAATTATCAGTGCTTTCGCATCCTCCGCTTTCGGTTGTAACCTCTACCTCATTAACTCCATTTTCGTTTGGACTGAATGTGCCTGTAGTCGGACTTCCAGTATCAACAGACCAGTTTCCACTTCCGTCCGCTGTTGTTGCATAGGTCGCACCTGCTACTATAACTGTAACAGTGTTCCCAGCACCAGCCGTACCCGATATAGTTGGAGTTGTATTATTGGTTAATAGCGAACTAACAGTGGGAGTAGTAGGTAGCGTATTGATGACAAATGAAAAGTTCGCAGAACCTCCAGAACACCCGGTCCCTGAATTTACCGCTACGATGGTTGCATGGTAGGTATCTGCTACCGCAGTTGCAGGAACACCTAAACTAATAGGACTAGAACCTAACGAAGCATTGGTAACATCAACAAATCCCTGAGCTTCAGCGGCAGCATCAAAATCAATGCTGTATTGATCAGGAGAGCCGGAAACAACTGAAAAGCTTAATGTACCGGTACTTTCACCGAAACAGGTTTCCGGATTGGCCCCCAATGTTATTGAGGGACTTGCCGGATCATTCAATGTCGCACTGGCAATCGTATTTGATTCACAGCCATTTAAAGACACTGTTATACTTGAGTATGTACCTGCATTCAAATCGGAAATAATTATGTTTCCACTACCGTCAGTCGCAAGTGTGGTTGACACCACGGTACTTCCGGTGTATTCAATCACGTAGCTGGTAGAAGCAGCTAAGCCTGTTAGTTGAATGGATCCATCCGCTCCTGCACAAGTAGTAGGATCGCTGAGTATACCCAAACCAACAGGTGGTGTAAGCGGTTCAGTTAGTGTGGTTGATAAATCATTGGATACGCACCCACTGTTGGTCACATTTATTGCTGTGTAGTCACCATCTCCCAGGCCTGTGATGACGTACTCCCCGTCGCTATTGGAGGTAATGTTCAAGACTGTCGCATCAACGCCATCCAGCTTATAGTTGATTTCATAAGCAGTGTTTGCCCCTAAACCAACGATTTCTATACTTCCGTCTGTACCGTTGCATGATGTGGTATTTCTTATGGTTCCAATTGAAATGTCGGGTGGGTTTAAGACGATTGTAGGAATGATATTAGACTGACAACCGTCGCTGGTTCTTGTTACTCTCACATTTGAATAAGTACCAGCATTTAATCCGGAAATAGTAATGGTTCCACCAGTTGGAGTTAGTCCGGTAGTGTTTGTGTCAGCACTTCCAAAATGGTAATTCACATCATAGGTGATAGCATCACTTAATCCATTGAGATCTATTGTTCCATCTGTAGCAGAGCAAGAAGACGGGTCTGTGCCTACAGTAGTGCTGATTGCAGGGGGAGAAGGATCGGTGATAACAACCGGACCATCTATTGTATTGGAAGTACAGCCACTTTCTGCGACTTGAATATCTGTGTAATTGCCATTTGCAAGCCCCGTAATTGTTAACAGACCTGAACCGTCAGAAGCAATAGAGGTACTCGCATCTGCACCACTCGCTTTGTAATCTACTGTGTATATTGTGCTTACAGCAAGTCCACCTAAAGTAATCGTACCTTCTGTCCCGCCACAAGTAGTTGCATTGGTTGAACCATTTAAGCTGATAACGGCCGTGGCAGGATCATTTAGGGTTATTGGTCCTGTCAAGGAATTGGAAGTACATCCAGAAGCTGTGACACTTATGTTTGAATAGTTTCCTGCGTTTAACCCACTAATCAAAAGATTTCCGCTACTACCCGACGTGATAGTTGTAGAAACGGGAGCACCTTCATCTTCATAATTTACAGTGTATAAAACAGACGCTTCCAAACCTGTTAGCTCAATGCTTCCATTGGTTCCTACACAAGTAGCAGGTTCGGTGATGGTGCCTTGTGATATCACGACCGTCACTGGATCACTGAGCATTACATCTGGATTTTCTGTTGAAGTACATCCGTTTATAGCTATACTCAAATCGGTATAGGTTCCCTGTCCAATGGATAAAGTGGCTACTCCCCCATTCACACTCGTATTTGTAAATGACCCGGATACATGATTGATTGTATAGACACCATCTGGAACATTGGTAAAACTTAAAGAAATGGAACCATTTTCGCCGCAATTAGCAGGATCTGCACTTCCTGTTACCGATATGGTTGGTACAGCTGGATCATTCAGTATAACATCTATATCTTCCAGTGAAACACAACTTGAAATATCAATGGTAATATCATTGTAAACTTCAGCTGACAATCCCGAAATCGTTGCTGCTCCTCCATTTACTAAAATATCGTTAAATGTTTGTGCGGTTGATGCTCCATCCGTATAGTTCAAAACATAAGTTCCGTTTGGAACATTCGTAAAGCTTAGTGAGATGCTTCCGTCTGTCCCACCACAACTCGTCGGTGATGAATTGTTAATCAAAGTGATCGTAGGGACACTAACAACGCTCAGTGTACCTGTTGATGAAGAACCATTTCCTCCACTATCCGAAACGGTTACTGTTATTGAATAATCTGAACCTCCTGTGAAAGCTCCGAGTGTTCCACTTGAAGGAGAAGCTGTATTCGTATCAACACTCCAATTCCCTGAAGCATCTGGTATAGGTGAGTATGTAGCACCGTTCATTTCCACACTCAATGTTTCACCTGAATTCAATGCCGCACCTGTTCCGGTTGTACCGCTAACCACCGGGGCTATTCCTTCGCATATAGATAAATCAGCTACTGTAGGTGTAGTAGGAGCAGAAACATCTATCATCAATTCACCAGATGTAGCGTCAATTGTGCTATTTCCAGCTTCATCGGTTACTGTTACCACCACCTGATATGTATTGCCATCAATGAAGCCTCCTAATGTACCACTTGCAGGAGTGGCCGTTTCAAGATCAAGGCTCCAATCTCCGCTCGCATCAGGAACTACGTCATATATGGCACCATTGATTTCTACAGTCAGTGTTTCCCCTGCCGGCAAAGCTGACCCTATCCCCGTAGTTCCGGTAATTACAGGTGATGTGTCATTCGTGACCAATGAATTTACAATTGGAACAGCAGGATCAGTCGTATCAATTTCCAATTCATCTGT
>JAGDZQ010000010.1:54920-55231 GCA_049115715.1 Cyclobacteriaceae bacterium
CCATTTACAACGACACTCACCGAACTGCCCGGCTCAGCTGTTCCGCTGATTGTTGGGGTGGTGTCATTGGTGGTTACGGAACCAACGGTCGGGTCAATCGGATCAGTCGTGTCAATTTCCAATTCATTGGTTGTGGTATCGGTGGACATATTGCCTGCTGCATCTGTGGTGGTCACGGCTACATCGTAGGTGCCTTCTCCCAAAGTGTTGGTCGTAATACTCCAGGCTCCTGTTACTGCATCGGCTCTGGTCGTGGAAGTCTCTCCATTTACAACGACACTCACCGAACTGCCCGGCTCAGCTGTTCCGCT
>JAGDZQ010000011.1:0-51823 GCA_049115715.1 Cyclobacteriaceae bacterium
ATTTATCAGGAGTGGCCTAATTGAATGACTTTTGAGAGGCTATTCTTTTTCAAAAGAATTATCGACTTTTAGATCTGAATTGAGATAGCAATGTTTTTTCTCAATACTGAAACTGCTAGTTTCAAGATGTTTTGGCATCAATGGAATCAGAGAGTCCCAGTTCCAGACCTCTAAGCTCTGCTAGGCCTTTAAGTCTGCCTATTGCTGAGTACCCGGGATAATTTTTCTTGTCTAGATCATCCAGCATCTGATGACCATGATCTGGCCTCATTGGGATTGATATCTTTCTTCTCTGCATGAGATGAAGGATTGCTTTCATAACCTCGACCATGTTTGTGTCTCCACCAAGATGATTGGCCTCTTCGAAGTTTCCATTTTCGTCTCGCTTGGTGTTTCTTAAATGAAGAAAATGAATTTTGTCTCCAAATTCTCTTATCATACTGACAAGGTCATTATCAGCACGAACTCCATAAGATCCGGTACAGAAACAAAGCCCATTTGATGGTGAAGGAATGCAATCAACAATATCTCTTGCATCTTTTTGTGTGCTGACTATTCGAGGTAATCCCAATACAGGGAATGGAGGATCATCAGGATGTATTGCCAGTTTCAACCCTACTTCTTCTGCGACTGGCACTACTTCCTGTAAAAAATGGAACAAGTGAGATTTTAACTTATAAGCATCAATATCATGATATTCGCTTATGGCTTTCAGAATGGCTTCTGGCGTAAATGAAACTTCACTTCCAGGCAATCCCAATAGAACGTTTTGGAAAAGGGTTGTTTTCTCCTCATCGCTCATTTGATTCAGTTTTTCTTTGGCACGACTTATCTCTTCCTTACTATATTCTTCTTCAGAGTGAGGTCTTTTAAGCATAAAAACATCGAACGCTACGAATGCAGCTTTTTCGAATCGAAGATTCGTCGCACCGCTTTCCAACCGATTGACTGGGTTGGTGCGCATCCAATCCAGAATGGGCATGAAATTGTAGGTCACTACTTTCAGCCCACATTCGGCAATGTTTCTTAGACTTATCTTATAATTTTCGATGTATTGTACAAAATCGCCAGATTGCTTTTTTATATCCTCGTGAACGGGGAGACTTTCTATAACCGTCCATGTTAAACCTGCGTTTTCTACGATTTCCTTTCTTTTTGATATTTCTTCTACGCTCCATATTTCCCCTACTGGAATATGGTGTAACGCTGTTACAACACCAGTGCAGCCAGCTTGCTTAATATCACTTAAACTTACAGAATCATCATCCCCATACCATCTCATTGTTTGTTCTAGTAGATACATATTTCTCGTTTTTAGGCTTAGTCAGCGAAATTAAACTTAAGTGAATAAATAGCTACTTGGATAAATGAAGAATATTGAATTTTAATTTCAGAACATTCAAACTCTACGATTATACTATTATTGCAGCAAATAAGAAGAGTGAAATTTTATAAGAACAAATGAACGATTTTAGTATTAAAAATAAAGTCACCATAATCACAGGAGCTACTGGGGTTTTAGGAGGGAGCATAGCGAGAAGTTTTGCTGAAGAAGGAGCCAACCTGATCGTGCTTGGAAGGAATCAGGAAAAACTAGATGCTACGGTTGAGGAACTTAGGAAGATAAGTCCTAAGGTAGAGGGGTTTATATGTGACGTGTTGGATAGAAATAACCTTGAGAGTGTGGGAGACCTTATTTTAAAATCTTATAATAAGGTGGATGTCTTAGTCAATGTTGCAGGGGGGAACGTGCCAGGAGCAACTCAAAAAGAAGATCAGAGAATATTTGATCTTGATCTTCAAGACATCACTCAGGGTATAGACCTTAATTTGCAGGGGACAATTTACCCATCACTTGTCTTTGGTAAAATGATTGCTGAAAGTGGGAATGGGTCTATTATCAATATCTCTTCTATGGCTGCTTATAACTCAATAAGCAGAGTAATGGGGTATTCAATTGCCAAATCAGGAATCAATAGCCTGACTCAATGGATGGCATGTGAGTTGGCCTCAAACTATGGTGACAAAGTAAGAGTGAACGCTATAGCTCCTGGCTTCTTCATAGGAAACCAAAACAAAGCGCTTCTACTAAAACCAGACGGCTCTTTAACAGAGCGCAGCGAGAGAGTCATTCATAAAACACCAATGAGTAGATTTGGAGATATAAATGAATTGAATGGTGCAGTTCAATTTCTTTGTTCTGATGCGGCCAGCTTCATTACAGGAGTGGTGCTGCCAATAGATGGAGGATTCAGTGCTTTTAGCGGAGTTTAAGCTAGCTCATGCATTTGATTGGCAAATAGGAAATCGAAAGAAGAATAAAAAAACACATTTAAAGGGTCTTAATAACAAAAGAAGCCAACTCTATGTAAAGTTGGCTTCTGTTTGATGTTATTAGTGGTAGTCCCGGCAAGAATCGAACTTGCATCTAAAGTTTAGGAAACTTCTATTCTATCCATTGAACTACGGGACTGTAGTCATTGGGCTGCAAAAATAGCAACAAAAACGAGCTATTAAAATTAATAAGTCTCCGTGTTCAGATAGTTAGGGTAAATTTTAAAATGAATCTTGGAGGTTTCCTTTCCTAGTAACTCCCTTAGTTCGTGGAGGTGAAACTTTGTCTTAGCCGAGATGTAAATGCTATCCTCATTTATTGATTCTATATGATTCTCAAGTTTGGTTTCCTCATCCAGCATATCGGATTTATTGTAGACCCTGATTACAGGAATGTTTGAGGCATCAATTTCATTCAGAGTGTTTTCAACCACTTTGATGTGATCCTCATAGGAGGGACTGGATACATCTATTACGTGCAGAAGTATATCAGCTTCCTTTACCTCCATTAGAGTTGATTTAAAAGACTCTATTAAGTCATGAGGTAGTTTTCTTATGAAACCTACTGTATCAGATAGCAGAAAAGGGACATTGTTAATTACCACCTTCCTTACTGTAGAATCTACAGTGGCAAATAGTTCATCCTTAGCGTAAACCTTTTCCTTGCTTATCAATCTCATCAATGAAGATTTTCCAGCATTGGTATACCCGACCAGGGCTACTCTCACAATTCCATCTCTTGATTTTCTTCTGGTTGCAGCTTGAACCTCTATTTTGTCAAGTTTCTTTCTCAGGACATTGACTTGATTTCGAATATTCCTTCTGTCTGTTTCGATTTCTTTTTCTCCAGCACCTCCACGAGTACTTGTTCCTCCTCTTTGTCTCTCCAAGTGAGTCCACATTCTTGTTAGTCGAGGTAATAAATATTGATATCTGGCAAGCTCAACTTGAGTTTTTGCTTGTGTGGTTTTTGCTCTTTTCAGGAAAATCTCTAGAATCAGTAAGCTCCTATCATAAATTGTGGCTTTTAATTCCTTCTCCAGATTTCTCATTTGCGAAGGAGTCAGATCATCATCAAAAATGACGTTTTTAACTTCTTTCGCCTTTACAAACTCTTTGATTTCATTCAGCTTACCTTTTCCAATAAAGGTTTTCGGTTCAGGGTGGTCTAGTCTTTGAGAAAAAGATTTTAGAGTATGTATGTCTATAGTCTGAGCTAAAAACTCTAATTCATCCAAATACTCCTTGGTCTTCTCGTCAGATTGAGATTTTGAAACAACTGTAACCAATACACCAAATTCCTCTTCTTTTTTGGTTTCTATCATCTACTAAAAAGGTAATATTGTTTGTCTCTACATAAATTGTAGAATTTGGGTTCAAAATTAGAGATAACTTTTAATAAGAAGGGCTAGTGAAGGTCGCCATCATAATAAATACCAGTTGGAATATTTATAATTTCAGGAAGGGGCTTGTTCAGTCATTGCTTGATAGAGGAGATGAGGTTATCGCAATCGCCCCTAGAGACGCCTACTCAGAGCATATAGTCGATTGGGGATGCGAGTTTATTCATATTGAAATGGACGGGACAGGTATGAACCCACTAAAAGATATAGGCTTACTTTTTTCAATAAAAAAGAAGCTTAGGGAATGTAGAGCAGATATTGTGCTTTCTTATACCATTAAGCCAAATTTATATGCTTCAGTTGCCTCAGGACTAATTGGGATTCCTTGCATTTGTAATGTAAGCGGTCTCGGAACCGTTTTTTTATGGACAGGAGCACTAAAGAAGTTTGCAGTGTTTCTTTATTCGTTTTGTTTTCGGTTCAACAAGTGGACTTTTTTTCAAAACGATGAGGATAGAGAAGAATTTTTATCCCTAATCCACCTAGATAAAGAAAAGACCAGCTTGCTTCCAGGGTCGGGTATTAATACACAAGTATTTTCTTTTACTCCTAATCCACCAACTGAGAAAACCACATTCTTAATGATCTCCAGACTGATAGTGGAAAAAGGTGTCAGAGAATATATCGAAGCTATCAGAATATTAAAACAGCGCACTACTAAAACCAATTTGCAGTTCAAACTGATTGGTGGCCTAGATGAAAATCATGCTAGAACCATACAACGAAAGGAGCTTGATGAATGGATTGAAGAAGGTTTGATAGAACATACAGAACATTTATCAGATGTGAGACCCGAAATACAAATGGCTCATGTAATAGTTCTTCCAAGCTACAGAGAGGGAACCCCAAGAACGCTTCTTGAGGGAGGAGCCATGGGTAGAGCTCTCTTAGCCTCAGATGTAGCAGGGTGCAGGCATGTTCTTAAAGATGGGTATAATGGATTTCTTTTTGAAGTTCGAAACCCAGTAGACATGGCGAACAAAATGGATCTTTATCTAGCAATGAATGATGAAGAAAGAAAGGTAATGAGCAAAAATTCAAGAGCTAGAATCGAAGAGCTTTTTGATGAAAAAAAGGTAATCGAATTATATACGTCCAAAATTGATGACTTGGTGGCTAAAAAATTGATCCAAAGCTGATTAGAATCAATCGACTTCAATATAATTGTTCAAAATTGGGCTAATTTTAAAGTTCAACATCAATTATGAAATTACGAATAGCTAGAAGCCTGATATTAATACTACTCCTTACAGGCTGCAAAGTTTACAAACAAGATATCATGTTTCGGTTGGATGAGGATTTTTCCGAAAGCGATTTAAATCAAACGGTAGATCAAGCCGAAAGGAACTATCGCCTTCAACCAAATGACCTGGTTCAAGTTGATGTTTTTACGAACGATGGAGAGCGACTTGTTGATCCTAACTCAGAACTTACAGCCCAATCGAATGCTCAAGGTGTTCAGTTCAAAGACCGATTTCAATATCTGATACAGACAGACGGCTCAGTGAAACTTCCAATGATTGGAAAAAAGGTGTTGTCGGGACTCACTATTGATGAGGCTGAAAATATCTTGGAGCAAGCTTATAATCAGTCTTACGTTGATACTTTCGTGAAACTGAGAATCCAAAATAGGAGAGTAATTGTTCTTGGTGCGCATGGAGGCCAAGTTATTCCGATAGAAAATGAGAATACAACACTCGTAGAAATTATCGCACTTTATGGAGGGTTGAATATTGGATCCAAAGCCGCTAATGTAAGAGTGATTAGAGGAGATTTGTCAAATCCAGAAGTGTTTTTTGTAGACCTATCTACCATAGCTGGCATGAAAGGTTCAATTATAGATGTAGAGGCGGGAGATATTATTTACCTAGAACCATGGAGAAGGCCATGGCTAGAGTCAATTAAAGACATATCACCTGTGTTCAGTTTCGTTACTAGCGTCACAACGCTAATTATTGTATTGGTAAATCTTAAGTGATGAGAGAAGATAACTTCAATCATGCGAAGGAAAATGACGATGATTTCGTCAATTCATTTGATCCAGATAAGTTTATTTACGTTTTAAAAAAGAGTCTGGTTTTTATTGCACTCTTTTTTATAGTAGCATTTTCTGTGGCTTATTTCGGATTTATTAGATGGTCAAAACCGTTGTATGAATCAGAATCTATTCTTAAACTTGATTTTGAAAGTGAAGCGAATAGCCTTGGACTGGTTACAAATTCAGAGGCTTTAGATTTAAGTGAGCTCTCTGGAGAAATTGAACTTTTAAGATCTAGTCTTTTTCTATCTCGAGTTGCTAGCGTCGTTGATCTGGATGTTTCCTATTTTTATTCGGGGAATTTTTTGCATGATGAAAGGTACGGGAACAACCCGTTTGAGGTTGCTTATAAAATCAAAAACCCAGCTTTCTTTGACAAAAGAATAGATTTAAAAATTAAAGATGTCAATAGTTTTGAACTTATCTATTCGTATGGAGGGGTTCTGAATAGAACAAGTCACAAGTTTGGTGATGAAATTAAGACTCCTGATTTTATTTTTTTAATCGAGAAGACTCGTCATTTTTCAAATTCAGGAGATTATTTTTTTAAAGTCAATAGCGAAATATCTCAACTCAGATATTTCCAATATAACATAAGTGTAAGACCTGAAAACTTCAATGCTAAAACAATCCGGATTTCACTTAAAGATCATAATAAGAATAAAGCGCGTGATTTAATTCAAGCAATCGATACATTGTATCTTGATTATACCAAATCAGCTAAGAATCAGGCTATTGACCAGAAAATCTCCTTCTTGGAGGAGCAAATTAATGAAACAGAATCCCATTTAGAGGAATTTGAAAGCTATTTTGAATCATTTACCATAGACAATAGAACAACGAACCTTCAGAGCGATATAGCAAAAACCATTCAACTCTTGAATGCACTGGACTCCCAAAGTTTTGAACTGAAAAGACGACTAAATGAAGGCGAAGCTCTTGAAGGGCAACTGACATCAGAACGATCAACAATGATCATGAATACATTGATGTCTAAGCTCCCTAGAGAAATACTTATTAAAGTAGAGCAATACTTATTAATTGAAAGGGAACGATCTCAGAAACTGGCTTCATACAATGAAAACACCTTCGTTATTCAGAAGCTCAACACAGAACTGACTGTACTGAAAAGTGATTTATTCTCTGTTGTTAGAGAATATGTCTCAGAAATTAAATCTAGAATTAATCATGTGGAATCAAGAAGACGAAATCTTGAAAGTAGTTTTACAACACTACCATCAATGGGTACCGAGTACAATAAAAAAAGAAGACTCTATCAGTTGCAGGAAGATTTTCTATTATCTCTGAGGCAATCTAAGATGAATTTAGAAATTACAAAAGCGGGTACCGTAACGAATTTTGTGATTCTTTCTCCAGCATCTCTTCCAGAAGTACCAATAAAACCAGAAAAACTTTTGATTTATGGGGTTGCTTTCTCCGCTAGCTTAATTATTTCATTTGTTTTTTTACTTCTTAGGTATCTTTTGAATAATAAAATAACTAGCGTTAGGGAACTCGAAAGACTGATCCATGTCCCAGTTTTGGGAACAGTACCTGTATATAACAAGGAAAAGCTTCCATTAACCAAATTGGTTATTCAACCAAGTTCTAAATCTGCCCTAAGTGAATCTTTGCGAACACTACGAACCAACATGGATTTTCTAAATGGTAAGAAAAGGAATCACATAGTGACGATTACTTCTACTGTAAGTGGGGAAGGAAAAACGTTTATTGCAGTTAATCTGGGGGCAATTATTGCGTTCTCAAAACAAAAAGTTTGTATTGTGGACTTGGATATGAGGAAGCCTAAAGTGCACTTAGCTTTCGGAGAAGAAGCAGGTATCAAAGGAGTTAGTACACTTCTAATTGGAAAGAACACGCTGGAGGAATGCATTGTCAGCTCGCCAATTGAAAACCTAGACTATGTTCCAGCGGGTCCCAATCCTCCTAACCCTTCTGAATTGGTTATGAATTCAGAATATGGCGAGATGCTAGAAGCACTGGCTCAAAAGTATGATATGGTAATACTAGACACCCCCCCTGTTGGCTTAGTTACCGATGCAATATTATCAATGAAGAAGTCAGATATCCAATTTTATGTTGTTAGATCTGATTATTCGAAGAGAGCATTTGCCAAATCCATTGAGAACCTCAAAAGAATGGATCAGTTTTCCAATCTTTCAGTTATATTCAATTCAGTGAAGAGCACCGGGTCTGGATATGGGTACGGATATGGGTACGGATATGGGTATGGTTATTACGAGGATTCTACCAAAAGCTAACTAAATTTGCCTCATACTTCATTTGACCATGTTTGATTGGTTATCCGGGAAAAAAACAGCTAGTCTTACTATTGATATTCATTCACATCTAATACCTCATATTGATGACGGTGTTAAGTCTTTGGATGAATCAATAACAATACTTCAGACTTTCGAAGAATTGGGATTTACAAAAGTGATTACAACTCCTCATATATACCCTGAGGTATATCCCAATGAGGAGAGAACCATTTTGGAAAAATTCTCTATTCTTAAAGAAGAAGCAGAGTCCCGTGGAATCACACTTAAGCTAGAGTGTGCCGCTGAATATTTTTTGGATACTACTTTTTTGGAGCGAGTGAAAAAAGGAGAAGATATTTTAAGTTTTGGTGATAAGTATGTGCTATTTGAAACGTCTTTTTATGCTAAACCATTGATAATTGATGAAGCGGTTTTTCATTTAAAATCAAGAGGGTTTAAGCCTGTGATGGCGCATCCGGAGCGATATCAGTATCTGGAAAATGATTTTGGCTGGTTAAAAACGCAGAGAGAAAACGGAGTGAAAATGCAAGTCAATCTCCCGTCATTGGTTGGAGCTTATGGTAAAATACCCAAAAGAAATGCGACTAAACTCCTCGATAATTCCATGGTGGATTTTTTAGGTTCAGACATTCATAGACCTTCCCAGATTTCGGTGTTGAAAAAGTCGCTAAAACATAGAATAAAGAAAAATAGACTACTTAATGATAATCTTTGAGAAAAGTTTTTTGTGGAAAACTTTTACTCTCATTTTCGTTAAGTCGATAAAAAATTCGATTATATTGTTATGCATCTAGTTCTTACTTTAATCGTTATTTATGCACGAAGAGTATAAGCGCAAGGAGGAAAAAGAATTGATCAGGAGATTCGAGGCGTTCCTTAAAAATAAAGAAGTTCACTACTTTGATGAAGATTCCTATATTCAGGTTATTACCTATTATCAAAATAACGAAAAGTTCTCTTTAGCAATAAAGGCTTGTGACCTTGCTCAACAGCAATATCCTTTCTCACTGGAGATTGTAATGGAGAAATCAGATGTACTCATTCGACTTGAAAGAGCCGAAGAGGCAATTAGTGTTTTAGAAGATGCTTTGAGCTATCATCCCAATGATCCTGAGATTATGATTCAAAAAGGGAACATTCATTCTCTTTTGGGAAACTATGATCAAGCCATAGAAAGCTATGAAGCCTCTCTTGATTATGTAGAAGATAAGGACGAGATATACTACAGTATTGGTTTGTCCTATCAGGGCATGGCCAAGTACGAGTTAGCAGCAGAGAACTACAAAAGAGCGATTGAGCACAACATGCTCAATGAAAACGCACTTTATGAGCTGGCTTATTGTCTGGATATCACAGGTGAACTTGAGAGCAGTCTTTCTTATTACAATAAGTTCATCGATAGAGACCCTTACTCTGAGTACGCTTGGTACAATCTTGGGATTGTCTATAACAAATTAGAACAATTTGAGAAAGCGGTAGATGCCTACGAGTATGCCATCGCAATAGATGATGACTTCAGTAGTGCACATTTCAATATTGGAAACTCCTTTATGAACTTGAAAAAGTTCGATCAGGCGTTAAAATCATATTTGAAAACACTTGACTTGGAAGGGCCTAGTGCTGAGATATATTGTCATTTAGGTGCTGTGTACGAGCGTATGCAGAATTATGAAAGATCCGTCAAGTATTACCAAAAGGCAACTAAGCTGGATCAGATGTATCATGAGGCATGGTATGGACTGGGCATGTGCCTGTCTATTCAGGAGAAGTGGTATGAAGCCATTCATTTTTTCAATAAGGCGCTAAAGATTGATGCCGAAAATGCTATTTATTGGAAAGCAGTAGCAGATGCTGAATTTAAAATTGGCAACATTATTTCTGCTCTAGATGCATATGAAGAAGCCTCCGAGATGGACGCTGAGGATTACCATGTTTGGCTGGACTGGTCCAATGTTTTCTATGAACAAGGTGATTTTGAAAAAGCACAGGAAGTAATAGAAGGAGGTTTAATTGATAATCCAGATGCAGCAGATTTATATTACAGGAGTGTTGTATACTTAATAGAATCTGGTAGATATAAACTAGCAATTAATCGTCTTGAAACGGCTCTTATGTTAGATTTTGAAGGACACCTTAAATTGTTCGAATTTTTCCCGAAATTGCAGACTCAAAAGGCACTCTACAAGATTGTTGATCAATACAGAAAGGACAATTTGTAGAAGTCTTATTGTAAATCTATTTTTTTGATTCTTGAAATTAATAATTCCGATTCGCATATCTAACTTATGAATTATCACCTTAATAACATTCCAGAAAGAACGTCAAAACCTAGGAACACTGGTTATACCATGGTTATGGATAAAGGCCTCAGCTTACGTGAAGTAGAGGATATGATTGACTCTTGTGGGAATTATATTGACATTGTTAAATTTGGATGGGCCACTTCATTTGTGACATCCAAGCTTAAAGAAAAAATTGCCCTTCTTAAAGATGCGGGAATTCCGTGCTATTTGGGAGGAACTCTTTTCGAAGCATTTGTGGTTCGAGGGCAATTCGACGATTACAGAAAAGTATTAGACGATTATGGTCTAGAGTATGCTGAGGTATCGGATGGTTCAGTCGAAATGAATCATGACGATAAGTGCGACTACATAAGCACACTTGCAAAGCAGGTTACAGTTTTAAGTGAAGTAGGTTCTAAAGACGCAGCGAAGATCATTCCTCCTTATAAGTGGATTGAGCAAATGCAGACGGAGCTTGAAGCTGGAGCTTGGAAGGTAATTGGAGAAGCTCGTGAAAGTGGCAATGTTGGTCTTTTTAGAGATTCGGGAGAAGTGCGTCAGGGGCTTGTAGAAGAGATACTAACTAAAATACCTGAGGATAAAATACTTTGGGAGGCACCTCAAAAAGCACAACAAGTTTGGTTTATTAAACTTATCGGAACCAATGTGAATTTGGGTAATATCGCTCCGAACGAAGTGATTCCACTTGAAACGATCAGATTGGGACTAAGAGGAGATACCTTTGATTATTTCCTTAACAAATAAATGAATCAATATTTAAGCTCCTTTTTAAAAGGACTTGCGATGGGAGCAGCAAACGTTATTCCAGGAGTGTCTGGAGGTACTATTGCTTTCATTACGGGAATCTATGAAAGACTGATTCATTCGTTGAAGTCTTTTGATCTTGGGGCTTTGAAACTCTTGATTGCGGGAGACTGGAGGGTTTTTGTATCCAAAACTGATCTGTATTTTTTACTCTCAATTCTTCTTGGGGTAGCAGTGAGTATTCTCAGTTTTGCGAGAATTCTGAAATGGTCCTTTGCCAATTATGAAGTATATACGCTAGCTTTTTTCTTTGGTCTAATCATCGCATCTATTTTAGGAGTGGGGAGGCAAATTTCGAGACTAAATTTCACTAATGTTTGTTCTATTTTGGTAGGAGCGGCTATAGCAGGAGGAATTGCATTTCTTCCTCCAGCAGGGTCAAATGAATCATTCATTTACTTAATGATCTGTGGGGCTGTCGCGATTAGTAGCATGATTCTACCAGGTTTGTCAGGATCCTATATTTTGTTGCTAATGGGTAATTACCTGCTAGTCTTAGATGCCATTAGCTCTTTTGAATTAGGGGTCATAGCACCGATAGCGGCTGGGTGCATTCTTGGTTTGCTGCTATTCGCTCAGCTGTTATCTTATTTATTCAAAAATTTCAAAGACTTAACCATCAGTTTGCTCACAGGTTTTGTGGCAGGCTCTCTTGCTATTATTTGGCCTTGGAAAATAACTAACTATATGCCACTTCCGAATGGGACGGAGAAGGCAATTGGATATTCTTGGTTTTTGCCAGAGATAGAGGGTTCTTTCTTTATCGCCTTTGCATTCATAGGCATTGGTTTTTTGATGGTTTGGCTTATGGATAATTATTCTACTACGAATAAGCCGTAGAAGGATGGATATTCATTCTTCATTGAATTATTTTTGATTTCTTGCTCTTCCTCTTTTGAGTTAATACTATGAAGAAATTTGGACTTATTGGATTTCCCCTTGGACATTCCTTTTCTAAAAAATATTTCACTGAGAAATTTGAGAAGATGGGACTTTCTGACCATCAATACGAATTGTTTGAGATGGAAAATGCCAACAATTTAATGAGTCTTTGGGATGATCCGAATTTAGTTGGCTTAAATGTAACCGTACCACACAAAGAAAACGTTAAGCCTTTTTTATCCAAGTTCGATCATAGTGCTGAGAAAGTAGGTGCCGTGAATGTGATTAAGAAAGAAAAAGAAGGCCTGGTTGGTTACAATAGTGACTACTACGGCTTTAAAGAATCATTACTTAAGTTGATAGGGAAGAGGTTTTCGGTAAAGAGATCATTGATACTCGGAACGGGAGGAGCCTCAAAGGCGGTGAAGGCAGCATTGACTGATTTGGGAATTGAGTATCAAGTAGTGTCGAGATCAAAAGAAAAGTCAGAGCTTACATATGACCATTTGAAACAGGATTCACTGATATTTGAGCAAGCTGATTTGATCATAAATAGTACCCCTTTGGGTACATTTCCTAAAGTGGAGGTTTGTCCTGATTTACCTTATCAGTCTATGCATTCGGGACAGTATTTATATGATCTGGTTTATAACCCTTCAGTTACACTATTTATGCAAAAAGGTTTGGATGCAGGTGCCAAGGTGAAAAATGGATTGGAAATGCTTGAGCTTCAGGCCGAGCGTTCTTGGGAGATATGGAATAGCTAATGGACTTTAAACTCACATCCGAATATACACCAACAGGAGATCAGCCAAAGGCTATCGAGCAACTTGTGAACGGGATTAACAACCAAGAACCCGCACAAACGCTACTTGGAGTTACAGGTTCGGGGAAGACTTTTACCATGGCAAACGTAATTGCCCAAGTTGATAAGCCTACATTAGTTTTATGTCACAACAAGACCCTTGCCGCTCAATTATATGGGGAATTTAAGAGCTTCTTCCCCGAGAATGCGGTTGAGTATTTTATTTCCTATTATGATTACTACCAGCCCGAAGCTTTCCTTCCCACCACGGGCATTTATATAGAAAAAGATTTATCTATAAATGAAGAAATAGAGAAGCTCAGGCTCAGTGCTACCTCGTCTCTTCTTTCTGGCAGGAGAGATGTTATTGTGATTGCTTCTGTCTCCTGCATCTATGGTATCGGGAATCCTGAGGAGTTCGGTAAAAATGTACTTAGAGTCCAAGAAGGGGAGGAGGTACCCAGAAATCAATTTCTGTTTAGCTTGGTGGATATTCTTTACAGCAGGACTGAAGTTGACTTTAAAAGAGGCACTTTCAGAGTCAAGGGAGATACTGTAGATATTTTCCTGGCTTATGCAGATTTTGCTTATCGGTTTATTTTTTGGGGAGATGAAATAGAGGCGATACATAGAATCGACCCGGTAACAGGAGAAAAGATAGCTGAAGAGCGAATTGTGACAATATTCCCCGCAAATCTTTTTGTGACCGGAAAAGATCAGCTTCAAGTTGCTATCAAGGAAATACAAGATGATATGGTAGCTCAGGTTCAGTTTTTTGAAGAAGAGCGAAGATTTTTAGAAGCTAAGCGACTGAAAGAGCGTACTGAGTTTGATTTGGAGATGATCAGAGAGATTGGCTATTGCTCAGGCGTTGAGAACTACTCAAGATATTTTGATCGCCGAGAGGCAGGAGATAGGCCATTCTGTTTGCTGGATTATTTTCCAGACGATTACCTAATGGTGATCGATGAGAGTCATGTAACCACGCCACAGGTTCGTGCTATGTGGGGAGGTGACAGGAGCCGGAAGGTCAACTTGGTGGATTTTGGTTTTAGATTGCCGTCTGCGCTGGACAACAGACCATTGACTTTTAATGAATTTGAAGAAATGCTCAATCAAGTTGTTTTCGTGAGTGCTACTCCAGCTGAATACGAGCTAAGAAAGTCCGAGGGGGTCATTGTAGAACAGCTCATTCGACCAACAGGTCTTTTGGATCCGATCATAGATGTGCGTCCAAGTATGAATCAGATTGATGATTTGCTTGAAGAAATTCATTTAAGGGTTGAAAGGGAGGAGCGCGTTCTCGTTACGACCTTAACCAAGAGAATGGCTGAGGAGCTTACCAAGTATATGATAAATGCTGGCGTGAAGACTCGATATATTCATTCTGAAGTAGATACTTTAGATAGAGTGGAGATATTAAGAGAGTTGAGGCTTGGAGTATTTGATGTGCTGGTGGGGGTCAACCTTCTTAGAGAAGGATTGGATTTACCAGAAGTATCATTGGTTGTTATTCTGGATGCTGATAAAGAAGGTTTTCTGAGAAATGAACGCTCTTTAGTTCAAACTATAGGGAGAGCTGCAAGAAACTCCGAAGGCAGAGTCATTATGTATGCAGACAAAATTACAGACTCTATGCAGAAGGCGATGGATGAAACGACTCGCAGGCGAGCCATCCAGCAAGAGTACAATGAAGCCCATGGCATCACTCCTACCACTATTATAAAAAATAGAGAAGCAGTACTGGGGCAAACGAGCGTAGCTGATAAGAAAAAGGGAGGCAAGAAGTATTATGCTGAACCTGAAGAAATAAGTATTGCAGCCGATCCCGTGGTGGCATATATGAGCAAAGATCAACTCGTTAAGCTAGAATCGGAGACCAAAGCAAAAATGGAAAAAGCGGCTAAGGATCTTGATTTTATGGAGGCTGCCCGACTAAGAGATGAAATGCTGGAAGTTCAAAAAATGATCGGCGATAAATAACCTACATACGGAGAAACCTATTTTCCGAATTAAGATCAATCTTAAGTTAATCATGTTACCATTTACCTGGTGCGATCAATAATTACTAACCTTTCCTATAAAAAGGCTCAAAGACTCTTTGTAATTTCGAAGCAAAATTCACAATAGATATGTATAAGCGCATTAATGGTATCCAGCACATCGGTGTTGGAGTTTCTGATTCTGAAGAATCGCAAAAGTGGTATCGCAAATTCTTTGGAATGGATATTCGCATTTTCGATGGAGTTGCACCAGCCCCCCTTATGGATGTTTATACCCATCAAAAAACAATCACCAAGCGTGCTAGCATGATCTTGAGTCTAAAGGGAGGATGTGCGATGGAAGTTGTGAATCCAACATCCTTTACCCCCAAGAAACCTGATTTTGAAACTCAACTTGGAGATATTGGCATATACATCAATCAGATTAAGTCTCCCGATGTAGCAGTTAGTTATGAATTCTTTGTGAAGAACGGAGCTAAGCTTCTATCGGAAGTTGTGAAAATGCCAAATGGAGATAGCACCTTTTACTGTGAAGATCCCAATGGCCTGATTTTCCAAGTTTTACCTGGGAAGAATTTCTACATGAATACCAAACACAATACTGGAGGTCCTAGCGGTTGCGTAATTGGTGTTACCAGTATAGAGAGTTCACTTAAACTTTACTCAGAAATCTTAGGATACGATGAGGTAGTGTATGATGAAACTGGAGTCTTCGAAGATTTTGCAAACCTTACAGGAGGAGACAAAACCTTTCGTCGAATAAGGCTCACACAGTCTAATCCACCAGGAGGAGGGTTTGCAAAAGTTTCAGCGGATACCTACATAGAGCTAGTTCAAGCTCATGATTATGACCCTAAAAAGGTTTATAAAGGCCGTATTTGGGGAGATATTGGATTTGTACATGTAGGACTTGATGTAAGAGGCATGAAGGCTCTTGGAGAGGAATTGGAAGAGAAAGGATTTGGTTTTACATGTGATACCAAAGACACTTTGGATATGGGAGGAACCACCCGAGTACACTGTACCTATATCGATGACCCTGATGGAATATTGATTGAAATGATTGAAGTCTACAAAATTCCTATTATTGAGAAATTGGGCGTTTTCCTCAACGTGGAAAAGCGAGACCCTTTGAAGCCACTTCCAGATTTCATGCTTAAAGCATTGCGATTTGGAAGGATAAAAGACTAAGTGAAAAAAGCATTGATAATAAAAGAAAAAGGGCCAGATTGAATTCGATCTGGCCCTTTTTTTAGCATTTTAGAAACACTCCTTACTGAAGGTTCTGAAGTCTTGAATAATATTTCTCAAAAAGCTCCTCATACTCTTTAGCTTTCTCGCGATCTCCATAAGCTCGGTAAGACCTGGCCAATTCATTCAATGAGAGAATCCTTTTTTGAAGCTCCATTTGATCGAATTGCTCCGTATCGATGATGTATTCGAGCATTTCGGCATTTTCTTTCGAAGTTATCTCAGAGATTTCATCGGCAATGCTTCTCGCAGCACTATATGTTGTGCCATCACCACCCAACGATGTATTTAATTTATCAATACTCAGAAGAATGCCCACCTGCTGAATGTTGAAATAATCGTAAGGAATCGACTCATTTGGCATTACCTCAAGACTTCTCTTGATTACCTCCAGAGCTTTCTCATATTCCCCTTTTTGCACCAAATCTTCCGCAAGTGTGTTGAAGGCAGACCTGTGATTGAGGCAGAAGTTTCTATAATCTTGAGAGTAGTACACATCAGGGTTATCCAGTTCCCTCCAGTGATATTTGTTCATCAAGTTATCATACATCAGTTCTGTGTTTACATTCGACACCTGAGGATTAGGGTTTTTAACAGGCGTAAGTCTATAGGCGATTCCCTCTTGAACTACATAACTTCTCAAGTTGTGATGAATGCTTGACAAAGAAGTTGTATTGAAATAAATAGGACGTTCCCAATCAGAATTGATCATCAGATCAAGTACGGCCAGGTCATTTTTCTCCAACCCACTTCCCTTGATATTCCATTCCATTCTTTTTACAATATCATCTTCCATATATTCGGGAACGATACCCAAAGACTTCACCTTTTCCACATCCACATTTAAGAACAATTTCTTAGAAGGAACGGAGTTATAAAAACTTCCATTTTGCAACGGGATTCTTATTTGCTTATTGTTTTTTCTTACAAGATCTAGAAACACCTTAGCATTGATCGCCCCATCTATACTTGGATTTACAGGCAGATAATCATTGATTCCCCCTTGCTTATAGTGCTCCAGTGATAAGCTAAATGGAAGAGTCTTTGACTCGTAAGCATCCCGCATCATCTGGCTTATGTACCAGTCCGTGTTGAAGTAACTCAGTACCACGACCCTCACATCAGTTCTATAGCCCTCTACCTCCTGTGCATACCACAGCGGGAAAGTATCATTATCACCCCCGGTAAATAGGATAGCATTCGGAGCGCAGCTGTCTAGATAATTTTTAGCCGAATCAACAGAAAAGTATCGGTCAGACCTATCATGATCATCCCAGTTTTCCTTCGCCATCACCGCAGGGATAGTTAACCCAACAATAAGAGTAAGCGCCACAGCAGCTTTCCCATTCTTCAACAGTTTCTTCAGGATGTCATATATAGCCAAGATTCCAAACCCTATCCATATGGTAAAAACATAGTACGATCCAGTATAAATATAATCTCGTTCTCTCGGTTCCACTGGAGGAGAATTGAGATACAACACCAGTGCAGCACCCGTGAGGAAAAACAACAATAGTGTCACATAGAAATACTTTTGATCTTTTGCGAATTGGAAGAAAATGCCCAATAAGCCAAGAATAAATGGAAGCGCGTAATATACATTTCGAGCCTTATTATTTGCCAGAGTTGGCGGCAACTTCTCGAAGGAACTAAGAGGTCCCAATACCCCAGCATCTTGTATGTCCGATTCCCTACCAACAAAATTCCATAAGAAATATCGGATATACATCGTCCCTATTTGATGTTTCAGCATGAAGTAGATGTTGTCTACAAAATTCGGTTTTTCACCATCTTTCAACCCAGTGATTTCCCTGTATCTCTGCTTGTGAGGCTCTGCCGCACTGTACATTCTAGGTAAGATCGTGGTGTGCTTAGAATCATAGACATAATCTATTTTTTGATCCTTCACCTCATACTTGTCTTTGCCCCTTCTGTATGTCTTTCCTGCAGGAACCTGATCCACCACCCTTGCCGTGTAGTATTGACCGTGAAACAAAGGGCGACTTCCATACTGCTCCCTTTTCAAGTAGGATACAAACGAAACAATGTCATCAGGATTGTTTTCATCAATAGGAGGATTGTAGCTACTTCTTATTGGCACAATTGTATAAGAAGAGTACCCAATCAAGATAAAAGTAAGCGAAAGTAGAATTGTATTTAAAGTAGCCTTTCGTCTTTGTTCAGAAATCCAAATACCAAATATCAGTGCCCCTAAGAACGCAATCCCAAAGAAGATTACCCCTGAACCAAACGGAAGACCTAGGCTATTCACGAAGAAGACCTCCAATGTGCCGGCAATAGAAGGTAGCCCTGGGATAATTCCAATCATTACCACTATGATGATGGTTCCCGCAGCAGCCAGAGTTAAGATGACTCCATTTCTAGTTACATTCTTATATTTCTTAAAGTAGACAATCAAAGCTAGGGCCGGAATCGCTACCAAATTCAATAAGTGAACCCCAATAGAAAGTCCAACCATATAAGCAATCAAGATGAGCCACTTGTTTGCATCCGAATCATTTTCAATATTCTCCCATTTCAATATCGCCCAAAAAACAAACGCCGTAAAAAAGGATGACATACCATATACCTCAGCCTCTACCGCCGAAAACCAAAACGAATCTGAAAAAGTACAAGAAAGTGCCCCTATGGCAGCCGCACCCATTATCAAAAGAGTCTGCTCTGACGTTTCCTCTCCTTTGGCAATCTTAAGCACCTTTTTCATCAAGTGAGTAATTGACCAAAACAGGAACATGATCGTGAAAGCACTACTCACCACACTCACCATAGTTACCCAATACGCTACCTGAGTCACATCCTCACCAGCAAACATCGAGAAGATTCTACCAATCAAAAGGAAAAAAGGAGCCCCTGGGGGATGAGGAACTTCAAGCTTGTAAGAACACGCGATAAACTCACCGCAATCCCAATAACTTGCCGTAGGCTCTATCGTCAGTGCGTACACAACCAGTGCCACCGCAAACATCGCCCACCCAACAATTACATTAATCCTTTGGTATTCCATCATTTTGTTTTTCAGTCAACTGGCGAAATTAGCAATAATGCTACATAATAGAGTAGAAATCGGGATGATATACTACTTCAGCCCATGTTAAAAAATTTGGGCGCCTTTGCGAGCTCTCCACTATATCTTTTTGGCAGAAAAATGCCAAAAAAGGATGCCGTTTCGATCTCGGGCGCAAGTCCCACGCAGAAAATCACTTCAATCGCAAGTAGAATCACTTCACCAAGTTCTCAAAACCCCTTAAGAAAAATCGTTTTTTGGAAGCCGAGGTTATGTTAAAAAATCTAAAATCGCTATCACTTACTCGAAGCGAACACAGCACGATTTACATTTTTGCATAGCGAAATCATTCTAAATAAGCCTGATTAAAAGACTCAGTGAATAAAGGAAGAGCTACTTATAAGCCAGCAAATAAAACCCTATCCAAATAAAAAAGAACAATACATATGATGTCAAAACAATAATCGCAGAAGTCTTCCATTTCTTTTCACTGACAAAGAAAATACCCGAAGCAAGCAAACCCCAATAGACGATTTCGAACATATTAAATGCCTTCAATGGATACATCCACTTATCACTTAGGCTCTCATAGTCAAAAAGATTAATTAAACTCAGAGGGTAAAAAGCCGCATAATCAAAATAATTTGGATCCGTATACACAGCCGTAAACCAGATCACTTTCAAAAACTCAGGTATAACAAAGACAATCTCGAAAATCATGACTAGTTTCCACACCTGAGAAAAAGTAACACGATAACCAAACATAAAACACCCCACCCAAAGAATAAAAGTCGTAAAGCAAAACTTCCAAAGTAGAAATATGGGAACCGTTAAGTATTGAAGCCCAAAGAATAGATCAAAAATCCACATCTCCCCTCTTTCCTCCAGAATCTCAAAAGCAGCAATCCCATCTATGATAAGCATCCGCTTTATGATAAAAGAAGTGTAATACAGTAAGCATAAAGAAACGAATAAGCCAAGCCCATTAACCTGGAACCAATTTGCTATAAATGAGTCACGATGTTTTTCTAACCACTTCATTATGTCGACTGAAACTTATTCATGGAGGGAAATTTCTATTTCCTAGTCAAACAATAAGTTATGTTTTCCAAGTGTTTATTCCCCGAATTATTCGAGCTAATTTCGGGTATAATTTTAAATGAAGTCGTTTTGGAACAATACTTGGTCAATTAAGTGTTGTGAACACTTAATTTATGAAGAAACACTTATTTATATTTCTCTTTGGTATGATCGCTTTTTCAGTACAAGCGCAGTACGCCCAAGTGAAAGCCGATACCATTCACAATTACAGCCTGCTTGAAAACCCATACGTACAGATGGAGGCAACAGAAGCGATCAACTCTATGTACAATTTTCAATTCGATCGCTCCCTACGCCATTTCAATTACCTAAAAAAACAATACGCTTGGCATCCTTTGCCATACTTTATGATGGGGCTAAACTACTGGTGGAGAATCGTTCCCGATTTCAAAAACGAAGAATTTGATGAGCCATTCATGGCCTACATGGATAGCTCGATAGTATTGGGTGAGCGCTTATATGAGAAATATAACAAAGTTGAAGGTGCCTTTTTTTTAGCAGCAGCCTATGCATTTAAGGGGAGGCTCTATTCAGATAGAGGAGAATACACAAAGGCAGCATTTGCTGGAAAAGATGCTTTAAAATATTTGGAAGAATGTCGAGGTAAGGAAGACCTAAGTCCTGAACTCCTTTTTGGGGACGCGTTATTTAACTACTATGCGGAGTGGGTTCCTGAAAATTACCCCATGCTCAAACCCCTCATGCTCATGTTTCCAGATGGCGATAAAAAGCTTGGCATTGAACAGTTGAAAAAAGTAGCAAGAAATGCTTTTTATACCAGAACTGAAGCACAGTATTACCTCATGAGGATTTCTTATTTTGAAGAAAATGACCTGTCAACAGCGCTGCAAACTGCAGAATACCTTCATGAAACCTTTCCTGGGAATGCCTATTTTCATCGCTTCTATGCAAGATTGCTATATCAGTCTGGCAAGTACTCCAAGGCAATTCCTGTAAGCATGTCGATACTTAATCGGATAGATAGTATGCAAGTCGGTTACGAGTACAATTCTGGACGATACGCTTCCTATTTCCTTGGCCATATCTATGAATTAAAAAAGGACTACACTGCAGCCAGAAAGTATTTGAAACTAGCAAAAGAATATGGAGAAGCAGCGGAAGCCACAGACAAAGGATATTACATTTATTCCGTACTTCGCTTGGCACGAATAGAAGAAAGAGAAGGTAATTATGAAGAAGCCAAAGCCTATTATACCAGAGTGAAAAAAGTCACAAAACGGAAAGAAGCAGCAAATAAAGAAGCAAGAGCACATTTAAAGAACCTTTGATTGAATTGAAAAAGCAGCACAATATTCTAATAACGGGAGGAGCAGGCTATCTAGGCTCTTATATAAGTGAAATGCTTCTTGAAAATGATCTCGTAGATTCTAGGTTGATTATTTATTCTAGAGACGAACTAAAGCATTTTGACCTTAAACTAAAGATCGGCGGAAACCCGAAAGTAAAGTTTGTAATTGGTGATGTTCGTGATTTCGACAGGCTCAAGGAAGCTATGAAAGATGTCGATATCGTTATCCATGCCGCTGCTATGAAGCATGTTGATATTTGCGAAGCAAATCCTTCCGAATGCATCAAAACCAATATTCATGGAACAGAAAATGTAATTAAAGCAGCACAAGATGGAGGTGTCAAGAAATTAATTTTCATTTCAACAGACAAAGCAGTGGAGCCAGTATCCATCTATGGTGATACTAAGCAAGTAGGAGAAAAACTAGTTCTAAAAGCAAACTCGATTGAGTTGAAAACAGCTGTTGTTCGATTGGGTAACTTGATTGGCTCAACTGGTTCGATCGTGGATAAACTTCAGAAAATGGATGAGCAAGGACTCTTTTTTGTTCATGATGCTGAAATGACTCGATTCTGTGACAGTCTTTCAAATGCATGGTTATTAATCAAAAAAAGTGTTGAAGGTGATTATGAAGAAACTATTTTAATCTCAAAACTGAAGGCAATTAATATCCTTGATTTAACCAAATCAATGACCAGTAATTTCATCGTTAGAAATGAGAATACAAGCTCTGAAAAGAAACATGAAAAACTAGCCGCAGATAATGAGGTAAACAGACTATTGGAGAATGAATATTGTTTTATTCTTCCTTCAAGCATGTTAGTAAGAGACGTTGCTTTAGAAAAGTACAGATCATTGCCTACAAGCATAAGCCAATACCGATCTGATCAGGTTGAGGTTCTGAATGAGAACGAAGTTGTGGCGTTATTGAAGAAGGGGCTAACGAAAGAGGTTTAAGAAGTTTTCTTGTTGACTTTTTACCGAATACTTCTCCTCTATTAATTTTCTTCCTTCGATACCAATTTGTTTTCTTAGCTCACAGTCTTCGATCAAGGAAAGAAGCTTTTCTTTCCATTCGCTCGGAGAAGAAGCTAGGTATCCTGTTTTTCCATCTAAAACTATTTGATCATTTACCCCAACAGGAGATGCGACGGCTGGAATTTCAAGTGATAAATATTGAATCAATTTGAATCCACACTTGCCTTTAGCCCATTCATTGTCCTCCAAAGGCATAACGCCTATATCGATTTGACTCAGGTCTTCTATTTCTGTTTCTTTATTCCAAGGCAGAAATCGAAAACCTTTCAAAGGGAGTTCCGGGTTTTTATTCGCGATCACCAAAAACTCAAATTCTGTATCATTTTCCAGTTCCAGAAGAACTGGCAATAGTTCATTTAGATAAAAAAGGGTTGAGTGTGATCCTGTCCAGCCAATAATGGGTGATTGGGTGATTGGGTGTTTATGTGCTTGTGCGTTTGGACTATGGACGCCTGTGTCTACGATAGTTGGAAATATCTCCACTTGACTACAGTATTGTCTTGCAAAATCAGCCAGATATTCATTTCCAGCAGAGACTTTCCAGCTCCATTTACAAATCGCGGAGACTTTTGATCTCCATTTCAACGCTTTCCAAATCCAATTCTCCCCATTAGGATCAGCTAGCCATATAGCATCATCAAAATCATAAATGATTTTCTTCTTGAAAACTTTAGCAATTATCCATTCGAATATGGGGGGGGCGAATGGAGTTAATTCACGGTGAATGAGTACATAGCTGTACTTTTTGATGTCAAAAAGAATCGAGACACGACTCCAAAAACCCTTGAGCATAAAAAGCATCTTGTCAATGCTTTTCCCTTTACTATAGAGATTGTTCCAGTCTTTTGATGATATGAAGCTATGAAAATTGCAATTGATCTCTGCGTCTTTCATAAATTTAGAAAAATGCTCAAACCTGAAGCGCTGAGAAGGTGCTTTATAAAGAGGGTATGGGGCGAGGATAAGTACTTTCATTTTTCTAAATTTAGATTCTAAAGAATCTTACTCTTTTTAGGCCTAATACTTGAAAAAATGCTAAATCAAAATATTAAAAATAGTTCCCAGAATAGATTGAACTAAAGAGACGCAATCATTTTATTAGGATTATACCAGTTCCCCAATTAGCTCTGTTTTACATTTTCAAAATTATGATCTCACCTCTTAGATGTGAATGGCTATCGGTATCGAAATAATTGTTTCTGATTTCGATTTCACTGAATTTAAGCCCCCTCTGCAGTGAGTTAAAATATTAACTTTCTGGCGATCAACATAGACTTCACCAGCAAAAGAGATAAGTAATATTTTCTTTTAACTTTATTTTATCTATTTCTTTACTGTAGCATGAAATCGTATTGGATCCACTGAGAATTGCGATGATAAATCATTGATTGTTATTTTCCTAGGAAAATAATTAATCAACCAGGTTAATTAATCACTATTTATATTAAAGTAACATCAAGAATTTTCTATTTCAGCTTTATAAATGTCTAAATCAATATTATTAACAGGAGGCAGTGGGTTTGTTGGAGCCTCGCTTGCAATTAAACTGAAAGAAAAATACCCTAGTTACAAAATAATTTGTCTAGATAATTTAAAACGGCGTGGTTCTGAATTGAATATTCCAAGACTTCAGGAAAGAGAGATAAAATTCATTCA
Organism: Cyclobacteriaceae bacterium; assembly: GCA_049115715.1. GTDB lineage: Bacteria > Bacteroidota > Bacteroidia > Cytophagales > Cyclobacteriaceae > JAMZMI01. The sequence continues at coordinate 24,256 of JAGDZQ010000011.1, forward strand.
TGGAGATATTCGGAATAGTGAAGATTTTGAAAATGCAGGAGAAATTGATGTTCTAATTGATGCAGCAGCAGAGCCATCTGTAATGGCCGGATTATCTGGAGATATAGATTATTTGGTAAATACCAATTTCAATGGAACCATCAATTCTCTTAATTTCGCCAAAGAACACAATGCGGCTTTTATATTCCTGTCTACAAGCAGGGTTTATCCAATTCGGGAGATATCCAACATCAATTATTTTGAAGGAGACACCAGATTTGAGATACATTCTAACCAATCATTAATAGGTATTACTTCAAATGGGATTGGAGAAAATTTTTCTTTAAATGGTAGTCGTTCGCTATATGGGGCATCCAAGTTGGCTTCTGAGCTGTTCGTAAATGAGTTTCAATCTTATTTTGAAATGAAAACAGTCATTAATAGATGTGGTGTGTTAACTGGCCCTTATCAGATGGGTAAAGTTGATCAAGGAGTTATAGTGTTATGGGCTGCTCGACATTTTTGGAAACGACCTCTATCATACATTGGATATGGAGGAAATGGCAAGCAAGTTCGAGACCTCCTTCATGTGGATGATTTATTTGGACTATTAGACTGGCAGATCCATAATATTGAAAAAGTATCCGGAAAAACGTTCAATGTTGGTGGAGGGAAAGATATCAGTATTTCATTAAAAGAGTTGACAGATTTATGTCTCAAAATAAGTGGAAATAAAATTGATATTTCAAAAGTGAAAGAGAATAGGCAAGGTGATATTCCAATATATGTAACAGATAATAGATATGTGAATGAAACAACAGGTTGGAGTCCTAAAATATCAGCAGAACAAATTTTAAATGAAGTTTTCGCTTGGTTGGAAAAAAATGAGACTATCCTAAAACCTATTCTTTTTTGAATAAACTGTTATCCAATCGGCTAATCAAGTTTGGTATAGCAGGAGGCATATCAGCTATTTTGGAGACAATAATGTTGGTCGTTCTAGTGGAAAAAGTAGGGTTGGAGTATTTGACATCAAATGCTATTGCTTTCATTTTTACCAATATATTTAATTATCTACTTAGTAGGTATTGGGTCTTCGAAAGTAGTTATGAAAAATATGGAGAGGAAATTATTCTGTTCTATATTATCGTTGGGGTAGGCCTTCTCATTAATCAGTTCATCATGTTTGTATTAGTTGAACATATTATGTTGGACTACAAACTGTCTAAGTTGGTTGCGATAGCTGTAACCGTTTTATGGAATTATTTTGGTAAAAAAAAATTAGTTTTTAAGGTTAAATGAATATTGTTTTAATAACAGGTTCAGCAGGACTTATTGGGAGTGAAGCTGTCCATTTTATGAGTGATAAGTTTGATTTAGTTATTGGGGTTGACAATGATCAAAGGGCTTATTTTTTTGGAAAAGATTCCTCTGTTGACTGGAACAGGAAGGATCTTCAGGAGAGGATTCCAAATTATCGACATTTCAGTACAGACATAAGGGATTACTCAAAACTAGAAGAAGTATTCTTAGAATATGCCAAGGATATTAAGCTAATTATTCATACTGCAGCGCAACCAAGTCATGATTGGGCAGCAAAGGAGCCTCTCACTGATTTTACTATTAATGCTAATGGTACTTTGAATTTACTAGAACTTGGAAAGAACCATTGCTCAGAAGCAGTTTTCATTTTCACTTCTACCAATAAGGTATACGGAGATACTCCCAATTCCTTACCACTGATTGAGCAAGAATCCAGATGGGAGATCGATTCCAGCCATAAATTTTACAAATTCGGTATTGATGAATCGATGAGTATTGATCAGACTAAACACTCATTATTTGGTGCATCTAAAGTAGCTGCCGATGTTTTAGTCCAAGAGTATGGAAGGTACTTCGGTATGAAAACCGCCGTATTTAGGGGAGGGTGTTTAACAGGTCCCAGACACTCCGGGGCTCAGCTTCATGGCTTTTTATCGTATTTGATGAAATGTGCCATTTCGCAGGAAGTTTATACCATTTTTGGGTACAAAGGCAAACAAGTTCGAGACAATATTCATAGCTTCGACTTGGTGAATATGTTTTGGCATTTTTATATGAAACCTAGGGTGGGTGAAGTTTACAATGCAGGAGGAGGAAGACACTCTAATTGTTCTATGCAGGAGGCTATTTCTATTTGTGAACAAATCACGGATAATAAAATGAACTATTCCTATTCTGAAAATAATAGGGTTGGTGACCACATTTGGTGGATTTCTGATGTGAGAAAGTTTCAATTACATTATCCTGATTGGGAATACAAATACAATCTGGAAGATATATTGGAACAGATTTTTCAAGAAATGAGATTGAGGGAAGCCAAGTGAAATTAAGTGTTGTTATCCCAGCGTACAATGAAGAGGGTTCCGTTGAGAATACCATAGTAGAATTGGCTGAAACGCTGCGAAAAAAGGATATCGATCATGAAATAATCGTGGTTAATGATAATTCAAAAGATAGAACAAAGGAAATATTAATCGAATTACAATTAAAGTACCAAGAGCTTAGTATCATTGATAATGTGCCACCAAAAAATGGGTTCGGTTATGCGGTGAGGAAAGGGTTAAATAATTTTTCTGGAGATTGTGTTGCCATTTTTATGGCTGATATGTCCGATTCACCTCAAGATCTCGTGAAATTTTATGAGAAAATGAAGTCGAAGAATCTTGATTGCGTTTTTGGCAGCAGGTGGATTGATGGAGGAGAAGTCGTTGATTATCCATTAAGAAAGAAAATTATTAATAGAATGGCCAATACTATAGTGAGACTTGTGTTTGGATTTAAGTATAATGATATCACCAATGCCTTTAAACTTTACAGGAAAGAAACAATAGAGGGAGTTCGTCCATTTATGTCTCCTCATTTTAATTTGACACTTGAAATACCCCTAAAAGCAATAGTTCGAGGGTATAGTTATAGCGTGCTTCCGAATTCTTGGAAGAATAGAAAAGCAGGTGAGGCAAAACTGAAAATCCGAGAAATGGGGAGTCGTTATTTTTTCATAATGCTATATTGTTTGATAGAGAAGTTTTTTTCTAAAGGAGATTTTAAGAAAAAGTGGAATTAAAGATTTTTCAAACTAAAGGCTTTTCAATAACTCTATCTTTTTTGATAGTAGTCTTTTCCATGGTTGCAGCTTATATAGGCCGTACTACTATTTTCCATGACTCACAATACTATTTGGCTTTGGCGGATTCACTTGTCTATGGTAAGTATTCGGCGTGGTACCAACTTGAGATTTATACTCCAGATACACTTAGAACATTTGGATATCCCCTATTTCTTTTACCATTTAGGTTGGCTTCAGATTCTACAATGCCAATTATTATAGCTCAATATTTATTATACCTTGGAGCTGTTTGTTTGATTGGTGATTTAGCATATAAACATGGAAGAAAGACCTTGAATGTATTTTTAGTTTTAGTCACTTTTAATATTCAAATCCCATTTTATGCTGGTCAGATTGCAACAGAGATTCTCACGATTTTTCTCATTGCGGTTTCTGTTTGGTGCTTTCATTGCATTAGAAATGAAAAAAATAAGTACTTGGTTATTGGTTTACTACTTGGTTTTGTTTTTTTAACTAAGCCAGTCATATTGCTATTCCCTCTATTTATAATCCTGAGTCTTTTGATTATACGAAAATCCAAGCTCAAAGCTTTTAAGCATGCTATATTTTTATTAGTCCCATTTATTCTGATGGTTGTCTCTTACGCTGTTTGGAATTATAAAAATCACGATGTTTTTAAAGTCACCCCTTTGGAAGGAGGTATGGGTGTGATGCACGTTGGTTTCTGGCAGCATAAGCTTCCTGATTATCAGGATCACCATTATTGGGATCATAACATGGGAGACGAGATGATTAAGTTCGTAGGGCAAGGTGATTTAAGCAGAAACATTCAAGAATATGAAAAAGAATGGATAATGATATATCAATCCTCAGCTCCGTATTTCAGTGCGCAGGACTCATTAAGAAAAACACTCATGTTGAAAAGCGGAAAAAAGATATTTAAAATCTATGGAAGTGAGTATACGTTGGCGAGGGAAGAAGCCCTTAAGGCGTCACTCGTAAATTCTGTTTTAAAGGAGCCATGGTTTTATTTCAAAACCAGAGTTTATACTGCATTCAGAATTTGGATTACAGGGATGGATAAAAAAAAAATGAGTCCAGACAAAAGTATGATAAGCAAAATGTCAGGCTTGACCCCCTTTCTGATTACTTTCATTTCATTCGGGATCGGCTTTCCTCTAGTATTTTGGCGAGTGTTTTGCGATTTGCGATTGTTTAAAGAGAACCTTTATTCTTTCTTAGTAATTGCATATTTTGGACTAGTGCATTTGCCTTTTTCTATACAGTCAAGATATAGTGTGCCAGCTCATTTGGTTGCTTTGCTGGTTTTAAGTATTTGCCTAAGTGCCAAACAAAAAACTAAACTATGGGTTTACGAGACTTCCTAGTTACCCCAATTTATTTTCTCCTTTTTAGTCTTATAGCCTTTGTTCTGAAACCGATTTTTACAACGAAAGCTACAGCCAAGTACTTTCTTCCAGCTTTGTGGGTCAAGTTTATAGGAGCAATTTCACTAGGTGTAATCTATCAATTCTACTACGGAGGAGGTGATACTTTGAATTACTTTACTCATGGAAGCCGGTGGATTTGGGAGGCATTTTTGGATGATACAAATTATGGAATTGAACTTCTTTTGGATTCAGGTGGCTTTAGAGAGCCAGGTCCTACTTTTAAATACTCATCAAGAATTTGGTACTTCAGAGATCCACATTCTTATGCTATTGTAAGGATAGCTGCTTTTTTTGATTTATTCACCTTCCATACATATACCGCCACGGCTCTTTTTTTTGCAGTTTTTAGTTTTAGTGGATTATGGGCTTTCTTTTCAGCGGTATCTAAAAAGTATGGGGATTCTAAATGGATCGCTTTAGCTATTTTATTTGTGCCTTCGACAGTATTTTGGGGGTCAGGGATACTAAAAGACACTATTACCTTAGGAGCCTTAGGGTGGTTGACTTGGTGTATGATTAGCTTAATTGACTTGAGAGAGAAAAAAGTCATATATTTTTTGGTAGCTTTTCTAGCTGCGTATTTAATTTATTCTATCAAAGTCTATATACTTCTTTGCTATCTCCCCACAATATCCGTGTGGCTTTATTGGAAAAACCAACTACGTGTCAAAAATTTTATTGTGAAGGTGATTGTGGCTCCAATCTTAATCTCTTTTTTTTGTCTTTTGGGATACTTCATCTTGCAACAGATAAGTTCGGTGAGCGGTAGTTACTCAATCGATTCTATTGCTAAAAAGGCCGCTGTTACTGCGAATGATATCAGATATGGCTGGGGAGCTCGCGCAGGAGGTGAGGGAGGTTACGATTTGGGTGTTTTAGATGGCTCATGGCAGAGTATGATCAGTCTTTTACCTCAAGCTATTAATGTAAGTCTTTTTAGACCTTATTTGTGGGAAGTAAAAACTCCATTGATGTTACTAACCGCGATAGAATCATTAATAATGCTAATATTAACTATTAAGCTAGTGTTTTCATATAGGCGAAAATTGATTTTTAACGATTCTTTTCTTGTGTTTTGCTTTGTCTTTTCGTTATTGTTTGCCTTTGCAGTAGGTGTAAGTACATATAATTTTGGCACATTGATGAGATATAAAATTCCTATGATTCCTTTTTACGGAATATTGATTGCTGTAGGACAAATGCGAAGGAGCAACTTTGATGTTGAAAACAATCAGATAGATTAAAGCAGAAAGGCCTTTATCTATGTCAAAGGTTTAGTTCTTCATCAAACTTCATATACTTAGAGGGGGTAATGTCGAAATATCTCAATATTGCAGGAGCAACACTTCGAAGATCAATATTTAGATTTTTCACATTTGTGACGGGATTGAGATGATCATAAACAAAAAAACTTCCTTCAGGTATATGATACGCAGTTCCTCCAGATTGATCATCAATTTCCTTGATTTCAATACCTAGCTCTTTAGAGTCGATTTCTATGTTACCTATTTTTACTTCAAGATTTTCTACGTTGGGATAGCCTAAGTCAATACTAAAAAATGATTCCTCTTTTCTTCGAAATGTTAAGGGGGAGTCATTTATGTGAATACTCCTTAATTTAGCTTCAAAAGAGTCAGGACTTTGATCAATTTTAAAGTTGTATTGGGGATGCATTGCGGATAATGCAGTAATCTTATGACTTGAGAAATATTCTAAAAAACGGTCAACGTCTCCAAAGAAGACTTCACTTTTGATCAATTCTGCTTTAGTAGCTGCTTGTCCCATGCTGCTGGCAATTATTAATTTATATTCTGGGTTCTTTCGAATAAATGTCAAAAGAGACTCCACCATTTGATTAAGTTCATCAAGGCAAAATGGGATTTCATCCTTATAGCGATTGATCCATTCGGAAGGTAAATTTAAGTCTTTATAGTCTCTAGGAAAATTAGCTGCCCAATACCTATGCATAGCGGAGGCAATATGATTTGTGAAGAAAGTGGTAAAAGAAGGCTTATGTTTTTTTAATAGTTTAAGATATAAATCAAAAGCAAGAATAGATTGGAAAGATCTCCTCCTTGTAGCTCTCCATGGCTTTATTTTTTCTGAGATCAACTGATACACTGTTTTGAGAATGGTTTTTCCTCTAACTCCAAGTGTAGGTAGTGCTATTGCAAGCTTTAAGGCACTTTTTTTATCTATCCCTTTATCTACACTTCTTCCAGATTTTTTAGTCATAGAGAGGTTAAATGCCTGAAAAGGCTCAACATTACTTGGGTGTGTTTCTGACCCATTTGCAAATGGGTCAGGAATCAAAAAATCATATTGATCGATGTTACGCGGGAGAGGATGTGTATGTAAAGACGAGAATATCCCCGAGGAGACTCTATTTCTAACAAGTATATCCCAGATAGGGGGGAATTTGTTATTTATGGTTTCTAGGTTTTCGCCAATATCCTTGATGCCATGGATGGTATTGTCTATCCCACGATAAAATGTTGGCCAAGTGGACCATGGGTGCAGTTCCCCCTTATCAGAGGATATTGTTGTATAGGATTCGCTCCTATCTAAGAGTTTTGTCAGAGCAGCATTAGGGTGATTCTCTTTAAAGAAACTATAAATTCGATGTGGCACCTCATTCACTTCAAGGATAATCAGTTTTCTCATTCAAATTATTGTTAGGACTTAAAGTTAGGTTAGTTTGCGCGTTTGAAAATTAAACTATAAAATTACAATACCCTTTTTTAAATTTCTTTGTCTTAATTGACCGTTCATTTTCTAATGAAATTGCCTAGTTGTTTAATTTTTGTGTAAGTGAATGTTTGATAAAACTATTTTAGTTGCGAAGTACTATGCCTGAAGCTCAGGGCAGGAAAAGATCCTATTTCATTATTGCATTTGAATTTCCTCCATACAATGGAGGCATAGCTAATTACAGTCATACCTTAGCTGCTCACCTTTCACTAAAACATAATCCAGTGAAAGTTTTAACAATGAATGCCGAAGGTGTCAATGGTGATTATGATTATGAATTGATAAAACCTTTTGGAAGAGGAAAACTGGAGACAATAAGATTACTAAGAAAATTGATTTCTATGGGTTATCGAGTCTATCAGTTTTTTTTTCTATACAAGAACATTATTCCTCTAATCTGGCAATCAAAAGAGAAGAAAATCATTATTACTTCATTATTTTTTGATTTATCATTTCTATCAATTAGTCTGTTTAGACTCTTTGGAGTCAAATATGAGATCGTTTTGCATGGATTAGATATATATGAACTAAACTCGAAAAAGCCGATAAGCCTTTCGAAATCAGTCTTAGCCGCAGATAAGGTGATTGTGAATAGTTTACATACTATGAAAATTGCCAGGAGGTATTTCGGAGACAGGAAATATTCTAAATTTCCACCACTACTGGATTCAGATAATATAGATGGACTGCCTAAGCTTGAGAGGAAAGTAATCGAAGAAAACTTACAAGTTCAGCTTTCACAAAAACTCATAATAACTGTTTGCAGATTAGTAAGGAGAAAAGGGGTTGATATTGCAATAAGAGTTGCCATTGAATTTCTTTATGAGTTTCCTGAATGGTCATATTTAATTGTAGGAGAAGGCGATCAGGAAGAGGAACTTAGAAGGATGGTTCCGGATAATTTGTGTGATAGAATTATTTTTTTGGGAAGAATAGATGAAATTTTGAAATATTCTCTTCTCAATTGGTCGAGCGTCTTTATAATGCCGAACAGAGAGATAGATAAAACCGACGTTGAAGGATTTGGGATTAGCTTCTTAGAAGCTTCATATATGAAAAATTGGGTTATCGCTGGGGATAATGGAGGTGTTAAGGAAGCAGTTGATGTTACCGCAAATGCATTTTTAGTTGATATGAATGATAACCCGGAAGCTCATGTGCTTGAGATTTTATATAAAGTGGAGAGTTTAGTTAGGACTGATGAAGCTCTTAACAAGGGGCGCAAATTTGTCCTAGATAATTATACTTTGAACAGTCAATGGGGTTTTTAAGAAGTATAACCCAGAGTTTTCGGTTATTTTAATTTCAGCAAATTATCTTTAACAAAGATGTTAGTTGGATTCTATTTTCTTGATGGGTAGTTTCTCAAAATCTGTTGTGTTTAAGTGATCGATATTAAAGCTTGGTATGTTTTGCGAGAAATCTGTATTTAAACTGAAATCAAAGTAGTGAGAATTGCTGGAAAAAATATTTTGATAGTATCACCTGAAACATGGGGTGATAATTATGTTTCAAAACATCATTACGCTATTGCTTTAGCAAAAAAAGGGAACAATGTTTTTTTTTTGAACCCACCGAACAAAAGCCCACTTTTTAAGCGCCAAATCTTAGAGGGTTTGCATGTTATTAGTCATCGACCAAAGTTCTTTGGATTGAGCAGAATGCCAAAGTTCATTTCTGCGTTACTAATAAAAAGAGAATTCTTTGGTTTAGAGGAAGCATTGTCTGAAAAAATGGACATAATATGGAATTTTGACAGTTCTAGATTTTTTAACCTAAGAGCTATTCCTGATAGAGTTTATAAAATATGCCACATTGTTGATCTTAATCAGAATATTCAGCGATCATTGCTAGCATCTAGTTCTAATATTTGTTTTGGCACTACACGGTATATTATAGATGAATTGATAAAAAGCAATCGCAATAGTCATAAAGTTGGTCATGGTTATAATCATTCAGAACTAAGGAGTAATGATTTTTTTTTTCAAATGCCCGGAAAAAATAAACTTAAGGCACTTTATATGGGAAACCTTTCAATGAAATACATAGACTGGGACGTTCTATATGAATCTGCTGTAATGCACCCAGGTTTGGACTTTATTTTTGTTGGCCCTGATGGCAGAAGTAATTTGGGGGAAAATTTATTTGATCTAACAAAGGAAAAGATAAAGGAACTTGATAATGTATATTTTCAAAAGCCGGTACATTCAAAAAATATCCCTCAATTGTTGAAAATGGCGGATATATTAATTTTGGCCTACAAAGAAGAATTTCATAAGGATCAAGCCGCCCCCCATAAAATTCCAGAGTACTGCGCTTCTGGTAAAAAGATTCTAGCGACTTACACTGAGGAATATGAACACGAATCCTCTATTTTCATGTCAAAAAGGAATAAAGAATACCCTTCATTATTTTCGAAAGTTTTACAAGAACCTAATGAGTCATCAGAATTTATACCAGTGACCTACGAAGAAAGGATTTTTCAAATTGAAGAATTGATCAATGTCTAAAGAGAAGGGGTACTTGTATGTAGCTGTTGGTGATGAGTATGTTAAGGAGGCAGAAAATTCAGCAAAATCTTTAATTAAAGTTGACCCCAATGCCAGTATTTGCTTAATTTCAAATCAGCCTTATTTAGGAGTTGTATTTACGAATAGTTTAGAAGTCTCATTTCCAGTGGATCCTGAAAATGCCAAGCTTGGTTATCTATTTAAGATAATTGGAATGTTAGAAACACCCTTTGAAAGAACTATTTTCGTTGATACAGACACTTATTTTTGTGATAACTGTGAAGAGCTTTTTGGCATTCTTGAATTCTTTGATTTGCTCATTTGTCATGATTTTCAAGAGACAAGCTTTGCCCAAATCGATGGAGTGGATTTAGCGGGATATCATACCTATAATACTGGAGTAATTGCTTTTAATTCTTCTCCCCAAGTAATTCAATTGATAAAAAATTGGAGAGATGTTTTTCAAAGAAAAATGGACTCATATTGGAGTGATCAACCAGCCTTTATGGACGCTTTACTCAGTAATTTCGTCAAAGTTTATGTGATGCAAACGCATTACAATTTCCGCTTTAGACAATTTTTGACGATATCAGACGGCAATATTAAAATTTTGCATGGTAGGTATCCTAACATGATTGAGTTGGAAAAAACCTTGAACAAAGTTGAAGGGTATCGCGCATGGGATCCAAAGGCTTGGAAACTAAGAAATTGGTCTCGAAAAAGTTGGTTCGAAAAACTCAAGGAAATAGTTTCAATAATTAGATTGAGTTAATCAAATGACCTTTTGAACGATTTAACAATGCTAATTCAGTATTTATTGAGAAAATGTTAAATAATATGACAGCCCTTGTCTCAATAATCACTCCTGTTTATAATGCTGAAAAGTATATTAAGTCTGCGATACAATCAGTGATATCTCAGACTTATCAGCAATGGGAATTAATTATAATAAATGATGGGAGTTCTGATGGCTCCAAAGAAGCTATTCTATCATTTTCAGATCGTCGAATTAGATATTTCGAACAAGTTAATAAAGGAGTTAGCATAGCAAGAAATCTTGCGTTAAGTAAAATTAGAGGGGCTTACTTTTGTTTTTTGGATGCGGATGACGTTATGCCGGCTAATTCTTTACTATCTAGATTAGAGGTTTTTTTGTCAAGCTCAGAAATTGATTTTGTGGATGGGCAGGTTGATACTTATGACGCGCAAATGCTTGATATTAAAAAATCATGGAAACCTAAGTTTAGGGGGACTCCTTTTTCTGAGCTCACAAGATTAAAAGATAACTGCTTTTATGGAATCACATGGATGATTAGAAGGAAGGAAGGAGTTGATTATCAATTTGACATGGATATGAATTTCGGGGAGGATTTATGGTTTTTTATTACATTATCTCTGAGATCGAGTTCATATGATTACGTTAGCGAGTGCACTTATAAAAGGAGAGGTTTGAAAGATAGCCTATCCAATAGTTTTGATAATTATGGCAAAGGATATTGGAACCTATTTGATAAGATTTGCGGTCTTGAGCGAATAAAAAATAGATTTAAAATCAAACTATTTGTCAGAATCAAATGGTTAATAATGAAGTCTTATCTCAAAAGATTTGCTTTTAAACACTTACTCAAAGAATTGATCGGCATTAAGTGAAGAATCATATTGTTTTGATTTATCATAGTTTTAATGATCCCATTTTTAATGGTTTGATGTTGAGATATTTAGAGGCGTTTCAAGCTTCTCAAGAAGGACATTGCTTTTACTTGGTGACTTTTGAGCAGAAGGAATACTGGATTTCGCCCGACAAGCAAAAAAAAATCAAATCAGATCTAGCTAGCAAAAATATCTATTGGACGCCCTTCGATTATCATGGAGGTCGTCTTCTTATCCTAATGAAGCTCTTGGATTTTGTTCAGCTATTCGGATTTATTTTAAAATTGAAAATTGATAAAAAAGTAAAAACAATTATTGGATTCACCTCACTAAGCGGAGTATTAGCCTTTATCTATTCTAAGTTATTAAGGATCAAATTGCTAGCGTTGAATATTGAACCACATAGCGATTATATGCTGGAGTTTGGTATATGGAAAAAGTATAGCCTATCTTATTTAATACTTCAGTATCTCGAGACGAGTTTATTAAAATATGGGGATTATGTGGCTCTGCCCACCAAAAATGCCACTAGGGATTTTTCGAATCTTAGAAAGAAAGACAGACTTGATTTTGTTCCAACCTGTATTGATGTGTTAGAGTTCAAGTATCAAGAAGATATGAGGACTCTATATCGGCAATCTCTGAATGTCAATGATGACGCATTGGTCATCGTATACCTTGGTAAGTTTGATGGTCTATACTTTAGTGCAAAGGAGATGGCTAATTATATGTTTCAAATTGAAAAAAACACAGGTAAAGCCAAAGAGGTTTTTTGGTGGGTAATAACCCCAGACAATGTCAACTACGTCAAGTCTGTGTTTGAATCCTCGGGATTGGTTAATTTCCATATTCAAGGAAAAATCCCATTTAAAAGTATTTCAAGCTATCTGTCAGCGGCGGATGCAGGGCTTTTGATATTGCCAGAATACCCTAGTCAGCAATACAGATGTCCAATAAAAACAGCAAATTATCTAGCATGTGGACTTCCTATTATTGTAAATGAGATCGTAGGAGATGAGGCAGAAGTTGTACGTGAAAATGATATTGGTTGGGTCTTGAATTTATTAGAACCTAATTTGAAAGAAAAAGTTCTCAATTCTAGAGAAGTATATTCTCATCAAGCTGAAAACTATCGTGGAATGAAAATCATGATAGATTACTTGATTCGTATACTTGATTAATTCAAAGACGGCAAACGACTTTCATCGAACACCAAATCAATCTCTTGATAATATCTTGAACCTACTCCTTTTATTGGAATGTATTTCATGAGACACGCAAAATAATTTAATTTAAACTGTGTCGCGAGCCGAAAGTATTCCGTGTAACTATTCGGTGGATTCCCGAATATCTCTATTACTTTAGATCCTGGTTTGCACATGAAGATATTTGTGAATCCGGCACCATGAGGGCCGTAGATTCTTTTCGCACTATAGAAAATGGATAATTGCTCTAAAAACGAGAAATCTTCAAGCACTACTTCCTCAATTTCATTTAATAGCAGCCATTGTTGAAAGGTAGCTTCGTTAACGAATTTTCGACCAGATGCTTTCTTTCGAGAAATAAATACGTTTTCAAAGGAATAAGCCTTGTTTTTGACTTTCTCAATTAAGCAGTTTTTCAACCAGCGGTAGCTGCCTGTGTGAAGTATGTCCATAGGCTTTTGAGGCGTTCTATTTGTTGAAAATACAATAAGAGTATTAACCCTATACTTGGAATTGTTCCATGAAATTAGTTTTTCAGATGGAACTTTGAGCTCTTGAAGTATTTCATTTTGTACCTGATTCATTGTATCTGGGACTACCACAAATGGAGTGACTCCAGTACGTTTGATGTAGTTATGCCATGCTTCAAGCAGAAGAATACTGTCATTAATCCAATGGAAATAGTTAAAAGCACCATTGATGTTGTAGATATTGACAATTGAAATAGCACAGTCTATTGTTAAAGTTGCTTTAGATAACCAAGGGAAAGTTAGCTTAAGGCTATTTGAGTCTCTAAGTTTATTGGTGTCTAGCAAGGTATTCTGCAAGTATATTTCACCTAATGCACCTACAGGGATTGCAGCATCACCAATTAGGTTGACTTTATTTAATGTAAAATAGTCCACTTGGTTCACTCTATAGATGCGATCAAAATGAATTGAAAACTGTTTATTGATTGGTTTTGGAAAAGTATAATCAGTCCTTTCAAATCTGATGCAATGACTTTTGTGCAATTGCACTGTTTTAGTTGAGTCATTAGGCGTTTTTTTTATGATGCCTAATTTTAAAAAACCGCGTATCAGCCAATACAACTCGTAAAGAATCCTCACTGGTTTTTTTTTATGTTCTTAATTCCTGAAGACTCGACAGTTGAATATTTGCTTTTGTATTTTATCAAAGGTCTCTCGATAAATGTAAAAGAAAGATAGGCAACCGAAATTGAGGCAATAATAATGGTCGAGTATGTAATAAATAAAGATTCAAAACCAAACTCCAAATAAGAAACTATATATACTATAGGTAAGTGATAAACATAAATTCCATATGACAACTTGCCTAAGAACCGTAAAAGATTTGATTTAACTTTTATGAACGAATGCATATTTAAAGCCATATTGGCGATAACAATAGATGCGCCAATAGCACATAACTCATTTTGTAAGCTTGCGTAAAAAAAGAATGGTAATAAAATAGGTAGGATAAGAATTAGGAGTCCTAAAACTTGAATGAAGCAAGAGAAGTAGATTTTCTTGAAGTTGTTTTCATAAGAACAGAGAATAGATACCAAGCCACCTATAGCCATACAATCAATGCGAGTTAAGTTAATCAGGGCATACAACCCACCTGTAGGGTGGGTCATGTAAATTCCAATTTTTACCAGCAGATATATAAATATGATAAAAATAAGAATCCTTATAAAACTAGAAAAAGTGTTAATAATATGTGGCCAAACTAAATAAAATTGTTCTTCAACACCAATGGACCAAAGTGGAGCAGTTGCTCCGTATGTGAAATTCAGCACATAGGCTAAATTGGGTAACAGCCTGATATAAAGAGCTCCCCCGATTAAAAAATTCAGAAAAGGATGGGAAACTTGTTATCTTAAATAAAATGAGAAGTACTCCAATAAGAATGGTTAAATAATAGGCTGGCCAAATTCTTAACACTCTTCGCATATAGAATTTCTGAATCGAAATCTTTTGATGATGATCTTTTTCCTTAATCAAAAGATACGTGATCAGAAATCCACTTAACACAAAAAACAATGTTACAGCATGAGCTGCTATCCCTGTTGAAGATATTGACAAAGAGGGTGTTTTTAATATCTTATGGAATTGATCAATATGACTAATCATGACAATAACTGCTGCTATTCCTCTTAGTTCAGTTAATCCTTGAAAATAAATAGTCTGGTCTTTGCCATTCATAGATGCTAGTTTTGCGGCTATAAGAAGGTGAAATTAAGACCAAAGCTTGAAGTGCACGAACAAAACCCATTAATATCTGTAATTATACCTGTTTTCAATAGAGAGACTTTAATTAGAGAGGCTATTGAGTCTGTTCTTTCGCAATCTTACACGAATTGGGAATGTATAGTAGTAGATGATGGATCAACTGATGGTACGAAAGAGGTTGTTAAAGGACTTGTGAAATCGTCAGATAAAATTTCTTTTTTCGAAAGAATAAGAGAACCTAAGGGAGCTCCAACATGTAGAAACATTGGCATAGAGCATGCTAAGGGTAACTACTTGCAGTTTCTAGATAGTGATGATGTTTTACTCACTGATAAGTTGAAGAATCAAGTTGAAATATTAAAGAAAGCTGATGCCGATCTTGGTTTGATTTTCAATGTAATCTGGATCAAGGCTCGGTATTGGCCATTAACAATCATTGGGTTTACAACTATTAGTGGAGTGATGGCTTTCTTGATTGGAAGAATCCTAAAAATCAAATTTATTGGATTGAATATCGAGCCACATAGCCGATACATGATGGACTTTTCGATTTGGTCAGAAAAGAGCGCGAGATATAGACTTCTTAGATTTTTGGAAAATAGAATGACAAGGTATGGTGATAGAATTGCAGTTCCAACAAGAGGGGATCAAGAAAGGATCTTGAAAGAGTTCAGCCTAGATGTTGACTTTGTTCCTTCCTGCATAGATGTTGAAGATTTCTGCTTTTCAGAAAAGGATCGTAATCTGATTAGGACTGAGCTCGGGATTGATGACACTTTTAAGATTATCATCTATGTCGGTAAGTTTGGTGGGATTTATTTTGAAATCGATGAGATTTCTGAATACCTAAGCAAAATGGAAAAGAACGCTGAGGAGAAAATTTGTTTTGTGGTGATTTCTCCAATGGATAGTCAGGCTATCCGTCTGAGTCTAGCAGAAAAGGGGGTAAAAGATTTTAGGGTATTGTCATCAGTTCCTTTTGAAAGACTTTCCAGCTATTTGTCATCTGCGGATGCTGGAATATTAATTCTCCCAGAGTACGCTTCTCAGCAATTCAGATGTCCGATAAAGACTGCTAACTATCTAGCAAGTGGTCTGCCAATTATTGTGAATAAGTCAGTTGGAGATGAAGCCGACCTAGTGCTACAAAACAAAGTAGGTTGGGTGCTGGATTTAGAGGCCCCTTCGATAGATTTCTCAAAAATACCGGGTAGAAAAGAATGTATTAATCTTGTTAAGAAGGAAAGGAACATTCAAAAGGTGGTTGAGTATCTCGAAGATTGCATCGTATGAAAAAGGTCCTCGTTTTCTCCATCTTTAGTTTGCCGCTCAATGTGATAGCCTCGTATCGCTCCATGGCCTACTTGAAACATCTAAAAGGGCATGGATTGGAGCCTACTTTGATTACTCAAACTTTCGGAAAAGATGAACTTACTACCGAGCAATATGAATACGGAAAGATCATAAGGGTCCCACTTCATACAGGTTCATTTGCCGTAAAACTCTTGGCCCTATTAGAGAGAACACCTCTCTTAAATAAAGTTGCAATTTTATTAAGATGGATATTTGGAGACCTTGACCCTAGTCATGCTGATGTGGCACAGTTCTTAGGCATGAAAAAATATTGTTTAGAACAGGTCGACTTTGCTGAATATGATCTCATGATAGGTATTTTCTCTCCCCATCATCATTTAAAGCTGTGTTATCAGCTCAACAAGAAATTTGGAACACCCTATGTCCTCGATTTTCGAGATCTTTGGGACAACCGTGTAATTCACGATAAGTATAATCCAAATCTAGTGGAGCATCTACAGGATCGAATCACTAGACGCTATTGGAAGAAATGGATAGACAAATCTCTGTTTTTCGCGATAACTAGTGAAGCCTGGAAAGCTAAAGTCAATACTTTTTCTAAAAAGCAGGGTGTTGTGATTCATAATGGATTTGATCATGAATATTTTGATGATTTTGGTAAGGAGAAGAAAACGAAGGAATTTGTAGTTCTTCATTCAGGATCTGTATACGAACATCAAGAGTTAGATATATTTCTTGAAGGCTGTGCCGATTTCATTAGGGGTGAACAACCCACCAATTTCAAGGTGAAGTTTATTGGCGCTGATCGAAATTCAAGCGAAGGTCAATTGAGTGGCTTCATGCAAAATCCTAGGAAAACTATTTTGAGTTGGTTGCCAGAGAAGTTTGTTGAAATTTCTCCTAGAATTTCAAAGGAGGAATTAAGGTCTCATTACCTCGATTGCCAGCTCTTGTTATTTCCGAGCTTCCCCCAGTCCCCAGGAACATATGCAGGGAAGGTTTTTGATTATCTGGGCGCCAGAAAAAACATCATGGTGATTCCGAGTGATGATGTAGTGTCTGCCCTCGTATCCCGAACGCAATCAGGTAATGTTTTCGATAACAAAGAACAGGTTTCAGTATTTTTGAAAAAGAGTTACGAATCGTGGGTGAGACTCGGTTATCTCCCTTACAAAGGAGATGAGAAAGAAATCTTGAACTACGCAAGAATGAATCAAGTAAAGAACTTAGCTAGGCACTACAAAACGGTAATTGCTTAGTCGTGAATTATGATAGGTTCACAAACTCAGCTTTAATATTCTGGGCAAATCACAAGAAGAATAGATAACAGAATTGATTTAGAAAAAAAATACTGCTAAGTAGTGAAAATAGTACATTTTGTAGAGTCATATGGGGGAGTTAGTGAAACCTTTATCACGCAATACTGGAAAAAGTCTAACATATTTGGACAATCTGAACTACTAACTTTCAAATCTACCATTGATCATAGTTCGATTCATGTACTATCTCCTGTCAATTTCAAGCGAAGAACACTCTTAGGGTTTTTTGGATGGTTTTTAAGCTTTTTAAGGAGAAAGGGGAAATGGGAAAATGAGTTTTTGCATCATCTGGAAAGAATAAGACCTGCAATAATTCATGTCCATTTTGGGTCTACATTGATTCATTTAGCTAACCTAATTGAGAAGGGATACATCCAAATTCCGATTGTTGTTTCTTTTTATGGTTATGATATTTCAGGTCTCCTTAAGAAAGACCTAGTTTATGCTACAAAACTATCGGAGATGCTATCACTCTCTTCGGTATTTGCTTTTGGCGAGGGGCCTGAATTATGTAAAAAAATAATTTCTAATGGAGGGGTACCAAGTCGAGTATTTGTAAATCCACTTGTGGTCAAGGCCAAGGTTGTTACGGTAAATTCAAATAGTAGGAATGTTCCTATTAAATTTTTAATGATAGGCCGATTTACCGAAAAGAAAGGATTTCACTTGGTACTAAAAGCTCTAGGCAAGCTGAAATCTTCCATTCCCCCTTTTACCGTGACAATCATTGGTTTTGGAGGGTTAGGGGAAAAATATAGGGGTATCATTGATCAGTATGAATTAAATAGTTTTGTAGTCTTTTTGGGTAAGCAAAGTCATGAGGAAGTACTCCAAGCACTTGGCACTCATGATTTTTTTATTCACCCAAGTTTGACAGCACAGAATGGAGATTCTGAAGGAGGGGCACCAACTATTATAATAGAGGCGCAAGCAGCTGGAATTCCGGTGATTGCATCAAACCACGCGGACATCCCTTTCGTAATGGGGTATCATGATTTTTTGGGAGAAGAAGGTGACTTAGATGACCTGATACGATGTATAAAGACGGCAATTAACTGTGACAGTCTGTCTATGCTCGTCGAAAAAGGAAAGACACACGTGAGTTTTCAGCATGACTTCATGAAATCAAACCGATATGAAAGTAATTTGAAAGAGATTATTCATAATTTTGAGGCAAACACCTAATCATTGGAAATCCCTTTTAATAAACCGCTCATACTTGGAAGCGAGCAAAAACACATTGATGAGTTAATCCGATCAGGGGGTAAGATTTCTGGTGACGGTTTCTATACCAAAAAATGTGGTGAATTATTGCAAAACCTAACAGCTGCGCAAAAGGTATTGTTAACAACCTCATGCACGCACGCAATGGAGATGGCCGCCTTGCTGATCAACATTCAGCCCGGAGACGAGGTAATCATGTCCTCCTTTACTTTTGTTTCTACCGCCAATCCTTTTGTGCTAAGGGGAGCAAAAATTGTCTTCGTAGATATAAGGCCTGATACCATGAATATTGATGAAACACTCATCGAGGCTGCCATTACTCCTAAGACCAAAGCGATTGTTCCCGTACACTATGGGGCTGTTGCTTGTGATATGAACAAAATAATGGCAATTGCTGAGGAAAATGATTTGTGGGTAATAGAGGATGCAGCTCAATGTATTGACGCTTACCACAATGAAAAACACCTAGGTACAATTGGACATTTAGGAGCCTTTAGTTTTCATGATACAAAAAATATTCATTGCGGAGAAGGAGGGTGTTTACTTATCAATGATGCTTCATTAGTAGGAAGAGCTGAGATTTTGAGGGAGAAGGGGACTAACCGTGCTGAGTTCATACGAGGTGAGATTGACAAATATACTTGGGTGGATCAAGGCTCAAGTTATTTGCCTAGTGAGCTAAATGCTGC
Organism: Cyclobacteriaceae bacterium; assembly: GCA_049115715.1. Classification (GTDB taxonomy): domain Bacteria; phylum Bacteroidota; class Bacteroidia; order Cytophagales; family Cyclobacteriaceae; genus JAMZMI01. The sequence goes on from JAGDZQ010000011.1 coordinate 43,691, forward strand.
ATTTTTACTCGCTCAATTGGAGAGTGTAAAAGTGGTAACTCCTAATAGGCTAGATTCATGGGGAAAGTATCGTGAATTTTTAGGAGACTCAAAGGATAGTGGGAAAATCGATTGGCAGATAGTGCCATCGGGATGTAGTCATAACGGCCATCTATTCTATGTCAAATTAAGTGATATAGAAAAAAGACAAGAGGTCATTGATAAACTGAAGGGCCATCAAATAAGTGCTTTTTTTCATTATATCCCATTGCATACTGCTGTTGCTGGAAAAAAGTTCGGAAGGTTTGTGGGGAAAGATCGGTTCACCACAAAAGAGAGCCAAAGGTTGTTACGTTTTCCAATCTGGTATGGAATGGAAGCAGATTTAATCGGCAAGTTACGTAAGGCTTTAATAGAAATTCTGTGAGAAAATCGGATCGTCTTTCCATCTCAAGGTATTATAACTGGTTGATTCATGAATTAATACTGGATGAGTTGGAGCCAGCGATTGAAAAGTATGCGAAGGGGATTTTATTAGATATTGGATGTGGTAGTAAACCATTTCACTACTTAACAAAAAATAGTGTTTCAGAACACGTTGGTTTGGAACATGAAGATACAAGGAATACAGACAAAGCAGATATTTGGGGAAGTGCTTATGATATTCCAATCGAAGATAATTTTTTTGATACAGTACTTTGTACGGATGTTTTAGAGCATTTGGAAGAACCAGATAAAGCCTTGAATGAATCCTGTAGAGTACTTAAGAAAGGAGCCTATGCCATCTATACATTACCTTTCTTTTGGCACATTCATGAGGAACCTAGAGATTTTTTCAGATATTCTAAATATGGGTTAAAGTATCTTTTTGAAAAGAATGGGTTTGAGGTAGAAAAAATTGTTCCACTAACAGGCTTTTGGGGTAACGTGGGACAAATGTGCTGTTACTACTTTATGAACACAAAAGTTTTTCTTAGCCGGCCAGGAGTATGGATCAAGAAGCCGTTTATTAATACTATTCAAAAAATCTGCTATTATTTGGATAAAAGATCTAGGGACGAAAAATACTGTGCCGAGTATTTAGTCGTAGCTAAAAAGAAACTATGAAGGGAGGCTCATACAAAAAAGATCTTCGTTTTAGGATGCGAACGGTTAGGAAGATTTAACTAGAAATGCTATTTAATTCATTTGAGTTTGCAGTTTTTCTTCCGGTAGTGTTCTTTCTGTTTTGGTTTGTGTGTAAGACTCAGAAAGCTAGAATTACTTTGCTTCTTATTTCGAGCTACTTTTTTTATGGTTGGTGGGATTGGAGGTTTTTGAGTTTGATCAGCATTAGCTCCTTATTTGATTTCCTTATTGGGAGAAAATTACACTCTACCTCTTCTGAAAGAAAAAGAAAGTATTTATTGCTGACTAGTTTGGTTATTAATATTGGTGTTTTAGGATACTTTAAATACTATAATTTTTTTATCGAGAGTTTTGTTGAGTCAATTTCATTTTTTGGTTTTAGTGCTCGCTCCTCTCAGCTCAGTATTGTTCTGCCAGTTGGTATCAGCTTTTATACTTTCCAGACGCTTAGCTATACTATCGATATTTATCGAAGGAAAATAAAGCCAGCTACCGACCTCATTTCATTTTGTGCATTTGTTAGTTTCTTTCCCCAGTTGGTCGCAGGCCCTATTGAGAGAGCTTCAAACTTGCTGCCACAATTTGGTTCGAGGAAGGAATTTGATCAAGAATCTGCTTCAGATGGGGTTAGACAAATGCTGTTTGGTTTTTTTAAAAAAATTGTCATCGCTGACAATTGTGCAACACTTGTCAATAGTATCTTTGAGAATTTTGAAACGTCTCAAAGCGGAAGCCTTCTAGCTATAGGGGCAATTCTGTTCTCATTCCAGATCTATTGTGATTTTTCGGGCTACTCGGATATCGCAATTGGAACAGCTAAACTTTTCGGATTTCGATTAATGGTTAATTTTCGATTCCCATATTTCTCCACTGATATTGCGGAATTTTGGAGAAGATGGCATATTTCCCTGACGACCTGGTTCAGGGATTATTTATACATTCCATTAGGTGGGAGCAGAGGAAGTCAGTTGTCTAAATTGAGAAATACTTTTGTGATCTTTATGGTTAGTGGTCTCTGGCACGGAGCAAATTGGACTTTTATTTTTTGGGGGTTCATACATGCTTTGCTTTTTATACCATTATTGTTGACAAAGACAAATAGGAAGGCTTTTGACCAAAGTACGTCCAATCAATTAGTACCTTCCTTTAAAGAAATTGTAAGCATAGCCACAACATTTGGCTTGGTGACGTTTTCATGGATCTTTTTTAGATCGAGCTCCATTTGGCAGGGATTTGAGTACTTAGAAACGATGATAACAAGATCTTGGCTAGTACGGCCAGAATTGAATTCACAGAATTTCTCTTCAGCACGTTTTGGATTGGTACTAATTGCTTTTATTGTAGTGGAGTGGATTCAGAGAGACAAAGAGCATGTTTTGGATATAGCAAATAAACCTGCAATATTTAGAAGAGTTTCTTACTGTATTTTGATTTTGGTTATTATGTATTTCGGAAACTTTTCGAACAATGAATTTATATACTTCCAGTTCTAGCTGATGAAAAAATTTATCATCAAAGCTTCTGGTTGGCTCATTTTAATTGTGGGTGTCCATCTTTATCTGGGGACCTTTGCAGACGGGAAAACAGATCCCTACTACCTTCGATTTACAACTCCAAAGCAGTCGTCTTTAATTATAGGAACGTCTAGAGCTGCTCAAGGCATAGTTCCAAGTATTTTAGACTCGATGCTCAATAGGCAAGGACATTTCTATAATTTCTCATTTACATTAGGGCACTCTCCATTTGGGGCTACATACCTCAATGCCATTAAGAGAAAGAAATTGGTCAATGAAACTGGGACAATCAATGTTATCGCAGTTGACCCATGGTCACTTGCAATTAATTTGCTAGAAGATGAACTTGCTCTTGGCAATACTAAAGTGATAAACATGAACCCCAACTACTTGTATCTTCTCAAAAATTATGAGTATGGATGGCTTAGGCTGATTACTGAAACCCAATACAATATGGAACTCAAACAGGATGGCTGGCTAGAAGTTCATGTTTCGATGGACTCACTCGCTGTTGCCAGACGAAAGTTGAGTGTTTTGAGAAATTATGAAGAGAGAATTTTGGCGGGTGTTAAAACTTCTAGTGAACGAATTCGATCATTTATGGAAACCATTGAATTTCTAAAGGAAAATGGAAGCGCCGTAGTTGTAAGGCTACCTGTGACAGAGGAGATGCTCCAACTAGAGAATGATATTGCACCTAATTTCAATTATACAATAGATTCTATTTGTAAAACTTTGCAAGTAGACTTCTGGGATTTTTCAAAAACGCACAGTAAATACAAGTTTACAGATGCCCATCATTTGTTCAAGGAATCTAGTAAGGAATTCACAAAAAACTTGGCTAGTAAAATGCTAAAAGAGGGGTTATGAAGTAGTAAATATTTCTTTTTTGCAAAAGACTTACCCGGTACCAATTAAATTTGTCCTTTGGTGAAGTTCTGGAATGTTGGATAGACCTGCTGCTATTTTATAATGGGTGCAAGTTCTTCAGGAAAAGATCTAAAATGTGGTTGAGGAAACCATTTCTAGGATTAAAAAAGTTGCTATTATTCTAGATAAAAAATGAATTTAGCTGTAATAACTATTGTGCAAAGTATTTAGGGGGCAAAGAAAAAGTGATGAAAGGAGAGCATACAAAGAAAATTTTCATTTTAGGATGCGAACGGTCAGGAAGCACCTGGTTAGCAAATATTTTTGACGCCAATTCGGCAGTCATTTCCTATTTGGAACCTTTCGCAGATTACACAAACTTGTTCCTGTCCTTTCCACCAAGATACATTCATATCGATAAAGCTGACGACAGAGTTGTTAAAAGAGTTGCTAAAGGAATTGAGGGATTATACGGAATGAAGTACCCTTTCTTATATAAGCCAGGAAGAAATAGCCACTTGATAAAGATTGATGAGCGCATTTTATATCCAAGATCCACACTACACAGAAAAGAAATCTATAGACTCCTCAACCTCAACCAAGAACGAGTAGTACCCAAAAATGGAATTAAGGATATTACGGTTGAGATCATCAAGGAATTGAGATTAAATTTCAAGGTTGGTTTGCTCAAACAAATGTTTCCTGAGGTAAAGGTATTGGTGTCTATTCGTCACCCCGTCCTGCAGGTAGATTCAATTCTTAGCTGGTTCAGAAAGGGAAATTTGGGAGAGTTGCGGAGGAGTCTCGAACATTTTTTCACCTCAATCAAAACACAGAAAAGGTTTGAGTCATTTCATCTTTTGCTTAGATCTTCTGATTTAGATAATGAGAAAACTGCACTATATCTCTACTGGCTAATTAATTATGAAGTTTTACTAGAAGATTTAGAGAAAAATGATGTTGAGTGCGAAGTAATTAAAAATGAGGATTTAGTAAGAAATGGTCTAAACGCCCTTGGAGCAAGCTTTTCTGAATACATAGATGAATCCGTATTGAAATATTTTGAAAACTCATCGTCTGGATCCGATACACTTAGTTCACCCACCAGTACGAATAGAGACTCAAAACAGTATCTTATCGAAAAAATGAACTTACTAAACCGCAAAGATGCTATTTTCGAGGCTCTAATTGAAAAACATGATTTCAAAGCAGTCGGTTTTTATCGCTAACGACTTGAATTTTTCTTTTGACTACCCATCGATACCCTCGATGATTAGTGCTGAAGAAAAAAAATACCTTTATTTTCTTACTTCTTCATATTGGAAAGGGGAAGGAAATATTGTTGAAATAGGACCTTGGCTCGGAGGTAGTACATATTGTCTAGCTAGTGGCCTTAGCACCAGCAAACATTATCGGGGGCAAAAAATTTATGTTTACGATAATTTCATTTGGCGTGAATTTATGGGTCTTAGAGCTAATCTAGAGCTCAACGACAATGATGATTTTTTGCCTTTTTTCAAGGAAAACCTAAAGGACTACTCAGATTACATTGTCGCATTCAAAGAATCATTACCAGATGAGAGTGTTCCAAACGATAAAGATGCTTTGACAAAAAGACAGTTAGAGTTTAGCCCTTCGGAACTAATTCATTATGATTCTAAAGAAAAAGTGGAGATTTTGTTTATTGATGGCGCAAAATCTTGGTCAGGAACAAGGTATTTATTAGAGGTGTTTCATCATTCTTTAATCCCAAATACTACTTTGTTGGTATGCCAAGATTACAAGTACTGGGGATGCTATTGGGTGATTATGATATTCGAAATATTAAAGGATAAAATGGAAATAGAGCACATTTTACCGTATAATTCAGTATCGTTTAAGCTTACGCAACCTATTTCAAAAGAAGATATTAGCAACATACCATCTTTAGATGAAATTGATATTGATTTAGGGATCTCGATGATAAAGAAGGCATCACAGCGGATTGGAAAATTAGATGGTATAGAGTCGTCTGTCATTATAGAACTTAACGCAGTAAAATTTCTTGCACATAAGGGAGAGGAAGAGAGAGCTCACAGATATTTAATCGACTTGATTAGTTGGTATCCTTTTTACAAAAGCAAAGAGATATTTAAGCCGATAGTTAATTGGTTTGCTAAATCCTATGACCAAAAAATCGATTTGAAAGATTCGTTGTATTGGAAATTGCGAACAGTTCTTGCTTCTATGTATCGGAAGCTAAGAAGTTAATCATGGATCTTTTTAGGAATCAACTAAGAACTGGGTTGAAATGGAGTTTCCTTGGTCAAGGGAGTAGTCAAATCCTAAGTTTGGCTATTTCTGTTGGCATGGCTAGATTGATCTTGCCTGAGACCTTTGGGAAAATTGCAATGGTTAACGTCATAATTGGGTTTTCATCAATTTTTGTTGATTTGGGATTTGGTGCTGCAATTATACAAAAGAAGAATATCGACAATCAATTGCTTTCATCGGTTTTCTGGATTAACCTCCTAATTGGTTTCATGCTTTTTGTGGCACTATTTAGTTTATCCAATGTGGTTGCTGATTTTTATGGTACTCCGGAGCTTTCAAATATCTCTAAGGTGATGTCTTTGCTGTTTGTGATAAATGCAGCTGCAACAGTCCCTGGTAATATTCTTTCCAAGGCCATGAAATTTAAAGTTCTCGCATTTTCGTCTGCAATGTCCGTTTTAGTCGGAGGATCTGTTGGCCTTACCCTGGCCTATCATGGGTATGGTGTTGAAGCAATTATGTCGCATTTGTTAATTCAGAGGTTGGTGAGCGCCATAATTTTAAATTTGAAATGTGGATGGAAACCGAGTTTTTACTTCTCCCTATCAAAACTGAAAGAAATAAGCGCTTTTTCAACAAACGTTCTAGCTAATGATACACTCAACTACTGGGTCAGAAATGTTGACACTTTATTGATAGGAAGGTATCTGGATTCGAAAAGCCTAGGATTATACAACAAGTCATACTCATTTCTGACACTGCCCTTGGGTACAATTTCTGGCTCCATAAGTAGGGTTCTTTTTCCCTCTCTTTCATCAATTCAGGATGACCTAGAGAAGGTCCGAGCCACATATCTAAAAATTATTGGATCAATAGCAATAGTTGTATTTCCGATGATGATAGGATTGTTTGTGGTCGCTGATAAATTCGTACTAGTGGTGCTTGGGGAAAATTGGGTTGAAGCTGTACCAATTATTAGAGTCTTCTCTATTCTTGCCATGAATCAATCAATCGGCACACTTATTAGCAATCTATATTTATCACAAGGTAGATCTGACCTTATGCTGAAAGTAACTACTCCGTTGAGAGTGCTGTTAATATCGTCAATTGTCATCGGTTTGAATTGGGGCATTGTAGGTGTGGCTATTTCATACACTTTAGCAGGTTTTATGAGTTCCTGTATTAATCACTTTTACGCAGGGAGATTAGTCAAACTCAAACTCTATCACTTCCTAAATTCACTCTCACCTCCTTTTTTCGTATCACTAAGCATGGGATTAATTGTACTGTTTTCCAGCTATCTACTTCCCGTGAATTTGAGCCCAGTTTGGTTTTTGACTCTTCAGGTGCTAGTTGGAATCATTTCATTTATTTCACTATGTGAAATTTTGAAATTACGGCAATACCTCTTTCTGAAAAACAACCTTATGAATTATGCTTCCAAGAAGAATTAAGCTTTTTTTCAATGAACTACTTAGAAATGTTTCCAAAGACGAAGAAGGAGACTATTGGCACAGGAGAGCCAAAAAATATGGTAAGAGAGCTGTGTTGAACTTGGATCATTCAAAAAATGAAATTAGAAGGATTACAAAATATCAAGTTGAGCAAATCTTTCCATATTTAGAAGTCTACAAGAGTGATGAAGTGAAGACGATATTAGACTATGGGTGTGGTCCTGGTAGATTCAGTACAAAACTCGCCAAAGTATTTGACGCCAAAGTCACTGCAGTAGATCCTGTTGAACATTTTCTGAAACTAGCTCCAAAACACCGCTTGGTAGAGTATAAAGTGCTTGATGTCGAAAAATTTTATTCCAGTACTAAATTTGATATAATTTGGATTTGTTTGGTTCTGGGAGGTTTGTTAGATGAGGAGCTAGTAGAAGTGAGCAATTTACTGGAAACCATGGCCAAAAAAGGCACAGTGTTGTGCTTGGTTGAGAATACCTCAAAAGTGGAGAACGCTAAGCATTGGAGTTTCAGGTCCTTCGAATGTTACCAAAAATTATTTGAAAAATATAATTTGAAACTAGAAAACACCTATCTTGATGTGAACGAGGAAATTTCAGTGATGATTGGAAAACGCAATTAAGTGAGTCAAACTATCAAAATACTATTTTTTTTAGTTCTTGGTTTGATCCCAGCCTTGAGAACATGGGGACAATGTCCTACCTCTTCATTTGCCTCATCTTCTTCTGTTTGTCAGGGGGAGGAAGTTATTTTGAGCAACACAAGCTTGGATGGGGGTTTGTATGCATGGGATTTTTGTCCAGGTGATTTAGATAGTTTAGGTGTAGCTTCTTTTGTTGTCCAAGACGATAATTTTGCATTCGCTTTTCACCTTACTTTGGAACAGGAAGGTAGTTTATGGTATGGTTTTGCTCCAAACT
>JAGDZQ010000012.1:0-29522 GCA_049115715.1 Cyclobacteriaceae bacterium
TACCAAAAGTTAACAAATACGAAACCCCGAAAAAAGCTTTAATCAGCATATTTCGGCGCTTTATTAGCAAACCAAAATCCTCTAAATCAGTATGTCAGATGCGATCGAGAGTGGCCTATTTAAAGACCTCATCAACAACTCTAAATACTCACGATCTATTTCATCGAATTGATCAAGCTGATCACTGTCTACATCAAGCACTCCGATTACTTCTTCGTTTTTAATTACTGGCACCACGATTTCGGATTTCGAATCTGAGCTACAAGCTATATGACCTGGAAATTGATCTACATCTGCTACAACAAAGGTTTTAGCATGTTCCCAGCTCTGCCCACAAACTCCATTTCCTTTTTTTATTCTTGTGCAGGCTATTGGCCCCTGAAACGGCCCCAGAACAAGTTCATCCTTTTTCACTAGATAAAAACCAACCCAAAAAAAGTCAAACGATTGCTTGAGCGCAGCTGAAATATTCGCCAAATTGGCTATCAGATCTTCTTCTCCTGAGATCAATGCTTTAATCTGAGGAATGAGAGATTCATACTTTGCTCTCTTGTCGGTAGTTTCTAATACGCTTAGTTCTTCTGCCATTCTAATTGTTTAAAAATGTTTCAAGCTTATCTCCATCTATATCTTCTTCTACGGAAGGTCTTCCATGTATTTCAGGAGCAGCTATCCCCTTGCCAAATTCTGTGTTCGCAGTAAAAACCCGAGCTTCGTCCCAAAAGTTCTCTTTAAGAAAAGCATTAAGCAAAGTTGAACCTCCCTCTATCAGAACAGAGTGAATTCTTCTCTTATATAATTCATCTAAAATCTGTTTTGGGGATAATTTTGGTAATTGTATATAGGTAATGTTTTTCTGGTCTTCTTTTGCTCTTTCTGTGAAAACCAAAGTCTCTACTTCTTCATCGAAAAGCTTTAAGTCAGAAGGCAGAGCCAAGTTGCGATCCATCACGATACGGGTGGGATTTCCACCTTTCCAATCACGAGCAGTAAGAGATGGATCATCGTACCTAGCCGTGTTTGTTCCTACCATAATCGCGTCCTCCTCCGTTCGCCACTTATGGACAAGCTGCCGTGAATACTGATTGGAAATCCACTTGCTATCAAAATTTTCCCTCGCAACGAACCCATCAGAAGTCTGTGCCCATTTTAAAATAATGTAGGGGCGTTTTTCTTTATAGAAAGTAAAAAACCGTTTATTGACCTCAAGCCCCTCCTCTTCCAAAAAGCCTGACTTCACCTCGATACCTGCAGACTTGAGTTTCTCAATCCCTTTGCCTGATACTCTTGGATGCGGATCATTTCCACAGACCACTACTCTTTTCAGTTTCTTAGTAATAAGCAAATCTGCGCATGGCGGTGTATTACCAAAAAACGAGCAGGGTTCCAAAGTGACATACGCAGTGCTTTCCGACAGAAGGCTTTGATCATCCACACTTGCAACAGCATTCACTTCCGCATGCGCTTCTCCGTATTTTTTATGATATCCTTCTCCTATGATTTTACCATCATGGACAATTACACAACCCACCATAGGGTTCGGGCTCGCACTCCCCATTCCTAGCTTTGCCAGTTCTAATGCACGCCTCATAAATTGCTGATCGGTCATATTTGGTAACTTCGTATGATGAACGCTAAAGTGTCAGCAATTTACGAAGAAACTGTACAGAACCTTGCTCCTTTATGCGGCGAAAGAGAAGCCGATGCAGTCGTAAACTTGCTATTTGAAGAGCTCCTTCAGATTCAAAAAATTGATCGACTTACGGACAAAGACTCTCTAATCAGTGATCAGCAAAGAGCCCTACTAGATAAGGCTAAGGTACGACTTCTAAATCACGAGCCCGTTCAGCACATCATTGGCCATGCTCACTTTTACAAAAGTATCTTCAAAGTAAATGAGCACGCTTTAATTCCTCGACCTGAGACTGAAGAGCTTGTGGACTTAATCATTAAAGAAAATACAAGTATCAATCTTAGTGTTCTGGATATTGGTACTGGCACAGGCTGTATTCCAATATCGCTTGCGTTGGGAATGAATCAACCAAAGGTTCTGGCTCTTGACGTCTCGGATGAGGCATTGTGTTTAGCTAAGGAAAATGCTTTTAGCAACAGTGCCTCGGTTGAATTTAAGAAGGTTGATATTCTTACAGATGAAATTCCCTGGGTCAACCTTGATATCATTGTGAGCAATCCTCCTTATATTCCTGAAGCCGAAAAGGAAAACATGGATCAAAATGTTACCGAATTTGAGCCTGATTTGGCTTTGTTTGTTCCAAACGATGACTCATTGATTTTTTACCGAACCATCGCAAAGAAGGCCATGGTTAGTTTAAAAGAAATGGGAAAGCTTTATTTAGAAATCCATGAAGACTTTGGAAATCAAACAAGACAGTTACTTCAAGAAACAGGGTTTAATGAGGTCACTCTTCTAAGGGATTTACAGGGAAAAGATCGTATGATTAAGTGCACTAAATGAGTTTTTTGTCAACCCAAATTTATCGAATCAACAAGGCTCTCCAAATCATTGCATCTAGTAGTCTCTTCAAATGTGTTTGCATAATGGATTTCGATAAGATAAATCAGATAAACAAAACACTTCAGTTCATCTCAGGCGGTGAGGGACAAGGGTCAAATATCAAGCGACTCTCATATCTGGGTTGGTGCCTCTTATTCATCTCATGTAGTCCCAATACAAAAGAGCCCACATCAATACCATATGACTCCTTCTCAGAAAAAAAGGAACTTGTAGTTTCAAAACCAGCAGATTTCACCGTAGAGCAGATCAGAGTAGTCCCTGACTTTAGCCGTTTTAGAGATGTGAATGAGAAAAAGGAAGCTTTCTTTTGCTTTCTCAAACCTATAATTGATGAAGAAAATGAGCTCTTGAGAAAATCCCGAAATCGCATGTTGGCGATCTTCCATCACACTTCCAAGGGTGGTATTATCAATGAAGCAGATATGACATGGCTTTGTGAAAATGCCAAAAAACTTCGAGTAAGAAACTTCGATCTTTATGATTCTAAATCTAGATTGGCGCTAGAGAAAAAGCTGGACATCATTCCAGAAGCCATGTGTCTGGCACAAGCTGCCAACGAATCCGCCTGGGGAACTTCTCTTTTTGCCACAAAAGCCAATAACTTTTTTGGTCAATGGTGCTTCAGACCCGGATGTGGTATTGTGCCTGCAAACAGACCCGCTGGCGCAAATCACGAAGTGAGGAAATTCAAAACTGTCAATGCTTCTGTCAGGAGCTATATGACAAACCTCAACAAACACAGAGCCTATCGGAAAATGTGGGAACTAAGATATCAGGAAAGAAAAAACAACGGAACACCTAGCGGATTTACCTGCGCCGGAGGCCTGCTAAGCTATTCTGCAAAAAGAGGTGAGTATGTCAAAGAGATACGGGCTATTATTAAAAAGAATAAGCTGGAATAGACAAGTCCTACTTTGTCAAGTTGACAAAGTAGGACTGATCAAACAGATCAAGGGAACTTGATTCTCAGTGTAACATAGGAATCTATCGATTCATCCTGCTTAATTGCGCTGTTCCATTTTGGACCTTCGTTTACCAGTCTGATTGCTTCTGCATCGCAAGAAGAGCTAAGACTTTTTCTTATTTCTATATTCATGATTTCTCCCTTATCGGAAATAAAGACCCTCAATCTCACTACACCTTCCTCATTATTTTGTTTTGCAGATTCCGGATATATTTTTGACTCTTTAAGGTAGACTTTATATGCTCTCATACCCTCAACTGGCGATGCATCCATATAAACAATCTCGATCTCCTTCTCTTCTTCATCAGATTCAACATCTAAAAAGGCCAATTCTTCCAGCGCGAAGGATTCCGTGCCTATACTAACATTCAGCGTGTCATCCTTGCTTAGTTGCTTCTCCTCCACATCATATCCACTGTGCGCGAAAACCAAATCTTCATCACCTTCCAGAATATCAATTTCATACTCTCCGGATTCATTGGTAGTGACACTGCTACTTGTTCCTTTGGCTATCACGGACATTCCAGAAATAGGCTGAGAAGTCCCTTTATCTAAGACTACTCCGTAAATTTTACGGCTAGCACTTTCTCTTGCCATAAATGGTTCACCGTTTCCCGACTTAGCTCTAGATGCAAAACTGGTCTGAGATCTGATATCAATACCCGATATAGTATTTGGTTCTTGTTTTGCTCCCGATTTCAGAATCTCCGGTTTGAAATCATTTGTTTCCTCTAAATCATCATTTGCTAAACGTAAGCTCTCAACTTGAGGAACTTCATTCAATGCCAACTGTTGATCTTCTATAATTATATCCTCTTCCTGATCAAACACTTCTTCAACTGCAGCCTCTGCAATGAAGAATTCAGTCTCTGCCATTTCTTCGGTTGACTCTTCGGGTTTAGGAACTTCAACAACTTGAGCTTCCTCTTGGAGAGTAGGTTCAGCTGGAACAGCTTCGCTTTTTTCAGATGGACTGTCGAGAGGCTCCTCTTGTTCTTCACTACTCTCTATCGGAGCTACAGCTAATTCTTCTTCAATATCAAGGCTATCCGACAATACCCATATCATGTAGCTTCCTACAAGGAGTAACAACCCAATCGCAGCTACACGCATCCAAATTCTGTTATTGCTGCCAGCCTGCTTTGACGCTAATTTCACTCTGAGAATATCCAAATCATCGCTGATTTGCTTGGGATTGTTTTGCTCCCACCCTTCAAGTGCCTCCTCTTGAAAAGGGTCATGCAAAGCCGCATACTCAATCTCATGAGCCTCATGAGCGGACACATCCTTCTCAAGGTATCTTTTCAGATCCGCCTCCGATACAAGTTTATATGTCTTCTTATCTTTTGACATTTTTCCCTTCCAGGCAAATTTTCAAATTTCGCTTTCCATTTTGAATATAGCTTTTTACCTTCTTAACCTCTTGCTTACATGAGCTGGCAATGTGTTCATAGCTCTTCTTCTCAAGGTAAAACAGCTTTACACAGTGTTTTTGATCATCTTTAAGTCGATCAATACACTGCTCGAGTGCACTAAGATCATCCTCTAGTGACACTTCCTCATAGTGATGCATCGACGACTCAGATTCCATAAATGTTTCTTCAAAAGAAATCTCTTTTTTGGTTTTCCTCAAAATCATCAGACAGTGATTCTTACAAACCATATATAGCCAGCTCTTGAAGTAAGTCACTTCCTGATTGGTCAACTTATTCACCAAAATCTCATAGATATCCATTGCAGCATCCTGACTTGCGTCTCTCGATTTCAAGTACTTCAAGCAAAGTCCATAGACAAGATGAAGGTATCGATCATAGAGTATACCCAAGCTCTCCGAATCACCCTTATTCTGGTATCGTTGAAGCAAATCTTCATCTGCTAATTCTTTTTTATTTAGAAAAAGGGTTCTCAACTACTAAGATTATTGCTTTGAAATTCAACGACTTACAAATAATTCGAAAAAATTTAAAACAGATTTATGGAATCCGATCACTTCTTTCATCTCAAGGTTACAAAATCAAAATTACAACGATATGAAAAGAGCGATTTTATTATTGACAATTATGGGGGTACTTACCTCCAACAGTATGGTTCTTACCATTACTGGAACTGTTTATGACGAAGCAGGAGCGGGTCTTCCTGGAGTAACCGTGCTAGAAAAAGGCACTACAAATGGAACCGTGACGGATATAGATGGTGCGTATACAGTTACGGTTAAAGACGAAAAGAGCATTCTTGTCTATTCATTTGTGGGCTATCAAACGAAGGAACAAAAGGTCGGTCTCAAGAAGAAGGTTGATATCTCTCTTGAGTTAGAGACTTCTCAATTAGACGAGATTGTGGTCGTAGGGTACGGTGAACAAGAAGTAGAAGATGTACTATCGGGAAAGGTAAGCGGTGTAAACATCAAAAAGAACGGTAATCCAAGCACAGTGTCAAAAGTTCGAATAAGAGGAGAAGCGACCCTTCAATCAAACCAAACATATGGATATGCATCACCACAATTATATTTTGTTGCACCAGAAGAAGAATACAACACCGAACATTATGAAGGAATCGAAGAAAACAAATTCAACAGACCTCTTGAGACTCCTCTTTCTACTTTCTCTATTGACGTTGATGCTGCTGCTTATAGCAATGTGAGACGTTTCCTAAACAATGGGCAGAATCCTCCAGCTGATGCTGTGAGAATAGAAGAAATGATCAACTATTTCTCTTACAATTATCCACAGCCAAGAGGAGAAGATCCTTTCTCGATTACAACAAACTATATGCCAGCTCCTTGGAACAAAAAACATCAATTGGTTCAGATTGGTCTTCAAGGCAAGAAGATAGCAGGCAAAAACCTGCCGGCTTCCAATCTGGTATTCTTACTTGATGTTTCCGGTTCTATGAGTGCTCCGAACAAGTTACCGCTCTTGAAATCATCGCTCAAAATGCTCGTAAATGAGATGAGAAAAGAAGACAAAGTTTCCATAGTGGTTTACGCAGGGGCTGCAGGCTTGGTACTCGAACCTACTAATGGTGACAACAAACAGAAAATCATCGACGCTTTGGATAAACTCCAATCAGGTGGCTCAACGGCAGGTGGAGCTGGCATCCAACTTGCATATAAAATTGCGAAGCAAAATTTTGTCGAGAAAGGAAACAATCGTGTGATTCTTGCAACCGATGGAGACTTCAATGTGGGGGCTTCAAGCAATGAATCTATGGAGGATTTGATTGAAGAAAAGCGAAAGGACGGGGTTTTCCTTACCGTACTTGGTTTTGGAATGGGAAACTACAAAGATTCGAAAATGGAGATTTTGGCTGATAAAGGAAATGGCAATTACGCTTATATAGATAATCTTCAGGAAGCGCAAAAAGTGTTAGTCAATGAATTTGGAGGAACGCTCTTCACGATTGCAAAAGATGTGAAAATACAAGTTGAGTTCAATCCTACAAAAGTTCAGGCGTATCGATTAATTGGATATGAAAACCGCAAACTCAACGACGAAGACTTCAACAACGACAAGAAAGATGCTGGCGAACTGGGAAGCGGGCATACAGTGACTGCTCTCTACGAGATAGTACCTGTGGGAGTAGATAGTGAATTTGTAGGGAGTATCGATCCTCTTAAATATCAAAAAGAAATCGATACGAAAATCACCGCCTCCTCCAATTCTGACGAACTGCTTACCGTGAAGTTTAGATACAAAAAGCCAGATGGAGAAAAAAGCAAATTGATAGTTAAAACGCTGGATATGGATGATCAATCCAAAAACGACGCAAACATTCAATGGGCGGCATCAGTAGCAAGTTTTGGGATGCTTCTTAGAGATTCTGATTATGCCGGAGACATGAATTATCAGGATGTGGTAAGCTTAGCGAAAATCGCTAAAGGTGAAGATGAGTATGGATATAGAAGTGAGTTTATCCAACTGGTAAGATTGGCTTCTAACATGGTACAATAAAAAATCGTTGGTTGGTTGATGCAGAGGGTGTTGGGATTATTCAGCACCCTTTTTTTAGCTATGTATAACTTTATACACCACAATCGAATATGGTCACAATAGATTTATAAAAACATGATAAAAAAAGATACGATAGACCCATGATCTCAAGGATTGCTTCGGATATTATACCTCCTTTTCTAATGGAATACTTAATTGTTTGGAGGCAATGAATTTTCATGGAACGTCATTCCTATGCATACAGGAATCCCACTATATAGATTGATGTGAAATAGAGGATGGGACTTCCTCATACGAGGAAGTGACGATAATAGCAAAGAACGTCATATAGACTGATTCCATCTCGAAAACCAGTTTGAGATCAATTCAACATGTAGTTGTGCTTTTTTTGATTAATAAGTCGAGTTCAGGTGAATACTATTTGATTGCTTCGGATATTATACCTTCTTTTCTGATGGAATACTTAATTGTTTGGAGGCAATGAATTTTCATGGAACGTCATTCCTGTGCTTACAGGAATCCCACTATATAGATTGATGTGAAATAGAGGATGGGACTTCCTCATACGAGGAAGTGACGATAATAGTGAAGAACGTCATATAGACTGATTCCATCTCGAAAATCAGTTTGAGATCAATTCAACATGTAGTTGTGCTTTTTTTGATTACTAAGTCGCTCAGGTGAATACTATTTGATTGCTTCGGGTATTATACCTCCTTTTCTGATGGAATACTTACTTGTTTGGAAGCAATGAATTTTCATGGAACGACATTCCTGTACTTACAGGAACCCCACTATATAGATTGATGTGAAATAGAGGATGGGACTTCCTCATGCGAGGAAGTGACGATAATAGCGAAGAGTCTGTACAAATGAGGCTAGGAGCACTTTGCGTGAGGGATCGAAGCAAAGTACCGTGTACTGCGGAGAGCCCGACCCCTTGCCTGAAAGGCTTGGGGACACGCCCAAATACCTTTAAATATTATACTCGCTAGTATGCTTGATTTCCTTGAGTACAAATGTTGTATTTAGCACCCCGATGTTCTCAACTTTGGAAAGCTTGTATCTAACAAAATCATGATAGGCTTCCAGACCCTCAATATTGATTTTGAGTAAAAAGTCTACTTCGCCTGCCATGTGATAGCATTCCTGAACTTCTTCCAGATGGTGGATTTCTTCTACAAAATTGTCTATAAATGCCTCGTCGTGATAGCGAAGCGAAACCTGACACATAGCCGTAACCGAGCGGTTGAGCAAGTTCTTATCAAGAATAGCAACGTACTTCTTGATATACCCTCCGTTTTCCAACCTCTTGATTCTCTCATAGACTGGAGATTGAGTCAAATTCAGTGCAGAAGCAATCTCTTTGGCTGTTTTTTTAGAATTTTTCTGCAAAATTCTCAGAATAGCTCGGTCTGTCTCGTCGATTATTTCCATTTCCTATCAAAATTTCCCTGCCAAAACACTTTTAGAAAAGTCAAATAAGTGTTTTACACTTAAATAATAATTGATTACAGCAATAATCACCTAAATTATATCAAATTCATTAAATAAAATCTTAAATAATAAATTTGTACCGTAATATATTATTCTCATCATGCACCCCTTTAAAATGGAGAATATTTTAATAACCGGATCAAATGGACAACTAGGTTCTGTACTTACCAGAACCTTACAAAAAATCTACGGAGAAGACCATGTCATCGCAACAGATATAAGCACCCCAGCTGTTGCCAATGGGATTTTTTACAACGTAGACGCGAAGAATCAACTCGCTCTTGCACAGATCGTCAAAAGACATAAGATCACTCAAATCTACCACATGGTGGCTGTGCTTTCTGCAAAGGCCGAAGACAGGCCGCTGGATGCTTGGGAACTGAACATGCAGACGTTTTTCAATGTATTGGAAGTCAGTCGGATTTTTGAAGTTCAAAAGGTGTTTTTCCCTAGTTCGATTGCCGTATTCGGATCGAATGCTCCCAAGCAGATGACACCTCAGGACTCACCCCTCAATCCCTCTACCGTCTATGGAATGAGTAAAGTTGCAGGAGAAAATTGGTCACAATATTTTTTCCACAAATATGGGCTGGACGTCCGGTCACTCAGATACCCTGGAGTTATCGGCCATCAATCTCTTCCTGGAGGAGGCACCACAGATTATGCTGTCGACATCTATCATAAAGCGCTCGAATCTGGAAGATTCGACTGTTTTTTAAATCCAGATACTAAACTCCCCATGATGTATATGGACGACACCATCCGGGCTACTGTTGAGCTGATGCAAGCTCCTAGTGAACAAATCAAAGTGAGAACGGCTTACAACCTTGCAGCCATGAGCTTTTCTCCAGAAGAAATTGCTTCCTCAATCCAAAAGGAAATTGGTGAGTTTGAAATCGAATATCAACCGGATTTCAGGCAACAAATAGCAGCAAGTTGGCCTCAATCCATAGACGATACTATTGCACGCGAACAGTGGGGGTGGAAGCCTGCCTTTTCATTGGATGGCATGACCAAGGTTATGTTGAGTAGTCTTACAGAAAAATATCAATTAGCGTTAGCCTGACCTATACCATGTACGGAAACATAAAAGAACAACTGCAAACTGAACTTGCTGATATCGAATCGGCAGGGTTGTATAAAAAAGAAAGAGTTATCACCACTCCGCAAACGGTAGAAATCGACACAACGGAAGCTCCCGGAGTGCTTAATTTTTGTGCCAATAATTATCTGGGACTTTCTTCTCACCCCGAGGTAACTCAGGCTGGAATCGATGCTATCAAGTCTCATGGATTTGGAATGTCTTCCGTTCGCTTCATCTGCGGAACGCAGGATATTCATAAAGAATTGGAGCAAAAAACGGCTGCATTTTTAGGTATGGAAGATTGTATCCTCTATGCTGCGGCATTTGATGCTAATGGAGGTGTCTTCGAACCACTTTTCGGCGCTGAGGATGCCATCATTTCTGATGAACTGAACCACGCATCCATTATCGATGGGGTCAGATTATGTAAAGCCAAGCGATTTCGATATCGAAATAACAATATGGATGACTTGGAAGCGCAATTGATAGCTGCTTCTGATTGCAGGCGTAAAATCATCGTTACAGATGGTGTCTTTTCAATGGACGGAAGCATCGCAAGGTTAGACTTGATTTGTGATTTGGCTGATAAGCATGATGCGCTTGTAATGGTCGATGAATGTCATGCAACAGGATTTATCGGTAAAACAGGTCGTGGCACTCATGAATATCGTGAGGTGATGGGTCGAATAGACATTATTACCGGCACCTATGGCAAAGCTTTAGGTGGTGCCTCTGGCGGATTCACCGCAGCTAGAAAAGAAATTGTGGATATGCTCAGACAAAGGTCAAGACCTTATCTTTTTTCCAATACACTTGCTCCAGCAATCGTTGGGGCTTCTATCAAGGTGTTGGATTTAATTACTTCATCCACTCACCTAAGGGACAAACTTGAATCTAACACAAGATACTTTAGATCAAAAATGACTGAGGCGGGGTTTGATACATTGTCAGGAGAGCACCCCATTGTACCCGTAATGTTGTATCAAGCAAAACTTGCCCAAGACTTTGCTGCAAGGCTGCTTGAGGAAGGGATTTACGTAATTGGTTTTTTCTACCCGGTCGTACCAAAGGAAAAGGCAAGAATAAGAGTCCAGATCTCAGCCGGACATGATCAAAGTCACCTTGATAAAGCGATTGAGGCTTTTATAAAAGTAGGGAAAGAGATGGGAGTTATTTGACCGAATCCATTTTCATCACTCTCTTACAGTACCTCTAAGAACACTTACTTTGGAGTTAAATGGATTTCCGGCGGATCTTCTAAAAGAAACAATTTGTCCGACATGCCAGATAGCATCCGCAATGGGCCCATTGAGCTCATTCCAAAAAGGAAACTCAGATCGACTTCCATCCCTGGACAGAAAAATAACTTTGTAAGATTCTAAATCTTGATCGCTGCTGCTTTTGAGAATCTCACTTGTCCTGCGAATGTTTTCAAGCGTTTTGATTCGTTTTTCAGCAAAGGATAACTTGGGATGCTCGATCGAATAATCATTGGGTTGTAAACTAACTGCGTTAATTGCCGTTCTCGTAAGCCCTAAAATATGATCCATCGTTTCTCCAAGTGTGCGAGCATCTTCAGATGGCTTGAAATTCAGGTTCTCCTCCGTCAAATCTGCGGTGGCATGAAAAAATCGAAATCCTAATCCATCAACCATTCTAGCTGCTACCGCGCCTGCGCTATAGCTTGCCGGATAGTCGGGGATTTGGTAGTAGTAAGTAGAATCATTCACATCAGATACTTCAGTCATTGGAGACGGTTTTTGTTTGGTCTGAGCGCAAGAATAAAATGCAATCAGCACACATAGCAAGGAAAGGATACTTTTCATTTCTATAAATTCATTTGATTGTCAATTTAACGAGTATCCCTAGAAGCAGTTCAAATCTGATGGTTCAATTTGGTTCATTCGACAATCTCAAAAGCGTACCTGAAGTCGAACACTGTAAGATGAAGCAAGGGAACGTTCCCCCTGACACACTTCATCTGATCGAAAACTGATGGACTCAATTGGCTTTTTGAAATTAGATGGCTTAAGTTGCTGGTCGTAAAACCTGAATCAGATGAGATATTTTTTCGGACTGCTTATAGCCACTCTTATATTTTCTTGTAGTAACACTAAGCAAGAAAGTGCTAAACTAAATGCCTTGATTCTAGACGGCTCAAACAACCATTATGTTTGGCCTAAGACGTCTATGATGATGAAGCACTATCTGGAGCAGACAGGGCTTTTTGATGTTGAAATTAATCGAACCGATACCGTTTGGCTTGGCATCAAGTATAACCCGACACGACCTGTTCCTATCGACGGTTACATTAAGGCATTTCCTCTTGATGCATCACCCAGAGTTATCTCGAGAGACACATTGGCTACTACTGATTTCAATGTAGATTTCTCCAATTACGATTTAATAGTTATAAATCTTGGAGCTAAATCTCCCTACTGGCCAGATGAAACTCAACAAAAATTTGAGGACTACATGCAAACCGGAGGAGGTCTGGTAGTTGTCCATTCTGCCGACAATGCATGGGGCAACTGGGACGAATACAACAAAATGATTGGATTAGGTGCTTGGGATCGAGACAGCACCACAGGTCCATATGCCTACATAAACAACCAATCGCAAGTAGTCATTGACTCCTCTGCCGGGATATGCGGATCGCATGGACTCGAGCATGAATATCTGGTGACAGTACGCACTCCACAACACCCTATTATGAATGGTCTTCCCTCTGAGTGGCTTCACAACCAAGATGAACTCTATGATCGGCTTAGAGGCCCATTTGAAAACGCTACAATTCTTGCAACTGCCTATTCTGATGTAGAAAAAAACAAACAATCTTGGGAACCTGTATTGAACGGCACAGGCTGGAACACACCAACCATCATGGCCATAGAATATGGGCAGGGACGAACCTTCCACACTACTATGGGGCACTTCGATTATTCTATGGAATGCGTTGGGTTTATTACCGTCCTACAACGTGGAGCAGAATGGGCTGCTACTGGGAATGTAACTCAAGCTGTACCGGACGACTTCCCTTCGAAGGATAAAGTTTCCACAAGAAAATTTGAGAAAAAAGAAGTTCAAACCCCAAAATAACAAAAAATGAAAATTCTTATCATAGGTGGGTACGGTACCATTGGAAAAAGAGTAGCGGATCATTTTTCAAAAGAAGACGAAATCATTATCGCAGGGCGTACTGCTGGAGATGTAAAAGTTGACATCTCAGATAGCAGTTCGATCAAAAAGATGTTTGAAGAAACAGGGAAAGTAGGAGCGATCGTTTGTATAGCTGGGGAAGCAAAGTGGGCAGATTTCAACGAGCTAACAGAGGACGACTACTATATTGGATTGCGTAGCAAACTGATGGGGCAAGTCAACCTCGTTAGAATCGGAAAAGACCACCTTTCCGATGGAGGTTCGATTACACTTTCTACAGGGATTCTGGCGGATGACCCTGTATCCAAAACATCAAGTGCTGCCATGGTCAATGGCGGTATTCACAGCTTTGTAAAAGCTGCAGTTTTGGATCTCTCCAATAGTATTCGCCTCAATGTTGTTTCTCTGGGTGTGGTAGAAGATGCCTATGAAAAATACAAAGACTACTTTCCCGGGCACAATCCCATCCCTACAAGCAAAGTAATCAATGCTTATGTGAGAAGTGTAAAGAGAGTCGGCAATGGAGAGATTATCAAAGTTTATGATTGAAAAGCCTGTTTCTAGGCACTTAAACTAAGATGAACAAAAGACCCAGCTCTGCATTTTAGAAATGCATTAGCATTGAGCAAGAAAATTCAAGTAATAAGACCAGAACTGGTTTATGCTATATCAATCACTTTGTAAAGGAGTTCTACATTATGATTAAAATTTGATCGAATGCAGGCAGTAAAGGCTATGATTAACTACTTCTTACTAATCGTCTCCATTCCTGGTTTGAAATCGTAAAACGGAGAAGTCCATTTAGCTGTGCCCAGCAACCTCGTTTCGTCAAGGGTATACGTTTCCAAACCATAGTCCTCTCCTATTCCCCACACACCAACTAATTTATCTCCAGACACATACCCAAACCCATTGTAAGGGGTATTGTCTCCAAGAGTCCAGGTGAGATGATAGCGCTTCCCATTCTTTTTGATTTCCAAAATACCCTTATAAGTCTCAGAAATCTGTTTCGTTACATCCCCTTGAGGTCGTCTGCCTACCACTTCATACCTTCCTTCAATTACATCTTTCCCCAATTCACCTCCAATCAACTCAGCACCTTTGCCCTTATGTGATGTCCAAAGTCCTGTCCCAAAGAGCCCTCCCTCTTCGTTTAGATCATAAGAAAACAACCCATATCTTTCTGTCTCTACGCCGTATGCTGCGGTTAGTTTTCTATTCTCTTTGTCATAAAAGGCCGTCCCCGGAAAAGTTTTAATCTCATCTTCACCTTTGTACAGAACATCCCAATTAAGCTTATACATGGCTTTTCCAATAAAGGTCATTTTAATAGAGCCCTCATAGCTTTGACCTTTGGGAGTCTCTCCCGTCACATTCCATTCGCCATCCAATGCTTGAGAGTAGACGCCATTTATTCCGAAAAGTAACGCTATCAATATGGTAGTAATCTGCTTCATCATATAGTAGTAATTCTATGCAAAAATGACATCTAAAATAGCAAACTAATTCTTATCGAGATGAAGAATTAGCAACTTCGATGCTTCTCGAATATCAATCCATTTTTTGCAACACTTCACCATAAACAGACTTGAACGACCTCACTCCATGCTCCTGATTCATGAAATTATAAGGTCTTTTCACTCCTTCATGGTTATGTTTGAAAATGCTAGTTATGAAAAAAGCCATCTATATAATACTGATACTATTTAGCTTTTCCAGCTTCGCTCAGATAGACAGCTTGAGAAAATATTACAAAGCAGGGATGACTTCCTACGAAAGAGCGGACTATCAATCCTTTCTTACCAACATGCAAAAAGCAGATTCCTTCAGAGCTTTTTATCCACCTATCATTTACAATATAGCAGCTGGCTATGCGCTAACAGGTAACGAAAAGAAAGCCGCGCATTACTTAAAAATCTTTCTAACCTTCAACAGCGTTGCAGACTTTCAAACTGATTCTGATTTCCAATCAATAAAATCTTCAGATGCGTTTCAATCTTTAATAACACTCCAAAACCAGTTGTCCCAGGAAATCAGCAAGAGTCAAATTTCCAATACAATCTCTGGAGTAAACCATATTGAAGCAATTGCAATTAACGAAACCAATGGAGACCTATTCTTAGGCGATGTGTGGGATCGAAAAGTATACAAATCATCCAATGAAGATGGCCTGCAAACACTCCTAGATTTCAAAGACTATCCCGACCTCTACTCTGTTATGGGTTTGGATTTTGACGAGAAGAGTAAGACACTTTGGATATGCAGTGCCGCCCTACCACAAACTCAGGGTTTTGAGAAATCTTTAGAAGGATCATCTTCTATTTTCTCAATTGATTTAAGAAAAAATTCGGTACATCATCACGGCACATTCACATCCAAAAACACTTTTGGAGACCTGATTGTATCAAAAAAAGGAGTTGTCTATGTCTCAGATGGAGCAAGTAATACGATCTACTGGCTTGATCGTAAAAATCAATTATCCGTTTTTGCAGACCTATCCCAATCCACATACAACCTACAAGGGTTGGCACTATCCGAGGATGAAAGCACAATGTTTATTTCCGATTATGCTCTGGGAATTATCAAATTGGATATGAAATCAAAACAATCAGTCTCACTGAGTTTCGAAAAAGGCATCCCGTTCAAAGGCATAGACGGACTCTACTATCAAAACGAAAAGCTCTTTGCCATTCAAAATGGCGCCAAACCAATTCGCATCGTGCAACTTCATCTCAATCAAAACCAAACAAGAGTGATCGACTACAAAATACTTGATCAAAACATGAAATACCTCAATGAACCTACTCAGGGGTTTTTACGAAAAGACCGTTTCATCTATCTATCAAACAGCGCATGGGCAGCATACGATGATTCCAATCAATTTACAGAAGCCGCCCCAGCACAATTGAGAGAGGTCAAGATTGAATAATCTTAACCGAAAGTCTCGGATATAAGTATTGGAGACTTACTTGATCGAATGATCACCTCACCCTCCATCTTTTTGGACAGCATCAGCCCATCTCCCATTCTTTCATTGTCAAGATTCATATCGAACCCCTCTGTAGATATTCTGGTATCATCCATGAGCGGCATCAAAGCCAAGTCACTATAAGCTGGAAGCCATTTTTTATAAACCAAACTCTTTACAATAGCATGGCGCTGTGAGTCAGAGTAAATCACCACGTCAAATTCATTGATCCAACGAACCGACTGCTGAATCACATCAATCAATTGATCATCCCCTGTTATAATATTGAGCGCACGCTGCTTCCTTTTTTTCAGCAAATCATAAACCTGAGGCAAAATCTGATCCCCCTCTTTTGCTCGTATTTCTATTGGGTTTTGGTATTGAAGTTGTTCTTTCCACGCATCGACAAGAGCAGAATCGACAAGAGCAATGTCAACCTTATGACCTAATGATGAAATTTGATCAAGAAATGATTCACATGATATCAATATAGGAGACCACTCCAAAAGCTGCAAAACAATTGGCCACTGATGCTGTTTTAAAGAATGCACAAGCAAAGAAGGCTCTTGTTCATCGCGAATTATATGATGGGAGGACATTTCTTATTTATCTGTTTCGTGACTATATTTAGAATGCTAAAAATACACTTATGAAAAATATTATCGGAATTCTTCTCATCTCATTGCTTTCAGGGTGCATAGTAGAACGCGAATATATCGTGGATTACGACTATAGCTATAGAGGAAACTTTAAGAAATACAGGACTTTTAGCTTCTTGTCCACTGGCGACTCTATTAATTTCAATGGCATGAGCGATAATCTTATCAAAGATGAAATAGAAAGAAGAATGAAATCTCAAGGATACGTTTTAAAGGAGAAGCGACCATCTATCCTGATAGCATATAAAATCTTCGGAGAAGACTTTAAGCTTCAAGGGTACGAACAAGTAGACCTTGAAAACTGGGAAGATAATTATGGACAATACGAACTAAGTGACGACCAAATCGCCGAAATAGATATTGCACGGTACAATGAGCGCGATATCGATCTCAGAAAAGGCACCTTACTTATCGATTTTATAGATACAAAATCACACAGCGTAATCTGGCAAGGATACGCTAGCGGCCTCTTTGATGACGAGACACTCTTTAGCAAAGATGCCAAATACGCTGTGCGAACAATTCTTAATCAATACAGGATGGTTGCTTTTAGCAACGTCACTCAGTAAGAATAATCCAATACCTCGGAGCAAGCTCACGAGGTATGAAAATAAGTCAGAACATTTTACTCGATGCAAGCATCGGATACCAAAAGCCCACTTGTGGGGTTAAAACTTCAAGGAAAGTCCAGCCAATAAATTTGTTCCCGCCTGAGGATAGTAATTATTCTGTTGATAAAGAAAATCACCAGAATAATACCCCCAAGTGTACCCATTGGAAGAATACTTCACGTCGAAAACATTATTTATCAGCAGTGAAATAGCCACGTTTTCCATGAAACCCGGTGAAAACACATAATCAAGCTTTAAGTCATTGATAAAATAGCTATCGATAGCACGGTCGTCGTTGCTCGTATTATCAAGAAACTGCTTCCCTACATACTTACTTAGCAGCTCGACAGAAAACCCTTTCACAGGACTCAAGCTCAGCTGACTTCCTAGAATTACATTTGGTGAGAAAGCAATATCCGTGTCTTTATGATCAGTAGTTACCACATTGAATTCATCAAAATTCACTCCATAATCATAAGCAATCTCTCCAAAGTTCTTAATCTTGTTCTGACTGAGAGACGCGTTCCCTGACCACTCCAAAACCTCAAACAATTTCACACCACCCACAATTTCAATACCCGTGCGATAACTCTTATCCACATTAGTTCTCAGACCGGATCCTACATCATTCAACTCACCAGTAAGCACCAGCTGATTGTCATAATTCATTAAGAAGTAGTTGACCGAAACCGAGTAGTTAGATGTTGTCTTTCTATACCCTATCTCCAAGTTTTTCAGAGTCTCATGCTTGGGAGTCTGCCCTTCTAAGGCGTCCACAAAATCTCCTCTCACAGGCTCTCTATTCCCAATTGCATACGATGCATACACATTAGAATTTTTATTCAATGTATAAGTCAAACCGACTTTAGGATTCAAAAAATGGAAATTATCATCAATATCAATTGGCCTTCTATCACTGTCGATCCCTTTAGTCCGGTAATCAATCGTTCTGTATTGAATATCTAAAAACAGATTGAGGTTTGATGTCGCTTGAAAATTTGTTTTCGAGTAGATATTAAAATCTCCTTTGCGTCCAAAATTATCATAGTATCGATCTCTTATTTGAGAATCGCTTGCATATTGAGACCAAATGATCTCACCAAAATGATCACCATCATAAAAATTGTAGCCTCCTCCAAGTGAAGTTGACAGTGCCCCACTCTGATAGTTGGCCGCAAAAGTGAAACCATAGAAGTGATTTTCTAGCCACCTTCTTCTTATTAGATTGGTCGACTCAATAGTAGTGTCACCTAGAGACACATTGGACAAACCGTAATCCCCAAAATCATCATCGTTTCTAAACTGCTCAAAATACCCTCTTCCATACGTATAGTGACCAGACAAACTCACATTAAATTCACTACTAACAGTATGGTTTAGGTGTAGTTGATAGTGATCCTGTTGATAATTGTCTACCTCATTATCATAAGTATAGTAATTGAAGCGTCTACCTGAGTTATTTAAGTTATCAAGTTGCTCCTGAGTACCATATTCACCTCCCCAGTTGATCAAATCAGAAATATCTTCTGCGCCACCATTAAGCTTCGCCTCTGGTGTTCCATACCATGACTGATACGTCACTTCCTTTCCAGCAAAAGTCAAAGCCTTGATAGTAGTCTTATCTCCATAATACCCTCCAGCCAGATAATAAGACTTCAAATCAGAAGAAGCCCGATCTATATAACCATCAGAAGCTATCTGAGATAACCTCCCCTCAAAAGACCACCTGTCCTTAATCAATCCCGAATTGAAAATCGCAGTATGTTTCCTCGTCCCAAATGATCCAAAGGAATTATCAATTTGACTATATGCTTTCTGCGACGGCACACTCGTCTGCATACTGATCGTAGCACCAAAGGCTGCAGCACCATTTGTAGACGTACCTACACCTCTTTGTACTTGAATATTATTAACAGAAGATGCAAAATCAGGCATATTTACCCAAAAGGTTCCATGCGATTCAGAATCGTTAATTGGAATTCCGTTCACAGTCACATTGATCCTTGTCGCATCACTGCCCCTGATTCTCATGCCAGTATAACCAACTCCGGCACCCGCATCAGATGTGGTTACCATCGATGGGACAAACCTCAAAATGTACGGCATATCCTGCCCAAGATTGCGACTTGCAATCTCCTCCTTCGATACTTCTGAGAAGGTCGTCGGAGTATTTTCATTCGCCCGAGTGGCATACACAATCACCTCATCTCCCTGAAAAACACTTTCCTCAAGCACAAAATCAAGCGTCACATTTTTACTCACAAAAACTTCTTTCTCCTGAGTCAAAAACCCCACAAATCCAACTTGCAATAAATAGCTGCCCTCAGATAAATTATTAATCGAGTAATTCCCATCAAGATCCGTAATTGTGCCAACTCCAGTAGTCTTAATCGTAAGCGAAGCTCCAGGTAAGGTTTCTCCATTTTCACCTTTTACCTTTCCCTTAATAGCGAACTGCCCATGCACATAGCACGACAGCAAAATGCCCATTACGGCCATTCCTAATCTTTTCATGTTGATATTATTATAAATTTAACCATCCGGGAGAGGGGAATCTCCCAACTCGGTTATCATACTTCGGTCCATGACCGTCCCTACGCCAGCATTACCTGGATCAGGTTCTTGGGTATGATCTCAGCCCGATAGATGTCATCTCAAGCTTAGCTTAAGACAGACACCAAGTAAGGCACCCCTTTAAAGTCGCGAAGTTAATCCTACTTTATCAACTTGACAAAGTTGCCATATTGAAACACATAGCAAAAACAGCTAAAATACTTGGGCGCTTTAACCGGCTCTCCTCTTTATCTTTTCCCATTTTAACAAATGGGAAAAGGATGCCGATCCGATCCGGAGCGCATGGCACAAGCAACATGCATTAGCTCTTCTTGTTATGCAAAGAGAACATAATGAAGGCTGGAGAAAAGCTACATAGTCACTAGCTCATTCCTCAAAAAAAGCTTTAAGGGCTTTCATGGCACAATCAGTTCTTGCATCCTCTATCCCAGATATAAGAGCATAGGGCAGGTTATGTTCCTTCAAGTAACTTTCATAGATATCGAAGAAATGCTTCCTCATTTTAGGATGTTCCCTTTGTGGATCGGGTCTCCAAATCAAATCGATATTAGCCAGCAAGTAGAAATCATACTTTCGTTTCACCAGCTCCTCCTCTATCCAAGCATCTGTGCTACCATATTTATGATCAGACCAGACTTTCATGACTAGCATATTGGTATCACAAAAAAGATATTCGTTGGCATATTTAGCTTTATCATCCTCCCATGCCAGTTGACCTTGAGCGATCAAACTCAAGTCCTCCCTTTCATAAGGCACAGTCATTCTATCCAGATGAAACCTTGCGTACTCAGGTACCCACTCTGTCTCATAATTCCTCGCCAGATGCTGGCAAAGCTCACTCTTACCCGTTGACTCAGGTCCAATTATTGCAACTCTCTTGACCATACAGGCGTGAAATTATTATCTTTAAATTCAGTATGAAAGAAAGTGAACACAATAAAATGGGATTAAATCAGCTTGAAGAACAAGTTAGTAATACACTGAGGGCAGTTGATAAACTAACTGCCGATATGCAAGACTTAAGAGAGTACACTATTGAAAATAATAAGGTTGTAAATTCGATTCTCCATAAGTTGGATGAACACTCAGAACAATTTGAGAAGAATGATAAGAGACTGGATAGAATATTGTCAGAAATGGATGCAGACAGAAAATTAAGAGACGCCCAGTTCAATTTCCTTTTACAAAAAGTTGAAAAATAGTTTCACCTAGCATTCATAGATTTTCTCCAACTAAAATACCCCCAAGTCGCAAGCCCAGTAAAGATCAGAAACTGAAAACTGAAAAAATACAGCTCTTTGTAAAAGTAAAGAGGCGTAGCTATCAAATCCGTAACTATCCAATAAACCCAATTTTCTATTTTCTTTTTCGCCATCAGCCACATTCCAGTAATAGCCGTTGCTGTTGTAATAGCATCCAAATTCGGAACCGTACTATCTGTAAAGTCAAGCCCAAACCTGATGAGTAGAAACGACACAAGTGTCAAACCTAATGCCATCAAATGTTCGATCCCGCTACTCCTAGTAATAGAAACCTGAGGTTTGCTTTCATCCGCATGAGTCCAATAGTACCAGCCATAAATACTCATCACGAAATAGTACGAGTTTATTCCGGCCTCTGCATATAAGCCCGCTCGAAGCGTCAGATAAACGGCAATTACCACACCTACAATACCTGTTGGGTATACCAAAATATTTTCTTCCTTGGAATACCATACACTTGCCAACCCAAAAAATACCGCAATAGCCTCAAGCCAGGTGGTTTGAGAAGCCTGACTCAAGAGCTCACTGATGATCTCGTACATTCACTCAAAATTAATTCTCGGCAAATGTTCAATATTTATGGCGAACTAGATAGCTTTGCACCGCAAATAATAATTCATTATTTGCATGAATCTCGATACAAATAAATTCCTCTTTGAAGCACTTACCTACGACGATGTGCTTCTTCTCCCAGGCTACTCCGACATTCTCCCAAGAGACACGGACACCTCATCCTTCATCACACGAAACATCAAGCTCAACATTCCGCTTGTTTCCGCAGCAATGGATACAGTGACGGAATCCGCTCTTGCAATAGCAATGGCACTTGAAGGCGGAATGGGCTTTATTCACAAGAATATGTCTATCGAGATGCAAGCTGCACAAGTGAGAAAAGTGAAGCGATCTCAAAGCGGCATGATTCTAGATCCAATCACACTGGATATCGATAGCACAGCTGGTGATGCTGAAAAAATCATGAGAGAAAATAAAATCGGTGGAATTCCAGTCGTAGACAAGGAAAAGAAACTGATCGGAATCATCACCAATCGAGATTTGAGGTTTCAGAAGGTTATGAAGCGTCCAATTATCGAGATCATGACCAAAGAGAACTTGATCACTGCAGAAGCAGAAGTAGGTCTCTTCGAAGCAGAAGAAATTCTTCAGGAATACAAAATCGAAAAACTTCCGATAGTGGACAAAGACGGTAAACTAACCGGACTAATCACGTATAAGGATATTTTAAAAAATAGAGATAGACCAAATGCTTGTAAAGACGAGTATGGCCGCCTGAGAGTTGGTGCGGCAGTAGGAGTCACTCCAGACATGTTGGACAGAATTGCAGCTTTGAAAACGGCCGGTGTAGATGTAGTAAGTATTGACACTGCCCATGGTCATTCAAAAGGAGTTATTGATGCCGCGAAAAATGTTAAGAAGGCTTATCCTGATTTAGAACTCATCGTTGGAAACATTGCTACCTATGAAGCCGCTGAAGCACTAGCTGAAGCAGGAGCAGATGGAATCAAAGTAGGTGTTGGGCCTGGAAGTATCTGTACAACACGAGTTGTTGCAGGAGTAGGTATGCCGCAGCTTTCGGCTGTATATGAAGCTGCTAAAGCACTAAAAGGAAAGAACATCCCAATAATAGCCGATGGAGGAATTCGATTTTCAGGAGACCTTGTCAAAGCACTAGCCGGAGGAGCCAGCAGCGTTATGATTGGTTCTCTACTAGCCGGTACAGAAGAGGCTCCTGGCGAAATGATTATTTTTGAAGGACGTAAGTTCAAAACCTATAGAGGTATGGGATCTGTAGAAGCAATGGAAGAAGGATCGAAAGATCGATACTTTCAAGACGCAGAAGATGATATCAAAAAACTAGTTCCAGAAGGCATTGTTGGACGCGTTCCGTACAAAGGTCTTGTATCAGAAGTCTTGTATCAATTGACTGGAGGACTTAAGGCTGGAATGGGGTATTGCGGTGCTGGAACTATCCAAAAATTGAATGAAGCCAAATTTGTGAAAATTTCGGCTGCTGGTTTCGCTGAAAGCCATCCACACGATATCACGATTACAAGAGAGGCTCCAAACTACAGCCGACGTTAAAATACTATAAATCATTCTGTTAAAGCCATCGACCATTGGGTCGATGGCTTTTTTATTCCACCTCACCCTAGTATTTTTGCCAACCTTTTATGCTGTCAGACAAACTGAAAATAAGACTTAGCTTTTTCCTGGGATTACTCTCATGGCTTTTGTTCTTATTTTTTGATCTGTATCTTCTTTTCATTGAGTCTTATCAGCTTAAGGTCAATTTATCGGCCGTCCTACCTCAGGTTTTCTTTAGCTCTTTTGTAATAAGTAGTTTCTTTTATTTCAGACAAATCATATCCAAAGCTGATAGCATCAACTTTATGGATCTGCTCTGGCGAGTATTTATCACTGGCCTCATCACGACCATAGCATCCCTTGGAGTGCGACTGTTCTTCTCCATTTTTGCAAATAACAATATTAGTCAGAACCCAATCACTGTCAATTTCTTCTACCATGTGGTGGTGGGTCTCATGGTGCTCTTTATCATATCCACCTTCGTAGTATGGAAGCGCCTAATTCTTTATCAGAAGTCTAAAAATCTAATACAGCTCTGGTCATTTTTTGAGTATTTCCTCCTAGCCAGTTTAATCTTTGACCTCTTAGGGAATAAGATGTTGAGTGTCAATTTCAACGTAGCACTTGTTTTTCTATCGGGGTTTTCTCTCATTCTTTCTTTTAACCTAAAGTGGATCGCCTACCTGAATTTCAAGCAGAAGTGGAAAAGCATATTATTCATTCTGCTTTCTGGTGTTTACATCTATCACTTTTTAATCACACTTGAAGAGTTCTCATCGACAGGTTTGCTCACTACTGACCTTCGTGATAGAGTATTCATCGTATCACTTTTCATATTTATCATTCTTTACTCGGTCATTACCGTTCTCGTTACCCTTTTCAATCTTCCTACCTCATCTGTATTCGAGAAGAAGCTTCAGGAAGCTGTCGATTTTCAAAAACTGAGTCACAGTAATAAGGGAGGAACCAGCATTGAAGAAACCTCCGAATTGCTCTTAGAAAGTAGCATGAGTGCCGTTTTTGCCGATGCTGCATGGCTGCAAATTCGAGATGAAAACCCTCTGTTTCTCACACGAGGAGTTAAAGAACTGACCATTAAAGACCTTGAAGAGAAGATTAAACTTGAATATGTAAGAGATATTATTCGCTATAGATCAGGCGAGGATGTCAACACGCACAAAGTAATCAGCTCTCTATCTCACCCTGATTTCAAATCGATACTTGCGATTCCAATTTTCATCAAAGGTCAGCAGATGGGAGTTCTGGCACTACTTCAGGAAGTTGGTGACGCTTTTAACAGAGAAATGGTCGATATCATTGTCACCTTCGTGAATCAAGCTAGTATCTCAATTGAAAACACAAAACTTATCAACGAAGCAATTGAGAACGAGCGATACAAAGAACAGCTAAGCATTGCGAAAAACGTTCAGAAGAGCCTTCTTCCTGATAAGCTAAGTCATAACGAAAAATTCGACATTGTTGCCTACAGTGTAGCTGCCGACGAGGTTGGAGGAGATTATTACGACATTATAGAATCAGAAAAAAATATCTTCAGCCTGATCATTGCTGATGTATCGGGCAAAGGAACTTCTGCAGCATTCAATATGGCTCAGATGAAAGGAATATTTCATAGCCTAGCCATTCAAAAAGAGAATGTCAGCAAGTTCATAACCATGGCCAACAAAGCCTTGGGAGAATGTTTAGAAAAATCTTCGTTCATTACTGCGTCTTATTTCAAAATCGACACAGAAAATCAAACAATTCAGCACACACGTGCAGGGCACTGTCCTGCAATATTTCATTCAGCCAAAGCAAAAAAAATATGCTATTTGGAGAGTGAAGGACTTGGTTTGGGTATACTTAGAAACTCTGAGTTCAATCATTACGTTGAAGAGAAAACCATAACATATCAGCCTGACGACCTCTTATTACTGTATACCGATGGTATAATAGAAGCAAAAAACCCGAATGGGGAACAGTATGGAACTAAAGGCTTGGAAGTCTCATTGCTTAGACATATCGATAAACCACTTGAGGAGATCAAGGAAGGTTTGATAGAAGATTTACAAAGTTTTTTAGAAGGAGAAAAATTAGATGATGACTACACCTTGACTGTGGTCAAATTTTATAAATAAGAAATGGTAGAAACTAAAATAACTAAAGAAGAAAGCTATCACCTCATCAGTGTAACAGGCGATGTTGACGCTAGCTCCTCTATTGAGTTAGATAATGCACTAAAAGAGGCTTCTGAAAATGCTACTAAAATATTGGTAGATCTAAACGGTCTCGAATATATCTCTTCGGCTGGACTGGGAGTTTTCATCTCCTACCTTGAAGAGTTAAAAAGCAAGAATATAAAATTGGTGCTTTACGGAATGAAAGCTGCCGTACTTGAAGTATTCCAGATTCTTGGGCTACAAAACCTAATTTTAATTGTTTCAACAAAAGAAGAAGGCATAGAGCTGATCAATGAAAAATAAGCTTACCATATCGTGTAGTAAATCCAACCTGTTGAAAATTCGTCAATTCGTGACCGATATGCTTGCGCTATACAATGTGCAGGAACTTGAAGCACATAAGATTGTATTGGCTGTAGATGAAGTTTGTGCCAATTTAATTATACACTCAAATAACTGTAATCCTGATCACAAAATTCATTTAAAAGTCGAGCATCCATCTAATACCAAGATTGTATTCACAATAAAAGATACGGGTATCTCATTTAACTACAAATCCTATCAAGAGCCCTCAATCGACGAAATCGTCTCATCCAAAAGAAAAGGAGGCGTTGGACTAATGCTTGTAAAAAGAATTATGGATGAAGTCGAGTTTTCACATCAGGAGAATTGCAATATTTGCACCCTGACTAAGAAAATCAATCCATGAGATTCTATTTTTTGCTAATCTTGTTTCTTTCGTTTGGCTGTGAATTCTTTAAACCAAAAGAATCCAGAGAAGAGCCACCAGTTGCAAGAGTGGGTGAAAATCAATTATACCGATCCGATCTTGATGGCCTATTTCAGCAAAACACCTCCAGTGAAGACAGCACTAAGCTTACAGAAAAATACATTGATGATTGGGTCAAAAAACAATTGATGATTTCGAGTTCATCCAAAAGCATTGATGTAAATGAAGCAGAGATCGAAAGAAAAGTTTTGGACTACAGATATGCGCTTATCGTTCATTCCTTCATCAAGAAATACATAGATCAAAATCTCAATTACGATGTTTCTAAGGAAGAAATCAAAAAATACTATGACGGAAAATCGGATAACTTCCTCCTAAAGCAAAACTTGATCAAATGTATTTATGTTGAAATTCCTAAAACCTCTCCTAACTTGAGAGCCTTCAGGAGAAACTTTAAATCCTTTCCTGATAAGAATCAAGATGAAGTTGAATCATATATTTCTCAATTTGCCTCAAAATCATTCCTTGAGGATTCTGTTTGGGTTATTTTTGACGAGGTAATTTTAGGAACT
Organism: Cyclobacteriaceae bacterium; assembly: GCA_049115715.1. Classification (GTDB taxonomy): domain Bacteria; phylum Bacteroidota; class Bacteroidia; order Cytophagales; family Cyclobacteriaceae; genus JAMZMI01. The sequence goes on from JAGDZQ010000012.1 coordinate 26,847, forward strand.
CCCTTAGAAGGAGTAAAAGACAAAAAACAGTTTCTTCAAAAGAACAAGTATTCCGAAACTTCAAATGATGAAAGCACATATTTCTTAAAAGTATCCGAATTTAAAACAGCAGATGAAATTTCTCCTTTGGAGTTTATCAAAGAAGATATCAAGAGCATCATAATTAATAAGAGAAAGATTACGTTAAAGAAAAAATTAGAAGAAAAAATTTATGAGGAAGCAAAGTTGCAGGACCTTTTTGAGGTTTATCGTAATTAAATCTTTAATTGTAATCTTGGGTCTTGGCTCTGTCTACGCACAGGAGTCGCAAGCTGTCAATATAGATAAGATCATCGCTAAGGTCGATGATTACATCATTCTTAAATCCGATCTGGAAAAAGCTTATTTGGATTACCTATCGCAAGGACAATTCAATAATCAAGGCACTAAATGCTTGATCCTTCAACAATTGGTTCAAGAGAAAATGTTCCTGGCACAAGCTGTCATTGATTCTGTAGAAGTTGAAGATGTAATGGTCCAAGCACAACTTACAAGCAGGATGGAGGCGGTAATAGCCAGAGTCGGTTCTGCTTCAGAACTAGAGAAGTATTATGGCAAAACTGTTGAAGAACTTGAAGAAGAATTGTTTGATGACATTAAACAACAACTCATAATTCAGAAAATGCAACAGGAGATTGTAGCTAACCTTACCGTGTCTCCAGCCGAAGTAAGAAGGTTTTACAACAAAATACCGAAAGACTCCCTTCCATATTTCTCTACCGAAGTTGGTGTTGCTCAAATAGTAGTTCAACCAAAAGCAGGAAAAGATCAGAAAAATAAGGTGAAGCGCCTGATGTATGAAATCAAAGGCAGAATCATTGCCGGAGAACCATTTGAACAACTAGCGAGACAATACTCAGAAGATCCAGGTTCTGCAGCAAGAGGTGGCGAACTTCCATTCTATAGCAGAGGGCAGTTGGCTCCTGAGTTTGAAGCAACTGCCATGACATTAAAGCCCGGTGAACTTTCTGACCCAATTGAAACCCAATTTGGTTATCATCTAATTGAGCTTCAAGAGAAAAGAGGAAATACTTTTAAAAGTAGACATATACTAATCTCACCTAAACCTTCACCAGAAGACATCAAAGTTTCAGAAAACTATCTTGACAGCTTAAGAACCGTCATCATAGCAGATAGTATTTCTTTTCAGGAAGCAGCCAAGGAGTATAGTGATGATAAGCAAACCTCTTCAAGCGGAGGTTTTTTTATAGACCCAAATGGTTCATCTAGGATTTCTGTTGATCAGCTCGATCCGACTATCTTTTTCACCCTCGATACAATGCAAATTGGAAATATCACAAAACCCGAAAGATTCCAACAAGCAGACGGTTCCTACGCATTTAGAATATTATATTACAAGGAAAAGGAAGCCCCGCATCAAGCCAATCTTAGAAAAGACTATCAGAAAATATCGGTCGCTACACTAAGCGACAAGCGAAATAGAATTATCCAAAAGTACTTCGATGGTGCAAAAGACAATGTATACATCGAGGTTGATCCTGAGTACGACCATTGCAACCTAATAGAATAATTTCCAAAAATGTCAGAAGCAAAAAATGAAATAGAAGAAGCGGATAAGCTTCATGAGGTATTTTCACGCCTTGAAAATGAGATTGGTAAATCTATTGTAGGGCAAAAAGACGTTGTTAGACTACTTATCACTTCCATTTTTTGTGGGGGTCACTCCCTTCTTGTCGGAGTTCCTGGCCTTGCAAAAACGCTCCTGATAAATGCCATTTCGAAGTGTCTGGGATTAGATTTTAATAGAATACAATTCACTCCTGACTTAATGCCAAGTGATGTTCTTGGTGCTGAGACTCTCGATCAAGAAAGAAACTTTAGGTTCATCAAAGGCCCTATTTTCTCCAATGTAATCCTTGCTGATGAAATCAACAGGACTCCACCTAAGACACAGTCTGCCCTTCTGGAAGCCATGCAAGAAGGATCAGTAACGATAGGTGGACAGGTACACAGCTTGGATAAGCCATTCTTTGTTCTTGCCACTCAAAACCCAATAGAGCAGGAAGGAACATACCCATTACCAGAAGCTCAGTTAGACAGGTTTATGTTTATGATCAAGCTTCAATACCCCTCCTTATCTGAAGAATTGGACATTGTGAAACAGACCACTTCGGATCTTAGTGTCGAGTTATCTGAAATAGTCACGAAGAAAGAAATATTGAACTTTCAAAAGTTAGTTCGAAAAGTCCCCGTAACGGACAATGTTTTTGAATATGCAGTCAACCTAGTTCATAAAACTCGACCTGACAATGATACTGCACCTGAGATCACTAAAAACTATATAGAATGGGGAGCAGGGCCTAGAGCAAGTCAATACCTGATTCTAGGAGCGAAATGCAACGCTATATTAAGCGGTAAATACTCCCCCGATATTGAAGATGTAAAGGCTGTTGCAAAAGCAATTTTGGGTCATCGGATAGTAAGAAACTTTCGCGCGGAAGCTGATGGAAAAACCGAAGAAATTATCATCGATTCGCTTCTTTAATTCCAGTTTGTCACATCGCTACTCTTGAAATAGGCAACTCTCGATCGCATCTAACATCCTGAATTAGAGGATTTTGGTTTGCTAATAAAACCCCGAAATATGCTGATTAAAGATTATTTCGGGGTTACGTA
>JAGDZQ010000013.1:0-171899 GCA_049115715.1 Cyclobacteriaceae bacterium
CGATCGAGAGTGGCCTAAGTTATTCTTATAGGATTGAAATTAGAAAGCAATCTTCTACAAAGATTTGAAACGCCCAATTGGTTAATCTCGTTGGTAAAGGATTAATTTTAATTCTATGTTTCAAGATACTTCACCCTTAGCTGAAAGAATGCGCCCCTCCAAACTAGATGATCTGATTGGTCAGGAGCACTTGGTTGGGAAGAAAGGTGTTTTGAGAAAAGCGATAGAAGCTGGGAGAATACCTTCTATTATTTTGTGGGGACCTCCTGGAACAGGCAAAACAACTATTGCTAACATCATTGCGAATCAGGTGAAAATGTCTTTTCACACCCTCAGTGCCATTAGTGCCGGAGTGAAAGACGTCAGAGAAGTCATTAATAATATAAGGGCAGGCAGCAAGTCTATCCTTTTTATTGACGAAATCCATCGATTCAACAAATCTCAGCAGGACGCTTTATTGGGTGCTGTTGAAAAGGGGAAAATATCATTGATAGGAGCTACCACCGAGAATCCGAGTTTTGAGGTGAATGCCGCTCTTCTGTCCAGAACACAAGTTTATACTTTAAATCATCTCGACAAGACTCATCTAAAGACCATTATAAGCAAGGCTCTGGAGGAAGATATAGAGATGAAAGAGCTTACCGTTTCTCTGAAAGAAACTGAAGCTCTCTTTAACTTATCCGGAGGTGATGCGCGGAAACTCTTGAACTTATTAGAGTTAGTTGTCAAATCAGAGAATAAAAAGAAAGTAACGATCACAAATGATCTGGTGACAGCTGCAGCTCAAAGAAAAACGGTGCTTTATGATAAGAAGGGAGAAATGCATTACGACATCATTTCTGCTTTCATAAAATCTATTAGAGGAAGCGACCCCAATGCGGCTGTTTATTATTTAGCCAGAATGATAGAAGGGGGAGAAGATGTGAAATTCATTGCCCGTCGACTCGTCATACTAGCAGCTGAAGATATCGGAAATGCTAATCCAACAGCACTTGTACTCGCTAATTCCACATTTCAATCAGTAAACGTAATAGGCTATCCTGAATCAAGAATAATACTTTCGCAGTGTGTGACCTATCTGGCATGCTCCGCGAAAAGCAACGCAAGCTATCAGGCAATTAACCACGCTCAATCCTTGGTAAGGCAACTTGGAGACCTTCCCGTGCCAATGGCCATTAGAAATGCTCCTACAAAATTGATGAAGGAACAAGGATATGGGGATGGATATAAATATGCTCATGCGCATGAAGGCAATTTTGCGGAAATGGAATTCTTGCCAAGCGAGGTAGCAAAAACAAAAATATACGATCCAGGAAAGAATCCACGCGAAGAAGAAATGAGAAAATTTCTAAAAAACCGATGGAAAGAAAAATATGGGTACTAGGCAAATTCTCGCTGGAACCGAATATGCTTAATTTCCTCAACACTTATAGGAATCATCAGGGCAAACACATTGAAGAATCGAATGGCTTATTTCTGCAAATTCTCATTCATCAAGAACCTATTTTAGCACTCCAACATCCTTTTAAATAGAAAATTGAGGCATTCCTTGAAAACTAAAATTTCCAAAGGCTTGCCTGAAATACTCAAATTCATCAGGGAGAAGCATCTCGTTCTCGGCAATTAGATAAACACCTCCTTAAACTGTCAAAATCAGCATACTCTGATCATCTAATGCCTCAGTAGATCCACTAAAGGAATGGAAACTATCCAAAAAGTCTTGCTTTGTTGCAGGAAATGGCAAATCAGAAACAAGTTTCATGAAATTCTTAGTCCCCAATCGCTTTCTATCATTCGAATCAAATTGATCCGTAATGCCGTCTGAGCTAATAAAAAGTTGATCTCCTTCTCTAAGGTCCAATTTATAAGATTCTTGATTACGCTTATTTATCTTGGATTTTCTGGAACTGTACATTTGCACTCCATCGGAACGCTTTACAAGCATATTAATTCCAGAACCCATATAAGTGACGGATTTTGATCTTTTGTCAAGAAGTATCATACCCAATTCTACGTCGAACTCACTACCGTGCTCGTCCTCTAGCAGATCTTTGAATATTTGATGATACTCATATACAGAGTCTTCTATGGATGTCGGTGGCAGTCTAAAAAATTGCTTTAGCAGCGTCATTGCAGACATTGATATCATAGCACCTTGCATCCCATGCCCGGTACTGTCTCCTAGAACTACTAAGTTTTTGTATTGATAATCGCGAGTCCAGTAGAAATCCCCTCCTGGATCCTCAAATGGTTTAAAAAAAAGTTCCGCGTTTGAATACGCTTTCTTAAACCGCTCAATAGGTTGTAGAAAAGAATGAGGAATTCTTGAATGATCATCAGCAGTATGCACCGGCTTTAGGGTCGGCTCTTGAGTTTCTGATTCCTGCTCTTCAATAACAGAACTCATTATTCTATAACCTTCAGTTCCTTCGTTGACTTTTAGCTTAAGGAGTGAATAGTCTGACATGCTCCCCTCAACAAAGCGAATATTCCCCTCCCCTTGGACAAAGTAAAGGAACGATCGATCATCCAGCTCTATTGTAAGGCTGGAAATATCACTCTTGATCATCTTTTGGCAACAAAGATTGACCATTGGCTCTCTCTTACTCTGAGAATTATTAATGGAGAATTGAGCGACATTCTCCTCTTTTTCAAAATAGCCCAGAAGGCTTGCAGTGGACATTAGCAGTAAATTTAATTCGTCGGCCTAATGGCCGAATTTCTTATTTCATCACAGATACGTTTGGCTACATACTTAAGTATACCAATGTTATAAAGCGTTTTTTCGGCTCGCACACAGAGTACTAGCCTCTCCGCGATCTTGCTGAAAAAAAAATTATCCTTTCCTTTCTCTGCCTGTAGGGTCGTTATTCTAGGAAGGTGAATAAGGTCAGTCAAAAAAGGATTCGCCTCAATCTCCTCATCTTCAAGAAGCTCAATACTTCCTTTCGGAATGTATTGAGCTTTGAATGTTTGGATAATCTCTGAAAATTGCTCTTTAGGCACTTTTATTTAAGCGCTGCTTGAACATCTCCTGAAACGGCCATCATCACCTTTCTGGTAATCCCAATATTGGAACTTCCTTTATCGGCCGCCATATAGATAATATATTTCTCATCGGGTGTAGGCTGAATAAGGTGAATCTGTGATGAAAGCTCGATAATCATTATTTCAACTCTCTCTTTTGACATGCCCATGGCGTTCTTCGCCTTTATCTTGGCCTTGACTACTTCCGCGTTATATGCACTAGCTGCCTCAAGATCAAACTTAGTATCTATAATAAGTGATCCATGAGAAAGCCCCGTTTCTACTTCTACTGCTGAAATTGCTTTCAGTCCGCTAATTTCATTTTTAGCATGTTCGAATGCTAACTCTACTTTGTTTACCATTTTTCCATAGTTTGGTGTGAAAATAATTTTACTTGGTTCTTAAAACTGTTCTTGTAAAATAGATACTTTTTTTCACACAAAAAGGTTTTACTATTCTATTTTTTTCCTTTTATCATGGTGTATTTATAAAATAATGCAAATCGAATAAGGCCATCATTTTAATAAAATACGCATTTTTTTAAACAAAAAATAAAAAATACGCATCTAAATAGTGTATTTATTCGAAAATCATAAAATAATACAAAGTGGGTTTCAGATGAGATTACTCAATTTCACCTACCTATTCATTCAATATGAGCTTTAAATAATAAAGGAAAAGGAGAGTTTTTTTGAGTATAAAACGTTGTATTAAATATTTTAAATGAAATCTACAAATATTCTCTTCTGAGAGTAGTATTCAGAGCTATTTCAATTGTCAAATTACAAATCAGTCAAATTCAACTGTCCAGAATTCCTAAAGCTTTACAGTGAGTATTTCACTTGAGAGTATTGGGGATATTTTACTCTCAGGAGTATTGAAAACACTTACCTCATCTTAACGCAGATGGCAATAAGCAACCAATGACTACTTGCAAGCTGCAAAAAGTGGACTGTTTTATAAATTGAAGGTTAAGCGAAATTCTCCTAAATATCCAAAATAGCTGTCACTTCAATTTCTACCATGGCCAAATCGTCGATTAATTTTGAGACTTCAACCATAGACGCTGCGGGCTTAACCGTACCAAAAAATTCTCCATGTGCCTTTCCTACTTCCTCCCACTTAGAGATATCGGTAACAAACATTCGAGTTCGAACGACATCATTTAAACTCCCTCCTGCTTCCTCCAATGCTGACATGATTATCTCAAGACAAAGCACAGTCTGCTCATAGGCTGTTCCATCGAGTATTTGACCATTTTTTACGGGGGCTGTGCCGGCTACTTCAATTACATTCCCGATTCTTACAGCTCTGCTGTACCCGACTGTGTCTTCCCATGGCGCTCCTGAAGATATATTATTTCTCATAGTTGATGGGTTTGTGATTTTGAAATTCAAAGTGATAATCTATTCTAAATCAAAATTCATCAATCTTCACGGAGCTTAAAAGGTAATTTCTCCATTTATCATATCGGAATTTTATAAATGAGTTTAATCCCTATTTTTGTCTCTTACCTAACTCCAACAATCTCTCTATGCAGCAATTGAATGATTTTCTAGCGCTAATCGATAGTTATATCGGAAGTGCCATTTGGTTTCCATATGTACTTATCGGCACAGGACTGTTTTTTACTTTTTACCTAAAATTCCCGCAGATAAGATACTTTGGGTTTGCATTAAAAGTAGTTCGGGGAAAATTCGACAAAGAAGGCGATGTTGGAGACACATCACACTTTCAAGCACTTACTACTGCGCTTTCGGGGACTGTGGGTACTGGAAATATTGCTGGAGTGGCTCTTGCGGTGCATATAGGTGGGCCTGCGGCATTGTTTTGGATGTTGGTAACTGCTGCGGTCGGTATGTGTACCAAATTCGTTGAAGTTACCTTATCTCATAAATACAGAGAAAAAACAGCTGATGGCAGTATGGCTGGAGGTCCTATGTACTTCATGAAGAATAAAATGAACATGGGCTGGCTAGCAGCCATATTTGCTGTAGCTACGGTCTTGTCTTCATTCGGAACAGGTAGCCTCCCTCAGATCAATAGCATTTCAAACTCTCTTCTAGCCACATTTGGCATTAATAAAATACTTACAGGAGCGGTACTGGCCATTCTTCTTGGAATCGTAATCATTGGTGGGATCAAAAGAATCGCAGCAGTAACTGAGAAACTGGTTCCTTCAATGGCTGTGATTTACTTCATTGGAGCATTCGCGGTAATCTTCTACAATATTGAAAATTTAGGCTCATCGTTTATCTCAATGTTTGCAGATCTTTTCACAGGATCAGCAGCTTCAGGAGGCTTCTTGGGCGCATCAATTGCTTTTGCCTTCAATAAGGGTGTGGGTCGCGGATTATTTTCCAATGAAGCGGGACAGGGTAGTGCGCCTATTGCCCACGCTTCGGCCAAAGCTCATGAACCTGTTTCTGAAGGCATGGTGGCGATCTTAGAGCCGTTTATTGACACCATTATCATCTGTACAATTACAGGTATGGTTTTGCTTTCTTCCGGTGTTTGGAATGAAAAACATTTGAACAAGTTTCAAAATTCTGACATGGAAATCATAGAAGGTTCATACAATGATCAAGACGATCAAGAAAGATTGTACGGGCATATAAGTAAAGAAAGTCCTCTTCCCTTGTTTAATGGCAATTTAGAAGTCAGAAATGGAAAAATACAAAACACAATCACTGTTTTAAATGCTCGCTCTGTGGCGGAAGATGTTGTTTTGCTATCTAATAAAAAACCATTTTCAGGAATCATCAAAATTAAGAATGGAAAACCAAAAGGTTCTAATGTCACCTTTAAAGGAAAATCTCTGGTTCATAGTGCTCCATTAACTACAATTGCCTTCACGAGAAGTTTCTTTGGCGACTTTGGACAATATATTGTTTCGATTGGTCTACTACTTTTTGCCTTTAGCACGGCCATTTCATGGTCTTATTATGGTGACAGAGCCATGACCTTCTTATTTGGCAGTAAATCCGTTATCTACTTCAGAATAGTATATGTTGTAGCCTTTTTCCTTGCCGCTTTTGTAGATACCACTATCATTTGGACACTTTCAGGAATTACTATTGCGGTAATGACACTTCCAAACTTATTTGGATTGATTTGGTTGAGAAAAGATATGAAGGAGACGGTGGATCAATTCTGGATTGATTTCAAAAAAGAACAGAAAGACTAGGTTAGCTTTTATATAATGGAACGAATATTAGATGGATGATGTGCGGAAGGCACGTCATCCATTTTTTATTTCAAGACTTTCTCAATCAAGTCCCGCTAATTTACTGGTATTGAGAAATCATCCTGCAAAAATCGGAGCTCACATTTATTCGCAAATTGGTTAGCAGAGTTTCCTAAATAGGCCAAGGCTTCATTCGCATTGTTTCACTTCCTAGAAACCTGAGCTCAGCTTATTTATTATAAAAAAACCATACTCCGACTTTTAGAGAAAAATGTCAGGAAGGAAGGCCGAAGGAATCTTTGAATCGTAAGACTATCACATTTTTTATCAAAATTTAAATGCCAAAAGACTCATAGTAACGCGATGGCCAAAGTTTTTTAAATGATACTTAAATCGAGCTCTGATTAGAAGGCGATAAAAAATTACAAAAACCTCTCTTGTGTGAAAATAGGTCAGCGAAAACCTTCCCGCTATATAATAAGTAGTAATATGAGTTAATTTGAATTTTGTATACAAAATACGAAATTCGTAAGTTTAGGTTTTCGTTAATGTATTTTTCAAAAAACAGATCAGTTTATCGAGAGGAAAATTGAGGAATTGATCTTAGGAACCAGAAATTAATAAACACGAAAGAATGAGAACATTACTGCTTATTTCCCTTCTTGCATATGGAGGTTACTCCTATGCCCAGTCGCTGGATAGCTTCACTCTAATGAATGCAGATACCAATGAACCAATTCAAACTATAGAAGATGGAGACGAATTTGATATCGCTGACACAGGCACTTCACTCAATATAAGAGCTAACACTTCCGGAACTATCGGAAGTGTGAAGTTTGATCTTGATGGCACTACTCAAAGAACTGAAGGAGTGGCACCATATGCTATGGCAGGAGACAATTCAGGAGATTACAATGTCTGGACTCCTTCTCTCGGTGAACACACATTAGTGGCTACAGCTCACACAGATGGTGGTGCTGGAGGTGATCTCATTGGCACACTCTCGGTCTCGTTTACTTTTAAGGAAACTGTGGAACCCATAGAAATCCCTACTGAAACAGGTACCGGAGAAGTCAATGTATCTGGTGAATTGAAACAATGGCATAAAGTAACACTCGATTTTGACGGACCGAATTACGCTGAAACTGATAATGACCCTAACCCTTTTCTGGATTTCAGATTGGATGTAACCTTTACAAAAGGAGACAAATCTTATGTCGTCCCTGGGTACTTCGCTGCTGATGGAGACGCAGGAGAGTCAAGTGCAACAGCAGGAAATGTCTGGAGGGTCCATTTTTCCCCCAACGAAACGGGTTCTTGGACTTATTCAGCATCGTTCAGAATAGGGAGAAATATTGCTACCAGCGATGATGACCTTGCTGGCGATGCTGTGACTCCAATAGATGGAAAAACTGGAACTATAACGATTGCTGAATCTGATAAATCGGGAAAGGATCTAAGAGGAAAGGGACGCTTGAAGTATGTAGGAAAACATCATCTTCAGTTTGAAGGGAACCAGGAGTACTTTATTAAAGGTGGCGCAGATGCACCTGAGAATTTCCTTGCCTACGATGAGTTTGATGGTGAATTCAAATCGGATGGCATAAAAGACGACTTAGTAAAAGATTGGGATCCACATATTCAAGATTGGAACGAGGGTGATCCAACCTGGAAATCGAGCAACGGGAAAGGAATCATAGGTGCCGTAAATTATTTATCTGAAAGCGGACTGAATGTGTTTTCATTTCTTACCATGAACATAAGTGGTGATGATGCCAACGTATATCCTTATGTAAGCTCCAGCGATTTAAAACATATCGATTGTTCTAAAGTAGATCAGTGGGAGCTTGTATTTTCACATGCTGAAGAAATGGGAATGTATCTTCATTTCAAGACTCAGGAAACTGAAAACGATCAATTATTGGATGGTGGAGATGTCGGTCGAAATCGAAAGTTATACTACCGAGAATTGATTGCTCGGTTCGGACATCATCTTGCGCTCAACTGGAATCTTGGAGAAGAGAACACTCAAACGGTACAACAAAGAAAAGACATGGCTCAATATTTCTTTGACCATGACCCTTATCAGAATCACATTGTGATCCACAGTTTTCCTGATCAACAATCACAAGTTTACCCATCGCTTTTGGGTGATGCTTCGAAACTCACAGGAGCTTCTGTACAAACAAACTGGAATAATGTTTATCGTGATACTAAAAAATGGGTTGACGAATCTGCCAAAGAAAACAAACCATGGGTTGTAGCAAATGATGAGCAGGGAAGTGCAAATACTGGGGTTCCTGATGATACTTACACGGGATCTCCTTCCTTAGATCAAATAAGACAACAAACACTTTGGGGTAATCTAATGGCAGGTGGTGCTGGAGTTGAATATTATTTTGGGTATCAACTTCCTCATTCTGACCTTAGCCTTGAAGACTACCGTAGCAGAGCTACATCTTGGACTTATGTGAGTCACGCTCTTGAGTTTTTCAGAGCGCATGTTCCTTTCTATGACATGAAATCAAATAACGATCTTGTTGCTGATAATGCTTGGTGCCTCGCTCAGGGTGGAGAAGTCTATCTGGTTTATCTACCTGGTGGCGGAAGCACCTCGATTGATTTGACGGGAGCTGGTGCCGTTTTCAATGTACAGTGGTTCGACCCTACATCTGGAGGCGACTTGCAAGATGGAAGTGTCACTCTGGTAGCTGGAACTGGTTCAGTGGATTTAGGTAGTGCGCCATCCAACTCGGATCAAGACTGGGCTGTTCTATTGACAAAAGGAGATGATTCCTTAATAGACGAACCTCTTCCGGTCATTCAAGCGAGTGTATTATCTGGCCCAGCACCCTTGGAAGTAACATTCGACGCAAGTGCTTCAAAGGATAATGGAACAATCGAGACCTACTCATGGGATTTTGGAGGTGATACTCCCGAAACAGGAAGTGAGGTAACTCATACGTTCAATGATCTAGGTGAAAATACTGTCGTGCTTACTGTGACGGATAATGAGAACAAACAATCCACTGCATCTATCGTGATTACTGTAAAAGCCGATAACCCAACAGCTGGATGTGGATCTGCAGAAACCTGGCTTTCAGCAGAGCTTCCTTTAGAAGGTTCCGATTTCTATATAGACAACTTCACTGGCACAAGTCTGCTGGCCATCACGCCAGATGAAACAAGTGGCACCCCTGCTACTGCTACCGTGTCTCAAGAATTTGAAGGAGATAATTGCAACTACAATATCACTTTTCACGGAGTGGGCGAAAGTGATGGGCAGGCTGAATTCAAAGTCTTTGTTAACGACACTCAGCTTGGAAGTGATATCATATTGCCGCTCAGTACGCAAAGTTGGGAAATGGGATCTTTATTCAATACTACCTTTGAAGACATTGCGCTAGCAAACGGTGATATCATCAAAGTAGAAGGAAAAACTGCTTCTGCTGATGGACAAGAATGGAGTCGAGCTAGATGGCTCAAACTAGAAATCGAACCTGTAGCTTGCTCTGGAAATGTATTTGCTGAAAATGATGGATACGTCGTGGTAGAGGCTGAATCGATTGAACTCAACGACTCATGGACTGTAACCAACTCGTTTTCAGTAGATGCACTAGGGGAAGGACATATCGAATATAATGGATCAAACAGCTACGGTTCTGTACCTCAACACTCTATTATAGAATATAATATTGAAATCACTACAACAGGAGTATATCAATTCAAGTGGAGGTCAAGAAATGGTAAAACTGCACAAGCTTTTGATCAAGACAATGATAGTTGGCTGAAAATCGAGGCTGATGAATTCTATGGTCTCAAGGGAACTAATAAAACCGATATTGGAAATCATTTTTCGAAGGTTTGGATTCAGGATTTGAATAACTGGTCATGGAACTGCTTCGGTGAGCATGGAGGCGTTAACGGAATGAACGTGTACGCTAGATTTGATAACCCTGGCACTTATAAGATATCAATAGCAGGAAGGTCAAAAAATCATCCCATTGATCGCTTTGTTCTTTATCAATCTGGCAAGGGGTCGATTGCTATGAACTTGGATACAGAGGCGTCCGGCACTGATTGTGGAAGTAGCACTGCCCCTAAAGATTATGCTTCCCCAGCTAATTTTCAAGGCAGGTTCTTCAAGACCCCCATACTAATTGATGATGCAGAAGATGATAGCTGGAGTTTTATACAACCAGTAAAAGGGGAATCCGAAAGCGCTGGAAAGGATCTTCCGGCCGAAGATGATTTAAGTTTCTCATTTAAGGCCGGTTATGATGCTACTTATTTATATGTATATGCAGAAGTTAAAGATGATGAAATATCTGGCATCACTGGTGATGCCACAGACTTTGGAAACTGGGACAATGTTGAGATATACATAAACGAGGATGGTAAACACAACGATGATGGAGCTTATGGGGATGATGCCGTTATGATTCGAATGAATTATGGTGTCAGCGATCATAGTTTTACCGGAACCGGTTCACTTTTAGAATCTAATGCTACAAATTTTGAGAATCTCGAATTTCAATTCACGGATATAACTGGAGGTTATATTTTGGAAGCAAGAATGCCTTGGGCAGGGCTAGTGGAATCTGGATCGGTAAGTGCTGGTAAAGAGCTTGGATTTGACATTGCTGTGAGCGATAGAGATTCAGGAACTGGTCTGGAAAATCATGTTTCTTGGGCAAATGACACCAAAAACAATACTGCTTACCAAGACACTAGAAAATTTGGAACTTTGGTGTTAGAAGAAGAATTGCCTGATTTCCCAAAGAAAACAGATTGGTCTATCATCTACTCAGATAGCGAATCTGAGGGAGGTACTCCTGCCATGACGATTGATGGTGATCCTAATACATTTTGGCATACAGAATGGAAGGATGCACAGCCTCTGCTGCCTCATGAATTGCATATCGATATGGCAAAAAACTATGACATTGCTGAAGTTCATTATATGCACAGACAAGATCAGTGGGGGCCAAATGGAGCTATTGGTGAATATGAAATCTATGTAAGTTTCGATCCTAATGACTGGGGTGATCCTGCTGCTGCGGGGGAGTTAACCTGGCCAGAAAACCTTGCAGATAATTATAAAATGTCTCATAAAATTGAACTGGACAAGGTTGCTCGTGGCAGGTATCTAAGACTTGTGGCTCTTACTGAAACACAGGAAGATCCGGATAAGCCTTTCACTGCGGTTGCAGAGCTTGATATTGTGGAAGGAGAATTGGATGAATCAGAGATCGTTGCAGTGTCTGAGATAACTATTGATGGGGGACAAACTTTGGAGGTAGATGAAACGCTACAGCTCACTAAAACCATCTCTCCTTCTAATGCTACAAATAGACTGGTGGTATGGAGTGTGGCGGATGAGAGTATTGTTAGCATAGATCAAAATGGACTCCTTACAGCCAAAGGTATAGGCAGCACAGTAGTAAAGGCCACTGCGCAGGACGACTCTGGTGTAATCGGAGAGCTTGATATATCGGTTGTCGATAAAATAATTGCGGTCACTCAAATCACAGTAAGTGGAGAAAGTTCAACAACTGTGGGTGAAAAATTACAACTGACCGCCACGATAGCTCCAACTGACGCTACCGAACAGTCTGTAACATGGACTGTAAGTGATGAGAGCATAGCTACAATCGATGAAAACGGATTACTCACAGGAGTGGCCGCAGGAACCGTCACAGTATTAGCAGAAGCCAAAGATGCTTCAAAAATTTCAGGAGAACTCGAAATCACAATCAGTGCCCCACTTGCATTGAGTCCGAGCACAGAAAATAAATTATCGGTCTATCCGAACCCTGCCACTAACAAAATCAAGATAAAAGGCTTGGATGAATCATCAGAAGCCAAAATATACGATGTATCAGGAAGTCTAATGTTTAGTCAAAAGATCAGACCTCTATCTTCTAAAATCAATATTGAAAGACTAAGCAGAGGTGTTTACATTATTCATATAGTAGGAAGCGACAGTCTCGTTCAAAAACTAAGAATCATCAAAGGCTAACAAGATTGTACCTAAGCTATGGGGAGTTTTCCTGGGGCATAGTGCCCCAGAGAATTCTCTTTTGATTAAGTAACATTATATTGTCTTTGATGGTTAAAATTGTACTTGAACCTATCTTAGATGTTAATACAATTTTCTTCAAACGTTTTCAAGGCAGTGTACGGCATTGTCTTTTACAATTTCAAAGGGATATTTCTATTTTCTCTGGCTGCAGTGATTGCAGTAGTTCAGCATTCAATGGACGGAATATATCACTGGACTGGTCTGGACCTGCCAGTAGTACCTGTAACAATAGTAGGTGGTGCATTGGCTATATTCCTTGGCTTCCGAAACAACAGTGCATATGACCGCTGGTGGGAAGCAAGAAAGGTTTGGGGTGGTATCGTAAACACAAGTAGAACCCTGAGTTCTCACGTTATGACTTTCCCATCAGAAAAACACGGAAACGCCTCTTTCGAGGAAATCAAGAAATGGAGGAAAAGCATCATACACAGACAAATATGCTGGTTATACACGCTTAAGTTCCATTTGAGAAAACAGGTGAAGTGGGACAAGCTCTTGGAATACATGGGCAAGGAAGAGTTTGACGAGCTCATGAACAAGACCAACAAACCGGCACAGCTACTTCATAACCAAAACCAGGCCATTGCTTATGCTTTTGAAAAAGGCATGATTGACACCTTCAGGCATATTGAGCTTTCGAAGCTGGTTCAGGAACTATACAATATGCAGGGAATGTGTGAGCGAATTAAGAACACTGTTTTCCCTTTTTACTATAACTATTTCACACAAGTGTTTCTTTGGATATTCATCATTTGTCTGCCGTTTTCTCTAGCTCCTCAAATGGGTTTTATGGCAATCCCTATGAGTATTGCGATCTCCTTTATCTTTTATATTCTGGACAAGTCAGGAGAAATCACCGAAGACCCTTTTGAAGGCAGAGCTGCTGATACTCCTATGAGTACCATCACACGAAGCATTGAAATAGATCTTCTGGAAATGCTCGGCGAAAAAACCCCTAAGCCTCAGGAGATATCTAAAACAAAGTTTGGAGCCTTGTTCATGGAATAGCTTGATTGTGACAGTCAATCTGTTGTGAAATTCTTTTCAATAAGCAAGTTGACCCAGTTATCCTCACTTACTCCCATCATGGTGAATTTGTAGTTGCTTTCTGGCTTTAAAACAGGTGTCAATTGAGGGTCTGTGATATTTAACACTACATTGCTCAAATCATAAAATGTAAAGTTGCGGTCGTAGGTGTAGGTACCGGAGATTAGATTACCATCTGCATCGGAAATCACTTGAAAGTAAATGGCACTCTCATCAATTTCACCATCTTGCCAAATAAAGCCGGGATTGACTCCATTTTCCAGAACAGTAACCAACTGATTATTGACTTCCGTGGGTTTTACATTCGTTTTCTGTCTTATGGGTCTGCATATATGTAGCTTTCCAGGTGTCTTATAGCTAACGATCCCCATTCTTTCCCCATCAAAAGCAGTATTGTTAAACCTTCTCAAATAACCATTAAAAACAGGCGTATCTGTAAGCTCTTTAAGAAGGTATTTAGAAAAATCAGCTGAATCTGCAACACGCTCAGTCTCAAAATATTTGAAGTCCGTCGCTCCTGCTACCGGATAGAAAAAAACTGAGGTGGCTGTCCCATTCTCTCCAAAAAGCCCTTCTGCATTTCCACCAGCGCAGGCGATAACATTGGCTAGTTCGAGCGAATTGTTTAATTCGATATAATCTGAGAGGATATTCTCTTGTAAGACGACCTTGTCATCATCATTACACGAGATGAAAAGAAGTGGTATTATCAAGAAAAGAGTTCCTCTCATTGTGATTGACTTTGTTAACTAAAATGCGTTAATCTTACTCATTTTCTTTTCTCAATTTTCTCCGCAATTTCCTGACCGATTTTCATTCCCCATTGCTGACCTACCTGCATGGACTCTTGAGTAATCATGGGAGTATTTTTAGCAAACTTTTTTCCAACTGGGGTTTCGTAAAATGAAATCATCGCTTTTAAATCTTCAAGCGTCATGTATTTCTGATAAACAGGAACAAGCATCTCTGTAAGATCATTCATTGAGGTTTTCATAAATTCCTTTTCCAATTCACTCCAGTCATCTGCACTTAAACCTGTGTCCTGCTGCTTAAAAGACAGCATCACTTGTTCGATAGCGACCTTATAGGCTTCCTCCGTCCCAGATACCTGAAACATTTTTTTTAATGTCTTGCCGTACTCTTTTTCGCCTTGAGCGAATGAAGTAGCTGAAATAAGGAATAGAAATGCAAAAGACGCGATAGCAGTTTTCATGATACTGTTTTGGTTTAAGTGAAGGGTCAATTTAATTTAATTATTGTTTACTGAACGAACAGAAGAGGGTCATTCTTCAAAAATCAATGACTGATATCTTACTTCGATCTGCCTGAGGGATGACAGAACCTAAAGGTGCATTGAGATAGGTTGGGTCGCAAAAGGTAAATGTGTAGCCCTTGTATTTGATCGTTTCGCCAAATGTGGCAGATGGTAATCTCAAACCGAGTGCTACATGCTGAGGGAAACTCAAAGCCACCATAGGCACATCTGTGAATGTTCTAAGTAAATAAGCAAGCAGAACCACTCGATCGTCGCAATCGGAGGATGAATGAAAGAAGAGTTCTTCAGGATACATAACTCTTTCTTTTCCAAACTGAACCTTGTCTGACTCATACTCGAACGCTTTTTGGACGAATGTCATCAAAAACTGCACCTTCCCAACTGTGTTGAGTCCTTCCAAATATGGTTGGAACGATTTCTCCACAGACTTTTTAAGTAGGTCAGACGAAGATGAAGAGAGATAGTAAACAAGATCTGATTGAGGAAATTGCTCTAACAACTTCACCATATTGGCGTTGTAGTAGACGCTAATGTTGATATCCTTACCTTTCGATTCGTATTGGAAGTCTTTCTTGACTGGGTCAAGTGGAAGTTTAATTTCGCCTTCAAGTGCAAAATCAAACGGGTTTTCATCTTCATCAAAATCTGCTTGGTAGGATTCAAACTTACCAGCCCTATCGCTCAACACGTAGTAATTAATGCCTGAAATGGTAAAGTATCTTTTTCCGTAAATCTTACCGTAGCTACCAACTACCAGCACTGGCTTCTTATCAATTAACCCAACTCTTACGGAGTAACCTGACTTAGCTAGCAAAAACCACTGATAGACAGCTTTGCTCTGATCAGAAATATCAAGTTCCTTCAAAAATGAATCTATCAGCAGTAAATAACCATAATCCGGAAGATTAAGCTCCAAAGATTTTTCATATAGCGTATTGACAATGTTTCGATAAGGGGATTTTGACAATACATCCCAAGCCTCAGACAATCCATGCTCATTTGAAATGGTCAGATCATTGGCTTTAAGAAACCTACCAGAATAATTGAATTTCACTTCTTCTCCATGAAAGACGTACCCTTCTGATAGCTCAAAATCTGTGTAGTTTTCCTCTTTCTCAAGCTTAGGTTGATTAAATGAGCGCATAAGCTTAGGAGACTGTGGCTTCTCCAAAATTTTATGAAGAATCTCTTTTATCTCTAATCCTAAATCCGCTTTGGGTTGTTCCTCTGGCTTGGGAAGCTCAGGTTCTTTTTCCTCCGGCTCTGTTAATTGAAAGGCGCGCCAATTATCAATAATAGATTTTGCAAAAACTGAGTCTTGCTCGCGAATTGCCTTTTCGTACGCTTTTTCATTTGTGGTTTTAAATTGGTTGAATTGATCCTTGAAATCCTGAGAACTGCTTACCAAAGAATAGGTTGACAGGAGAGCAAATAAGGCTATTTGGAATGGCTTCTTCATAATCCAACCTCGAAAAGTCAAGGTGTTACTTTACCGTGGATACAACGATTGTAGATTCAGCATAATACTGCCCCGTACTTTTGAACCCCCTGTTTTTATCCAATATTTCTTTGAGTGGCCCATTGATACGCTGAAACCCGTCAATGTTTTCAGTCTTTAGTGGCTCAAAGGGCTTTTCCTGAGCAATCAATTGTATATACTCTATCCCGCACGGGCAAGCTGTCTCCCACTCTAGCGGCAACTTAATTGTCTGGTTTGCCTGCTCGGAATTTACGTAATAATTATCCGCAAGAAGAAACTTTTGATCATCGCTCCAGATGTTGATTACTCTTAGATATGAGGGTCTACTTACATTGACATTGAGGCTCAATATTTCGCCTTCTCTGAGAATAACTGCGTCTGTACCTTTTTGTGTCGAGATATTGGCAACCAACCCTCCTGTCGATGCGGCAGGTTTCATGGCATTGTTTTTGGCTAGCAAATTCTTATTGTCAATTAGATTATACTGCAGTCCTAAGTCTTCTATTGGTTTCTTATCTACTGCAATAGACCCACCTGCTTTAAGGTTCACGACTTCTCCATCAGCCACATAGTTGATATTGGTTATGATCTGAACTTTGTCTTCACCGGGCCAGTAAGTTCCAGTTAATACATAGCCAGTATTGCTCATGGATCGGGTTACTGACTTAAAGCCTGTTTCGGCAGATTGCGAAAGTACCTGACCAAAGTAGTCAGAAAACTCTGTGGGTATCCCCGTGCTTCGATAGGTGATTAATCCAAGCTGTAATGGTTGATCTTCGTTAAACTCCTCCTTGAGTTTATCTACCAGAAAGAAACTAGCCTCCTTCAAGTCAATGTTGTCATCGCTCCTAAGCTTATCCAGTTCTTCTAGTGTGAAATCACTGTATTGCTTCCATGTATCTGTCATGAGGACAGACTTGTTAGAAATATCGAGATACTTAAGCATGTCTTGATATCCCTTGACCTGATCGAGAGCTTGAAGCTCGCCCATTAGATGCTTATAGGCTGCTGATTTGTCCTTCATTTTCTCAACCCTCTCCAGGGAGCTTTTTATCCTCCCCATTTCCGTCGAAAGTTTGTCAAAATAGTGGGCAACTAGTTTTCTCTTTTTTACAAAAGCGAAACCGTAAGCTACTTTGTGCCGCTCGTCTATATACGTTTGGGTTTCAAGCCCAATGGCCTCAAGAGAAGATTTGGTGACTGTAGATTTCTGATAGCGATCATCAGACTCGCCATTTACATTGCTTAGTTCTGTAGTGGCAACACTATTGATCGAAACGAAGATAGACTCAGAAAGTGCCGTACGAGCAGCAGTTTTGAGTTTATTGGGAAATTCGTTGAGGTCATCCCCTTTCTGGTAGGTTTGAGAAACAAAACCTATATAGAAATCTTTTGAAGGGTACTTTTGATCCCTCAAAAGTGGGTTGACCCAATCCGGTTGTTGTGCTTGTGCAGAAGCAAAAGTCACTAACAGAAAAAAGCAAAGGAGATTTTTCATCTATTGTAAGCCCAAAAGCTTATTCAACTCATCTTCGTTTTTATCGAGCTTATCCTCAAGTTCTTCCTTCAATAGATCTTTCGCAATTTTCTTGGCATTCTCAGTATCATACATGACCGTGAATCTGTATTCGAATTTATCGTCGACTCTTCTCATCATCTCTATTACGGGTTTGATACGTCCAATCTTGTTTTGAATGAGTGTTTTGCTACTGGCTAGAAATTCATCAACCGTTTGCATTTCATCTGCTGTATAGCCCGTATTACCTTTGTTATTGGTGATCAGAGCTGAAACTTCTGATTGAATAACTCCCGCGAGTTGCAATCTGGTATTATCCATCGCATTGGCTTGTGCCACTCCTTCCGAGCCAGAGATTGCACTACCTGTGGCAGACAGAAATCTAGGTTCTCCATCTTCATTGACCATCACTTGACGCACAAGCGATTGTTCAAATTGATTGGGAAGGGGCAAGTTGCCCGGAAGGTTGGTATATCCTTGTTTCTCCCATTTTTTAGCTTCCTTTTTTGCTTCTTTTACCGCTTTATCTTTTTTGATCATTTTCTCAGCTTCCTTATAGGTCGTTTGAGAAAATCCAGTTACAGCAATAAGTAGTACCGCGAGCGTAAGACAAATGTTTTTCATTTTTTCTACAGTTTATGTTTACTCTGTTTTATATGGGATGCTATAAGCTGGTAGTGAAAAGTTAGTTACATTTTTCATCAGGTCATAGACACCTTTGTACTTAATACCTATTCTTTTGGTTTGTCAACTGTTGGTTGAATATTTTTTGTTGAATCATATATGGCACTATCCCCATAAATCGGAGTTTCGTTCATTTGTAGTTCTGGTGTTGTCATCCGTGTATCCAAAGATTGCCACCAAAAAAAGGCTCCAATCATCGTTGCTGCTACACCTGACATCCAGTATACATGCTTACCAAAGAATGTACCACTATTCATATTTGAATGAATATCCTGAAGATTGCTTCGGAATTTTTCTTCTCCAATGAAGTTTGCCGCCTCTACAATAACCTTGTAGTCTTGCTTCAATTCATCTGAGACATTCTCACCTTTTCCTGAATCAAGGTCATCTATTTGATTGCTTAAATCTTGTTCACTCATGCTCATAGCTGATATTGTTTTTCTTAATACCCTCGCGCACTCGTTTGATACATCGATACTTTTGTTCTCGAACCACCTGACCGCTTGCATATCCAAGCGCATTGGCAACATGGTCAAATGACTGGTTATCGAAATATATTCTTGTCAAAATTTCCAGACAATTCTTACCATGTTGCTTCAACAGCTCTACTACTCTATTCAAAGTCTCGTCTGGATCTTTCGATACCAGTTCAAAGTCGAACGCATCTATGTATTCCTCATCTTGGTTGATTGTCAACTCTTTGCGTTGACTAATTTTCTTCATCCATAGCCTCCAACTTATTCCGTAGAGATAGGTCTTAATCGTGCTAGTAAGTGAAAACTCTGGTTTGACAATATTCTTATAAAAAATAAGCATTGCTTCTTGATAGATGTCTCTGGCATCATCTGCTGTACCTGAGTTCTTCAAAACCATCTTTTCAATGTAGCTATAGTTAGCTTCATAGACTTTGGTCAGGGTTTTCTGATCTCCTGTGATCAGGGAGTCGATTAGGTGTTGGTCTGAACTCAATTGAAGGTTAATTCTAAGCTAATGCATCAAGCTTCGTAAGATAGGGCTCATCGGAATGAAAATCAAAAGTGATTTAGCGGCAGCCCGACAACAAGAATATAAGACTGAAGCCTTCTTAGAGGGAATGAGAATTGTTAGCAGATCGTCATTTTTGGACATCTCATAACATAAAGCCAGAAACTTGGAACAAGAGCTCCGGTATATACGCAGGAGTGATATAATTCGAAAATGACCGAGATTAGTCTCTTCTGATAAAGATAAAGTCTCCTCCTTCGTCACCGACTTTTTGCATGGTGCCGTATTGTGGTATCACATCACTGTTGTTGATGACCGCTCTCCTAAAACTGCTGAAAAGTTCTCCAGATGGAAGGTATTTTTCAGAATTGGTTTCGAGCCTTTTGGTCAGGTACTTAAGAAATTCGCTTCTATCTGGCACTTCTGTCAAAGTTCCGCTTGTCATGGCCTTCCGACTTGGAAGCTCATAGAGCTTCTTAATTGCGATTGCGTCTTCAGAAATGAACACACTCCTTGACTTGAAAATAGAACCTGAAAAACATGCGTCAGCGATTAATAATGTGTGCTTCGATTTGATCGTCCTAAGCTGATCTGTAAGGGTGGTATTTCTGAACCAATCCGCCGTACTGGTTTTGCGTCCATTGGAAGGTATCCAGTAGCCTGTCTCCGTTTCTTTGTCCCAGTACCCATGACCAGCATAAAACATTACCAGATTGTCTTCTGGGCCTATTTCTCTTTTCAGTTTATCCAGTGCATCTACAATTTCGTTCCTTGTAGGATTCTCCAGGTAAGTAATGTTTTGAGGTTCGAAGGTGTAGTACTGCTGCAATACATCCCCTAAGCGCTTTGCATCTTGAATGGGCTTGTCCAAATCAGCAATCGCGTCATCATCATAGTCATTGACTCCAATTAAAAGTGCGTAAAAATCTCCCTGGGTATTAATCATGCTCCCAGCGACAGCAGTTTCTGTTTCTACTACAAAGGTTTTCTGTGTGGCAACTCCTTCATTGTCTGTAACACTGAAAATGATTTCATTAGTACCTGCACTCAAAGAAAGCGTGACAGCAAATGATCCAGTCTCTGTTAGCAACAGGTTTTGGTTATTTACCAGGACTGTTTTCACCCCTTCTGCATCTGTGATTCGTCCAGCTATGGCTAGCTGATTGGATACTACTTTTTTGAAGCCTCTTGTCTTCTCTACCAAATCTGCCGGGCTGGTAATAACAATCTGAGCAGGAGTATTCGAGCTGAAGTCAACGAAAAATGCTTCAGATGTATATTCCGCTGTTTGTGCTTTTGCAAAATTTATAGAACAAAAGAATAAGGCAAAGCAAATAGCGATCGATATTGGTTTCGACGGACTCAATTGAACGTTAGATGACGCAAAAGATCTTTCGGTTAGGGTGCGGTTAGGTATCATAGTTTGATGAATTTGGTCATGATTTTGGAATCTACCTTAATCAAATATACACCTTCCGAGACAGACTTGCCTAACAAATCGATCTCTTTTCGAGTCAGACCTTGCTGTAAATCAATGAGTTCTGTATATGTGACCTTACCTTCAATAGAGATAAATTCCACTTTTACTGTTTTGTTACTAGTACTATATAGTTCAAGATTCATAAGATCTCGAACTGGATTAGGATATATGCTAAAGAGGGCATCAAATGGCAAATCAAGGTTAGCAAAAATCTCCTCCTTATCTCCGTAATACAACTGATGTGTAGCTGAGGAATTATTTAGCAATTGTATACCTCTTGTTACACTTAGATCATAGATCTGATGCGAAGCTCCATCTACAAAAATAATGGTCTTACCTGACGATACTGGAATATCCCATGTCATGTCAATGTACTTGTCGTCTAAGTTATTTGGAACCGTGAAATTCCACACTTTCAAACCATCTGACCTCTTAATGCTACGTGTGTTGCCATCCTCAAATTCTACATCAATGTAAATATCGAATCTAGGCAAAGAACCCAAATCGTACGAATCGTCGTGATCATTGGCTTGATTATTAAGACCAATTCCGCCTACAGAATATTTATAATCTTGTCCTGCCAAGAACAAATCAAACTCCCATTCTTGGTTATCAATAAAGACTTCTTGTGGTGCATTAAATGCCTCCGTCGCTCTTCCTCCCGTTCCTGATATAGCCGAAGTAGGTATTACAAAATTAGGTGCAGATCCCTCTACTTCCACAAATGCTCCCTCCAAGCGACTCAGACTTGTCCCTCCTGACACAAATTGAGAATTAAATCGAATCAGATCAGACACGACATTGGAAGCGATATTGCCTTGGTCTACATTGTATGTAATGACATCTGTCCAATTTAAAGTCCCTTGAAAAGGATTACCTATCAGATTAAATCCATCAACAAGCGGCAAAGCAAATTCACCATCGGTGACAGTCACACTTTTACCACTCACATTAATATCTGCTGCTGTTGTTGTAATGAAGAAATATCCAACTCCGGGAGACAGAGACCCACTTTTGTAGTCGCTATATCCAGTTCCATTGTATCTAAGTAATCGCCATTTCGTATCATCATACGTTCCTAGTCCATTAAACACTGTACCAACGGATGCCGACTGGAATGGAAAGGCAATAATGCTGTAATTAGACACTGCATTTCCTGGGGTGACCTTCTCATCTATGCTCAACGCATTTGATTCACTTCTTTCAACACTGGCTATCTGCTTGGCTGAAGCTTCTGTTCCAAATTTATCTGTACTCTCAACAAAGTATTCTACTCCTATCAAACCAATCTGGGTTTCTGTGAGACTGGCTGAATATGTCACATCATCCTGATCCATATTTACTGAACTGAAATCTATCTCGCTCAATTTTCTATACCTGAGTACAACCGAATTATCGTCTTGATCTATAACATCAGCACTGATTGTCAAAGATTCACTACCAAGAGTGTACGTTGTAGGTGCACTTACAGGTGTAAAATCTGCTGGATCGTCAGCGTCAGTAATATTAATGGTCAAGTCCTGAATATGTGTTGCACCTGCTGTATCCTCTGTCTGAATTTGAACAGTATATGAGTTCTTGTCTTCAAAGTTGAAAACTGTTGAACTCAGCAACTTGTTGTTCTCAGTTTCATCTAGCGTGAAGTTTCCGTTATCATTAGTTCCATCAACAAAAGAATAGGTATGAGTATCTCCAACATCTGAGTCTGTTGTCATTAAGGTAAGAGAGAAACCTACATTTTCATTTTCTGGAATCTCATTTACACCATCCAAGAACGTAATAGCTGTCGGAGTTGAGTTTGCCACGAGAGGTACATTGACGGTGACATCCCAGTCTTGTGACGTAACACCGTCTTCTGCGGTAACCGTATAGACCACTGTATTTGTAAAATTCGCTTCAACTCCACTTTCAGGGTTGATAGTAGCCCCAAATGGTAGCTCTATAACAGGAGTAAGAGCAGATGCATTTGTTTCAAACGGCATATTAACCAGCACAGTATGATCTGTCGTATTGATAACCTCATCTCCAATCTGATTTAAGATGTCAAAATTGATAATGTCTGTATCGGTGTTGATTACTCGATTAACTGTCACGACCCACGACTTAGTAGTGAGCCCGTTTCCTGACGTCACTGTATATGTTATCGGATTGGTGAAGTCATTGGCTGTAGTTCCGCTTACCTGACGCACTGCACCTATATCAGCAGAGGCTCCCGAGGATAAAGTAAACTCTGCAACCAGATCAGTAAGGCTTGTGCCAACACCAACCTCAATGCTGATAGTATTTGCCGAGTCATCAATGGTGGCAGAACCGGTCTGAGAGTCAAAACTAAATGCGGTAATCTCAGCTTCTGTACTTGATGGATCTCCAGCTATGAATAAATCTGCTACTTCTTGATCTGAAAGCACTCTCTGGTACACTCCCACGTCATCTATAGCTCCATCATAATATCGCTCATCATTATCACTTGCTTTATCAGCCTGAGCGATTATAAAACGATCAGGAAGGTTGATCTGATGATCTGCCACACTCTCTGATCTTAGCAAAACACCATTGTGATAAGTTCTCAATTGGTCATCTTCACCAATCGAATAGGTGACCATTTGCCATTCATCTAAGGAGACGATATCGGCATCTGAAGAAACATCCGGGAAATTTGTTTCAGTAACTGGGTAGTGATAGGCTAAAACGCCATTTTGAAAAATCATTAACCTACCTCCTGCATTATCAGATATCAATACATCACCAAGTTCAGTGCCTCCACTTGCCGCAAACGAGGTTGGACTAATCCAAAGGTTAACAGTAAAGTCTCGTCTCAGATTGATCGATCTTTCATGAAATACATGAGCACTGTTTCCTGTATTGTCAAACAATAGGGCTCCACTATTATCTCCATACCTATCAGTAGTAGTATTTGCGGCAATTCCCTCATTGTTTACATTTCGGTATTCTACACCATAGCTATTGCCTGATGCATCGGCCAGATCTCCACTATTAAATGGAAAAAAGGCTACAAGTTCATCAAGTCCGCCGGAAATCTCTGATTCATAGAGGTCTCTTATCTGAGCATGGCTATATGAATCATTAATATGAATCCTGAAATCATCCATAGATCCATTAAACCACCTGTCGTCTGATCCTGCTGCGTTATTTGAACCAAAGTACGCAATATTACCTACTCCGGTATGCCTGGTTATTTGGATTGAATCTACATTCGTAGCAACTCCGCTTAGAGATATTTTCTGCAATTGCCCATCCAAATACAATTTGACATAGTCCTGTTCACTGATCACCATGGTGACCATGTTCCATTGACGATTTTTCACAGCACCTACTTGCATGGTCACTGTACCATTCTCCCAATTATAGAATACCCCTCCGTCACTACCCACACTTAGCTCCCCAAAATTCTCCTCCCTGAAAATTATATGACCTGATTCTGCTTGTTCGGGCAATTCATTAGGTCTTATCCATCCCGTCACCATTACTTCTCCTCGCATATCCCAATCACCTGCATGATCGACAAATACAAATGTACCGTCTCCCTCCATCTCAAGAGAGCTTGCTAACTCTCCATATCTGCTTGAAGAGAAAAAGCCAACGTTGGCCGTGTTTCCATTGTATACATTTCCCGCTTCATCATTCGCATTGTTGTTGAATGGATAATAGGTGACGATAGGATCAGGTATTAAAGGCCATCCGCCCTCTGAATAAAGTGATTGTACATCTTCCGCTGTGATGGCATTGTTATGCATGCGAATATCATCTATATCTCCTGTGAAGTATCTCAATCCATCAGCGTTAACAAACCCTATCTGCATATTTCCTACTACATCATCGAAAAAGATGTCCCCAGAATGTCCGGTAGACTCTGCGATCATTACGCCATCTAGATAGAGTTTCATGGTGCTACCATCAAAGGTTGACACACCATGATGCCAATTCCCGTCATTTACTTGACCAGTAGAAGAAAGTACAGTGAAATTACCTTCGGTTAGCTGCATGGCAGCATCAAGAAAATTCTCAACACCAATTCCCATACCAATACCTGGAAAAGTGAAGAAATTGGCAAAACCACTAGAGTAATCCGCATTGGATCGGAACCATCCACTTACACTTATATTACCAGGAGTAGGCACATCGGTGGCTTCTATAAAATCTCCATCACCATCAAACCTATATGCAGCATCTGCATTTCCGAATCGATCTGCTGTAAGTACAGCATCTGTAACGGTACCATTGTTGCCATTGCCGGATTCATCATCCGCATTCCCATTGAAAGGATAACTTAAGATTAGATTTTCATTGACAATATCAATGACAGTAATGGTAAATTGTTCTTGAAAAATCCCTCCATTTTGATCATCTACGCTGATGATAACATTGTAAGAGCTCTTGGTTTCAAAATCAAATACTTCATTGGTCAGCAGTTGATCTCCAGAAATAACGAAACTGGCAAAATCTTCTCCGCCTGTTTCATCCACAAAACTATAAGTATGACTATCTCCTGAGTCCGGATCATTGTTGGATAAAGTACCAACCAGTGTATTGGCATCTTGATTTTCAGCAACGGAAGTTGAAGTCAAGCTGATATCGGTGGCAACTTCATTGAGCGGCCAGCCTCCTGAATTGTAAAGCGTCTGAATATCTGTCTCACTCAATGCATAATTATATACTTCAATACCATCTATTGCTCCTTCATAGTAGGTACTTGAGCCCTGTGAGCCAATATACATTTGCGCTGCTTGATTCAAATTTATTTTTCCACCCTTTTCCACATCATCTGTCAAAAGCGCATCTCTATAGACCTTGATATTCACTCCATCATAAGTCATTACATATTGCTGCCATTTGTCGACTTCAACAGAAGCATCGTATTGCCCATTTACACCACTTGTAAACAACTGGATTTTCATATGATTGCCATCGTTGATATATGCTCGCATATTTCCAAAGCTTACGATTTCTTGAAACGTGTCATTCAACTTGGACGGCTTAATCCAAAAAACGAGAGAAGCTTGATCTTCTCCTCCTAGCAGATCAGTACGGGATCGTGACATCTGAGAAGATGTTCCGTCAAAGTTGTATGCAGCATCGGCATTATCAAACCTATCTGTGGTAAGTGTAGCTCCCGAGTTAGTCAAATGGTATGAATTACCCGAGACGTCTTCCGTATTTGCCTCAAAATCGTAGTATGCCAAACGTCCATCCGTACGTGTTGCATTTACTACCCAATTAGTATTGGCATCTCCATCTTCTGCCCCCACATTGTATTCGATAGATAAATTAAAATCTACGCTGCTAACTCCGCTTTCCTGCTGGATCAATCCATTTCCGTCTACATCAGCGGTCGCAAAAGCACCTTCAGATACTGTGAAAACAGGCACTAGATTGGACAGGTCTGTCCCATTTGGAACTTCAATTGTGATGATGCGATTCGTATTATCAAAGTCTAATACTTCTCCATCAATACCAAAGGAGAAGGATAAAAATTCAGCATCAGAATTCAAATTCTCCACCCATGAAACCCAACCTCCTATAGGATCAACGGCAAAGTAACCGGATGCTAACAGGTCTAAATCTCCATCATTATCTAAATCAACCGCTTTCACACTTGAGGCTCCAGAACGATTAAAACCGATTTCATTCCTGGTAGAAAAGGTTCCGTCACCCTGATTTTCATACCAAAACATGGTTTGTCCATTGGAAGAACCGAATGTAACCGCTATCACATCCTGATCTCCATCTCCGTCTAAATCCCCGCTGATGATTTCATCAGCGCTGAAGTCGCTTTCTATAGTATTTTCAGTCCAATCTGTAAATCCCGTTTCCGGCTTGTTTTCATACCAATATATCTTTCCCGTACCATCCGAAGTGCCCGTGAGCACATCTAGATTTCCATCACCATTGATATCAACCAGATGAACAGATTCAACACCCGAAACAGTAGCTGAGACTTGCTGTCCAGAAGAACCGCCTCCACTTCCATCTGCCCACCATATTGTGATTGTATTGTTTCCTGTGGTTTCATTATAAGTCGATACCACAAAATCAAGATCTCCATCTAGATCAACATCTCCTTTGTCTAGAAAATTGGTATCATCTACATTGTTAAGGAGAAGACTTGTAAAGGTGTCTGAACCATCGTTTCTCAAAAAAGTAATACCGTTTGTTCCGCCATTTGCGGATAGAATATCCAAATCTCCATCCTGATCAAAGTCTAGTACCTCCAGATAAAGAGAATAAGGGACTGCAGTACCGAGATAGATTGAGACAAGCGACCAATTTACATTGTCGCCACCATTGGAAATCAAATAAATATCTCCGTTTATAGCGTCAGAAAAAACTATATCAATATCTCCATCATCGTCAAAATCTCCGGGTGCAAGGCTGTATATGTCACTACCACTGAAACCTGAAGCGATCACAATATCATCTCCAAAATTGCCGGTACCATCATTGATATTTGCAATTACTGAACCCTGACCACCCGAGATCAGATCATAATCTCCATCGTTATCGATATCGGCATAATCCACTGCCCTCCTAAATTCCGTATTGGTATTGATTTGATTCTCCGAAGAAAAAACAAAATTCTTTTCAGTATATGATCGCAAGCCTGTGAAGTTCACAATCTCATTGGATAGACCAGAGGGGCCATCTACAATTAGACTAACAGGACCAACAATTCCGTCAGGGACTACCACTTCAAGGTAGGTGGCTGCTTGCTCAGTTGGCGAGGCATATATACCACCAAATGAAACTGCAGTACTGGGTTGGTTCAGATTAAAACCATGTACGCGTATGGTTTCCCCAGATAATGCACTCTCAGGTGATACATGGTGTACTTGAGGAAGTAAGTCTGTGAGGTTTTCAGCATATACCCCAAAGATTTCTTCTCCAGTCAAAGCTCTATTAAAAATTCTGAGTTCATCAAGTAATCCGGCCATTCCATCTCCTAGTCGAAGGTCATTCGTGGATACTGAAATTGGGTTGTCCCCTGCTGCTATAGTGCCTAGTTCAGAACCATTCAGATATAGTTTCATTGCATCGTTTCTTTTATAGGTAAAAGCAACATGGTACCACTGGTTTAGTGCTAACTCACCCGTAGAAATAAATGTGCCGGTACCGAAAAGCTCTGCTTTCAAAGATCTAAGGTTAGTATCCGCAGGGCCATTTGAGAGCTTAAAATCAAATCCGGGAGAACCTTGGGTAGAAATAATCTCTGGTTCTAACTGATTATATATTTCAGACTGAATCCATGCAGTAACAGTTATTTCATCACCAAAATCAAAATTGGCTGTGTTCTCAAGAGTCAGCGTATGTGACTCATCGAAAAGGTATGATTGTCCTATTCCTGCATATGGGGGATCTAAATCTGTACTAAACTTTGGAAAACTCATCGAGCCAGTTAGTTCCTGCGCGTCATAACCATTCCCGCTGACATCTAATACATCTCCATCAAACGAATAGTAAGCAAACAATTCCTTATCTATTGTAACATTGATTGTCCATTCAGTGGTAGTGCCATCATAGCCAGTCACTGTCGTTACAAGAGGATTAGTAAAGTCTTGGGTGAAAGTTCCGTCGGTTGAAGTAATCAAGGGGTTTGAAGCACCTCTTGAGATGATCATCCTAGCACTTAAAGATGTTAGGTCTGTTCCAAAAGGCACTTCTACATCGATAATTGCATCGTTGTAGTCAATCGTACCTGTATATGTGTCTGCTACTCTGAAGAAGTTGATATCCGAAACGTCTCGCCCATTGACATGATATCGCTCAATAATTTCATCTTCATTGAGCGCATAATTGTAGACTCTAATATCATCAATCACTCCGTTGAAATTGGTACCGGCATTTCCTCCTATTTGGGAGGGGAGGTCCGTTAGATGCATTTCTACATCTCTTTGTTCGCTGGCAGTTTCTACTCCATTGACATAGACCTTTGTCGTGGATCCATCGTACGTCCCAGCAAAATGAAACCATTCATTTTCACTGATTGCAAGCGATGAATAGGTTATCTCTGATACTAAAGATGTCTGAGGAGCGAAAGCAGGTAATCCTATTGCTGAAATAAAAGCAATAATCCCAGGAGAACTGAATAAAAATGGGCCAGAGCTAAAGTCATCCGCTTTGAACCATCCCTCAAAAGTGATTTCATTGCCAGTAATAAGCGGTTCATCACCATTACCAACCAGCACGTATTGATTTGTCCCATCTAACTCAAGTGCTGAAGATGCGTTATCAAACCTATCTGCTACATAGATTCCTCCACCGGGCAAAGTGCCGTCAATTGTGTTTCCGCTTTGATCAGTGGTATTGTTATCAAATGTATATTCTAGAATTGTTCCATTCGTATACAGGTACTTGATTTCTTTGTCAGATAAAACGCCGTTTACCCAGATAAACTCATCGATAGCTCCGTCGAAACCATTTCCTATTTCATAGGCATTTCCAGGAGTATCTATATCTCCATATACAGTTTCTGAGTGTACCAATACTCCATCATCGTAGAAGCGCATTTGACCTCCATCATATACCCAAGTAAACATGGTCCAAGTATCATTTGGGGCTGTAACTGGAATATTGTTTATCGGTATCTCTGCCCCATTCTGAAAATACCTCCAGTCAAAATAGGTAGCATAGATATGTTGATGAAAACTCTCGAAGCTATTGAAAATATGCCCCTGATTGGTATTATCGGTAGGGTTGATCCACATATTCATGGAGAACCCATTGGAAAGTTGTAATTCCGTAGCACTACCGATATCAATAAGTTCTGAAGCAGAAAGCAAAAAAGCACTACTTTGATCATCACTGCCAAATCGGCTGGTGGTAAACTGTGTATTAACAGATGCCCCATTGTTTCCAAATCCACTGGTGTCTAACAAATCCCCGTCCAGCGCTAATTCAACCACAGTTTCAGAAGAACTCAAATCAACAAGAGTATAAAGGTTATTGATGATATCGACTGTCAGTGTATAGGTTCCTGCTGTTACCGGTATATTGGATCCTCCGTATGTCAATGCTCCAGATGTAGCTCCATCCCAACCCCAGTCTAAAAGCCCCCACTGATCATTCATTCTCAGCTTCCATTCACCATCGAAAAGTCTGATTTCTCTTATTTGATAAATCCCATTTCCCAAATCGGTCAGCTGATCTTCTGCATCCCAACCTGAAACATCTCCGGTACGGGCAGAACCTATAAACCCAATACTGGCAATTGGCTCAGTCACATATGCAAAATCACTCTGATTAAAGCGAATGCCATGAAGTCCTGTAGTGAGATCCAATAGGGTTCCGCCTGGTTCTGCAATACCATCGGCTTCATTATCTCCCATAAAGGCTTCAAAACCAGTATCCAGATTCGTTGCTCGAAACTGATACGTACCTGCCTCGGTAAGATTGAGTACTTTATGGTAGGTAGTGTTATCCGAGTTTATATCCAAGCCAAGATCCTCTGCCATTCCTGATTCCGGCCCTCGAAGCGCTAGGACATCAAACGGCCACTTATCCTCTTCGTAAAGTGCACTTATCTCAGCATCTGTAAGAGCCTCCTGAATAATTCTTACTTCATCTATAAAGCCATCGAAATTGGAACCGATTGATACTTCTGAAGGTGAAGGCAAGACACCTGAGTCAGACCCAGCTCCAAACGACCCAATGTTTACTCCATTTACAAAAGCCGAAACACCAACATTACGGGTATAACGCATTGCAATATGCATCCATCTGTCGATATATACATCCCCGATATAACCTGATGAAATCCCATGTATTGCAGCATTAATTTGTCTTCTGGCACTCTGATCTGCAGATGGCACATCACCCAGTACTAAAGACAAGTCAAACCCATTGCCAAAACCATCTCCGTTGGAAACGATCAGGATATCATCGATAGTACTATAGGTGTCTGGTCGGATCCAGGCCGAAACCGTCAATTCATTTCCAAAATCGTAATTGGCACTTCCGGAAATCGATGGAGCCCCACCACTAAAAACCTTATTGAATGCCTGACTAGAAGCACCTACTCTATCTGCCGCAAACGAGTTTCCTGTACTTCCATCGGAAGCATTATTGCCCTTATCAGATGAATCGTTTAGATTATTATTGAACTCGAAATATGCGTAGGTTAGGTCAGGTTTTTCCGATTGATAAAGCGTCAAAACATCGGTAGCACTTAATGCAGAACCATAAATTCTTACATCATCAATTGATCCTGACCAGGACTCACTTCCTGAGCGATCCAATGCTCCTATGGTCATTTCAGTAAAGGTCAAGGAGCGGGTATCACTAAAAACA
Organism: Cyclobacteriaceae bacterium; assembly: GCA_049115715.1. Taxonomy (GTDB): domain Bacteria; phylum Bacteroidota; class Bacteroidia; order Cytophagales; family Cyclobacteriaceae; genus JAMZMI01. The sequence continues at coordinate 31,069 of JAGDZQ010000013.1, forward strand.
AGCTCTCCATCCACGAATAAACTAAAATTGGTACCATCAAAAGTAGATACAAGATGAATCCATTGTTCAGCAATGAGTGTGTAGTCGGTATCTCCAGCAAATCTGATCAAGTCATTACTAGTAACCCCGAAGAAAGTTCCTGCTGTATTGGCAACATCTCTGAATCCTAGAATCTCTTCAAACACCCCACTAGATCCATTCCAATAAACCCATACAGAAGTAGTAAAAGGTGCATTGTCAGTTAATAAAAGATCAGTTTGTATGTAATCCGATGCTCCGTCAAAACTATAACCAGCATCAGCAACCCCAAATCGATCAGTTGTCAAAGTTGGAAGTGTCGAGGTTGTAGAACCGTCTCCCAATGTTCCGTTATTCCCATTGCCTGACTCATCATTGGCATTGCCATTAAATGGATAGTAAGCGAGCAAGTCTGATTCTTCATTGCCATACAATGATGACACTTCTGAAGCTGTGAGTGCACGATCGTAGATTCTTACCTCATCCATAACTCCCATGAAAGTTTCAGACCCGCTTGAGTTTGCTCCAATATGAGTGACTCCCGATGCATCATCTAGTTCAATATCGAACTGCAAGCTCCCTGCCGGAGCTCCATCGATATATACAGTAGCAATAGAACCATCATAGGTCGCTACAAAATAAGTCCACTTATTAAGTTCAGCCTGTGGCGATACGGTAACTACATTGGCACATCCTCCTGAGCCGCAAATTCCAGCTCCAAAGTTTCCGTCCGAATTGATATATGCAATCATATCAGGAGAAGTAAATAGGAAGCTTGAGGAGCCGTTATCAAATGCATTTGCGTTGATCCAAGCTGAGAAAGTAATAGCATTACCAGATACAAGCGGATTGTCTCCATTATCTACCAATATATGTTGACGTGTGGCTCCCAATTGAATAGCAGAAGAGGCATTTCCAAATCGATCAGTGGTATAGGAACCCCCATTTGGCAATGAAGCGGTTATACCATTCTCTGACTCATCTGATAGATTACCATCCAATGCGTAATAAAGATTTAGTCCTGCATTTTCTTTATCATAGGTTGCCGCAACCTCAGATGCTGAAAGTGCAGTTGAATAGTATTTCACCTCATCTATATCACCGATAAAATAACGATCATTGCCATCAAAGGAATACCCCACACGACCGGGGACGGGATTAAGGCTAAAGAATGCCTCTCCAGTATAGTCAACAGGAGTGCCGGTCAGTAATCCATCCAAATAGAGAACCATGTCATTGCCATCGAAAGTGAGGACTGCCTGATGCCATTTATTATCATTGACAAGCGCGTCTCCTTCAACAGAGACAAAGTTTCCTTCTCCAAGCTGAAGTACTCCTCTTAAAAAATTATTTTCACTTACCTGAATTGCGCCTGCACCTTCTAAATCAAAACAAGTACCATAGCTAGATGTGAAATCATTGTTCGTTTTGAACCAGCTTACCATTGTCAACGCTTGAGGAGATACAGTGAGATCTCCAAATTCTATGATATCATCTCCATCAAACGCATATGCTGAACTTGGTGATCCGAAACGATCTTTGGTCGATTGAGGACCTGAAACAGTCCCATTAAAACCATTCCCAGAATCATCATTTGCATCTCCTGAGAAACTATAGGAAGCAATAATTGGAGGAGACGCAATAGTGAAGTCAGAAGTGCTCTCTACAGTATTGCTCGCATTGGTGACTAAAGTAACACCCACAGTAACCGATACCTTACCTGTGGTGGCATCCGCAGGCACCAAGACCGTCAAACTTGTCGTGGTAGGTATACCAATGATAGTGGCTTCAGCTCCGCCGAAGGTGACCAAATTATTGGAAGCTGTCTCATCAAAGTTGGTTCCTGTGATGACAACTGTTGTGCCCTCAAAACCTGAATCTGGAGAGATAGATTCTATAGTGGGATCTCCTTGTGTCGTAATGCTAGCGGTCAGACTCTCTGATGTCAAATAATTTCTTGCGCTTCCGTCTCCGCTATATGCCCATGTCTCTATGTAATAGGTAGTGTTTTTTTGACCACATAAGTTCTTTCCGGTAACAGCATCCGATCCCCAATTGAAGCTTCCATCGCTTTTGGGTGTGGTAAAATCAAATGCATATTCTACACCATCTTCTGGAACAAAAGTAGGTGCAGCAGTGCTATTAAAAACACTCATATATCCAGTAACATTGGGGTCAGTTGATGCTGTATAATTGAAGGTAAAGCAACCACCAGAATTATTACTGAATACGATATTGGTTGGCGCAGCTGTCGGTTCTACAGCCAGCGATTCCTGAGCATATAAATCGGATATTGCTGATGCAGATAGCGCTACGTCATAGATCCTGATATCATCAATCTTTCCATCCCAGTATTCTCCATCATTATTCCCCTGTCGGCCAATTGTTAAATTATCAAACTGATAAGTCAACCCAGCTGTGGAAACATCCGATTGTACTCCATTAATATATATAATTGACTGACTTCCATCATAGGTAGCACCAAGGTGCACCCATTGAGAAGCCGAAAGAGCTGTACCAGTCTGAAATCCATCTCCAAAAATGAGACTACCACTTCCATTGACCCCAAAAAACTGCTTATTGGTCAAAGATGCATCTAACCAGCTAACAGCCGTCTGATCACCTGCCGACCCATTCCAGTAAACCCACATAGAAACGGATAGTGGCTGATTGTTGGAAAATGTAAGAGAAGTAGTGATGTAATCGTTAGCTCCATCAAATCCATATGCGGCATCTGCATTGCCAAAGCGGTCAGTTGTGGGCGTAGCTCCGGTTACCGTTCCATTATTGGTATTAGTAGATTCGTCATTAGCATTTCCATTAAAAGGATAATATGCTACTGGATCTTGAGCCGTTAGCGGAATTGCAAGCATAGTTACCAACACGAATGCAAGGCAACTTCTTAAGGCTGAAGAATTCAAATGAGCTAATCTATTTGTAAAATTTCTAATCATAATAAGGTGATCAGGGTTGATATCAATTTCTTAATTACTTCTTTTTTTTGGGTGATGAACACTAGGCTTAGTTCCCAGGTGTCGGAGGACTTGGAAGTGTACCAGCGCTATCTCCTTCGCCTCCTCCACCTCCGCCTAGTAACACAACTCCTGCTCCTGCAGCCAACACGCCTCCAGCTCCCACTACCAATGCGGCAGAACCGCCTTTCACTGTTACCAAGTAGTCCTCGGAAACCATATCCTTTTGATTGGTAGGTGTCACCCGAATTTCGTAAGCCCCTTTCGGCATCTTTTTAGGGAGGTCCGCAGTATAGTTTGTTCCTCTATGATTGCTCACCAAGGATTTGAATAAAGAGCCTCCTCTATACATCTCTACATCGTACCATCCCGACTCATGATAGTCCTTCCAAGAAACAGTCATTTTCTTCCCACGCTTGAATTTGGAACCACTCAATGTCACCTCAACAGGGAATGCTGTAGCCTCAGCTACAAATTTGAATTGTATCGATCCTTTGAAGTTCCCTATCTTTTGTTGTCCATCGAATGACACATCCATTGGAACGCCTGGTTTGACAGCTGCGATATTGAGCCCAATCGCCTTGGAATAGTTATCCGCTGAAGAGTAGACCTTAAGTTCATAATTCTCCCTTTGCGAATGGTGGGCTTCCACAAGCGCCGTAAATGAGACCTTCCCATCAGGGTTAATATCAAGGTTAGAAATTCGTAAGTTTTGAGCCCTTGCCTGAAATAAGGTGAGAAATAAAATAACAATAGTTAAGGTTCGTTTCATGTGGTTGCAGTGGTTAGCGAATCAGAATCGACTTCTGATACATCTCTTTATTCTTTCAAATTGAATTATGTCAACATTAAGTATTAAAATAATTATAAAAATAGAGAGGAGAGTCCTGAAAGTTAACAAAAAAAAGGCTTAGAAGTTTTAACCTAAACTTCATAATTCAACTCAGACCCGAGCGAAATCATGACTCAAAACATCTCACCTAATTGGTGCGACTCGGATATCTTTTTATTGAAATCTATTCCTCCATTTTGACAAGAAAATCATATTTCGGATTTAAGGAATTTTTCATCTTCATTCATGAGCATCATGAAATTACCACTGATATGCTGCGTTGCTACCATCGAGACTTTTCCATTCCTGTAAGAAGAGCGTTTCTCAAAAGCTTATTATTTTATCCATCGGATTGAAGTTTATCAAAACCTAATTTAAAGGCAATAGATGAAAATTTTAATGAGGATGAAAATTTCAGATTATGGATTCAGAATTGACAGAGGGGAGCTGGTATTACCGGTTAAATGTTTCGAATACTTTGAGGAAAAAGACGATTAATTATAAAATCGCATGATCTTAGCGGCTAAAATCTAGGACACATATATTTCTTTTAGTTGAAGTTCAAAAAATGAGAAAACGACCGACTTACAAAAGGACGCTACTTCTTTCTATCTCTTTGTTCTCATGCCTTTGTATAAAGGCACAGTCTTCAATATTGGGCTACATTCATGATCAGAGTAACAATGTCACTCTCGAAGGCGCATATATTTTCACAGAAACAGACACTACCGTCACTGATTCCAAAGGGCGATTTGAAGTAGAGGTAAGTACGTTTCCTGTAGAGGTTCGAGTTTCGTATCAAGGTTACAGGCCTCTTTCAATGGTGGTTCAGGAAGGAAGTAAAACACCTATTAGCATTAGATTATCCACTGAGGCGATAGCATTGAATCAAGTCGTAGTGACTTCTGGAATCTCACGCGACAAAATCATCAATACTGCTTCTAGCGTGTCCCTTGTAGATCAAACTCAGATGTGTCGCGATGCTCCGTTTTCAATCTCCAATTCGCTTAATAGGGTCTCTGGCATATACATGCACGCTGGGACACTAAATACAAATCGCATCACGATAAGAGGAATGGGTTCAAGAAGTCCATTCTCAACCGATAAAATCAAAGCATACTACGACCAAATCCCGCTCACCGACGGAAGTGGGAATTCTTCTTTGGAAGACGTAGATCAGAGCCTGATAGAAAGAATAGAAATCATAAAAGGCCCAAATTCGAGCCTCTATGGTGCCGGTTTGGGTGGCGTTATACAATTAAGAAGTGTGCAGCCAGATTATGATAAAACTTCCTTTGAATCATCACTCACAGCTGGTTCATATGGGAGAAGAAGAATTCTGGGAAAGGTCTCTCACAGCTCTGAAAAATTATCACTTAATCTGGCATATACAGACATAAAAAGCGATGGCTATCGCGACAATAATCAATACCAAAAAAAGCAAGTTGGCTTAACAGGAAGATATTATTTCAAGAATGATTCTTACTTAAATTTCATTGGGATATTTACTGATCTTTTTTCAGAAATTCCAAGCTCACTGAATGAGGAAGATTATAAAAACTCTCCAAGATCTGCCGCTGCTAATTGGAGTGAGGCTCAAGGCTATGAGGACTACAAAAGAAACTTGATTGGCATAGGCTTTCATCATTCTCCTACTAAAAGCATCGCACTATCACACTCCATCAGCTTACAAACTAAAGACACCTATGAGCCTGCTCCAGGCCCTTTTGTAAATGTCATGGATGAAGAGCTCTCTGGATTCAGTACCCGACATACGTTTCAACTTGAAAATCCAATATGGAATCTTAACGCCGGAGTAGAGTGGTTTCATGACACTCGTGACTATATCGAATACCAAAATTTACACACACCCACTTCCAACGGCAGTGTTCAGGGACCTGAAAACGATCGATTCAATGAAAAAAGAGCTTACACCAATGTCTTTTCTGAATTTGCTTATCGACCGAACAATCGAGTCAAACTTGTAGCAGGCCTTAATCTAAATCATACACGATACGAACTTGAAGACAAATTCAACGAGACAGCAGACAGCAGAACAGGCTCCTACTCCTTCAACACTGTTCTATCTCCAAGAATAGGTTCTGTAGTGCATCTAACCTCAAATACACATCTTTTCACAAATATTAGTCATGGATTTTCTCCTCCTAACCTTGAAGAAACCCTATATCCAGGCGGACAAATCAATCCAAACATCCGACCAGAAAAAGGATGGAATTTCGAATCAGGTTTACGTGGAAAAATATTGGGCATTGCTTATGATGCCACTGCTTATTTTATGAACATCAGCAATCTTCTTGTGAGCAGGACAACATTGGACAATGAACAAATTGGAGTCAATGCCGGAAAAAACCATCATTGGGGAGCTGATGCGAGTTTGGAGTATAGCCTGACTTTTAGAGAAAGTACACATCTGAGATTTTATCACAATACTTCTATCATGCGCTTTCGCTTCAAGGAATTTTTAGATGAAGGAGAAGATTATTCTGGAAACAAGCTAACAGGGGTTCCAACCGTTCATATGACTTCAGGAATTGAGCTAATGTCAAAACAAGGTTTCTATGGAAATGTAAATAGTCAGTACACAGGTAGCATCCCTATTACAGACGATAACGAGCTCATCGCCAAGGACTATTTTATCCTAAGAGGTAAAGCAGGTTTCAAAAAAGACATAAAGATGTTTAGTCTTGACCTGTCTGCTGGTATTGATAATATTTCCAATAAAAAGTACGCATCCATGCTCTTGATCAACTCAGGTCCGAGACGATATTACTACCCGGGACTTCCAAGAAACTACTTTAGCACACTTTCTATTGGATATAACTTCCGTTAGTCTTCAAACCTCTTAAAAACTGTAATGGCATTGTGACCGCCAAAACCGAAAGTATTGCTCATTGCAACTTTTATATCTGATTGCTGAGATTCCCCAAGGATAATATCAAGCCCCTCTGGCACTTGCTCATCAAGATTGGCCGTATTGATCGTTGGAGGAATAACTCCTTCTTGAATCGCCATGACAGAAGCAATGGCTTCAATAGCTCCAGCGGCTCCAAGTAAGTGTCCCGTCATAGACTTGGTTGCGCTTATCTTAGGAGAATAATCTTTGAATACTCCCTTAAGACCTTTGAGTTCGCTGATATCGCCCATTGGTGTAGAAGTGGCATGCATATTTACATAGTCCACATCCTTCGGAGTTAAACCACCCTCTTCCAGTGCAAGCAGCATTCCTCTCTGAGCTCCTTCACCCTCGGGGTGAGTAGCTGTCAAATGATATGCATCTGAAGTCATAGCTCCACCTACTATCTCAGCATATATTTTGGCTCCTCTTGCCTTGGCATGCTCCAAGTCTTCAAGAATAACCGCTCCGGCTCCTTCTCCCATTACAAAACCATCTCGGTCTCTATCGAAAGGGCGGGAAGCCACAGTTGGATCCTCATTTCTGGTTGACAATGCCTTGCTGGCATTGAATCCTGCTATACCTGACTCATTGATTACGGCATCAGATCCTCCTGATACGATCATATCTGCTTTGTTCCACTTGATGTGATAGAAAGCTTCAATCAAAGCAGTATTGGAAGTAGCACATGCCGAAACAGGTGTATAGGTAATCCCCTTTAATCCGTGCTTGATTGAGATGATGCCAGAAGCCATATTGGCCAGGATTTTTGGAACGAAATATGGATTAAACCTTGGCGTACCATCTCCGGTAGCATAGTCAGCGATCTCGTTATGGAAAGACTGAATTCCCCCATTTCCTGTTCCCCAAATAACTCCAGTGCGGTAGCGATCGGTCTTATCAAGGTCAATACCTGAGTCTTTCAGCGCTTCTCCCACAGAGACCAAAGCGTACTGAACATACGGGTCATTTGTCCGAATTTCCTTTCTATCCAGATGATCTTTAGGATCAAACCCTTTCAATTCGCAAGCAAACTTTGTCTTGTGATTGGTGGTGTCGAAATAGGTAATTGGTGCAGCCCCTGATTTTCCTGATTTTAGGCTTTCCCAAAAATCAACAAGATTATTACCAATGGGAGCAAGTGTTCCCATTCCAGTTACAACTACTCTTCTTTCCTTCATTATAAACTTGAAATTTTAGGTTGGCAAACCTACCTAAGAGAATTGATTTCTGTCTAATGAAATTGGAGAATGATTGTCAGCAAGTCCTCAATTATATTTGAATTAAAAAAAATGAACCTTGACCTCTTCCATTCCAATACCATCAAGCTCGCAGAGTATTATAAAAAGCTTGGTGAGAGAACCTTTAGTCAGTTGAGTGAAGAAGACATTCACTGGACTCCAGGTGAATCATCCAATAGCATTTCCGCAATTGTCAAACACTTGTGGGGCAATATGCTTTCCCGGTGGACAAATTTTCTCACCGAAGATGGTGAAAAACCATGGAGGCAAAGAGACGCTGAATTTGAAGATGACATACTTAATCTGAATGAGATGCTCAGCAAATGGACTGAGGGGTGGGATTGTTTTCTAGGTGCTCTAAAATCGTTACAATCAGAAGATTTTGACAAGACGGTCTTTATACGAAACGAGGGACATCAGGTAATCGATGCAATACAAAGACAAATGGCTCACTACCCCATGCACATTGGCCAGATTATCTATATAGCCAAACTGCTAAAAGGAGAGGATTGGACTTCTCTCTCAATCCCGAAAGGCCAGAGTTCAGAATACAATCAGGAAAAATTCTCACAAGAAAAGAAGAACCAGCATTTTTCAGATAATGCCTGATCTTGCTTTTTTCAAGTAAAAGTGCAATTTTCGAATCAAGAGAACCATTAAGGTTAATTTTGATAAGGAAAATGCTAAGTGTATTTTAGCTGCAATGCCAGCTACAATTTTATGTAAACATGGTTTTAGTCTTCTAACGATGATTAAAATTTTCGGGACACTCATCCTTATTGTGGCTCTACAAACAAGCCATGCTTCTGCATATTCTCCAGACAGTGCCAGTTATTTAAGAACACCTTCGGAAAGTACAATTCTTGAAGTCTTGGATTCGGCCTTTTATCCCAAAGAACATTACCCTGATATTCTCAAAAGACCAAGTGAATTGGCAACCTGGATTCAATTCGACTATCCTGTCGATAAGCGTTCCGAACTAGTTTTTGATTTTGTAAGGAAAGACTTTGTGGATGTGTTTGTTTTAGTTGATGACTCTCTTATTCATCACTTCAAAACAGGCTTTCTGCTCCCTGCAAAAGAAAAGAAAATGGGAAGGTGGAACACGGTAAACATGATTTTGCAACCAGAATTAAATTATACCATTGTTTGCAAAATAGTCAATACGGTAAACGACCCTGATCTAAAAATATTAATTCAAAATCGCAAAGACTGGAGAGAGGATCTTCTCTATGGAATCATTGCGGAAATCGCATTCTTATCCGTAATGCTAATCCTATCGCTTTACGCTCTTCTAATCTACTTCCAGAGTAAGATGCGAGCCTACTTACATTTCTCGATGTATATGTTTGCGATTTTTGTCTTTTACCTTTTTATCCAAGACACACTCAGAGACTTTTTTATTCAAGAGAATCCTCACCTAACACTATACTGTATTGTAGCTCCACTTCTGACTCCATTTTTCTATTTGGGATTTTTGCACGAATTTCTGGACGCAGAAAAAGTCATTCCAAAGTGGAACAAATTCTACCGAATAAGTGCCATTTTCAATATCGGATTATTCTTTCTAGCGCTCATCTACTTTGCTCTATCAGGTGACTACTATACAGTAGTGGATGTAGTTAGATACAGCTTGCTCATCAATGTGCTTTTTGCCATATACCTGATTATCCTCATTTGGAAAAAGCGTACTTCTTTGGTTTATTATTTCATAGTGGGGAGCGCCCTAATGCTTACTGCGGCACTTACTGATTTAATCATCTGGACCCAGTCAGACGATTTAGGACAGATTGCAAGGTTCGGGTTTATAGCTGAGGTCTTTTGCTTCTCCCTTGGCCTTGGCAAGAAGCACGAGATAATAGAAAATGAAAAAGAAGAAGCCAATAGCGCCTATATAGACCAATTGGAAATCAATGAAAAACTAAATGAAGATCACCGAAGTATCTTAGAAAAGCGGGTAAAAGAGAGAACGAAGGAATTGCAAATTGCAAAGGAAGAAGCAGATCAAAATGCCCACGCAAAAGAGGAGTTTCTCTCCATAATGAGTCATGAAATCAGAACTCCCATGAATGCAATTGTGGGACTGACACATATGCTTTCTTCGGAAAACGAAGATCAGGAGTTTGTCGAGAATCTCACAACTCTTCGATACTCTGTCGACAATCTAATGCTCTTGATCAACAACACGCTGGACTATAATAAAATCAGCGCCGGCAAAGTTCAGTTGGAACGCGTCGAGTTTAACTTGAAAAAAATTGTTGAGAGAGTCGCTCATCTTTTTAAATCAAAATCGGACTCTAAAGGTCTGGATTTTGAGCTGATCATAGATAAAGACATTCCGGATGTAGTTATTGGAGACCCATTCCGTCTATCTCAAATCCTAAACAACTTTCTCAGTAATGCCATAAAATTCACAGAAACAGGAAGTATCAAAGTCAATATGAGGACCCTCTATAACGACAAAAAACTTGTCTCAGTGATTTTTAAGATTTCAGATACTGGAATGGGGATTTCTAAAGAAAATCAGAAGGGGATTTTTGAATCCTTTGCACAAGCTAGCGTCAATACTGCGAGGAAGTTTGGTGGAACAGGTCTTGGACTCTCCATATCCAAAGCCTTGATTGATCTCATGAATGGAAAAGTATCGCTGGAGAGCACATTAGGAAAAGGCAGTGTGTTTTCATTTAGTCTGGTATTTGAAAAAAGTAACAAAAAATCTGAATCAAATACTGGCTCTAATTTTGAGCTATCTAGCATAGATGTAGATCACCTTACTGTCCTGATCGTCGATGACAATGAGTTAAATAGACTTGTACTCAAAAAATTCATGAACAAATGGGGTGTAGACTCAGAAGAATCCGAAAACGGAGTAGATGCACTTGAAAAAATGCGGTCTCGTCAATTCGATATCATATTGCTCGATTTACAAATGCCCGAAATGAGTGGCTATGAAGTAGCAGAAATCGTAAGAAACGATTCCTCATTGAAAAGCATTCCCATTATCGCCATATCAGCAGATAATATTTCCAACGTATATGAAAAAGTCATCGCCTCAGGGATAGATGATTTCATAACCAAGCCTTTCGACCCATCCGACTTGAAAACAAAAATGTTGAGCCATACATCTAAAGAAAGATAGAAACTTACTTTTGTCAGCCCTGAAAGCCTCCACAAAAACAATGATATCAGATTAAAAAATTGAGACGACCCTATCAGTTCACCTCCAATTTGAATTTTTCCAATTGAAGCTGATAGTGAGTAAGATCTTCAAGTTCTTCCTCCGCTTTTTTGAGTGCCATTTTCTCCCATTTAATTGCCTCTTTCCTTTTTCCAGATTTGAAAAGTAGCGAAGCATAAGTATCCATGCTGGTTGCCGATTTTTCCCTTCTCAAAAGCGCTTCCATCCAATCGATAGAAACATCCAATAAAGCTTGATCCTCTACGAAAAGATAAAATTTCCACGCAAATTCATTTAACTGAATCTCATCAACTACTTGCTGTTCCTCCACTACTTTTACTACGCTACTACCGTATAGTTCCCAATCGCCTGTTAACTCGGAATATTGTAGTTCCACCATAGATTCAAGCTCTGATTTTTGCGCAAAATCTGCTTTACCGATAATCTTCTGAAGTGCCTGATTTGCAAAAAGAGTCAAATCCTCTCCTTCATAAATCTGAATAAATTGACGAAGCAGAACATCGTAAATTTTAGCTTCCACAGTGTCTTTTCCATACCTTTCAGAAAACACATCTTTATTCGAAACCAAAAACTCAAACTGATCACTAAATGGGTCAAATATATTGAGGCTTATCATCGTCCAACTCTCCTCATCTACCCAGTTTTCCTTTGGTCTATCTTTAAAAAAAGATTTGACGAAACCAGACGCATCTACACACGATGCATCTAGCAGGTACGAATAGTCTTTAAGAAAGCTTGCTGAGCGTTCTCCATCCGCATATCTCTTTTTGAAACCTGATAAATTTTTCTCGCCATCCAAAGCATCTCTCCCAAGTTGTACAAAATCATCATTGTCCATCCATCCGCACCCTTTGTGGATCAACTCACCATATACATTGATAAACAAGAACCCTGGAAAAACAGAAACTCCATACATATCGGCGATTTCAGCACCGGGAAACTCCTCTGCATCAAATGGAACGTTGATGAAATTGTCAGAATAAAAATCATGGACGGTTGATTCTTGAAAAACTCCTTCTTCCATCTCCAGACAAGGCTCGCACCAAACCGTATTCATGTAAACCATAAGAAGTTTTTCCTCACTCCTCGCCTTATCAACAGCAGCCTGCCAGTCCGGTTCTTCGAAATCGATCATTTGGGCTGAAGCTGCAAATGATACGAGTAAGAGTAAGTTCAATAAGCCAATTTTCATCTCCGATCCGAAATTTTAATTGAATTTAGCCAATCTTTCCATATCGCAATGGTAAAACAAGCCATTCGATAATGTGATATCTTGCGGAAAAAAACAGTGGCCATCCGATGAAATCCTATTTATCCATATTTATTCTACTCTTCTGCTTCATTGCCTCTCCTGCGCAAAATAATCACAAGAAAGAAGTTAAAAAGTGGCAGAAAGAGCTCAATCGGGAATACAAAAACCCTGATGAATCTCCGTTGACCCAGGAGGATTTGGCGGATTTTCGCAAACTCGATTTTTATCCAATCGACAATAGCTACTCTATCATTGCCAAATTAGAACTTACACCTGATGAGCAACCATTCAAAATGCCTACCTCCACTGAAAGGCTTCCCGAATATGTCAAATATGGAATTGCTCGTTTCAAGCTCCATGGGCAAGAATTGCAATTGTCAGTCTATAAAAACATAGCACTTTCTGAAATAGAAGAGTATAAAGATTACCTCTTTATCCCTTTCACAGATCAGACGAATGGTGAAGGAAGCTACGGTGGCGGTAGATACCTTGATATTACCATCCCAGATTCCGATGAACTGATGATTGATTTCAACAAAGCATACAATCCATATTGTGCATACAATAGCAGATATTCATGCCCAATTCCCCCAAGGGAAAACAATCTGCAGGTAGCAATTAAAGCTGGAGTAAAAGCTTTCGGCGATCACTAAAACACCCACCTAGAAGCATTCAGAAAATGAAATTATTGATCAAAACCATGCACGGTCTGGAGGAAGTTCTTGCTCAGGAAGTAACTGACCTTGGAGGAGAAAATGTGCAAATCCTCAAGAGATCCGTCTCCTGCGAAGGCAACCTTGAGTTCCTGTATAAGGCAAATATGAATTTAAGGCTTGCGCTTAAGATTCTGGTTCCAATCTATAGGTTTACTGCTCGAAACGAAGATGAACTGTATACAGAAGTCTATAAGTTCGATTGGTCTAAGTATTTGAAAAATGAGCAAACATTTGCCATAGACAATACGATTTTCTCGGAGTTTTTCAGACACTCGAAGTATGCCGCGCTTAAAACCAAAGATGCCATAGTAGATCAGTTCAGAAATAAGACTGGAATAAGACCTTCTGTTGACATCAAGCGACCAGACATCCAATTCGATCTTCATGCCTTCAAAGATCAATTTACCATTTCGCTTGATAGCTCAGGAGACACCCTTAATAAGCGTGGCTATCACGAACCGGGACACCAAGCTCCCATGAATGAAGTACTAGCCGCAGGCCTTCTCAAACTTGCTGGATGGGAAAAGTCCATTCCCCTCATTGATCCTATGTGTGGTTCTGGTACGATCTTATTTGAAGCAGCATTGATGGGTATGAATATTGCCCCGCAGATGTATAGAAGAGATTTTGCTTTCAAGAACTGGAATAGCTATGACCCTACCATCTGGAATAGAGTCCGAGCAGAAGCTCAAGCTGCAATCAGAAAGACCCCTCTACAAATATCCGGTGGTGACATAGATCTTATGGCTGTGAAGCTCGTCGAAAAAACGATTCGAAAGCTAAAAATGAATGATACTATCTCTGTGAGAAAAATTGCAATGGAGAAACATAGCCCAAAAACTCCAGATGGCATGCTCATAACCAATCCTCCATACGGGGAACGAATTGGTGAAAATGTAAACGAACTCTACAAGATGATCGGAGACACGCTTAAAAATCACTATGATGGATTTGATGCCTGGATTATCAGTTCCAACATGGCTGCCTTTAAGCATGTGCGGTTGAGGGCTTCCAAGAAAATAGTCCTTTTTAACGGATCTTTGGAATGTAAATTCCAAAAATACGAAATGTATAAGGGAAGTCTGGATGCTAAACCCAAGGGAGATCAACCGTAAAGGTCGTACCCTTCTTTGGCACACTTTCTACTTCTATTTTTCCATTAAGCTTATCTACGGCTCGTTTAAGAATGTACAAGCCAAGTCCTGATCCGGGCACATTGTGATTGGCTCTAAAAAACATTTCAAACATCTGATCGGTGGTTTCAGGGTTCATCCCTATTCCGTTATCTGAAGAAATTAACCTCAGATTACCCTCTTCTTTAAAAGCCTTAAAAGTCAATTCAGAAAAAGGTTTATCCAGATCCGCGTATTTGATTCCATTTTCCATCAAATTTTGAACGATGCTGTTAATTAGCGCGCGTTCAACTTTGAAGTCTAGCTCTTCTTGCACGTATATATTGAACTTTATCCTATTAAAATTAGATAAGTAGGCAAACGAAGCTTTACAATCGTGAATCAATTGAGCAAGATCAATGCTATCCTTTTTAATTGAGGCATTATCAACTTTTGCCATTCGCATTAGATCGTCGAGCATCGTATTGATTCGACTGACCTGTTTCTTGTAGATATCAAAATACCACAGTGCTTCTTTGTCTGTTACTCGCTCTCTCACTACAGCGTCCAAACCTATAATCGAACTGATAGGGGATTTTAAATCATGAGAGACTTTATAAAAAAAAGCATCCAACTCGCGGTTTTTCGACTCAATAATCTGTGCCCTTTCTCGCTGTGTCTGTGCCTCTATCTCAAGGTTTTGCTCCTCCGATATTACATGATTAGCCCTTATAACCTTATGTGTTTGGGCATTAATTACATTCTCTTTTTCATTTAGATATTTCTCCAGATACTCAAGCGCCTCGCCTTTTTTATTCTCCTCCTTCGAGATCAAATACAAGTGGTAGTAAGCCTTGTATTTGATAAATGCTGTGTTGCTTTCTATGCTATAGGTAAGTGCTTCTTCTACTTTTTCACGTGCCATATCATACTTTTTCATATCATGATATAGCACGCCGAGTTTGTTCAAAACCAATCCTCTGCCAAGTTTTTCACCCATACGTGTATGGATGTCCAGCGACTGCAGATAGTCAGCTTCGGCCTCTGTGTATTTTTTGAGTTTTGCAAAAACTTTACCGCGACCATATAGGGCAAAAGCAAGACCTCTCACATCCCCTGTTTCCTCTTTCATTTGCAATGATCTCTTTATGAGTTTCATTGCTTTGTCTGTTTCATTGCGATTTAAGTGAATGCCCGAAAGAGGGTTGTACGCATTTGATTGAAGATCCTTATCGTTTGCCTTTTTCCCTGCTTCAACTGCTCTTTGATATGACTCGATGGCCTTTGTGATATCTCCAAAATATTCATAGATCGTTCCCAGAGATTTTAAGACTCGCGCCTGATTGTGAAAATCCTGGTGTTTTTTGTAGATAGCAAGGCAGTCTACCAAATAGATAAGCCCCGAATGAAAGTTGTTGGTTTTATAATAAACTCCAGCAATGTTGTACATAGCATCGGCAATTCCGATATCATCTTCCAAATCACTATACATCTTGATTGCTTGCTCCGCCAAACGCAAAGATTTGTCGTATTCACCCTGAATCATGCTGAACAATGACAAATGCGAATAGCCCTTCGCCATATACTCCTTGCAAGCAATCTCCTTTCCGAGCTGAAGTGCTTTCTCAGCGAGTTCTACACTGAGAAGAATATTGGCTCCACGGTTTTTATAAGCAGTACTAAGCAGATCAGAAATGTACTGCGACTGTTGCGGTGTTGTGCTCATACGGTTGGGTTATATCAAATATACAACCTATCAAAATTAGAAGGTGTTTGAATTAATTCACTTTTATTAATCCTGAATGGTTCTCCTTACTAAAAGAAAGTAGTCGTTCTCCAACTGGAGATATCCCTGATCATAACAAAACCGATATTCTTTACCTTCCTTAGTCTTGTATGTAGATGTGATGTAATCAAAATCAAAACCTTTTTTGATTAGCTTGGATTGAGGCACTCTCTGTTTCTCTTCTGGATTAAGCTCATTAAGAATTAATCTGTTTTTTCTCAAAACACGATTAACTCGTTTAATCACTGCCTCGTTCTCAGAATTTAGCTGATTATTGAAAGCATTTTTACAACTATTGGAGCAAAACTTCTTATCCGCACGTCCGAAAAACTCACGACCACACTCCAAACATTTTTTGTTATCCATTTATTCTATCCAGTTGCTTGATGAAGATGTAATTTTCACTAATGTATCCATTTTTCGAATTTTGAAGTGAATAAAGCAAATCAGTGCACTCTTTTATCCGAAAATTACTGCGAAATTAATTTTGTCTACGAAAAATGAGTGTTCACCGAAAAAACCCTCGATAAAGTATTCTCGTTTATTACTTTCGAAGTACCAGTTTAAACCAAGCTATATGACGATGAGAAAACAAGATCACAAAAAGAATTTATCAAACATAGTAGAGTACGCATTTCACGACATCTCAGAAAGCATCTGGAAATTTTTGATGAGACGTCAGGGTAGATTCAACTACTTCAAGTACTAATTACTTTCTTTCAAGCACTCTTTTCATAAACACTTATAAATCTGAGTGTTACCCGTTTTCCAACGCTTATAAACGACTATAAGTGTTTGTTCTTCCTTAAATTTTAGGAAGCAACCCCTCCTTTGTGGTGTCAATAGACAGAAGTCATCTGCCAATCAGAGACTTTATTGTTCATTCTAAAAAATACGACACCATGACATCACTTAAAAACAGCGTAAAATTAATCGGCAGATTAGGTAACGAACCTGAAATCAAAAGCTTTAATTCGGGAAAGAAAATGGCAGCTTTCTCTCTAGCCACAAACGAAACTTATCATAATAGTAAGGGCGAGAAAGTAGAAGACACCCAGTGGCACAATATCATAGCCTGGGGTAAAAAAGCCGAATTGATAGAGAATTATCTTCAAAAAGGTAGCGAAATCGCTCTTGAAGGAAAACTGATCAATAGAAGCTACGAACAAGAAGGAATCAAAAAATACATTACGGAAATCAGCTTGAACGAGCTTCTTATGCTTGATAAAAAAGCTAGTTAATGATACAGCACGAGCCATTCTCAGATATGTGCTCGTGCTTTTTCTCCTTGGAATCATAATATTTGCGCTAGCAAGCCTTGCACATGGAAAAGACTCAGGAGAAAAAGTTACATAAGAAGATTAGCAGCGAGATTGGTAAAGCCATTGCCGCCTTCAATATGATAGAAGAAGGGGACAAAATATTGGTTGCTGTCAGCGGTGGAAAGGACAGCCTTTGCTTGCTTCACTTTATCAAAGAGTTTCAGAAAAAAGCTCCTGTAAAATTCAAATATGTTGCTGTAAACCTTGACCAGGGTCAGCCCGGTTTCCCTGATAAAATACTCCCAGAACTATTCAAATCGTGGGACGTTCCTCACCACATAGAGTACCGAGACACTTACTCGATTGTAGTTGACAAGGTATCCGCAGGCAAGACGTATTGTTCTTTGTGTAGCCGACTTAGAAGAGGCGTACTTTATGATTTGGCTGGTAAGCTAAATTGTAACAAGATTGCCCTGGGGCATCATATGGATGATCTGATCGAAACATTTATGATGAATGCTTTCTACTCCGGGCAACTAGCAACTATGGCTCCCCATTACAGAACAGATAAGGCGGGCATTCATGTAATACGCCCTCTTTACTCCATAGAAGAAAATATATTGGAAAGCTATGCAGCCATACAAAAATGGCCCATAGTTCCGTGCAATCTCTGTGGATCTCAGGACGGAATGAAGAGACAACAAGTCAAGAATCTTATCAAAACATTGCAAATCGAAAACCCTCAGATAAAATCTAGCTTGTTAAACGCTATGAAAAACCCTGATCCCAATTTTTTATTACAACCATCACTTTGGAATGGTGCTTTGCCCTCCAGCAGTTCTGAGGTTGACATTATTTGATCTGCTCTTTTCAGTTCGATTTGCTCATTCTGTTTCAATTATCTTTTTGCTTAACAGATCATGCTCCTTGTATTGTCATCATTTTGCTCAAATAATGGATCAGAGTTTTTAATGGATCAAGCAATATTATTGGGAAGGGATTGCACTATGCATAGGTTTTAAGAAGCAAAATAATTAATCACTTTTGTTTTCAATTATCCTAGTCATACCAGTATGGCGTCTATGAGAAGATAGATCCCTTTCGGAATGACTTTCAGAGTGCAGATCGAGGGATAAAATACTTAAGTGTAACCAGGTAAACTGGCTCAACATGAAGAACTCAACCCTTCAATAAAACCTTGTAATTGAATTATTTTAAGTCCCTCTAGATTTACGTTTGATCCGTTTTAATAAACTAGCAAATTTAACGGACTGTCTTTGCAGACGATGAATCTGAAAGTGAGCACATTGAGTGGGCAGAACAAATTCTACCATCCGAATAAATTTGTTGTGTACAAAAGATTAAAATTCTTACCTTATGGAAAAAAATAGACAAATGAAAAAGTATATTTTACCCGTTTTCCTTTTAGGATTAATGATGGCATGCTCGCAAGGGAAAAAGCCAATAGAAGAGTCTTCTGATGATTTGCAAGAGCAAACCGAATCTATTGAAAAATCCATTCAGAAACTCGATGAAACTATTAGGTCATCAGATGTAAACATGGAGAAAAAACAATCTGAAATCGACTCCTTATTAAATGATATTTAAGACTATGAAAAAAGCATCACTACTCATATTACTATCCCTTTTCACGTTTACTGTGTCATTTGCGCAAGGGAAGGGAAAAGAAAAAGCAGCTCAAGCAAAAGAGAAAGCACTTAAGAAGAAAGAAAAAGTCTTAGTTGATAAGAAAAAGGATCAACAAGAAATAGAAAAGGAAGTTGAAGTCTTACAAGAGGAAATAGAAGGAGATTTAGAGGAAAAGGACTTAGAAATTCCTAAGAATAAAAACCCAAATAAAGGAGCCAAAAAAAGCGAAGAAGCCAAGCCAAAAGGAAATGCCTACGGTAAGAACAAAGGGGATCTAAGTGGTAAGGAATTTGGAAAGCAAAGAGCTCTAGAAGCAAAAGCTGCCGCACAAGCTAAAAAAGAGGAATCCAAGGAAAAGATCAAAAAACAAGAAGGCCAAGTCAATGCCAACAAGGAAAAAATCAGGGCAGCAAAAGAAAAGGTGAAAGAACAGTTGGCCAAAGGTGAAATAACCGAGGAAGAAGCGAAAAAGAAGAATGAAAAAATCAAGCTGGCTGAAGACAAGGTTAGCGAGATGAGCAAAGTCGTCGAAAAAAACAAAAAAGAAGTTAAGGAGCTTTCTGAGACAATAGAAAAGGAATAATCGCTTCGAAAGAGCTATTATCCTTATTGAAAATTACCAGTACATATCACATCTTTGAGTGGATTTAAAATCCTCTTGAATATGTGATATGCTATGTAAAGACGATCCTCATTCAACTCAACGGTTCCAAGTCCAACCGGGCATTTTTTGGGGTTTTGAAATGAAAATAAGTGGCAGTCTACTTTATTCTACCAAAGAGTCAAATAATCAAACACTCAAGTCTTTACCGGGATATGTAAATTAAACTCTGTCTTTACCCCTTCAGGGGGCTAGCCCCCTGAAGGGGTAAGTGCTAAATTAATAGGTAATCTTTCTCCAAATTTAATAGCTAATTGTTGGACAGTCAATGCCCAGTTTTGCAGTGGTGAAGTCCACTTCTTCTCAATGTTTTTTGTTGCAAGAAAAACCAATTTCAATAACGCCATATATGATGGAAAAGCTCCCTTGGTTTTGGTTACTTTTCGAATTTGTCTGTGATATCCTTCTACTGTATTTGTGGTGTAAATGAGCTTACGAATAGGGGCTGTGTATTGAAAATAAGTTGTGAGCTTCTCCCAATTATTTGTCCATGATTGTAAAACTACCGGATACTTCTTCTCCCATTTTTCTGAAAGGTTGATGAGTTCCATTTCCGCAAGCTCCTTGGTGTCTGCACGGTATACCTTTTTAAGATCACTCATGAAAATCTTCTGATCTTTACTAGCCACATATTTGAGCGAATTACGAATTTGGTGGACTATACAACTTTGTATCTCAGCTTTAGGGTAAATGCTTTGAATAGCCTCTGAAAAGCCTTTCAGATTGTCTGTACAAGCGATGAGAATATCCTTCAAACCCCTGTTATGTAAATTACTAAGCACTTGTAACCAAAAGTTAGCACCTTCACTCTCGGAAACATACATACCCAATACTTCTTTCATGCCTTGGGCATTGATACCAAGGATATTATACAAAGCTTTATGCTCCACTCGTCCTTCTGACTTCACCTTGTAATGCATCGCATCAAGCCACACAATACAATAGACAGACTCTAAGGGACGATTTTGCCAGGCTTTAACTTCTGGTATGATACGATCTGTAATTTGACTGAGAACAGTATGGGAAATGTCTGTATCATACATCTCTTTGATGTGTGAACTGATATCCCGCAAACTCATTCCAAGACCATAAAGGCCAATGATTTTCTCAGCCAGATTATCGGCCAGAATCGTTTCCCGTTTCTTGATAATCTGAGGCTCAAAAGTACTTTGACGATCAGTAGGAGTGCTAATCTCAAATTCTCCCGAAGAACTCTTGATCTTCTTTTTTCCTTTTCCATTACGCTTATTGCCTTCTAAACGCTCCGATTCATCAAGATGTGATTCCATCTCCGCTTCTAGAGCTGACTCTAAAAACTGCTTTAGCATTGGGGCAAAAGCACCATCTTTCCCAAATAAGGATTTCCCTGATTTAAACTGAACTAAAGCTTTACTCTGTAGTTGTGATAATTCTTCTTCTGTCATTTCTATCTAAATTTAGTAATACATACTGTTTTTAGACAGAGTTATATTTACAGTCTCCTTTACCGAGAAAAAGCAAATTGAAAAATGTTGTGCTAAAATTCACAAGACAGCCCTACCCTTTCTACTATGAGGGAAAAAGCCTTCTGGCAATTATGGGTCTACTTTTTTTGATGACGTTTATTTTCAATTACGCTTTTGAACCATTCAATGTGACTTATGCCGAGCATAAAATGGATTACATCTGGATATCGGCAATTCATTCACTAACTCCCGCAATTGCTATTTTTTTTCTCTCTCTAGCAGGGATTGCGTTGAAAGTAGAGGCTAAGTGGAACATATGGAAAGAGGCTCTTTTTATATCCTTCTTTTTTCTAACTGTAGGCATCATTCAATTTTTAATTCGTGATCTGATTTATGATAACGCCAACAATTGGTCTTGGCAATATTTGCTAGAAGAGGTGAAAAATACATTCATGGTTGGTTCACTGTTCGCAGCAATATTGCTTCCAATTAATTTCAACCGACTAAACACACAAAACATCAGAAATGCGCGGGTGCTAAATGATACGATCACTGAAGAGTCTCAAGCAAGTACACCAAAAAACATCATTCGGATTGAAGAAACAGAATTGGACTTGACACAATTTATTTTTGCTAAAGCTGAAGGTAACTATTTGGAAATTCATCTAAACAATCACCCAAAAAAACTGATACGCGCTACACTCAAAAATCTGGAGACTCTTTTGGCAAACCATTCTCACTTAATCAAAACGCACCGCTCTTATCTGGTCAACTCAAATTACATAGAGAAAGTAACAGGAAATGCTCAAGGGTATCAGTTGCTGATCAAAAACCACAAAGTGCCCGTTTCGAGAAATATGATTGAAGATTTTAACAAAAAATTCAATCGACGCAGCTAAACTTTGACAGTCGTCACAAAAGGTTGTCAACCATCACAAACTTAATATCGCGTGTTTGCTAAAACCTATTTTCGCAAGAAAACTAGCAAATGAAAACACGCCATTACTACATCGATTCTTTAAGAGTAATTGCCATTTTGATGATGTACGTCTTCCATGTATTTATGGTGTTTGTGGCAGAGTGGGGGTGGCATATCAAAAATGAAGAGACAAGCAATACACTTTTGGAAATCAACTATTGGATGTCTTCGTTTAGAATGCCGCTGCTATTTTTTGTCTCCGGATATATCTCGTATCTATTGATGCTCCGATTGAGCTGGACTGCCTTCACTATTCAAAGATTCACGCGCCTAATTATTCCCACAGCGGTATGGACTTTCATTCTGGTAGCTCCACAGGTATACTTCGAGCAAAAACTATCTGGTATAGACCAAACGTATATCGAGTTTTATCAATCTTTTCTAACACTAAAATGGTATCCTGAAGGAAATTTTCATTGGCTTCATTTGTGGTTTATCCCTTATTTATTTTGCTACAACTTAGTTTCAATTCCCTTATTTCACCTTTTACAACGGAGTACCAAGTTTGCAGGATTGTTGGGTTCGCTTCTTCAAAAGCCCGTTTTTCTATTCATTTTAGTTGCAGTTGCTATTCTGCCGTACACTTTTTTATCTGTTCATTTCGAAACAACATATGACTTAATCCACGACATAGCGAGACATTCCTTTTTCATTTTTTTTATCATCGTAGGTTTGTTGTTCTCCCGGTTTCAGCAAGCTATGGAGCTACTTAAATCCAATAGGCGTTTGTTTCTAAGTCTTGCCTTTGTATCTATTCTATTGATCAACATGCTAAGATGGAACGGTTGGGAGCCTTTCGACATCTGGGAGAACTGGATTGAAAAACCTCAGAGCTATATTTTTATTGCCTTTGTTAATTTCAACTCCTGGATGTGGGTATTTGCTTTTCTCGGGTACGGAAAGATGTATCTGAACAGAAAAAGCAAACTGCTCGATTATGCCAATAGTGCTGTGTATCCTTTTTACATTTTGCATCAAACAGTGATCGTGATAATTGCTTACTATGTGGTTCGCACCAAAGATGACGCTTCACTGAAACTCTTGTTTTTACTCATCGTGTGCTTCAGTATTACACTTATGATTTATCATTTATTCATTCGTCCAAGTAACGTGATGAGATTTCTCTTTGGCATGAAGCGAAAGCCAACTTTCGTTAATCTCAAAAGAGTAAAAAAATCAGAAAAACTATAATGCAGAGGTAAGAGAAAAACTCCAACCAAGGTATGCCGAAGATGTAGCTACTGGGTCAACAAATACGAAATAGCTGTATTTGCTATTTCCGAATCTTTGCCCTTGGGGGTAGTTAAAAGCACCTCTGTATAAAGGTCTGATTCTTGTAATTCCAGAAAACCCAGCTCCGGGTAATTATTGCTCTTCGACAGACTAGATGGTACAAGGGAGACGCCAAGCCCGTTTCTTACAAGCTGTATGATGGAGTGAATATTGTTCGACTCATGTACTACGTTGGGTTCAAAACCATACTTGGCGCAAATTTCAATCAAGGAATTATAATAGCTGGGAGCATATTCTTTATTGTAAAAAACGAATACTTCGTCCTTTAGCTTTGCTAATTCTTTTGAGGAAGTCAACTTCACAAAGTCCTTGTTAAACACGAGGGAGTACGTGTCTTTGAACCATTTCCGAGAAGTAACTTTTGTAGATACAATAGGTGCACGGAGAATACACAAGTCAAGCTTGCCTTGCTCAAGAGCAGCAATCTGCTTGGAGGTAGATACCTCGTATAGTTTTGTGCTTAGATAAGGATACTTCTCAGTCAAGTACTGAACCAACCCGGATATCGTCTCTGAAAATATTGAGCTTACATATGCGATTCTAAATTCGCCGCTGACGTTTTCAGAAATCTTAAGAGTCTCCGCTGAGATTGCCTCTAAATTCTGCAAAAGCTGACCGACTTCTCTTGCAAAGTATGCTCCTGCATCCGTAAGTTTAACATGTCTGTTGCTCCTTTCAAACAAGCGAGCTCCTACCTCCTCCTCCAATTCTTTTATCTGCCGGCTCAACGGAGGTTGAGAAATGAAGAGTTTCTCCGAAGCTTTTGTGAAATTCAACTCCTCTGCTACGGCCAAAAAGTATCTCAAGTGTCTTATTTCCATATTATACTTTATAAGTATTATTTAATGACAAAATAAGTCTTTTTAGGTAATTGATCAAAATCATACTTTTGACCCATAACTGATCACAACTATGAAAAAATCAACAACTGAAGAAATAAGAGAACGCTTTGACCATGATGTGGCAAGGTTTTCGGACTTGAGTACAGGGCAAGCTTCAACCATAGATGCAAAGATCTCTTTGGAACTTATTACTGAGGCGTCCAAAAGAATCTCGCCTGATGCAGAAAATTTACTTGACATTGGATGTGGGGCTGGGAACTATACCATCAAGATGCTTTCCAAACTCCCAAATCTAAATTGCACGCTGGTGGATTTGAGTCAGCCAATGCTAAATGCAGCATTGGAAAGGGTCTCGAATCATGGTTGCAATGAGGTGGAAATCGTTCAAGGAGACATAAGAGAGGTTGAATTGAAAAACAACCACTTTGATATCATTCTGGCTGGGGCAGTGTTGCATCATCTTCGGGAAGGTGAGGACTGGCATACTACTTTCGAAAAACTCTTTCGCTTATTGAAACCGGGTGGATGTCTGATGATCTCCGATCTAATAACGCAAGATACAGCAACCTTAAACGAATATACATGGGAGCGGTATGGCGACTATCTTGAAGGGCTTGTTGACAAAGATTACCGCCAAAAGGTTTTGGATTATGTGGAGAAAGAGGATTCTCCAAGGTCTATGAATTATCAATTGGAGATGATGAAAAGAGTTGGTTTTAGTAAGACCGAAATCCTGCACAAGAATATGTGCTTTGGAGCCTTCGGTGGTATCAAGTAGTCTCTTCTTTATCTTTACAATCGGATGCTTCATCCCTATAAAGGACATGAGTTGGATCATCTTATTGGGAAGATTCGCGTTATAAATTCCTCATTATTGTTACGATATGGATTTATAATTCCAATTGAATGATAAAATAGTGTAGGTATTAATCAAAATAAAGGAAGATTGGGATCAGGAATCTGTTGTCTTTTGCATGAGCTGTAAAATGTTTTCTCCTTTATCCGAATCGCGATAAAAGCTTCTGGTATTAGTAGGCATTTGCTTAACACACAACAAAAGAAACCAAGATGAAAAAAAGTGAACTCCCCGATCCTTTTGAGAAAGCTCGCTTAGAAAAAGGTTATGGAGACTTAAACGATCAAAATGATCCTGTCACCATGCTCTTGCGCCTTAAGGATATCCGCAAATCAGCGCACAACTGGAAAACCTTTCAGTCAGGTGCAGTTCCCGGACGTATCGTAGTTCCTTCGGAAGTCGACATCAGAGATATCAGGCAAATCCCTTTTGAAGTGGATCCACCCATGCATGGAGACTATCGTGCTTTGCTGGAGGCTTGGTTTAAGCGACCACTGGAAGCTGAATATGAAAAACAGCTTGTATCACAGATTGAGGAGATTGTAGACGAGGTTCTAAATAAAGGAACCGTTGAAGTAGTGGAGGAATTTTCTCTTCGACTTCAATCCAGAGCGCTCACATTGTTACTCAACATCCCCTATGAAGAATCTGAAACCTGGATTTCGTGGGGTACTCACGTATTCAGAAGTGAGGGAGTAGCGCTTGATGGAGACAAAGCTTCTATACTATATGACTACATCGATGAACAAATCGATCAAGCAATTGAAACCCCGGGAGAAGACTTATACTCTACACTGCTCGCATCGGAAATCGAAGGAAGAAAACTAACCAAGGAAGAGGTAAAAGGTGTGATGATTTTGACGTTTGCAGGTGGTCGTGACACGGTGATCAATGCTGTGACCAACTCAATTGCTTATTTCGCTGAGCATCCAGAATCGCTGGAACGATTGAGCGGCGAGCCTGAAATTACTACCAGAGCCGTAGAAGAGCTCATTCGATATTTTGCTCCTTTAACGCAAATGGGACGGGTCGTTACGGAAGACACTCAAGTATGCGAGCATGCCATTAAATCAGACTCTCGAATCTCACTTTGTTGGGCATCTGCTAATCGCGATGCATCTGCATTTGAGAGACCCAATGAAGTTGTCCTGGATAGAAAGGTGAATCCACACGTTAGTTTTGGCTTTAGTCATCATAAATGTCTTGGCGCAACTCATGCTCGTCAGATCATGAGTATTCTACTGAAAACTTTGGCTGCAAAGGTAAAATCTATTGATATCGTGGATTATGATGAAAACATCGAAGATCTGAATGAATTTAAGCGCAAGGTTGGCTACAACAGTCTCTCTGTTAAATTCAACGCTAAAAGCTGATACATTACTTCTGCTCTACAACATCTCTCGGCAAAATATTAATTAAAAAAATCAAACATGGCTAAGATTACATTTATCACAAGTGACAATGAATCGATTACAGTAGAGGGAAACTCTGGTTCTGTAATGGAGCTTGCGAAAGAAAACAACATAAGTGGAATAGACGGGGATTGCGGTGGTGTATGCTCATGCGCAACTTGTCACGTTCATGTAGCTCCTGAGCACGTGGAAAAAACGGGGCAAGCCAGCGAAATCGAAACGGATATGCTTGAGCTGGATGATGATGCAAACGAATACAGTCGTCTTTGTTGTCAGATAGAAATCAGCGAAGATCTCAATGGGCTTGTCTTGCAGGTAGCAAAATAATCCTTCCCTAAAATCAGATAAGTTTATTTATCGGAGCTTCTACTAACAGCTCCAATAAGTTTTGGATCTATCATGTCAGAAAACAGTCCCGTAAGTAAAGTTTGTATTGTCATAGGAGCCAGTCACGCTGGGGTAAACTTCGCGTTTGCACTGCGCAAGGAAGGCTGGGAGGGAAAAATCGTTCTTTTTGATCGCGATCCTAATCTCCCTTATCATCGGCCTCCTCTCTCAAAGGCTTATCTAGCTAATGAAAGTGGTATTGAGACCAATTTGCTCATGCCGGAGACAAGCTATGAGAAATCTGACATCTCCTTGAGATTGGGCCTATCGGTAACAGCTATTGATCGTGCCAACAAAATTATTTCAATCAGTGATGGAAGTGATTTGTCTTACGACAAACTTGTCATTGCTACAGGAGCTCGTCCAATCATTCCTCCAATTCAAGGGATAGACTCTGCGAATCATCTCTACCCATTGCGTACGGTGATGGATGTCTCGAACATCCGAAACGCCATGCAAGCCAGTCAAAATAAGCGAGTGGTGATAATAGGTGGGGGTTACATCGGACTGGAAACGGCAGCTTCATTGAAAAAACTAGGTGCCACCGTGACCGTGCTCGAACGAGAGGAAAGGGTGTTGGCTCGGGTTACAGCACCAGAGATGTCTCAGTTCTTCATGGATTTGCATAGCCAGCATGGGGTTGATGTATTTACAAATAAGAACGTGGTATCAATTGACTCAGCGAATAATTCGAATTCGGTGATATGCTCTGACGGCACTCACTTCGAAGCGGATGTTATAGTCGTCGGGGTTGGGATTCATGTCAACTCAGAGCTTGCAAAAGCAGCTGGACTTAAAATCGAAAACGGCATTCTGGTTAATGAAAAAGCGTGTACAAGCGACGAAAGTATTTACGCGATTGGGGATTGTACGTTTCATCACAATCCACACTATGATCGCTACATCAGACTGGAGTCTGTACAAAATGCCATTGATCAGGGAAAAGTAGCTGCTGCTGATATATGTGATAAAAATCCTACCTACAACACAATCCCTTGGTTCTGGTCTGATCAATATGATGTCAAACTACAAATGGTCGGCTTATCCTCTGGATATACTGAAGCACTGGTAAGGAAGGAAGAGTCTGAGAGTTCCAAGTTCTCTGTATGGTATTTTGATGGTGATACGCTACTAGCGGTAGATGCAGTGAACAATGCAAAAGCTTATGTCATTGGGACGAAATTTATCAAGGAGCGCAAAAAAATTGATAAATCGAAATTGGTAGATTCTAGTGTGGATTTTAAGCCGGTAAATTTCTTGGCTGAATAAATCCAAATCGTCTCTTCTCTTGAAATCCCTACAAAGGAAAGTCGCGGATGTCTTTGATCGGGGTACGATGCGTCAGAGATCGAAACGGCATCCTTCTATTGCAATCCCGAAGGGTAGCTATAGAAGATATAGTGGAGAGCTCGCCCGGACGCCTGGAATTATCGAATGGTAATGGGACTCCTGCTTTATAAAAAATCACCCTTTGAAAACCAATTGATCCCATTCTGGGATGACTTCTTGAAGTACAGATTTCTTAACTAAATGACATTGGCATACGCAAGGAGCGATGTATTAGCCTAAGAAATCTTATCGCAAAGAGTATCTATTGGTTTAATTCAGAACCAATCAAATAAAGATTTTTATCTAAAAATTTGCGTAACCAAATGATTACATTTATAATTGTAACCAATCGGTTACATTAATTATGAGAAGAGATGTTTTTCAAGCAATAGCAGATCCTGTACGAAGGGACATAATCGGGCTCTTGGCCGAAGAGACGCTCACGGTTAATACGGTAGCGGAAAAATTTGACGTCAGTCGACCTGCGATTTCCAAGCATTTAAAAATTTTGGAGGAGTGCGGGCTCATAGCGATCAGCCAACAGGGAAGGGAGCGATTTTGCCAAATACAGCCTGCCAATCTGGTTCCGGCTTTCTTATGGATCGATCAGTATCGAAATCTATGGGAGGACAGACTTGACTCTTTCGAAGAGTATTTAACTCAATTGCAAGCAAAAAATAAAAACGATGGATAAAATGAATGAAACTAACGGGCGAGTTGCCACATTGAAAAGAACCTTGAACGCTCCAATAAAATTGGTATGGGAGGCATGGACACAACCTGATCACATCGCCAAATGGTGGGGTCCAAAAGGAATGGAGACCAAAGTGATCGAGCATGATTTCAAAGTTGGGGGGAGCTGGAAATACTCGATGATGATGCCAAATGGCAATGAATTTATCTCTGATGGTGTGTATACGGAAATCGTGGAACTCAAAAAGATCGTCTCGTCTGCTAACTTCAAACCAATGACCGAGGGTGTAGAGATACAGGCAATATTCGAGGAGAATGGCGACAAAACTAATTTCACATTTAACGTAGTGCATTCGACAGAAGAGTACTGTCAGCAACAAGAGAAAATGGGTATTTACAATGGTTGGGGTTCTGTATTCGACCGGTTAGGTGAATATCTTGAAGAAAAGTAAATCTGAGTTTTCAGAATAGAACTATCATCACCGGAGCACGATCTTAAAGGATTGTGCTTTTTTGGTTTTTAAGAAAGTAGACAGGTTTTATTACTTAATGTCTCCACCAACAGGAAGGCCACTTGGTACAGATTCGGGGATTTCCTGATCAAATGATTCATCGTTGAGCGTATTGAGAAATGAAATGATTCGATCCATCTCGCTTGCTTTCAAATCTATTTCACTGACTAAGGGATCTAAATCTTCCGATTTGACATTGGGGTTTTTCTCCTTGCCTGCGGCAATATCTTCGTAAAATTCTAAAACTTCCTTGAGCGTTTTCATGCTTCCATTGTGCATATATGGAGCTGTAAATCGTAGGTTTCTCAAGGTTGGGGTTCTGAATGCAAAGCTCTTATCCAAACCATCATCAGGAACGCCAAGCTTGTCATTCTCTGGTACTCCCAACGTGTGAGGGATGTAATCGGAAAGCATGGGGCCATTGTGACAATTGGCACAACCTACTTTTTTAAACAATTCTAAACCGTGCTTCTCTGCAAGAGAAATCGCCTCTTCATCTCCTCGCATGTATTGATCGAAGCGGGAGTTGTTGGTCACAAGCGATCTTTCAAATGCGGCTATCGCTTTACCTACATTTTCGACTGTAATACTCTTTTCCTCATGAAATACTTCAAGAAACAATTTCTGATATTCGGGTATTATGCTCAGTCTGGCTACAATGGAATCGAGCACCACAGCACTATCAATAGCATGCCCTCTCATTTCCTCTAAGCTTTTGATCGGTTCTAAGGCCTGACTCTCCAAACTTTTGCTTCGGATGTCCCAAAACATAGGAGCTGTTTCCGGATTATATTTATTGCGGGTATCAATTCCATTGAAAGCTGTGTTGATGATGGTATGAGCATTTCGTTTTACGAAAGGGATATCGTTGGGCTCTTTGAATTTGCGTTCACTGCCTAGTCCCTTGCCATTCACTCCTATAGACAGATCGAGAAATTCTGCGTATCCACTGCTGGGGTGGTGGCATGTAGCACAGGCTACATCTTTGTTTCCTGACAGTATGGGATCGAAAAACAGTGCTTTGCCCAAAGCTACCTTTTCCTCTGTGGTGGGATTATTGGTTGGAGCCAATACGTCCTTAGGTAGGGCGCTCAGCTTTGCTAAAGTTTCTAGATTACTTTCCTCTGCTTTTTGCTTCGACTCTTGTGTTTCGCACCCTAGCAATAGCATCAACATCAAAATGGAAAGTGATATGTTTTTCATCGTAGGGAATCAGGAAAGGCCATGCTTTACTTCAGAAAATATTTAGGGGTTGTGTTGAAAATAGTCTTCGTTGCAAAAGTAGAGAAAGAAGCCTTTAAAAGGATGTCAAAGGTTTTACCAGAAAGTGATGAAAATCATTTAGAGTCGTAAAATGATAGGGAGCGAAAAATCGATTTTGGTTTATCTTGTTGGTATAATTAATGTCATTCCATGAGAACGCTATCATTATTGATATTCATTTTTTTCTTCTCTTGCAGTAAAAGCACTAAACGTCAAGAAAGAGAAGCTTCAAATACACATGCTCTAAACAAAACTGAAAAAAGGGTGATTGAAGCAAAAGAGAGTCAAGAAGAGGTAGTTGAACAATTAAATTCTGAACCAAGGAATAGCTTTATTGATCAAAATTCGACTATTCAAGAGTCTCTAGCAATTCTAAATAAGAAGTATAGAACAACTCCTTTTTATGTGCAAATAGATGAAAAGACCTACTACATCACCTGTACAGGAAAGTATAACTACGAAATAGATAGGTTTGGTGGAATGTTTAAATATGGATTGGTAAATGATTCGTTCCAAGTCTTATCAGAACCTTTTTATGATAAAATATATTCTCCTAATTTGATAATTGACAAGTGTTTTGAAATTAAACTAAACTCAAAAATTGGTCTTATCAATTATATAACTGGAGAGATTCTACATCCTCAATTTGACTATATACTTCCTAGCCGCAGCGACACTCAAAACAATGCTTATGGATTTAAAAATCATAAATGGTACAAGATTAATAATTCTAATATCACCGTGCCTAAAGAAGTTGATTTTGATCCAACCTTTATTCTAAAAACGCTTTCATTCGATATTTTGAATGTTGGAGAAAATATGATGTACAATAGCTACACTAAATATGATAGCGGACATGAAAGTGAAGGAGAGGGAGTAGTAATCGTTCCATCATTTATGGAGTATTTAAATTTGTTCCCTAATGATGAATATACAGATATTATTCTCCTTGAAGGACAAAAAAGTTTAGATTTCGGAACAGAACAAGCGAATTTAAGGACTAGTTTATATAAAAAAATAACAGATAAGCTGCTCTCATTTTTGGTCTCCGTCTATGAATCAGGAGTTGATGCCAGAGGCTACCAAATGGAATCAAAAGAACTGCTAGTCTATAACAGTGAAAAGAATACCATTAACTCTATCCACTTAGGGTCAATATATGAAAATGAAAACTTCTGCATGGAATCAGAGTATCGATTTGTCAATGATTCTATAATTGAAGTTAAATTGAATGCAAATCGCTATGATAGAAAGTATCAAATTTACGATTTCGAAACCCAATATACATACCACAAGGTCTTAGAGGATGGGGCAATTAAAAAATTGAAATCCAATAGGTATTTTGACTTTACTAAATTCATTTTCATTAATGAAAATCATTTAAAAGGGTGTTTTGCAAAGTTCATGGAAAATGAATCATACGACCAATATAATATTTGGATCTATGACCATTTGACAATTGAAGATCTGGATATAATGCGAAATGAAATATTCGCTGAATATGGATATAAATTCAAAACCGAAAAATGGCGCAGCTACTTTGCTTCTAAATATTGGTATAAACCTCTCTATGATGATGTGAATGATAAATTAACTGAAATCGATAAAAAAAACGTGAAGCTCATTTTAAAAGTGAAAGAAATGATGCTAAACGATGAAGATAAGTTTACGAATAAGCGGCCTTCCGTATATGCTTTTGCTGGTTAAAAGAACTTATTTTGCTATCGCGAGCTTAATTTGCGTATTGATAATCATCAAATCTCTAGATTATTTCTTACCGGATTTCAGCAAAGGTTTTCTTATAGGAAAACAATCTATATTCTATTTCTACAAGTACTTTTTATACTGCCACATAGTCGGGTCTCCTATTGTCTTACTTACAGGTATTTTTCAATTTTCATTGCCAAAATCAAAGTATCACAAACTTAGTGGAAGGGTCTACATAATATCTGTTTTATTCCTTGCCGCTCCTGGAGCTTTAGTGATGTCATTTTATTCGATTGATGGCGTTTTCAGCTCCCTGAATTTTCTATTGATGTCTATTTTATGGATTTTTTTTAGCTTAAAAGCGCTCTTTTATATTAAGAAAGGCAATATTGAAAAACATAAACACATGATGATAAGGAGCTTCATCTTAACAAATTCAGCTATATGGATTAGGATTCTATCATATGTTGACAACCAGTTACATGTGTTTCAACCCGAAAGAGGGTATCTAATAATTTCTTTATCGAGCTGGTTACCAGCAATAATTGTATTTGAGTTGATAACACATAAACAACAAATAATATAGACTTTAGAAATAAGAACCCGCGATTCTGATTGATAAATGTTCCTCCATCTCAAAAAACAACATGAAGTACCTCATAATATCATTCATCCTTTCTGCAACTGCGTGCAAGTCCGACAAACAGCAAGAGCAAACTCCGGAAGGATGGTCCCAACAGATCAAAAATGATATCGCAGCTATAACCGACAATGATGATCTCAAAGGATATCTTGAATACATCTATGATCTGGATCAAAAAGTAAGGAAAGAGGAAAGTCAAGCACTAAAGGAACATGGAAGATATTCTGATGAATATCCGCTTGCCGTAGAAAATCTCCTCCAAGTTGATAATCAAAATTTTCAGAGAATAGACGCCATCCTTGCACAATTCGGCTACCCTAGCCCCGATAGCGTAGGAAGAAAAGCAGCCCAAGCGCCGTGGATTATAGTGCATCGCTCCAAGGATTATGCCTATCGCATAAAACACTTTCCTATAATCTACGATGCATACGCAAAAGGAAACATAAGCGATAATGCGATTTCGAGATTTTTGGACGGGACGTATAGAATCAAATTCAATAGAAAGTTTTCAATGTCTGGCTCATATGAAAAACGTCAAAAGATAGATGAGCTCATAAAAGCATTGGAGCTAAAAACCTCAATAGTGGAATGACCTTTTTGACTTGGAAGTAGAAAACGATTAACCCGAAAACTTCGCCTGTGTGCGGGATTACTAAATATTTATATATTTGTATTTTGTATACAAAATACAAATAAGCAATTTTATCAATATGAAAAAAATCATAATCGTTCTAATCACGTGTGTCATTCTCTTCTCCGCAGCTACGACACAAGCTCAGGTTATAGATGGAGAGTTAAAAAAATGGCACAAAGTCACCCTCTCATTTGAAGGTCCTGAAACTTCTGAAGATGCAGATGATAATCCATTTCTCAACTACCAGCTCAATGTGACGTTCTCGCATGCTACTAGCGGTAAGTCATACACTGTCCCAGGATACTTTGCCGCAGATGGTGATGCCGGAAATACTGGAGCAAAGGCTGGAAACATCTGGAAGGCTCACTTCTCTCCAGATGAAATAGGTGAGTGGACATACTCAGTAAGTTTCAAAAAGGACAACTTCTTAGCTGTCAGAGAAAACCCCAATAAAGGTAAATCAGCTGGTTTTTCGGATAAAGCTTCTGGAAGTTTCAGCGTTGCGGCTAGTGATAAATCTGGAAGAGATTTTCGTTCGAAAGGCCGACTCCAATATGTAGGTGAGCGCTACTTGAAGTTTGCAGAAACGGGGGAATACTTCTTAAAGTGCGGGTCTGACGCGCCTGAAAACTTCCTCTCTTATGAGGAGTTTGATGGTACATTTCACAATGATGGACAAAAGGATGATTTAGTAAAAACCTGGGAAGCGCACAAAAAGGATTGGAAAGAAGGTGACCCAACATGGCAGGGTGGTAAGGGAAAAGACATCATCGGCGCTGTTAACTATCTAGCTTCAAAAGGGCTAAATGCTTTTTCTTTTCTTACCATGAACATTGAGGGTGATGACAAAAATGTGTTTCCATATATAGATTACAACACATGGGACAGGTTTGATTGTTCCAAGCTAGATCAATGGGAAATCATATTTGAGCATGCTGATAAATTAGGAATGTTCCTTCATTTCAAAACCTTAGAAGCAGAAAATCAAGGACTGCTAGATAATGGAGGAATCGGCCTTTACACAAAACTTTATTACCGTGAACTAATTGCGAGATTTGGGCATCACCTTGCCTTAAACTGGAACCTGTGCGAAGAAGTGGGTGACTGGCAAAGAAATACGAGAACGCTTCCTCTCTACGATCGGGAAAAAATCGCGCTCTCAGATTATGTATCTACAGTTGATCCCTATGACCATCACCTTGTCATTCACAATGGAGCCTGGTACGACGGGATTTATGGGACTAAGACCACCTTCACGGGTGCGTCTCTGCAAACGAGCAAGGAAGACTTTCGTCAGGTTCATGGATCTGTCCTGAGAATCTTAAATGAATCAAAAAAGGCGGGCAAACAATGGGCTGTCGCCTGCGATGAACCTGGAGATGCTCAGCATTCGCTCACTCCGGATGCTGAAAATCCCGAGCACAATGATGCTAGAAAAAACGGACTCTGGGGAGCGATGATGGCTGGCTCTTGGGGTACCGAGTGGTACTTCGGCTATGCGCATCCACACTCTGATCTTACATGTCAGGATTATAGGTCACGAGATTTGTTTTGGGATCAAGGCAGAATTTGCCTTGAGTTCTTTCAAAATAATAAAGTGCCGTATTGGGAAATGGAATCTGCTGATGATTTAATCTCATCAGAAGGTGATTATGTACTTGCGAAGCAAGGTGAAACGTATGTGGTTTTTCTCAAAAACGGTGGGACTTCTACATTAGATCTAGGTAATGCTGTAGGCAAATACACCGTCCTTTGGTATAACCCCAGATCTGGTGGCGAACTACAGAAAGGAAAAACGAAAACAATTAAGGGAAGCGGGAAACAATCTTTAGGAAATCCTCCTAGTGAAGTCGAAAAAGACTGGGTTGCTTTAATTACGCGTCAATAAAAGGAATCATATCCTGAGCTTCAAATTCGAAGCTCAGGGTAATCTTTCCAATGCTTTACCTGCTCATCCCACACGGCATCAAGTCCAATCTGCACACACTTGGCCGTTACGCCTCCTGAAATCACATTCGACTCAGGTTGCTCGCCTTTTTCTATTGCATCTCTAAACTGAATCAGCGCCTCCTTCGTAGGATCTATCCCATTCCCTTCTACTGGAGCTCCCTTG
Organism: Cyclobacteriaceae bacterium; assembly: GCA_049115715.1. Taxonomy (GTDB): domain Bacteria; phylum Bacteroidota; class Bacteroidia; order Cytophagales; family Cyclobacteriaceae; genus JAMZMI01. The sequence continues at coordinate 66,792 of JAGDZQ010000013.1, forward strand.
CCTTGCTGCCAAGCCTGCATCGTAGCACCCGATACTCCGTCTACTATACCTAACTCCTCCGGCTTGGTGTTTTCGGTATAAATTGTAGCCGAGGTAGTATTCAAAATAATAGTAGCCTTGCTCCCAAGTATCTTGATCTTGTAGCCCTCGTACTTATTGCTAGTGGTGCAGTTAAAAGATGCATCGAGTCCATTCTGATACTCCATCAGTAAATGGATATTGTCATAAGTCTCTCTACCGTCTTTCCAAAAATCAATCCCTCCGAAACCTGAAACTTTGGCAGGTAAAGAACCAGACGTCCAGTTGATAAAATCGATTTGATGGGACATCAATTCTGCAATTAGTCCCCCGGAATGTTCTTTGTACATCCTCCAGTTGATCTGTCGTTCCCATTTCGGATCAGGGACAGCTCGTCTCCAATTTCCATTTCTATTCCACTGGCAGTGATAAGCCGTCACATCGCCAATGTACCCTGACTGTACAATTTGTCTGACTTTTCGGTAAAGTTCAGAGCTATGATATTGATGCCCGGTCTGAAAAATAAGCTTTGGGTTTGCTTTTGCCTTATCGATCGTTCGCTGAATGTGGTCAATTCCTCTGACCATCGTTTTTTCACAGTAAACATGTTTCCCAGCATCGAGCGCATCTACTGCCATTTCACCATGCAATCCGAAAGGTGAGGAAATGATGACAGCATCTACATTTTTATCCTCCAGCAACTTCCTATAGTCTTTGTAGCCCTTAGCTCCCTGACTAATAGCCAGCCCTTCTTCAAGTCGAAACGGAATCACATCACAGCATGCGGTAACATCGGCACCTTCAATTTCATTAAGCAGATGCGCGAGCCCCTGCCCTCTTCCGCCTGTTCCGATGATGCCAATTCTTATAGGGTTTTTATTCGTGAATCCAGAAGCATTGAGTCCCCCGAGACCCAGCGCTATTCCGCCGGCTACAGCTCCTCCCTTCACAATAAAATCTCTTCTACTAGTCATCGTTACACTTTTGGTTCCCAACCAGGCTCGTAAGTTCTGCCCCAAAGAGACATGGCTTCCTCGTCGTTCAAAATTCTTCCAGTCTCATTATCCAACTCTAGTGACCTGCCATACTTCTGTGAGATATTGCCAAGATGGCAAAGCAAGTTACTAGTTGCTCCTTCTGCTATCGGGGAGTGAAGTTCTTCTCCTTTTCGGATTGCATTGAGCATGTTATCCATGTGATTGATATCCAATGCACCTACTCCTAATGTATCCAGCGTAGCACTCTCTTTCTCTTCTTTTAACGCCTTGATTTCCTTGCCGTCATTGCTATAAATCTTGGCCCAGTTTCTGGTCAAAATCGCATAGCCATCTTTTCCATATATGGCCGCTCCGCGTCCTTGATTAAAAATCTTAGAAGGGTTGCAACTTTTGCCTTCCCACGAAATCATCTTATCATCTTCATACTCGAAGTTTGCAATCTGAGTATCATAAAACTGCCAATCGTCATCATAGTGATACCTTCCTCCTGAGGAAGATACTTTATTTGGAATATCAACCTGAAGTGCCCAGCGACATATATCTATTTCATGTGTGCCATTATTGTTGATTTCACCCGATCCCCACTTCCAGTGCCAGTGCCAGTTGTAATGCACCCATATATCTTCAAAATCTTGTCTTGGAGCAGGTCCCTGCCACAGTTCCCAGTTCAGCCAATCCGGGATAGCTACTTTCTTAGCCTTACCAATTGATCCTCGTGCATTGGAGTACCAGGCTTTGCCATAATAGACATCCCCTATTATACCCTCGTGAATCTCTTTAATAGCCTGAATGGAAGTAGTTGCGCTTCTTTGCTGATTTCCCATTTGAATCACACTTCCATACTTTTTCTGAGCCTCTACCAAAAGCTCCCCCTCTCGAGGGTTATGACTGCATGGTTTTTCTACATAGACCGATTTGCCAGCTTGCATGCCAAGCAGAGCCATAGGAGCATGCCAGTGCTCAGGTGTGGCAATGGCAACCGCATCTATATCTTTCTTTTCTACCAGTTCCCTAAAGTCCTCTATTTCCTTTACTTTCTTGTCGGCATCTACCGTTGCGAGTACTTCTTTGTATTTGGCAAATTGTCTCGAATCTACATCACAGATATACCTGATAGCCGCATTGTCTGCTTTTGCAACTGCTAAGCCAAGTGACTTTCCTCTGCCATTCAATCCTGCTATGCCAAAATTGATGCGTTCGTTTGATCCCACAATCCTGTTGTAGCTAGATGCGGAAAACGCCATGGAAAGCCCGACAGAACCTAATGCACTTTTCTTGATAAACTCTCTTCTGCTTGTCATGATTATAGTTCTTTAATTTTAATACTTCTAAAACTTACTTCATCACCATGATCCTGCAGAAGGATGCTTCCCTCTGGCCACCTTCCAAAATTCTCCCAAGATTTATACTTGCTGTAGTTGACCAAAGCTTCAAATACTTGTGAGTAGCGATCATATTCTACCACCTTCTCATTATTGAGCCAGTGCTCCACCTTTCCATCTTTACTTATGATGTATGCTTTGTTCCATTTTCCTACCCCTTTGAATTGCTTGCCACGACCTTCCGTGCTTAAGTTAGATGCGGGAATTAGATCGTAGAGTGAGGATACAGTTCTGTTTCCTTCCACACCTTTTTTAGCATCAGGGTGTACTTTATCATCCAATATTTGAAACTCACAACCTATGGCCGATCCAGCTCCCTTATTCAACGCTGGATCTACAAAATATTTAATCCCACTATTTGCTCCTTCTGTGATTTTAAATTCCAACTCAAGTTCAAAATCGCCATAGTAGCGAGTCGTTACGATATCTCCACCGTTGGTAGATTCTCCACCATCAGAAGCCAGCACCGTAAGTTCCCCGTTTTCTATTTTCCAACCTCCATCAGGGAAGTCATCCAATTTAGCACCTCGCCATCCTGCTGAGGTAGCCCCGTCCCAAAGCAATCTCCACCCATGATCTTCCTCCCACTGAGTTAGTTCATTTTTCAAGTAGCTCACTTGTGGAACTGAGGGGTCTGGCGACCATCTGTTTTCAGCCACATCTTCGGTCAATATTCGTAAGTTCTTCCATTTGACGACATAGCCATCCTCTTTCTTGCCTATACTATGAACTTGCAACCCAAAGAACCCCTCGGATGTAAGATCATCAACTAGGTTCGAGCACATTTGTCCATTGATGTAGGTTCTGATTTCAGTTCCCAGACATTCGATTCTCACTTTGTTCCAACCTGCTAGTCGGAAAGCATCTCTTGATTTGGGATTTCTGCTAAGTGGATATAGCCACCCACGACGCGATTCATCGAATACTCCTCCAGAGAACCTTCTTGGAGTCGGGTCCAGTTCGCATTGATACCCATTCACAACTCCTTTGTCATTCAAGTTGCTTCGAAATTGCACACCGGAATTAAGATGATTGGGAAGTAAAACTTCGAATTCAAGAATAAAATCCCCATAGCTTTTCTTAGTACATAGAAACGTGTTGGGGCTATTGAGAACAGCACGTCCAACAATGGCATCTCCTTCGATTTCATACAAGGCTTTACCACCTTCTGTCTTCCAGTTCTTTAAATTATTACCATTAAAAAGTGGCTCCCAAGTTTGGGCGTGAGACAAGCTTGCTACCAAAAGTAAGAGTAGTGCAGATTTGATTTTCATTTTTAAGATTTTGGGTTAATTCAATAAAAATTTAATGACATGAATCTCAACCTCTCAAATATTCCTAAGAGACAAGAATCATTTCATTGGGGTACGATCTAAAGCATCATTCAACTTTAAACTAAACCAATATCTCAAAAAAAAACTACTTCTATGTAAAAAATACACATTAAATTTTTTATCTAGCATAAACATTCGCTGCTTGAGCAAAGGGTTTCGTATAAATATGATCCACCTGCGCTTATTTTTATGTATTACAAAAATGAACTCAAACACGATGTTGCCCCATAAAATCATTTTAGTCATTCTATTTATATCCATTACTATTTCGCGGAATGTCGCTCAAGTGATAAGTGGGGAAATGAAAACGTGGCATAAAATAACACTCACATTAGAAGGGCCTGAAACAAGCGAATATGACACCCTGAATCCTTTTCTCGATTACAGAATGGATGTCACGTTTAAAAACGGCTCTAATGAGGTGATCATACCGGGCTTTTATGCAGCTGATGGTCAGGCAGGAGAAACCAGTGCTAAAAGTGGAAACAAATGGAAAGTCAGATTTGCTCCCAATATCCCAGGAGAATGGTCTTATCAGATCTCATTTAGAAAAGGGAAAAACGTCTCGGTAAGCGGAGATAGTAGCGAAGGAGAAGCCGTATCTCCTGACGGAATCACCGGGAGATTTTCTGTGGTAGACACTAATAAAAAGGGAAGAGACCTGAGAGGAAAAGGGAGATTACTTTACAACAGCAGTCACTACTTGGCATATGAGAGGAATCAAGAGCCTTTCATTAAGGGAGGAGCCAATAGCCCTGAAAACTTACTTGGCTATTATCAGTTTGACCAAACTCCTGACAAGCACCGATTCGAGGCTCACAGTGCAGACTGGAAGGATGGAGATCCAACTTGGAAAAATGGAAAAGGAAAGAATCTTATCGGCGCACTCAATTACCTCTCTTCGACGGGAACAAATAGTGTTTATTTCCTGACCATGAATGTAATGGGAGATGGAAAAGATGTCTGGCCATGGATCGATGATCTGGAGCGATACCGATTTGATGTAAGTAAACTCGACCAATGGGAAGTGGTCTTTGATCACATGGATAAACTAGGACTGGTTAAGCACATCATAACTCAGGAAACTGAAAACGAATGCTTGCTTGATATCGGGCAAACAGGAATTCAGCGAAAACTATACTATAGAGAATTGGTTGCACGATTTGCGCATCATCCTGGCTTGATCTGGAACATGGGCGAAGAAAATGGAATTACCAATTGGTCTCCCATCGGCCAAACGAATAAGCTGAGACTGGACATGATCAAATACATGAAAAACCTTGACCCATATGACAACCCTGTGTTTATTCATACTTTACCCTCACAGCAAGATCATGAAAACACCATGACTGGCCTTCTGGGTTCAGAATTGGATGGAGTGTCGTTTCAAATTCACCATCGACAGGACGCACATAAAACGATTGAAAAATGGAGAGTAAAATCTGAGCAAGCTGGAAAAAAATGGGTGCTCTGGATAGATGAAATAGGTCCCGCCGGAAAAGGAACTTTGCCTGACAGCAACCCAGCTCAACAAGATAGTGTACGCAAAGAAGTCATATGGTCTTCTCTTCTCGCTGGGGGTTCTGGTGTTGAGCATTATTTTGGATATAAAGCCGCGCATAATGACCTCAATTGTGAAGACTGGAGAAGTAGGGACAGAATATGGAAACTGACCACTAATGCTACTTCTGTATTTTCTAAACTTCCCGTACATGAGATGGAGCCCGCCGATGAACTGCTCGATTCGGAAAATGGACATTGCTTTGCAAAGAAAGGTCATCATTACATGATCTATCTCGAGTCTGGTGGACAAGCCAAACTCGATTTGAAAGACTACTCTGGGAAATATAAAGTCATGTGGTTTGACCCTGTAAAAGGAGGAAGCCTGTTAAAAGGAAAAGTGAAGACGCTAAAAGGTGGCACTACCGCATCTCTTGGCCTACCTCCATATGAATCAAATCAAGATTGGGTAGCCCAAATAACAAAAATCAAATGATCTAAGTCTTACCTAGGATGAAACAATCAAATACAGTGAAGATCGACTTAATAACTAAGCCTTCACCTAAATAGAATCTGACTCTTTTTCAAAATCAGACATATTCACATTAAAACAACCCTAACCCGAATCTGCTCTATGAAATCACTCCAACAACAAATCAAAAGACTTTCGCGCTTAACCGGAATTCTCATTCCTATTGCACTCTTTCTGCTACTGATATCAACACCACAAAACGTGCACTCGCAGCTAAAGTCCAAGCATTCGCTTAATGCAAAAAATGCGAATAACTCTGAGAGTTATCAATCTCTAACTTTCAACGGAGCGTGGTGTTGGTTTTCTGATCCCCGTGCCGTTTACTACGAAGGGCAATACAAGAGGACATATTCCGGTTGGGTGGACAATTATGGAGACATCCATGTGGCATTCTACGATCATGATACGAAAAAAATCCATTCGAGGGTGATTTATGATAATCTGGAAACTGATGATCACGACAATCCCTCCATTTTATTTGATGAAAAAGGAAAGCTTCTGGTCTTCTTTAACAAACACATGCTTGGAGTGCAGCCTCTTTATCTTATCAAGGCCAGCGAACCTGAAAGCATAGATACCTTTGGAAAGGTAAAGGAGCTGCATCTCAACAATGAGGCAGACGCTGACTTGGGTACTCTCAATCATACGTATACCAACCCAATTAAGCTCTCAGCTGAAAACGGAAGAATTTATCTCTTCTGGAGGGGTACAGACGGGAAACCATCCTACTCATATTCTGATGACAATGGAGACAACTGGTCAACAGGAAAAATATTTTTTATGCCAGAAAGGACTTATGGTTTCCGTAGGCCTTACACGAAAGTTTATTCGAACGGGATTGACAAAATACACTTCACAGTTACCGACGGTCACCCGAGAAATGAAAAAACCAATAGTATTTACTATATGTACTATAAAAATGGTGCTTTCTTCAAAGCAAATGGAACTAAGATCAAGGATGTCGAGGATCTTCCTATAACACCCTCAGAAGTAGATAAAATTTATGACGGCACGGCCTCAAAAGCCTGGAACTGGGATATTGCAGAGGATGTAAGTGGCAACCCCATTGTCGCATACGCGAAATTCCCTGATGACAATAACCACATTTACTGCTATGCAAACTGGAATGGTAAGTGGAATAATCGAGAATTAATCAACTCAGGTTCGTGGTTCCCTCAAGACATAGAGGGTCAGTATCAGGTAGAACCTAACTACTCTGGAGGGATAAGTATAGACCATGAAAACCCAAACACCCTTTACTTATCAGTAAAAAGAGACAGCATTTTTGAAATAGAAAAGTGGGAGACCAAAAACAGCGGAAAGAGCTGGAAAGTATCGCAAATCACAAACGGTTCTTCTAAGAATAACATAAGACCATTTGCAGTTAGAGGCGCGAAGGAAGGAAACCCTCTTCAGGTACTTTGGATGCAAAACACCAACTACTACTACTTTGCATATCTTCCGGGCTGGGGCGACCTCAAGAAAATGACTTTTAAGGATCGATATCTTACCTCGATCAAATCCAACATACTATCGCCAGCCATCGATAATCCGCTTACTCAGGATGGAATCAAGAACATCATGAGACAAACGGCTGATTGGCAACTTGCAAACCCAAGAAAAATCCACCCGGTCAATTGGGAAAATGGAGCACTCTATACAGGTATAAGAGCACTCTATGAGCTAACAGAAGATCAGAGATACAAGGATGAACTAATTAACATAGGCCAGGCACAAAAATGGAAACCTATGAACGATATCTTCCATGCTGATAGATTAACCATTATTGACAACTGGGCATGGCTATATGAACAAGAGAAAGATCCCGATATGATTGACAAGTCTCAGTGGGTCTTAGATATTCACCTAGCCAGGAATTACAAGAAAGCGACTGATGTGAGGTTCAAAAACAACCCAAACGACATGGAATGGTGGACTTGGTGCGATGCGTTATACATGGCTCCTCCATCGTTTGTACAGATGTGGAAGGTGACAGGAGAAGAAAAGTATCTAAGCTATATGGATACTCAATGGTGGAAAACGTCAGATTACCTTTATTCGCCTAAAGACTCACTCTATTTTAGAGATGATAGGTTCTTCGATCAAATATCCGAAAACGGAACCAACATTTTTTGGTCGAGAGGTAACGGCTGGGTAATAGCCGGACTTGCCAGGATTCTTGCCTTGCTCCCCGAAGACTATCCGGGTAGAGATAAATTTGAAAACCAATACAGTGAGATGGCTCATAAACTGCTCTCGATCCAAGATGAAGATGGTCTGTGGAGAGTTAGCTTGATTGATCCTGAATATCTCAATATCGGGGAATCTAGCGGGAGTTCGTTTTTCACCTATGCACTTGCTTGGGGACTCAACAATGGCAGGTTGGACGCTAAATACAAGCCGCAGGTTGAGAAAGCATGGAAGGCTCTGTGCAACAATGTCAACGAGCAAGGTCGCCTCGGATATGTGCAGCAAGTTGCCGGAGACCCGTATCCATTTTATGAGGATCAATCTCATGTATATGCTACAGGGGCGTTCTTATTGGCCGGGAAAGAAATGCATCGGTTAATTTCTAATAAATAAGAAAGAAACGAAGAGCAATCAATTTTAGAAGTGCAAAGAGATAGTCTTGCAATGTTGTATCTCATTTATCTTTTAACCTGAGTTAGATACCTAACTCCATTATAAATACTAAAAAAAGAACTGAAAAATACGTAATGAATGAAACTGAAAAATAACGCAATCAATCTTCACGCATTATATGGATTAGTATTATTAATGGCTTGCTCGGATGAGAAGGTTTCTCAAGATATCCACCAGATAGAATTGAAGGCACCATACATTTTTGATGTCTCTGAAATCAAATCTGAGCCTCTTCAATATCTAAAAAAACTAACTGGCAAAAATCCGAAAGGAGATGTAATTAAGGTAAATAATAAGTACGTAGAAAAAAATGGAAAGCCATGGATACCAATATCAGGAGAGTTTCACTTTTCCAGATACCCTGAGACGCATTGGGAAGATGCTATCCTAAAGATGAAATCATCAGGGTTAAATACCATCGCATCCTATATATTTTGGAATCATACCGAAGAAATAGAAGGTGAATTTGATTGGACTGGTAGAAATAATTTAAGGAAATTTGTTCAACTATGTGCCAAACATAACATGGCCTTCTTTGCGCGAATTGGCCCATGGGTACATGCAGAAGCCAGATATGGAGGTCACCCTGACTGGCTGGTGAAAAAATGTACGAAACAGACGCTAAGATCTACTCATCCGGATTATATAAAACCAGTTGAACGACTTTATAAAGAAATATCAATTCAGCTAGAAGGATTGTACTGGAAAGATGGGGGGCCTATTTATGCCATCCAGCTTGATAATGAAAACTGGGAACATGGAGAGGGGAAAGGGCTCTTTTTGATGGAAGAAGAAAAGCGTCTCGCGCTGAAATACGGGATGGAAGTACCTATATATACTTGCACGGGATGGGCTAATGCTGAATTTCCTCAAGGTGAGATGATCCCCTCATTCGGATCATACGCAGACTATTTTTGGACTCTTGCAGACACGATATATCGGGGACCATCCTTTAGCTTCAGCAAAATAAGACCGGATGGGCAAATAGGAACTGACATGGGGCTTGAGCAAATCTACGACGACAAGTATCAAAATAACCCGTACTTTACCTGTGAGACGGGCATAGGTATGAACATGGCCTATCATAGAAGAACACAAATCACGCCCGACGATAATGCAGCCTTATCGCTTGTAGAAATTGGAAATGGGTGCAATTCAATTGGCTATTTCATCTTTCATGGAGGTAGAAATCCTATGGGTAAGCTCACCAGAATGAACGAATCCATAGAGACAGGTTTCAACGACAACTCTGTATTCAGCAATGACTTCCAAGCCGCAATAGGAGAATTCGGACAAGTCAGAGAATCTTTTCATAACTACCCAATCCAATTTGGTCTTTTGTCTGACTTTGGCGAAAAATTGGCCCCCCTAAATCCGATCATTCCTGACGTACATGACGAGAAACCATACGATTCAAAAGTTCTACAAAGAGCACTAAGAACAGATGGGAAATCAGGATTCCTCTTTGTCAATAATTATGCTAAAAACGACACTCTCTATCAGTTCAATAACGTGCAGTTTGAAATGAAACTAAAGAGCGAAACACTTCTCGTACCGACAAAACCTGTTGATGTTCCCAAAGGAAGCTTTTTTGTGTGGCCACTTAACCTTGATCTTGGAGGTGCGAATTTAAAGTATGCAACCGCTCAACCTTTTGCCAAAATAGAAAGCAACAATACGTATTTCTTCTTTCAAAATGAAGGCTTAGATGCTGAGTATGTATTTAACAAAAAAAACATTGCTACTATAGAAGGTGCAGGCTTCCAAAAAAAGGAGAAATACAACCTAATTACTCTAAAGATAGAAAACCCTGGAACCAGCTGTATCATCAAACTAGCACTATCAGACGGTACTGACCTAACTATTATCACCTTAACCGAGAAGCAAGCTAGAAGATCATATCAATACGAAGATTTTCTCTATATCTCGGACGCTGAGATCATACTTTTTAACAAATCAAATATTGAAGTCATAAGCGAAAAAATCAATAACGAACTTTTGGTCTATCCAAATCAATCGTTGACTGGACTTGTGAGTAAGAGCGATGGAGCATTTTTAAAGTATTCCATAAGTTTTGAAAAGAAGGAAATTCAACTTTCCAACAAAAAAATAAACGATGGATCCAATCTTAAAATACCACACAGATACCATGGTGAAAACCCAAGACTGGGAGTTCCGGAGGACAAATACTTTGAAATGGGTACAGTGATAGAATTAGACCTACCAAAGAACCTGCTTGCTGACCTATATGATGTAAGATTAGCTGTGGATTACAAAGCCAGTTGTGGACGCTTCTTCGTAAACGATGAGTTCGTAATTGATAACTATTACAACGGAGATAAATGGGTACTCAGTGCAAGCCACCTTTTTAGCGATCCTGATTTGAAATACAAGTTGGCTCTTAAGTTCTTGCCTCTTCACAAAAGCGATCCCATTTATATAGGAGGAAACTATTGGCCAGATATCGCTAAATCGGAGTTTACGCTTGATGTGACTGAGATAAAGGCAGTTCCTGTTTATAAAGCCGTGTATAACAAAGATTAAAAATCAATCTAGCTCCTGAGCAATGTATCAATAAGAAATATGTTGAATCCCGAGGCAAAGTCTCGGGATTTTTTTGATTGAAAATAAAGCCTTAATTTCTAAATCTTATTAAAGCAATAACATCAAGCAAAATGATTGCCCCAAAAAACATCTTCTTAATATTAATAATTGGGTTCACTCCCATTTATGCGCAGCTAGAGAGAGTAAAAATCGAAGTAGCTCAGTCGAACATAGACCGCTTAGAAAGCGACCCATTCAATAGTGAAGATGTATATGGACATTTCTTAGGAGCAGATGGAGTGCGTAGGGACAGTGTTGACATCAATTATCGGGGAGCGTATCAGCTAATAAAATTCATTTCGTGGTGGAGAATCGAGCAACGCAACTGGAAAGTCAAAGTGGACAAAGACCAGCGATATAACAATAGAAGAGAATGGAATTATAATTTCGAGCCTCATCCCAGGCAGGTCATGGCCTATCTTCTATTTAAGAAGGCGGGAGTGGCAGCTGCTTCGTGTCGACATGTCAAGCTTTCCCTCAATGGAAAGGACATGGGTATCTATTCTGAATATGAGGATATTGATAACAAACGCTGGCTTACGGACAAATTTGGAGACAATGACGGAGACCTTTTTAAGGCAGCTTTTGATATCCCAAACGAGCCACGATACTTCGCAGGATTGAATGATCTTGGCGATGATGATGAGGATTATTTCTGGCATTACAGAAAAAAAACCAATAACAATGATGAAGCCGAATTCGACTATAGCTTACTACTCGAATTTATTAAAACTATAAACGACACTCCCGACAACCAATTTGAGCAAACACTGAAGGAAAACTTCGACACTGACTCATTTATTAAATATCTGGTTGTGGCAAATTTTATTTCCAACTGGGACAGCTATCCTGTTAGGCCTAAGAACTATTGGTTATATCATAATCCGACAGACAATAGGTGGACATTCATTCCCTGGGATCTTGACGCTACCTTTCAAACAGAAACCTCACCTATCAACCAAATGGGTACGGATGCAAGCATATTCTATCAGTTTGATAAATATGAACCTTATAATCTACAGCCTCAAGAAGGATCTGAGAGACCTTTAGTTAGGAAAATGATGATGCATGAGTCTTTTAGAAACGCATACATTCTAGAGTATCAAAAAGCACTCAAAACTTATCTAAAGGAGAGCACACTGGTCTCTATGATTGACTCTCTTAAAACACTTGTAACTCCAAGTGCTTCTGCGTCTGACTTAAGCACTTACACGAATGAAGTTCGAGATATGAAAAACTTCATATCAAACAGAACTCGTTTAGTTGCTGCAGAAGCCAATTCATTTGTAATTGAGATAGACGAAAATTCCCCTCTGACAACTAATCCTGCAGAAAAAGACCTTAGTATTTTCTATAATGAAAAACTAATCAAAATCAAGTCAAAGTCTGTTCCAACTTCAAATATCAACCTCTCGCTGACCGATTTAGGAGGAAAAAAACAAACTATTGTTAAAACCCAATATTCTCAGGGTGATACACACTATTTGGAAATTTCAACTCAAAACATCGTCTCTGGGATTTATATATTACAGCTAACAAAGGGTGATGTTATTCAAACAAGAAAAATATTTATCCCTTAGTTGTAAATCGCTTGCCAACAATCCGTTGATTCAGGCTGAAACTGGACAGAATTACCCAACTAGAATTATAAGATGTTTCTTAAGTTGAAGCACACCATCACCTAAGCAATACTATAGACATAAACTGAACATCGATCTTCAGACATATTTTTCAACCAGCTAGTTTTCACCCGCAGCTAGTTTTGAATATGAAATATAGTTGTGGAAACTCAAGAATTACCAGTGGCAAAGTGTCATGAAAATACTGCAATCCCTCAAACTCCTCTAACACATCTCCATCTGGTATTTTTCTGTTTTTTCCTATGTCAAGAACTGAACAGAGACTGGTAATTTATGAAAGTGTTAACATTGCTAATGGTGCAGTTCATTGAGACCGAATGTCAGCAGTCTCTCAATACAGGGTTGCACGTTCATTATTAATAGCTAAAAAGCAGAAAAATTCTAACAGAAGATATTCGTGAAATAATCGTGATCTTTCGTTTCAACTTTCAAAAACATAAAATTGATTCTCTATTAAGGTCAGAAAACTAGACATAAACTGAGCAGCGTATCTTGCTTCGAAGATTTCATCCTTGCGAAAGCTTGATCCTTATTGATCTTTAATAGCTTTATGAATGCAAAAAAATGTACACATAGCAACACTCACATTTTTTTATATTTACAAATACTAAACAATTGATTATTAACCTATAAACTAACATATCCAATGAAACTAAAGATTACTCAACTGATGTCAATATTGACCGTTCTGGTATTGATATCTTGTACGCCTCAGGCACAAAAGGAAGTGAAAACGCAGGACGATGTTCTTGAATTTTCTGATGAAAAGATGGATCATCTTGGTATCACAAATAGAGAATACCTAAGTGCCGCATCTAAGCGTGCGCTTGCATGGCCAGATGACCTGACAAACGAATGGTTTGGCGAATTTCAGATCCAAGACTTGAAAGGTGATCTTGCCTACGAAGAAGGAGTCGTAAGAAGAGACCCTAGTGCCATGATAAAATTTGACGGAAAATACTTCGTATGGTACTCAAAGAGTGTTGGTAAATCACAAGGCTTTGGTGGGGATGTAGAAAAGGACAAGGTATTCCCATGGGATAGATGTGATATATGGTTCGCTACTTCCGAAGATGGCTGGACATGGAAAGAAGAAGGAATGGCTGTTCCAAGAGGAGCAAAAGGCGAGTATGATGACCGATCAGTTTTTACGGTTGAGATCATGGCTCACGAGGGAAAATATTACCTATGCTATCAGACAGTGAAATCCCCTTACACTGTTAGAGTGAAGAATCAAGTCGGTATTGCTTGGGCAGATTCTCCATATGGCCCATGGACAAAAAGCAAAGAACCAATCTTGAGCCCTGCTGATAATGGAATCTGGGAAGGTGAAGAGCAAAACAGATTCATGGTAGAAAAGAAAGGTGATTTTGATAGTCATAAGGTTCACGATCCATGCATTATTCCTTTCAACGGAAAATTCTACCTATACTACAAAGGAGAGCAAATGGGTGAGGCTATCACATTTGGTGGTCGTCAAATCAGACATGGTGTAGCCATCGCAGACAATCCTTTAGGACCGTATGTAAAGTCTCCATATAACCCAATCTCAAATAGTGGACATGAAATTTGCGTTTGGCCTTACGAAGGAGGTATAGGTGCACTGATAACGACTGATGGTCCTGAGAAAAACACCGTCCAACTATCTGAAGACGGCATCAACTTTGAGATCAAATCTGTAATCAAAGGTGCTCCTCATGCTATCGGAATCAACCGTGATCTAGAAGGATCAGATTCTATTCCATTCAAAGTATTTGAGTGGGGGCTGACTCACGAATACAAATCTTGGGATTGGCAATATATCCGTAGGTTTAGTGGAAAGAGAAGAACAACTCACGTTGCAAAAGGAGAAAGCTCGAAAAAAAGCGCAAAAAAGAAGTAAATCATTCTTATCAATTGAAAAAGGGATTCTCTTACGAGAATCCCTTTTTTTATGCCCTTGCTAGTCTATGAACCTAACCAGCTCAAAAGCATTGAGCCACACACCTTTTTGCAAATCTTGATCGGTAACCAGAACGGTTATAGTCCCATTACCATTTCTCTCAAAAGTCATTTCCGATACGGCTGCACCGTCAGAAGGAAGTATATTTCCCTCCGTGATGGAAACATTATCCTGACTAAGCACCTCACCTTGTGCAATTACCTCCACTTTCAATTCCTTGGCATATGGGATTCTCAAAGCATTGAGGGATTTCAATTTATCTTTATTGGGATCCATAGAATCGGTATTGGAGCGTGGCGCATGATGATAGGTTTGAAGTAGGTATTTGCCATTAGGCAAATCTTCAAACTTCAATTGAAGCCCCTTTTCATCAATACAAAGAACTCCCTCACCGATAGCATAGCCATACTTACCCATCACGTTCATTTCACCAAGCCATCTAATTACCCCTTCACCAGAACCGCTCGTAATTGAAATGTCAACACTTTCCCCAATGTCGAAAGTCTCTTCCGAGGAAGGTGTATTGTCTTTTTCAGTCCAAGGCTTCCAGCCAAACTGCAAGAGCTGCCCCTCTCCTCCTAAATCTACCCTTAAGCTTTCTTTATCAAGGTAAGGTTGATCCTTGATGACAGGATTGTGTTGAATAGATTCCCAAGAGGCTTTGTCCGACTTAAGTCCAGAAGCGGTAGCAGAAAGTGTGATTTTCCCTGCAGTGAGGTCTGACCGAATCAATGCAGGTGCATTTCCTCGATACATCTTCACAGGATTAGCTCCTATATCAGCATTATCCCCTACAATACTTGCCGGCCCCTTGACAGAAAAATTTACTTCATTCTTAGCATCCTTAAGAACCGTCCCGTTTTTGTCCACAACATAGGCATAGGCTTGAATGATATCAGAGCCGTCAGCTACATGCGACCTATCCAAGGTATCGATGACAAGTTTTATTTTGAATGCCTTTTCGAAAGTTCTCTTGCTTGACTCTGCAACAACTCGATTGTCCTTCCAGCCTTTAGCCATCAGAGTGCCTTTCTCATACTTTTCAATTTGAAATTTAAATGGAGGATGATCCAATGAATCAAATACGCCTCCCTTTTCAGGAAATCTCCTCTCAATAGGTTTCCCATTTACAATTAACTCTACTTCATTCGCATTGCTATAAACTGTGACTTCTTTTGTTTCAGAACTCCATTCGTCCATGATATGGAGATAAGGCTCACTGGACAGTTCCGATTCAAGCCAACGGACGTCTTTCCCGTATGGGTGTCTGAAAATATCTAATATCCCACCTGGGCGTACTTTCTCTGGCCATCTCCCGTCTGATGGATGAAAGGTGTAGTAATCATGCCCATTCCAAGAGATTATCCCAGTCTTCAAAGGATCAACTTTGTTCTCTGCTACAGATTTAAAACCCTCTCGACCTTCCATGGCCAGCATGGGTTCGTGTCTCTCCCAGTTTACAGGGCCATATACCATCTGACCATAAATATCTGTCATCCCAGAAGTCTGCCAGCCAGTCCACCTGCTGCTCTGAGAAGCTGTAAGGCGTGTAGGATCTTCCTGTTTCACCGCCAGATGAACCTGTGGAACATAGCCACGATGATTGATCCCTCCTCCCCATATAACAACAGAAGCATGATTTCGGTGATTTCTCACCATAGTTCTGGCTGCTTTTTCGAGATTATCAAACCAAGCATCACTTCCAATACCAATCCATGTAGGAGCTTCCTCATAAACCAAAATCCCCAATTCATCGCATGCTTCTAGTAGCGCATTGTCCTGAGGATAATGTGCCGTGCGAACCACATTGAAGCCAAGTTGTTTGAACTGCTCCATGTCTTTTCTATGAAGAGAATTGGGCATTGCATCGCCAATATATCCATAGTGTTGATGGCGATTCGCCCCGATGAGCTCAATAGGTTGACCATTGAGTAAAAATCCCTCTCTGGGGTGGTGCTCAAACTTTCTGACGCCAACTTTGCACTCCACTGCATCCAAAAGTGCGGATACTTCATAGACACTCGTATTCAACCTATAAAGATTGGGGGTTTCGATTGACCAAAGTTTTAGGTCATCTTCAATTCCTCCTATCTGGCTTACTTCCTCACTATCAAAGGCTTTGACGGTGACTTCTTTTTGCATTCGCAAAACCACCAATCCTTTTTCATCAATTAACCTATTTACTACAAGTAAACTTTTATCGCTTTCGGTTTCATTTAGAACAACAGTCTCAACCGATATGGTGGCATTTAAATTTACAGGGTCTACGGATGGAGTTGTAAATCGAACTCCTGCTTTGAGAGCTTCCCAATTAAAAGTGACTCTAACTTTGTTCGTAGTAACAAGGTATACATCCCTATAAAGACCACTGAATTTCACATAATCGAAAGGTCCTGGATCTGGGGGCACATTTTCTTTTCTTCTATTATCCACAAGAAGCGTAACCTGATTAGATTTACCCAATTCAACAAAAGAGGTGATGTCAAAGTGGAAGGGGGTGTAGCCGCCTATTCTGTGCTGATCTACGTGCTTTCCGTTTACCCACAGATCAGTGACCTGATGAGCTCCTTCAAATTCAAGGAAGACCTTTTCAGCATCTTTTTCAACTTCTACTGATCTTCTATACCACCCTACTTTTCTGTGAAAGCTCTCCTGAATTTTGGTGTCATTATGTCCGTTAAGATCGAGAGAAGCTAACTCAAGGGTATGAGGCACACTTACAGTTTCCCAGCCCTCATCATCGAAGCTTTCCTCAAAAAAAGATTCATCTGGATCACCCAAATGAAATTTCCAGGATGCGTTGATACTACTTTTGACTCTTGGAGAGACTTGATATCCAGAGTTTTGAGCGTCGATGTAATGTGTAAAAGATAAAAGAAAAAGGATCGCAAAAATTTTACGGAGCATGGGCATAAACTTGAGTATAAAAAATAGTAAATCAATAAAGCACCTAAGCTAATAGATCAGATTCTTTTCTATTGGAGCAAAGCGTTGATCCAGAAATAGAATGGGGACTCAAGTGCCTTTTTTACCAGATAATAGATTTCTTATCACCAGAATTTAATTCCTCAACTAGCTTGCGCTCTTAAAGACGCGAACCACAGATTTGAGATCCTTCTTAGAATCAATCTTATTGGTTGATTCCCTAAGGACAAGATTAGTCGGGAGAGATTCACATAGCTCCTTTGTAGAATCTGGGTTCTCTATATGCCATAGAAGAATCTCAGCAGCTCTTCGTCCCATCATCTCGGCAGGCTGTATGACCGTTGACAATGTAGGAGTCATATAGGTAGCTATAGGCTCATCTGCGAACCCTATTACGGATACTTCTTCAGGCACAAGCTTTCCGTTTCGTTTTAGAATCTGAACAGCCTCAAAAGCCAGATAGTCATTGAAACAAAGTAGCCCGTCTACTTCATCCTTCAAGATCAAAGTTTCTAATTTTTCTTTCCAACTTTCATCTTCACTTTTTAATATATAATCCTCGTTGTTTTCGATTCCATGTTCTTTCAATCCTTCCTTATACCCCATGATTCGATTAAAACTAGTGGAAAGGTTCTCCGGTCCGGCAAGGTGCACAATCTTAGAGCTACCAGTAGACACCATGTGTCTGACTGCTTCTATGCAACCGGGAAAATCGTCTGTAACTACATATGAGGTGTCTAAATCCTCGCACATTCTATCCAAGAATACCACGGGAACATCGTCTTCCAGAGTTTCTAAAAAATGGTCAAAATTAGAGGTGCCACGAGCATATGAAGCGATAATTCCATCCACACGCATACTGTTCAGCATATTCACCGCTTTCACCTCTTTCTCATATAGTCCTTCATGAGTATTGATAAAGAGATGATATCCTCTTTCATTAACAATCCGATTCACCCCATCCAACACCTTAGAAAAGTAGTGATGAGTAAATTCGGGTAAAATCAATCCAATACTCTTTGATTGTTTTTTGAGAAGATTAATAGCGAACGGATTAGGCTTGTATCCCCACTTTTTTGCTAGATCCAAAACTGCTTCTCGCGTTTTTTGGCTAATTCTTCCTTCGTTACTCAAAGCTCGAGAAACAGTAGATGTGGAAACACCGAGTTCTTTAGCTAAATCAATGATTTTTACTCTTCCTCGTATCATTTTGACCTTTTCTTATTGGAAGATTAAAATTAATTGAGCCTAAATAGTTGCTGGGTGACTAAATATAATTATTAGAGGGGGGATTTTGTAAAGTACGCAAAGGAATGGGTTTCACACCCTAAAGGGATAAAGAAAACCTCAAAAAACACTTTAGTTTCCCTTAATTTCGCAATCAAGTCAATAATCAAAACATCATCTTAATAAAGTGAATTTAGACAGAACAAACGCTAGCCTTGCCGCAAAAAGGCCTATTAAGATTCTTCAGTTCGGTGAAGGGAATTTCCTTCGGGCATTTGCAAACTGGATGATCGATATTCTTAACGAAAAATCTCCTAAGTTTAACGCGGGTGTTTCAGTCATTCAGCCTATCGACAGAGGCTTGGTTCACATGCTTAAGGCACAAGACGGATTGTATCATCACCTGATCAGAGGTATTCAAAAAGGAAAGGAAATAAACGATACGCGTCTCATTAGCTGCATAGATGAGACGATAAACCCATTTGAATCTCCAGAAGATTACTTCGCGCATGCGTCTAATAACGAGCTAAAGATTATTCTATCCAATACTACTGAAGCAGGTATCCGATTCGAAGATGAAGACCTTCCAGAAAGTGGGTTGGCGAATACATTCCCTGGCAAGTTGACTCAGCTTCTGAAGAAAAGATTTGATCATTTTGAAGGAAATGCAGAAAGTGGTTTGGTTTTCATTCCTTGCGAACTCATTGAAAAGAATGGGGAAAAACTAAAAGCGGCTATTCTTCAGTATGCTGAAAAATGGAGTCTTGGTGATTCGTTTATTGACTGGATCAGCAATCACAATTACTTTGGAAATACACTGGTAGATAGAATTGTCCCCGGTTATCCTAAGGAAGAGATCAAAGAAATTCAAGAGCGCATAGGGTATGACGATCAGCTTGTAGTAGCATCTGAAGTATTTCATCTTTGGGTAATAGAGGGACCAAAAGAGATTCAAAAAGTTTTGCCGGCTGATGAATATGGACTTAATGTCAAGTTTGTTGATGACTTGACTCCATACAGGACTCAGAAAGTAAGAATTCTAAATGGTACGCATACAGCTATGGTTCCGGTAGGATTGCTTGCACAAATCGAAACCGTGAGAGAAACAGTCGAAGATGAGATCACGGGCAAATTTGTCAAATCTGTGATGTATGAAGAGATCGCTCCTACCATTGACCTACCTCAAGATGGGGTTCGCGCATTTGCAGACGAAATCATGGAGCGATTCAAAAATCCTTTCATCCGTCATGAATTGAAGAGTATCTCGCTAAACTCGATCTCCAAGTTCAAGGTACGCGTATTACCAACCATAAAGGACTACATTCAAGCCAACGAAAATGCTCCGAAACGACTTATTTTCTCCTTGGCTTGCTTGATCAAATTGTATTTGTCCGATTCTTTCCAAGCTACAGATGATCAGTTCATCCTGGATCTTTTCAACGAATGGAAGGCAGCCAATCTATCCAATGAATCGTTGGCTGAAAAAATCCTTAGCCAGAAGTCTTTCTGGGGCGAAGATTTAACTTCAATAGCTTCTATCCAACCTCTTTTAATTAGCTATTTGGATAAAATAGAAGTTGAGGGAATCAAAGAAATATTAAAAACATTTTAATCAAATGGCTCAAGCAATTACAATAAATCCAACAGATAACTTAGCTGTTGCTCTTACTGATTTAAAAAGTGGTGACACTTTGAGTGTCAATGATACCGAAGTAACACTTTCGCATGATATTCAGGCTAAGCATAAATTTTCTCTCCAAGATCTGGAAGCAGGAGAAGAGATGTATATGTATGGATTAGTAGTAGGCACTGCCAATGAAAGAATAGCTAAAGGGCAGGCAATTACTACTCAAAACACGACACACAAAGCCTCAACTTATGATTTGGATAAGAAGTCGACTTATAAATGGAACGCTCCTGATGTTTCAAGATTCTCCGACCGTACATTCAACGGCTATCACCGAGAAGACGGCCAAGTCGGGTCTAGTAACTATTGGCTAGTATTTCCTTTGGTTTTTTGTGAAAACAGAAATATTGAGGTACTGAAGAAAGCTTTTAATAAAGCTTTGGGATATGAGACTAAAAACAAATACGAGCAACTTGTAACCAATCTCGTTGACCACTATCAAAATGAGAATTTTGATGAGGTTTATGATAGCGAAGAACCTTTACTGGAACAAGTCGCAGATACAGATAAGTCTGAAGTTTTTGAAAATGTGAAAGTCAGGTTTATCACCCATCAGGGCGGATGTGGTGGCATTCGTCAGGATGCTGAAACGCTATGTAGGCTCCTTGCTGGATACGTGAAAAATCCGAATGTTGCGGGAGCGACTGTATTGAGCCTTGGTTGCCAAAATGCAGAAGTGAAAATCTTCAATGCGGCTTTGGAAAGTCTGGACATTAAAAAGCCCGTAGTTATATTTGATCAACAGTCCATTGGAAATGAGGAAGTGCTCATCTCTACTGCGATAAAAGAGACATTCAAGCACCTTATAGAAGCGAATAAAATTACCAGACAACCAGCTCCTCTTAGCAAACTAACTGTAGGGTTAGAGTGTGGTGGTTCTGATGGGTTTTCTGGTATTTCTGCCAACCCGTCTGTGGGTTACGCTTCGGATTTAGTTGCAGCTCTTGGCGGAAAGGTGATGCTGTCAGAGTTCCCGGAACTTTGCGGTGTAGAGCAGGAATTGATCGATAGAATGTCCAACAAACAACACGCGATCAAATTCACTGATCTTATGAGAAGCTATGAGCAAGCTGCCGAGGATAGCGGATCGGGTTTCGATATGAACCCTTCTCCCGGAAACATCAAAGACGGTTTGATCACTGACGCAATGAAGTCTGCAGGCGCGGCTAAAAAAGGTGGTACATCCCCTATCAATGATGTATTGGACTATACAGAATATGCTTTTAAGGAGGGTTTAAATTTGCTCTGTACGCCAGGAAATGATGTAGAATCTACTACTGGATTGGTAGGGTCTGGGGCAAACGTGGTGCTCTTCACTACAGGATTAGGAACACCAACTGGTAATCCAGTAGCTCCAATTCTAAAGGTATCATCCAATACCAAGCTTGCCGAAAAGATGAGTGATATCATAGATATCAATACAGGGCCTGTTATAGAAGGGAAAAAGACGATTGCCGAAATGGGTGAGGAAATACTAGATCATGTGATCCAGGTTGCTTCCGGAGACAAGCCATCAAAAGCAGTAATTATGGATCAATCGGACTTTATACCATGGAAAAGAGGAGTCTCTTTATAACATCAGTCGATTAAAAGGATCAAGAATTAAAAAACCCCAGTAGACTCTCAAGCTCTACTAGGGTTTTCTTTTACTTTCGAAAAGAGCACTGTATCCTATTTGAACATAGCTGCATAAGCCTTTGGCATCTTCTTAATGGACTTGATCTGAATGCCTTTGTAGTAAGATTCTGCTCCTTCTGACTGAATTTGAATTTTACCTGAATCGATCGTCTGAGGTTTACCATCAATATCCATTCTTGCATTTTTAAGAATGTTGACAACTTTTCCGTTCACAACATGAATGCTCTTATCTCCAAATGTGATGATTTCTAATTCATTCCATTCACCATGCTTAGCTTCCTCAAGACCACTTTGACTACAGCGACCGGACTCATAATCTTCCCATTTAAAAGTGTACCACTTCCCTTTTGGATTGAACTTGAATCCTGCTCTACCATTATCGTTTTCTTTTCTGTCCGCGGGTATATCTGCATATACCCCTGCTATAGAGATAAAATCTCCAATATCACCCTCCTGCACCTGATATTCCAATGAAGCCATCCACACATTCCAAAAAGCTCCATGAGGGTCTTGACAATGATAAAGAATACCATTGTCTCTAAGAGCGTTTAGACGCGGCTCCCATTTTTGGTCTCCCCATTTGAAATACATTTTCAAATGGTAGTTACTGTAGCTACTCAGTGTGGTCAACCCCCCGTAGATTTCACCGGTAATTTTCAAAATGGTTTCTCCCTCTTCTTCTATTGTAGTAAATACACTTTTAGGATCATTGTTCAAACCCATAGGAGTTCCTTCATGTACATTATCACTTTTCTCTACTTCCTCTGGTAAATCCACAGAAGTATGCGGAATACCCATAAATACTTCCCATTGACTCAGGTCTGAATCCAGCAGTGATGTCCAGCCCTTTTTCTTGCTTTGAGCTGTACTCTGAAAACTTACAATGAAGAGAGTCATGGTAGCGAATACCAAAAGAAGAGAGTACTTTGAAACTCCTGATTTCATATTATTCTGTTATAATTTAAAAATTTGATCCATTAATATCCACTTCTCCCCTTTAGGAGCCCATGGCAACTCTTGCTGATAATCCCACATCAAATCTTCCCATTTCTGAACTTCAGAATTCTCGGCATCCATCTTAGACTTTTCTTCAAAGCTAAAAGTGTCATCTACTTCCATTATCATGAATAACCGATTCCCAGTTAGAAATATCTGCATATCCATAACTCCTGCATCCTTAATACTTTTCGTAATTGCAGGCCATGCCTTTCCTTCCTCGTGATGTGCTTTGTATTCTTCGATCAGCGCAGGATCATCTTTTAGATCGCACGCCATGCAAAACCTCCTCATAAAATCAATAGTGCTTAAAAATTATTTGTGTTACATCATTGAACAGCTCTTCAGACAATGGCCCTTGCTCCCAGTCACTAAGCGTTCTTTTTATTTGATCAATATTCTTGGCCCCCGCAACAATTCGATCAGCCTCCGCGATACCAAACGCATAGCGCTGTGCCAATACTGAAAAACTCATGTTATTCTCCTCTGCTAACTTCTGGATATCTTCTGCCACTGAGATGTCACGTTTCTGAAGCCAATCTGATTCTTGATCAAAGTTTTCCTTATAAGTAGATAATCGATTGCCCATTAAACCGAAATGCAGGATCGAAGCATTATAGTAAGCTAAACCTTGCTCTTTTATAAATGACACGTCATCTCTAAAAGCATCCAAATTGCACGCATTCATTTTCAGAAACCCCGAAATCACCTCGAACTTTCCTTTTCCCATATGGGGTCTAAAGTTATCCGTAAGATTTCCCCCTATACCTATTTTGTTAATTAGCCCCTCCTCTTTGAATTGAACAAGGACGTCCAGAATTCTTGGAATCTCTTCCTTTTCCACTAATTGTGGCTCATGCAAGAAAAGCAAATCCACATGATCGACTCCAATGGTTTTGAGGCTATTTTCCACAGACCTTCTCATCCCATCGGATGAGTAATCAAGTTTGAATTCATGGGCTGAAGCTGCCTTCAACCTTCCCACCTTTGTACTTACAAATGGTCGCGCTCCCGTCCATTCTCTTAGTGCGCCTCCAAGTACGCTTTCCGCTTCGGAGTACGAAGGAGCTGTATCAAAAGCTCCTACTCCCACCTCTAAGGCATATAAAATTGCATCTATTGACTCGTGCGTTTGAACTCCTCCCCAAACTCCTCCTAACCCAGAAGTCCCTAAAACAAGCCTTGGGCCGTTTTCGAACTTTGGACTCTTCTTATAATCCGATGAATAAGATGGTTTATTCTCTACAATGTTATCCGTGTTCACTTTATATTTTCAATTAAATCTTTACGTTAGTTATTTAGTGGCTTTATTGGCATAGGCACCATAGGCAGCAACAGCAAGCAGACAGATCAACGGCAACACGAAAGAAAAATGTATTTCCGTAATGCCTCCAACGATCACATCTCCAAATATTTCTTCTCCATTTACGGTATCCCCAAAATCCATTACCCAAGCTTGTATCTTAGGCAACAATGCTCCTCCTACTATGGCCATTATCAGTCCTGAAGATGCGAGTTTGGCCTCTTCACCCATGTCTTTTAATGCAAGTCCGTATATAGTTGGGAACATGATTGACATAAATACTGATACAAGGACTAGAAATATCAAGCTACTTAAGCCGGAAGAAAATATAACTCCCGAGCACATCAAAGCGGCAGCTAATCCAAATATCATCAGCATTTGAGCTGGCTTGAACTTCTGCATCAAAGCGGTTCCAATGAAACGAGTTGAAACAAAAGATATCATGGCTGCTATATTCCACCAGGTTGCATCCACTCCCAAGCCTTGTGAATCGTTTAAGTATTCCACTAATTGGAAAATAGCTGTCCAGCACATAATCTGTGCCCCTACATAAAACGTTTGCGCCAAGACACCAGGTAGGTAGTTTCTGTTTTTGAATATTCGACTTACAGACTCACGTATAGATAGGTGATCTCCCATAACCATACTTGGTATTTTGGTACGCCAAATCACAATAAATACCAATGCTACAAACAGGCCCACTGCAACATAGGGGACACTGATTACGCCTAAATCAAAAGCCTTAATTTCAGCAGCTTTTTCAGCACCCAGTGCAATTATCTCCTCACTACTATCATAATCCGCAGAGAGTATACGATCCAGAACCAAAAACTTCGCTACCAGCATACCCGTCAATGAACCAATTGGATTAAAAGATTGAGCCAGATTAAGCCTGCGTGTTGCTGTTTCGGGGCTTCCCATAGAAAGTATGAGTGGATTGGAAGTAGTTTCCAAAAACCCAAGACCACAAGTAATGACAAAAAGAGAAATCAGGAAGTAGGTATAAGAACCATTTTCCGCCGCAGGGTAAAACAACATTGCTCCTATTGCGTACAGCGCCAGTCCTAATAAAATACCTGTTTTGTAACTAAATTTTCTAATAAATAAGGCTGCTGGAATCGCCATCACTCCGTACCCAAAGTAAAAAGCAAATTGCACATTATAGGCCTCTTTGTTAGAAAGGATCATGACCTTCTTAAATGCGGCAACCATAGGGTTGGTCAGATCATTGGCAAAACCCCACAATGCAAAAATGGAAGTTGCTGCAATAAATGGGATAAGTAGCTCCTTAGAAACTACGGGGTTTTTCTTTAATTCACTCATGATTAGGATAGGTTATTCTATTGTTTTTTTGTCAATCTTTAAGGGAATAAAAGCTACCAGCATTCTCACCCATTACTTTATTTTTCTCTAACTTGGAAAAGCCAGATATGTAAGTATCCAAAACAGATTTCATCATTTTATAATCTGCTGCAAGTAAACAAACTGGCCAGTCAGACCCAAACATTATTCTGTCTGTTCCAAAATTTTCAAACACAATATCGAGATATGGAATCAAATCTTCTGTTTTCCAGAATTCCCAGTCTGCCTCAGTCACCATACCACTCACCTTGCAATATACGTTTTGACACTCTCCCAATGCTTTTATATGCTTTGCCCAATCATCTACGGAACCTAACTTTATATCTGGTTTTGCTATATGATCTAGAACAAACTTCATATTCGGAAAGGCACGAGCCAGTTCCACAGTCGCCGGCAGTTGATGATGAAAAATCAGTATATCGTAAGTAAAGTTATACCGATGGAGCAGCGAGATTCCTTTTTGAAAATCTGAACCAAGCATAAAATTTGGATCTGGTTCATCCTGAACCACATGTCTAAACCCTTTCAGCTTATCAAATTGAGAATAATGCTCCAATCGTTTTTCAAGATCATTAGACTTCAAATCAACCCATCCAACCACTCCGCCTATGAAAGCATATTTTTCAGCAAGGCTTAACAGAAAATCAGTCTCAGCTTCTGTCTGATCTGCCTGTACCGCCACACACTGATCAACATGATTTTCCTCATAGATTGGGAGGAGATTTTGAGGTAGAAAATCACGTTGTATGACTTTCATATCATCCGAAATCCAACTATGTTTCACTGGCTCATAGTTCCAAAAATGCTGATGCGCATCTACTACTTTCATTTTTATAAGGCTAGGTTTTCCCAATTAACAGCTTAGACAAGTTTACTCACTTGTTGCATGGCAAATACGAGCAAACGTTTTACCATTGCGGTGATAAAAGTACATTTACTTTCGTATAAAATATTACAATGAAATACATAGTCTGCGAAGAACCCAATCAGTTTTTATTAAAAGAGAAAGAAGCACCGCAAAAAAAGGATGGAGAGGCATTACTGGCTGTGCGCCGAGTTGGGATTTGTGGAACAGATTTACACGCATTTAAAGGCAATCAACCTTTTTTTTCTTATCCAAGAATCCTGGGGCATGAACTCGCTACTGAGGTTGTAGAAGTAGGTGATAATAAAGAAAGCGTTAAGGCAGGTGATAAGGTAGTAATCATGCCATATATCAATTGTCAAGAATGTGATGCTTGTCTCGCAGGAAAATCGAACTGCTGTCAAAAAATACAGGTTTTTGGCGTTCACGCTGACGGAGGGATGCAGGAGCAAATAACACTTCCAACCCGATTGCTTATTCCTGCAAACGACCTTACACTTGATCAGATTGCCATTGTTGAGCCGCTAGCCATTGGAGCTCATGCAATAAGGAGAGCGCAAGTAAAAAAAGGAGATACTGTTGTAGTAGCTGGTTGTGGACCTATAGGAATCGGAATCATTCAGCTAGCCAAGTATCTGGGTGCTGAAGTAATCGCAATCGACATCAACGATCACAGATTAGAGATGGTCAAAAAACAGTTTGGGGCGGACCATGCTGTTAACGCCTTGCAAGATCCTGCGGCTCAAATTGAAAAAATAACAAACGGTCACCTTGCTCAGCATGTAATTGACGCTACAGGAAGCAAAAGAGCTATAGAGGGTGGAACTGACTACATGAGACACGGTGGAAATTATGTATTAGTTGGATTGTTCAAGGGAGATCTTTCATTTACTCACCCAAAGATTCATGCCAAAGAAACTACGCTTATGTGCAGCAGAAATGCCACTATGGAGGATTTTGAATTTGTCATGAAAGTACTTCGCGAAGACAAATTCAATACATCCGCTTATATAACAAGCAATGTGAGTTTTGATAAGATACTGACCGATTTTGACAGTTGGGCCAGTCCAGAGTCAAAAGAGATCAAAGTTGTAGCATCTGTGTAGATCGCAAAAGAATTTCAAATATAAGAAGGGCTCAAAATTGAGCCCTTTCTTTTTAGTTCAGTTTGAAATTAACTGGAATCGTGCGTTTCACTCGAACAGGGACACCTCTTTGCTTCCCTGGATTCCATTTTGGAGAATTAAGAAGTACACGAATGGCTTCTTGATCACAGCCCATTCCGATTCCTCTTAGGAGTTTTACATCTGAAATAGAGCCATCTTTATTTATAATAAATTCTAGATAGACGACACCTTCCGCTCCCACGGTTTTAGCTGACTTTGGATATTTTATTTTTTTCGCCATGTATTGGAGAAAAGCAATATCTCCTCCGGGGAATGAAGGCATTGACTCTACGATTATAAAGGTTTTTTCAGGCACTTCAATAGAAGGAGCATCATCGTATTCTGTGTCTATATCAATATCTATAATCTCCGTCTTCCCTTCTTTTTTGGGCTCAATTTTATTCTTTGTATCAACAATAATTGGCGGTTGAATCGGTTTTGGTTTTTCTGCCTTCGGTTCTATTGGTTTGGGAGGCTCAGGCTCTTCGTGATTGGTCGCTATGGGGTATTGAAATACTATAGGTTCATCTTTTGGAGTGGAGACTTCAACGGGTTCAAATTCGCTTTTCCATTCAAAAGCAACAGCTACCAACGACATAGAGATCACAAGCCCTATTGTAAAAAACAATGGAGACTTTTTTTGCAGATCTAAATTTTCATTTTTCTTGAGTTCCATAATGTGAGGCGTTTAGTTTCATTTACAACGATAGCGCAGTTGCAATATTGTTGCAGCTGCAATGAGGTTCGGTCGTACTCCTGCTTTATCTTTACAATATGGAAATCATCGATTATTTGAAATCACAAGATAACCGGTCTCTTCAGGTACTCTTGACTATAGCTCTAGTCTTAGCATATCTTATTATTAGAAAGCTCACAGCTAGAGTTTTGCGTAAATACGGTCAGAAACGTGACTTGAGCTTATCTAGAGTCAAATACACTACTAAGTATCTCAATTTTGTATTGTTTGTTGTATTTCTTATGCTCGGAGGTCTGGTGTGGGATATTTCATTCAAAGGCTTGTCTGTATATTTTATCTCCTTTTTCACGGTTGCGGGAATTGGACTTTTCGCTTCCTGGTCTATTTTGAGTAATCTCACAGCTGCTGTTATTTTGTTTTTTTACTTTCCTTATAAGATTGGTTCGAAAATCAGAATTGTAGATGGGGATAACTCAATCGAAGGATTGGTTTACGATTTGACCCTGTTTTCTATTTTCATCAAAAACGCTGAAGGGCAAATCGTTACCTACCCAAATAGCGTGGCTTTACAAAAAGCCATAGTCATAATATCAGATTCTTAAATGAAAAAATTTTTTACTTGGCGGGAGCTTTTGTAAATTGTTGGGTGTTTGACTCCTAAATAAATATCTCAATGAAAGAAGAAATTGAAAATGAAATCAAATCCTTAGAAGGTCAATTGACCGGCGATATGTTTGCTGACATGGATTTGAAAGACAAAATTCACAACCTCAAAATGAAATTAAATGGCACGCGACCAATCAATAGTGAGATTGAATGCGTGGGTTGTGGCAGTTAATATTGAGATATAAATCACCAGAAGGCTGTTTCTTTGGATTCAGCCTTTTTTTTTGTTTTAGAGGGTCAATTTTCGAAGCTGCGAAAAATTGATGATCGGCTTATCAATAGCCGTAGTGTCAGTCCCAATTTCAATAGAAGATGCTTTCCAACTGTCGTGATACTGTGATTTGGTTATTAACTTAATAGGCATGTTCTGCTGCAAAAGCTTATAAACCACGAGCTTCAAATCATCCTCACTCACGTTATCACCGTAAAAAACAGCATTTGATTCGTAATCAACTTGCGAACTTGCCACTGGTCTTTCATGTATGTAAAAGCCCAAACCCATCAGGCTATATACCTTATTCCCATCAGGTGCATGCTTGTAGTATCGGATGATAATATCTTTTCGGATTTCTTCTGTACCTAACTTATCTGATAGATTTGAATGGTAATCCTCTAAGAGATTAGCAAAGTACTCTTCTGAAGTTCCTGATTTCCTTTCTACTTCTGCCTTTTTCCTTTTTGACCTTTTTTCAACAGCTACTTTTGAAGTAACCTCATCAGACTGGTCAGGCTTAATAACAGCAGTCCGCTTTTTTATCGAGAAAGGCTCCTTGGAAATTGGCTCGAGGACCACTTCTTCTTTGAAATTTAGCTGTCCCTTTCGTTCCTCCTTTTTTTCGAAAGAAATAGAATCCGTCTCGTCTATATGCTCGACACTCGAAGGAAAATAATATTCGGGCTCAAACCTGCTTAATGTGAGAATAGAAATGCTAACGAAAACTGCAAAAGCAATGTAAAGCAAAAATTTTGTGGGACTGTGGGGTTCCATTCTTAGGTTGCTCATTTACTTAGTAAAGTCCATTTCCAAATTTCTTAAAATCAACTGTGCGCCTCTTGCAATCAGAAAGCTATCAATCTTTACTGTATAAGATGCTAGCGGACTCTACGTAAATTTAATCATTATCTATTATAAGAATTTATACACGTTTTTGAATGCAAATCCTATTAACAAAAAAGCCCTCGACTTAGCTAGTCAAGGGCTTTTTGATAAAGTTTATATTTCTAAAGCTTACGCCTCCTTGCCATCTTGCTTATTGTACAAGTCGATTACAGTAGGAGTAGCGATAAATACAGAAGAGTAAGTACCTACGATAATACCTACCAACAATGCAAAAGAGAATCCTTTGAGTACAGCTCCTCCAAATAGGAAGAGAACAATTACCACAACCAAAGTAGTCACAGAGGTAATCAAAGTACGACTCAAAGTACTATTCAAAGATTCATTGAATACAGCTTTACGTTCCGATCCAGCCTTGATTCCGAGGTTTTCTCTTATCCTATCAAATACAACCACAGTATCATTGATTGAGTAACCAATGATTGTCAGAATAGCTGCTACAAATACCTGATCGATTTCAAACGGGACTCCCAATAAGCCTGCGATTGCAAAAGCTGAAAGAACAAACAATGTATCATGAAACAATGCGATAACTGCTCCTAGTCCAAATTGCCATTTTCTGAATCGAACAACGATATAAATAAAGATTAGAATCAATGCGATGATCGCAGACTTGTATGATGAGTTTTTGATATCGTCTGCAATTGTTGCTCCGACTTTTGAAGAGCTGGAAATCGAAAACTGCCCATCGCTAAGCTCGCCATCTCCAGCGATATAGGTTAAGCTTTGCGTTTCACTGATACCCTTTACTAAAGCATTCTGTACCGTTTCATCTGCTTCATCCGCATCATCGTCAATCAAATAATTGGTAGTGACCTTGAGAATGTTGCTAGCACCAAAAGTTTTCACTTCAGTTCCTTCATTATCGAAGTAAGGCGTAAGCGAAGTTTTTAGTTTTGAAGAAGCTACAGGCTCATCAAACGTAACAACGTAAGATCTACCTCCTTCAAAATCTACACCAAGAGCAAGGGGCTTAATGATCATAGAGATAATTCCCACAGAGATGAATACTCCGCTAAATAGGTAAGCCATTTTTCTCTTGCTTATGAAATCAAAATTGATTCCAGTAAGTGCATTTTTAGAAAACGCATTTGCGAAAGATAGTTTTGATTGATCTCCCTTTTTAGAGAATGCTTCTACGATTACTCTTGTGATGAATACGGCGCTAAAGAAAGAGGATGCAATACCTATCATCAATGTAATAGCAAATCCTTTGATAGGTCCCTGACCGAAAATGTAAAGAATCAAACCAACAATGAAAGTGGTAACGTTTGCATCGAAAATGGACCAATAAGCTTTAGAATATCCGCTTGATATAGCAGCTTTCAAACCAGCTCCATTTCTAAGCTCCTCCTTAATACGCTCGAATATGAGTACGTTCGCATCAATCGACATACCAATAGTCAATACAATACCAGCGATACCAGGCAGTGTTAATGATGCACTTAATTGTGCCAAAATCCCAAGAATAAAGAAAATATTGAAGAACAATGCAACATTGGCAATAAGACCACCTTTTGCATAATATAAGACCATGAAGAAAATCACAATCAATAGACCAGCGACGATAGATTTGATACCCTGAGCCTGAGCGGCTTTTCCAAGAGTTGGTCCTATCACCACATCTTCGACAATGGTAGTCGGAGCTGGAAGTGCTCCAGCTTTCAATATGTTAGCCAAATCTTGAGCTTCCTCGAATGTGAAGTTTCCAGAAATCGAAGAATTTCCATTTGGAATTTCACCTTGAACATTCGGTGCGGAATACACGAAGTTGTCTAGAACGATAGCGATTCTTCTGTCGATATTTTTAGCTGTAAGGTTTTTCCACATTCTTGCGCCTACAGAATTCATCTGCATTGAGACTGCTGGTTGGGCACGCTCATCAAGATCTTGTCTTGCATCTGTGATTACCTCTCCCGTCAATGGAGCCTTGTTGTTTCTTGTGCTTCTAATAGCATGCAGTTGGATAACCTTATCCTGACTCAAACCTTCAGCCTCGATTGGTTTGATCTCCCAAAGAAATTTGATATTGTAAGGAATAAGAGCTTTTACATCCGCTCGTTGGAAAATTCTATTGATCCTTGAAGTATCCTTCAAATTATAAAATAGCCCGCCATATTCTGATCTCATAAGTGAGAGCAATGGAGACACATTGTTATTAAACAAAGAATCCTGTAAAGCGGCAGCTTTACTGCTATCAGAATCAGCGTTGAGCGTAGAATCAGAAGATAAATCTCCATCTTCAGAATCGGTCAATAAAGAAGAGATATCATCCGTTTGATCTACTGCTTCTCCATCTTCTGCTAGGACAGCCGTTTCAACATTTGATTTTTGTTCAGCAACCAATAATTGATCGATTGCCTGTATTGTGCTTGAAATCTCGTTAAGATTATGCACCTCCCAAAACTCTAGCTTAGCCACTCCTTGAAGTAGCTTTCTTACTCTTTCAGGATTGTCAACACCCGGAAGTTCGATTTGAATTCTACCTGTTCCCTGAAGTCTCTGGATATTCGGTTGAGATGTTCCGAATCTATCGATTCTTGTTCTTAGAATTTGAAAAGAACGATCAATTGCACCTTCAATTTCTTTGTTGATAATGTCAAGAATCTCCTCATCGCTTGAATTTCTATTGATTTTGCCCTTGTTAGTTGCAGTAGCGAAGATGCTGGCAAGATCCTTTTCAGGAGCAGCATTTTTAAATTCTGCATAGAACTCATCAACATAGTTCAGTTGAGTCCCTTTGATGTTTTCCTTAGCTTTTGCCAGTGCACCTACAAATGCTGGGTTAGGGTTATCCTGACTCATCCCTCTTACAATTTCAACAGGAGAAACCTCTAGAGTTACGTGCATACCTCCTTGAAGGTCAAGACCTCTATTAAGTTCAGTCTCTTTAATGTCCTGATAAGTATATTCCAGCCCCAACAGGTTATATACAGGTTCTCCCCAAATCGAATCGAGGTATCGTTGCTTTTCAGCGAAATCTACGGCTCCACTTTCATCTGTATTTGCTGCTACAGCTTGTTTTTCAACATTCTTCACAACGAATGTGAACGACAAATAGTAGATACATAGTAAGGAAATAATAATGGTCAGTAAAACCACAAATCCTTTGTTTTTCATAATGGTATAGTTTGGATTAAATTCTGTTTTTTGAAAATCCGACAATCGAATAATTAGATACTCAGATTTATTTAATGATAAAATGTATTGCTAAAATCAGACTAGATCGCCTGATAAGAAGCCCTAGGGGGCATTCGGGGAAATAATACTTCTAAATAGGATTTTAAAAGCCTTTGAAATATTGGAAACGACAAAGCTGTCTTCAATCTCTATCTCCGCTTCTATTTCTTCTTCAGGTAACTCCTCAATCAACACTGACTGATGTGTTACGTTTATCTGAGATGAATAAGTAATGGCATCTAGAGATTTGAGAACCTGATCAGACTGATTATCGTCATCGGCGCTCTCTTCTATAGTTTGAGATACCTTGACAGACCAAGTGTCGTTCATGGTTACCCCACAGAAACCTATGAGAATCCCAAAAACCAGAATGGTCTGTTTCAATCGAATCAATATGTTATCTTCTCCTTTTTTCAAAGTGCAGCAAAACTACTTAAATAGCTTTGAATGAAAAGCTTAAGTAGATAAATTATTGATGAAGTGCTTTTTTTAGATAATTAGACACTACTTCTAGTGCGATATCAAACCCATCATGATTGGGGATGATAAGATCAGCTTCATACTTCGATGGTTCTATGAATTTCTTAAAAGAAGGTGTGACGTGGTGTTGAAATCTGTAAAGCACATCATTCAAATCATATCCGCGTTCTTTCGCATCGCGTGTAATCCTTCTGGTAAGCATTAAATATTCAGGCGCTTCTACGAAGATTTTGAGGTTTAATAGATCAAGCACTTCTTTATAATAAAAGGAGAAGATCCCTTCTACCATAATAATCGGTGCAGATTTTATATGGATGAGCGAAGGAGTGATGTCTTCATTGTTGAAAGTATATTCATTCAATGAGATGTCTTCGCCACTCTTAAGTTTCTTAAGATCAGAAACGAATCGTTCTCTATCCAGAGACTCAGGAAGGTCAAAGTTCTCAATCCCTTTTTCATCTTTAGGCTGTGTCTCTTGCGGATTATAATAATTGTCCATGGAAAGAACACTTGCCGTTTCCGGATCCAGACAAGTAAGCAATTGTTTCAAAAACAATGTTTTCCCAGACCCGCTCCCACCTGTAATGCCTATTATTTGAGGATTGCTCATTCCTTTTTAAATCTATTGAGATGTCCTATAAATTTCTTAAAAGCACGACCTCTATGAGAAATGGCGTTTTTTTCCTCCTTAGTCATTTGAGCAAAAGTGATTTCAAAACCTGATGGTTTAAAAATCGGGTCATAGCCAAACCCCTCCTCTCCGGTCCTATCATGGATGATTTCTCCATGAGCCTCCCCTACAAATTGACTTCTATTCCCCTCTTGATCTAAATAGGTAATTACTGTTTTAAATGCTGCAGATCTATCACTTTTACGCTCAAGGTTCGAGAGCAACAGGTTGATATTAGCCTCATTATCCTTCTGATCCCCGGCATATCTTGCTGAATACACACCAGGCTCTCCATTCAGCGCACTCACTTCCAGACCTGTATCATCGGAAAAACAAGGAATGTTGAATTTTTCAAAAACGAACCTAGCCTTTATTTCAGAGTTCTCTTCTAATGTTTTCCCTGTCTCAGGTATCTCCTCATTTTGCCCTATCTCTTTCAAAGTGATGAGCTCAAGTCCCTCTGGCAAAAGAGCGCGAATTTCAGCAGCCTTATTTTGATTGTGAGTTGCGAAGCAAATTTG
Organism: Cyclobacteriaceae bacterium; assembly: GCA_049115715.1. Taxonomy (GTDB): domain Bacteria; phylum Bacteroidota; class Bacteroidia; order Cytophagales; family Cyclobacteriaceae; genus JAMZMI01. The sequence goes on from JAGDZQ010000013.1 coordinate 101,885, forward strand.
CATGGAAAAACTCTAGTTTGGTTTTCTGACCTGAACAGGAAGAATATCAACTACAAAAATCTCTTGAGAAAATCTTTCGTCTCGAGCAAAGTAGGCGTTGGAAGGTAGAATCATGACACCATGCCCTCCAACCTTAAGCTCTTTTGTTATGGCAACAAGAGCATCTCTATATGGAGGGTTTAATGCTTCTAGGAGATTGGGGAAAATACCCGCTACTGTCCATGAAGAAGGCGCAAAGGTAAATTTTTCGGTCCTGTATAGGTTTACGGTATTCGCAGAGTCTAACTCATTTTCAATCGCAATAGGTAAATTATTGGTACTTCGAACACTATCGTCAGTGCTCTTAATAGCATAGTAGTAAGAAACAATATCATCAAACTCTATGGTTTCTCCATCACCTTCGTCAAGTACGGTATAAACAACCAAGTTTTGAGTTGTATCTAATGAAGACGCTGCATATCCTTTTTCTGATATATAGGACGCAATCTCAACACTGTCAACTTCATATTGTCCAACAATGTCAAATGGAACCTCTATCTCAACTTTTCTACACTGAATGAATATGATCGTTATAATCAGACTGATTGCAAAACTTAAATATTTCGATCGCTTCATCGTATTAGTATTCCTCTTTTTCATGTAAAGTTAATGATCCTGAAATGCAGGAATCAATTTCTTGAATTTTTCTACCGTATCGGCCAAAGATTCTAGAGAATGCCCTCCAGCAGCATTTTTATGCCCTCCTCCGTCGAAGTGTTTAGCTGCGAAATCATTCACCGCATAGTCTCCTACAGAGCGAAATGACATCTTCACCTCACCATCACGCTCCATAATGATTGCTGCGACGTTGATTCCTTTTATTGACAGTGCGTAATTTACCAGTCCTTCCGTATCTCCGGATTTAAGATTGAATCGCTTGTGCTCTTCAGCAGTAATAATAAAATACGCAATGTGCATTTTTGTTTCCACGGTAAGCTTCTCCGCTAAGGAAAACCCGATAAAACGCAAACGATCGACTGAGTTGTTGTCGTATATATTTCGGCTTACTTTATTGATATCAGCTCCAATATCTATCAAGTCGGCAACAATCCTATGAATTTTTGCCGAAGTGGACGAGTGCTTGAATGACCCTGTGTCGGTCATAATTCCAGCGTAGAGACTCTCAGCGATTGCTACATTAATCTCTTTTCCTCCATCCATTAAATGAATCAGGTCGTAGATAAGTTCAGCTGTAGCAGCAGCTTTTTGATCCCAAAGTTCAAAATCAGCAAAGTGTTCAGGATTTAAATGATGATCTACCAAAAGTTTTTTCGCTTTTGAAGCACCAACTATCTCTCCTAAATTCTTAATCCTATTTAACCCTGAGAAGTCCAAACAACAAATGAGATCTGTTTCATTCATCATTTTACGGATGTCCTCAATAGTATCCTTGGAGTTGACAAGAACAGTGTCATTCCCTTCCATCCATTTAAGGAATTCGGGATACTCTGTAGGCGTTACGACTGTAACTTCATGTCCTCTGTTTCTTAAAAAATGATATAAACCCAAAGACGAGCCGAGAGCATCTGCATCAGGGCTGGCATGAGTAGTAATCACAATATTTCTCTGTGTGGATAAAAATCCTTTTAGCTCACTGAGTTCTTGCATGAAATATTACCGCTGGCAGAATGTGAGGCGCAAAAATCTCAATAAAACCGATAAATACAAAATGTGGACTTTCTAAGCCCCAAAGTGTTATTTTTGCCGAAAAATTAAAAGTAAACCTTACTATCCAATTAAAAATGGCAGGAAAATTAACCTTTACAATGATCAAGCCTGATGCTTTTGCGGCAGGAAATAGTGGTGCAATCATCAAAATGATTGAAGAGGCGGGCTTTAGTATAAAAGCCATGAAACTGACAATGTTATCACCAGAGAAGGCCGGAGGCTTTTACGCTGTTCATAAAGAACGACCTTTTTACAATGATTTGGTTAAATACATGTCTTCTGGAGCCATTATCGCTATTGCACTTGACAAAGAAAATGCGGTATTGGATTTCAGAACTTTGATAGGTGCAACTAACCCTGCTGAAGCGGCCGAAGGGACAATCAGAAAACTGTTTGCAACATCAATTGAGGCAAACGCAGTACACGGTTCTGATTCTGATGAAAACGCTTTAATAGAAGCTTCATACTTTTTCTCAGAGCTGGAAATGCTTTGATCAATTCCACTGATTTGGGCAGCTTGATTTTCACAGCTTTAGAAAAGGGTTTTCCCTATTTCGCACATAGATAAGGCTGCTACAAGGTTGCTTTCGGAAAATAAAGATTTGGGCTTTTAGAATATTCTAAAAGCCTAAATTTTTTCAACCCAAAAATTATTAAACCCTTCGCCGATTCGTAAGGTGATTTCCCCAAGCTGAAGCAATTCCAAAATTGCTAGAAAATTAAAAATCACTGCAATTTTCTCTGGCTTCTCTTGAATCAGATCTATAAAAGAGATCTTTCTATCCTCCCTCAGTATCAACTTTTGAAGTACAAAGTCCTTTTGACCTGATATGGTATATGGATACTGAACAACATGATGGGTGGGCTTGCTCTGTTCGTACTCATATCTTCTCAGAACCTTTTGAAAGACCTTCATTATTTTGTAGAGGTCGATATCCTGCATTTCTGCCTCTACATCTACATTTTGAGAAAGTGAACGAATCTCTCGGGCTAGATTTCCTCGCCGCTCCATATTCAACCTGTTGGTCTCCAGCCTCGATAGTTCTTCTATAACAGATTTGTATTTTTTGTATTCAAGAAGATGTTTTACAAGCTCATCCCTTGGATCAATTTCATTGCCTTCTTCATCCAGAACTGGTCTTGGGAGTAGCATCTTTGATTTTATACGCATCAATGTTGCTGCTACAAGAATGAACTCACTTGCCACTTCAACATTTAGGTGCTCAAGGTGATGGACATAGTCGAGAAAGTCAGATGTGATTTTTGAGATTGGAATGTCGTATATATCCAACTCATCTCTTTCTATAAAGAAGAGCAAAAGGTCAAAAGGACCTTCGAAATGAGGAAGTCTTACTTCAAAATTTTTATTCTCTGTAGTTTCCAAACTAAGTCAATTTGCTGTTGATTTTTCAATGAATGGAATTCGCAAATTAAATCTAAATTTGCGGATTAGCGATTTACACATCCAAATGAGAAAACATTTGTTTGTAGCTTGAGTTTAAAAGATCAATCTGATAAACCCCATAATGAAAATAAAACCGGGAGCACTACTGGCAAAAATTGATTCACCTGCTGATTTAAAAAAGCTGGAGGAGAAAGAGCTTGCAAAAGTGTGTGAGGAGCTCAGGGATTTTATAATTGATCATGTCTCAGTATATGGCGGTCATTTTGGCGCAAGCCTGGGTGTTGTAGAATTGACTACTGCCCTCCACTATGTATTTAATTCTCCAGAGGATCAAATCGTGTGGGACGTGGGACATCAGGCATATGGCCATAAAATCCTTACGGGAAGAAAGGACCAGTTTCATACCAATAGATTCTATGGAGGGCTATCAGGATTTCCCAAAAGATCGGAAAGTGATTTTGATTCTTTCGGAGTTGGACATTCTTCTACTTCTATATCAGCGGCTCTTGGGATGGCGTTTTCGTCAGAACTTCAGGATGATGACAGGCACCATATTGCAGTGATTGGGGATGGTGCTATGACAGGAGGGCAGGCGTTTGAGGCAATGAATCATGCCGGCGACTCTGGTAAAAACATGATCATTATACTCAATGACAATTGCATGTCCATTGACCCCAATGTGGGAGCACTGAAGGATTATCTGACAGATATAAGTACTTCACAAACTTTCAATAGATTCAGAGATGACATTTGGAAGATTCTGGGAAAGATTAGCAAGTTTGGGCCCAATGCTCAAGAGATCGCTTCCAATGTAGAACATAGTGTAAAATCCTTCTTGCTGAAGCAGAGTAATCTGTTTGAATCGCTCAAGCTTAGATATTTCGGGCCTGTAGATGGGCACGATGTAAATCATCTGGTGCATGTTTTAAACGATCTCAAAAAGATCCCAGGACCCAAGATTCTTCACTGCGTAACGGTTAAAGGAAAGGGATATAAGTTGGCAGAGGAGAATCAAACCAAATGGCATGCTCCAGGAAAGTTTGATAAGATTACTGGAGAGATACACAAGAAGATACCAAGTACACCACAGCCTCCTAAGTATCAGGATGTATTCGGACATACTATAGTTGAACTAGCAGAGCAAAATGACAAAATAGTGGGAATTACGCCTGCAATGCCTTCAGGTTCATCAATGAATATAATGATGGAAGCAATGCCAGATCGAGCTTTCGATGTGGGTATTGCGGAGCAGCACGCGGTGACTTTTTCTGCCGGAATGGCTACTCAGGGTAGTGTTCCATTTTGCAATATCTACAGCACATTTATGCAAAGAGCCTATGATCAGGTTGTACATGATGTGTGTATTCAAAAATTGCCGGTTGTATTCTGTCTAGACAGAGCTGGATTAGCTGGGGCTGATGGGCCCACGCATCATGGAGCCTATGACATCTCGTATATGCGCTGTTTGCCTCATATGGTAGTTTCCGCCCCAATGAATGAGTCTGAACTTAGAAATTTGATGTATACAGCCTCAGAACATAAGGATGGACCTTTCACAATAAGATATCCTAGAGGAGCAGGAGTAATGCCACAGTGGAAAACTCCGTTCGAGAAAATAAAAGTAGGGTCTGGAAGAAAACTTCGCGATGGTAATGATATAGCGATTCTGACAATTGGCCACATTGGTAATTACGCAACAGAAGCTTGTGAGAAGCTTGAAGAGCAAGAAGTATCGGCGGCACATTACGACATGAGATTCGTGAAACCACTCGATGCAGATCTTTTGCACGAAGTGTTTTCAAAACATAAAAATGTCATCACAGTAGAGGATGGAACCATTGTTGGTGGGTTTGGATCAGCTATTCTTGAATTTATGGTTGACAATCAATACACTGCAAAAGTCGTTCGGCTTGGCATTCCCGATAGAATTGTAGAGCATGGAGAGCAACCGGAATTGCACAATGAGTGCGGATATGATGCTCAGGCCATTCAACAGCAAGCGATTAAGCTTCTGGAAAAGCAGCCCGTCGTTCAGTAAATATAAACTGATTTCAGAGGAGGCTCTATCATAAGATTGAAAATCTAACCAGTTTTCAATCAGGTATTTACGGGATTTCTAGCTATCATTATAGTATAAATGAAATTACCGATCTCATCTTCTATTGTCCGATCCTTTCTGGTTTTCATAACCATTCTTTCGTCCACCGCCTGTTCTAACGAACGAAGTAAGCCTGTGGAGCAAAAAGTCATTGAGACGCCTGTCTTGAAGCTTGATATTGATCAAATCAAGGAGAGAGGTTATATCACCGCTATTATTGATAATAGTTCTACCGGGCTTTTCCTCTATAAAGGAAAGACCATGGGATATGAGTACGAGCTGCTACAGCTTTATGCGCAGGAAATCGGTGTAAATCTCAGGATGAATATTACTGCAGATTTAGAGGAGGGGTTTAGAAAGCTTGAAGCTGGTGAGGGTGATATACTGGCGTATAATCTCACTGTAACCAAAGAGAGAAAAAAGCGAATTGCATTCACAGATTATCACAATCTGGTAAAGTCAGTTTTGATACAAAGGAAGCCTAACAACTGGCGCGACATGAAACTTCATGAAATCGAGAAAACGATGATTCGCAACCCTGTTGAATTGATAGACAAACAAGTTCATGTACGGCATCACTCATCTTTCGTAGAACGCCTCGAAAATCTATCAGAGGAAATAGGAGGTGATATTCTCATTATTCACGGTGACCCATCGATTGAAACAGAAGGTTTGATTAGAAAAGTTGCCGAAGGAAAAATTGATTTCACAGTCGCTGAAGAAGATGTAGCTCTTGTAAACTCAACTTACTATGCCAATCTAGACATTAAAACAGCCGTGAGCTTTCCTCAGCAAATCGCCTGGGGTGTTCGAAAAAACGGACCAGACTTGCTGTCTTCTTTGAACGATTGGATAGCCAAGATGAAAAAGACGGCCGACTATTATGTCATCTACGACAAGTACTTTAAGAGTACAAAATCTGCTTTGCGAAGAGCTAAGAGCGATTACTTTTCAATATCATCAGATGAACTAAGTCCTTATGATCGTATCATAAAGAAGTACGCCATAGAAATAGGATGGGATTGGCGACTACTTGCAGCTCAGATATTCAAGGAGTCAAAGTTTGATAAAAACGCCAAATCCTGGGCAGGAGCAGTGGGCTTGATGCAGCTACTTCCAGTAACAGCTTCTGAGTACGGAGTGGAGGATTTGACTAACCCGGAAGATAATTTACTTGCAGGAACAGAACATCTAAAGTGGCTCCAGAACTATTGGGAAGACAAAGTAGATGATCCGGTTGAGCGTCAAAAGTTTATTCTGGCAAGTTATAATGTAGGTCATGGCCATGTGATGGATGCTATTCGGCTTACTAAAAAATATGATGGAAATCCTCAGGTTTGGTCTGAAGAAGTCGAAGCATTTTTACTGAAAAAGTCAAACTCTAATTACTTCAATGATGAAGTCGTACAATATGGGTACTGCAGAGGGCTAGAGCCAGTCACATACGTAAAGGTCATCTATGAGACCTACGAAAACTACAAGGTGCTGGTGCCAAATGATTCGACTGCTAAAAGTAGCGGCCCAGAATCTTAGCAGAAGAAAGACACATAGGAATGCCTCCTCCAGGATGAACACTTCCTCCACAGAAGTACAAATTCTTTATTCTCCTACTCTTATTAGCATGCCTCAGAAAAGCTGAGAATAAATTGTTGGAGCTATTTCCATAGAGCGCTCCCTTAGCAGAACTTGTCTTGGATTCGATAGATCGAGGATCAAGAATCTGCTCGGTCTCTATTAAATTTTTGAAATCTACATTAAGTCTTCTAGAGATCTTCTCGATTATCCTTTCCCTTGCTACATCAATAAGCTCTTCCCAGTTTTGTCCGGTATTGTTAGGAGTGTTGATCATTACAAACCAGTTCTCACAGCCTGAGGGTGCATCTTTTTTGTTTCTCTTAGAAGTGATATTGATATATACAGTAGGGTCTCTATAAATACTTTTGGTATCAAATATGTGTTGAAATTCGGCTCGATAGTTTTCCGAAAAAATAATGTTGTGAAGATCAAGTTGAGGGAACTCTGCTTTTATTCCCCAATAGAAAATGAGTGCAGAACTGGACTTTGGTTGATTCAGTAAGAAATTTGGCTGCTTGACTCTTGGAAGTAATTTCTTATATGAATTGACAATATCCATGTTGGAAATCACCTGATCAAACTCTTTATCAATTCCATTTACTTTGATACCAACAGCTCTGTTTTGATCAACTAATATTTCTTCTACAGAGCTGTTATAATGAAACCTTACTCCTAGCCTCTCTGCCAGGCCAACAAGCACTTGGGTTATAGAATGCATCCCGCCTTGAGGGAAATACGCTCCCATCGACATCTCCAAATGTGGGATAATGTTCATAGTAGCGGGTGTTTGAAATGGGTCTGACCCATTATAGGTAGCATATCGATTGAATAACTGAACCAGTTTTGGGCTTGAAAACAATTCTTTGTTTGATTTATTCATGGACTTGAAGAATCCGAACTTTGGAATTTTCAGGTAGGCCTTCAATGCTTTTTTGGAGAAGTATATTTTCAAGTCGTTCAACGAACTGAACATAAAGAGCTCGCTAAGGTTTTCATAAAGAAGCTCAGAATGTTGAATGTATTTTTCAATGTTTCGAGGATTCTCTCCAGTCTTGTTAGAAAGCTCGCTAATCAGTTTTTGCTCGTCGGAGTATGCCTTTATAACAGTCCCGTCTTCGTAGAAATAGTGACAATTGACGGATAGTTTTTCGTAATTGAAGTAATCTCTCGGATTCTCGCCTGCAAGTGAGAAAAGCTCATCTACCAGAAAAGGCAATGTGAATAGAGATGGACCCGCATCAAAGCGGTAACCATTCGTTTTAATTTCGGAAAGCTTACCTCCTGAATAACCATTTGCTTCAAAAATGTCTACTTTGTTTCCCTTAACAGAAAGCCTTATTGCAGAAGCGATACCTGCGATTCCGGACCCGACGATGGCAACCGTTTGATTTTTATTAGTCAATTATATAAGATAAGTTTAAGTTATTATATGAATAATTCAATTTTTGGGTTACCAAACAATAAGTCGTTGTATTCATAATTATAAAACTATCTATTGATTTATCTTAGTTAAAATTATTATTGCATAATTAACTATCGCCAATGAAATCTCAAGCTGAACAACTGTTTGATGAATACAAGAAGGTTCGCAATGTAGACCTATCCGTTTCACAATTTACATATCTACTAAACCTATATCCTTCTTTGATTGTTTGCATGAGCGATGGAGTTTTGGATAAGGAAGAGTGGGACGGTGTTGACAAACTCGCAAAAGGTTTGACGTTAAATTTCAGCGATGATTTGTCTGACGAAGAAACTACTAAAATGGAACAAAAATTCAGGACTGAGTTTATGTACCTGTTGGAAAATATAGATAAGTGGCAAAAGAAATTTTTGAACGCACTAAAAAACCATATTCAAGATAGTAAATTGGATAAGGAATTTGTGCTGGAGTCAATGTATCTTTTTGCAAATGCAGCGGATGGTATTTCCTCAGTAGAGCAAGATGCTATAGACACACTTGCGGATCGGCTTGCACTAAATTATTAAATAACTCAATCAAAGAAAGAAGATCAACCTTGGTTGGATCTGACAAATCGCTGACCTGATCAAGAACTTCCTGCTGAATTTCACCAATTCTTAAGCAAGTACTATAAGGCAAATCAGTAAAAGTCACCATCGTGTACAGAGGAATCCATGTTTCTGGAAACTCACTTTGGAGTCTTGCTTCTAATTTCTTTCTATTCAAAAATTTTGGATGAGCAACCTTCGATCTCATTTCCACAAAATTTTTCAATGCCAGGGTCGAAATCGCTTTTGTGTCTTCTTTTCTTGATTTCTCAAATTCTATCAATCCGGCCTGCCAATTGAAACTATTGGATTTCAAGGTCTCTATCAGAATTCTACAATCTTCAAAACCTGCATTCATACCCTGACCATAAAAAGGGACAATTGCGTGAGCAGCATCTCCTATGATCAGATTGTTGTTCTTAGACCAAGGAAAACAATCGATCATGTTTAGGTTAGAAGTCGGATTGTTTTGGAACTGATGAACGAGATCAGGAATAAGCTCAAAAATATCCGGAAAGAACTTTTTGAAGAATCGCTCTATCTGCTCATCTGTTGTTAACTCAGCAAACGAATGCTCACCTCCATGTGGTAGGAATAGTGTGCAGGTAAAATTCTTTTCTGGGTTGGGGAGCGCAATCAACATAAAATCTCCTCTGGGCCAGATATGTAAGTAATTTGGCTCAAAGACAAAGTCTCCACCTTTAGGCTCCAGATTCAATTCTTTGTACCCGTGACCTAGTTGAGTTAAAATACTACTGAACTCAGGATCCTTTTCAAATTCTTTTCTCAACGAAGAAAATGCTCCATCTGCCCCAATCAGCACATCTGATTCGACCTTGACCATGGAATCACCGCGTTTCAGGGAAATCTCTCTTGTTGAGATCTCGACAGCCTCACATTTATTCCCGAAATAAAATTGAACACCTGCCTTTTCAGCTTCCTGACAGATGATTTCATTCAATCTGGCTCTTGATATTGAGTTTATTGCCTGCCCCTCTTTTCCATAAGCTTGAAAGGTCAGCTGCTTGTCGACGCTGTGCATCATTCTACCTTCCATAGGAATCAGCTCATTTTCAATGCTCTGATAGATACCAGCCTCCTTTAAAGCATGTATCCCTCTATGGCTAAGTGCCATATTGATGGATCTTCCTTCATGAATCAACTTCTTTCGCGGATCTTCCCTCTTTTCGTAAACTTTGACGGAATATCCCTGCTGAATAAGCATTAAGCTTAGAAGGGATCCGACTGGACCTCCACCTAGAATGTTGACTGTCTCTTTTTTCATAAAGCCGCAAAAATACCTTTCAGAATTGAATAAAACTGCCAAACATCTTCGAAAGTGTTGTAAAGAGGAACGGGAGCTACTCTAATCACATTGGGCTCTCTCCAATCTAATATAACACCTTGGTCAATTAGACTATCAAAAACCTCTTTTCCGTCGCGTAGTAGAAAAATAGATAACTGACATCCTCTCTCATGAGGTTTAATCGGAGTTATAATTCTAATTCTCTCACTAATTTCAGGGTCGTTTAGTAAAAGTGACTCTAGATATTTTGTGAGTTCCAGACTCTTTTCTCTCAAATTATCAATCCCAGCCTGATCAAAAATATCTAACGAAGCGCAATGAGCAGCCATAGAAAGAATATTCATATTACTCAGCATCCACCCATCTGCTCCCTTAGCTGGGACGAATTTGTTATCCATCTTGAAGCGAGTATCCCGCTCGTGCCCCCACCATCCTTTAAGTCTTGGAAAATCTTCAACTGAAGAATGAGTCTTATGTACGAAAATACCAGAAACTCCACCAGGTCCTGAATTGAGATATTTATAACTACACCATGCTGCAAAATCAGCCTCATCCTCATGAAGGTTCATAGGAAGGTTTCCAATTGCGTGTGCCAGATCAAACCCAGCAAAGGCCCCCACATCATGCGCCGCTTTTGAGATGGCTTTTATATCAAAGAATTGGCCACTGTAGTACTGTATCCCTGGCCAAAGAACCAGAGCAAGCTCCTCTCCAATATTTTGAATTTTCTCAATGATTTCTTCGGTACTGAACGTATCTCCTTCGGATGGATGTAATAATACGACGTGCTTTTCCGAGTCCAGCCCTAATCTGGCTATATGAGACTCAACAGCATAGTGATCAGAGGGAAATGCTCCTGCTTCTATTAAAATCTTGGTTCTTTTCCCCTTTGGCTGATAAAACGATGCAAGCATCAAATGAAGATTGGTCGTAAGGTTATTCATACTCACAATCTCGTCTTCTTGAGCTCCTAAGATTCTGGAGAGTGCTTTTTTCGTTTTGGCATGATAATCTATCCAAGGATTTTCTCCCTGAAAATGGCCTTCTACGCCATTGTCAGCCCATGAGGTTAACTCAGTATCCAAGTACGCTTTTACTGTCTTTGGCTGCAGTCCCAGTGAGTTTCCACATAAGTAAATAGAGTCTTTTCCATTTCTTCGAGGAATATGAAAATAATCTCGAAAATGATTCAGATGATCATTTTTATCAAGTTCTATAGCTGTTTTTAAATCGGCACTCATCTAGTCAGTAAATCTGGGATCTGTATTCATAACAGTACCACAACTATCACAGGTTCGGTTGTGTTCAGAGTTGTAAAACTCCCGAAATCTGGGCAAAAAATCCTTTTCAATATTGGTTAAGTGAAAATAGGTCTCGTGAAGCTTGTTATTGCATTTATCACAATACCACAATAGCCCATCAGTATGATCGGATTCTCTTTTTCTCTCTATTACTAAGCCTACAGATCCTTCGGAACGAATAGGTGAATGCGGAACCTTAGCTGGGAGGAGAAACATTTCTCCTGCTTTTATTGGCACTTCTACAGCCTGATTGTCTTCTTGGATTTTCACAACTATATCTCCTTCAAGTTGATAGAACAGTTCCTCTGTTTCATTGTAATGATAATCTTTTCGAGCGTTTGGACCTCCTACAATCATTACAATGTAATCTCCAGCATCGACATATAGGTTTTTGTTGCCTACGGGAGGTTTTAATAAATCTCGATTATCATTAATCCATTGGTTCAGGTTAAAAGGTCTTTTTATGGGCATTTACTGATCGTGTTTTAAGAAAAAGATAAGTCGAATATATGCAAATTGCTCAGCATGGATGCAATACAATTGTATGAAGTATTCTAAAAAGCCTGAGAGTTCTTATACGAAATTGGAGGAAGTGAATGGGCAGAGTCAGCTATGATACTGCTAGAAAGAGTTTAGGAGAGAAAACTCCCAAATACATAAAAAAACCTCGATTTAATTAATCGAGGTTTTGGGTTAGAGTGGTCAATTAAAGTTTTAAAGTAGTATTAGACTTCTTCTTCGGTTCTAATTCTAGCAATGTTGAATGACTTTCTTTCTTTGTGGCCACAATATCCACAAACCATATATTTCATTAATTCGCCTTCTTCTTCTTCAGTAGCCTCCTGAATGATTTCTTCCCTTTCTACTTTCAAGGTTTGATAATTACATTCAGAACAATTTAAAGCGTGAAGTCTACCATTATATTTTTCAATTTTGGTGAATCCTGATATTTCGTCAATCCAAACGTCATAATCTACGGAGAATGCATTTTCTTCCGCCTGCATACCTTCATCTAGATAGACATCTTCTTCCTCTTCACTCAAAAGCTTCATTTTTCTTCCATCGGGAGAAATACGAGGAGTATATCTTAATTTTTTTAACCTTTTTTCAATAAAGAAAGGATAGTAGAATTTCAATATATTTTGAACCACTACACCAATAATCATGGCAAGCATGGCCGAAATAAATAGGGTAACAAAAAACCAAAGCCATGTTGTGCTAGACGTCAGTGTGTTTGCATAAAGAGTTATACCAATAAGCACTAGTAAGAAACCATACCACAACAGGTTGATTTCGTGCATGTTGATATAATCATATCTGGTTTTGAAATCACTTGTAGTAAGTAACTTCAGATAATGACCTAGCAGGATAATAACCCCAACCCCAACGATTGCTATGGAAGCCCATAAGCCATATAGGTTCCAAGATGCAAGTAAACTAGGTGAAATAGCTTCTGTCATAGCAGTTTATAGATTAAGCAGGTAAAAAGGTAAATATTATTTAATATGATCAAATTTAGCTAGAAACAAGTCAAAATAATTCTAAAACACATTTGTAAAATATGAAAAATAATTTTGCGAGTCAATAAAGAACATAATTATAATCTCTCGCCTCAATTTACAACTATTCACGCGAACCGAGTGTCGAGTTGTTTTAGAAGTAAAAACGGTGCTATTATAATTGATCTCGTAAAACATTAAATAATCAACTATAAGCACTTTTTTTGCTGAAAATCGTAATGATTTAGCTCTATATTTGCTAACTGAATTACAAAAAGGACAAATTAATAGAACAATTAAAAACAAACAAAATGAAAAAATTATTTGAAAAATTCGCATTCGCGCTTGTAGCAGGATCTCTTATCCTATCTGTTAGTTGTAGTGAAGATGAAGAGCCTATAACAGCTTTAGCACCTTCTGTATCTGCTGAATTGCATGTAAATGGGTCTGCTGCAACTACTGCTCAGCCTGGCGATTCAGTATCTTTTTCTCTAGCTCTTACTGCAGCCGGTGGAATTAATAGAGTTGTTGCCTTACAGGGTGGAACTACTATTCTTGACAAATCAAGAAACGACCTAGGATTGGATGCTGGTGAAACTACTGGAACAGTGGTAGGCACAATCACTCCATGGCCTGCAGCAGCAGATGCTGGAAACACTTGGAAGTTTGATTTTGTTCTTGTTGACGAACTTGGTCAAAAATCAGATACTACTTCTGTTTCTTTAGAAATTGTTTCGCCTGACGCAAAAGTTCAAACTGCCATATTACTTCAGGCTCCTACAGGTGACGGAAATTCTGGAACGTTCTATGCTATTGCAGAAAATGAAGTATACACGCATTCTGATGTAACAGGAACAGCAGAAGCAGTTTCTCCAAATATTGATTTAGGATACTATTTTGGTGGAGAAGACGAAGCTTCTTTAGCTGCCATATCGAATTATCCTTCAGCTGTTTTTGATATTTCTGCTTGGGGTACTAAAAATGCAACAAAGATCATCGAAACTACAATCAGTCTAGAAACTTACACGGCATTAAAAACTGTAGCTGACGTTGAAGCTGAATACGCAAAAGTTGACTTTGCAAATGAAGATGGTGTAACCTCACTTTTAGCTGTAGGTGATATTCTTGCTTTTGAAACAGTAAATGAATTAAAAGGTCTTATCTACGTTTCTGCATTGACAGAGGGAGCTGGCTCAAATGGTTCGATCACACTTGAATTCATTTTGGCTTCTGAATAAGGATCACAAAATATTGAATGTAAAGACCTCACTCATCCGGTGGGGTTTTTTTATACCCTTTAGTGTAGTAATTTAGATGCTATGTTAAAAAAAGTATTTCTTTTCAATGCTACGCTTGCAGTAGCACTCTTGGTTGGTTGCAAAAAAGACAATGAGAAGATTCCTGAACTGCCATCTGCTTCCATTAATCTTGGAGAGGTGAATGGCTCTATCAAGGTTTTGGAGACCATTGATTTTGCTTTGGAAGCATCTTTTCCTTCAGGCCTTAAGAGTGGCCAGTCAATAATTTGGTTAGATGACCTACCTCTGGACACGGTTTTCGAAAGCGGCAAAGACTCTTTATTATTCAGTGTATCGGAGAATCATTCTTTTGAAGTAGCTCCAAAGTATTCAGGAGGAAACATCAAATTTACGTTTTCAGTTACGGACTTACTTGATCAAGTTTCGGGAGATACCGTAGCAGTAGCTATTGAGGAATCAGCTATTCAATTAATTGATTCAAAAACCATTGCTGGCTTCAATAACTCTTCCATTGGTAGTTTTCTGGATATTGAAAGTGATACAGCGTACTTCAGTAGCAATATTCAAAGTAGTACTTCGCTTAAGCAAAGTGTAGATTTTGTTTTTTTCTTCACAAAGAATGACAAACGTATCTTGGCTTCACCAAGCAATACGCATGCGGAGAATGTGTGGGGCGCACAATCAAGTGCACTTTGGCCCCTCTTTGGTTCTGAAAGCGTAAATAAACTATATGATCTGGGTGCAAACGTGGATTATGATGGAATAATCACCGGAGCTCAAATCACGAGCATGCTAGCTACACAAACCACAGCTGTTGACAGTTTGACAAATCTGGAAGCTGGACGCTTCGTTGGGTTTGAACTCGAAGCTGGAGGCAAGCTCGGAATTATAAAAGTGACTGATATTGGAGGAAATTCAGAATCGACAGCTACTATCACTTTTGATGCCAAAATTCAAAGATAATTATCACCTAAACTAACCTATGATAATGAAAAATGTATACTTGCTGTCTTTGGTCTTAATATGCCTCATCGGGTGTAACTCGCCATCTAAGGAATCAGAGAAGGAGCCAACCGAAGAAGAATTGATGGAGTTAGCCAATGACTTGGCTCATAAATTCATTATTGCGGATGGACATGTAGACCTTCCTTATAGGATGAAAAAAGCAGGCTTCATTTTGCGAAAAGAGGTCATGGATGTTTCAATGGAGACAACTGGTAATTTTGACTATGTGAAAGCAAAAGCGGGAGGGCTGGATGCGCCCTTTATGTCTATTTATATACCATCTACCTATCAGATTACAGGTGGTGCGAAAAATTTTGCGGACTCACTTATAAGCATGGTAGGAAAGCTTCCAGTGGCTTTCCCCGATCTATTCGCTTTGGCAAATAATCCCTCTGATATTCAAAATAATTTTGAGAAAGGCCTCATTTCCCTGCCTCTTGGTATGGAAAATGGAGCACCAATAGAAGATGACATAGCCAATGTCAAATATTTTTTCGATCGTGGCATTCGATACGTGACCCTTACGCATGCAAAAGACAATCAAATATGTGATTCATCTTACGATACTACTGC
The DNA here is from genome assembly GCA_049115715.1 of Cyclobacteriaceae bacterium. GTDB lineage: Bacteria > Bacteroidota > Bacteroidia > Cytophagales > Cyclobacteriaceae > JAMZMI01. Next base: position 117,623 of record JAGDZQ010000013.1, read on the forward strand.
AATGTGGAACGGATTGAGCCCATTTGGCGAAGAAGTAGTCATGGAGATGAACAAGACAGGCATCATGGTTGATATTTCGCATGTTTCAGACAGTGCGTTTTATGATGTAATGAAAATAGTGAAAGCACCTGTAATTGCATCACATTCTTCAGCCAGACACTTCACTCCAGGCTTTGAGCGCAATATGAGTGATGACATGATCAAAGTTGTAGGGGAGAATAAAGGTGTCATTCATATCAACTTTGGCTCTACTTTTCTTTCTAAGGCTTCTCGTGACAAATTTGACGCAATGGAAGAGCATTTGATCAACTATAGGACGGAAAAGGGACTAAAGAAGACAGACTCATCTTATATAGATTATGCCTGGCAATATGCGATCGATCAAGATGTATTTGCTGATGTGAAAATAGTAGCTGACCACATTGATCGGGTAGTCGAGCTTGCAGGAATTGAATCGGTGGCTTTCGGATCTGATTTCGACGGGGTAGGCAATAGTCTCCCTAATGGGTTGAAAGATGTTTCTATGTACCCAAATGTGATATTTGAGCTTTTAAAGAGAGGATATACCGAGGATCAAATCGAATTGATTTGCTACAAGAATACTTTCAGAGTCTGGAATAAGGTAATCGAGGTTGCGAAAGAACTTCAGGGAGCTTAGTTCTTATTCTTCTTCAGATCTCGGATGAATCTGGCCCAAGCAAATGGGTTTGCAAAGTTATTGACCGGTGGTTGAAACCTGTAGTTGTTGGTTCGCTGCTGCTGAGCCATCATGTATCTATAGTTGGCGTTGGAGCTTGCTGGTAAATCTTTGTGAGCTCTAGCCATATATTGTGCTGTAATCCAGGCATCAAGATTATTGTAATCCTGACTATTGGAAAGCTCCATAGCCAGAACTGCTTTTTTAAACATCGCCTCCGATGGGTAAGGGAAAACCTCTACTTCTTCAAGGAATTCAATATCCTCTTCCATGGTCATGATTAGCTTAAGGCTATTGTCAGCATCATGTTGGGGTACAACATACGAAGCTTTCTTAAATCCCACAGAGCTAAACACTATACTGTCTCCTTCTACAACAGGCATTGAAAAAAAACCGTAAGCATTGGAAGTGGTACCACGCCCCACAGATGGAACATAGATATGCACGCCAGGAATCACAGAAGTACTATCCGGTGTAAATATCACACCAGTGAATTGAATAATCTTCGGATCATCCTGCGCTTCCGCGAAAAAGCAGGCAAAGACAAAAAGTGATATTAGGACTAGGCTTTTATGCAAATCGGATTAGTTTACTTCTTATAAACTTACTTAACGGGAAAAGTTTAAATTTTGTCAAAAGTAATGATAAAAAATAATGAGGTTAAAAAATTTCAGTCTCACATACGGAACTCAGATATTTAAATGCTTTGGCGAGGAAGCTCGTGTAAGAATTATTCATTTGATGTTTCGCAACAATGAATTGTCTATTTCGGATTTGGAATCGATTCTTGATTTTACTCAAACCAAGACCAGTAGACATGTCAACTACCTAAAGAATTCTGGATTGGTGAATGCTTCAAAAAAAGACATGTGGGTAATGTATAGCATCAAAGATGAGGTTTATGATATGGTTGCTCGGATTTTTGACTTTCTAAATAAAGATGTCCAATTACAGAAAGATCAGGAAATATATAATGTTATGAATTCCAATAGAGAACTTGCCTCCAATAAACTATTAGCAAGAGGATATCAGGAATGAAAGGGATAAAGCATGTTTTCTTCGATTTGGATCATACACTTTGGGATCATGAGACCAACGCAAGAAAAGTACTAAAGGATTTATACAAGGAATTTGATTTTGAGTCTAAGTTTGGAATTACAGAGTCTAAGTTTTTAATGAATTATACTAAAGTCAACGGAAGACTTTGGAATGACTACAACCATGGAAGAGTCGAGAAGGACTATCTAAGAAACGAACGCTTCCGAATAGTACTTGAAGCTTGCAGGGTGAAGGAAGTCAAGAACTCGATTGAATTATCAGACTATTTCTTATACCACTGTCCCAGACAGCATGCATTGATGGATGGAGCGGATATGGTTTTGGAGTACCTGGTAAAAAAGTATCCAATGAGTATCATCACAAATGGTTTTGAGGATGTTCAAAAGGTAAAGCTTGAAAGCAGTGGCCTGGATAAATTTTTCACACATCTGATTACATCAGAATCTATGGGGAAGAAGAAACCAGAACCTGCCATTTTTCAGCATGCTTTGAAATTGGCTGGTGTCAAATCACATGAGGCTGTAATGATTGGAGACAATCTCAAAGCCGATGTGGAAGGAGCAAAAGGAGCCAATATTTTGCCTATTTTTTATGATCCTATAGGAACGGTGAAATCCGATTGTCAGTGGCAGATATCGCATTTGTCGGAGCTCATGAAAATATTGTAGATCAGCCCTTATGGTTAACTTTGTGGGATCAAATAAACCCCACGATTATGCCCAAAGGAACTTTTTTAATCCCTGAACCTACTAACGAACCTATCCTTTCTTATGCCCCTGGTACAAGTGAAAGAGCTGAACTTAAGCAAACACTTGAAGACTTAAGGACAGAGCAAAAGGACATTCCTATGTATATAGGAGGAGAGGAAATCCGAACTGGGAATAAAATTAAAATGAGCCCGCCTCATGATCATGGACATACCTTGGGACATTTTCACGAAGGAGATAAATCTCATGTGGAGCAAGCTGTGCAATCCGCTTTGGAAAGCAAATCTGCCTGGGCTGCCCTTTCGTGGGAACATAGAGCAGGTATTTTTCTTAAGGCCGCAGACTTGCTCGCAGGACCATACAGAGCAAAGATCAATGCAACAACGATGCTCGCGCAATCAAAGAATCCGTTTCAAGCTGAAATAGATGCTGCTTGCGAGTTTATCGATTTCTTGAAATTTAATGCATACTTCATGCAACAGATTTATGGAGATCAACCAAAATCTGCTCCCGGTATTTGGAATCGATTGGAGTACCGTCCACTCGAAGGGTTTGTTTTGGCGATTACACCTTTCAATTTCACATCCATAGCAGGAAACTTACCTGCAGCAGCAGCGCTTATGGGCAATACTGCCATTTGGAAGCCCGCGTATACGCAAATTTACTCGGCGCAAGTCATTATGGAGGTTTTCAAAGAGGCAGGACTTCCTGATGGTGTAATTAATCTTATATATGTAGATGGGCCAGTTGTTGGTGATGTCATTTTCAAACATCCTGATTTTTCAGGATTACATTTCACAGGTAGCACCGGGGTATTCAAATCTCTTTGGAAAACGATAGGTGAGAATATTGATGTCTATAAAACGTATCCACGAATAGTTGGAGAAACCGGAGGAAAGGATTTTGTAATTGCACATAAATCTGCAAACGCTAAACAAGTGGCAACCGGGCTTGTAAGAGGAGCATTTGAATTTCAGGGACAAAAATGTAGCGCTGCATCCAGGGCTTACATCCCATCTAATCTTTGGAGTGAGGTAAAGAAGCATGTTGAAAATGATTTGAGGGACATTAAAATTGGAAGCCCCGAAGATTTTTCAAATTTCTTCAATGCTGTGATTGACAAAAGAGCATTTGATAAAATCTCCAGTTACATAGATCAGGCAAAGAAGGATGAAGGAGCAGAAGTAATATGCGGTGGAAACTATGATGACTCAGTAGGTTACTTCATAGAGCCGACAGTAATACTGGCATCAGACCCGAAATACAGAACCATGAGTGAAGAAATCTTCGGGCCTTTATTGACGGTGTATGTATATGATGAAAATAAATTTGAGGAAACACTTGAGCTTGTAGACAACACTTCGCCTTACGCGCTTACCGGAGCGATTTTTTCAACTGATAGATACGCCATTGAGTTGGCAACTAAGAGGCTTGTTCACGCTGCAGGGAACTTCTATATCAATGATAAGCCTACTGGCGCGGTAGTTGGCCAGCAGCCATTTGGAGGCAGCAGAGCCTCAGGAACTAATGACAAAGCAGGAGCTCCCATGAATCTACTTCGATGGGTAAGCGCCCGCACAATCAAGGAAACCTTTGTGCCTCCAACAGATTTTCGATATCCTTTCTTAGGAGAATGAAACAGATTATGAATTTTGGTTTTCCTTATGAGAAGACCAAAACTTTTCTGTGATCACGAATAATACTACTAGGGAGAGCCCTATAATGGTGAATAACATAGCTGTGTTATATTTGGTTGAGCAACAAAGTTAGTTTCTTCCATGCCAGATTTTTATACCTTGAATAGGGTATTCATAAGAGTTAACAATAACTTAAGAAAGAATCAATTGCACTCAATAAAGTTTATAAGTGCTCCAAAAAAAAGAGGTATTTGTCTAATACCTCTTTTTTTGTTTTCTGTCCGATACTACAACCAGACTAAATAAATTTGTTGAGAATGTTCTCGAAAAGCTCTTGCTTACCGCTGATTTGAGCTGGCTCTCCAACCTCCGCTGCAATGGCAGTCAAGTCCTCAAGCTTCAGGTTTCCATTTGCAAAATCTTTTCCTTTTCCTCCATCGAAAGAAGCATATCGTTCCGATCTCAATGCAGGATATTTTGAGTTTTGAAGGATTGCATCAGCCACAAGTAGAGCTCTCGCAAAAATGTCCATACCTCCAATATGAGCGTGAAACAAATCATCCAGGTCAGTCGAGTTTCTTCTTGTCTTAGCGTCGAAATTGATTCCGCCTCCCTGCACACCTCCTGCTTCAAGGAAAACAAGCATAACCTCAACTAGTTCATAGATGTTGTTTGGAAACTGATCTGTATCCCATCCATTCTGATAATCGCCTCTGTTGGCATCCATACTGCCAAGTAAGCCTGCATCTGCAGCGACTTGCACTTCATGCTGGAAAGTATGCTGAGCCAAAGTAGCATGATTCACCTCCAGATTCAATTTGAAATCATCCATCAAATCATATTCTCTCAAGAATGAAATCACAGTAGCTGAATCAAAATCATACTGATGCTTAGACGGCTCCATCGGTTTTGGTTCAATGAAAAAATTACCGGTAAAGCCTTTTCCTCTAGCATAATCCTTTGCCATATGAAGGAATCTTGCCATGTGATCCAGTTCTTTTTTCATATTGGTATTGAGCAGGCTCATATAGCCTTCTCTACCACCCCAGAACACATAGTTTTCACCTGATAACTTGATAGTTGCATCGAGTGCGTCTCTAACTTGAGCTCCAGCGTAAGCCACCACGTTGAAATCTGGATTCGTGGAGGCTCCATTCATATATCTTGGATTAGAAAAAAGATTTGCTGTACCCCAAAGTAATTTCACTCCTGAAGCAGCTTGCTTTTCTTTAGCATAATCCGTAATTATATCGAGTCTCTTAGAAGACTCATCACGAGAACTTCCCTCAGCTATCAGATCAAAATCATGAAAGCAATAGAATGGGGCTCCAATTTTGGTTATAAATTCAAACGCAGCGTCCATTTTATCCTTAGCATTTTGAATCGGGTCAGCTGACTGAGCCCATGGGAAGTCTTTGACTCCCGGACCAAAAGGATCCCCTCCTGTCCCTGTCAGCGTATGCCAGTATGCAATTGCAAAACGAAAGTGGTCTTTCATCGTTTTACCGGCAACTACCTGATCTTCGTTGTAATATTTGAATGCAAAATCGTTATCTGATTCTTTTCCCTCAAACTTGATTTTGTCAATTCCTTTAAAGTATTCCTTGTCTCCTAATGTAATCGAACTCATTTTTTTCTCTTTAATTGATCGTTATATTTCTTACCTACTGCCTTAGCAGATCTATTTTATTACTTTTTCTAAATCATCCTTCCAACGAGCATAAGCCTCTCTGTACTCAGCTACGTTCTGCTTTGGCACGTAGGTCTTAAGCACTTTGTCTCCAGACATTGCCTCTCTTAAGCTAGAAAAATGTCCCGTTGTGAATCCAACAGCTCGCGCCGCACCGATAGCTCCTGTCGTCTCCACAATCTCAATCTTCCCATTCATCAGCGTCGATACGGTATCACTAAATATTTGAGATTGAAACAAATTATCATTCCCAACTCGCATCGATTCAATACTCATTCCGAGTGAAGTCATGACTTCTATACCATACGCAAATGAAAATGCTATACCTTCAAGCGCAGCTCTGAACAAGTGCGGCTTGCTATGTCTGTTAAATTGAAGTCCCTGAATATGAGATCCGACATCCTTATTCCCGAGAACGCGCTCTGCGCCATTGCCGAATGGAAGCATACGCAAGCCATCAGAACCTACCGGCACATCGGCCATCATCTTTTCCATATCAAAATAGGATGTTCCCTCGGATGCTACTTCTTGATTGATCCATCGGTATTGTATCCCTGACCCATTGATACAAAGTAATACTCCAACGTTCGGGTTTTCCATTGAGTAATTGACATGGGCAAAACTATTGACCCTGCTTTGCTCATCATAGACGGGAGATTTATTCACTCCATACACAACCCCCGAAGTGCCTCCAGTTCCAGCTACCTGACCGGACTCCAGTACTCCCAGAGACATAGCATTGTTTGGCTGATCTCCTCCTCTATATCCAACAGGGATTCCGCTTTTAAGTCCAAGCAAATTTGCTACTTCAACACTGACTTCTCCCTGAACTGAAAATGTAGGTTTTACTTCCGGAACCAAATCGTTTTCAAATCCAAAGTGACCGAAAAGGTCCTTTGATGGTGTGTTGGTTTTGAAATCCCAAATCATTCCTTCGGATAATCCAGAAATCGTCGTATTCACCTCACCTGTTAATCGCATGGCGATATAATCTCCCGGGAGCATAATTTTATCAATTTTGCTATAGAGCTCTGGTTCGTTCTCCTGTACCCATTTCAACTTAGATGCCGTAAAGTTTCCTGGAGAGTTAAGCAAGTGTTCAAAACAAGTTTGATGACCCATTGCCTCAAAAGCGGCATCTCCTATTTCCACTGCTCTGCTATCGCACCATATTATAGAAGGCCTAAGCACCTGCTTGTCTTTGTCAATAAGAACCAAGCCATGCATTTGATATGAGATTCCTATTCCACTAATCTCCCTCGGGTTGACCCCAGACTCTTTAATTACTTTTTTTGTAGCTTGAATTAAGTTTTCCCACCAAGTCTCTGGCTCTTGCTCTGCCCAACCAGATTTCAAACTAGTGATGGACATTTCCTTTTCAGGGTAAAACAAGACAGAAACCTGAGCATTGGTGTTAGCATCAACGATAGCTGCTTTGATACTCGAACTGCCCACATCATAACCTAAAAAGTACATAGTTGTATTAATTTTAAAGCTAATATAGCTACTTATAGTCAAAATGACTATAAGATTAAATAATTTATTTTAACTTGTAGGATCAAAATGACTGAAAGATCAGAGCAAATGAATCAGCAAATAATGGAGGATCTCTCCATAGATAACATCATTTTTGGATTTACCGATGAGCTGAAAGTATTACTGGTAAAGCATGCGGAAGGGATCAGCAAAGGCAGATGGGCATTGCCAGGGGGCTGGATCACATATGATGAATCTATTGATTCGGCGGCCAATCGCATTTTGTTTCTTCTCACAGGATTAGACAATGTCTATCTGCAACAGCTTAGAGCTTTTGGCAGTGTAAGCCGATTTCCGAATAAAAGAGTGGTTACAGTAGCTTACTATGCGTTGATAAAAGCTTCTGAATATGACTTGGCAGCTGGGTATACTGCATCGGATGTAAGATGGTTTTCTCCTTCCGAAATTCAAGAGTTGCCTTATGATCATCGCGAAATTCTTGATTATGCTTTTGATGAATTGAGAAAAAGGGTAAAACAAGAACCCATTGGCTTTAACCTACTCCCAGAAAAATTCACCCTACTTCAGCTTCAGAGCCTCTATGAGTCAGCTTTGAGAATCAAACTGGACAAACCAAACTTCAGAAGAAAAATATTAGGAATGAACCTGCTCATTGACTGTCAAGAAAAACAAGACAATGTTTCGCATCGAGCGGCAAAACTCTACAGGTTTGATGAAGAGGTTTACAATTCACTGAAGGAGAATAAATTCGTACTGGATTTATGACCTTAAAATAGAAAAGGTCTGAGCAAACCTGAGAAGCATAAACGGGTTAGAATATTTTTCTAACCATACGAGTAACTTATTCCAAAACCATTATTTCTATTCTCCTATTCAATTCCCTTCCATCTCTTTCGTCATCGTTTGAAGCCAATGGATACATCTCCCCATAACCGCGAGCAACTAAGCGATCATCCGAAACCCCACTTCTCACCAAATACTCTCTTACTTTTTCTGCTCGCATTCTGGATAGTTCGATATTGGATTCGTGCTCTCCTATATTATCTGTATGTCCGGAAATTTCAATTTTGAGATTATGGTATTTGCTCATCATCTCACGAACTTTCTCCAATGCTTCAGCGGATGAAGCATTTAGGTTATAAGATTTAAAATCGAAGTATAAATTATTCAGTATAACTTTTTCGCCTGTTCTAAATTTGCTTCCAAGCATTTCAATATCGGTTTCTTTTTCTACTCCTTGAAACAGCGCAGCATAATCAACTCTGCTCAGGTTTTCTGGAACCTCAATTTCGAAATCTTGTTCTAAACTGCTACCATTCACTGGAGGAATGCTAGAATACAAGTCTTTGTGGATTATGCTTCCCTTGTATAAAAACTCCACGTAGAAATCATCCTTATTGATAATTTCAAGTGCGTAAGAACCATCTTGGTTTGACGTGGTTTTGAATGACTCGTCTTCATACTTCAACGGGTGAAAAAGAATTTCGACGTTGCTTACGGGGTTTCCATCAGCTTGATTGCTAACAGTCCCAGCCAACATAATTTTATCAATCTCATAAAAATAATACATGTCATAACCTCCAGTAGAGTGCAATCTATTTGAACTTAAATATCCAGATTTATCTCCTTGGTTAACTTCAAAAAACATCTCGTCATCAAGTGTGTTGATTGGAAATCCCATATTAACAGGGCTTGTCCACTCTCTTAAGGTTTCGTCGTAGGACGATTTGAATATATCGTACCCCCCAATAGACAAGGGGCTGTTTGAACTAAAGTAGAGTGTCTTTCCATCATGGGACATAAACGGACTGTCTTCATCATAGACAGTATTAACCAGTCCAGGTATAGGTGCAGGTGTTGTCCATTTTCCATCTTTGAGATAAGTCTCATGAATGTCATGATTCTTCTTAGACCCTTTTACAAAAAGGATATGATCTTCAGCGTCATTGATGAAGAAATGTGAAGTCAGACCTTTGTCCTTAATTCCTTTATCAAACTCAACAGGAAGCGACCAGCCATCTACTTTATCTAATGTGCTGTAATATAGGTCTCCCTTACTATTGTTATAAGTAAAGAGTTTTCCATCCTCGTTATTGACTTCCAACTTGGTAAACTCAAAATCAAACTGTCCCAAATGATCCACTGCTGTAGGCTCAGACCAACTGTCTCCCTGCCTTTCAGAATGAAAAATTGAGTAGCGACCATCGTATTCCGAATTACTATCAACTGGTCTGTCAGAGGCAAAAAGTAGTTCATTGTGCCCTGAGAAAAAGGCGGGAGACAATTCAGAATACTCCGAGTTTACCTTGGCTGGGAGCTGCACGATTTCATAATCATCCGGATTATTGATGAATGGCTTAACTCGTTCTATCCATTCAAGGAAAAATTTGGTTTCTCTTACGATTTCATTGGTCTTATAAGCATTGATCTTCAAAAAAGCCCTAAAGTGTTCCTCTGCTACATTGAGCTCATACCTTGACATGCAAATTCGTCCCATCCAATAGTTATAAAACTCATCTGTTTTCCCCTCTGTCTCTTGATATGACATAAGCTCTGTGATATCACTGCCACGCTTGGTAGTAAGTTGCTCTGTGATTAGCTGATGGTATCGGTAGCTTTTTTCTTCAGGGTAGCTTTGCTCTAGCTCGCTGTATAACTCAATTGCAAGCTCAAAATCTTCATCGTAAAATGCATGCTCTGCTAATTTGACAAGTTGATCTGCTTGGGCAAATAGCTCACCCCAAATTGCGAAGATCGCAATCAGGACTGTGTATTTCTTACTCATTTCTAACGCTGGTTGATTAAAGCTAATCTAATTATCAGATTGATAATATCAATAGAAAGAAAGTCGGTTTTCGATGGATGTCGGTTTCAGAAAGATCATCTGTCGCTAACTTTGGATGAACTAAGCCTTGTTGATTTATACTCTTAATCTTGTAAATGCACACTTGATTCACTCTTGCAGTCAATCATTTTTGACATACAAGATTTTTTACATTACATGCAACTATATATATGTCGGTTATTTCACTACAAAGTGAATATCTGTAATGAGCTCGTTTTCCGAAACTTCGGAGGGATCATTGACATAGGTCTCAAAAGGATGATGGGCTTTATCATGCTTAAACTCTTTACCTCGTTCCATATTATATAGCGTACTCCAGGCATTTCCCAAATGCTTATACGGACCGATATGACGAAGTGTATAAACTGATAATTCAGGAATCTTTCCTGATATGAAATCTCCTGAAATTCCCTCGGGAATTTCGCTTAAAGGCACTCCTATCGTATAGCTAACTTTTCGCTTGACCATTTCCCATTTATGATAAATAGAAAATGGCAGACCGGCGATTTTATCTTTTTTGTCTGCCAATAGTTCCCAAACTTTGGTCATATCTTTTTCCATTGCCGTAGCAATATCATCCATATCACAGTCAGTTTTGATTCCTACATAGACGCACCCAGGATAAGTATTTACTCCCTTGAACTCTAGTTTTGAGTGTATCCCACCATCTTCTACATAGTCCTTAAGCAGGTTGAGTCCACGATCATAGTCCATCCCAACAAAAGCAGTCATCATCTTTTTCATCCAAAACATAAACCAGGGAAGGCTGCTGTCCATGATCCAAGTGGCCTTGGTTCCTTCCTCGCTTTCTGATAGTTCGAATCTCACATCTGCTTGAGATTTCCATGGCTTGAGAAAGTTAAGGTCATAGTCAACCGACTTATTCGTTTCTTGAGCAACTATTTTCATATTCCCACTTCCTACTCGTTTCCCTTCCCATGAATAGCTCATTTCATCATCACTTACTTTTACTACTGCTTCTGGTTCCATTATAAGCCATGGAGACCATGCTGTCCATTTATTGAGATCGCTTACTGCATTGTATACTTTGTCAATTGAAGCACTGATATTGATTGACTTGCTTATTTGTAGTTGAGGCATGACGAGAGAGTTTGGTTTTATAATAAGAAAGTTAAAAAATTAAATCAAGAATAGACTCGCAAACATCTGAAATCAGAAACGCAGAGAATTTGATCGTGACTCAATTAATCGTATTTGGGAAAGGCATAAAAGAACCTTAAGCCAAAACTTAAGGTTGCATCTTTTAGAATAGGGAATGATTCTAATTTTTCAAGAATTTGTAAGCTTGCTTGAATCTAGACACTTCATCTTTTACAACAATGAAATAATATCCAGAGGCGAAATCCTTTAAGGGAATTTTGAATTTTCCATTACCCATTTCTTCAGGGTGTATTTTGATTTCATTTCCGATGATACTGTGAAGTTCAAACTCCACCTTCTTCAAAGTACTTTGACTGATGCTTACTACTACAAAATCAACAGCTGGGTTTGGATATAGCTCTATTTTGTTCGTGACATTAAACGGCTCAACTACGATTGTCCTCTCAGCAGAAACTACTGACTCATCTTCGCCTTGAGTATATCCTACCAAAGAGAAGAAGAGGGCAAACGACAGTATGATTAGCTTATTGCGCATGTAAATACAAATTACGTAAATTTTTCATGAATGTTCCACTTAAAGCATCATTTTTTAACAGAATTACTGATAATTAACAGCTTTTTAACATTTCTTGTATACTTAAACGTATCTTAGAAAAAATTGAACTATTCCGATATTTTTGATTCAGATTTAATTATTTCCTGCTTAGGTCTATCAAAGCATTAGCAATATGATCAATGATATCAGAAGCGATAAGTGAAATTTCTCCAAATTCCGAGCTCGCCATATCTCCTGACAGTCCATGAATGTATACTCCGATCTTCAGCGCCTTCTCCGGTTCGTAACCTTGAGCAACCAAAGATGAAACTATTCCTGTCAAAGCATCTCCGCTTCCTGCTGTGGCCATTCCAGGATTGCCACTTGGATTGAAATATAGATCTCCAGACTTGGTGCAGACAACCGAATAGGCTCCCTTCAAAACAACATTTACCGTGCGATTTTGACAGAAGTCTCTCATTAGCTCTAGCTTATGATAATCATCTGACCATTCTCCAACGAGCCTTCCAAACTCTCTAGGGTGAGGTGTAAGAATGGAATCGAAAGGCAAAAGCTCAAGTAGTTCCTGATTTTCGGATAATAGATTGATTGCATCTGCGTCTACAATTATTGGTTTATCCCAATGATTGAGGAATTTCTGAAAGGCTTGCCTTGTAGCGTCTGCGGTACCTAATCCCGGGCCAATTGCAACGGCATCAGGCTTGAAAGAGGCGTTTATATTACTGATAACATCCTTGTGTTCATCAACGCTTACCATTGCTTCCGGCACAGAACTCTGGAGTACATCAAGTCCACAACTAGGGGCATGGACAGAAAGCAATCCAACTCCAGACCTCATACCCGCTTTAGCCGCCAGAATGGCTGCTCCCATTTTCCCTTTGCTCCCAGCAATTAAGAGTAAACGTCCAGAATCTCCCTTATGATCGAAACGATTTCTCCGCTTGATCATTGAAGCAATATCCGCTTTCTCCGTTAGGAAAAATTTGGTTTTTTGCTCCCTAATAAACTTCTCGTATAAGCCGATATCTTCCAAAAACCCCTCACCAACGTATGCAGAAAGACTGGGCTGGAAAAAACACAGCTTAGGTATTTGGAAAGAGATGGTTGCCCAGGGTTTTATAATGGTTAAGCTAGTATTTACTTTATCGGCGTATAATCCAGAGGCAATATCGACTGAGACGATTTTGGAAAAAGATCCATTTAAATAAGAGATAAGGTTTGCGATAATACCCTCTATCGCTCTGGAAAGCCCTGATCCAAAAATTGCATCAATGACGATATCTTGTTCTCTCAACTTCGGAAAATCATGTTCAGAATGAATATGAACTACATCGGCTGTTTCCCTTAATCGGTTCAAGTTTAATTTGAAATCACTCGAAGCTCTTTCCAGATCACCGATTGAGTAGGTAGAGACTGAGTAGCCTTTTTCTTTTAAAATTCTGGAAATCGCTAATCCGTCTCCTCCGTTGTTTCCAACACCGCATAAGATTACTAAATGATGATTTTTTCCAACAAGCTCCGAAAACCTTTCAGCAAAGGCATGAGAAGCTTTTTCCATTAAATCAATGGAACTAATGGGCTCATGCTGAATTGTGTATGCGTCTACCTCCCGAATTTGCGCCGAATTAAGTACTGGAATCATACTTAAAGATACGAAAGGGTGATAAGTTGGTGCTACTTCAACTGATAGGAAAGCATAACTCCTACGCTAAAAGGCTTAACCGCGATAATGTCCTGATTCTTGAACTTGTTGATAGCATAACGGATGCTTGGCATCAAAAATAGCCCTGCTCGTCTTCTGTCCATAAGTAACTTTCTCAGGCCAATTTCTGTCAGATACTGAGATGGTTTCATCAAAGAGTGTTGCTGATCCAGGTAACGAAATTTTGGTCCGGAACCCAAAAGGTATTGATACTCGAATGATGCGAATAATACATTTGCATGATTGGGGAATACGTACCAAAATACTTGCCCCTTGGCGCCAACAAGTGAAACCCTTTTGTTAATTCGAACATTTTCCTTGTCAAAATGAGGCTCCAAAAGACCCGTTTCTTTGTCTACCGAAACCGAATCTGGCCTGGAAGACCTAGCCGTAAAGGAATAACTCTGGTTAAAATTATTGAATGTCAATCCTCCTCTTACTGCCAACTTATCACTTAATTGTTTATGAAGCCCTCCCTCTAGTGCTAGTCCAACTCTGGATGGAGACATGCCGAAAGGAGCGTCATATTCGCCTACATAGATATCATCTGAAAGGTTGGGGCGAACACGGTTGTAGACGAAGAAAGCACCTGTGTTAAAATATGGAAATACCGATTTCCTCTTCTCAGGAAGAATCCTTTTATCCTCACGATTGCGTGCTAAAAAACTTAACTCGTTAAATCTTACTTTGTCGGTTTCAAGGAGATCAGCATCTAGTTTTTCCACCTGTATATCCTCTTTCAGGTAATAAGATTTTTTGTTCTTAGGTAACTCCTTTGAGTTCTGATTGCTTAATACTGTTTCATTCTCTCTTGACTGTACCGATGCTACGTATAGTTTGTCTTCGGCTTTTTTCGGCTCTTCAGGCGCGTTAGCCTTTTTACTTGCTTTCGCTAAATTGAGTTGAACATCCTCCGCCTTTGCGGGATGGTCTACCTGACTTACATTGGGAACAGGTTCTCTGAGCTTACCAACCTGATACAGGGAAATAAGCAATAATAAGGCCCCAAGCGCTTTATATAGATCACCTACAAAAGCTCCACTGCCTGTAGAGACCTGACCTAAGACAGCCTTCTTAGCATCCAATGGTGGTGCTTTTTCAAGGCTGCTCAGCCTATCCTTAAATATGTCGTCAAATGACTTGCTCATATCTTGTAATGCCTAGTTCATTCAAATTCTTTTTAAGAAGCTTCCTTGCATGGGTCAACTGGGATCTTGAAGTGCTTTCGGATATATTTAGTTGTTTACCTATTTCCTTATGACTGAAGCCATCTATGATACTCATGTTAAAAATAATCCTGTAGCCTTCTGGTAATTTTTCGATCACCTGAAGAATAACATCATTGGACATTTTATCTAATAAACCAGTGTAGTATTGATCACTTAACTCATGACTTTCATCTGTTATTTCATCAAAATATTTGATGCTTTTCATATGATCAAGTGCAGTATTGATTGTTATTCTCTTGACCCACCCATGGATTGCGCTTATATCTTTTATCTGACCAAGGTTTTGGAAAACTTTCACAAATGACTCCTGAAATATATCTGCTGCTTCATCTTCATTCCTGGCATACCTATGGCAAACACCCATCACCAACCCAGAAAATTCATCATAGAATTGACTTTGCGCCTTTCGGTTACCTTTTAGTACTTTTTTAATTAAGCGATCCAACTGTTTCAAAAAGCTAAACCCGAAACTCCTGCGTGAGGAATTTCGGGTATTAAAAATCTGGTTGACTTACTTTGTTAATTTGAGCGTTACGATAGCCTCATCACATTTGGTATCGTTACAAATTTTGTATCTCAATTCAGTGTTTCTTTCTCCTGTGAATTCCTCTTCAGAATAATAGCTCAAAAGTGGAATATGAGTGCCGTCAAAACTCTGGTGAATATTAGCAACGCCGATTTCTGGATGCTCCAAAATCTCAAGTGTATAATCGAAGCAATGAATGTCATTATCGGCGATATTGATTAAGTAAGGATGCTGCATTGTACCAATAGAGTCCGTATCGAAAGTCAATTCATAGAAATCGTCTGCAGCTTCGAGGATTGATGTACACTGTGTATCTACAAATTCAATGATAATGCTCCTTCTATTCTTATTAGTTGGGTAAGTAAGGTCATAAATAATCGTATCGGCTAAAGCATCTCCAGGGATGTACTTTATGTGCTTATCTTCGGTAACAGTCGCTGAACCGCCATATACTCTAATGATATCTACCTCAAAATCCAACGCGATCTGCCCACAAAATGGATCTCTCATTATTGGATCGAAGAGGTAGTGGTCCTGCTTAGGTATTGTTAAATGAAAGTACTGAGGCATGCTATGAAGTGAGTCGCAAAATGATGTAATCGTATCCTGCTTTTGAGCTACCTCGATATTTACCTGCGCCAGCGAATAAAACTCATTGCCTTCTCCATCGATAAGTGTGAGCTCGTACATAAACTCATCTACGCCTTCAAATCCATCATCGGGTGTGTAGTTGTAAGTAAATAACTCAATCTTCTCCAATGACCCATTTAGAGGCTCTTCTTTAATGTCCATAACTGCTCCGGATATTTCCTCTACACAATACCCGTCATTCGATATGGGGTAAATCACAACAGACTGGTCTTTTTGAGTGGTATAGTAGTCAGAAAGTGCTCCATTAAAACAAGGAAGGCTATCCTCTGATGCTGTCATACTAATGAAAATACTATCTGTATCGATAGTAGAGCCTGAACTATTCAACAAATTCAGTGACAAGAAGTCTTGCCCCACCTTAAAATCTTCAAAAGGAACGTACAATAGTACAGCATCATCAGAAATCGTAGCGTTTCCTTTTACTGGTGAGGTATTGATTTCGAATCTAACAGCTTCAGCAGTATTGATGGCTTTTTTCAAATCAATGAAAAGTGGTGTGTTTGGTAGTGAGGCTATTGCATTTTTAACATCCAGCTCTTCCTCATCAGTTGGCCCCATATCATCTTGAAAGGAGTCGCACGAATAAAAGAAAATGGTGAGAGTAAGTAAGTAGGCAAATTTTTTCTTCCAGTTCATAACTTAAAGTTTGTTTTACCTAAGACGACAGTCGTGTCGAAAACGCTGTATTGCGAATGAAAATTATCTATCCACCTCGCCGAGAACTAAATCTAATGAACCCACTATTGCAACTAAATCAGCAATCATGACTCCTTTCGAAATTTCTGGTAAAATAGAAAGGTTGCTAAAGGAGCAAGATCTTGCTTTGCATCTGACCGGAATATCTGATCTGCCATCTGTTCGGAAGAAATAGCCTAGTTCTCCTTTTGGGTTTTCTGCCCTGATATAAAAGTCTTGTGCCTTTGGTCTTACCTTTTTGGGGACCAGCTCTCTTGGGTCAAATTCCCTTGTTCGCTTATGATCTGATGTCAATTTCTCAAGACATTGATCTATAATCCTAAGCGACTCTCGACATTCTTGCATTCGCACCCAGGTTCTATCCCAACAATCACCTGTGGCTCCCATCTCTCCTTTCCCTACTGGGACATCAAAGTCAAGCTCCGGATAAACGCTGTAGGCATCCACGTTGCGCAAATCATATTTCAACCCTGAGCCTCTCAGCATAGGGCCAGTGACGCCATAGTTGATTGCTAAATCTGCAGGTAGCGTACCTACATTGGCCGTACGATCGATGAATATTTTATTTGTGATCAGCAGATTATCAACATCATCCAGTTTAGGTTTTAAGTATTTGCTAAACTCCTTGCATCGTTGTTCAAAACCGACAGGCAGGTCATAGAAAAGCCCTCCTATCCAAATATAATTGTAGAGCATTCGTGCGCCTGAAGCCCACTCGAGCATCCGCTGAATATGCTCTCTGTCACGCATCATCCACAAGAATGGAGTAAATGCTCCAATGTCTAATCCATATGTCCCAACTGCTACAAAATGCGAGGCAAGCCTATTAAGCTCAGCAACAAGCACTCTAATGTATTCTACCCTTTTGGGAATTTGATTTTCAATACCAAGCATTCGCTCAACCCCCATAGCCCAGGCATGCTCGCTGTTCATCGCCGCGACGTAATCCATCCTGTCTACATATGGAATGGCTTGATTGAATGGAACCGATTCAGCGTGCTTTTCAAAACATCTGTGCAGGTATCCCAAGTGCGGAATTACATCCACAACGATCTCTCCATCTGTGATCACTTCAAGCCTCAGAACTCCATGCGTAGATGGATGCTGCGGACCGATGTTGATCAACATCTCTCCTGACTTCAGATCCTTTTCCTTGTAGATGGTCGGTTCCGAATTCTCGAAATGCTCTTGTTTATATTCGTATTGAATGTCCAAAATGAATGGATGGTTGAAAATTTATAATTGAAAGTTACTTTTTTGCTTTGGAAGATTTTATGATTGATATGAGAAGTTTATTTCGTTCAAGTATTAGAAAATGAAACTTTTATGGATTTTCTGACAATGAACTGTGGCGTTTAGCATTATTTATTGTCAATTCTCAATTGATTCGTCTCTATCATACTTCACTGTGATCCCATGATACTTCTCTTGCTCAACATAGTCTTTTTGCAATGGGTGACCTTCCCAATCTTTTGGCAGTAAAATTCTCCTCAAATCTGGGTGATTGTTGAATTTGATACCGACAAGATCAAACGTTTCACGCTCATGCCAATTGGCTGTTCTCCAAATGGAACTCACGGACTCTACTTCGGGAGATTCTCTTTTAAGCTCACATTTCAACATTAGGTGCAAATCAAATGGAATGCTGTAGAGGTTGTAAATAACCTCCATGGTTCCTTTTTCCGATCCATTGTCAAGCCCTGTCAAACAAGAAAGCTGGTCGAAATAGGTTTTCTCATTTCTGTGAAGAAACTCGCAAACCTCAAATATTTTAGAAGGGTTAACTAGGAGTGCATTTGGTGTAGCATTGAGGTCTTCTCCCAATATCGAATCGGGCAGGTGCTTTTCGAGTAATATTTTTATCTCTGAGAATGTCATGTGAAGTGAGGTCTTAGGAATTCAACCAGAGGGTTTAGCGATTCATGTTGTAAATCCCATACTTCCGTATCTTGATAATTTCTAGATTTTTCGCCTCCCTTTCCCGTGATTATTTCGGAATAGGCAAATATTTTAGTTTTAAGATCTGGTTTAGTATATGTTGCATCTATCTGGTTGATGCAGTTTTTATAATCGTCAAAGCATCCAAAAATGGGTATAGATTTCGCTGTAACTAATCCTAGTAAAAGATCTTCCAAACAACCATCATTGCTATCATTGGGAAGTAAAAAGATATAATTGCCGTTAAGTGTAATGTCTTCTTCAAGAAAATTATCAATTAATGTCTTTTTAGTCCCTGCATGATCAGGTACATCGGCATCAAGAATAAACAACGTTTTCGAATCCAAACCTGCTGTTGCGGTCTCTATTTCCTTTATTTTAATCTTTTTGATACTTCTCCCGTTAGTTTCTGCCTTTAGAAATTGTACTTTAAGAGAGCTTTTAGAGAAATGAGTTTTTAATAGTTGATTCAAAAAAACTTCATCTGCATCGCCTTCTACTACTATAAAAAGATCGCTCATTACCTTAAATCGTTACCTACTGCTAATGCATCTTCCAATACCTCATATTGGTTTGTATAAGCCTTTATCGATTTGTCTTTAGGCGATTCTTTTAAGGTTATTGTTCTTGATTTATGTTGAAAATCTTCACCTAGCTCCATCAAAGCTGATTTATAGCTTTCTATGCACTCTCGATTATGAGTGGTCGCAAAAATTTGAACATTATTTTCCTGAGCCGATTGAAGAATGACCTTCCAGTAATCTTTCATTCGAGAGTAATGAATGCCTGCATCTATTTCATCAATCATTAACCTGTTTGAAGAAAAATGAACCGTTTTCACTAAAATTTCAAAGCACTTTTGGGTTCCAGATCCATAAGCACTTAATGAAACCAAATAATTGGAATTGTAAGTTTCTACCAAAAAGGAGGGGACATTCCCCACAACTGTTATATCTAGCCCTGAAATAGAATCAACTAACTTTCCTAATCCGTCAACTAATTTACTTCTAAGCGATCTATCTCTTTGTATTTTAAGAGCATACAGCTCTTCAATAGCTATCAAATCAGTTTCAAAAGCATTTATGAGATTACTTTTAATATGAGGCAGATCACCTACTTGAGTATTGTAAGCAAGTTCTATTATGTTACCAGACTCAGAGGGAAGAATTTCTAAATGATTCTCAGTTGGACTTAATCTTAGATTATAAATATCTTCCTTGTCAGTCTCAAGCGAGCATGATATCAGTGTGATGAAATTCTCATCCGCTCCCTTATTCATATAAAAATCAATAATTGCAAATAACCCTCCCCTATTATGTTTCTTTGCATAGTAGTTCTTAGCAAGCTTGTCTACAAAATGATAAGGGTTATTTCCAACCATCAAAGCCTCCAACAAACTCGTCTTCCCCACATTGTTATCACCCAAGACCAAATTGAATTGATCAATATCTTTCACTTCAAGGTCTTTGAACCTTTTAAAGTTTTTTACACGAAAGTAGCTGAAGTGATTACTTTTCATTGTTTTGTGTGTTTAGGATTAGAAATCCAAGACGCAAGATTGCTTCGTCCGCTTGCAATGACGTTATTCATTTTGCATAAGGATAAAATTAAGGAAAAATCAGGCAGTTTGTTTCTTTGCTCTCTTCTCCAATATTCTTTTTAAAGCCTCCGGCTTCATCATCGACTCACCCCTGATTTTTTCCTGAAGTTTCATAAATCCTCCAATCAAAGCTTCAGGCCTTGGAGGACATCCGGGCACATAGACATCCACTGGAATGATTTTATCTACACCTTTTACTACATGATAGCCGTGTTCCCAATAGGGACCGCCACAATTGGCACATGACCCCATCGAAATCACATATCGAGGCTCGGCCATTTGCTCATATAGTCTTCTGATTCGGTCGGCCATTTTAAAAGTAACAGTTCCTGCAACGATCATCACATCCGATTGGCGTGGTGATGGTCTTGGAATGACTCCAAATCGATCCATGTCATACCCAGAAGTATAGGCTCCCATCATCTCGATGGCACAGCATGCAAGGCCAAAACCCATCGGCCAAAGGCTTGAGAGTCGTGCCCAGTTGAGTAAATCGTCTGCTTTAGTGACAATGACACCTCCTTGTCCAAATTTCTGATCGAGCAATCCCATGTATTATCCTTTGAGGTGTTTATAAGCTTCATCCGGAATCTTGGATTTATAATCAGATGCTTTAGGGTCTGGCTTTACCCACTCAAGCATACCATTCGCCCAAACGTAAGCCAATCCCAGTGCCAATATTCCAATAAAAATAAATGTCTCAATCAAAGAAAACTTACCCCATATTCCCGAGGTAGATTCGATCATCTCTTTGTCTCCAAAGACTATTGCCCAGGGAAAAAGAAAGACTAATTCTGTTTCGAAAAGAAGAAAGATTAATGCAATGATGTAAAAACGTACGTTAAAAACATTCCAAGCTGATCCAACAGGCTCTTCTCCAGATTCATAGGTAGTATTCTTCTCTTCATTTGGCCTGCTAGGTCTGAGAATCTTCCCTGCCAAAAGCGTGACAAGGACAAAGCCTACTCCTCCGACCAGAAATAAAAGTACCGTACCAAATCCTGAGATTTCGATCATGTCCGCAAATTAATGGTTATGATGTTCAAAACCTGAATATTGTCAAAACAGATGATGTTTTTGGCTTTGTAATAGTGAACAGTGCTTCCGTGATTGCAGTAAAAAGGAATAACCCTTGAAGTTTAGAACTTCAACGGATCAAGATGTTTGAAATGCCCGTTCATTCGGATCTTTTCTCTTGCTTCCTCTGCCCGCTCCAACATGGGAACCAGATTTTTTAAGTGACCAAGAACGTACTTTTGCCTCTGCAGTTCTGAGTTCATAGATAGCAATGCATACTCTTCATCTAGTTTCAGTCCTATTTTATGAATGACTTTATAAAGAGAGGTTTCGTACGAAATGTCAACTTCCTCTTCCGTTTTTAACCATTCGAATAAATCATGAAGTTTGTCAATAATCTTGCAATGAAGCTTTTCATCACGACCTAAATTGAAATCTATAAATTCGATTTCCCCACCTGCGTATGATTTTGACTTCCAGGGGTTGTAATAGTCCAACACTCGGAAGACTCGAGCTCCCTCGGTCTTAATATCCATTCGCCCATCCTTGTAGGTCTTGGTTACTTCCTTTATTGTAACTTCTGTACCAAATTCTATACGATTGAGCACGTACGATGGGATACCGAACCTGCCTTCTTTTTTTAGGCAATCATTTATGAGGTCTTTGTACCTCGGCTCGAAGATGTGCAGATTTAATTCTTCACCGGGGAAAACCACTAGATTGAGAGGAAATAAGGAAATTTCTTTTTCCATGTTTAACTAACTCTACTTGTCTATGTAGGGTTTGAATTACTTTTATAAAATATTAATCAAAGCTGAAAATGTACAAGCTGTTGCCATTGTTATTCCTTTTCTATGTTATAGGATGTAAAAACCCAAATAGGAAAACAGAACCTCTTAAAAACGGAAAGTTAACAGAATTAACAAAAGTGGATTCTTCTAAAGTAGACGCAACCAAAGTGGAAGATCAGAGCAAATTGTTAATAGGAAGCTGGGATTTTGTAGACATTGGTGAAGGATATGTAAAGCTGCCAATCTTGCGTTTCATGGATCAGGTCAAGCTCATAGGCAATGATGGATGCAATCAGTTCTTTGGTCACTATAAAGCTTACGGACAGTCGATCTCATTCGAAGCGATTTCTTCCACGAAGAAAAAGTGCGCCAATCTTCCTGAAAATAAAATTCTCATTAATCTGGATGCTATTACTAGCTTCAAGATTGAAGACGAAACCTTAGCTCTTTTGAAAAACGATCAGCTGCTCCTGAAGCTGAAAAGAACTGAAGAATGAATACTGTAAGGATTAATCAGGGAAGGGCTTTTTCATTGTATGTGAGAATCGGGGCAGCTATCATAACCATGTTTCTGATCGCTGTATTTTTCAAATATTTACCTGAATTAATAGCTATTCTGCTGGCTATTTTAACTTCTATGGGCGTCCCATTTTTTTTATCCTCATTTGAAATTTTGGAAATCAATCAAAAGAAAAAATTAATCTCACACTATGTGTATGTCCTTGGAAAGCGATTTCAAGAGCAATCCGTGAGTTATCGAAATATTGATAAAATATTTATCAACCAAGTCAAAATGAGTCAGAAAATGACTTCTATGGGCGGAAATGTGCATTCAGCCAGAAGTATGGAATACCATGCTTTTTTGAAGACTGATGATGATCGGAAACACTTTTTGATCAGTGATAAAAGACAGGATTCAATCCTCGAAAGATTGAACCCTATCAAAGCTAAGTTGAATGTTAATGTGGTTGAAAATTATTGATCCTGTGACCTGATCATGGTTTGATACCCATAATTAAAACGTCTTCTGTTTGCTCTTCCGTTCCCTTCCATTTGTCAAATTCATCGGATAGCATAATCTTCTGATTAATCATTGAAGTGTCTGGAAATGATGCAATCCTAGACCTAAGGAGTGTCCCAGTATACCTTTTCCCGTTTTTATTCAATTGATTACCAAAACCATCAGTATAGATGTAAAATGAATCTCCTCGCTCATATGGAATCGTAACTCTTTCAAATTCTTTTTGACTGGTTGTATGTCTTCCAAGCGGAATATCCAATCCATTGTGCTTATCAATCTTCCCATTCTTGGATTTGGCGTACATTTTTATTCTTGACCCAGCGCTGGAATAGTAAACTTTGTTATTAAATGTATTGATAACGAAAACCCCCATTTCGACTCCTCTTACATTACCAATTGATTTATTGGTTTGCTGCAGTGCTAGAATCAATTTTTTATCTAAGTAATCCAATATTTTTTCGGGAGGGAGGATGTTTTTCAACCCAACTATTTCATTTAACAGAGAAATGGTAAGTGCAGATAAAAAAGCATTTGGCAAATCGCGATCCATGCAAGATGATACCACTGCCAGCTTATATCCCTTTTCTTTTCCATGCCAATAAAAATCTGCTGACACTTTTCCTTTAGGTTTTAACATCACGAAGGAATCAGGAAAGACACTCACTATACTGTACTCTTCTCCAAATAGCACATCTTGCATATTGCCGATTGCTTCGGATTGTTCTACTGTAGATAGTTCTTCCAAAATTTCCCTCTTGCTTGTCAACTCATCGCGCTCACCTTCCAAAACACCAGCTAAATAACGTACTGCCTCGAGAGGTGGAACTACCTGCCCCAGATCATCCAGGTATTGAACACTCTCCGATTTCACCAAGGTAAGCCTTGTCTCTCTGGCTAGATTTAGGTATTCTTTCACGGAAAAAAGATTGTAGGCTCGTTCGCTGATTCGAACAGAAACCTGAGTCACTGTTCTTTCTGGTAGACTTTCAATATCCTGAATCATCTCGTTTTCACTGAAAACAGAGCCTTGCATTTCGCTTTCGGGAGAAAGCCTTAAACCAAAAAAGTATCGAATAAGTGTGAAAACAAGATAGGCACTGCATGTAGTGAATACAAAACAAACAATGACACCAAATGTCTGTACTCCGAGTTGAGTCCATCGATCATGAATCAGCAAATCAGATTTACCAAAAAACGCTACACATAGTGTACCAAAAAGGCCTCCAAAACCATGAACCGGAATGGCTCCTACAGGATCATCAAGTTTAAGTTTCTCTCCGATCCAAACGTATGAGTAGTTGTGAACAAGACCAGCCAATAAGCCAATAATGATACTACTGGTAGGAGAAACTATGTTACAGCAAGCTGTAATTGCCACCAGCCCCGTAAGTGATCCTCCAATAATTTTCTCTATTACATCCTTGCCTTTTTGAAATTGCTTAGCATGTATATAAGCGCTAAAGCAGGCTGCAGCTGCAGCAAGATTGGTGTTTAGAATAATCTTAACAACATCTTCATTAAATGCCAATGTGCTTCCTCCGTTGAAACCCCACCAGCCGAGCCAGAGGATCATAACACCTAAAATACTGTATGAATAATCGGACGCCTTAACTGGCTGGATCTTTCCTTTTGCATTATATCTCCCAAGTCTAGGGCCAACCATATAGATACCAATCAATCCTACCCACGCGCCAACAGAATGCACCACTGTAGATCCCGCAAAATCCATAAACCCAAGTGATGCAAGCCAAGGCTCATTACCCGGAATCAGAAGATTGCCCCATGCCCAGTGACCAAAGATCGGATAGACTAATAGCGCCGTAAAAATTGAAGCTGCGAAATAGGGTAAAAGAGCCGTCCTACCTGACATAGCCCCCGAAACAATCGTCAATGCTGTCCCGGCAAAAGCTAATTGAAAAATAAAAAATGCATAGGTATAGCCGTCGTTAAAATCGATACCGAAGAAAAGGTCTGTTCCTATAATTCCTGATGCCGAACTGCCAAACATAAACCCAAAGCCAATCATGAAAAAAGCAAGACTTCCCGCTACCCAATCCATAAGATTTTTGACACCTATACCTTGTCTGTGCTCATGTTTAACGAGCCCTGTCTCCAAAACTTTGAAGCCTGCCTGCATAAAGAAGACCAATGCGGCAGCTAACAAAACCCATAAATTATCCAAAGTAGAAAATGTAGATGCAATGGAAGCATCAAGCAGATTTGTAAACATATAAAAGCTGGTTAGATGGTATTTTTTTGTGATCCCAAATTACCTTCATCACGCTCTTAATTCATAGGTTATTGCGAATTTTATACGTTAACAAATAAAAAAATGAATACTTCATAATAAAAATGATGATTTATTGAAAAATACAACGATTTTTAATTCAATATCTTTATTCAAATTATGATATTTACACCAATACATATTTTGATTTTATGGGATAAATCGAATAATATTCTGATTTCTAGATTTTTTTAAAATTTTCTCATACTTAAGCACAAAAAAACCGACTAATAACTTAGTCGGTTTCGAAAAATTCAACTTTTCTAATATTTCTACACTAGGCTATTGAAGCAAGAAGTGCATTAAATGTTGCGCTTGGCCTCATAGCTTTAGCGGCTTTTTCAGCATTTGGAAGATAGTACCCTCCAATCTCTTGCGGCTTGCCTTGAGCTTGTATGAGTTCTTCATTGATCTTTGATTCATTTTCTTCCAAAGACTTTGCTAGCCCAGAAAATTGTGATTGTAATTCTGGATCAGTTGTCTGAGCGGCAAGTGCCTGAGCCCAATAAAAAGCAAGGTAAAAATGACTCCCTCTATTATCAATCTGACCAACTTTTCTAGCCGGAGATTTATTTGTCTCCAAGAATTTCGATGTGGCCAAGTCAAGCGTTTCTGCCAAAACTTTCGCCTTAGGGTTATCAAAGACTTCAGATAAATGCTCAAGCGAAACCGCCGTGGCTAAAAATTCTCCAAGCGAATCCCATCTTAGGTAACCCTCTTCCTCAAACTGCTGCACGTGCTTAGGTGCTGATCCTCCAGCCCCTGTCTCAAATAATCCTCCACCGTTCATCAGCGGAACGATCGAAAGCATCTTAGCACTCGTCCCCACTTCCAAAATCGGAAACAAATCTGTCAAATAGTCTCGAAGTACATTTCCTGTTGCAGATATTGTATCCAGTCCTTTTCTAATTCTTTCTACGGAATACTTGGTAGCATCCAGAGGAGATTTAATTAATATTTCAAGTCCAGACACATCGTGATCAGGAAGATAAGCCTTCACCTTCTTAATTAACTCAGCGTCATGCGCTCTTTTCTCATCCAACCAAAAGACCGTAGGTACTCCAGTAGCTCTTGCTCTCTTCACAGCTAGCTTAACCCAATCTTTGATTGGCTCATCTTTCACCTGACACATTCTGAAAACATCTCCCTTCTCTACACTTTGTTCGATCAATACTTCATCCGAAGCACTTAAAACACGAACCATTCCTGAGCTTTGCATTTGGAAAGTTTTGTCATGTGATCCGTACTCTTCAGCTTTTTGTGCCATTAAACCTACATTGGGAACGCTTCCCATAGTAGATGGATCATATGCTCCATTTGCTTTGCAATCGTCCATGACCGCCTGATAGATACTTGCATAGCTTCTATCCGGAATCACCGCTTTGGTATCTTGAAGCTTTCCTGCCTTGTTCCACATCTGACCAGAAGTCCTGATCATGGCTGGCATAGATGCGTCAATAATCACGTCACTCGGTACATGAAGATTGGTAATGCCCTTGTCCGAATTAACCATTGCCAGGTCTGGACGCTTTTCGTAAAGAGCCTCAATGGCTGCCTCTACTTCTGACTGCTTACTATGCCCTTTTATCTTCGCATATACATCACCCAAACCATTGCTCGGGTTGACTCCCAGCTCATTGAAAAGATCTTTATAAGTTTCGAAAACTTCCTTGTAAAATACCGTAACTACTACTCCAAAAATAATCGGATCAGACACCTTCATCATGGTTGCCTTCATATGAAGGGAGAATAACACATCTTGCGATTTAGCATCTTCTATTTCGTGTTCAACAAAAGATTTCAACGTGTTTATACTCATCACCGAAGCATCGATGATTTCTTTATCAAGAAGTGGAATTGAAGGTTTCAATACTTTTTTCGAACCATCTGCAGCTTCGAATTCAATTCTAGCTTCCGTAGAATTTGTAACTGTGATAGACTTCTCGCTTCCAAAAAAGTCTTTTTCCGACATGCTTGTCACGTGGGATTTTGAATCTGCTGACCAGGCACCCATACTATGTGGATGATTCTTGGCAAACTCTTTTACAGCCTTGGGTGCTCTACGATCAGAATTTCCCTCCCTTAAAACAGGATTAACCGCACTACCCAGCACTTTGGCATACTTGGATTTGATTTCTTTTTCGCTATCGTTTTTAGGCTCTGATGGATAATCAGGAACAGCATAGCCTTGGCTTTGAAGTTCTGAAATGGCAGCATGCAATTGTGGGATCGAGGCAGATACGTTTGGCAATTTTATAATGTTCGCATCTGGTGTCTTGGCTAAGTCTCCTAATTCAGCCAAAGCATCTTCTATTTTCTGGTCATCTGTAAGGTGATCAGAAAAATTTGCTAGAATTCTTCCCGCAAGGGATATGTCTTTCAACTCGATCTCTATCCCCGCTGTGGAGGTAAAGGATTCGAATATTGGAAGTAAAGAATGAGTAGCAAGGGCAGGTGCCTCATCTGTCTTAGTATAGACAATCTTTGGTGACTTAGTCATGTTTCAAAAAAGCAAGTTTTCGTTATTGATTTAATAGCTTTCCTTTTCATTGGGAAAGTCTTGTGATTTAATATCTGCCACATAGTTTGCCGTGGCGTCTCCTATGATCTTATTTAGATCAGCATATTGTCTTAAAAATCGGGGCTTGAAGTCCTGAGTAATGCCCAACATGTCATGCACTACAAGCACTTGTCCATCGGTATCTGCTCCAGCACCAATCCCTATTGTCGGTATCTTTAGTTCCTTTGAAACCTTTCTGGCTAATTCGGCTGGGATTTTTTCCAACACAATCCCGAAGCAACCCAACTCTTCCAAAAGTTTCGCATCTGACAGTAGCTTTTCTGCTTCTACATCTTCTCTTGCTCGAACAGTATAAGTTCCAAACTTATAAATGGACTGAGGCGTCAACCCCAGATGTCCCATCACAGGGATTCCGGCAGACAGCACTCGACTTACACTCTCTTGGATTTCGAGTCCACCTTCCATTTTAACGGCATGAGCTCCGGACTCCTTCATTATCCTAATGCTGGAACGCAATGCCTCGGAGCTATTGCCTTGATAACTTCCAAAGGGAACATCAACCACAACAAGGGCTCTATCAACCGCTTTCACTACGGATGTGGCATGCCAAATCATGTGGTCTAGCGTGATAGGAAGTGTTGTATCATTCCCTGCCATGACATTGGAGGCAGAATCTCCAACCAAAATCACATCAATTCCAGCAGCATCAAGAATCTTAGCCATCGAAAAATCATATGCCGTAAGCATGGCAATTTTTTCACCCATGCTTTTCATTTCAAGCAGACGATGTGTTGTAAGTTTCTTAAATGTGCTTTTTGCTGTACTCATAATGAAAAGAATGGGGTGATAAAGAGCCGCAAAAGTAATAAAAATGCCCCGTATGAGAAATCTACTCTATGCTTTCCATTTTATATTACAACCCATACTAGGAGATTGAGGATCTGGAGCAGCTCCCCTTGACAAAAGAAGATCCAATGCTCCCCTCAAATCCTTTCCGTTATTAGGTTTTCCATTTCCCGGTGTTGATTCATCGAGTCTGCCTCGGTAGAAGCATTTGAGTTCCTTATCAAACAGGTAGAAATCCGGAGTACAAGCTGCTTGATAAGCTTTTGCTACTTCCTGAGTTTCATCATACAAATAAGGAAAATTGAAGCCAACTCGCTCAGCTTGCTTTTTCATCATTTCAGGTCTATCGGCGGGATAATTTTTAATATCGTTGGAGGATATGGCAACAAACCCAATTCCTTTTTCTGCATATTCATTTGCAACTTTTGCTAACTCATCCTGAACGTGAATTACATACGGGCAGTGTACGCAAATAAACATCACAACGAGCCCATTTTCATTGAGTACATCAGAGGCAGAAATTGTTTTTCCGGAAATTGTATCGGGAAGATTAAACGAAGGGGCTGCCGCATCTATTGGCAGCATGTTGGATAACGTCAGGGACATATTTTTCTTACGGTTCTTAGTTTCAACAAAGCTAAGTAAAAGCACATTTTAATTGAACCTCATAAGACTTAGTTGCAGTCAAAAGTCGGCTTCAACCTTTTTTGTCTACGAATTAACAATGCTCAAATCACTAAAAACCTTTACTTTGTCATTCTCGACCATTTCAAAATGATGAAGTATTTCTGCTATTTTTCTTTAATCAGTGTGCTTTTTGGCTGCATAGAAACCCAATCGAGTAAGGGCTATAAAGAAGAATCCAAAAAGACCTACGCCATCCCCAAAACAGACATAAAGGTAGATTCCAATACTGTTTTTTCCGCTTTCGGAAACCCTCTTCCTCCAAAGGAATTTGCTGGAAACGAAAGAAAGGACAAACTGGAGGCCGCAATACTTAATTTTAAAAGGGATCCTGAAGATTTAAACAATATTATCTGGATGGGTCGATGGATGGGCTACAATGGACTTTATTATGAAGCAATTAAGGCTTTTTCATCTGGTCTTGAAAAATACCCAACATCACACAAACTTCTTAGACACAGAGGGGAGTATTATATAATTATTAGACAATTCGATTTGGCTGTAGAGGATTTACAAAGAGCAGCGTTCTATAGCAGACCGGCTATCAATGAAACGGAAAAGAACGGACTTTCATCCAGATATGAAAGACCCATCTCAAACTACAAATTCAACATATACTTTTTTCTTGGTGCAGCTCATTATTTAAATGGCAGCTATGACAAAGCGATCTCCTCTTTTAAGAAATGCTTGGCTTACTGTGATAATGATGATCTACTTGTAAGAGCATCTGATTGGTTTTATCTGACTTATAGGAAATTAGGAAATGAAAAAGCTGCTGAAGAGCTACTAGTTCCCATCACAAAAAAACTGAAGGTCAAGGAAAATGTCGATTATCTAAACCGCATAATGGTTTACAAAGGCGTCTATAATGAAGAGAAAGTACTTGCCTACGCAAAAAATAAGGATAAAAGCCTCACTCCAATACTAGCTTATGGCATTGCCAACTCGTATATCTTAAAGGGAAATGTCGAAAGAGCCTCACAGATATATGAACTTATGCTTCTCAATAAATCATGGGAAACTCTTGAATACATTGCCGCAGAAGTAGAGCTAAAAAGCCTTCAAAGATTATAAGGCCGCTATTTCCTTTCTGATCTGAATCAATATCTCCGGATGGTCTGTGATGATACCATCCACACCCATGTGCATCATTTTTACCATGTCGTCTCTTGTATTCACAGGGTAAGTGTATACTTTGAATCCATGTGCATGCATTCTGAAAATTCTTCTGGTAGAAAGCGTGGTAAATTCTGGATTTAAGGCGGACAATCTACCCTCAGGCTTGGCTCTTCCAAGGTGGATCCTTGTTTCCGCATAAAATGCAATCAAAGGAGTAGAATCTTCACCTATGATCAATTTTTTGGTTTGGACATGATCATCATATTCATGCGCCGCTTCCAAGTATTCGTTCTCGTATGATTGTAGAATCACCCAATCGTATCCGTTTTTCTCAGCTCGGATCACATCAATCAATTTTTCTGCAAAATCGTGGTAGTGAGGATGATCCATATGCTTGATCTCTATCAAGACCTTGCATCTTCCATCTACATAATCAAGGACTTCTTTGAGAGTTGGAATCCGCTCACCTGCAAATTGTCCATCATCAAACCAGCCACCGGCATCAAATTTTTTGATCTCTTCGAGTGTAAAGTCATGCACTTGGCCAACCCCATTCGTCGTACGCTCCAATGTAGAATCGTGAAATACTATGATTTGTTCGTCCTTCGTATTTCTTACATCAAGCTCAATCATGTCTACACCCATTTCAAGAGCTGCTCGAAAAGATGCCATAGTATTTTCAGGCGCAATCCCAGAAGCTCCCTTATGGGCAATGATTTCGACGTATTTGTCCTTCATTGTCTCATCTATCTCTGAGCTAATGATAAGATTTCTGTAAATCCAAGGCTCAAAAAGAGCCACTGATAAGAACAATAGCATCAGTGGCATTGAATAAAGAATAAATTTCTTTGTCATGGGAAAGAGGAGAAAGTTTCATGAATTTAAGCAAAACAGTGGTTCGGCCAAAAAAAAGATTATTTTTCTGCTATTGGTTGCACTCTTAACGCCAGCTCATCCAACTGAGAATCATCCAATACGCTTGGAGAATCGATCATAACATCTCGTCCTGAAGTATTCTTTGGAAAAGCAATAAAATCGCGAATGCTATCCTGTCCTCCGAATAGCGCACACAATCTATCAAATCCAAAGGCAATACCACCATGTGGAGGTGCTCCATATTCAAAAGCACTCATCAAAAATCCAAACTGCTCTTGTGCTTCTTCCTTGCTAAACCCAAGAACTTCGAACATTCTCGATTGTACATCTCTATCATGAATTCTAATAGAACCTCCTCCTACTTCTACTCCATTGATAACCATATCGTAGGCATTGGCTCTGACATTACCAGGATCAGTATTCAACTTATCCATATCTTCAGGATTAGGGGAAGTAAATGGATGATGCATCGCATGGTAACGCTTAGACTCTTCGTCCCACTCCAATAGTGGAAAATCCACAACCCATGCTGCTGCCACCTTATCCTTATCTCTCAACCCTAATCGAGAGCCCATTTCCAACCTAAGTTCACACAGTTGCTTTCTTGTATTGTCTGCATCTCCTGCTAAAATCAAAATTAAATCTCCTGGTTTGGCATCAAATTTTTCAGCCCAAACTTTAAGATCATCCTGTGAGAAAAACTTGTCGACTGAGCTTTTTAGAGTGCCGTCTGTATTGTACTTCAAGTAAACAAGCCCCTTTGCGCCGATTTGAGGTTTTCTTACAAAATCTGTAAGTGCATCAACTTGCTTTCTTGTGTATTCTGCACACCCAGACGCATTGATACCCACCACCAACTCTGCACTATCAAAAACAACAAATCCTTTACCCTGAGCTATATCGTTGAGCTCACAGAATTCCATACCGAAACGCAAGTCAGGCTTATCAGAGCCATATTTGGTCATAGCTTCAGAATATGGTAAATGTGGAAGTTTTTCCAAATCCACTCCTTTCACATCTTTGTATAGAGAGCGTATTAGTCCCTCAAATGTGTCCAAAATATCTTCACGAGTCACAAAAGACATCTCACAGTCTATTTGAGTAAATTCCGGCTGTCTGTCTGCTCGCAAATCCTCATCCCTGAAGCACTTTACTACCTGAAAATATCGATCAAATCCAGATACCATCAAAAGTTGCTTAAATGTCTGAGGCGACTGAGGAAGTGCATAAAACTGCCCTGGATTCATTCTTGACGGAACCACGAAATCCCTTGCTCCTTCGGGAGTTGACTTGATTAGAACAGGAGTCTCCACTTCCGTAAAAAGAAAGTCATTTAGAAAATTTCTTGTTTTTTGAAGCATCTGATGACGAAGTTCCATATTCTTCCGCACCACATCTCTACGCAGGTCAAGATATCGATATTTCATCCGCAGATCTTCTCCTCCATCAGTCTCGTCCTCTATCATGAAAGGAGGCACCTTTGATTTATTCAAATAGGTAAGGCTTTTAACCTTAACCTCAATGCTTCCAGTTGCTATTTTAGCATTTCCAGATACTCGCTCCACAACCTCTCCAGTAGCCGAAATCACGAATTCTCTTCCTGATTGCCTAGCTAGGTTGATCGCTTCGGCACTTGTTTCCCCTTCTTCAAATATCAATTGAGTAATGCCGTACTTATCCCTCAAATCGATCCAGATTATCCCTCCTTTGTCTCTTACTCTTTGTACCCAGCCACTAAGGGTTACTTCTAGTCCTACGTGCTCTTTTCTGAGCTCTCCACAAGTATGTGTTCTAAGCATTTCTCTTTAATTTCTAATACTCTTGTAAATAAACAGGCGCAAATTTAACAATAGTTTTAGCTTTGAGATGCAATGAATTTAAAAGGTCAATCTCCTGATCAGGAAGAGCTCCTGACTTCATGTTAATTGATGTATAAAATCGTAGTAGCCGAAGCTTCCATTTTATCTTGAAATAATGATCCACCAAAAAATTTCCAAACTAGGATTTGTAGTGCTCCTTCTGACACTATCCACATTCCAATTAAGCGCTCAAATCAAGATGGAGCGGTTAAAAATCACAAAGGAAATTTCAATCAAACTACCTACCTCGTTCGTTCCAATGAGCATAGGCGAAATCAACAATAAGTACGTTTCCGCAAGGAAGCCTATCGCCATGTTCACAGGAGATAATGGACTTATTGACTTTGGCATCAATAAAAACAGCACAGAATGGGCAGGGAATGATTTGAAAATATTGAAATCATTTTATAAAGCCAATATCCAAAACTTATTCTCTGAAGTGAAATTCATTCAGGACGACATAATAGAAATATCGGAAAGGGAATTTGTCGTTTTTGAATTTGTTTCTCAAGTAAGCGACGAACAAAAGACATTTGGAGGAATAGGCAAGCCAGTTATCAAATATACTTACATCATGTATACCTTATATGAAGACAATGTGCTTCTGCTGAATTTCACGTGCGACAGCAAGCTACGAGCTGAATGGCAGCCTCGCGCGGAGGAAATCATGAAGAGTGTAAGAATAAAATAGAAATGGAGAAGCTGCATGTATATAGTGATGAGCACTTCATGAGACAAGCTCTCAATGAAGCGCAAAGAGCTTTTGATGAAGGGGAAATTCCAGTAGGTGCTGTGGTTGTTTGTGAAAATAAGATTATCGCAAAGGCTTACAATCAGGTTCAAAGGCTTAACGATGTTACGGCTCATGCAGAAATGCTTGCTATAACTGCAGCTCAAAATTATCTTGGCTCAAAATATTTGGACAACTGTACCCTCTATGTAACACTTGAGCCCTGTGTGATGTGTGGGGGAGCATTGTATTGGAGTCAGATAGAAAAAGTAGTTTACTCCGCTACCGATGAAAAAAGAGGGTACTCTGGAGTCAGCCAAAATATCGTGCATCCGAAAACCAAAGTCAGCCGAGGTATTTTCAGTGAGGAATCTGAAACCTTGCTAAAATCATTTTTTAGTAAAATGCGAGGGAACAAATCATTCTAAGTATTGTTTTATCTTCGAATATTATTATCAATTACTCAACAAATAAATTTAAGAAACTATGTCATTTGAACTACCTGATTTACCATATGCTCATGACGCACTTGAGCCACACATAGACAAAGCAACCATGGAAATCCATCATGGGAAGCATCATGCTGCCTATGTAAGCAAATTGAATGGTGCAATCGAAGGAACTCCTATGGCCTCAAAATCTCTTGAGGAGCTTTTAACTCAGCACACAGATGTAGGCGCAGTACGTAACAACGGCGGAGGACACTGGAACCACACACTTTTCTGGACTATTCTTAGCCCTAACGGAGGCGGAGCACCTTCTGGAGAGTTGGCTGAAGCTATAAATAGTGCTTTTGGTTCTTTTGAAGAATTCAAGACTGCTTTCAGTAACGCGGCTGCTACCAGATTTGGATCGGGATGGGCTTGGTTATGCGTACATGCTGGAGGTAAAGTAGAAGTTTGCTCCACTGCTAATCAAGACAATCCTTTAATGCCAGGGATTGGATGTGAAGGAACTCCTATCTTAGGTTTGGATGTTTGGGAGCATGCATATTATTTAAATTATCAGAACAGACGTCCTGATTATATCAACGCTTTTTTCAATGTGATCAATTGGGATGAAGTAGGTAAACTTTATTCTGAAGGAAAATAAACTCTAGAATAATGAGATAAAAGACGAGGCAACTTTTAAAAATCTAAAGTTGCCTCGCTCTGTTTAAAAAATGATCGGCTTATTATCTTATAACTCTTAGTTAGATCCACTTACAAAGACACTATCAAGTGGTATCAAGTTTTTGTCAAACTCCAATATCTCGACTCCATTTGATTTGCTCTTTACTTCTACTTTGAATGTCACTTTTTCCTCAAGCCTGAAATCTGTAATTCTGGTAAAAGATAAAATTCTATACTTGAGGTATATATCATCAAGATAAGATAAAAGAGAGACGGGAACATTTTTAGTCAAATTTGCTTCTTCTTGCATTCTTATCCCCTGCGAATTATAAATCACTCTTCTTGGATGTCCCTCAAATTCAAACTCGGCTCTATATAATTTAGCCCCTGCATTTATTGAGATTTCTTCCCAGGTAGCATGGGCATTGGGGTATTCTATATAATGCCATTTTACTACATTGAAATCAATGTCATCCTCCAGAATTACTTTTATCTGTGAATCAGACTCTGACAGGAAACTAATCAATAAACCTGAAATTGCGATTATTCTAAATACACTCCTCATAGGCATACCTTCATATGATGATAATGGAGAATTTATACAACAACAATCGAAATATGGTAATAAGATTCGACAGAATGCCACTTAACATCGACCATCAGATCAAAAAAGACTACTGCGTGCTTACACCGCTCTCATGGTTCCTAATCATGATTTCTGACTCATAAATAACTGTATCTTGCAAATCTCTGATCCCATCCCATCTATCTAAATCAGGCTGTCCTCCATCCACCCAAGCTGTATACCAAAAATCCCCGAGCATCTTCACAGCTCTTTTCATTTGTCGTTCAACCATGCCATTAAGCATAGCATGATATTGCTCAGAAAACTCATATGAATAGACCCTAATAGTAGAAGCACCCCTCTCTTCGAAACTATATTTTTTCGACTCAGAAAATTTCTTTGTTAGTCTCCTTTCAAAATTCAAAACTGAGTCAAGAGCACTATTAGCTTTAATGACCGCATTCCAAGCCGACATCTGCGTATCTTTCACGTATTCGGCTCTTCCGGTCAGAAGATCGTAGCGGCTATAGAAAAGCTCTGGCAATCTTGATTCCCAAAAACCATGAATACCAACCTGATTAGTCTCTTGTCCATTATAATTAGAGGTGGTGTGTAGTGGCACATTTGCATCCGCTATATAATGCCCTAAATCCGCAGAGTATCTTAGTACTCTATCCATATCCTCATTAAGAAAGGCTTGAGTCAGCTGATACTTAACAAGATTTATGTGCCATGGTACTATCCCGTATGCATTAAGTGTGTCTTCCGTCAATAAGTCAACAGCTCCCCTCCAATACCTTGGTAGTTTATAAATCGCGCTGTCCCCATATTCATCCAAATCTATGTAATGACGAGGAGCTTCATTTTGCATGATGTACCTTCTCATATCAGGGTTAATTGCCTTTTCTGTTATATAATTAATGTTTCTCTTATAAAAACCAATCATTTCTGGTGGCAAAGTAAAGACCGCAAGACGGTTGATTTTCTTATGAGCAAAGAAGCCCCAGCCAGAAAATAGAAGGCCTGAAATAAGAATTGTAGAGAGGATAAAGAATCGTTTCATAATTGCAGAGTGAAGATAAATAAATTTGTTCCGAAATAAATTTGCCTTCACGTTATTTAATCTTTTTGTTTTAATTCTCAATTCTTCTATCTTTGCACTCCTTTTAAGGAAAAGTAGAATTATACACGCATGGCAAATCATAAATCAGCACTCAAAAGAATTCGATCAAACAACGCGAAAAGGTTGACTAATCGATATCAGCATAAGACTGCTAGAACTTTCATTAAGAAATTGAAAGAAACTGAAGATAAGTCTGAAGCTCAAAAACTATTCATTGAAGTTTCTGGGATGATCGACAAATTGGCTAAGAAAAACATTATTCATGCAAACAAAGCTTCTAACATGAAGTCTAAGCTTGCTCTTAAAGTGAATTCTTTAGCTTAAGTCTAAGGCTCTTTATAAAGAAAATTAAGACCCTGTTCATGAAAATGGACAGGGTTTTTTATTATGCGGTAAATTTCATTTTCACAGCTGATGGAAGATCAAGGGAACAAAAAATTCTCGATTAAGGATTGGGCAGAGGAAGACCGACCTAGAGAAAAACTTACTATTAAAGGGAAATCAACGCTATCGGATGCAGAACTGATCGGAATTCTCATTGGATCAGGAAACAGAACCATGTCTGCGGTAGAGCTTGCTAAATTTATCTTAAGCGAACATAGCAATGACCTCAATAAACTTGCACGATTATCTGTCAAAGATTTAACCAAATTCAAAGGCATTGGTGAGGCTAAAGCAATCACTATAGTAAGTGCGCTGGAACTGGGAAGAAGGAAAAAAGAAACAGACGCCCCAAAAAAGTTACTTATCGCCTCCTCAGGCAATGCTTATGACTACATGAAATCTGATTTGCTCGATCTCCCCTTTGAGGAGTTTTGGATTATTCTCTTGAAAAGAAACAATGAGGTCATCAAAAAAGATCGAATAAGCTCTGGTGGAGTCTCTGGAACCTTCGTGGATTCTAAGATCATCATGAAGAAAGCTCTGGATGAGCTGGCAAGCAAAATTATCCTTGTCCACAATCATCCATCTGGAAACCGAAAACCTAGTCAAGCTGATATAAATCTTACCCAGAAGCTAAAAGAAGCAGGCAAGGTGATGGATATTCCTGTAGTTGACCATCTTATCTTCACAGATCATGGCTATTTTAGCTTCTCGGACGAATCAATCATGTAATTGAAAAAGTTAATCTATTTTGTAATCGCAATAGTTGTTGTAATCATTGGATACTCCATTCTGGGAGGCGAATCTGAAGATGATTACATTCAGATCACAAAATCCAAGAGGAATGAAAAAATTGATTTTCTCGCTAATTCAAGTCAAAGCCCTTTTAAAGAGTTTGATATACCTTTTAAGGAACCTGATTATTTCCCAATCTCAAAAGAATATAGCATTAGAGCCAAACTCGTTCGTATCACAGATATCCAGAGAGTAAGCATTGATAATAGCGATGGCTCCTCTAATATCTATATAAAATTTGCTTATGCCAATTTTAAAATTAAAGGTGTGGAAAGTCAGTTATTGATCTTAAAACCAACTGGCTTTGGAAATCTCAAAAACTATTTCACCGCTTTTGCAGATAAGACGAGCGGCAATACGACATATGGAGGGGGAAGATACCTTGATCTAGAAATCGGCAACTCCGACAACATTGTAATCGACTTCAATCTGGCCTATAACCCGTATTGTGCCTACGCTCCTCAATACTCGTGCCCACTTCCTCCTGCTGAGAATATTTTACCTATTGCTATAGAAGCCGGTGAAAAGGATTATAAACACTGATTTTCAAGGCTATTAACACCCCATTTCATATTTTTGCGGATTAGTTAAAAGACAGCATTAACAATTGGAAATATGATGATCCATTCTTATTCGTTTTGGGCATATTCCAGTTTTGTGGTATGACGTCTTTCAGATTTTAGAAATAGAAAATACGAATGAAGATCTCTTACAATTGGTTGAAGGATTTTATTGAAATTAATGAGACTCCTGAAGAAATATCAGAAATTCTTACACAGACAGGTCTGGAAGTAGAAGGTCTTGAAAAAATAGAGAAAATTCAGGGTGGATTTTCAGGCCTGGTAGTAGGTGAAGTCAAGGAATGCATACCTCATCCGGATGCTGATAAGCTTAAACTAACCAAAGTTGATGCTGGCACTGGAAACCTTTTGCCCATTGTTTGCGGAGCTCCAAACGTAGAGGCAGGGATTAAAGTAGTAGTCGCCCCTATCAACACGATGATTTACCCTTCTTCAGGGGAACCGTTCAAAATAAAGAAAGCGAAAATTCGTGGTGAGGTTTCAGAGGGCATGCTTTGCGCCGAGGATGAAATCGGTTTGGGCGAAGGTCATGATGGACTTTTGGTCTTGGATCACACACTTGTAAATGGTACTCCGATAAAAGACATTTTTGAAAGTGGTGAAGATCATGTTTTTGAAATAGGACTCACACCAAACAGAGGTGATGCCACTTCTCACTTAGGTAGTGCGAGAGATTTAAAAGCTTACTTTAATCGCCCAATTAATTTGCCTCAATCTCAAGCCTTTGAGGTTAAAAAGAATAATCCAATAGAAGTCACCGTTGAAAATACGGAAGCTTGCCCAAGGTACTCAGGAGTCACTATAAGGAACATAAAAGTAGGATCTTCTCCCGACTGGTTAAAATGGAGATTAAAAGCAGTGGGCCTTTCGCCTATCAACAACATAGTGGATATCACGAATTACGTGATGATGTCGATAGGGCAACCTATGCATGCATTCGATTCAGATGTTGTGGGTGACAAGCTCACAGTTAAAACCCTGGAAAAGGGCACCAAATTCAAGACTTTGGACGAAGTAGAGCGATCTCTTAGCGAAAAAGACCTCATGATTTGTAACGACAAAGGCGGCATGTGTATCGCTGGAGTTTTTGGAGGAATCGACTCTGGAGTGAAGGATTCAACCACAAGTATTTTCTTAGAAAGCGCCTATTTCTCTGCCGACTGGGTAAGAGCAAGTGCAATGAGACATAGTTTATCTACGGATGCGTCATTTAGGTTCGAAAGGGGCGCAGATCCTGAAATGACCATTCCTGCTTTACAAATGGCTATTGGATTG
Organism: Cyclobacteriaceae bacterium; assembly: GCA_049115715.1. GTDB lineage: Bacteria > Bacteroidota > Bacteroidia > Cytophagales > Cyclobacteriaceae > JAMZMI01. The sequence goes on from JAGDZQ010000013.1 coordinate 157,361, forward strand.
ATACTGGAACTAGCAGGGGGTCATCTTGCTTCTGATTATATTGATATCTACTCATCCAAAATTCTTCCAGTTAAAATAGATACTTCATTTAACAATTTTCATAGGCTAATTGGGGAAAAGATTCCTAACGAGAAAATTCTTAACATTCTTAATTCATTGGATATCGAAACGAAGGATGTAAATGAAGACTCGTTTACTGCCATCGTTCCCCCGTACAGAAGTGAAGTAACTAGAGAAGCGGATCTGGTCGAAGAAGTATTAAGGATTTACGGGTTCAACAATATCCCTTTGGAAGAAGGGCTTTCTGCAAGCTTTCTGGCTTCTTTCAATGAAAAAGAACCCTATAAGCTGCAAGAAAAAGTGTCCGACCTACTTGCAGGATCTGGATATTCGGAGATTCAAACCAACTCGCTCACCAATCCGGCGTATTTCAAAAATGTACCTTTAGGTGAAGGCCCAATCGAAATATTGAATAAGTCAAGTGAAGATTTGGGTTATATGAAGACAAGCCCGATCTATACTGGTCTAGAGTCTTTGAGACACAATATCAACAGGCGTCAGAAAAATCTTAAGTTCTACGAATTTTCTAAAATCTATGAGAAGAATGAAAAATATCGAGAAACGGAGTTATTGACTTTTTACCTCACCGGCGATATCAATGAAGAGACCTGGAATGCACCGGCAAGAGCAGTAAGTTTTCATGACTTGATGCAAACAGTAAATGTAGTTTTGACTTCATTGAAAATAGGACAACCGGAAACTGAGGACTCATCTAACGACGCTTTTGATTATGGACTTGAGCTTAGTGTCAATAATGCTAGTATTGGACGAATAGGCAAAGTCAGCACCAAAGTCGCCAAGTATCTGGAAGTAAGCCAAGATGTATTTTATGCTGAACTCAACTGGAAAAAGATCATTAAGTTGGCTCGCACCAAATATCAGTTTGAGCATCTTTCTAAGTATCCTGAGGTTAGAAGAGACCTTTCTCTCGTGATAGATGAAAAGGTCTCTTTGAAAGAGATAAAGAAATTGGCTTTTAAGTTTGAGAAAAAATTGTTAACTCGGGTAAATGTTTTTTCTGTTTACACAGGAGATAAGCTAGATAGTGGTAAAAAGTCGTATGCGATTAGCTTTTATCTTCAGGACAAGGAAAAAACCTTGGCAGATAAGCAGATAGACAAAACCATGAATGGGTTTATCAGAATATTTGAAAGTGAAATCGGAGCTTTAATTAGAAAATAAATGGGAAACGATATACTTAGGACAGAACTAAATAGTTTGGAACGCAAGGTTAAACTTGTTCTAAATGAACATTCGCAGCTTCAATCCGAGGTATCTCGACTTCAATCTGAAAATGAAAATTTAAAAAATAGACTGGAATCAAACAGTACTCATTTAGCAAACTTTCAAAATCAAGCTAAAATGAGTAAAATTGTAGAAAGCATGATAGTCGAGGAGAAAGGGACAGCAGAGTTGAAGGACGTGATTGATGACTACATTAAGGAAATAGATAAATGCATTGCTCATTTGGGTGAAGCTTAGTACCGAATGAACGAATTATCAATAAAACTGAAAATTGGAAATAGGGAATACCCTATGAAAGTAAAAGTTGAGGAAGAAGAACGCATCAGAAAGGCAGGAAAAGCGATAAATGATAAAATTCGCACCTATAAAGATCAGTTTGGAATAGAAGACAATCAGGATCTTCTTGCAATGGTTGCCTTCGATTTTTTAGTAGATAAGATGAAAAAAGACGAAAACATCGAGTCCACTGATCAAGTAGCCCTCAACCAAGTACGCAATATCAGTAAGATGATTGCTGAAACGATCTAATTTCCTTTCTAAGTACAGCATATCTCACCCACCCCTCTGCATAGTCAGTCCCGACTAAGTGCATCTTTAACATATATAAAAGACAAATGGATATCACACTAGTGGCCGTAATAGGCTTGATCAGCATCGGAATAGGTGTTGGAATAGACCGTATCCTGCTGAAGAGGTCATTGAACAAAAAAGTGGCCGAAGCAGAGGAACAAAAAAAATTAATCCTAAAAGAAGCTGAAGTAACTGGCGAAAGCATCAAAAAGGATAGAATTATTGAAGCAAAGGAGAAATTTTTAAAATTAAAATCAGAGTTTGAAGAAGAGGCTAACAGGAAGAAAAACCTCATTATTACCAATGAAAATAAGCTCAAGCAAAGGGAATCCAATCTTTCAAAGCAAATAGAACAAAACAAGCGAAGCGAGGCTGAGTTGGAATCCATGAAGGAGAATGTCACAGCGCAACTTGAGATTGTAAAGAAAAGAAAAGAGGAGTACGAAAAGCTTAAAAATCAACAAGTAGCCATTCTTGAGAAAGCCTCAAACCTGTCTGCTGACGAGGCTAAAGGCCAGTTGATAGAAACACTAAAAGACGAAGCAAGAACAGATGCTTCAGCCCACATCAAAGACATCATGGAAGAAGCAAAGATGTCTGCAACTAAGGAAGCAAAGAAGATCGTACTTCAAACCATCCAGCGTACAGCAACAGAACATGCAATAGAAAACTGTGTCTCTATTTTCAACATCGAAAGCGACGATATAAAAGGTAAAATTATCGGAAGAGAAGGCAGAAACATACGTGCGCTAGAAGCTGCCACAGGAGTTGAAATCATCGTAGATGACACACCTGAAGCAATTATTATCTCAGGATTTGATCCAGTACGAAGAGAAATAGCGAGACTTTCTCTTCACAGATTGGTTCAAGATGGAAGAATCCATCCGGCAAGGATCGAAGAAATCGTTAGTAAAACGACTAAAAACATTGACGAGGAAATCGTGGAAATTGGCGAACGTACTGTGATTGACCTTGGGATTCACGGACTTCACCCTGAACTAATCAAGTATGTTGGCCGTATGAGGTTTAGGTCTTCTTATGGACAGAACCTGCTCCAACACTCACGAGAAGTAGCCAAGCTTTGTGGTACTCTGGCTTCAGAACTTGGTTTAAATTCTAAGCTTGCCAAAAGAGCAGGACTACTACACGATATCGGAAAAGTATATCCTGATGAGCCAGATAAGCCGCATGCAATCATAGGTATGGAGCTGGCAAAAAAATTTAAGGAAAACGCAGAGGTTTGCAATGCCATAGGGGCTCACCATGATGAAGTAGAGATGACCTCTATGATCTCTCCTATCGTACAAGCATGTGATGCGATATCAGGAAGCCGACCAGGTGCCCGAAGAGAAATAATGGAGCAATACCTGAAGCGCCTCAAGGAGCTTGAAAGCGTTGCACTTAGCTTTGATGGAGTAAATAAATGCTACGCCATACAGGCAGGTCGCGAACTAAGAGTACTGGTAGACGCTGAAAACGTAACAGATAAGCAAGCGGGTGAAATCTCATTTAACATTTCGCAAAAAATAGAAAAAGAGATGCAATATCCGGGACAAATCAAAGTGACGGTGATTCGCGAAACAAGAGCAGTAGCTTTTGCTAAGTAAGTGAAACTGAATAAATCATTGAAAGCCTTGGACGAAAGCCCAAGGCTTTTTTTCATTAGATGAACTTTAATCAATCGATCCCATCACTCTTTTCATGAATCCATTAAGCGCGTCCTTCTGCGGTGTACCCGACTTAATGTCTTTGCTTACCTCAAGTGCGCCATAAAGATTGGATAACAGCTCCCCGAGTACATCTAACTCTTCATCTTTTAATGCCGGTGATTCTGACAAGTGCTCCAGAAGCTCTATCGTCTCCTCTACCCAATCCTCATCGTTTTTTTCAACGAACTCAATGACATGTTTAATTATTGGTAACTTCATTCAATACCTTAGTTATAACTTCTACTTTATTTCCTGCTAACTGAGAAACCAATTTCCCATCTTTAAATCCTGCGAATGTTGGAAGGTTTTTCACTTCAGCCAAAGCCCTTGATTCTGGTAATTTCTCAGCATCCACATATATAAATTTGATATCTTCATTTTCACCCGACATCCTTTTGAATTTTGGCTTAGTCAGTCTGCAATTGCCACACCACGTAGCTCCGTACTGCACCATCACTTTCTCATTGCTATTTACTATCTCTTGTAAGTTATCTTCTGTCAATTCTATCATCTTATTCTTTTCGTTTGTTGATCACTTTTTGAATATACGACAAAGATCTATAATAGTATATACACTATTTTTATGGGTCTATAACTTTTTCTTATGACCTTATCACAGCTAGAATATGCACTAACCGTACTTGAGTTTGGCAGCTTTAGCAAGGCTTCTAATAAGCTGTCTCTGTCTCAGCCAGCATTAAGTTCTCAAATACTGAAACTTGAGGATGAGATCGGCTTTAGGTTATTTGATAGATCTTCCTCACCCATGACTGCCACAAACGATGGCCAAGCTTTTCTACTTCGCGCTCAAGACCTAGTTACAAGTGCCGCTGATTTGAAAAAGTTCTCACTCAATCAAAGAAGTGATTTTGGTGGTGAGCTTAAAATCGGCATCATCCCGACACTGTCCCCGTTCCTTGTACCACTATTTAGCAAAAGACTTGGGGATGATTATCCGTTACTCAGGCTCGATGTTACAGAGATGATCACCGAACAAGTCATTCGACATGTGCGATCAGGTACACTTGATGCTGGAATCATTTCTACTCCTGCAGAAAAATTCGGTATTGAAACTGAGGCTCTGTTTTATGAAAAATTTTATTTCTATTCTTCAAAAGATTTAAATGGAAGTCAACTTCAGGTTAACGAAATCAATCTCGCAAATCTATGGCTCCTTGAAGAGGGGAATTGCTTCAGAGATCAGGTGAATGATTTTTGCAACTTAAAACCCGATTCCGATCAAAAGCAGGTGATCTATCGCTGCAACTCGATCGATTCATTGATTAGAATGGTAGACAATCATGGTGGATTCACTATCCTTCCGGAATTAACCACAATCAGTCTTAACGACGATCAGGAAATGAATATCTCTACCATAGAGAAAAAGGCTCGTGAGATTGGAATCATAACCAGAAAATCTCCTAACAAAGCAAGATTTATTGATTTGTTAAAAAAATACATCCTTGAAAATATCCCCAAGCATATGCTTAGTAATGAAGGCCTGGAAGTCGTAGATCCAGGGATAACACAATAAAAAAGGCTATCTGGAAACCCAAATAGCCTTCTAATCCCGCTTGGTTCAGAAATTTTACTTTCCGTAAAGTTTCTTACCTGCTTCTTCGTACTTATCTCCAGCTGTCCACCAGATCTTTTCATCTGAATTGGCAATATTGCTTAGCGTGTATATATAAGCTCTGGAGTACTTGATCAAGTAATCATAATCCAACGTATTGGATTCATCGGCAGGTTGGTGATAATAATTATTGATTGCATCTCCCATTTCTACCACTCCAGGTCCATATGAAATTGCTGGAACTCCCTTCGCCGCAAAACTCACATTGTCCGATCGATCGTAGAAATTTTCTTCAGGGAACATATCATCTATAGCTTCCAGACCAAACATTTTAGCTCCTTCAATCAAATGTGGAGTTACCGACGTTCTATTGAATCCTACTATGGTCACTTTGGTGATATCATCATATCCTCCAGTATCAGTGTTAAAATTGAAAACTGTTTTTTCTAATGGAATTAACGGATTTTCTGAATACCATTCGGAACCAAGCAAGCCAACTTCTTCTGCATTGCAGGCAAGAAAAGCAATCGACCTTTTTGGTGGATGCTCCGCGAAATACTTAGCAGTATTCAACATGTTGGATATACCTATTCCATTATCTCTTGCTCCATTCCATATAGAATCTTCTCCTGCAGCAACAGGTTTCACACCGACATGATCCAAATGCGCACTAATAATGATGTATTCTTCTTTAAGCTCTGGATCAGTCCCTTCAATATAGCCAACTACGTTTGGCACCTTTACGCGTGCATTGCCAGACCCCTTGGTATATATAGTCGTCATTTGTCCATCCATAGATTTGAAATAATCAAGTCTGCTTCCTCCTTCAGGATCCACAATCCAAGTCGATGAAAATGGCTCTATTTCCTGACCCTCATCTATCGAAAATTGATCTCCAGACAAATAGTTTATCAGCAATTTCCAAGGAATTCGGCTAGGTCGATAAAGCTCAATAAGTGCTACAGCTCCTTTTTCTCTTGCAATCGCTAGTTTCTGAAAAGTAAATTTATAATTGCCTTTGGAAGGGTCACCATTACCAGATTTTGCAACGAGAATCTTTCCCTTCACATCTTTCCCTTCCAAGTCTTCTTCAAAGCCAAAACCTACATACATCATCTCTGCGGATACATTCATATCTTTTGCCGAAATGAATATCATATCATCCCATATTGTAAAAACAGAGTCCCCAACTGTTATGGTAGATTTAGCTGGGGGTTGAGTTTTCATAAGGGATACAGGCTGAAAATACGTATTCTGGCCTGGAGCGGGCTTCACACCATACGACCTGAATCTCTCAGCAATATATCTTGCCGCGATTTCATTCTCCTGAGTTCCTGTCATTCTACCCCGCATTTCGTCTGATGCAAGAAAATGAATATGTGACGCGTAGTTCTCTTTCTTTACTTCTGCTGTGATAGTTTTAACTAATTTCTTTTGCGATGTTGCTGCAAAACTTATCGTGACGAGTAATCCAAATAGTAGCTTTTTCATTGCTTAAATTTTATAGGATAACAAATCTAAGCCAACCGTTAAAAGGTCAATCATAATCTTGTGTCACTGGAACATTGGTCTTATAAAAGGCAAAAGTCACATCACAAAAGTAAATTCTGAGCGGATTGAACTATTATTGAGTGACACTTTACAATCAATCAACTCACTTTTATTTACAGATGCAGCGTATTCAAGCGGTCTTTTTGTTCTACTCCTTTTTTATTCTATCTGGCAATCTACTATTCGCTCAGGATAAAAAAATCTCTCCAGACGTTTGTATGCGGAGTATGCAACTCTACTATACTATCTCGAATCATCACATAAGCGGACAGATTAATAGTGCTGAATATGGCAAGCGAGTTGCGGAGAAATTAATCGAAGAGCTTGATTACTATGGTATCTTTTTTACTCAGAGCGATATTGATCTAATAAGAGAGGCGAAGTTTAGGTTAACCTTCGATCTCATCGTAGGCTCCTGCTCATTCGCAGAAGAAGTCTTCAATATCTATAAAGAAAAAGTGACTGCATTTGACTCGATTATGTCTACTAATGAAATCTGGGAAAACGATTTCAGCATGGCTGATACCTTGTTGCTATATGGTAAATACAACAAACTCGAATACAAGACAAATCAGGAAGAATTGGTTGAGAAAATTAAAAAAAGGCTCAAGTATTTAACGCTTATCGAATACCAAACTTCTCTTGACTCTCTTGAGGGATCCTTCAAAGATTTTGAAAGTAAAAAAGAGAACCTGATAGAGAATATTCGCACAATGGAAGCCTGTCGATTAGCCCAAATTTTCGAATCGGAAGAAACGCTTCTGGACACCTTTATGGAGCGATTTTTAAAGGCTCTCGCTGTGAGCTTTGACCCACACACCAACTATATGTCCATAAAGGAAATGTCACAGTTTGAGTCTTCTCTTTCAGAGGAAATTTATTCTACAGGGTTGGTTTTAGATCCTATCAGAAGCGGCACTTATGTAGTCTCAGGAATAATTCCGGGGAGTGCGGCCTCAGATCTAAAAGAGATTGAAGAGGGGGACGAAGTATTGAAAATTTCATCCAATGGTGAAGAAATACACCCTGCATGCCTCAAACCAGCAGACCTGGCGGCTTTACTTAATAACCCTGAACCAAAAGAGGTCTCACTCAGTCTCAAAAAACAGAAAGGCAATGTGGTAAAAGTCAATATTGAAAAATCCTTGATAGAAAATATCAACAATGAAATAGGATCATTGATCCTTGAGGACAGCATTAAAGTAGGGTATGTATCCCTGCCTAGCTTCTATCAGAGCATGGACGACCCACTTTCCAACAGTTCACAAGATATAGCGACTCAAATTCAGACTTTTAAAAACAAAAACGTGGATGGGTTAATTCTCGATCTGCGGTTCAATGGTGGAGGATCTGTACAAGAAGCTGTGGATCTTGCGAGTCTTTTTGTAAATGGTGGTCCGCTCATTCAGGAGATTTCTAAAGAAGGGAGAACGATTCTTAAGGATAAGGATAAGCGTATAATTTACGAGGGTAAACTAATCATTTTAGTCAATGCACTTTCTGCTTCTGCATCAGAGATGTTCGTTTCTATGATGCATCAGCACAAACGAGCACTAATAGTAGGAAATCAAACTTATGGAAAAGCTTCGGGACAGATGATGGGGCCTCTGACTCTTCCAGAAGACACAGAAGAATATGGGGCTCTCAAATTGACTGTTCTTCGGTATTATAATTTAACTGGAGACACTTTTCAAAAACGAGGTTTCAAACCTGACATTTTTATACCCGATGGGTTTCCTAAAGATCTATTCGGAGAGTCTCTTCAGGATTATGCGCTAGATGCTCAATCATTCAATAAAAGAGTCAAAGTAAAAAGTAAATCAGCATCAATTCCATTTGATCAGCTAAAAGAAAGGAGTCAAGAGAGGCAAAAAGAAAATGACATCTACAGTCAACTCCAGCTTTTCAGAGATTCTATTGTAACTGTAATGAACGAAGTAAAAGCAATGCCACTTCAGGTGGAGAAATTTATAGAGACAACTCAAAATATATCCTACGATTCTTCTAAGTACGATTATCCGCTCGGAGATCAGTTTAAAATGGAGGTAATCTCTGGTATCACACAATTCGGCGCAGATACTGATAAGCAATTGAGATACAATATGGGGACAGACCCAACCCTAAGAGAGGCTATCAATATTATGAGAGACTGGTCGGGAATTATCCCAGATAAATAGCTAGAGTTCTGCGTTCATTCCCGTCTAGCGTTTATATCCATACCCCATCACAGCTTGTAATTAATTCATAAGAATAGCATTAAAACTGCAATTACGAATAATATAATTATATTTACTGCAATTACGAATAATATTAATATGAAGAAAACCAAACTTGGAGAGTTTGAGGAGTTGGTTCTGCTGACTGTCGTGGTATTGCAAGAAGATGCATACGGGGTTGAGATCAAGCGTGAGCTTGAAGAACGATTAAAAGAACGACTCAGCGTGGGCTCCATCCAATCCTCGCTAAAAAGAATGGAAGAAAAGGGATTCCTTACTTCTGTATTCGGAGAATCTACACAAAAGCGTGGAGGCAAGAGAAAGAGAATCTACTCAGCCACTCCATATGCTCACAGAGTGCTTTCTGAGATGAAAGATGTCCGAGCATCGCTTTGGTCTGCCATACCAAAACTATCTGCAGATTTAAAAACTGCATGAATAGGCCTCAAGACCATATCTCACCTCCTAAGTGGCCTCTGAAGCTGCTTCGTGCTTTTCTCAAAAAAGAATATCTGGAAGAGATAGAAGGGGATCTGGAAGAAGAATATTATGAAAACCTCCAGTATGGCACGAAAAAGCAAGCAGATCTAATTTATAAGTGGGAAACACTTAGAACGTTACGTCCAGTACTCATGCAAAAAACTGAACGGAGTTACGAATCAAATCATTACAGCATGTTAAAAAATTATATAAAAGTTGGTTTTAGAAGTATTTTAAAAAATCGATTTTTTTCATCATTAAATACCCTGGGTCTCTCTATAGGTTTTTCGGCTTGTTTGCTAATTCTCGGATATGTCCAATTTGAACACTCCTATGAATCTCACATAACAAATTCGAATGAAGTCTTCCGACTCAATCAGTATAAATACTATCAGGAAAACCTCGTTTCCGAATCTGCCAGAAGTCCTACAAGAGCCGCTCAAGTAATACCCACTGACTTAGCCGGAGTGAAAGCCGCAACCAGAGCCTATCCAGAACCCTGCCTGATTCGATATGAGGATAAGGGACTAGCTAACCAAAATGTATACTGGGTGGATGAGGGTTTTTTCAATGTATTCGAAGGAATTCTTATTAAAGGAAACCCAGAAACCGTCCTTGACGCCCCACTGAAGATGGTCATTACAGAGTCAAAAGCCTTTGCCCTATTTGGGGACGAAAATCCCATCGGAAAGCAAATTAAGGTCAACGAAGGGATGCCATTCGTTATCTCTGGGGTTGTACAAGATCCTCCCATTAATACACATTTCAAATACGAATATCTGGCTTCTATTTCTACTTTTGTCCATTATAATTGGATCAGCGAAATTGGTCACTGGAACCACGCATGGGCATATACCTACACGAGTCTGGAGCACGGAAAAGATGCAAATCGTATCGAAGATGCATTAAACGAACTTGTGCAAGCCAACATTGGAGATCTAAAAGAAAAGGAGCAAAACATCGTGCTCAAGCTTCAGCCCATAGCTGACATTCATTTACATTCTCATTTCAATGATGAGATGGAAGCCAATGGTGATATTAAGTACGTTTACATTGTCATAGGAATAGGTCTGGCCATTCTATTGATCGTTTGGATCAATTTTGTTAACCTCACTACATCTCTCTCACTCAAAAGAGTCAAAGATACTGGGGTAAGAAAAACCTTTGGAGCCACAAAGTTGCAGCTCATAAGCCAACACTTAACAGAATCTACATTGCTGAATACTTTTGCTTTGCTTCTGTCAATACTAATTGTGGCCGTAAGCACTCCTTTTTTCGAATCATTTTTTCAAGTTCAGCTTGACCTGCAAATTCTTAAAAACACCAATTTCTGGCTTGGCTGCCTTGGTATTTTCTCAATGGGAGTAATACTTGCCGCATTTTACCCCGCAGCTGTTGTTTCTTCTTTTAATCCGATCACAGCACTGAGAGGTAGTATGTTGAATGGAAAGAAATCCGGCACGTTGGTCAGAAGTACGCTCTTGACTTTCCAGTTCGTAGCGGCGATTTTTCTCACGGTAAGTGCTATAGTTGTATATCTTCAGGTTGACTTCATGAGATCATACGATCTTGGGATCAACGTTAGTCAGACTTTAGTTTTAAGGAGTCCGACCACCTACAACACTTCTTGGGATAATATTGAAATGATCAACAAAAAAGCTGTCAAATACGATGCTTTTCGTCAAGAGCTTAATAAATATCCATTTGTCAAAAAGGTAGCTTCTTGCAGAAATATCCCAGGAGAAAAAGCCGTTAGAGAGTGGAACTCAATAGTAAAAGCCAGCACAGGTGAGGAGCTCTTTCACAAGTTTGAATTTCGTCCTATAGATGAAAATTTCTTTGATGTGTATGAAGCAGAATTGCTTGCCGGAAGAAACTTTGAGAAGCATTTAACCACGCGTAAGGATGAGGTCATCATCAACGAGCACACACAAAGACTTCTGGGGTACTCGACACCAGAAGAAGCAATCGGAGAGGTAATCAAGCATAATCAACACCCAAGAAGGATTATTGGGGTTATCAAAGACTTTCATCTCAAAGGGCTTTCCAATCCGATAGCTCCGGTTATTTTCATCAACCTACATCCAAGTGAATTTGGTTACTACCTGGTAAAACTTGATGGGCATGATTTAAGCAAAACTGTTGCGCAAGTAGAAGATATCTGGCGTAGTTTCTACCCTGAAGATCCTTTTTACAGTTTTTTTTCGGATGCCTTTTTTAATAACCAATATGAAAAAGACGTGCAATTCGGAAGGATTTTTACTTTTTTCACCATTCTATCAATTTTCATTGCTAATCTGGGTCTAATTGCATTGGCTTCACTTGCTGTTTCAGAACGGCTCAAAGAAATAGGAATAAGGAAAGTACTCGGAGCAACCATGGGTCACATTATGCAGCTTATGTCTCTAAGCCTCATTAGGTTGATGCTCATCGCCACAGCTATTGCATTGCCAGTTGCATGGTACTTCCTCTCAGGCTGGCTAGATAACTTTGCATATCACATTGATATTCCGATTGCAGCATTGGCAATTAGCAGCTTGATTATATTGGGGATTGCTTTATTCAATATAGGTTACTATGTACTAAAAGTGGCTGGAACCAATCCAGTCACTATTCTTAAAGACGAATGAGCAGGTGCACTAGTGGTTGGCTTTGGTAAGAATTAAGTCTGTATTCTGATCAGAAATAATGGTGAGTTTTTCACCTTCTATTTTATATTGACCGGATAAGTTGTCGGTGAATCTATATTCATGCTCACTCATCAACAAACAGGCTATTTCTGTCATTGCTAAATCTGTTACTGTGATTTTAGTCTTTGTTATTTCAATTTTCCCACTTCCTCCATTGCAAAAGGTAGAAACTAAAACCTCATTACCTTCAAATTTGATAGAAGCGACATCTTCTTTAAGCACATCTTCTCTGGCATTTGTGGATTTGTCAATATAGGTTTCAATATCCCAAATACCCTCGAGTCCCTGCATACTTGTGAGGCTGTCATCCTGACCGCAGGAAGTAATAAACAAAACAATGAAGGAGAGATAAAGGAACTTTTTCACTTGAAGAATTTTAAAAGAATTTGATAGTTAGTTTCTATCGTATGTGACCCATTTAAATGGGAATCAGTTGTAATGACAACTTTGATTTTTGTTATAGCTTAAACAAACCCGAGAAACACAGCAAAACTCACTTTGAGGCCCTCCTTGCAAAATTTTATAAGAAAGAAAGAAGCATTAGAAGAAAATAGAGCCAGCTCATTCAAACCCTTTTGACCTCACCACCATAAGAAAACGAGGTACGGACAAAACGACGTAAATACATTTAAAGTGGAGTGACTTTTTTGCTCATAAATTGCCAATTCTATATAATTGAGTAACAATCTGCACCTCATCATGAAAAAAGTGATCTTGACACTCTCGCTTGTCGCAATAACCCAATTAGTGAAAGCTCAATACAAAGCTCCTGAAGAACAAGCTGAAGTACTCCCCCAATTTTACCTTGCACTATCGACTGGCATTGATAATTACACAGGAATATTGGGCGTGGGGACTCAAATTCCTCTTGATGAAAGGTTTTCCATTCGGGCTGGGGTTGGACTGGGCGCATGGGGAACCAAATTGAGTGCTGGTATAAAATATGAGAACCTTGCCCAGAAAGGGGTGGGTTTCGGGCTGAGCTACTCTCACTGTACAGGTATAAAAGACATAGACCTTGAACTTCAAGATCAAAATGGAGATGTAAGAACAATTAATTTTGATTTGCTTACAGTGGGTTCAATTAATGCTACAATAAATAAGAATTGGGTATTCAAAAATAAGAACATCTTCTACCTCGAGGGCGGTTATGCGTTTGCTACCGGAGGAGGCACGTTCTATAAAGTCAATGATGGTACGGTTCTCAACTCTAATGATCAACTTATATTGAGAATCATGCGACCTGGAGGACTCATCTTGTCCGTTGGGTTTCTTATAGGACTATAGCACAAGTCTTAAACCCAAATCCTCTGAAGAGGAAAATTTCATGGAGCAAAAGGGCGAAAGTACCAGTGTTTTGAGGGGTGAATTTTTACCTAATGAAAAAACCCATGTAACTGGTATAACTTAGTATAAATGGAATCTCTGGTTAGTGAAAAATGCTTCACTTTCCCGTTGGAGCATTTAATCTGTTGATCGGTCATTCCAAGAATCTATAAAATCAAAACAGCAATGAAGCATTATATAATCTCTCTCTTTTTGCTAATTGCAATCACACTTTCAGTTAGTGCACAACCCCCTACTCCCCGTCTGGAAAAACCTGGGTTCCGGTGGAAAACATGTCGGATGAATTCAATGGATCGACATTAGATCCTGAAAAGTGGCAAAAGGAGCCAGTCGGTAACGATTGGACCTGGGACGGACGGCCTCCCGCATTTTTTAGAGCTGAAAACGTGGTGATTAAAAATGGGAAAATGAATGTCACGGTGGGCAAGTTGGATTCGACCATAGTGGTAGATGGAGACACTTTTACACATCAAGGAGGAATAGTCAGATCTCTAAATCCTGGCCGAGTTGGCTGGTACTATGAGTGTAAAATGAAAGCTAATGCTACGGTGATGTCTTCTACTTTTTGGCTTATGAGCAAATATGATTGCGAGAAAAAACAAGAACTGGACATACAGGAGTGCGTAGGAAGAATCACTGAAAAAACCGAGGATTGGGCTGAGAGGTGGGATGAAATCCATCATGCAAATGCGATACATCGCAAGACACAATGCCACACCGAAAGTGAACGCGTTCAGGACATGGTGCATACGGAAACAAAAAACCACCAGCGATTTTATGTATATGGGGCATGGTGGAAGTCTTCCAAAGAAATCCTCATTTACCTTGATGGAGAATACGTCTATACATTGAACCCGACTGTCGAATGGGATATGCCAGCATATTTGCATATGGCTATCGAAACCTATTTTTGGAATCCAATTCCGGAAGACGGAGGACTTATGGAAAGCGGAACGTGGAACCAGCGAACAACTCAGTATGACTGGGTTCGCACTTGGAGTCTTGAGTGAGAAGTGGATATTAAGCTCCTTTTTGACTTTAGAAAACTGAGGTTATCTAATCCACTTGCTTAGTTTTTTAGGCCACTCTCGATCGCAT
>JAGDZQ010000014.1:0-68460 GCA_049115715.1 Cyclobacteriaceae bacterium
ACCAAAAGTTAACAAATACGAAACCCCGAAAAAAGCTTTAATAAGCATATTTCGGGGTTTTATTAGCAAACCAAAATCCTCTAAATCAGTATGTTAGACGCGATCGAGAGTGGCCTACTTCACTCAAGCCCGATTGAGGATGGTTCTGCCCTTCACTTGTGCAAGCACAAAAAATACCGTGATTCCCTGATGTTTTTAGAAATTATAAACTCTGAACTTTATATGGTAAGTCGGATAACATCATATAAAGAGAAACTAAAAATCAATTTATAACTAAACTTTCAGTACTATGAAACGATCATTACCGATTTTAATATCGATCATTTTTATTGCGAATTTAGCCACTTCTCAGGTGGAAGTAGGTAAAACAAAGAACACCATAATGGGGAAAAGCAAGATTATCGGGCAAATTGAAAACGAGCTCACACTTGATGATTTTGGCATTACCATTAACCTTTATGCTTATGGGGAAGATAAGGGTGGAGGAATGGGAAGTTCTGCCACAGCAACCGTTGGTGTGAGAACGCACCTAAGCGATGTTGATGAGCCGTTAGCTCAGGAAATAGCAAATGAAGCGTATGCGTACTTTGTAGAAGCATGGAAAAAAAGAGGAGTAACAGTAGCTGTACCGTCTAAGAGTGAGATTGAAAAATCTAAGAACTACGCCAAGGCAGCAAAAAAAGGAAAAGCTAATATCAATTCTGGAGGGACATTTGACGATGCACAGAAGAAAAGCCATAAAATGATGGCTTGGCCTAGTGATGTTAATATTGCTTCGGCAGGAGAGGGACCTGCAGCCAAAAATGGAAATTTTCAGGTCATGATGTGGGAAATGTTGGCAAAAAATGCTGGCTACACATCTTTTACTACCACAGTTAATTTTATGACATTTAAAACAGCAAAGCTAGGAACCACGGCTTCAGTTACCGCAAAACCAAGATTAACCGCAGACAACAACTTTACCGCGGGAAGATGGATGAAAAACAAGGTTGGAGGGTATATCGGATCAAACAACGTTGAAGGAATAGAAGACTTTTATACCGAAGTAGATAAGGATGGGTTTGAGTTTCTGGGGGCTAGTTCAAATGACTGGAATTATATTGCAGATAAGGCTAAGTTCAAATCGAATGTGATGGAAATGATTACCAAAGGGATGGATGATCTTTTTGCAGATTATGATGCTGTAGTTGCTGATAACAAGTAACACTCAAAAGTGAGCTTTTGTAAAACCGAAATGACGAAGTTGTTTCGGTTTTTTTGTACCCAGTTGAGGGGTTGCAGTTTTAGAAGTGCAGCCTTAAAAGGCCGACATTTTCAAAATAATCATCTTCATTTGGCTGCATATAATTAAAAAAGGCTAACATAAATGCTAGCCTTTCGATGCAGAGGCGGAGGGATTCGAACCCCCGGTACCTCGCGGTACAACGGTTTTCAAGACCGCCGCATTCGACCACTCTGCCACGCCTCTGTGAACTGTGATCCCGTTTGGGAACGCAAAAATAACGGATCAATTGAATTAGACAATCCTAAGTCGATTTTTTTTCAATCATTTTCAATATCATAGACTTTATCGCTCGTGGCACGATCAATACTTGCGTTAAATTCGAAACCGAGCAAGAGTATTGCAGACATTAAGTACTGCCACACCATCAACGCGATAATCCCTCCGATTGATCCATAGAGCTTATTGTAGGTGCCAAAATTGGTGATATATCCGGAGAAGGCAAATGAAACGGCCAAGCACAAACCGGTAGCCAATAATGAGCCCAGTGAGAAGAATCTCCATTTATCGTGAATGGCAGGTCCCCAATAATAGATTGAAGCTACAGCACCATAGAAAGCCACAAAGATCACGGCCGTTCTCATTGGTAACAAGAAATAATTGGTGAAGTCATGCGAGATGTGACTCAAATTAAGCATCCAGTCAATTACGAACTCTCCAACTATCAGGAGCAAAATCGCCAGAAGAAATGCTATAGCCAGCAGTAGTGTAAGCATCAAAGCGATAACTCTAGTTTTGATGAAAGACCTTTTTTCAACCGTCTTGTAACTCATGTTAAAAGTGTTCATCAAAGAGTTTACGCCATTTGTAGCAAGAAAAAGAGCCGACAATACACCAAATGAGATGAGACCCTCTCTTCTTATTTGAAGAGTGTCGAATATGGTTTCAGCTGTCACTTCGAATAAACTCCGCGGAAGTACGTCCTGCAGATAGTGCAGTATTTCACCTTGAGAAATACTGGGAATCCAATTGTGAACAAACGGAATGAGCGCAAACAAAAAAATGATACTAGGAAAAAGCGATAATGTGAAATTGAAAGCCACTCCGTACGCGCGTTCGAACAGTTGATTATCCCCAACCTTATCTATGAAAATCACCATCGTGCGATAGAGACTAGCCTTGCCATTTCTAAGTCTTATTGCTTTTAGAAGTGATAGGATTTTAAGATACCAGATTGAATACCTTAAATGTTTATGTAAAATTTGTCTATTCCTCAATCGAAATACGGTTTCATTAAATTATTAAGTGTCTGAGGCATCCTAACAGGTTTGCCACTTTCCATATTCATGAAAACCAATGTAGTCTCCCCTGTATTAATGAGTTTTCCCTCTTGATTGAGTACCTCATATGTAAAAAGAATCCTAGCCCTTGGCATCTCAGGGATTTTCAATTTGACGGTAAGAAGATCGTCATACCTTGCTGGTTGATGATACTTGATATGCAAGTCCAATACTGGCATCCCGACACCCTCATCCTCCATTTCTTTATAAGAAAAACCGATTTTCCTAAGTGCCTCTACTCTGGCTACCTCGTAGTACGTGGCATAGTTTCCATAGTAAACATAGCCCATCTGATCCGTATCAGCATATCTGACTCTAATTTCAACCTCTTGCTGATACATTAGCGATAAATTCGTCTTTGGTTGAGAGCTCTATGCAGCTTTTTCGCGTTCTTATTGTGTTCGACAAGCGTGCTTGCAAAAACGTGATAACCAGATAAGTCCTCGTTTACACAAAAGTAAAGAAATCGATGATTCTCAGCGTTAAGGACAGCCTCTACAACTTTTAATGATGGCATCATAATAGGGCCAGGAGGCAAACCTCTATATTTATAAGTATTGTAAGGGGAGTCGATACGCTTATGCACATCCAGCACACGTTGAATGGTAAAATCGCCAATAGCAAAAACTAAAGTAGGGTCGGCTTGAAGCGGATAACCCCTTTTGATTCTATTTAGATAAACCCCCGCAATCGTTGGAGCCTCTTTCATTAAGTTGGTCTCGCTATCTACTATTGATGCCAGAGTGGTTACTTCCAGAGGAGTAAGTCCAAGAGAATCGGCTTTACTCTTTCTTTCATCATTCCAAAAACGATCATACTCCGCCTTCATGCGATCCAGAATATCCTTCGGCTGGGAAGTCCAATATACTTCATACGTATTGGGAAGAAACATACTTATGAAATTCAAAGAATCAAACCCATAAGCCCTTGCTATGCTATCAGAAGAAAGATAAGGAGCCATGCTGGCCGAGTCGATCTCCAAATTAATCGTAAGCTTAGCTGCCAGGTCTTCGATCTTTCTTGCTGAATTAAAAGTCATTTTCACGGGAGACTGGAGTCCCGCTCTTAGCATATTGATTGCATCATTGTTGGACATGTTCTTTTTAAATAAGTACATGCCACCTCTTACCCGCTCGTCAAGCCCTTTAACCTTAGCTAGGAAGCTAAAAGAGACCAGATCATTTACTATTCTTTGATCATAAAGCAGATTTTGAAGCTCATCAAAAGAAGTTTCCTTCTTGATTGCAACATATCGATCTTCCGTATCCACCAAAATGTTGGCAGTGTACAGAACCTGATAAATGTAAAAGGAGAAAGACGAGAGCATGATTGTCGAAACAATCATAGCAACTGCCACAATTTTTTTTCTATCCATTGTAGAATTAGATGATAAAAAATACAGCCGCAAAAGTAGCTAAGTATTCTTTGATTTTGGGATATCACTTTTGATCCATAAATTCCGATTTAGAAATTTCAAGAAATGAGCGCCGAGTTTATAAAAATGTACCCAGATAATCCAGACCCAAGAAAAGTTGATCTTGTGGTTAAAACACTTCGAAAAGGAGGTGTGATTATTTACCCTACAGATACAGTGTATGGCTTGGGTTGTGATATTTTTAATCCAAAAGCGATTGAAAAAATCCGTCAAATCAAGGGAATGAAAAGCAAAACGCTCAATCTTTCGTTCATTTGCTATGATTTGAGTCATTTGTCAGAATACGCCAAGCATGTCGATACCCCAGTCTTCAAACTAATGAAACGCACCTTACCTGGCCCTTTCACTTTTATATTGGAATCATCGAATAAGACGCCCAAGATTCTAAATATGAAGAAGAAAACTGTCGGGATCAGAGTGCCAGAAAATAATATACCTCGTGAAATAGTAAAAGCACTTGGCAATCCAATTATCACAACATCTGTACATCATGATGATGAAATAATAGATTATGCAACTGACCCTGAGTTGATATATGAAGAATTTGAAACCAAAGTTGATTTGGTTATTGACGGTGGTTTTGGAAATGTCACACCAAGCACAATAATCGATTGCTCTAGCGGAGATCCCGAAATTGTGAGAGAAGGATTGGGTGATATCAACTTGGTTTATTGATGAGTCAGACTCTTTTTATAGAACCCCATTACCTTGGAAGCTTAGAGTACTTTGTTTTGCTTAAGCGATTTTCAAGAGTCAAACTGGAAATTCACCAGCATTTTTCAAAACAGACTTTTAAGAACAGGTGCTACATTTTATCATCTCAAGGAACTCAAACTCTTGCTATTCCTGTGAAGTTTGGAAATAGGACAGCATATAAAGATGTGAAGATTGATCATAATCAAAGCTGGGTCAAAGATCATTGGGGAGCTATTTATTCCTCCTACGGCAAATCCCCCTTCTTTGAGTACTTTGCTCAAGATTTTAAAGATATCTTAGATAAAAAGCATAAATACCTTCACGATCTCAGCATCGATTTTCTGACATTATGTCTTAAACTATTACAAATTGACATTAATATCTCCTTCTCTGACTCTTATGAAATCGTCCCTGCGGATGGTGAAATCGACTATAGAGAGACTGTGAGGCCTAAATTGAACTTTGACAAGCGAGAGGTTTATGTGCCACTTTCTTATCAACAAAACTTTGGCAATGAATTTGTTCCCAATCTGAGTATTCTCGATCTTCTTTTCTGTGAAGGAACAGCGTCAAGTCGAGTATTAAATGGGTCAGTTTTCTCTTGGGGTGAACAATTATAAAGCCCTTTACGTTTTTAAGCTGTTATCAGCATGGGAATTGACTTATTTAAGTCTTAAATTTACTTCAACCACTATTAAATAAATCCATACTTCATGGAAGCGAAATTTTCAAACAGAGTAAAAGAAGTGATCAGCTTAAGTCGGGAAGAGGCGTTAAGACTGGGACATGATTATATAGGTACAGAACATTTGCTGTTGGGCATGATCCGAGAAGGAGAAGGTGTAGCCGTGAGTCTTTTGAAGAAACTGGGTGTTTCTTTAGAGGAGCTCAGGTCTGCGGTAGAGCAAGCAACGAAAGGCACAGCAACCAGCAATGTTAAGAATCTGGCTAATATTCCTTTGACAAGACAGTCCGAAAAGGTTCTCAAGATAACCTACCTGGAGGCTAAAATATTTAAAAGCCAACTAATAGGGACAGAGCACCTTTTGCTCTCAATATTGAGAGATGAGGACAACTTGGCTACCCAAATTCTAGATAAGTTCGACGTGGGGTATGATGTAGTCAAAGAACTGCTTGAATATCAAACAGAAAATCCGTTGGCACAGTCAGATACTGACGATGGTGACGAAGATTCAGGAAGAATGTTTGGTGGATCATCAGGAGGAGGCGCAGGTTCTGGAACTGGAAAAGAATCAAAAGGCTCAGAAAAGTCAAGAACACCTGTTCTGGATAATTTTGGAAGAGACTTGACCAAATACGCCGAAGAAGATAAGTTGGATCCTATCGTCGGTAGGGAGAAAGAGATTGAAAGAGTAGCCCAGATTCTTAGTAGAAGAAAAAAGAACAACCCTATTTTGATTGGGGAACCAGGTGTGGGTAAAACGGCCATAGCTGAAGGTCTTGCTCTTAGGATTGTTCAGAAAAAAGTATCCAGAATTTTATTCGGAAAAAGAGTTGTTACCCTTGATTTGGCATCATTGGTTGCCGGAACCAAATATAGAGGGCAATTCGAAGAAAGAATGAAAGCGGTGATGAATGAGATTGAAAAGTCTCCAGACGTCATCCTATTCATAGATGAATTACACACCATAGTTGGTGCTGGAGGAGCATCCGGGTCTTTGGATGCATCCAATATGTTTAAGCCCGCACTTGCTAGAGGAGAGATTCAATGCATCGGAGCTACAACTCTTGACGAGTATAGACAATACATAGAAAAAGATGGAGCCTTGGCTCGCCGATTTCAAATGGTAATGGTCGATGCTACCACCCCTGAGGAGACGGTACAGATTCTTGACAATATCAAGGATAAATATCAGGATCATCACCATGTTAATTATACAGAAGACGCAATCAACGCATGTGTTGAGCTATCGGATAGATACATAAGCGATCGATATCTTCCGGACAAAGCGATTGATGTACTGGATGAGGCGGGAGCAAGAGTACATATCAATAATATCAATGTTCCTCAGCAGGTGATAGATCTTGAAGCTCAGATAGAAGAGGTCAAGAAGGAGAAGAATCAGGTTGTAAAAAGCCAGAAGTATGAGGAAGCCGCTCAGTTGCGAGACAAAGAGAAGAAACTCATCAATCAATTAGACAAGGAGAAAAGCAATTGGGAGGAGGAGACTAGAACCAGAAGATACGAAGTATCTGAAGAGAATGTTGCTGAAGTCATCGCGATGATGACCGGTATTCCTACCAAGCGAATTGCCCAAAATGAGAGTGAGAAACTACTCACCATGAATGATGAGCTCACTACCAAAGTGATAGGGCAAGATAAAGCTGTGAAAATGCTCACAAGAGCAATTCAGAGAACCAGAGTAGGTCTTAAGGATCCAAAAAAACCAATTGGGTCGTTTATTTTTCTAGGGCCTACAGGCGTTGGTAAAACCGAAATGGCAAAAGTTCTCTCTTCCTATTTATTTGATAAGGAAGATTCACTTATCAGGATGGATATGAGTGAGTATATGGAAAAATTCTCCGTATCACGACTCGTTGGAGCACCTCCGGGATATGTCGGTTATGAAGAAGGAGGTCAACTTACAGAGAAAGTAAGGAGAAAGCCGTATTCTGTAGTCTTGTTGGATGAAATAGAAAAAGCTCACCCAGACGTATTCAATATTTTATTGCAAGTATTGGATGATGGTATTCTTACCGATGGTTTGGGTAGAAGAGTGGATTTCCGAAATACGATCATTATTATGACTTCCAATATTGGAGTTCGAGACTTGAAAGATTTTGGGGCAGGGATCGGTTTTTCGACACAATCGAAGAGAGAAAGTTCCGATGAAATGATGAAATCAACTATTCAAAATGCGCTCAAAAAAGCTTTCAGCCCTGAGTTTTTGAATAGATTGGATGATGTGATTGTGTTCAATTCTCTTGAACGAGAACATATTCACAAGATCATTGACATTAGTTTGGGTAAATTATTCAAGCGTATTACAGATTTGGGATATCAAGTCGATCTGACTAAAAAGGCAAAAGACTTCTTGTCGGATAAAGGCTATGATCCACAGTTTGGTGCGCGTCCTCTCAATAGAGCGATTCAGAAGTATCTGGAAGATCCAGTAGCTGAGGAAATCTTAAAAGGGGAGATTCAGGAAGGAGATACTTTGGTAGCCGACTGGGATGGCAAAGGAGATGAGTTGAAGCTCAAATTGAAAAAGAAGAAAGTAACTCAAAAAGATAAAGATTAAATGAAAAGGCCGAAAGGCCTTTTTTTGTTTCCATCTATAATTAGAAAATATGAAAAGGATCTTCTTGGTTTTTGTCCTCTGTGCATTCGCTCAATTATTGTTCGCTCAAAGCGAAACCATTTCTCTCTGGCCAGAAGAAGCTCCAAACTCTAAGAAATCAAATCTCATTGAGCATGTTGATTCTACTGACATTATTAGAATAAGCAAAGTTGTAAACCCAACAATTGAAGTGTTTCTTCCAGCCAAGGAGCATTCTACTGGAAAGGCCGTTCTTATTTGTCCAGGAGGAGGTTATGGAATATTAGCCTATGATCATGAAGGCACCAACATTGCACGGATGCTTAATGAAAATGGAATAGTAGGGGTTGTGCTTAAATACAGACTTCCTGAAGACGAATCCAACTTCTTACCACACCTATCCCCTCTTATAGATGCTAAAAAAGGAATGGAGCTGATTAGAGCCAATGCAGGTAGGTGGGGTATTGATCAAAACCAAGTCGGGATTATGGGTTTTTCAGCCGGAGGACATCTGGCGTCCACATTGGGAACCCATTTTGAAGCTAAAAATCGACCAGATTTTATGGTCTTAATTTATCCGGTCATTACGATGAAAAGTGACCTGACACATCAAGGTTCAAGATTCAACTTACTTGGAGATAGCCCTGCAGATGAATTGATTGACTTGTATTCCAATGAATTACAGGTTTCAGAAGACACGCCTCCTGCGTACATTATACATAGTGAAGATGATACAGTGGTACCTGTTGAAAATAGTATAAACTTTTATCGGTCTTTGAAAGAGAAAGGAATTGAGGCTGAAATGCACATCTACCCTTACGGAGGACATGGGTATTCCCTCGCGTCAGAGCGTGGGAGGCTTTCCCAGTGGCCACAGCTCATGATATCCTGGTTGAATGAGTTGTAGTCTTATAAAAGAGAAAAGCCCCTCATTGAGGAGCTTTTCATTGTAAAGAAAATATAGATTATAAAATTTTAGCTTCCACACATCTCGCATCCTTCCGGATCATCGAGAGAGCACTGCATAGTTGATTGATTTTGAAGTTTTTCAGCTTCAATCTCAGCTGCAGTTTGTGGTCTTCCTTGTTGTTCTTGAGTTGGTTGCACCTGAGTTTGAGGCTCTTCTTTTTCCTCCTTTGCAACCGTGAATTTGATCGCATCGGTTGCCGCTTTTGTTCTCAAGTAATACATTCCTGTTTTCAGTCCTTTTTTCCATGCATAGAAATGCATAGAAGTCATCTTACCAAAATTAGCATCCTGTAAGTGAATGTTTAGACTCTGGCTTTGGCAGATATAAGCACCCCTATCAGCAGACATATCGATGATAGATTTCTGAGAAATCTCCCATACTGTTCTGTACATCTCTTTGATGTGATCTGGAATTTCAGGAATACCTTGAACAGAACCATTCGCTTCCATGATTCTATTTTTCATTCTTTCATCCCAAAGGTTCAATTTGATTAGATCGGTCATCAGGTGCTTGTTCACCACGATGAATTCCCCAGAAAGAACCCTTCTTGTATATATGTTTGAAGTATAAGGCTCAAAACATTCGTTATTTCCAAGAATCTGAGATGTAGATGCAGTTGGCATAGGTGCAAGCAACAACGAGTTTCTTACTCCATGTTTCCTTACCTTTTGTTTCAATGAATACCAATCCCATCTTCCACTATCAGGAGTAATTCCCCACATGTCGAATTGGAAGATTCCTTTTGATACAGGTGACCCCTTGAAAGTCTCATAAGCACCATCTTTTTGGGCTAGCTCCATAGAGGTTTCCATGGCACCATAATAGATAGTTTCGAAAATCTCCTTATTCAAAGCTCTTGCTGCTGGAGAATCAAAAGGCATTTTCATCAACATGAATACATCTGCAAGCCCTTGAACTCCTATTCCAATAGGTCTGTGCTTCATGTTTGAATACTTCGCTTCTGGAATAGGGTAATAGTTTACATCGATAACTTTATTCAAATTCCGAGTAGCGACTTTCGTTACTTCATATAATTTTTCATGGTTATATGTGCCATCTTCATTCACAAACTTGTTTAGAGCAAGAGAAGCAAGATTACAAACGGCAACTTCTTCAGGAGAAGTATACTCCATGATCTCAGTACACAGATTACTTGATCTGATCGTACCTAAGTTTTTCTGATTTGATTTTCTGTTAGCGTGATCCTTGTAGAGTACATATGGAGTCCCTGTCTCAATTTGAGATTCGAGGATTTCAAACCAAAGATCCTGCGCTTTTATAGTTCTACGTGCTTTTCCTTCCTTCTCGTACTTATCATAAAGTTTTTCAAACTCATCACCATACGCATCGTAAAGTCCACTAGCCTCATCCGGGCTGAATAGCGACCAATCTCCATTTTCTTCAACACGCTTCATGAATAAATCAGGAATCCACATTGCGTAGAAAAGATCTCTTGCTCTCAGTTCTTCCTTGCCATGATTTTTCTTCAATTGAAGAAAATCAAACACATCAGAATGCCAAGGCTCTAAGTAGACAGCAAAACTTCCTTTCCTTTTTCCTCCTCCTTGATCGACGTATCTGGCTGTCATATCGAAGTTGCGAAGCATAGGCACGATTCCATTGGAATTGCCATTAGTTCCTTTGATATAAGCTCCAGTACCTCTTACGTTATGAATGCTTAGTCCAATCCCGCCTGCAGATTGAGATATCTTAGCACATTGTTTTAGTGTATCGTATATGCCATCTATACTATCATCCTTCATTGTTAAGAGAAAACATGAAGAAAGCTGAGGCTTAGGTGTTCCTGCGTTGAAGAGAGTAGGTGTTGCATGAGTAAACCACTTCTCAGACATTAGATTGTACGTTTCAATCGCCGCATCAATGTCTTCCATATGAATGCCAACTGATACTCTCATCAGCATATGTTGGGGACGTTCCACGATTTTGTCATCCAACTTCATCAAATATGATCTTTCCAGTGTTTTATATCCGAAAAAATCATAGTTATAATCTCTTGTGTAATCTATAGCCTCATCAAGTCTTTTCGCATTAGATCGAATGATCCCATATACTTTAGTTGATAGTAAAGCAGCGTTTTCCTCTGTTTTCGGATTTACATAAGTATAAAGTCTCTTCATCGTATTGGAGAAGGACGTTTCGGTTACTTTATGCAAGTTCGAAATCGATATTCTGGCGGCAAGCTTTGCAAAATCTGGATGACGAGTCGTCATTGTAGCTGCGATCTCTGCTGCCAGATTGTCTAATTCTATAGTAGTCACACCATCATAAAGGCCATCAATGACTTTTTTGGCGATTTCTACAGGCTTGACAAAATCACCATTCAAGCCATCGCATAATTTATCTATGCGTGCTGTGATTTTGTCAAACTTCACGGACTCTCTTCTTCCGTCTCTTTTAATAACTAACATAATGCTTTTGGCGATTTTGGGTTGTGGAAAATAGGCATTTTTAAAAATCCTCGTCTAAGCTGAATTTGGCTGTGGTTTCATCTTTGGTGCCATCCATGACACCAGCTTTTTGATACTCGGCCACTCTTTTTTCAAAGAAATTAGTTTTCCCTTGAAGGGAAATCATATCCATGAAATCGAATGGATTAGTAGAATTGTAAACTTTAGGACAACCCAGCTCAGCTAATAGGCGATCAGCTACAAACTCAATGTATTGACACATGAGTTCAGCATTCATTCCAATCAACTTTACGGGGATGGCATCCGTTACAAATTCCTTTTCTATGGACACAGCATCTTTAATGATGTTGACAACTGTATCCACAGGAAGTTTGTTCACTATGTGGTTGTTATATATAAGGCATGCAAAATCACAGTGTAATCCCTCATCCCTTGAAATTAATTCATTAGAAAAAGTAAGTCCTGGCATTAAACCTCTTTTCTTGAGCCAGAATATGGAGCAGAAGCTTCCCGAGAAGAAAATCCCTTCTACGGCTGCAAAAGCAATTAGTCTTTCTGCAAAAGAGCCATTGTCGATCCATCTCAGTGCCCAATCAGCCTTTTTCTTTACGCACTCCATGGTTTCAATTCCATGAAGAAGAGAGTCTTTTTCCTTATTGTCTTTTACATATGTATCGATCAATAAAGAATAGGTTTCCGAGTGGATGTTTTCTATTGCAATCTGAAAACCATAGAAAAATTTCGCTTCAGTATATTGTACATCGGACACAAAGTGCTCAGCAAGGTTTTCATTTACAATCCCATCACTAGCCGCAAAAAATGCCAAAACATGAGTGATGAAGTGTCTTTCTCCATCACTTAGATTAGTCCAGTCTTTTAAGTCTTGTCCTAAATCGATCTCTTCGGCAGTCCAGAAACTCGCCTCAGCTTTTTTATAATACTGCCAGATATCGTTGTGAGTAATCGGGAAGAGTACAAAGCGGTCTTTATTTTCTTTTAGGATAGGTTCTTCGAATGCGCTCATCTTTTAGTATCTGTTTTAGTTGTGTTACTCACAATACTTTTTGTCTTTCAACATTGTTATCCACATTAAATAAAGTTATCCACAAATACATTGAAATAAATGACATCACGGCCATTTATTGCCTTTTTGCTGGTATTTCTATGATTTGGGATACAGCTAAGAACGAAAGGTGACTTATATTTCTCTTGACTGTGTTTACAAATGTGTAAAAAACACACCGAAAAAACAAAGACCTTTTTGCTCAAAAAAAAGGGTTGAAAAAAAAGTTTAATTTGGAGATAACTAGCTGTAAAAAAGGAGATTATATTCCGATTTTCTAATCAGAGCTTCATCGAAAAACGCCCTAGAAACGCGATTTTAAAAAGTGATTTTTTTTCAATTTTTTTTTATCCTCTTTTTATAGTAGATGTTTGTTTGCTTTTGATTTCAGTTCATCTATCTTTGCAATCCTTTTTTAAAGAATAAGAAATAATAAAAGAGTAATGTACGCAATAGTTGATATAGCTGGTAAGCAATACAAAGTTGAGAAAGACAAGTTTGTATATGCTCCATTATTGGAAGGCAAAGAGGGATCAAAAGTTGATTTTGATCAAGTCCTTTTGCTCGATAATGAAGGTAAAGTAAAAGTAGGAACACCTACTGTGAAAGGTTCTAAAGTATCAGGTAAAATACTAGAGCATGTACAAGGCGATAAAGTGATCGTTTTCAAGAAGAAGAGAAGAAAAGGATACAAGAAGAAAAACGGTCACAGACAGCAATTTTCAAAAGTATTAATAGAAACTATTAAATAATATAGACGATGGCTCACAAGAAAGGTGTAGGTAGCTCGAAAAACGGTAGAGAATCAGAAAGTAAGCGTCTGGGTGTGAAAATCTATGGCGGTCAGAAAGCGATCGCAGGAAACATCCTTGTACGTCAGAGAGGAACTAAGCATCATCCAGGAGAAAACGTAGGATTGGGAAAAGATCACACGTTGTTTGCTTTGATAGATGGAACTGTTCGTTTTAGAAAAGGAAGACAAGATAGATCGTACGTTCACGTAGATCCAATCGCTGAAGCATAAGAACTTCAATAGAAAGACTAGAATAAAAAAAAGGAACTCAATGAGTTCCTTTTTTTATGTTTATGCTTCTTGTTTAACTTTTCTAGGTCTGCCAGGGAGTACAGTATCAGGCTTGAAACCATTCTTGTATCTCTTTTTCCTCGTCTTCCAGACTTTGAAGTTGTTTTTGTTTCCAACTTCAAATTGCCACTTCATGTGATCAGATTTTGACATCCACTGAAGGTTTTCGGCTTTATTGTTTCTGGGATTATTATCCTTATGGATAATCATTGTAAACTTCTCTGGATCTTCGTTCGGCACGAACGCTTTAGCTACTACTCTGTGTGGGTAAACAGTTCTACGTCTTTTCTCATCATCAATCAAATCGAGGAAAAAACACTTACAGGCTTTGTTCCACCTTTGGCGCATTTGCTTACCCCTGATTTTCATGTGAGTTTGACTTCCTTTGTGCCAGGAAGTTCTGGTTTTGCTTCGAATTTTCCCGCGGGAGGAAATTTCGTAGTTGCTGAAGCCGTCGATTGGCCCCCACAACTCTTCTTTCTGTTCTGTCATCGCTTGTTAATTAACTTGGTTAAGGTATAAATAAACAAGCCGGTTCTTAATGGCTTCAAAGATAGCTCATTTGATAAATACTAAATAACCGATTGTGTAAAATATCGATCAATCATGGTGTAGAGTAGATGAGATATACTTATATATCGATCCAGATAATTTCCTGATCCTTTACTGCTTTTTGGTGTCGTACTTTTTTGGTGCGTACAAAAAACCAAATGCCTGAGCTCCTTCTTTTGTATGTACTTCGTGGTGTTTGTAATGCGCATGCATGATGCGCCTCATATAGGAGTTCTTGGCTTTGAATTGAATTCTTATCCTTCTATGCACAATTATGTCATGAAAGATGAAATAGAAAATGCCATATGACATGACACCAAAACCAACAAATTTAAGTTCGCTGAATGCTTCTAGTTCATATCCTGCTATGATTAACAAGATAGAAGGCACGCTAAAGACAAGTGCAAATAGATCGTTTCTTTCGAACGCATGAGTGTGAACGGAATGATGCGACTTGTGCCAGGTCCACAGGAAGCCATGCATGATGTATTTGTGAGTAAACCATGCTACTCCTTCCATGAATAGAAAAGTGATGATAATGATTAGTGTATTTAAAATTATACTCATCTAATATCCAGACAGCTCTTCTTTGACCTCTTCCATTAACCACATAGGAGTAGAGGTTGCGCCACATATTCCTATCGTATCATTTGGTTCAAACCAATTGATATTCAATTCCTTTTTGTTGGATATGAAATAGGTCGACTCATTGTTCTCCTTGCAAATATTATAAAGCACCTTTCCGTTGGATGATTTGGTTCCAGATACGAAGATCACTTTATTGTAGTTTTTTGCAAAATGCCGCAGTTCTTTGTCACGGTTTGAGACTTGTCGGCAAATTGTATCATGAGCATTAACAGCTATTCCAGAGCTCTCAAGGGTTTGCTTGATTTCATAGAAGCTACTTGTGCTTTTAGTTGTTTGGCTGTATAGAGTAAGGCTTCTGGGCAATTCTTCGATGTTTAACTCATTGATGTCCTGAAAAACAACCGCTTCGTTACTGGTCTGAGCAAGCAGCCCCGCAACCTCGGCATGTCCATGCTTCCCGTAGATATAAATGTTCTGTTTTCTGTCAAATGAATTTTTGATACGGTTCTGCAGTTTTAGAACCACAGGACATGAAGCGTCGACCAAGGTGAGGTCGTTTTCAATAGCAAGCTTATATGTAGAAGCTGGTTCTCCATGAGCTCGGATAAGGACTTTTTTATTTCTTAGTGACTGCAAGTCCTCGTGGTTGATTATTTCCAGTCCTTTCTTCTCCAGTCTTTTTACCTCCTCATCATTGTGAACGATATCTCCAAGGCAGTACAGGTGATTCTCCTCCTCTAAGATGTCCTCCGCCATTTCTATAGCATAGACAACCCCGAAGCAGAACCCTGAATTTTGGTCTATATCTACCTTAAGATTTAACATATACTCTCAACTCGAAATCAAGTGCTTTGGTTTTGAAAATTTAGTTTGAAAAAATTCGAAAAATGAAACGTTCATTAATAATAAAAGCAGAGCATAAAAAAGGTCTTCAAATGGAATAGTAAAAAGTCGTATTCCCATATTATGAGTATTGTCATACCAGACAATAGGTTCTTCGATCACCGAGCCGGTAAGGATTCCATTGATAATTAAGAATGGAATCAGGTGGATCAAATAAGCAATCCAGAATTTACTAAGCCAGGTAGGGTTAAGATATGCGATAATCAATAGGAAGATGCTGGTAAAAGCAAAGTTCCAAAACGTGTAAGCTTGTTCTGAGAAAAGAATAGCGGCTATCATGAGAATTATACTCATGATGCCCGTAGTGACTCTCGATATTCTTTCTCCTTTAATGTTTGGAAGGAAGAATTTGACACACTCATAAATGAAAACACTCGAAAAAGGGACTGTTATAAAAAACAACCACTCCTCTATGGGAAGGTCAAATAAGTAGATTTCCGCTAGATATTTCTCATTGAACCCCCAAACACCATCCA
The DNA here is from genome assembly GCA_049115715.1 of Cyclobacteriaceae bacterium. Lineage (GTDB taxonomy): Bacteria > Bacteroidota > Bacteroidia > Cytophagales > Cyclobacteriaceae > JAMZMI01. The sequence continues at coordinate 16,040 of JAGDZQ010000014.1, forward strand.
TGGTAAATATGACATCCCAGATGATAAAAAATGTTCCTGTGATGAAAATAGCAGGGAATAATGAACTCCACTTTTTCGCATATTGTATTTTGGATTCAAATGAGCGGAGCAGGGGAAATGATATTGTGATTGCGTGAAGGATGAGGTACATCATCTTCATTGTATCGCATTGAATTTGTTGAGCAATAGTGTTTTGGCAAGCAAAACGAATTTGTGAAAATCAGGTATCCTGATACGTTCTTGTTTGATCTTGGATGATGAGACTTTTTTTATTTTTTCAAATAAACGGATATAGTAGACATAGGCAAGGTAGACACCAGAGCGACTTCCGGTAGGCAGGTTTCTTATTCCCTGAAGAGCATGTTCAAAGTCCTTGTCTATATCTTTTTCGATTTCCAATTTCTCTTTTTTTCCAAACGCTTCAAAATCAACTCCCGGAAAATACACTCTACCTCGATCTTTATAATCACTTTTCATATCTCGAAGAAAATTGACTTTTTGAAAGGCTGATCCTAAACTTTTGGCTGAATCTTTAAGTGATTCATAGTAACTCTCATCTCCTTCGCAGAAGACTCTCAGACACATCAGTCCGACAACTTCAGCAGAGCCATAGATATACTCATCATATCCGTCATCATTGTATGAGGCTTTGTCTAAATCCATTTCCATGCTACGCAAAAAGGCCAAGATCAAATCATGATCTATTTTGTACTGATTGACGATTAATTGAAATGAATGAAGAACCGGATTTAGACTAATGCCTTCCTTTATTGATTTGAAAGTGTCTTCCTTAAACTCTCTGAGTAACTTTTCTTTATCAAACTCATGAAATGTATCTACAATTTCATCCGCATATCGCACGAACCCATAGATGGCGTATATGGGAAGATGGAATCTCTTATGAAGTGTTTTAATTCCCAGAGTGAACGATGTGCTGTAGTGTTGTGTGATTAGCTTACTGCACGCTAGGGTTGTGGTTGTGTATAATCGATCCATTTTTGCAGAGTCTAATAAAATTACTTAAAATCTTTCGATATTTCTCTACTCACCACTTCACCAGAAATAATAGATGGAGGTACACCGGGTCCAGGCACAGTCAATTGTCCAGTGAAGTAGAGATTTTTTACTTTTTTACTTTTCATGGAAGGCTTTAATATAGCGGTTTGAAGGAGTGTATTTGCCAGTCCATAAGCGTTACCTTTAAATGAGTGGTAATCTTTTTCGAAATCGGAGTGTGCAAAACTCCTCTTATAAATAACACTATCTCTAATAGAAGTACCCGTGAATGCCTCTAATTTATCCATGGCCAATTCAAAATACTTTTCCCGTGTCTCATTGTCATCTTTAAGTCCGGGAGCAACAGGGATTAAGATGACAAGGTTTTCGCATCCTTCTGGAGCTACAGTAGGGTCTGTGATAGACGTGGCAGAGGTGTAGAGTAGCGGCTTTGATGGCCATTTAGGATCAGAATAAATTTCATGAGCATGCTGCTTGAAGTCTTCGTCGAAGAAAAGCACATGATGCTTCATGTTTGGAAGTCTCTTGTTTACACCAATGTAAAACAAAAGAGACGATGGGGCCATTGTTCGCTTATCCCAATATTTCTCAGAGTAATTTCTGTATTCAGCAGGCAAAACTTGCTGCTCTAGGTGGTGGTAGTCAGCTCCTCCTACAACTATATCAACTTCGAAACGATCTGTTGGAGTGATGAGACTTGTGATCTTATGATCTTTTATAACAAACTCTTTTACCTCACTTTCATAGTTAAAGGTCACTCCAAGGCTCTTGGCCAGTGAAACCATTGCCTCAACTACTTTGTGCATTCCGCCCTTTGGGTACCAGGTACCCAGTGAAATATCAGCGTAATTCATCAGGCTGTAAAGTGCCGGAGTGTTTTCAGGAGTTGCTCCAAGGAATAATACAGGGAATTCCAATAATTGGATGAGTTTCTCATGTTTGAAAAACTTCCTAATGTGCTTGCTCATAGATGTGAAAACATCCATTCTGAGTAAGCCAGACAATAGGCGTAAGTCTATAAATTCCAGTAGCGATCGACTTGGCTTGTATACCAGATCATTAATCCCCACTTCATACTTGAATTCAGCCTGTTTTAAGAATTTCCGCAAGCCTGCTGAGCTTCCAGGCTCGATTGTCTCAAATAATGTTTCCAGATCTCCCATAGTCGCAGGGAGATCAATGTGCTCGTCTTTGAACTTGACCCGATAAGATGGATCTAGACGAATAAGGTCATAGTAGTCAGATGGTTTCTTGTCAAATGATGAGAAAAAACGTTCGAATACATCTGGCATCCAATACCAGCTTGGCCCCATGTCGAAAGTGAAGCCAGAGTCAACCAATTGCCTTGCTCTACCTCCTGGAGTTTCGTTTTTCTCTATAACGAAAACTTCATAGCCTTCTTTGGCAAGGTGACACGCTGCGGATAGGCTGGAAAAACCAGAGCCTATTACGCCAATTTTTTTACTCATTTATCAGATTTATCTTTCGTAGACTTTTAAGTTGTCCTTAAGATCTTTTCTGGCAATATGGATTCTATTTTTAACTGTACCAATTGGGATGCTTAATTTTTCAGCTATTTCGTAATATTTGAAACCTCTAAAGTGCATCAGAAAAGGTGTTTTGTATGAGTCTGGTAACTGATCTACTGCTTTGTTAATATCCTTCAGTGTGAAATTCCCCTGAGCATCATTTTGAATGGAGCTGCTGGTAGAATTAATGTAGTGCAGGTTGTCCGTAGTGTCTATGAAAGTGTTTCTTCTTACCATTCTTTGATAGTTGGTAATGAAAGTGTTTTTCATAATCGTATACATCCACGCTTTTAGGTTTGTGCCTTCTGCGAATTTATCTCGATTCTTAAATGCCTTCATCATTGTGTCTTGAATCAAGTCATTGGCATCTTCCATGTCCTTTGTGAGCTTCAAGGCGAATGGTTTTAACGAAGATGTGAGATTGTCTACTTTGTTGCTGAATTCTGATCCTGTCATTTTTGATCCCATTTAATGATAGTTAAAGTTATCATTTTGTTTGACAATTACAAATAAAAGTTAAACAAAATATGTAAGACTATATTTTTAACTACTTAAAAGACTGAAAAAATAGACATTATGGAATAAGGCGTGTTTTAGTTGTGTATTGTTTAGCTCAAAAATTTAATCAAAAAGATTAAACGTATTGTGCTTCGCTCTCAGCTATTTCAATTAATTGATCAGGCCTTATGAGGATTTTAGTTTTTTGAGGAGGGATTATGTCCTGCCCCATCACTTGCATGCCTGAAATAAGAAGTGTGCTCTTTGAAAAAATCGATGATAGACTATCAACGTAATTTTGAATTTCTGAACTCCCAGGTATCGAGGTTAAAACTGTAAGCACATAATCTGGATTATAATACTCATAAACAGATTTCACATCGTTTACCGGAAGTGACTGCCCGAGGTAAATGGATTTGTTTTTCCTTGATCTTATTATCAGGTCTGAAAAAAGAAGACTTATCTCGTGAAGTTCTCCTTCGGGTAAGTAGAGGAGGAATTTTTTTGCGCTAGCCGCAGGAGGCTCGTATTGACCATCTATCGCGACGATAAGTTTTTGTCTGATCAAATTAGAGATAAAATGCTCTTGTGCTGGATTTACAGCTCCTGTCTGCCAAAGGATACCGATTTTAGACAAAAACGGATATATTATTTTCAGCATCGTATCCTCAAAACCAATCTTGAGGACGTTTGAAGACAAAACCTTTTCGAATCTTACTTCATTGAGATCAATCATGGCTATTGTGAGTGCATGGATTTGATCGTCGAAGTTGGAGTTTTCTTCTGTGATAGACATGACCTCACGCTGCATCTCGCCATCATTCATCTTGGCGATTTTGGATATTTTAAAGCCGTGAGCGTTTAATAATGATACATTTAAGATGAGCTTGAGTGCTTCATCGTCATAAAAACGTATGTTGGTTTCGGTTCTGTGAGGTTTGATGATTTGATAGCGCTGCTCCCAGATCCTTATTGTATGAGCTTTAATTCCAGAAAGTTGCTCTAAATCCTTTATTGAAAACCTACTCATCTACCCCTTTTTCTTATTCAAAACCATGCGTGAATATAACAGCAGGTCTTTCGAATTGTTTATCAAAGTAAGTAAATAAAAAGACTTGTGAAAAAGATAAGTTGTGAGATGATCAGAATTTTACTGACTTGATTCTTTGCGTTAAAGTCAAATTTGTGAAATAGCAATTGAATCAAAAGTGCTGTGATGAACCAACCGAGATAGTTTTGAATCGGAATTTCATTGTTTTCCCAGCTCCAGTAGTCTAGATATATAGCAACTGGCTCAATGAGGAAATCGAGCAAAGTCATCATTGATGCTGCAATTATACTTTTAAGTACGAAATGGATTCTTAAATGCTTTGTGATACAGCCAAATGCGTAGGATAGAATAAACCAATTAATACCAATGATTATGGGAACGTCCCAAAGCTTCATCCCTAGTGTATTGCCATATTCGTATGATCCGAAAATCATTCCCGTCTTAACTCCCATAAGCTCAACTATGAATCCTATAGCACCAGATAGCGCTAAAAAAAGGAAGAGCTTTTTTTTAGATGCTTCATGGTTGTAAATAAGAATGCTGGCACTAATTAAAAGATTGACAGGCGTAAGCATCAGCATCCAACTTCTTGAGAAATCGAGCATGCAACCGACCGCTCCTACTATGTGCAGAAGGATAAGTAAAAGACTTAATAAATAATATTTTCGCGATAAAGCGGTGCTCATTACTTGGAAACCTAGTTATTTTGAAATGGTTTTAAAGAAGTGAATATGATAATTTATAATGTCACAGCAAATGTGGAAGAGAATATTGCAGAGGAATGGCTCATGTGGATGAAGGAAACGCATATTCCAAATGTGATGAATACTGGATGTTTCAAGGAATTTAAGATTTTGAAACTACTAAATGAGCAGCCAGATGCTAGCGGAATCACTTATGCTGTACAGTACTTTGTGCAAGACATGAAAACGATGCATGAATATACTTCTAAATATGCAACTGGCCTTCAAATGGAGGTGTTGGAAAAATATGGTCAACGAGTGGTTGCTTTTAGAACGCTTCTGGAGGAGGTCTAGAAGTTCAAGCTGCAGTTGAGCCAGCCCTTGTCAAATTTAGCTCCGTACTCTTGATAAAAATTAATCGCGGGTTCGTTCCAGTCTAGAACTTGCCACATCATTCCGGTGCATTCTGTTTCTTTTGCTATTTCTATCGTTCTGTCAAAAAGTTGTTTACCAACACCAATACCTCTTTTTGTTTCAGTGATGATTAAATCCTCAAGGTATAGTCGCTTGCCTTTCCAGGTGGAGTATCGGAAATAGTACATCGACATGCCGATAATTTTCCCCTCTTCCTCAGCTACTATAAACCAATAGAAAGGGGTGTCGCCAAATCCATCTTTCTCCATCATTTCGATGGTGTTGGTCACTTCGTCCGGAGCTTTCTCAAAAAGGGCAAGTTCCTTTATCAGGTTGTAGGCTGCAGGAATATCTTCTTTTTCTCCGTTTCTGACTGTAATCATTATTTTTTGGTTATTGATTTGAAACCTGTATAAGCATGCAAAACCTCAGGGATGAAGATTTCATTTTCAGTCTGATTGTTTTCAAGAATCGCTGCTAATATCCTAGGTATTGCAAGTGCACTACCATTGAGTGTATTGGCGAGTTCTTTCTTACCTTCTTTATTTTTAATACGAAGTTTCAGTCTGTTGCTTTGATAAGCTTCGAAATTAGATACAGAGCTTACTTCCAGCCATTTTTTCTGTGCGGCAGAGTAAACTTCAAAGTCGAATGTCAGTGCTGATGTAAAACCTAAATCACCTCCACATAATCTTAAGATTCGGTATGGTAAGCCAAGTGAAGCTACGAGCTTTTCGACATGATTCACCATTTCATCCAATGTTTTATAGGAATCATCTGATTTGGTGATCTGCACGATTTCTACTTTGTCGAACTGATGTAGTCTATTTAATCCTCTTACGTGTGCTCCCCAAGACCCGGCTTCTTTCCTGAAACATGGAGTAAAGCCTACATGCTTGATTGGGAGTTGATCTTCGGTCAAGATTACATCTCTGTAAAGATTGGTAATAGGAACCTCTGCTGTTGGGATAAGAAATAGGTTAGTGCCTTCAGCTTGATACATCTGACCTTCTTTGTCGGGAAGCTGCCCTGTGCCATAGCCAGAGTCTTCATTGATCAGGATGGGTGGTTGCACTTCTTCAAAGCCTGCTTCAATGGCTTGATCAAGGAAATAATTGATCATAGCTCTTACGAGTCTGGCTCCTTCTCTTTTGTAGACAGGGAAGCCGGCCCCAGTTATCTTATTGCCAAGCTCGAAATCAATGATGTTGTATTCTTCAATGAGATCCCAGTGTGGTTTTGCTCCTTCATACAGATCTGGGATATTGGCATCAACTGTTTTTATGACTTCATTATCCTCTTCACTTTTGCCTGCAGGTACTGATTCATGCGGAATATTAGGGATATTATATAGCTGAGTTTGGAGTTCGCCACTGAGTTTGGTTAACTCTTCACTAAGTTCTTTGGATTTTTGCTTTAGTTCTGCTGTTTCCTTTTTGGCTATTTCGGCCTCTTCCTTTTTGCCTTCTTTCATCAAGCCGCCGATTTTCTTAGCGATTTGATTGGAAACAGTCAATACTTCATCGAGGGATTGTTGTACGGACTTTCTCTTTTCGTCAATATCAACTATGTCATTCAATAGTTCGGAACCGTTTTGAATTCCGCGTTTTTTTAGTGCTTCTACGCTTTTGTCGAATTGTGCTTTGATTGTAGCAACTTGTAGCATTCTCTCTGTTTGTATTTATAAAGTGGACGCAAATTAAGGCCTTCTGGAGAATAAGTGAAAATATGTTGGGGAATTGGTGATTATGAAAATACTGAAGCTTATCTCTAGGGCTGTTTTAGGCTTATTGAAGAGTAAGGCATTGAAGATTAATGCTTTTGTTACGGATGTTTACTCCTGGTGTTTTGTACGAAATTCTTTTCAAAAGAGGATGTTTTCAGTCTTTAGTAATGTGGAAAAGGGTCTGAAAACGAGTGAGGCCGAGCATTAGGGATAGGAGCAAGTACCCCGCAGGACGACCTTAGGGAGGCCGAGGAGTACTGCGGATAGCCCGCTCGAATGCCCAAATCACAGTTTATGTGTTTTTTTTGGGCGATATTTTGTAAATATGCTACTATACGATATCATTGTACTTCAATTCGAGTGACTATCACTAGTATTTCAATCCTTATCTACAATTAGAGGCAAATCCACCAAGTTTCAACACTGAACGGATTACCAGTTATCCTAAACTACTTTTATTTTATGTACACCCTAGATGATTTGAGTGTAAGATTACTCTCAGAACTAAGAGAAATAGCCGAAGGGCTAGGCGTGAAAAATGCCAAAAAAGCTGCGAAAAAAGACTTAATTTATGGAATTCTTGACGTTCAGGCTACTTTGCCTGAGAGTGAAGTGAAAAAATTGACTGGCGCACAGGACACTCCGAAAGAGGAGAAAAAAGAGACCCCTAAGCCAGAAAAGAAAGCTCCGGCACGAAAAAAACGCCCTGAGAAAAAGACCGAAAAGAAGGAGGAAGCTGCGCCTAAATCTGAGGCGGAGGATTTACTGAAATCGCTGGATATTGAAATCGATGAACCAGCAAAACCATCCGATAAAATAGCCGAGGTAGTAGAGTCCGCTTCAAAAGAGGCTAATGATGAAAAGCCTCCAAGACCGGAAAGGTCAGAAAGGCCTGAGCGAAAAGAGCGACCGGAAGCAGATAACAAGCCAAGGGAAGAGCGTAAAAGCAAGAAGGCTCAGTATAACGAAAACATCAAGGAATTTGATGGGATCATCGAGAATGAGGGTGTTCTGGAAATCATGCAAGATGGCTATGGTTTTCTAAGATCAAGTGATTATCACTATTTGGCTTCTCCTGATGATATTTATGTGTCTCCTTCGCAGATTAAGCTTTTTGGCTTAAAGACAGGTGATACAGTAATGGGGCAGATTCGTCCTCCTAAGGATGGCGAGAAGTATTTTGCTTTGCTGAGGGTATCAAGTGTAAATGGAAAGACGACTGAAGAAATACGGGATCGTGTAGCTTTTGAGTACTTGACTCCTCTTTTTCCTGAAGAAAAACTTAATCTAAGCACTAAGCCGGATAATTATTCTACGCGTATTGTAGATCTTTTTGCTCCTATTGGAAAAGGGCAAAGGGGAATGATCGTAGCTCAGCCTAAGACTGGTAAGACGGTTCTTCTTAAAAATATAGCAAATGCTATCGCTGAAAACCATCCTGAGGTTTATCTCATGATCTTGTTGATCGATGAACGACCTGAGGAGGTAACAGATATGGCGCGTTCGGTGAAGGCTGAAGTTATCGCGTCTACTTTTGATGAGCAGGCGGATAAGCATGTGAAGGTAGCTAGCATCGTTCTCGAAAAAGCCAAGAGAATGGTTGAGTGTGGTCATGATGTGGTTATCCTTTTGGATTCGATTACACGCTTGGCTCGTGCTTATAATACTGTGGTGCCATCGTCAGGAAAGATACTTTCTGGAGGGGTGGATGCAAATGCGCTTCACAAGCCTAAGAGATTCTTTGGTGCTGCAAGAAATGTTGAGAATGGAGGATCACTGACAATTATTGCTACGGCATTGATTGAGACTGGATCTAAGATGGATGAGGTGATCTTTGAGGAATTCAAAGGTACTGGTAACATGGAGCTGCAGTTGGATAGAAAACTGTCTAACAAGCGTGTTTATCCTGCTATCGACGTACCAACATCAGGTACTAGACGCGAGGATTTACTATTGGATCCTGAAATGCTGAAGCGTGTTTGGATTCTGCGTAAGTACATGTCCGACATGAACAGCAACGAGGCGATGGAATTCCTACTTAGTAAAATGAAAGGAACTCGAAATAATGATGAGTTTCTGATTTCGATGAATGGGTAATTCCTTTAAAATATTTTAGCACTAAAAAACCCTGTCAGAAATGTCAGGGTTTTTTTGTGGCGTTTCTATTCTGGAGGGTTGTCTGACCCGTAGCTAGATTGTCTTCTAATAATTGACGTGTCGGTCTCTGATCTCCTGATGTACATCGGCAATGGTTACTAAGACACCTGTTTCTTCCACATTGCCAAAGTCAGGATTTCTGGCAGTGCCAAACATCATCATGGTGGATGAAAGATTCATATAGATATTGATAAGCGGAGGAATCCACTCACCTCTTTCCTTCAGGAGTTTGTGTAAAATCTTAAAGCCTTCTTTATAGGGGGTGTCTGACTCGAAATTTGCCTTAAATATTTCATCATTAAAGCCTTGATATAGCTCCTGCTTAGGTTCGCAGAGGCTTAGTTTATTGGGGAAATAGTGTGCCATGAATGAAAGAAGAATATCACGAGCTTCTTTGTTATAATTCATATACATGGTCACTTTTCCAAAGAAGTATTTCACTTCCGGATAGCTGATCACGAGCGAACCAAGACCGTCCCAAATATTCATAAGCGCATATAGCCCTTTTCTTGGGTTTTGCGCCGATTGATAATCCGGCTGAACCCATGATCTGCCCAGTTCGATTGCGTAGGGCAGGAAGTCTCTTTTCATCGTTTCAGAGAAATCAAAATAATGTGCTGTGGACAATTCATAGGTGCCAGTGTCACTGTTTTGAGATTTTGTGCCTGTGATAAAACGATAGCCTCCGATTATTTCTCGATCCTCTGGGTTGTAAATGATTAGTTGTTCGTAGCATCTTTCACAAGTGTCATATTCGTCTATGTCTACTTCCAGTCCGGTACCTCCGCCAGCATACCTGAAGGATATTTCTCTCAATCTGCCAATTTCCCTCATCGTGTTGGGAGAGTTGTGATGATTGACGATGTAGATTTTATTGTTAGCCTTATTAGTGTCCTTTATGTAACGCTCGTCGTTCAGCTCGTTTTCAATGAGTTCTCTGTCGATAGGGGCAATAATGGGCTGTTTGTGATTTGTCTCCATGTGGCAGTCAAGCCTGATTAAGTTGATAAACTTTTTCTTTTGTCCATTGAGCCCATTCGAGATCAGACCGATCTGAAGTGAAAATGTCTGATTTTATTGGGTCACCAATCGTTAAATTAATTTTGGAATTCTCCTGTTTAAAAAGCTCATCGGCAAGAAAAAGCATTTCAATGTTAAACTTAAGCCCCAAAAACTTCCTAAAGTTAGCTAATCGATAAAAACGATCAGTCAGACGTCCGTTAATGTAAATCGGGACAATGCGCTTGTTGTATTTTTTTGATTTAGAGACGAAGGTTTTTTTCCATTCTAAATCTTCAATTTTTCCGTTTTGTTTTCTACTCACTAATCCTGCAGGGAAAATGTAAGTTGCTCCATCGGATGCAAATTGCTCTTCCACTTTCTGAAGTGATGAAGATGCACTTTTGCCAACCTTGTTGACTCCAATAAACTTACTTTCCAGTGTCTTTATCCCTAGCAGTAGATCATTCACTACAAATTTGATATCTGGTCGCAATTCCTTTAGTATATGGACAATTGCTATGGCGTCAATACCTCCCAAAGGGTGATTGCTCACTATTATACAGCTTTCGTCTATTTTCGGCATTTTATCCTCTCCCTTGATTGTCAGCTGGATATTGAACCGATCAATGATCGCTTTACAGAACGTAAATGGATCGTCATTTTTATGATCGATCATAAATTGATTGATCTCTTCCTGATGCAAAAGGTTCTCGAGCCAGCGAATCACAAAACGGGGCAGTTTGTCCGCGAGTTTTTTGTTTTTGCCGCTGATAAGCTTCTTTACATCAACGAATTTTTCCATTAAGATCAGAGAGGTCTGGTTATGATAACTGCAATGATAATTTCATTTTATGCTTTCGCCAAAAATCAGAAACTAACAAGTGTGAAATGTTTTGGGAGGATAAAAATGAAAAGCAATGTGTGGTTGGTTTTCGATTGAATTCGACATTATTGGTGCCTGCTTATTTGGACTTAAACCCATATGAAAAACCAATCATCACATAATGGAGTTCCTTCCCGAGCTTGTTTCGTTTAAAATTCCTACAACCAAAAAATCATAAAAATGAGCCAATCTAAAAATCTAAAACTGCCACTAATCGTGGTGTTGTCATTATTTGTTTCTGTGGCCGCATTCTCACAAAATATTAAAACGCCAAGACCAAGTCCGATGGCTACTTTGACCCAGAAGATAGGGTTGACGGATGTTTCTGTTACTTATTCTAGGCCTTCTGTAGTCCGAGGGAACAATGATCGAAAAGGACAGATATGGGGGAATCAGGTTCCTTACGGTCTGGCGCCAAATGGGTTTGGGAATAAGAAGCCAATGCCGTGGAGAGCAGGTGCAAATGAAAATACAGTCATTACTTTTTCTACTGATGTGCAGGTAGAGGGAAAAGACATTGCAGCTGGTAGCTATGGGCTACATATGATTCCAGAGGAGAGAGGAAAGGTTACTGTTATCTTTTCTGAAAACATTTCTTCTTGGGGGAGTTTTTGGTACGAAGAGGGTGAGGATGTGCTTCGTGTAGAGGTCGAAATGAATGATTCTCCTTTTACAAATGTGCTGACCTACGATTTTACTTCATTTGGGAATATGGAAGGAACGCTTTCATTGACTTGGGATGATAAAGAAATTTCATTCAAAATTGCTAGTGGTCAGGAAGTGGTACTGCAAAGCTTTAGGGATGAGTTGAGAGGTCTCTCAGGTTTCGAGTGGCAGGGAACTTTGTCAGCGTCTAGGTATTGCTTTCAAAATAATATTAATCATGATGAGGCCATCGGATGGGCGGATGCTTCTATTGCCAACACTAAAAATGCTCAAAACCTAGCCGTGAAGGCAGGGCTTCAGATTCAGAAAGGAGATAAAGTCGAGGGGATAAAAACAGCTGATGAAGCTTCAAAGCTGGCGAACCTTGCGCAACTAAACTTCCTGGGATATCAAATGATGGGAGTACAGGAGTATGATAAAGCGATAGAATACTTTAAGCTCAATATCAAGAAAAACCCCGAAGACGCCAATTCTCATGATAGCTTAGGAGAGGCTTACATGGCTAAGAAGGATAACAAGAACGCGATTAAGGAATTCAAAAAATGTCTCTCCATGAATCCTCCGCAGTTTGTGAAGGATAATTCTATTAAGAACTTGAAGACGCTAGGAGTGGAGATGTAGCAAAGAAAAATATGCGGAGCTACTCATTCCTATTGGCGTGAGTAGCTTTTTTGTTTTATTGAGATAATTGTTTGATGCATTCCTTTAAACTCTCTCTCCAATAGGGGATTTCGATGCTGAAAGCTTCTTTGAACTTTGATTTGTCCATGACGCTATATGCGGGTCTTGCAGCTGGTGTTGGGTACTGTCCTGTTGGAATAGGATTTACCTTCGTACTGGCACTTCCATATTCAAATGTGGCCTTTGTGAAATCGTACCAGGAAGCAACTCCTTCGTTGCTATAGTGATATACTCCAAATGATTCTGACCCTTCTTTAATTATTTGCTCAACAGCCAATGCCAAATCTTTAGCATATGTAGGAGTTCCAATTTGATCTGCTATGATATTAAGCTCATCTTTCGTTTCAGATAGCTTAAGCATCGTTTTTACGAAGTTGTTACCAAAAGTAGAATAGAGCCACGAAGTACGAATGATAATGTGTTCGTTAAGAATAGCTGATATTTTGAGCTCTCCTTCGAGCTTAGATTCACCATAATAATTAATAGGGGAGGTAGACTGATCTTCTTTGAGTGGTGAAGAGGCGCTTCCATCGAATACAAAATCTGTAGAAATCTGAATTAGGGTTGCTCCAACTTCTTTACACCCTAAAGCCAAATTTTCACTACCGATAGCATTGATTTTGTAGGCGAGTTCTTTTTCTGACTCAGCTTTATCAACAGCAGTATAAGCAGCGCAGTTGATGCAGTAATTTGGGATATGTTTTTTGAAAAACTCGGTGACCTGATTTTTATCTGTAATGTCGAGTTCTTTATAGTCTGTAAAGATGAATTCCCAATTCGATGTTTTGGCGATTTCCCGGAACTCACTTCCAAGCTGGCCATTTGATCCTGTTATTAGTATTTTCATTTAGTTAGCTTTTCCATCTACATAGTCCTGCAAGTATTCATACTTGCCAGTGAGCTTGCCTGATTCCGCGATAGTGGCACGTTTTATTACCTCATCCTGATCACTACTGAGAAGTTCCGGTAGTACGTTGTTTAACAGCTCGTTTCCAAAGCTTGCAGATGCGTCTCTTGGAAGCTCGCATGGTAAGTTATCAACTGCCATCACAGTGATATTGGCTTCATCAGTAAATGGTGCTTCTATCTGATCATCACTTGGGTTGTAATCGTAGATAGGGTTCTCGATGGTACTAGGCTGTTTGGTCGAAGGAATTGAGCCTTCGATATCGCAAGTAATATCGGCGATCACACTGATTTTGAAATCACTTTTTATAATATCGTTGCGCTCAAAAAGTACGGGCGCTCTTGGATCCCAAAATGCTGAAGCAATCAGAATATCTGCTTTTTTGGCGTATGCAGGAAAATTTGATTCATATTTTTCAGGAGATTTGTAGAATTCTTTTCTGCTGAATTCATCTCCATTTGATTTCCTGTTATAGTCTCGGGTGTTGAGTTGAGCGAAGACCGGAAAGTCAAAATCCTCATTTAGAAACTGAGCCGGAGTGACTTTTCTTACACCTAATCCAAGCAATACTTCTATCGAGCCCTTAGCAACTCTTCCCCCTCCAGTAAGAGCTATTTTAATCGGAGGCAGGTTGACCTTCGAGTATTCTGATTTCAAATCTTCAAGGTCAAAGCACTCGTGAGCGGCTCTAAGAGTAAATAAGTTGTACCGTTTGCCGAATGTCAAAATTCCATTGTAGGCTCCAACGATTCCTGCCCATCTACCAAAAGCTATTATGCGTTTTCCTACAGGGTCGGTGAGCGTTTCATAGTCGATCAGCTTTATGTTCTTCTTAAGAACCTCTCTGAGCAAACCTTGATTGTAGGACTGTTTTTTGATTGTGTGACTAAAGAAGAAATAGGTTTTACCCTCGATTAAATCAGGAATGGGAACTTCTTTTACTCCTAAGATGATTTGACAATCATCTAACTTGTCTACGATTTGAATATTCTCTTTCTTATAGTCTTCGTCAGTGAAGCATCTAATGTCACTAGTTTGCGCTACTATTTCCACATTAGGAAAGCGGGTCATAACTTCTCTGGCTTGAGATGGTGTGAGGGCAACTCTTTTGTCAATTGGAATTTTACCTTCTCTAATAAGTCCGATTTTCACTTGAGCCATAAAAAATGAGTTTCTTTGAAGGCGCAAATCTAATGTTTTCAAAAAGATGATTGATTATATCGTTCTGTTTCTTGCTTGGAGTATTTACCTGTTTTTGCATAGTACACTTGCAAGTTCGAAGGTCAAGCAGTTACAGCCTTTTTCTGCAAAACATTATAGACTTCTTTACTCCATTATCAGCACACTTGGATTGATCTTGCTTGTTTACTTAATGGCTCTGGTCGATCCGCATTACTTTTATGCACCAACTGACTCAGTTAGATATGTTGGTATGGTGCTTTCTTCTTGGGGAGTGATCCTGATAATAGGTTCTTTTCGGAATATTTCAACGAAATCGTTTCTTGGACTCAAGGAAGAAAAAGAAAATAGACTTGTCAGAACAGGCTTGCATAGTCGTATGAGGCATCCTATTTATACTGGTACTATCTTGCTCTTGGTAGGAATGTTCGTAGCTGTTCCAAGTGCTACTGTATTAGTGTCTACTGCCACTATATTTCTTTATTTACCAATTGGGATCTACCTAGAGGAAAAAAAGCTGATTGAAGAGTTTGGGGATGATTATCTGAAGTACAAAAGAGAGGTTAAAAGTCTCTTTCCTGGGTTATTCTAATCTTTTGATCCCGACTTTAAATCTTCAAGGTCATCACGGTCTCGAAGTTTTTTGTCATCTACATTCTTATTTAAGAATTGATTTATCTGATCGATGCTCAAGGAAGACTTTATTTCTCCAAATGAGTCGATAGCAATATCAAAACCTTTGAGATCCTTGTTTACCTTGGGTTTGTTTCCCTCTTCGGCCTTTTTTGTCATAATGATTAAGCTTAGTTAAGCGTGTTAACGGAGTAATTGATCCGTTCGTTTACCGCTTTGCCTCCCATTATTGAAATAATAGTCATTAGGTCGGGACCGGAACCTTCTCCGGTTATAGATAACCGAAGAGCCTGCATGTTTTTTCCAGCAGGGATTTCGTTTTCTTGCATTAAATCGAAGAATAATTCCTTTGCTTCTTCTGGAGTGATATTTTCCTTTTGGAAAAGAGCTTCTCCGTAAAGAGTGACTGCTTTTGTGGCTTGGTCATTCCACTTTTTTGAGACGACCTTTTCGTCATACTTTTCAGGATTATGAAACAAAAAGAGGCAATTGTCAGCAAATTCGTGAGGGAAAGTAACACGTTCTTTTAACAAATGGAATATGGCAATTGCCCATTCCTGAGAGCAAACGATGTTGTGTTTTTCCTGCAGATCAGTAATGATACTTGCTGCGATCTTTTCAGGGTCGTACGACTTAATGTATTGTTGATTGAACCACTTTGCTTTTTCTATATCAAACTTGGTTCCGGCTTTGTTAACTCTTTCAAGACTGAAGTTGTCTTCAAGTTCTGTTAATGAAAACAGCTCTTGCTCCGTGCCAGGATTCCATCCAAGGAATGAGAGAAAATTGATAAGAGCTTCTGGTAAGAAACCTTCTTCCTTAAATCCTTTTGCTATTTCTCCTTCATTTATCTCCCAGCTTATCGGAAATATTGGGAAACCTGCTTTATCAGCAGCACGCTTGCTAAGCTTCCCGTTACCATCTGGCTTTAAAATCAACGGTAGATGTGCAAACTCAGGCATGGTTTCTTCCCAGCCCAAATGCTTATATAATAAGACATGCAAAGGAGTTGAGGGGAGCCATTCTTCTCCTCGAATTACGTGCGAGATTTTCATCAAATGGTCGTCTACTACATTGGCTAGATGGTAGGTTGGCATGCCATCCGACTTCATCAAGACCTTATCATCTAATGTAGCACCATGTATGAGCACCCAGCCTCTAATGATATCATTGAACCTGATGTCGTCTTTTTCAGGGATTTTGAATCGGATAACGTATTGTTCTCCGTTTTTAATTTTAGCCCTTACATCTTCTTCCGAAAGGGTCAGTGAGTTTTTCATGCTCATCCTGACACTAGCATCATATTGAGGGTTAGTCATGCCACCAGCCTTTAGTCGGTCTTTCATAGCCTCCTGCTCTTCCTTAGAATCAAAGGCGTAATATGCATTACCACTTTCAACTAACTGCTCAGCATATTTCTTGTAGATTTCTTTTCTTTCAGATTGGCGATAGGGACCAAAATTCCCTTCTAATTCTACGCTTTCGTCAGGGCTTATTCCACACCACTTTAATGCCTCAATTATGTATTTTTCTGCACCTTCTACAAATCTAGTTTGGTCAGTATCCTCTATCCTAAGGACAAAAGTGCCGTTGTTTTTCTTGGCAAATAAGTAATTGAAAAGTGCGGTTCGTACGCCTCCTATATGAAGCCCTCCTGTAGGGCTGGGTGCAAATCTTACTCTGACGTTATCCATTCGATCTAAATTTTCGGATGGCAAAACTAGCTGATTTGCTTGATCTATTTCTATTTAAAGCTGAGCAATGCAGCTTATCTCAACACTTACTCCTTTAGGCAGCTTGCTGACTTCTACAGTCTCTCTTGCAGGAGGGTTTTCAGGGAAGTGTTCTCCATAAATGGCATTGATTTGGGCAAACTGATTCATGTCTGCAATGAATATGCTGCATTTCAGGATATTTGAAAAACTAGCACCTGCTTCTTCAAGAATATATCCAAGGTTTTTCATTACCTGTCTCGTCTCATTCTCTATAGAATCGCTAATAACCTGCCCTGTAGATTGATCAATTGAAATTTGACCAGATACATAGAGAATATTGTTGGATAATACTGCTTGACTATAGGGGCCAATAGGGGCAGGAGCTTTTGGGGAGTTGATAATCGTTTTCATAGCTATTCAACAGTTACAGATTTAGCTAGATTTCTTGGTTGATCCACATTGGCTCCCCGCATCACTGCTATATGATAAGAAAGTAGTTGCAATGGAATTACAGAAACCAGTGGCATCAGTGCTTCATGAGTGGCTGGGACTTCTATAGTGAAGTCCGCCATGCTTGGAATCAAAACATCTCCTTCAGTAACAACAGCTATCACTTTTCCTTTTCTTGATTTAACCTCCTGAATATTGGATATAATTTTGTCGTAAGAACTGTCTCTTGTCGCGATAAAAACGACAGGCATATTCTCGTCTATCAAAGCTATAGGGCCATGTTTCATTTCAGCTGCTGGATACCCCTCAGCATGTATGTATGAAATCTCTTTGAGCTTAAGAGCTCCTTCGAGAGCTACAGGGAAGTTATACCCACGTCCTAGGTATAAGAAATTTGCTGCGTCTTTAAATTCGGAAGCTATTGTTTTTATTTTTTCATCCAGCTTTAATGCTTCCTCAACCTTTTGGGGTATCAAGCTTAATTCATTCAATAGCTCAGAGAATTTAGCTGCAGTAATCGATCCTTTAAGCAGTGCTCCCTTAATTGCAACCATACTCAGAACTGTGAGCTGAGCAGTAAATGCTTTAGTTGAAGCAACACCGATTTCGGGACCTGCATGTAAGTACGCTCCTTCATGAGTCGCTCTTGCAATTGATGAGCCTACCCCATTTACAATTCCAAATACGATTGCTTTGTTGGCTTTAGCTAGTTCAATAGCGGCCAAGGTGT
The DNA here is from genome assembly GCA_049115715.1 of Cyclobacteriaceae bacterium. Taxonomy (GTDB): domain Bacteria; phylum Bacteroidota; class Bacteroidia; order Cytophagales; family Cyclobacteriaceae; genus JAMZMI01. Next base: position 33,961 of record JAGDZQ010000014.1, read on the forward strand.
CAGCGGTTTCACCTGACTGAGAGATTGCAATGATTACATCTCCTTCCTTAATTATAGGATTGCGATACCGGAATTCTGAAGCATATTCGACATTCACTGGAATGCGGCAGAGTTCTTCAAAGATATATTCTGATACCAGACCTGCGTGCCATGAGGTACCACAGGCAACAATAGTTATTTTATCAGCATGAATAAGTTTGTCAGTATACTTCTGAATGCCTCCTAATGTAATAGTGTTTTCAGGAGCATTAAGGCGCCCCCTCATGCAATCAGTAATGGACTTTGGTTGTTCTATGATCTCCTTAAGCATAAAGTGATCATATCCTCCTTTCTCAATTTCATCTAGTGAGATATCAATCTGATGCACTTTATATTCCTGAGGAATATGCTTTAAATCTGTTATTTCAAGGCTCTCTCTCCGGACAATTGCAACCTCCTCGTCTTCTAGGTAGATAACCTCCTTTGTATATTCAACAATTGGGGTAGCATCGGAAGCGATAAAGTATTCACCTTTTCCTATCCCAATTACCATCGGACTCCCTTTCCTTGCTGCATACAAAGTGTTGGGATCATCCTTCGATATGATGACAATTGCGTATGCTCCAACCACTTTGTTAAGGGCAATCCTCACAGCATCTTCCAAAGGAAGATTACTGGTCTTTTGAACGTCTTCCAAAAAAGTGACAAAGACTTCAGTATCTGTATCACTAGTAAAGGAGTACCCTTTATTAAGGAGCTCTGTTTTTAATGCGCGATAATTTTCAATAATTCCATTGTGGATGATCGCAAGACTATGATTTTTAGAAAAATGTGGATGGGCATTAATATCATTTGGTTCGCCATGTGTTGCCCAGCGGGTATGTCCGATTCCTACTTTTTCCTCTAATTTTTTCCTCGAAACCACACTCTCAAGATCAGAAACCTTTCCCTTTTTCTTGTAGATATTTAAGCTTTCTTCATCTACTAAAGCGATTCCTGCACTATCATATCCCCTGTATTCCAGCCTTTTCAAGCCTTTAATCAGAATAGGATAGGCAGGTCTGTTGCCGATGTAAGCGACAATTCCGCACATATTGTTATTTTAGTCTCGTGTAGTAAACTTTCAATGTAATACCTGAAGAAGGTATCGTAGATTGACCAACCAATGTCGGTGTTGCTCCATATAGTATGAGTTGTTTCGCATCAACGACTAATTTGGATGTTGCTGTTGTCTGATCCCACAAGGAAAAATCAAGAAGAGCCTGGCAGAAGTTAGTGACATTCCCGAAATAACTGTTGTCGTCATTATCAAAAGAACTTATCAACATAGAAGGAAAGCCATTAAATACACGATAACCCGAGTTGCTCAAGACACCAAAATCCTTTATTTGTGATTGATTCACCAAGAAGGCAGGCCCATTAATTCTACCATTACTTGAAGGAATAAAATATCTGATATTATTTACTTCAGGAGACCCGTCTGAATTGTCAGTTGGAATTGAAATCTCCGCTCTATTCACAATTATATTTTCATTTTCACTTAAGAAATCCAAATAAGGATTCAGGTCAAGTCGAGGATGAATTCCTGCTATCATGTTCAAATGTGTGTTTTCTCCTCCAGAAACTGAATCGTAGTTATTCACCAATGAGGCGTATGTACTTCCGCTTCTATCTCTTAAGATTTGGGAATAATAATCACCTGCTAAATTGAATTTGAAGTAAAGCAGACTGTCATTGTCTGGATCTTTCATTTCAATGTATATTCCTACAGTGTCGGACGTTAAATCGAAATTAAATATACTTTGATTGTTGTCCGAAGGCTCCAATACAAGTGCAGGTTTTACTCCACTGTTGAGTGAATCAGTATATGCTCCATTGTCTTGGGCAGAATCGAGTTTCACATATAGGTCTCTTCCAAATGCATCTGATAAATCAATAGAAAAGATTGAGTCTTGCTCGCCAAGTGCCTCTGAGATTGAACCTAAAGGCATTGTGTTGTCGTATTCAACATTGATTTTAGACAGGTACGTGGCAGCCGAAAACAAGGTGTCGGTAGTTTCATACACAGTTATGTTTTGGGAAGCTGCAGCTCCTGAAATATAGTCGCTTGTTGATTCAAGGATAAGAAAGGCTCTTTCGAAAACCACTGTGTCTGTAGGTAAATACCCCCCGGTACCAGGAATAAATTCTGAGTAGCCTATTGCTTTGATGTCTCCAAATGTGGGGTCGTCCTGAGTGCTGCCAACAATGAGAACATTGTCATTGTCAGTTCTTAGGCTATCAATATATATAGTACTTACAGGAAGATCAAATGTGATGGTTTCTGTAACCGTCTTAGCGTTTTCGTTATCTAAATCTACTCCCAAAGCATTGGGGTCATCACACGCAAAAAAAAACGGGATCAATGCAAGAAGCACCAATCCCGATTTGTAAAGTTTTTTATTACTAGCTGACAAGGTCATTGTAAAGATTGAAATAAGATTCTTCAAAGTTTTCTCCTTTTTCGATTGTGTCGATTTTGTTTTCACTAGAAATTTCTGCGATTAACTTTTTAAAGCTGTCAGTAGATTCCTCATTTGCATCTATTACTGCATCCGCATATTCAATGCCCATTTTGATAAATCCATCATAATCCGCCGTTTTTAGAGGATTGAGCATCTCATCATCAATGTCTATCATTTTTACCTTATCCAGTAAATCAGCTCCAAATTTATGAGTAAAAGTATTATTGTAGATAGTAAATACTGTTTTAGAATTTTTAAATATTGGATCGTTCTTGTAAGTAGTTTGTGCATAAAGAGGGATCAAACTTGTCATCCAATCATTGCAATGAATGATATCCGGCGACCATCCCAGTTTCTTAACTGTCTCTAGAACGCCCTTGCAGAAGAATATTGCCCGCTCATCGTTATCTTCATAAAAATTATCTTCTTTATCGAAAAACACTGATTTTCTATGAAAATAGTCCTCATTATCAATAAAGTAAACTTGTAATTTGGCATTAGGAATTGAAGCAACTTTGATAACCAAAGGCTTCTCTTCATCACCAATAGAAATATTGATTCCGGATAATCTAACAACTTCATGCAAACGGTTTTTTCTTTCATTGATCAATCCGAAGCGTGGCACTAAAATCCTAATCTCCATACCTCTTTCCTGCATCGCCTGCGGGAGTCTTCTTACAAAGTCTGCAACCTCAGTTGTTTTCAGAAAAGGGTTGATTTCACTTGCAACATAAAGGATTCTTAAATTTGACATAGATGTGCTATTTTGTTGAGGATACTCGAAAATGACCCCAAAATTACCATATTTTTGCCATATAATCAACGTTTTCAGTAAGTTAGAAATCTCTAATCAAATTATTCATGCAAGTAGTAAGCTCGCCCCAGCTCATTTCGGAGATATTGGTTTTGGCTCAAAAGAATGGTAATTCGATTGGTTTGGTGCCTACTATGGGAGCTTTGCATGAAGGACACCTTAGTTTGATTAGGAAAAGCAAGGAGCAAAATAGCATTACTGTTGTAAGCATTTTCGTAAATAGGTTTCAATTCAATGATTTAGAGGACTTTAATAACTACCCTCGTCCTTTTGAGCAAGATCAAGAATTGCTTTCGAAAGAAGGAGTAGATATTGTTTTTTCACCCAGTGAGGACGAGATGTACCCTGAAACGCCTTTGGTTGGGGTGAATTTTGGAATCATGGCTGAGACTATGGAGGGCAAATTTCGATCAGGGCATTTTGAAGGAGTTGGGCTTGTTGTAACTAAGCTTCTTAATCACATAAGACCTGATAAGACCTATTTTGGCATGAAGGATCTTCAGCAATTTCTGCTAGTGAGCAGGTTAGTGAAAGATTTTTCGTTTTCTACAGAAATTGTAGGATTACCGATCAAGAGGGAAGAAAATGGGCTAGCCATGTCTTCAAGAAATGAACGCCTTTCAAGTCACGGAAAAGATTTAGCATCAGGTATTTTTAGGGGCTTAAAATTGGCTTTGGGAAAAATTTCCAATGGGTCTTCAATTCGTGAAACTAAATTGGAAGTTTTAGCTTTTTATAAAGAGACGAAGGAATTAGAAGTAGAGTATTTGGAGTTTGTCAATACTAATGACTTGTCAGCATATCCGGAGGATAGTGTACCGAAGAAATTGGCTATTTGCGTGGCAATATATGTGGAGGGTATAAGACTGATTGATAATATATATTTGCGCCAAGATTGAAAAGGGAATGTATCTAGAGGTATTAAAATCAAAAATCCACCGAGTAAAAATCACTGAAGCTGAGCTTCACTATGTCGGTTCTGTTTCTATTGATGAAGATTTAATGGAAGCTGCCAATATTATTGAGAATGAAAAGGTGCAGATTGTTAATATCAACAATGGAGAGAGACTGGAAACCTACGTGATTAAAGGGAAGCGGGGCACAGGGCAAGTTTGTTTGAATGGACCTGCTGCCAGAAAGGTGCAAATTGGGGATGTGATCATTATTATCGCATATTGCTCCATTGATGCCAATGAAGCACAATCACACAAACCCACCCTTGTGTTCCCAAATGAAGACAATTTACTTTCTTAAGTAAATGAACAAACAACTAGTTTCTATTCTCAAGTATGTAGGTTCATTGGTGATTGCAGGGGTTCTGCTTTACTTTGCTTTTCGAAATATAGATTGGGGTGATTTTGTGGAAAAGGCAAAGTCAGTTGACTATACATGGGTATTGATATCCATATTTTTATCTCTTATTGCATACATTGCCAGAGCATATAGATGGAACATTTTACTTAAACCATTGGGGCATGAAAATCTTTCTTCCTGGCGAACTACCCTTGCAGTTTTAGTTGGTTACCTAGCTAATTTAGCATTTCCAAGATTGGGTGAAATCACAAGATGTGGGGTTCTTAATCGGAGTGATGACGTTCCAGTTTCTTCTGGGTTGGGAACGGTTATTACGGAGAGGATAATCGATGTTCTTACTTTGTTTGTTCTAATATTTTTCACCTTAATAGTTGAAGCGGATAGATTAATTCTTTTCTTGAAAGAACTTTTTGGTGTATCTGATGAAGGTGTAATTGGAGCTTCAGTAGGAACCGAGTTCTATAAAAAAATAGGAATAGGTCTTTTCGTCTTGCTAATCTTAATCGCAATACTGATTTTCTTAGCAAGAAGAGCAGGAGATAAAGTGAAAAACTTTGTCAAAGAACTATATCAGGGGTTGATTTCACTAAGGAAAATAGATAATCTTTCTGGTTTCATTATTTCGACTCTTGTTCTTTGGGTTGTTTATTATTTGATGTCATACTTGATATTGTTTTCCCTTCCCGAGACATCAGACTTAGGCTTGATGGTTGGAGTTATGCTTTTGGTCACTGGAGGTATTGCGCTAGCAATTCCTGTTCAAGGAGGTTTTGGAACCTATCATACACTAATTAGTGCCATGTTGTCACTATATGCTGTAGAAAAGACTACTGGCGTATTTCTTGCTACTCTTCTTCATACTTCGCAAGTAGTTGCTGTTGCCATTTTTGGAGGAGCAGCCTTGTTGATTTCCTTATTTGCAAACAGATCCAAACAAGGAAAGGACTCAAAGGTTTTAGCAAAAGCAACTACCGAAGGTTAAATTCGTAATTGTAGAACACGGTAAACCACAAAATTATGATTCTTATATTTATAGTATTTGGTATAGGTAGCTGGATTGTAAGCAGAAGACTGAAAAATAAGTTTAAAAAGTATTCACAAATTGCTCTTTCCTCTGGATTCTCAGGTAAGGAAATTGCAGAGCTAATGCTCGCGGATCATAAAATCTATGATGTTTCTGTAATGTCCGTAGAAGGGCGATTAACCGATCACTACAACCCAGGAAATAAAACCATAAATCTATCTCCTGATGTGTATCATGGCAGAAATGCAGCGGCAGCAGCTGTTGCTGCCCACGAATGTGGACATGCAGTCCAACATGCTACGACATATAGTATGCTTGAAATGCGCTCTGCTATGGTTCCAGTTCAGAATTTCAGTGCGAAAATCATGAATTTTATATTCATAGCCATGCTATTTGGATCATTCGCTTTACCAGGAATTCTTCCATTTCAGACGGCAGTTCTAGTGATTATTGCATGCTATGCAGTTTTCACGGTATTTGCTTTTATCACACTTCCGGTAGAGTTTGACGCAAGCAAGAGAGCTTTGGCGTGGGTGGAAAATAGAGGTATTGTTAACCCATCAGAATATAAGATGGCTAAAGATGCCCTAAATACTGCAGCGATGACTTATGTGATTGTTGCATTGAGTTCACTCGCTTCACTTCTCTATTGGGTGATGATTTACATGGGTGGTAGCAGAGATTAAAGGAAATAACCTCTCCTGTAAATGAAGAGGTTATTTTTTATAATAATAGTATGCATGCATAACAAATTATTTTTAAATTGCCGCAATTCAAAATAACAAGACACCCCATGGATTTTAATCTAACAGAAGAGCATTTGGCAGTAAAGGAAGCAGCAAGAGATTTCGCAGAAAAAGAGCTGCTTCCGGGAGTTATAGAACGGGATAATGAACAAAGGTTTCCGAAGGAGCAAGTAGCAATGATGGGAGAGCTTGGGTTCATGGGAATGATGGTGAATCCGAAATATGGAGGAGGAGGAATGGATAGTATCAGTTATGTATTGGCAATGGAGGAAATCTCCAAAGTAGATGCATCAGCTTCAGTATGCATGTCGGTAAACAATTCGCTTGTCTGCTGGGGGCTTGAGAAATTTGGAACGGAAGAGCAAAAAGAAAAATACCTAATTCCATTAGCCTCTGGTAAAAAGATAGGCGCATTTTGTTTGTCTGAGCCTGAAGCGGGTTCAGATGCTACTTCTCAAAGAACTACAGCTGAGGATAAAGGGGATTACTATTTGGTCAATGGAACTAAAAATTGGATTACGAATGGTAATTCGGCTTCTATCTACTTGGTGATGGTTCAAACCGACCCAGAGAAAAAACATAAAGGGATCAACTGCCTTATAATGGAGCAAGGAATGGATGGCTTTGTGGTGGGTAAAAAGGAAGATAAGTTGGGAATTAGAGGTTCAGACACACATTCAATCATGTTTTCGGATGTAAAAGTCCCCAAGGAAAATAGAATTGGTGATGATGGGTTTGGTTTTTCTTTTGCAATGAGCGTACTCAATGGAGGCAGGATTGGAATTGCCTCACAGGCTTTAGGTATAGCTTCCGGTTCTCTGGAACTATCCGTGAAGTATGCAAAGGAAAGAAAAGCCTTTGGAGTAGAAATAGCTAAACATCAGGCTATTCAATTTAAGCTAGCTGAAATGGCTACAAAAGTAGAAGCGGCACGTCTTATGTGCCTCAAAGCAGCACGACTTAAGGATGCAGGTGAAGATTTTTCACAAGCAAGTGCGATGGCGAAGTTGTATGCGTCAGAGATAGCTATGGAAAACGCTATAGAAGCGGTTCAAATTCATGGTGGATATGGGTATGTCAAGGAATACCATGTGGAAAGGTTTATGCGAGATGCGAAGATTACTCAAATCTATGAGGGAACATCCGAGATACAGAAAATTGTGATTTCAAGAGGATTATTGAAATAGTCTAATTTTTATTTCCATGTTGGTAGGGTTGTTTTTTTGGTATTATAAGGAATAATATTAGATTTATACAATTATTTGAGTGTCTTCAGGATGTTCATCCACAATTAATTACATTATCAGCTAGTGGAAGATTATAACAAAATCATAGAGTCTTTGGCGATTCGGTATACGAAAGCTAAGAATATTAATATTTTAGAAACCGTAACCGTTGAAAACAATTACGAAATTGAAAACTCTCTTATCTTAGTAAATAAAGGAGGGATCAGTTTTGGTAAGGAAAAAGAAGTCTCTTCAGCTGGAGATGTCATTTTCGTTCCTGGAGGTAAGCAACTTTCTGTTACCTATGGATCCGGTAGTGGAGTTAGTTTGTCCAAAGATGCTTTCTTAACTCATAGGGAAAAATATTTTGCACCTTACGTTTCCACTTCGGAGGAATCAAATGAGTCCTATAGCTACGTTTCATTTGAGGCAAAAGCATTTGATTCGGTGAACTTTTTTGCATCTCTGGATATTCCGGCCTTTAAGATTGAAGCGAGCGCTCACTTAGCTTCTTTAGTAAGAAAAGTGAATGAAGAGTCCAACTCGAATGCTCCCGGAAAGGATCGTGTAGTCAAGGTTATAACTGAACACATGGTGGTGGAACTGATTCGATATATCCTTAAGCAGGGGATGTTTGTGGAGCAGTTTGCAACTAATAGCACCTACTTTAAAGACCCAAGACTTATTGATATTTTCACTTTCATTAAAGAGAACCTTGGTGAGGATCTTTCGAATAAAGTATTGTCGGGAGTTGCCAATGTATCCGAAGATTACGTGGGTCAGTATTTTAAAATGCTAACTGGGATTAATCCTCAAGATTATATCGAATATCAGCGTATGGAAGAAGCTGTGAAGCTTCTGCGTACTTCCAAAAAGAGCATCAGGGATATTGGAAAGGAAGTAGGCTACAAGGATACTGCTTACTTCTGTAGGAGATTTAAAATGATGTTTGGTATTCCTGCTGGTAAAATGAGAAGAAGAGAATCTCTGATTCAGATTTAATTTTCTTTTTTCCTCTTCGTATCTCCCTTCAGGCTATTGGCCAATCTTTCTTCAAGGTATTTTAGACCGGTATTAATTAGCCTTTCAGTAATTAGCGACCCAATAAGGTTTTTGTTGGCATTCTTCTTTTTGGAGGGAGCTTTTTTCCTTGAAGACTTTTTGTCCGGTGACATAGATTTGTATCCAATGTATCCTGCCAGGGCAACAAAAGCGAATATCAGAGTTCCTATTAAAGCCTTCTTCGATTTACCTTCAAATATGTTTGAGACAGTTTCGAGCTCGTTTTTTAAGTCTTTTTCCTTTTGAATTAGCTCAGCTTTTTTCTCTGTCCATTTTTTAGTGTGCCTACTCATCATCGTCAGTGTTTTCACTCAAACTCATAAAAAATCCTTCCATCCACTTCTGAATTTTTTTGGTTTTAAATAACATGAAAATAATAAAAAGAAGAATTAGATAGAATCCTGTCAAAATCAAATACCCATAGTAAACACTATCCAGAATCTCGTTGAGAAACGCTCCAAGAGCGATTGATCCAAAAACAAAAAAGAAGAATCCAACAAGTCCTAAAAGTAAAAAAGCGACAAAGCTGGCGAGTAACTTTGATACTTGAGATATGATATCAAGCTTGAGCTTCTCTCCCTTTACCTGAATGTAGGCATTGATTTTATCCAGTAAATTATTGATTATAGACATGGTCTAAATTGATATGTCCCTAAATTAGATAATATCCTCTAATGCTAAGAGATCAGAACTAATAATTATCGGTTTTGATATTGACCTTAGTGGTTTGCTTTACTATATCTGAGTCTTTGGTGCTGAAATAGATGAGTGTGAATGGAAGCAGGAAGAATATAAATATTATGTATACAAAGCCTGCGACTCGATGCTTCAGGGTAATCCAGCCCAATTTTTTAGCTAAGTATACGGGTAGGTCTCTAAGGAAAGGAATTCCTAAGAATAGCGTAATGCCTATAGCATTAAACAGAAAATGAGCAAGCGCAAGACTAATTGCGGCCTCACTTTTGAACAGAGCTGCTAACAAAGCTGTGATAGTGGTTCCCAAATTTGCTCCGAGGATAAACTGGAAAGCTCGTTTTAATTTCACCTTGCTTGTGGCCACCAAAGGCACTATAAGTGAAGTAGTCAAAGAGCTGCTTTGGATCAAAGAAGTTAAAAGTATACCCCAACCAAAGGATCTCCCAGTGTTTCTAAAGACAACCGATCTGAACTGCTCTTTTGTTTCCCCAATTAACCTGCTATACAGGAGCGAGGAAATCATTTTAACCGTTGTAAAAAGTAGTGCAATGGCTATAATCAAAGATAGAAGAGGCCCTATGAATGCTACAATTGAAGAAAGTGACTGTGAAATGAATCCTTTTTCAATAAATGTCTGATTTATCTCTTCTGAATGATGTCCGATAGTAATGAGATCTGTGGCACTCTGGCTAAGAAATGTCAAAAACCCATAATTGTATTCTAGAGGAAAGAGAAGAACAACAAGAAGTATGTTGAAAATATCATGAGCCGTACCCGCGGATAAAGCTTTTCTGAACTCTTTTTCTTTGGTGATGTAGCTCATCGACACGATTGTACTTGTCAATGTCGTCCCAATATTTGCGCCCATAATAATCGGTATTGCCCCTTGAAGCGATATGGAGCCAGCAGCTACCGCCGCTACTGCCATAGAGGTCGTGGTAGAAGAACTCTGGAGAATAGCAGTGGTCAATAATCCGATAAATAACCCAATGAATGGATTAGAAGTAGCAACATTAATAGCTGTTGCTATATCAGTACTCATGTGCCGGAATGACAATCCAAGCAATTGAATTGAGAGGAAAAAGAGCAGGCCAATTCCAATAATTCCAGCAATCTGTTGATATGTAGGTTTTTTTACCACTAAAGAAGAGTAGACTTTGTTTTCCTTAATCGGTCAGCTCGCCTTTTTTGATACTTCTTTCTGTTTCCCCCGTGATAGCTTCTGTGACGTTCATGATATGGTCTCCAACTTTTTCTAGCGACTGAAAAAGGTCTTTATAGAGTGAGCCCATTTTAATATCATACTTTTTGTCTTCCATTAATTCAAGAAGATCTTTTCTTAACTTGTTTCTAGTAGCATCAATTTCTTGTTCTACTTGTAGTGCTTTGTCCAGGCTAACAGATTTGTACTGCTGTGCTAGATTCTCATTCATGGTCTGGATAGCCTCGTCTACAAGTGTTATCATCTTTTCCAGATTGGCTCTTTGTTTTTTGGTAAATGAATTGTCCTCTTTTTTTCGAGCCTCAATATCCTTTGACATTTGGAAAAATACGTCTCCAACTCTTTCTAAATCATTGATGATGCTCAAAATACTTACCAGTCTTGTTGAGGTTTCGGAGCTCAGACTGCCATCAGCAACTTTACTGAGATATTTGGATATTTCCTCTTCAAGCTGATCTGTGATCTCCTCGTATTTCCTCATCTTTTTATGAAGCTTTTTCGCTTTCTTAGGTTTTGTCTCGTCCAAAATCTCTCGAAAAAATCTCAACATTTTCGCAACTGTATTACCAAAATGTGCAGTTTCCTTTTGAGCTTCCTCCAGCGAAAGCTCAGCAGTATTCATAAGTCCAGTGCCTATATATTCTAGTTTGAAGTCTTCATCGTCTCCTTTCGATTTAATAGTCGAAATAACGATTTTTCCGATGAAAGGGACGAACCAGACAAGCAAGAATGTATTCACAATATTGAACGAAGTGTGAAATATTGATAGCCCAAAAGGGATAGCAGTAGGATCAGCCATAGGGCCAGCACTTCCATTACTTATCATGTAGGTATCAATTATGCCCAAGACTGGATGAATTAGCAGAATGATCCAGATTACACCAAACATATTGAAGATGAAGTGAGCAAAGGCAGCTCTCTTAGCATGGACGTTACCAACGATGGCTGCAAGATTGGCAGTAATAGTAGTCCCTATATTTTCACCCAATACCATAGCCGCCGCAAGCTCGAATGGAATCCAGCCATTGTTAGCCATAACCAATGTCAATGCCATAGCTGCACTTGATGACTGAACGACAACCGTCAATAATGTGCCGATAAAAACGAATAGGAGGATCGAAAGGAATCCCATGTCAGTATAGTGACTTAGGAATTCCAGTATTTCGGGATTGGATTTTAGATCAGGAACGGCTCCTTTTAAGTAGGCAAGTCCCATGAATAGTAGTGCAAAGCCAATTAGAACCTCACCCCAGGATTTTATTTTATCTCTACTGAAAAAGAGCAATGGGAATCCTAAAGCAATGATGGGAAGAGCATAGCTTGAAATTTTCACCTTGAACCCTACAATCGAGATTAGCCATGCTGTAATCGTGGTTCCAATATTGGCACCCATGATAACCCCTATAGATTCCATCAAAGACAATAAACCAGCATTGACGAAACTAACCACAAGAACTGTGGTTGCAGAAGAAGACTGAACCAAACCAGTAATTAGAAAGCCTGTCAAAACCCCTTTAAACCTATTGGAAGTCATGGAGCTAAGTATCCGTCTCATTTCTGAGCCTGCCACCTTTTGAATAGACTCACTCATGATTTTCATTCCGTAGATGAAAAAGGCGAGTGATCCAATAAGATTTAAGACTTCAAGCAATCCAAACTTCATGGTGGTTTCGGTTAGTTGGGCTAATAAAATTCGGAGCAAATTTAAGGAGAACAAATTAAGTCAATGTTACGGAATTGGTAATATTGAGTCAATTTATTGGTAATATTTTAATAATATAATATTAACATTGGGGCTTTAAGAAAAAATATAAAATGATCAAATCATCCACCTACCTTTCAATAATTTTAGTTCTTTTTTTTGCAAATGTTCAAGATGTTCAATCTCAGAATATTGTTAAAGGTAAATTTGGAAAGGGTTTGTCCGCTATCACCAAGGATTCGTCATTGTATATCAAGTTTGGCTTTAGGTTTCAGACTCTCTACATGGGACAAACAGATGTCTCCTCTAAGAATTGGAAGGAAAATCTAATGATAAGAAGGAGTAGACTCAAGTTTGATGGCTGGGCCTATTCTCCTAGAGTAGTGTACAAGGTTGAGCTTGGAGTTTCTAATAGGGACACAAGAGGAGGTCGATTTGATGAAGCCGGAAATACAGCAAGCATCATTTTGGATGCAGTGCTAAAATGGAATTTTGCTAAAAATTGGTCTTTATGGGCAGGTCAAACCAAACTACCAGGCAATCGTGAACGGGTAATATCATCGCAAAAACTACAATTTGTAGATCGAAGTTTAGTGAATTCCAGATTCACGCTAGATCGTGACATTGGAGTTCAGCTGAGGCACAAGTCTAAAATAGGCAAGTCAGTCTTTAAACAAGCATTGGCAATTTCGACAGGAGAGGGCAGGGATATTATAGTTTCAAATCCTGATCATGGGAGACAATATACTGCAAGGGTAGAGCTGTTGCCATTTGGTGACTTTACATCAAAGGGAGATTACTTTGGAGCTGACTTGAAAAGAGAACCTTCGCCCAAACTCTCAATAGGTGTGACTGGAGATTACAATAACAATACTGTTAGGTCAAGAGGTAATCTGGGAAGCTTTATCACAGATGATGATGGAGAATATATATACTCAGATCTGGTGACTGTTTTTGCGGATGCCATCTTCAAGTACAATGGTTTATCAGTAGCATCAGAGTATGCCTATAGAACCGCAGGGACAAAAGTTGATGGTTTTGGCTATGGAGAAGGTTTGACAGTCTCATCTGGATACGTATTTAAGAATAATGTAGAGCTATCAAGTAGGTTCACAAAACTTACACCAATATCAATCCTTTCAAGTATCGACGAAACCAGTGAGTATATGTTCGGAGTGTCTAAATATGTAGTTGGCCATAGCCTTAAGATCCAAAGTGATTTTTCATATACCGAGATTAAGAATGCTAGGAAATTCTATATGGTTCGGGTACAATTTGAATTTGCTATTTAGAAACAGCTCAGCTTACACATAGCTAATCAGGCCACCAATTGATAGGTAAGAAATAATGATCGCTTAATGTTTGCATCAGTGGATTGGGACTTAGTTTTATCCATTTGAAATTTAGGATCAAGATGCTTTATTGAGTTGTTTTGCGCCTGATAAATGACTCGCTGCAAGTCATTCTTTAAATACAATACTAACCCATGCTTAAGCTCTCATTCACCTTATTAACCCTTGGAATTAATTTTCATTTATACAGTCAATCCAGCCTGTCTGGAACTTTGATTGAAGACGATCAAGGAGCGCCTATAGAATTTGCTACCGCAGCATTATACACCGAAAGTGATAGCACGCTGATTGCAGGCGGAATTTCTTCCTCAGAAGGTGTTTTTGAACTTACGAAGCTAAGACCTAATACCTACTACCTGACAATCCAGTTCATGGGTTTTGATACGAAAACGATCAGTCATATCGAAATAGGTAGAGGAGAGGAGAAGAACCTGGGAACCATTAAGATGATTCCGAATCAGCAATTGTTAGATGAAATCGAGGTTTCTGGAGAAAGAGTCACCACGATGCACAAGGTAGATCGTCAGGTATATGAAGCTGAAAAGTTTCAATCAAGCCAAGGAGGAACGGCAGTTGACGTTTTGAGAAACTTGCCATCAGTCACAGTCAATGCAAATGGTGAAATTTCGGCGCGAGGGACTTCTGGGTTTGTCGTTTTAATCAATGGTAAACCTGTACAGTCTGATCCCCAGATTATACTCGGTCAAATTCCGGCCAATGCTGTCAAAAATGTGGAGTTGATCACAGCCCCATCTGCCAAGTATGATCCCGAGGGAAAAGCTGGAATCATTAACATTGTCACATCCCAAGGAGCTAGTGACGGGACATTTGTTCAAGTCAATGCGAAGTTTGGAGCACCCAGCATTGAAGATTATGAGAACGCGGAATATGCGCAGCGCTATGGCGCAGATTTCACTATTAATCATATCAAAGGTAAGTGGGACATCTCTGCAGGTGCTAGTTTTTTGAGAAATGACATTTCGGGTAGGAGAGAGGGAGATGTCTTTACGATTATTCGTGATACGACCACCCGTTTTCCGTCCGATGGCGAAAGGAGTTTTGATGAAGTAAATTATTCAGGAAGATTCACTTTAGGCTATACGCCAAATGCTGCTGATAACTTTAGTTTGGGCTTCTATGCTGGTCAACGTAGCAAGGACAGGACGGCAGATATTCTTTACTATGACAACCATGCCTCAGTCAACGAGAATCGCTTCCGAACGCTACAGTATTTCAATGAAAACCTAAGGATAAGAAGAGGAGACTTTGTCTTAGGTAGTTTCGATTATACACACTCATTCGAAAACAAGTCAAAAATTTACGCTTCGTTTCTTTACGAGTATACCCTACTTGGTGGGCCTACGACCAACCGCAATTTGGATTACCCCAATACAGAGACAGTTCTACAAGACGAATTTAATACGAATGACAACCCGCTCTATGGTACCCGTCTTCAGTTAGACTACCAAT
The DNA here is from genome assembly GCA_049115715.1 of Cyclobacteriaceae bacterium. Classification (GTDB taxonomy): domain Bacteria; phylum Bacteroidota; class Bacteroidia; order Cytophagales; family Cyclobacteriaceae; genus JAMZMI01. Next base: position 49,072 of record JAGDZQ010000014.1, read on the forward strand.
CAAAACCCCTTCCAATCGGTACTCTTGATGTTGGGTATCAGTTTAGAAATCTGGATCACACAGGAGATTTTGTCTATGAGAGAAAAAACAATTCATCAGGAGCCTTTGAGCTTGTGCCTGAGTTTTCAAGTAGTGTTAATCTTAAGAGACTGATTCATTCTGGATATGTGCAACTGTCGGGGAAACAGGGTAAACTTTCCTATGGTGCAGGGGTGAGATTAGAATACATGGATCGTGAACTGGATTTGGAAGATAAAGCAGGTACAATTGACACAACTCACTTTTACGATTTTGTAAAACCATACCCATCTGCAAACCTTCAGTATGAGGTGAATGATGATTTGAAATTCAAAGCTGCTTATAGTAGACGAGTGCAGCGTACTACTACTTTTAAGATGAACCCTTTTGCAGAACGAGAACACTCAGAAACCCTTGAACAGGGAGATGCTGAGCTACTTCCAGAGTTCATCGATCTTGTAGAATTAGGTGTAGTGAAGGACTTTGGAGAGAATGCCGTATACGCGACGGCTTACTTTAGGAATGTAAAGAATTTGGTTAATAGGGTAAATACCATCTACAACGATACCATTTTGAATAGAATTTACTCCAATGTAGGTGTTGGTGAATCGTTTGGGATGGAAGCAGGTGCGGATCTCAAGTTTACAGAAAGGTTAAGTGCGTTTCTCGGAGGTAATGTATATCAATATAACATTGATGGGGAATTCGATGGTCGCCCAATTAACTCATCTAGCTGGATTTATTCAGTCAACGCAAACACCACTTATGATTTTTCTGAGTCGATGAACATCCAGTGGACACTTAATTATATTTCTTCCAGAAACACAGCCCAGGGTAAAGACTCAAGATACTTGTCTCCTAATTTGACTCTGCGAAAAACCTTTATGGATGGTCGACTTTCCACCACTTTGCAGTGGATTAATATGGATATGGGCTTGTGGTCCGCAAATGAGCAACGAATCACCACAAGTAGACAAGGGGAGTTTTTCACCACTACCAACTATGTATATGAAGTCGATGTGATTATACTAAACGTGAGCTATAAGTTCAATGGCTTGAAAAATAAATCACGATTTATCAAGAGTGAATTTGGAGCCAATGAGTTTTGATTTTTTGTTTGGAGAGAAGGTGTATACCCCGAGCAGCAGATATCCGCGCTATCTGTAGTATCTCTGCGAGGATACTACTGACTATCGCGTCTACATCGCCAAGGTATTTATTTCAAGAAGCGGTTTGAAGTTCCATCATCCCACCAATAACAAGGCGTTAAGCATTCAGCTCACTCATCGCCAGCCAAGCCATCAGTCCCATCCCGATTTTCAATGAAGGCTCATCAATGTCGAAAGTAGGAGTGTGAACACCAGAAGTAATTCCTTTTGCTTCGTTTCTTGTACCTAACCTGTAGAAGCATGCATCCACATGATGAGAGTAAAACGCAAAGTCTTCACCAGCTAGCCATAAGTCTATTTCTTCCACATTTTCTTCACCTAAGTACTCCCTTGCCTTATCGATGTTGAACTGTGTGTATTCCGGGTGATTTTTCAAGTGAGGATACCCTTTATGCACGTCAAACTCGCAAGTTGCACCCATAGATTTGGCCATACCCTCTGCCATTTCTGTCATGAGCTTATGCGCCTCTGCTCTCCATTCCTCATCATACGTTCTGAAAGTGCCCTTAACCTTGACCTCATTAGGGATTACGTTGGTAGCTCCATTTGCGTGCACATCCCCAAAAGAGAGTACACTCGGTATCTTAGGACTAGATCTTCTACTCACTATTTGCTGCAATGCAACGATGATATGGCTCGTAATCAACACAGGGTCGATCAAGTTTTCAGGCATAGCTGCGTGACCACCTTTTCCCTTTACGGTGAAATAAATTTCGTCTGCACTTGCCATGTACATTCCTTTTCTGAAACCAACTTTTCCAGAATCGATGAATGGCATCACATGCTGTCCCAGTATGCGATTTGGCTTTGGGTTCTCCAAGATGCCTTCTTTTATCAGTAAAGAAGCTCCTCCTGGAAGCCTTTCTTCACCGGGCTGAAAGATCACTTTTACCTTGCCTTTGAACTGATCTTTCATTTCACTTAAGATCATAATAGCACCCAAGAGCGAGGAAGTATGCACATCATGCCCGCAAGCGTGCATTACACCTTCGTTTCTTGATTTATAGGAGACCTCATTCGCTTCTATAATTGGGAGAGCATCTATGTCCGCTCTTAGCGCAATGACTTTTCCATTATCCTCGCGCCCATTCAACATAAAGGTGATTCCCGTATCAGCTTTTCTTTCAAAGTCCGTGATTCCAATTTTGCGGAGCTGTTCTTCTATGAAATTAGCCGTTTCATGCTCTTCAAATGAAAGCTCTGGATGAGCATGAAGATGTTTTCGGATATTAAGTATTGTTTCGTAGTGCTTTTCAGAAAGCACTTTGATTTGCGAAATAGGATCACTCATAATTTACTTTTATTCTTTCCGGGACTAGTAATGCCCTTGGAAAGTGGGGCTTCAAAGTTTCGTATACTTTGTGTGCTTGGAGTTTATTTGTATAATGTCCTACTTTGACTTTAAATGTAGGCTGGTAGTAGGAAATCTCAGGATTCAGACTATCGTCATATTCATTGACGGCATCAAGAGTTTCCGTAGCAAGAGTTCTATCATTTCCAGTGTAAACTTGAATCGTATACCCATCCACATAATTGACACTCTTGTTTCGCTCTATGATTATCAGATTTAGGCTGTCGAGTGAAGCTTTTATGTCATACTCAGGATCAACATTCGTCGTGACCAATCTTGCAGAATCAAGCTGAGATTCTGGTTTTACATCAATAGAGGAAATGTCAGGCCTCAAGTATGATAAGTCCTCTTCATATGCATTTCCGCTATCTGTAGCTACTTTCGTAGGCTTACAAGCAGCTAAAGAAATCAGAAATAGAAAAACTAATCGATAAGCACGCATTTGCTACTTTTTAAATCTTCTTCTACCGTTTTATATTTCACGTCTTTCTTCACAGAACCATCCTGATATTGCACGTTGACCCTTTGGTTTCTACTCGCTATTTTCTCCGTTTTTACTGGAGCAGTTTTCTCTACAGGAGCTCGACCCGTCTGAGTTCTGCCAGCAAGGGCAGATGCACTTTCTTCTTTTGATTCTTTATAGTTTCTGGAAGATTTCTGATGTCTTGCCTCCTGAACCTCATTCGGATCCTGAACTGGAATTTGAGCTTTTATCAAGAACGAAATGCACTCTTCATTCACTTTCCCTACGAAAGATTTAAACATCTCAAACCCTTCGAATTTATAAATGATTAAAGGATCCTTTTGTTCGTAAACAGCATTCTGAACAGATTGTTTCAGGTCGTCCATATCCCTAAGGTGCTCCTTCCATGTCTGATCAATGATCTGAAGTGTCACCATTTTTTCCATAGACGTAATCATCTCACGTCCATTTGTAGAAACAGATTTTTCCAAAGGAGCGGAAACTCCAATTTGCCTCTTCCCATCCGTAAATGGAACAAGGACATTTTCAATGGTGGCTCCTTTATCCCTTTGTATTTGCTTTAGAATAGGAAGAGTTTTTTCAGCGATGGTTTCGTTTTTTCTATGATAGTGATCACTTGCAGCTTGATAGAGCTGTTGAGTAATAGAACCTTCATCCAATTTATTAAACTCATCTTGCTCTATTGAGAAATCCATTCCTAGCACACTGATTACATTCAGCTTCAGGCTGTCAAGATCATTGGATCCCTTTGCATTTAGAACTAAATCTTCACAGGTTTCGAAAAGCATGTTGGTGATGTCCAATTCCAACCTTTCACCGTAAAGCGCATTCTTTCTTCTCTTGTAAATTACTTCACGCTGCGAATTCATCACATCATCGTACTCCAGCAATCTCTTTCGAATAGCAAAGTTGTTTTCCTCAACTTTCTTCTGAGCCCTTTCTATAGACTTGGTAATCATGCTATGCTGAATCACCTCTCCCTCTTCCAGACCTAATCTATCCATGATCTTTGCAACCCGATCCGAATTGAAGAGCCTCATCAAATTATCCTCTAGCGAGACAAAAAACTGAGATGACCCTGGATCCCCTTGTCGTCCTGATCGACCTCTCAGCTGCCTGTCAACACGTCTGGATTCGTGTCTTTCTGTACCTATTATGGCAAGTCCTCCTGCACTTTTGGATTCCGCAGTAAGCTTAATGTCAGTACCTCTACCAGCCATGTTGGTGGCAATGGTTACCGTGCCAGGCTTACCAGCTTCTGCTACTACATCAGCTTCCTTGGCATGTTGCTTAGCATTTAGAACCTGATGCTTAACATTTTTCATCTGAAGCATTCTACTTAGAATCTCAGATATCTCCACAGAAGTAGTTCCGACAAGGACAGGGCGTCCCAGGTTTCTCATCTCAACCACCTCATCCACTACAGCATTGAATTTCTCTCTGACAGTCTTAAAGACGTAATCCTGTCTATCATCTCGCTGAATAGGTCTGTTGGTCGGAATTACAACCACGTCCAGTTCATAGATATCCCAGAACTCCCCTGCTTCAGTTTCAGCTGTACCAGTCATACCTGCCAGTTTGTGGTACATTCGGAAGTAGTTTTGAAGCGTGATAGTAGCGTAGGTCTGAGTTGCATCCTCAACCTTTACGTTTTCTTTGGCTTCAATCGCTTGATGCAAACCGTCAGAATATCTACGGCCTTCCATAACACGACCAGTCTGCTCGTCTACAATCTTTACTTTATCATCTACCACTATGTATTCAGTGTCCTTTTCATAAAGACAATAAGCACGTAGTAGCTGATTTATACTGTGAATTCTCTGACCTTTTATGCTGTAATCCTGAATGATCTCATCCTTCTTTTTTAGCTTTTCAGCATCTTCAGTAGAATTGTCGTTTTCAAGTTTGGCGATTTCCGCTCCAATATCTGGCAGGATGAAAAAAGAAGCATCTTCTCCTTCTCCTGTAATCAGGTCAATTCCCTTTTCGGTAAGGTCGATACTGTTCTGCTTCTCATCTATTGTAAAAAACAAAGGATCGTCAGCTTCAGGCATCATTTTCTGATTGTCCTGCAGGTAATAATTCTCAGTCTTTTGTAAAATAACTTTGATGCCTGTCTCGCTTAGGAACTTAATTAAGGGCTTGTATTTAGGTAACCCTCTATAAGCACGGAAGAGAGGCAGTCCCGCCTCAGCTTCATTCCCTTCTTTGATGAATTTTTTAGCTTGAACCAAATATTCAGAAACAAGTTTCTTTTGCGCATCTACCAATTTAGAAATGCGCGGTTTTAGGTCATAAAACTCATGCTCATCTCCTTTAGGGATAGGGCCTGAAATAATTAGTGGAGTTCTGGCATCATCTATTAGTACAGAATCAACCTCATCCACCATGGCGTAGTGATGCTTCTTTTGAACCAGTTCTTCCGGATTTCTGGTCATATTATCTCGCAAATAATCGAAACCGAATTCGTTGTTCGTTCCGTAAGTGATATCTGCTTCGTAAGCGTTTCTTCGTTCCGGAGAGTTCGATTGATATTTATCAATACAATCTATTCTCAGACCATGAAATTCGAATATCGGAGCGTTCCATTCGGAATCCCTTTTCGATAGATAATCGTTTACTGTGACTACATGCACTCCTCTGCCAGCCAGTGCATTGAGATACGCAGGAAGCGTCGCTACGAGGGTTTTACCCTCACCTGTAGTCATCTCGGAGATTTTCCCTTGATGTAGTACTACTCCTCCTATTAACTGAACGTCGTAGTGAACCATGTTCCACTCTACGTCTGTTCCAGCCGCATTCCATTTGTTATGCCAGGTTGCTGTTTCACCAATAACCTCCACATTAGGTTTCTTGACTGCAAGTTCCTTGTCATATAGGGTAGCTTTCACTACCAATTTTTTGTTTTCTGTAAGTCTTCTCGCCGTTTCCTTAACAACGGCAAACGCTTTTGGAAGAATTCGTAGGAGTGTTTTTTCCAGATCATTATCTCGATCCGACTCAAGTTTATCTATTTGATTAAAAATCTCTTCTTTCTCATCTATGTTAAGAGAAGAGTCATCCTCCACTTTTTGATGCAATGAGGCCAGTTGATCATCTATTTCTTTCAGGTCATCTGCGATGATTCCCTTCAGTTCGGTTGTTTTTTCTCTTAGCTCATCATCAGAGATGGAACTCAATTGCTGGAATTCAGCATTTATTTTTTCAACATAGGGATATATTTCCTTAAGGTCTTTCTCCGCCTTTGTTCCAAATACTTTTGCTATGCCTTTTGATAAAATATCAAACATTGATTCTTACTTAAATTTTTGTCTGTTCTAGTTATTTATCTCTAACTCAATCTTTCCTTGATAAACGTGTTCTGCTGGCCCAGCCAGATAGATGTTCTCAAATTTGTTGCCATTTACCTTGTCAAAAGACACTGATAAATCTCCACCTTTTGCTTTTATTGAAATGGGACTTTCGTATCCAAAAAAACTTGAAGCTATTGCACAGGCAGTTACTCCAGTACCGCAAGATAATGTTTCATCCTCTACACCTCGCTCGTAGGTTCTTACTTTTATGCCCGTTTTGTCTTTCTCAATAAAATTGACATTGGTTCCGCTGGGAGCATACGCGTCGCTGTAGCGTATTTTTCTCCCTTTCTCCACGATATCCACGTTTTCTAAATCATCGACTATGACAATGTGATGAGGAGACCCTGTGTTGATAAACCAGTCAGTATTTGATTCATTCACATTTTCAACGTCATGGAGTTGAAAATGAATAATATCTTCTTCAATGAAAGCTTCATGGACACCATCTGTGGTTTCGAAGGTGGTTGTATCCTCAATGATCCCCAGATTTTTCGCGAATGCGATTGCGCACCGACTTCCATTTCCACAGAGGCTCTCACTCCCGTCTGGGTTGTAGTATACCATTTTAAAATCGTACTCTTGATGATTTTGAATCAGGATTACTCCGTCGGCTCCTACGCCCATTTTTCTATCTGTAAGAAACTCAATGACAGATTTATTACCAACAGGGAATTTTTCATCCCTATCATCGATCATTACAAAATCGTTTCCCGTTCCCTGATATTTATTAAAATGCAGTATCACTCTTCAAAATTTTGAGGATGAATACAAAAACCATACACTTTGATTTCCTAATCCAAATATCTGTCAATTAGTCAGCATAACGAAGTGCTGAACAAAAAAAAAGCCATCTCGATTGAGACGGCTTTCTTTAAATATTTTGGTGCTTTTTCTATTAAAGCTTCTCTTTGATTCTAGCTGCTTTACCTTTTCTTCCTCTAAGGTAGAAAAGTCTTGCTCTTCTTACTTTACCTTTTCTTAGAACTTCTATTTTATCAATGTTAGGAGTCATTGTTGGGAAAATTCTTTCCACAGCGATTCCGCTTGATACTTTTCTTACAGTAAAGGTCTCTCCGGTAGAGTTGGTATTTCGGATCTGCATAACAGTACCCTGAAACTGCTGGATTCTTTCCTTGCTACCTTCCTTAATTTTATAATGAACATTAACAGTGTCACCAGGACCAAAAGCGGGAAATTCGCTCTTTGCTGTTAGTAAATCTTCTTCTACGAATTTTAATAAATCGCTCATAATCTTAACTTTTAGCGTACTATCCTAAAAAGGAGTGCAAATATAGACAATTGAATAGATAATAGATAGCATGGCGTTAGAATTTATTCTAACAAATCGGGTCTTCTTGATTTAGTCCTTTTTACGGCCTCTTCGTGGCGCCATTTTTCGATATTGGCTTCATGTCCTGAACTTAAAATCTCAGGAATTTTCCACCCATTATAATCAGCAGGTCTTGTATAGACCGGAGGGGCAAGTAGGTTGTCCTGGAAGGAATCAGTTAAAGCTGACGTCTCATCATTCAGGACACCTGGAATCAATCTTACAAGAGAATCGGCCAATACCATTGCTGCTAATTCTCCTCCCGAAAGGACATAATCACCAATGCTTATCTCTTTGGTTATCAAGTGATCTCTTACTCTTTGATCCACCCCTTTGTAATGACCGCACAGAAAGATCATGTTTTCATTCAAAGAAAGCTGATTGGCCATCCCTTGATTCAACGTTTCTCCATCAGGAGTTAAATAGATGATCTCCTGATACTGGTTATTTTCTTTGAGTTTAGAAATACACTTATCGATAGGTTCAATCATGAGAACCATTCCTGCACCACCACCAAATGCGTAATCATCAACATTTTTATGCTTGATGGTAGAATAATCCCTCAGGTTATGAATATGGATTTCGACAAGATTCTTCTGCTGAGAGCGTTTGACAATACTCTGATTTAATGGACCATCAAAAAGTTCAGGCAAGCACGTGATGATATCGAGTCTCATGATTTAACCTTCTGAAAATACATCGAGTAATCCATCTGGTAGTTGAGCTGAGATTTCTTTTCCCTTGACATCCACTTTTTGAATAATTCCCTCACTTAGTGGAATTAGAACTTCTGTTCCTTTATAGTCTACACCTAGCAATCTGTTGTTTGGCAGATCGTAAATTTGGTTCACTGGTCCAACGACATCTTGTCCATCCATTAGTGTCAGACCCACCAATTGATGAAAGTAATATTTGCCATCTGACAGTTTTGGGAGCTCATCTAAAGGCAAGTAGAGAGACATTCCCACCAACGTGGAAGCTTCATCTACATTTTCAATATCCTCAAATGCAACATATGCCCTTGAGCTTTGAACGGAAATGGATTCCAAAAAAAAAGGAACCAGTTTTCCATTTTGATCAATGAAAACTGATTCCAAGTTTTTGTATTCCTCTGGATAATCTACGTCTAAGTTGGCAATCATCTCGCCTCTTAAACCGTGCGTTTTGACAAGCTGACCTAATAGGTAACAATCATCAAAACCCATAAAAAGGATTATTCAGCGTCTTTTTTCTCTTCTTCAGAAGTCTCAGCCGGTGTTTCTGCTGAAGCTTCAGGTGCCGCTTCCTTAGGAGCTTCCTCTGCAGCTGGAGCTTCTTCTTTAGGAGCCTCTTCTGCTACAGGTGCTTCTTCCTCTACTGCTGGAACTTCTTCCACAACAGCTTCAGGTGCCGCTTCTTCAACTACTGCAGGAGCTTCTACTTCAGCAACAGCTTCTTCGCCTTCTTCCGCAAGCGCAACTTCTTCTTCGCTAGTGGTTGCCTCAGCAACTTCAGCAGCTAGAGCAGCTTCTTCTTCTTTTTTCTTAGCTAACAAAGCGTCAAGACGAGCTTGATTTACTTTGGCTTCAGCATCTAAGGCAGCTTTGGTTTTCTCAGCTTTAGCTTTAGATAGCTCATCTACTTTACCTTGAATCTGACTTTCTTTACCTCCGATCCACTCTTCGTATTTTTTGTCAGCATCCTCTTGTGTGATAGCTCCTTTAAGAACTCCAACTTGAAGATGTTTTTTCATCATTACTCCTTTGTAAGATAAAAGAGCTCTTGCAGTATCAGTAGGTTGTGCGCCTTTCAATACCCAATCAAGTGCTTTGTCTTCTTTAAGCGTAATAGATGCCGGATCTGTATTTGGGTTGTAAAGCCCAATTTTCTCAATAAATCTACCATCACGTGGTGATCTAGAATCTGCCACTACGATATCATAGATGGCTCTTTTTTTGCGTCCTCGACGCGCTAGTCTGATTTTTACAGGCATAATTGTTTTTGTTTATGGAACACGTCCATTCAAAGTTTGATAAATTTTAAGGAGCGCAAAGATAGGGAATAAAGAAGAAAAACAAATTCCTTTTACTCAAGTTGATGATTGAAGTGTACAGTGAAGCTTGGAACTAAGACTTAAATCTAGTTGTTAATCTTAATATTTGCTAAACCGCTTATACGGTTTTTGTATTTGCCTGCCAATACATACCTTTGATCAATTGTTATTCTAAGATGTCCAAAAACAATCATGGATAAATATTCATATATTTCTAATGCCGATGTGGGATACATCGATGATCTCTACCAAAATTATAAGGCTGATCCTGATAGTGTGGATGAATCCTGGAAGAAGTTCTTTGAGGGATTTGAGTTTTCTCAACAGCATTATGGTGAAACTGGATCTAAAAAGGACGCTACAATTGAGGGAGGCAAAGAGATTCAAGTTCGTAATCTTATATATGCCCATCGCTCTCGAGCACATCTTAAGTCGGACACAAACCCTGTAAGACAAAGGAGACAACATGTAGTGCGTTTAGAACTTGAAAATTTCGGATTGACAGAAGATGATCTGGAAGAGGAGTTCGATATAGGAGGTGAGATTGGTTTAGGACGTGCTAAGCTCAAGGATATTCTTAAAAAACTCCAGACCATTTACCTTTCCAAAATTGGATACGAGTATAATCACCTTCGCAATTCTGATATTTTCGAATGGATGAAGTCCAAAGTAGAAGGTGAAGGAGTGGATATTTCTCCTGAAAAATCTGAGAAAAAGAGAATTCTTTCCAAGCTGAATGAAGCGGTAGTTTTTGAAAATTTCTTACATACCAAATTCTTAGGTCAGAAGCGATTTTCGTTAGAAGGCGGGGAAAATACGATCCCGGCTTTAGATAAAATTATAAATAAGGCTGCTGATTCTGGTGCAGAAGAAGTAGTGATTGGAATGGCTCATAGAGGTCGACTTAATGTTTTGACAAACATTATGGGCAAAACCTATGAAGAGATTTTTGCTGAATTTGAAGGTAATGCGGAGCTTGATCTCACTATGGGAGATGGTGATGTTAAATATCACCTCGGGTATTCAAGCCATATCAAAACTGAATCGGGGAAAAAGATATATGTAAAACTCGCTCCAAACCCTTCACATTTGGAGGCTGTAGATCCTGTGGTGCTTGGCTATACACGTGCTCAAATAGATGATGAGTATCGTGGAGACATGAGCAAAGCTATTCCAGTTTTGATTCATGGGGATGCTGCTGTAGCAGGACAAGGTATTGTTTACGAATGTATCCAAATGTCCATGCTTGAAGGGTACAGGACAGGGGGAACGATTCATTTCATTATAAATAATCAAGTCGGGTTTACAACAGATTACGATGATGCTCGCTCAAGTATATATTGTACAGATTTAGCCAAGATTGTAGATGCACCGGTTTTGCACGTCAATGGAGATGATGCTGAATCAGTTGCTTATGCAGTCGGATTAGCAGTAGAATACAGGCAGAAATTCCAAAAAGATTTTTTTATAGACCTACTCTGTTACAGAAGACATGGGCATAACGAAAGCGATGAGCCGAAATTTACCCAGCCTAAGCTTTATAATGTTATCGCTAAGCACCCCAATCCACGAGAGATTTATGTAAAGAAACTTACCTCGAGAGGCGATATCAACGAAGCGGATGCTTCCAAGCTCGACAAAGAATTTAAGCAACTTCTTCAAGACAGACTTGAGGAAGTCAAACAAAAACCATTGCCATACAAACCTCAAAAAATCGAGGAAGAGTGGCATTTCCTGAGAAGATCCAAAAGAGAAGATTTTGACCAGTCTCCTGAAACAGGCATTTCAAAAGAAATACTGGATAAGGTCTCTTCTGCATTAATGAATGTTCCGGAAGGTTTTAAGCCATTGAGGCAGATTGAAAAGCTACTGAAAGAACGGAAAGCCAATTTCGGAGAGAAGAAAATGCTGACTTGGGCAGACGCTGAGCTCCTTGCTTATGGTTCTATACTCGCAGAGGGTAAAATAGTAAGGATGTCTGGTCAGGATGTGAAGAGAGGAACCTTTTCTCATCGTCATGCGGTTTTATTTGACTCAAACACAAATGAACCTCATAGCAACCTTGATCATATTCAGGATAAACAGGAGCCTTTTAGAATATTTAATTCTTTGCTGTCTGAATACGGTGTTCTTGGTTTTGAATATGGTTATGCCATGGCAACACCAAATGCGTTGGTGATTTGGGAAGCTCAGTTTGGAGACTTTTCGAATGGTGCTCAGGTTATGATAGACCAGTTTTTAGTTTCTGCTGAGACTAAGTGGCAAAGAATGAATGGGCTGGTAATGTTGCTGCCTCATGGCTATGAAGGTCAAGGACCAGAACACTCCAGCGCAAGAATGGAAAGGTTTTTACAAATGACTGCTCAGGATAACATGATCGTTGCAGACATTACTACGCCATCGAATCTCTTTCATCTATTGAGACGTCAAGTCACATGGGAGTTTAGAAAGCCGTGTATTGTTTTTTCTCCTAAGTCATTATTGAGGCATCCTAAGGTTATTTCACCTGTAGAGGAATTTACAAAAGGATCATTTAGAGAGGTGATAGGAGATTCTTACGCGACTCCTAAATCAGTGAAAAAAGTACTCTTGTGTACTGGCAAAGTTTATTTTGACTTGTTAGAAGAGCAACAAAAATCAAAAAGGAAAGATGTGGCCATTGTTCGACTGGAACAATTACATCCATTCCCAAAAACTCAACTTGAGGAAACGTTAAAGAAATATTCGGACCCTACATTGATATGGGTACAAGAAGAACCTGAAAATATGGGAGCTCTTGCATTTATGCATAGAGTGTCCAAGCTGGAATTGACATTTGTTTGTAGAAAAGCAATGGCTTCACCAGCAACCGGTTATGCGAAGGTTCATAAAGAAGAGCAAGCCGAAATAGTTAAACAAGCATTTGAAATCTAAAAGACAATAAAATGAGTCTTGAAATAAAAGTTCCTCCAGTAGGAGAGTCGATATCTGAAGTAACTATCGCACAATGGTCTAAAAGCGATGGTGATTATGTAGAAATGGATGAGGTGATTTGTGAGCTTGAATCCGACAAAGCCACTTTTGAAGTTACAGCGGAAAGTGCTGGTGTTTTACATATCAAGGCTCAAGAGGGAGATACACTTGAGATCGGAGGATTATTGTGTGAAATAGATGAATCCAAGGCTAAAAAAACCGCGGCTCCCGAGCCTGTACAAGAGGCTCCTAAGCCAACCGGTAAGGTGTTGGAAATGAACGTCCCAGCAGTGGGGGAGTCTATCAATGAAGTTGCTATATCAGTTTGGCAAAAAGCGGATGGAGATTTCGTTGAGTTGGATGAGGTAATTGCTGAGATAGAATCTGATAAAGCCACTTTTGACCTTACAGCTGAGGCTCAAGGAGTATTGAGAATTGTTGCGCAAGAAGGAGATACACTTGAGATTGGGGCGCTTTTATGTAGAATTGAAGTTGCGGAAGGGGCAGCACCTCAGGCAAGCGAATCTAACTCAGCTGAAGTAGAGACTCAATCGGAAGGATCATATGCCGCAGGGCATGCATCGCCAGCTGCTGCTAAAATATTAAGTGAAAAGGGAATCTCGACTGATTCGATAAAAGGGACAGGAAAAGATGGGCGCGTAACGAAGGAAGATGCTCTAAAAGCTGAAAAACAATCTGTAGCACCTCCTGTCCAAAAGAAAGAAATAGCCAAGAGTTCTGCAATAGCTGCACCGGTGATAAATACTGGAGTAGGCAGAGAGCAAAGAAGAGAGAAGATGACCTCTCTGAGAAAGACAGTTTCAAGACGCCTTGTTTCAGTGAAAAATGAGACAGCCATGTTGACTACATTCAATGAGGTGAACATGGGGCCGATTATGGAACTTAGGAAGAAGTATAAAGAGTCTTTCAAAGACAAGTATGAAGTTGGTTTAGGTTTTATGTCATTTTTCACCAAAGCGTGTACAATGGCACTTAAGGATTGGCCTGCTGTAAATGCTATGATTGATGGTGAGGAAATCGTTTACAGCGATTACTGTGATGTTTCGATTGCAGTGTCAGCTCCAAAGGGACTGGTCGTTCCTGTTATTAGAAATGCAGAGTCTCTCAGCTTCGATCAAGTTGAAAAAGAGGTTGTGAGGTTAGCTATCAAGGCTCGTGAAGGCAAACTCAGCATTGATGAAATGCAAGGGGGAACTTTCACAATTACCAATGGAGGGATTTTTGGCTCGATGCTATCTACACCTATTATTAATGCTCCTCAGTCGGCCATTCTCGGAATGCACAATATAGTAGAGAGACCCGTTGCTGAGAATGGGCAAGTCGTGATAAGACCTATTATGTATGTTGCACTGTCATATGATCATAGAATTGTGGATGGAAGAGAGTCAGTAAGCTTCTTAGTTAGAGTAAAACAGCTTTTGGAAGATCCTACTCGCCTTTTATTAGGAGTATAATCACGCGGTTTGACTTACTCAATACATGCTTTGATAAAGAGTTATTTTGGGAGTCTAATAGCCAAATACAAAATCTAAATACGAAATACCATGCAATACGATGTAACAGTAATTGGATCAGGCCCTGGGGGTTATGTAGCTGCAATAAGATGCGCACAGCTAGGCTTGAAAACGGCTATCATTGAAAAATATGATTCACTTGGTGGAACATGTTTAAATGTTGGTTGTATTCCGTCAAAAGCGCTACTGGATTCGTCAGAGCATTTTCATAACGCTGCTGAGACATTTAAAGAACATGGGATAGACATCTCTGCACCCAAAGTGAACATCAAACAGATGATTTCACGAAAGTCCGATGTAGTGAAGCAGAATACAGAAGGCATCAATTATTTAATGAACAAAAATAAGATTGATGTTTTGCATGGCTTGGGGTCTTTTGTTGACAAAAACACAATCAAAGTTTCTGGTAAAGAAGAAAAAACAATCACCACAGAAAAGGTAATAATTGCAACAGGTTCTAAACCAACTTCACTGCCTTTCATCAAAGTAGATAAAAAGAGAGTGATTACCAGTACAGAAGCTCTTGAATTAAAAGAAGTGCCAAAGCATTTGGTCATTATTGGAGGAGGGGTTATCGGTCTTGAATTAGGTTCTGTGTATGCTCGATTAGGTTCCAAAGTGTCTGTAGTCGAGTTTATGGATCGAATCATTGCTACGATGGATGGAACGATGGGAAAAGAGCTCGTAAAGTCACTCAAGAAAATAGGAATGGAATTCTACCTTGGACATAAGGTGAAGGGAGTGTCGACTAAAGGTAAAGAGGTGACGGTGACAGCTGATACACCCAAAGGAGAAGAGTTATCTCTCAAGGGCGATTACTGTTTAGTATCTATAGGAAGAATACCGTATACCGAAGGTCTTGGCTTGGAAAATGTTGGAGTCAAAGTGACTGATAGAGGACAGATCGAAACGGATGAGCATCTCAAAACGAACGTAGATAATATTTGGGCGATTGGTGATGTGGTGAAAGGAGCAATGCTTGCACATAAAGCGGAAGAAGAAGGTGTCTTTGTTGCTGAGCAAATGATGGGGCAGAAGCCGCACATCAATTATAACCTGATCCCGGGTGTGGTTTATACCTGGCCAGAAGTGGCTGGAGTAGGGTATACAGAAGAGCAGCTAAAGGAAAAAGGAATAGCATTCAAGGCTGGGAAATTTCCTTTTAAAGCTTTGGGGCGTGCCAGAGCATCAATGGATGTAGATGGTCTTGTAAAGGTTCTGGCTGATAAGGAAACGGATGAAATTTTAGGTGTCCATATTATAGGAGCCAGAGCAGCGGATATGATTGCTTCTGCGGTAACAGCCATGGAATTCAGAGCTTCTGCAGAGGATGTCTCAAGAATGTCTCATGCACACCCTACTTATATGGAAGCTGTAAAAGAAGCGTGTTTGGCTGCTACCGAAAATAGGCCGATACATATTTAAGGTTAATGTAGACTTGTTCTACAAATATTCATTCGTCTGGAAAAAAAACTGTTCTGTCGATTCAGAGTCTATATTTGATAGTTTCTTGCTTATTTGAATTACATTAGAGTTAACCAAGCGGTAATTACCAACAAGTCTGCAGTGAAAAGTGTCCTCTATATTGTATTAGTGCTATTTTCTTTTTTGGCCGTAAGCCAAAAACATCCATTGTCTAAGAGCGACTCTGGTATCATTCATCATAATATTGAGAAGTACGATTTTCTTCTTGAGAAAAATGATATTAGAGGGGCATCTGGTGCTCTCAATGATGTCGCTTTTGTCTATTGGAACAATAACCACTACCAGGAAGCAGCAGAATACTATGAGAAATCCCTAACTCTCAATAAGCAGGTATCCAATGAAAATGGGGTGGCCATGATTAACAATAATCTTGGTATGCTATATGCTGATTTAGGAGATTATCAAAAGTCTCTGGACAATTTCAATAAGACATTGGCCGCAAGAAGGGCTGGTAAAGAACCAATTGGAATAATATCTTCCTTAATCAACATGTCGGTCGTTTTGAATAATCTGGAGCGATATGAGGAGTCAGTTGTTCACCTTTCAGAGGCGCTTGATATCTCGCGCGAATTATATGATAAACATCAAATGAGAAGCGTGTATGGTATGCTCTCTGAGACCTACGAGAAAATGGGAGAAGTCGATAAATCCCTAAAGTATTTTGACTTATACAAGACCTTTCATGAAGAAATTCAAAGGGAAACCGTCAAGGTTATCAATGAAGAATTGAAGAAAGAAAAGTTACAGAAACAGGTAGTAGAAGCAGAAAAAGCTAAAAAGGAGAATGAACTGCTCAGAAAGGAATTGGAGATTTATAAGCAAGATCAGCTCATTCAATCCAAAGACTCATTAAATCAGGAACTTTACTCTGACCTTTCCAAGAATCAGATCGCAATACAACTTCTCGAAAATGAGAAACGAGTAAGCGAGTTAGAAGCCGCATCTCAGGAACTCAAAACTGAGCAACTAATTGTAGAGCGGAGAAACCTCATTATTACTGTTCTCATCATTATTATTTCCGTTTTGATTATTTCGGTATTAGTTCTAATTGTCCTTCGCAAGACGAAAAAGCATGCCGCAAGCTTAAGTAAGAAAAACCAAGCCATTGAAATACAAAGTATTGCCTTGAGAGAAGCCAATGACCTGAAGGATAAAATGTTTTCGATAATTGCTCATGATTTAAGAAGTCCGATAAGCTCACTTCAAGGGTTTTTCATGGCGATTGATAGTTTTGAAGTTGGGGAGGAATTGCGAGGCGCTCTGGGCAGTGTGGAATCACAACTTACGAGCAGTGCCACTTTACTTGATAATCTGCTTACATGGTCAAGGTCTCAGATTCAAAATGCTGATCCAATTATTGAGAACGTAGATGTAAGAGCTCTTGTGGATGAATCATTTCAACTACTTCAGTTTCAAGCGGAAAAGAAAAACGTTAAACTCACCAATCTTATTTCTGATGATTGTCAGCTCAGGTCGGATAAAAACATGATCAACATAGTTATCAGAAACCTGGTACAGAATGCTGTGAAATTCACCCCCAAGGGAGGTGAAGTGAAAGTCGGTTTTGAAGTTGACAGAGGACATAAGCTTATAAGTATTTCAGATACTGGTGTTGGGATGGATCAGGACAAAATTGAGAAACTCTTCGACATCAGCACCAATAGAAGTACTGAAGGAACCAACCGGGAAAAAGGATCTGGATTGGGACTCATTTTATGCAAGGAATTGATTGAGAAAATCGATGGCTTGATAGAAGTTTCCAGCAAACCAGGAACAGGATCTGTTTTTAGATTGAAATTTTAAGCAAACCACTTACCAGCCTATTCATATATGAAACATTTCGTCATTTCAGCCATAGCTGTTTTTATCTTAAATGGCTTGATTGCACAGGACAAACCAACGCATCATACAGACTCCACTGGCAATCTTTATTGGAGAAAATCGACCCCTATCTATCTATTTATTTCGGATAGCCCGAATGGAGAAAAGGAACGTTTGAAAAGCCAGTCCACAGAAAAGTATGCTGATCCGTTTTATCTAGATACAGAAGGTGTCAATTATATCAGGTCAAGAGACGCGGTGGATCCGGTGACTAAGAAAGTAGTCTCTGGGCAAGAAGTGCTGTTCGAGGTATATGCTGATGGTATAGCCCCCATTAGTACGATTTCATATGAGAACGTAAGTAAATACAAGAGCCCTGAGAACGTATACTACCAACATGGGCTTGAAGCGATTATTACATCTGAAGATGAAATGTCTGGGGTAAGAAAGCTTAGTTATTCAATCAATGATGAACCTTTCAAAGCATATCAAAAACCGATTGTGTTCTCCAAGCAAGGAAACTATAATCTTCGCGTATTTTCAGAAGACAATGTAGGTAACGTAGAAGAAGCTCAATCAGTTAGTTTTATAATCGATCAAGAATCTCCTTACAGTGAAATCAATGTTAATGGTATAACGGAAGAGAAAGTGATGTCTTTGGGATCTAAAATGTACCTACTGGCGTATGATTCTCTCTCTGGAGTCAAGTCTGTTAGTTTTAGATTCGACGATCAGCCTAATCAAAAGTATAATGGGCAGGATATTCCTTTCAATAAATTGGATGAGGGCGAGCACACGATTACCTATTTTTCGGAAGATAATGTAGGAAACATAGAAGCTGAAGAGTCCTTTACGTTTTTCCTTGACAGATCAGCTCCCCTTATGGTGGCAGATGTGTTGGGAGATCGCTTTATCGTTGATGATGAAATCTATTTTTCAGGTAGAACGAAATTGAAACTTACTGCTGTAGATAATAAAGTAGGTGTGAAGGCAATCATGTTTTCTATTGATGATAAGCCATTTTCTAAATATGAAAATCCATTTTACTTACCTAGTGTTTCAGGTACCCATTTAATAAGATACTACTCTGTTGATAACCTCAATAATTCTACTGCGGACTCCAAAAAAAGCAACTACTTAGGCAAAGGTGGATTTGAAGAATTTAAGCATAATGTCAATAAGTTTTATGTAGACCTCACCGGACCACTTATCGATCATAAAGTTCAGAACTATTCTTTTGTAAGAGAAGATACACTCTATATTGGACCCAACTCCAAAATCAAGCTTACCGGTCAGGATCCTGAGTCAGGGTTAAAAGAGCTGTCCTATTCGGTAAATGGAGAAGTAGGTGAACATAAGTATGAAGAGCCATTCACGCTTTCTCAGGAGGGTTTTACAACTGTAGATTACTTTGGGTATGACAATGTGAATAATAGAAATATTTCTAAGTTCTCATTTTATCTTGACTCAACTAAGCCAGACATATTTATACAATTTAACACCGGTAGCACACGCACAAGGAGTGGGCTGGAGGAATACCCTGTTACAGCTGGTATATTTTTATCCGCAACGGACAAAACCTCGGGTATAAGCAAGCTTTATTATAAACTGGGAAACGAGCCTGAGAAGAATTATGCTGGTCTAATTACCAACATCAAAAAAGGAAAACATAAGCTCATCGTTCGAGCTATTGATTTCTTGAATAATGAAACAGTCAAGGAGGTAGAATTCTATATCAAATAAGAAAAAGTAGTAAGAAGCTCAATAGAAATTCAAATTGAGCTTCCTACTTCAGGCCACTCCTGATAAATACATATATGTTAGGTTTTGATGGACGGATTTAATTTCCAGTCTCT
>JAGDZQ010000015.1:0-228100 GCA_049115715.1 Cyclobacteriaceae bacterium
CAACTTCTCAAAAAAAAAGAGACTGGAAATTAAATCCGTCCATCAAAACCTACCAAATATGTATTTATCAGGAGTGGCCAATGTAACTATTTCATTCTTTTTACATACTTATCACCCATATCTTCAAGGGAACCGTTTTGTTCTTTTATAATGACCTGTTTGATCATATGGAAAACCATCAAATGAAGATCCTCTGTGATTTCCATATCATTGACTGGAATGTGAATGGCCATGTCGGCTAGGTCTTTTATTCTGCCTCCGGAGTATCCACAAAGAGCCACTGTAACGGCTTGTTTTTTCTTTGCTTCTTCTAGTCCCTTCACAACGTTTTCAGAATTTCCACTTCCTGATAGTCCAATAACGAGATCTCCTTCTTGCGCAAAGTTCTTAAGCTGCTCGCTAAAGATGTGGTCATAAGAAATATCGTTGGAGATAGCTCCAATGGCAGAAAAATTATCGTTAAGGCAGGCGAATCGAAATCTGTTCTCTTGCTTGTAGCTTGCTCCTTTTATAAAATCCCCAGCAATGTGTGAAGCAGTGCCTCCACTTCCTCCATTTCCGAATATATAGATGTTTTTCTGGTTATTTCTCGCTGCAACAAGTGCATTTTTTACACTATTCAATTCGTCGTGATTGATTTTATCAAGTGTATCCTTAACTGTACTTAAATAGTTTTTGTAGTGCTGCATCAAAATGCGTTTTCGTTTCCAAAGTAAATAACTTTTGATCCTTCGTGCTCTAATCCGAACTCTATTCTTCTGAATTTCTCCATAGCTCGAATAAGGTCTGGCTGTTTTTCTTTTTCACAGTAAAAAAGAAGAAATCCTCCACCTCCAGCGCCTAGGAGCTTGCCACCGAGAGCTCCATTTTTCAACGCTAAATCATATGCATCGTTGATATCCGTATTGCTTATTTTAGAAGCCAATTGTTTTTTTAATAACCAATTATGATGAAGCAGTTTGCCAAAATCATCAAGCTGTCCGCTTGTTAGCAGTACTTTCAATTCATCCACCAGCTGTGTCATTTCAATCAAAGTAGCTTTCTTGTCTGCAGCTTTCGTATTGGTCTTTTGTTCAGACAGTATTTCATTGGCTTTCCTCTGCGAGCCTGTATAGAACATGATTAGATTGTCCTGCAGTGTGGAAAGAATGGTGTTGGATAAGTAGATGTTTTCTACGCTGACAGTTTCGTCGCTATTGAATCGGATGATATTGAGCCCGCCATAGGCTGCCGCATATTGGTCTTGTTTGCCTATAGGCTCTCCTAATTTTTCGATTTCAATTTCGCATGCTTCTTTTGCTAACTGCTCTTTGGATACATGAATACCCTTAGTAGCATACAAGTTGTGGAGTAATCCTACTGTGAAGGAGGAAGATGAACCCATACCCGTTCCCGATGGGACATCTGCAATTGAAGATAGCTCAAGTCCCCCTTCTACCTGAAATTTTTTGAGCGCTTCCTTGAATATAGGGTGTGTGATGTCACTGATACTTTCAACAGTTTCGGTCTTCGAATATTTCATTCGAATCTTATCGGGTTCGAAGAAACGATGAGAAGAAATGTACATGTATTTATCAATGGAAGTACTGAGCACAGCTCCAGGGTGTTCACGGTAAAAATCTGGTAAATCAGAGCCTCCGCCAACGAAACTTATTCTAAAAGGTGTTTTTGTTATGATCATATAGTGTTGATGATCAGGTCTGCAAAAGCTTTGGTTTCTTTGATCGGTCTAAACTCATCAATGACTCTGCTTGCAAACAAATTATCAATCTGTTTTGGTGTGAATTTTTTCCACTCGTAAAGATGGTAAAATCTTTGTTTGTAAAGGTCAAATGTTTGATCCGCAAACACTTTGATGGCTGCCATTTGCCGTAAACGTTCATCTGCCAGAGCTACAACGCCTTCTACTATGAGTGCTTTTTCCTGACTGAGTTCAAATAGTGTGTCTTCCGACTTAAGAGAAGGGTCTTTATGATAAGTAGTCAGATTGATTTTTTCGCCCTTTAACAGTTTTTCTATTTGGTCGAAATGGAGGTGTGACTGGAATCGGTCGAATACACTTTGGTTCTTTTCTCTCCCCTTCTTGGGGAGTAAAAAATTATCAAGAGATAGAATCTTATTCGATATACCTATTTTGTTCAAATGGATAGAAAGCCTCTTTGATAATGTAGATTTTCCGGCCTGGGCATTACCTCCGATTAAAATGACTTGTGTTTTCTCCGCATCACCATTTAGTTTTTTCTCAATAGCTGAGCAGGATTCAAGCAAAGGATCGTCCACAACAAAGTCAATGGCTTCAGTCAGGTCGTTGAAGATATAATCAGGCTGAGTTTTGGCTCCATGATATCCATGACCTGTTTTCAAAGCTATGGTCGTGCAACCTGCTCGCTTTCCTGCTAGAATGTCAGATTCTCGGTCTCCGATCATGAAGGATTGAGCAAGGTTGATATTGAAATCCTCCGCTCCCTGTAAAAGCATGCCGGGACTTGGTTTTCTCCAAGGGTGCTCTTTTTTATAATCAGGATTTTCTTCAGGGTAACCTTTGTCTGGGTGGTAAGGGCAGTAGTAAAGCTGATCTAGTTTTGCTCCATCTGCACCCAGTTCGCTATCCAGCTTTTTATGAATATATTCTAGTTCATCGATGCTGCATAAGTTTCTGGCTACTACAGATTGGTTAGTAGCAACTACTGCCAAGTAATCAGAGTTGTTGATTTTTTTGATTGCATCCGAGGTACTGGGATAAAGCACTAAGTCCTCTGGCTTATGGATCAAGTGCCTGTCCTCGTTGAGTACTCCATCTCTATCA
Source organism: Cyclobacteriaceae bacterium (assembly GCA_049115715.1). GTDB lineage: Bacteria > Bacteroidota > Bacteroidia > Cytophagales > Cyclobacteriaceae > JAMZMI01. The sequence continues at coordinate 2,807 of JAGDZQ010000015.1, forward strand.
AGGAATATTGCTTTTTGTTTGTTAGCAAGGTTTTTTCTTCTGATTTTCCCTGAATTTAGATCGTCGGTAACTTTTGTCAGTCGATCTAATGTTCCCATGTCCTTGAGGTATTCTGGAGTGTTGTATCCAAATACCTTGAGTTTGTGTATCCAATCAGGGAATATGTCTTTCCCAAAATCATTTTTCACAGGACCGGGTAGATGCCTTATGGTTTGCTTGTTGAAAACGTAAACACCTGCATTAACGAGGTTTTTGAGATAAATACCTTTCTTATGCGGTTTTGAATGAAAGGAGGTGATTTGATTTTCGCTGCAGATCTCCACTAAGTCACTATCATGGGGGTGATCATTTGGATGAATTACCAGAGTGGCGTCAGCTTTATTCTTTTGATGAAAATCGAGTAGTCTTTTGATGTCCATATCAAACATGACATCTCCATAGACTACTAGAAAAACATCCTCTAGTTCGTTTTCAAATAGTGGAAAGGCTCCCGAGGTTCCAAGGGGTTCTTTTTCTTCGAAATAAGAAATATCAACATTGAGTTCGCTTCCGTCCCCCAAATAGTTGATCAGAGGTTCTTTTAGATGATTTACTACCAGTTTTATTTTCTTAACTCCGTAGCTTTCAAGCAGACGAATCTGATGTTCAATAATGGGCTTATCTCCAACTTTGACCATTGGCTTGGGTATCTCCAATGTCAAATCTCCAAGTCTGGTTCCTTTTCCGCCTGCTAAAATGATTGCTTGCATCTTTACTTATGTACGGTGTAAAGGATTTCGGATTCTATGATTCCAAATTTATGAAGTTCTTCTGGTGAAAGTGAATTGGCATAATCGTCCCTCACCTTGAAGCCTGCATCCTCTAATCGAGATCGGTAATCCAAACCATACATCCTTACATGATCATCCTGACCGAATAATTCCTCTCGTTTTTTTGGATCTGTGATTGAAGGATCTTCGATCGTTTTTTCTGCTAAGGGGAAAAACAAAGGGATTTGAAGAATTCCAAAACCACCTGGTTTCATTACCCTGTAGATTTCGCTCATGACTTTTTTATCATCATTCACATGCTCAAGTACATGATTGCAGAAAACCATTTCGAAGGATTCATTTTCAAAAGGAATGTCGTGAGCATCCATCTTAACTTTTGCAAGGGGAGATTCTATGTCAGCTGTGACATAATCAAGGTTATCCAGTTTTTCGAAGCGATCAATAAAGCAATGTTCAGGAGCGATATGGAGAAGCTTTGCTTCGTCCTTAAAGAAACCTGTTTGCCTTTCTAGAAACAGCCACATAAGCCTATGTCTTTCCAGAGAAAGGCAACTTGGACAGAGCGCGTTTGATCTTGATTGTCTTCCATAGGGGAGAAATACTCTAAACCTTGATTTGCACACTGGACACTCCACTTTATTTCCTTTATAGAAAAGAGCTAGTATGGCTAGTCCATAGTGACTTACGAGCTGCAAGTATTTACGCGGGACTTTTCTAAGGAGGAAACTTATAATTTGTTTCAATGTTGGATCGTTGTTTATGCCGGCAAAGATATTTATATCGCCTATATCACGCTAAATAATTATCAATAGTATGAAATAGGTCTGATTTACGTTTTGAAGGCTTTGCATTCTGTCTTGAGTTATGATACCAAGACCTCAAATTAATCAGGATAACTTATCTTAGGGTTTGATTTTGGCCGATGAAAAGGATTGTATCTCTCATATTTTACTCAACTCTTCTTATTTCTTGTTTTCATATTTCATCTGCACAGAGCAGAAAGAAAACAAAGGACTTGAAAGATTTTATCCCCACAGAAAATTTGGATTCTAGAAAGGAGGCCAATACTTATAAGAATATGCCTAAGAGAAAGGTTATAGAGTACATCTATAAGAATGAATTGGATGGACTTCTATATGGGAATCCATGTGCCGTAGAGGAAACTCGTAAGATGGGTTTTGAATATGTATTTCAACCTCTTGGAGTGCAGGGAAGCGTGTCTGCAGATGATCAATTTACCAATAATGTAATGGTTAACCTTAAATTGATATTTACCAGAAGTCCCTTTTGGAAGCTGATTCTGAACCGACGCATCAAAAAATGTGGAGGGAAGAGTGGTGATATTGTAGGTTAAAAAATAACTCGCTATGGAAGCTTTAACGCAGGATTTTTCTAAGACAACATTGACGGAGCTGATGATTCCTTCTTATGCCAATTTCGGAGGCAAAATACATGGAGGCATTCTTCTATCACTGATGGATAAGGCTGCCTACGCATGTGCAAGTAAGCACGCAGGAACGTACTGTGTCACAGTATCCGTAGATCAGGTTGAGTTTCTTCAGCCGGTAGAAGTAGGAGAGTTGGTTTCATTGATTGCCACGGTAAGTTTTGTTGGGAACTCGTCGCTGGTGGTTGCGATCAAAGTAACTGCCGAAAACGTGAAGACTCACACTGTGAAGCATACGAATACGAGTTATTTCACCATGGTTGCAAAAGGCGATGATGATCGGCCGAAGAAAGTTCCTCCGCTGCTGCTTAAGAGCATGCCTGAGGTGAAGAGCTTTGTTGAAGTGATCAAAAGAAGATCAGTGAAAGCTGAATCGGAGAAGGCAATAGATAAAGCAAGAACTGAATTTATTCTAGAAGAAGATTACCATTTGCTGAAAGGTCAGCGATGTGAAATCACTATGTCAGAAGGTGATGAGTTTAACGATCTTTTTTCCGATACATAAACTTTAAGCCGGACCAGTCATTGTCTACAGCACAGACTTTGACATCTACCAATCCACCTTGTAGTCCAATTCTCCGGATATCATTTTCATTGATGTCCTTCTCTAGCTTTGAGCTACCCTTAGGCCAACTAATCCAGAACGTACCGTCAATATTTAATAGCGATTTTAACTTCTCCCAATTTTCCAGAAGGTCAACTTCATGTGTGAAAAATGCATGGATGAAATGAAAAGAACCTTCAGCTTTCTCAGTAAAGGTCGCGGTTTCGGGTAGCCCAAAAAGCAAGTCAAAGTAATGATCTGGCGCATTAAAAATCAGACAGTTGTAATCGTCCTTGATTCCTAACTTCTTGACCAAAGGAGTGCCGGAGTATCCTGCCGTTTTCATTGAAAGCAATTTACATCCACAGATCCATTATATCCTAATGCTGAGGCCAATTGAAAATTCTCACATGCTTCAGTGGTTTGACCTAGCGCTAAATGTCCTTTAGCTGCTATCAAATAGCTCTTGGCACTGTCTGGCCAGACTTGAATGTTCCATTCAGAGGTTTTGATTGCCTTTTCGAATAATTCCATATCCAGATAGATCTGTGCCAGATCTGCGTACAAGGTGTAGTGATGTTTGGGTAGGTATTCCCCATTTAGGATTAGGAAATATGCTTTTCCATATATCGATCGATATTGTTTGATGGAGACCTCTCTTGCCAGCACAAAATACCTTTCAGCCTCGGCCAGATTATGAAGCTGATCTCTATAGATTTCTCCAATCGCCATGTAGCAGTCTATATGCCTATATCCTAGAACTAATAATTCTGTGAATACCTTAATGGAAGCTTCCGGATTATTCGTGAATTGATAGGCTTTCGCCAAGTGCTCTTTGATAGGGAGTGGTTTTCGCGGAGCAAATCGTTCCACTAGTTCGTAGTAATAAATGGCATTGTTAAACTGGTAGTTGTAGTAACTGCTTTCGCCCTTGTCTATGAAGGATGCGTATAGGGTGTCTTTAAACTCGACCATATACTTCTCCTCTTTCAGATGCGGGGATAATTCATTGAGTGAGGCAAGCGCACTTTCTATTTTTCCTCTTTCGTAATCTCGTTTTGCAGCCTCGAAGATCGTTTTTCGGCTTGATAGGAGTTGTTCGTGTTTTCTTTCATTGTAAAAATCTCGAATAAAGAAGACTGACATTACAATGGATGCGACAATGAAAGTAAATCCGAATGCGTATAAAGTGGCTCTCCAGTTTTCTTTCCAATCGATTTTGGGCTCGCTGTAACTGGGACGGTTTCGTCTTATCGGTTCTTGAGGAGGGGTGTAGGTTGGTTCTTGAAAAGTGGTGTTGGTATATCGGCCGTATGATAATTTGATGTCGTATCGGGCTTTTTCGTATGGGTTCGACAGAGTTTGATAGGCTTCATTGATTTCCTTAAACTTCTCCTCCATCTGCTCATCGCCTGCGTGCTTGTCAGGATGGTATAATAGAGCGAGTCTTTTGAAGGCTCTTTTTATTTCAGCGTCGGAAGCTGATTCACTGATTTCCAGAAGAGAGTAATAATCCTGCATAATCACAACTATTAACGCAGTTGTATAGGCAAATTGTTGGGTCTAAGATTTGGAGGTTAATAAAATGCCCAACATGCAGAGCACCAGCCCTATGATTACACTCCCTATTCCATATAAAGCAAATTGTAAATAAAATCCTTCTTTGATCAGCTTCATATTGTCAAGGGAAAACGTAGAAAACGTTGTAAACCCTCCACAGAATCCCGTTATCAGTAGGAGACTCAAAGCTTGAGAAGCTTGATTTTTAATAAAGTAGCCTGCCAATAACCCTATGAGCAAGCTGCCCACAAGATTAACCGTTATGGTGCCGATGGGGAATTGACTTAGAATCAATTTCGATGAATAAACTCCAATCCCATATCTGGAGATACTACCAAAAAAGCCACCAAGCCCTACGATTAAAATGTCTTTCATTTTAACGAAATTAAGAATTGTTTTGAATGCTGGATCAACTCCGGAAAAAAAGCTTCAAACTCCGATTTGAAGTCCTCATAGTACAATTTTAGATCTTCGGAAGCATGTTCCATTCCTGATTCAAATTTAGTCCTTCTTGACATTCCGGTCAGAGCTTGATCAATCCCGTCTATATGTTGATAGTTGAAGAGCCAATTTCCAGCCTTCATATATTTAAGCACGTTCAAAGCTTTATCAGGAATGATGGAAGTAAAGTGCTCCGTCAGGTCATAGAAAGCCTCCGTGTACTCTATAAGTGTGGTGTCGGAATAGTTGCTCCAGTTTGCAGATAAGAAGTGGTCGTAGAAAACGTCAGCTATTACAGGGGCGTAATGTCTGTATCGAGGCTGTAGTCGTTTTTTACTTTCTTTTACGATAAGATGTGTGTCCGTATATCGATCAATTTCTCGATGTAAAATGATCCCGTTTTTTATTTTAACATGAAATCGTTCATGATCTTTCCCTTTTACAAAATCCCCAATAAAGTTTCCAATCATAGTCTTATGATCATCTCCTGAGAGATAAAGGTGGGCAAGAAAATTCACAAGTAGGTCGGTTTTTGTTTGGTATTGGGCACGGCTACTTTTTCTTTAATTTTGATGATGTAGGAATTTGAACTAAGTTTAGCAATTAATCTAATAGTACCGCCAAAACCTAAAAAATTATCAAAGGGAGCTCTACAAATATGTCACGAACACATCTAAACCTACTTGTGCAGTTGGCCAAGATAGATGGAGTAGTCGTGCAAGACGAAATAGATTTGATTAAACAAATCGGTAAAGCCAATGGAATGTCATCTGATGACATAAGTGCATGCTTTGAAGATCCAACACTTATTGAAGACTTGGATGGTTTGACTGATGATGAAAAATACGAGTATATCTACAGCGTAGTTCAGTTGATGAAAATTGACGGACGACTCTACAAAGAAGAGCTTAATTTTTGTGCCAAAATGGCAAGTAAAATTGGCTATGATGAGGATGTTCTTTTAGAATTGCTATTGAAAATATATAGCGATTCGCAAATTTCAGCTAACAAAGAAGCTCTCAAATCCACTATACAAAAGTACCTGAGAAAGTAGCCGATGAAATATGCGGATCACTTTCTGAATCTCCTTCAGCTTATAAAAAAGGAGAGAGAGGAGGATAGAAAACAATACGAAGATAAGATAGGCAACAGGTCGCTTCAAGATAGAAAAAAGGAGGGAGTGACGTGGTATCCTGTGATGATCAACAAGTCCAATGTTGGCACAGGAGAGAGATGGATTTTTCAAATCGAACGAACCACGGATTTAGCCCAGCGTCATCATTTTCATCCGGGATCGTCCATCAGCATGTTTCTTCATGATGATAAAAGGAAGCTGAGTGCATCCGGTATAGTCATGAGAATGAACGAGCATAAAATGACTTTTATGCTCAATAGCGATGAGCCTCCAGAATGGCTTGACGAGGGTCGGCTCGGAGTAAACCTTCTTTTCGATGAGAGCACCTACGATGAGATGGAGAAGTCCCTGAAGACACTTTCCAGAACATCTGAGGGTCGGATTTACGAATTGATGCCTATACTTCTAGGAGAAGCAAAACCCGCTTTTCAAACCAAAGCCCCCATTTCATTCCCACAGCTGAATGAGAGTCAGAACCACGCACTAAATAGAATTAGGGAAGCGACTGATTTAGCACTTGTTCACGGACCTCCAGGAACGGGGAAAACCACCACACTTGTTCAAGCAATCAAGGCAAAGGTCTCAGATGAGAAGCAAGTACTTGTATGTACATCTAGTAATGCTGCTGTTGACCTGTTGGCTGAGAAATTAATGGATCAGGACGTGAGGGTTCTTCGAATCGGACACCCTGCCCGAGTCACCGATGCTGTGGTGAGATCAACAATGGATGCCAGACTTGCAGAGCATCACGATGCTAAAATGCTTCGCGACTTGAGAAGAAAGTCGGAGGAGATGCGGAACATTGGTAAGAAATACAAACGCAACTTTGGTAGAGAGGAGCGTCAGCAGCGGAAAATGCTTTTTGATGAATCTAGGAACCTGAGAGAAGAGGCAAAGCTCCTTGAAGGACATATGATTTTTGATGAGATCAACAAAGCGGAGGTCATTGCTTGTACACTTGTGGGAGCCAATAACTCGTATCTGACGAATAGAAGGTTTAAAACCGTATTCATTGATGAAGCTTCACAAGCATTGGAACCGGCATGCTGGATTCCAATCATGAAAGCAGAGAAAGTAGTCATGGCAGGGGATCATTGGCAACTTCCACCGACTGTAAAGTCAAAAGAGGCGGGAAAAGAAGGGCTTGCGAAAACGATCTTCGAGCGTACGATCAAGGCATACGATATTGATACGATGCTTGAGACACAATACCGCATGCATCCCCAGATTATGACGTTCTCCAACCGGCATTTTTATGAATCGAAGCTTCAATCTGCGGAAATCATTCACAGCCGAAGACAGCTATATGACGAACCTGTTTCTTTCCTGGATACGGCGGGCTGTGGATATGACGAGAAACTAAATCCCGAAACCTTATCGACTTACAACGAGGAAGAAGCTCATTTTTTATTAGAGCGACTCAATCAGTTGATAATAGAAGGCGGGGATGATTTTAAGAAATTGACTATAGGGATCATCGCTCCGTATCGCGCTCAAACAGAAAAGCTAAGATCTAAAATCGTTCGATATGAATGGTACAAAGAACTCGAAAGTCAAATCACGATCAATTCTGTAGATGCTTTTCAAGGGCAAGAGCGAGATGTGATTTTGATGTCGCTGGTTAGGAGTAATGAAGATGGAATCATAGGGTTTTTAGGGGACGAAAGGAGAATGAATGTTGCCATGACGAGAGCAAGGCACCTCCTGCTGATGGTAGGAGACTCTGCTACGCTGAGCCGGAATGAGTTTTTTGACGAACTAATTCAAGACCTTGAAAACCGAGGATTCTATCACAGTGCGTTTGAGTATTTGTATTGAAAGTCATTAAAACACCGATCCTCCAACTTTATCGGTAAGCAGTTCAAGTGCCATCATCCCTTTATCCGAATTCCCCTTCATATTAAGAGGAGGACTCCAAACGCTCACGCAGTATCGCAGTGGGTCGATGGCCACAATCGCACCCCCAACTCCACTTTTTCCTGGTAGCCCGACTTCAAAGGCGAACTCTCCTGACTCATCGTAGAAGCCACAAGTAAGCATAAGCGCATTCATTCTACGCGATTGACTTGCTGTCAATACATAGTCCCCATATCCGAAAGGAATATTCGTCTCTGCAAAGTTTAAGAAAGTATTTGCTAGTTCGACACACGTCATCTCGATGGAGCACTGCAGATAATAGAAGTCCAGGACATCCTCCACTTCGTTTACCAAATTGCCCTTAGCTTTCATCATGTAGGCAAGTGAAGCATTCATATACCCAACGCTCCTTTCAGACTCAGCTACCTGATGATTGTATTGAATATCTGACTGGGAGCACAACCCCCTTACAAACGCCAAAAACTCAGCCTTTGGATCCTTGAGTTCGCTTACCAATATGTCCGCTATCACGATTGCTCCAGCATTGATAAATGGATTTCTGGGAATTCCATGTTCATACTCAAGCTGAATGATGGAGTTGAAAGCATTACCTGAAGGTTCCACACCCACTCTCTTCCAGAGATCTTTCCTAAGAATACTTATGGCCATCGTCAAGGACAGCACCTTAGAAATACTCTGAATCGAAAAGCGTTCCCGGGAGTCTCCAATCTCATGCCGCTGGCCGTCAATAGACGCTAGGCAAATGCCAAATTTATCCTTGTCAACTTTAGCTAGTTCGGGAATATATGTGGGGACTTTGCCTTGATTCTCAAAGTCATTTAGCTCATCATATATATCTATGAGTATTTGCGAATAGTTAGAAGTACGACGCATAACTTGATGGTAATGACTCAAGTTTTTTAACAGCTATGTCCTTATAGAAAACCTCAGCAGCTTCGCTTTGAAGTAAGATTTTGCCTTTGGTAAGTGGGATAGTTTTTTCACCGTCTAGATATCGGGAGTTTTGGAGGATCATCACAACAGTGCCATTTACGATGTGAAGGCTCTTACCTTCGAAGCATACCAACTCCAGAGTTGTCCATTCGCCAGCAGGACTTTCATAATCCCCATCACTTTTACAAAACCCATATTGCCTTTCACCCTTGCCAAATGGGAGGAACGGTTGATTTTTACTCGCAACCGCGTTGATATTTCCTTCATGAGGATAGGCCCTGATATCAATCTTAGAATCCTGTATGCTCCAGTAATCACCCATATGACCTTCCATCACCTGAAATTCCTGCGAGATCATCCACGAACGCCAATAGTCAACGCCACATTCTCCAATAGAATGATACAGAATACCAGAATCCATCAACTTATCCTTTCTTGCAGGCCATTTTTTGGCTCCCCACTTCACCTTGAGCTTTAGGTGATAGTTCTCGTACTCCTGCTTAGTGAAAATGCCCCCATATATTTCTCCGCTCACTTTCAGAATAAGCTCTTTATTCTCTTTGACAATAGAAAAAACCTCCGACTCGTCATTGTTATAGCCCACAGGCTCAACAAGATTTCCATTTTCATCCTTTACCACCTCACCCTTGTAATCAGCTGTAAAAGCAAAACTCAGATAAGTGTCCCATTGAGATAATTTCTTGTCAAGCAGAGGAGTCCAATCGCCACTTTGCGCAAAAGAAATAAAGGAAAATAAAGCGGCTGCAGTGAAGGCAGCCACAGTGAAACCTGTTTTTCTTACCATTCTTTTTAATTTAAAATTCGAATGATTGTAAGTTAAGGTTTTGTTGAAAATTGATCCAGGCAATTTTCAATTTGGTGCTAATTAGTAAGGTTTAATTTCAAAGTTTTCGATTTAAGAAATGCACCTGTTCAGGATCAAAGCATGTCCTGAAACGGATTTCCTTTGCCAGTTTCACATAACATTCTCAGACTTTGAAGAAACAATCCCCAGTGAAAATTGCAAGTCTCATAGTAGACAGTAGCCTCTTTCCAATCCCTGTGAATAAATCGGAGGTGGGTCTTTCCATCAATTTCCTGAAGATCAAAAGAAACTTGTGTGTCTTGCCATTCCTCATCCCCACCCACGCACTGCCAGTCAACAGATTTGTTGGAATCCAGCGCAAGAACCTTCATCATTTTGAGTTCGCCAGGCCCGAATCGAAATTCATTCACAAAGCCAATTTCAGGTTTTGCTACCGTGGTATTCGTCCACCACTGAGATAACCCCTCCTGCGTTGTGACAGCCGTATATATTTCATTGATTGGAGCATTGATGATAAGATGATGTCTGATGTGTTCCATTTTTATACCTTTTTATCGTTTATTAATTGATCAAGTTTGTCCAGTTTGCTTTCCCAGAAGGAGTGATAGTAATTAACCACATCGAACACCTCCTTAAGAGGATCCAAGTCCAGATAGCAGATTGTTTCCCTTCCCTTCGTTTTTGTCTTTAGAATTCCCGATTCCTGCAGCGTATTGATATGTCGGGTCAGAGCCTGCCTCGACATATCGAAGTTTTCGGTGATAGCATGAAGCGAGAGAGAAGTTGAGACGATCAGCAGTTGAATGATCTTTCTCCTTCTAGGATCAGCGATGGCCTTAAAGGCGTCCACTTTAGTTTGTGACATAGCCCTCAAGTTTTTCGATTGAAGATTGGTGATGAGCCCAGCCCTCGATGTGTTGTTTGTATGTCGCAGTATCCTGCTCTACAAAACCCTCGTGCTCTATTTTGAAGACGACCTCACCTTCAGTCTCCTCCAAAATGAACGAGACGATGGTAGTATTGCAGATGTGGCTGCTTTTCCAAGTGAATCTGATTTCACTTGGCTCATTCACCGAGAGAACCTCTCCGAAAACATAATCAGGACAATCATCATCAGGCTCACAGTCAAAGCGATATTCCTTACCCACTGTAGGTTCGAAATTTCCCGGCATAAGCCATTGAGTCAGGTACTTCTGGTTGGTTACAATTTCCCACACTTCTTGAATGGGACGTTGGTAGCGTCGTTCTACCTGTATTGGAGGTAATGCATTCATATTAGCAACATTTTTGTTGCTAATATACGACTGGATTTTTAATTAGCAACATTTTTGTTTCCTATTTGTGAGTTTTCTGGAGTTTCTATTTGGAGAGAAAGACCAGTATTTCACATCTACAGATATTCGCGCTCTACGTTTGTACTCCTCGCTCGTACCTAGCTGCGGGGTACCACTTCGATCCCGTCTAGCTTGCCAGTATATCTACTTCGACTATTGAAAAAACTTACCTATCGTCACTTCCCCGTATACGGAAGTCCCATTCTGCAGAACATGAAGTTGTGTAGATCATAGAAGTTCTATACTAGTGATCGGTTGCAATAGTTATCCTTTGCCAATAGCTAGATCTAATTCTCTAGATGAGCTGAAGGGTGTTTGAACGGTACGGGTTTCCCTTTGAATTTTATTAGTTTTTGTACAACCACCAAGCTTAATGTCGCAGAAAGGTATTCGAAAAAAGGAACTATTATATTAACCAAATCTACGTAATAGGTGTAATTACCTTGAGCATATTGATTCTCAGAATTATCGTTAATGATAGTAGAGTCTCCAAAAAGTAAAAGATTTATTGGTTGGAAAGTATCTATTTCCAAAGAGAAAAGTAAAGGAAGGGCTAAGAACGAATAATGAAGCATGCCCAAAACAGATAGTAACCAAATTCCAATTAAGGTATTGCCCAATTTAATTTTTATTAAATCCATACTTAGTAGTTTAACTATGTACGGGAGATTAACGATTGGTATGAAGAGAAGAGCTCTTTTGAAAGTAGAAGTTATAGATCGCATGCGAATTATTTCTAAAATAAACACGAACACTAGAACATTTCGTAATATGGTTGCAATGAGGTCCAATGAACCAAAAATGAGATCATATAAGTCTTGATTTGGTATTTTTTCATTTAAAATACTGTGAGAATATGCCAAGTATCCTTTTGGGAAAAAGACGTTTATTTTCCATAAAACAGAATATTCAAAAAGGGGGAAATAAACGATCAAAAAAGTTAAAATGCCCCATTTGATAAATGTGAGGTTATCTATTCTTGAATTTCTTACGAGAGCAAGAGAAACTCCAAACGTAATGAAGAGTATTACAAGCTCAATAATGATTGTTTGCAAGTTATTCCTGGTGAGTAAGGATATCGAGACTGATTCAGCTTCAATCATTGATGATAGGTTTATTGTTAACTCTTCTCACTTAAAGAAAAACTTTCTTCAACGTTAATACTAATAGAAATCGGCGTATTCACAATCAAGGAACTCCCTTTTAAATCAATAGAAGTTTCTACATCCACCTCACCTTTTATCAGGTTGACTCTGGAGCAGATGTTTTTCCAGCCATTTCCATTTCCATTTGTGAGTACACTCTTATCAAATCCAGCTCCATTGTCTTCGATCATCAAGGTTGCTTCCGTTTCGTCGCGAGTGATTTGTAAGTGGATTTTGGTTGCATCAGAGTACTTGATGATGTTGTTGATCCATTCTTGCGAGATTCGATAAAGGGAAATTTCCTGTACCTGGGTAAGGCGACTCTCCATATTGAAAAGAGAAACCTCTAGCACGATTTTTTGACTCTGATTGATCCGGGAAGCAAACTCTTTCAGTGCCTCACCAACTCCAGCTGCAATCAAAGTCTGCGGCATCAAGTTGAAGCAGATATTTTTCAACTCCACATACATTTCGCTCAGGGTAGTGGTAGAAGCCTTAAATATGCTCATGCGCTTGTCAGTATTAGAAGACTTGATCGTTTCCAGACTTTTTAGATTTAGCATGAGCGAGGAAATCATTTGGCCAAACCCATCATGCAAATCCTCTGCAAACCGTTTTCTTTCTGCCTCCTGACCCTTTACAATGGCATTCATCATGGTTTCCTGATAGCTCTGTACCTGCCTGTTGAGCTTGTCTCGTTCGTTGTATATGGACAAAGTAACCTGCGCCATCAACAGCATAAACGACACAGTCTCAAATACCGATCCACCAAGCATGAGGTAAAAAGTATTAAGACCCTCATTGTCTACTCCCAGAAACGGAGCGATCACCACACCAAATGCCAGACCCAGATAAATCAAATAAACGATGAAGAGCGTAATGGCAAGCTCCTCCCTTTTGTACGCAGCGATGAAGAGCATCACAAGCAAGTAGAGAAACACCACTGAAGAGAGGTGCACCAATGTTTCTATGATGAAACTTGTAAAAAGCAAGCTCAACTTAAATGCCGGAATGCAATTCAGCAGAGCCAGCAGTGCAGCTAGATAACCTATGATTTTCACACCCTTCCAGGCCCAACTGCTGTAGCTGGAGATGGGCACAATACAGTTCAGGAATCGAGGCATAAACATTATCAGCAAAACCGCTCCGATTTGATAATAATTGGTCACAAATTGGAAAGGATCAGAATCTATGAAAATGGACAATACCCCAATGTTGGCGGTAATGATTATACCCGTGGCAATGCCAAGAAAAATATAATGAAGGAAGATTTTTTGCCTGATGCTGATATACATAAATAAGGCGAGCGTCAGAGAAAGGAGCAAAATGCCTACCCATAAATAACTAAATAGAAGACGTGTGTCTTTCAAGTTCATAGCTTCCTTATCACTCATCAGAAAAAACGGACTATGAATGGTTGACAATGGATCGTAGATCCTTACCAGAGCTTTGACTTCACTATTTGCAGGGAAATGTACTTTTACCGGATACATAGGGTCATTGTAAAGTTTTGCCTGCTTCGATCTTGCGAGACCAGACGCCACATGCTCTTGCTGCAATACCCCATCCACGACAAAGTAGAAGTCCGCCTCATGAATAAAGTGATTGTTTAGGAACAGGACTTTGTTGAAGTCCTCGCTGGAGGTATTTACAAATGTGAGTAGCGCCCATTCATGATGTGTCGAATATCTATCCAAAACACCTTTTTTCCAGCTAGAAGAAGGCAATTGAGCGATTTCCGACACGGAAAGCAATTTTGTGGTATCAGTATATCTATAGGAATAATCACGAAGTTCTATTAAAGTCAGTTCTTTCGTGACATCCACTTTTTCAAAAGCGAATACCTGATGTATAAATACAGCTAGTAGGATTGATATGGCGGTTTTCATCCATTTACTTTTCATGACCAGTCTGCATGGTCGGTTGCAAGCTGATCCGATTTTAGAACCCAAGGGAACCCGAAAGCCAATTGCACCCAATTGTGCTTCCTTCTTTTATTTTGAAAAATATATGACAAATGAAAGATCAACCTTAATTATGAAACTAACAAGATTTTGAGGAAGATTGAGAGATTTCATTTGCAAACTATTCGATAGGTTAATCTATCAAATTAAAAATATTATTCGCTTTAAATAAGTTTTGTTGCACTAATATTTCACAACCCTCACCTTCTTTTTGTTTTTAGAATAGAGATTTAACTTACCCTTCTATTTACAATAAATCACTCGGTTTTGAGTCAAATCTCTTTCTTCACTTCAATATGAGTCCTGAGAAATTAGGCTATGGTGTTGTCCCCTTTTGGGAAGCTGTTCTCAACCTTCCAGCCATGGTCAAAAATCCCATACCTGTCCTAAAGGGTTTTTTTGAAAAGTATGGAGACAGCTATTTGATGAAGCGTGGAGATTCTTTGTTCATATTTACTCAAAACCCGCTTTTGATTAAGCACGTGCTCCAAAAGAATCATAGAAATTATAAGAAATCGGAGATGCAGACGGGGCGGTTGACGAGATTTATTGGGCATGGCTTACTTACTTCCGAAGGAGACTATTGGCGGCAGCAAAGACGACTCATTCAGCCAAGTTTTGGTCGCGAAAAGATTCGAGCACTGGCTGGGGTAATGAAAGATGAGGCGTGCACTTTTTTTGATGAATTTGATCAGGAGAATAAGAATCAAGTAGATGTCAATCATATGATGATGAACCTTACTTTCAGCATTGTAGCCAAGGCACTTTTCGGTACTGGGATAAGTGCCGAAACGATATTGGAACTTCGCAAAGGAGTGGAGGCTGGTGAAAACCTTGTCATTAAGCTATTGAGAGCGCCGTTTTTAGAGAAGTTCTTTAAGCTATCTGGCAGGTTTAAGAAGACTTTCGAATTGATTAAGGTTACCGATGATGTGTTAATGGGAATCATTGAGAAAAGAAAGGCCGAGAGCGACCAATCATACAATGATTTGTTGGATGCCTTTCTAAGTGCTCGATATGAGGATACAGGGGAGGGCATGTCCAATAAGCAATTGTTGGATGAGAGTAAGATTATGTTCGTGGCAGGTCATGAGACTTCAGCCAACGCAATCTCATGGACGCTGTATCTCTTGAGTCAACACGCTGAGATTTTTGAAAAAGTCAAAGTTTCTATTCACGATAAAGAGTCTACCTATTTACGTCAGGTTATTCAAGAGAGTATGCGTCTATATCCACCTGCTTGGTTGACAGATCGCGAGGCAATTGAAGATGATGAGTTTGAAGGGAAATTGATTCCAAAAGGAGCTGTGGTGATGACATACATATACGGAGCTCAGCAGAATGCCTCTTTCTGGGATCGATCTCAGGTATTTGATCCCGATCGATTTGAGGAATCAAGTCATGGAGATCAGTATTTTCCCTTTGGAGCAGGCCCAAGAATGTGTATTGGAAACCATTTTGCAATGATGGAAATGGAGATCATTCTCAAAGAGTTTATTTCAAGGTATGATTTTAAGTTGAGCAAAAAGGCTCGAATAGCACTCAATCCAGTGATTACCCTCAATCCTAAGCACGGGGTGTTGATGGATCTAGCAAGGCTAAGCTGATCAAATATGGGTTAACCCAACCATGTCGAAATTTTCGAACCTGGGCTCGATTTAAGTATCACTTAAAACCTTTAAGCGTCACTATGAGTCTTTTGGCTTTTAAATTTTGATAAAAAGATGTGATAGTCTCATGACCTCAAAGATTCCTTCTACTATCCTTCTCTAAACCTCGGATGACATTTTTTATATAATTATGAGTCGAGCGCGGTTTAAACTTTTTTTGATTTTTAATTCGGTAGGAGGGACTCAGCAAGCACCTCGTAAAGGTCTTCCGCTTTGTAAGGTTTTGAAATAAGTCCGTCGAAACCTAACTGACGAAGTATATTTCTATCAGCATCAATAGGAGAGGCCGTCAGTGCAAATATCGGATTTTTAAATCCTCTGTTTCTAAGCGATTTGGTCGCTTGAAAACCATCCATAACTGGGAGCTGCAGATCCATTAATATAAGATCGAATTTATTTTGTTCGGCCTTATCGAGTGCGATTTGACCATCTTCTGCTACTACAACGTCAAGCTTCCATTTCAAAAGCAGGCGTTTGGCAATCAGAATATTCATGGGGTTATCTTCTACCAGCAGAACTTTAAAACCAGCAAGACTTGAAGGGTTTTCTTCTTTTTTAGGTTCCTGGGTTTTTTCTCCTATTTCAAGCTCCAGCACAAACGAGAATTCAGATCCTTTTCCGGGTTCACTGTTTAAGAATACCTGCGAGCCCATTAAACTAAGAAGCCTTTGGGTAATAGCGAGCCCAAGTCCTGTGCCCCCATATTTTCTAGTAATAGTATTGTTGGCTTGCTCAAAAAACTGAAATATAGAATCCTTTTGAGTTTTGGAAATACCGATTCCAGTATCAGTCACCTCGAACAAAACCTTTACATTTTTCTCATTTTGTTCGAGAGCATTTACAATTAATTTGACTTGCCCCTTTTCCGTAAACTTGATGGCATTGCTAAGCAAGTTTATCAATATCTGACTTAGCCTATTCTTATCAGCCTTTATGATTTTAGGGATGGAATTGTCATAATCCAATGATAATTTGAGTTTCTTTTCAGAAGCCAAGGGTTGCACTGTGTTGACTATCAGGTAGCAATGATCCTCCAGAGCTATCGACAGCTTTTCGAGTTCTACTTTTCCAGCTTCTATTTTATTAAAGTCAAGTATGTTATTGACCAGCGAAAGCAAGTTCTCAGATGCATTTTGAAGATTGGAAAGGTCTTCAAGTTGCTCTTCTCTAGGGTTATGGTTGATCAGATGATGTGTGGTTCCGATTACAGCATTGAGCGGAGTGCGAATTTCATGACTCATGATGGAGAGGAAATCCGACTTTGCCTTTACCGCATTTTCAGCCTCCAATTTTGCATTTCTCCATGCCATAGAAAAGCGCTTGGTAAGTATGAGTGCTTGCAATAGGAAAAAGAGCATTTGTCCCAAGACAGATACAATCAATATTACCTCGATTAAATCTATGTAAGCGAGAATTTTCATTCCAAAAACAATGAAAATCCCCAATGTGCTATATATCGAAAATTGAGAACCTGTTCTTCTGTTTATTGCTGCTCTCACGATTACGAAAAAGATAATCAACATGCCCACGATGAGAACGTATATGTAGTAGTCGTTGAACCTGCTTACAAGCTCTAAAGGAAATAAACTAAATGCCGCCCATGCAAGGGAGAGATATGCGAATATGTTGACAATCAACTTTGGAGTGTCCTCGGGAAAGAGTGCCTCAATGTATTTCGCGAAGAAAAATCCCGAAAGGTAGAAAGTGGAGAATTCGAGAATGATACCCAACCTAAATGGCATTTCTACCAAATCATGCAATACATAGTTGCCCCAACCAACGATTCTATATGAATATATTAGGCAGAAAAGTGCGAAGTAGAGAGGGATTTTCTCTTGTCTCCCGGCGAAGAATAGACCCAAAATGAAGAAGCTTCCCATAATGAGACATCCGGCAAGAAATATATCAAACGCATCTTCGAGGAATTTTTCTTTGGCTAGCTTTTCATATGAGCCAATCACCATGGGAGGCCCAAGCCCACCTTTTCTATGAACGAAATTGGAAATATGGAACACAATTTCGAGCGTATCAGAGTTGATATGACCTATCGATACAAGGTTTACCTTTCTGGCAGGTTTGGAGGAGGAAGCATTGGTTCCGGGAGTGCCCATGCTTGCCACCTTTTGCCCATTGATAAAAAGATTGTACGCACTGAATTGATCTTGTATTCGAACACCTAAGGGAGTATTGTCTGATCGGTATAAGGTAATAGCGTAACTTCCATAGCCCTTATTGGGAAGACCTACTTGATCCCATCTTTTGGGTATTGGAATTAAATGGGTCGGTTTGCTTTCAGAGGGTCTATCCGGTGATATAAATGCTGACTGATAAAACTTCCATTCACCAACAAGTGGTACAGCTTCATTTTCTTCAAATGAGTATTTAGAAAGATCCGCTACTCCGGTTTTTACAACCTGTGCATTGCCAGAAATAAGAAATAAACAAATGACAACTGATAGAATGTAGCGATGCATGCTGATAGTCGACTATCCCAATTTTTCAGAAAGGTAAAAGTAATTAGATCAATCGCCTAACCTAATTATTCCAATTCGCTTTACTCACACTTAAACAAATGGTATTTCAGCTAGAATAAGATGCTGAAAGTGATAAACTCATACCCAAGCGAAAACCCAGACCCGATATCATAGAAAATCGTTATTGGTAGAAATTCTACGCCTTTTTTTGAGTCTGTGATATAGTTTATCAAAGCAATTCTTGCTCCTAAGAAATCTTTGCGAACGGGTTGGCTTGAGAAATTGCGCATGTAGAAGATTCCCAAGCTTTTTTGAATCCGATTTTTCGAAATTTTAGAGTTTATCCTGAGTTGCGCAGATGCTAAAACATCATCGAAAGTACGAGGGACGATATCGGCGCTAAGTTTCGCACCTAAAGCGAGTTGATCGAGCAATTGTAGGTTATATCCTGCCATGACATAATTTCCTCCGTTGAGGGTTTTGGTTTTGGCAAGATTTTCATTTCCGAAGTAGATTTCGTTAACATGTTCAATATAATCCTGAGAGAAGGCAGAGCTGGAAATGAGAAAGAAGAAGAGGATTAATGCAGGTTTACAGGCGTATTTCATACAAGGGTTATGATTTCCCCAAAAGTATTCAAAAGCAACTTTTTGTTTCCTGATGAAGCTAATTTTCTCTCAGAAAAACAGTTCTTGGGCAAGTCGATAAGTATTTGCGTGAGCTTCCAGTATTTGCTTGATTTCTTCAGAGTACCCTCCGCCCATGGATGCAACTAGTGGAATTCTTTCCCTCTGAGCTACCGAAATCACGATTTCATCTCTTTGCCTGCATCCGTCAATAGTGAGGCTAAGTCGTCCGAGTTTGTCTGTCTCCAAGACGTCCACTCCAGATTGGAAAAATATGAAATCGGGTTCGAATTGCTCCAAAACACCTTCTAAGTGTTGCTCCAAAAGAAGCAAATATTCAGCGTCCTTGATGCCATCTCTTAAGGGAATGTCCAGGTCAGACTCCTCTTTTTTCATTGGATAATTCTTTTCTCCATGCATACTGAAAGTGAAGACTCTGGGCTCATGTTGGAAAATTTCGGCTGTTCCATTTCCTTGATGCACATCCAAATCCAAGATTAATATCTTGTTTGCCAATCCGTGATCAAGAAGGTACCGCGATGCTATGGCTTGATCATTGAGCAAGCAGAATCCTTCCGCATGATCACTATATGCATGATGAGTACCTCCAGCGATATTCATAGAGATACCATATTTGAGCGCGAAAAGCGCACACTCGATTGTACCAGCATTGATGATTCTTTCTCTTCTCACTAGCGTTTCATTTATTGGGAAACCGCTTTTACGTTCTTCAGACTTTGTCAGGTTCAGTGTTTTGAGCTTGCTCCAATATTCCTCTTTGTGGACGGTGAGTATTTCTTCTTCGGTGAGTATTCTGGGTTCAAAGAAATTTTCTTTGGTTACCGTTCCTTCATGTAAGAGTTGCTGAGGGAGCAGGTCATACTTCTCCATGGGAAATCGATGCTTTGGTGGCAAAGGGTGATTGTAAATGGACGACCAGGCTATTTTGAGCATAGGATATAAACTTAGGAAATCGGTAGAAGTTTTTTCACCCAAGACAAATCCTATTTTGCTGTTACAAGTACATTTTTTGCGCTGTGGAAGAGCTTTGCTTGATATGTATCATCTATGCTTATGAAGGGCTACCTATTGAAATTTTGAGAAGGAGAATTATAAATAACTGGCGCACTCAATCGATAAACGGCTAACTTTCCGCTTATGCACAGAGGCACCCATTTTTTGCACCTTGGTCTGGCTATTCTTTTAATGTCAAGTTCAGGTACATTGGCTAGACTCATCGATTTGCCAGCTCCTGTAGTGATTTGGGCTAGATGTGTGATAGGTGCATTGGCACTTTTTCTGGTGATTCGTTTAGGAGGTTTTGGCTTGAGTTTGGGAGCCAATAAGCATCTTAAGTCATTGATTGTGAGTTCTGTTTTTTTAGCTGCGCATTGGGTTACATATTTCTATTCTTTGCAACTATCAAGTGTTGCCATAGGTATGTTGTCATTGTTTACCTATCCGGTCATAACAGCGCTTTTAGAACCTCTCATGTTGAAAACCAGATTACAAAAGACAAGTGTCTTTTTAGGTTTGCTAGCATTTGTTGGGATAGCCTTTTTAGTTCCGGAGCTTACTTTGCAGAATGACCATACTCTGGGTATTGTTATAGGTATTTGTTCAGCTATACTTTACTCTGTAAGAAATATAATGCTCAAAAAAAGAGTCTCGGATCAATCGGGTGTTACCTTGATGTTTTATCAGCTTGTCATTGTAGTGATCGTGCTATTCCCGGTGATTTTCTTCTTTGATTTTAAATGGGATCATCTTGTTTTTGAGAAGGGCATACCTCTTTTGATACTTGGCTTAGTTACCACGGCAGCAGGTCATACTTTCTTTGTTCTCAGCTTCAAGCATTTCAATATTAGTACGGTCAGTGTAATAAGTTCTGCTACTCCATTACTGGGTATAGGCATGGGTTTTGTTTTCCTAAATGAAGTACCTGCGGGAAGAACCTATATTGGAGGAGCTATTATTTTTGCTACTGTGCTAATTGAGAGTATGAAGTCTGCTCGAAGATCCAGTCAGGATTAACCTCTTACTCCTCTATCTCAAAGTAAAGCATAGCGTGATCTGAATAGTTCTGAATCCATTCTTTGGTGTCTTCCTCTGTTTGCTTTTCAGGCCACCCGATTACTTTTACTTCGCTACCCTCATGTTGAGCAAAACGTAGATGGTTTGAAGCATAGACATGATCCAGATCAGATTTCAAAGTACCTGACTCAGTTCTGTAGGTGAGATCATGGGTCTTAGAGAGTCTCTTTAGTCCATAAGAAGGAGCCTTTACCATTTCGTCGAATCGTTTTAGCTCTTCGTCTCCTGCAAAGTCCTTCTGACTAAAGGTAAGGTTCATTCCCATCGTATTGAGATCACCCATGACGATGAAGTGTGCCTTTTCGGCACCACCAGCCATTCCATTGAGTGCTTTTTTGAGAGATCGCATTTTATCCCACATCAAATCCCTCATGCCCCAACCATAAGGATCTGGCATACTTTTGAGATGTAGAAAAAGTAGTGAATATCGCTTTTCATTTCTACTAATGGTTACAAAAAGTCCCGGTCGAAGATTTGGATTGTTTGCTTTGAATTCCAGCCTTTGTGTTACGAAAGCAGTAACATCCGACTTTATTCCGACGAGAATCTCCTGGGTTTGAGGCCCTTCTGTAATGTGAAAAGAGTAGCCTTCAAAATGATTCATTAATTCAAAAAATACATCCTGTCCCTTGACTTCATACAGTGCGAAAATATCAGGATCTTTAGATACTATCATTTCAGTGATTCTGCCAACTTTGGCTTTGAATTCGGGCTTGAGTTTCCCTTTCGAATCTCTGGATCCATCTCCAAAGTGTTTTACGTTCCATGATAGTACACTGAATATTTTTCCCATAATAAAAAGAGTTTTGTGGGAAATTATCACATCCTAAGATTTTAGCCAAATTTTCAGAACAAACAGTTTGATATAAAACAAAAAAAAACCTGCCGAAGCAGGTTTAGAATATTGTGTGATATAAGATTTTTCTTAATCCTTGTGAACGTGTACATCCATTTGTGGGAATGGGATGTTGAGCCCTTCCTCGCCAAATCCTTTATATACCGTTTCGTTCATGTCAAAGAAAACACCCCAGTAGTCTGCTGGATCAACCCAAACACGTACTACTATATTTACTGAACTGTCCGCAAGAGCAGATAGCGCAATAAAAGGAGCAGGATCTTTCATTATTCTTGCATCTGCTTCGATGTATTTAAGCAAAGTAGTCTTTGCTTTGTCATAATCGTCTCCATATCCGATTCCGAATGTCCAGTCCACTCTTCTAGTAGGTTCTGCCGAAATGTTCGTAAGAGAGTTTCCAGCTATAGCGGAGTTAGGAATTATGATTCTTCTATTGTCTGGAGTAGCCATGATGGTGTTAAAAATCTGAATCTCTTTCACAGATCCAATAAATCCAGCCGCATCGATTACATCTCCTACTTTGAATGGCTTGAATATGAGAATCATCACACCACTAGCAAAGTTCTGAAGTGTTCCCTGAAGAGAGAGTCCAATGGCCAAACCTGCAGCTCCAAGAATAGCAACGAATGAGGTCATCTCTACACCTACCATCCCAATTACAGAGATAAAGAGCATTATCTTCAATATCACACTAATTAGAGTAGTTAAGAATGGCGTCAACGATGGATCGACATTCTTCTTTTCAAAGATTTTTCTGATTGAACGCGTGATTACTCCCACAATCCACAATCCAATGATTAGGGTAATTAATGCTGTAATAAAATCAGGACCATATTTCCATACTAAATCCATTCCCTTTTGGGAAAGTTCTTGAGTCATAGTAAGACCCGAGCCAATTTTTTCTTCCATTTTTTAATAAGTTAAGTGTTTGATTAGTGATTAAACAAGTTTCTTGTCTTAGTCTTCTGGGTAGGGAATAAAGAGAAAGTTCGTAAATTCTTTGTCGATGACAAAAAGACAACAAAATTCATCAGGATCTTTGAAAGCCTCGATGAATAGGTCATTATTCTCGATTAAGCCCCGCTGACCAAATTCTTCAAAGAATGAAGCATAATAGTTCCATTCATTCCCCATATTGCCTATTTCATAAAGCATTTGGCCGATCGGAATGTCCTCTTGGCTTACTGGAAACACAGGATATTCAGAAAATCCCTTTTTTCTAATCATGTAGGAAGCCTCTTTCAGGTTTTCCGAAACTTTCACAAAATCAGAAGATATTTTCCCTAAGTATTTAGGGTCAAGCGTAGGGTCGTTTTGCATAATGTCTTTAGTAATACAATGATTTGTATATGATTGTTATCCGTGAGGTAGAAATTTTGACTTTTTTGACGTCATGTCCATTGTACAAAAGCTAAAGTTTCAACCGGAGGCAAAGAAAAGCCAAAAACACTCAGATTTCTCTCAGATAGGTCGGTAAAATGATGGAAAACAAACTTTGCTTAACCATTCAATCCTAAAGACATTCAAAGAATCAGAGTCGTATCATTTACGATAGGTCTAAATTCATTTTAATAATAGGCAAAATATAAATCTTGTGACACGTCGGTAAAAATGAAAGGTTAAAGAATGGCTTAGCACTGGTTTTGGCATTTCTGCGATTAATGTTGACATGGCCAAATTCGTAGAACTAGATTCGTAAAATTGGTGTTGATAGGTCAGCCATCTAGATATCCACCATAGACTAATATGTTATTCGCATGCTAAATACCTTTGATTATGTCAATTATAATTCTGAAACTGAGGTATTGATAGAAAAATTAATTCATTGTTCGGATAACGAATATCGAATTAGAAAAGGTTGGATTTCTTATGCAGGCTCAGCCATGAGGAATGAATTTTGAAAAAGTCGTATAACTTACAGTTGATTGCCTTTTAAAATGTTTGAGCAACTCTGTTTTGATAATTTAGTAACATTTTCTGCTTCGTTAGGGTTTTTTGAACGGAAATAAATGTGTAGGTATGTTTATAAATGAACAAATGAAAAAAGTATCATTACTTCTTGTTGTAGTCCTTTTTTTCACCGTCAATGGACTTTTGGCGCAATCAGATAATACGGTTAAAAAATCAATCGTACTATTTACTCAGAAATCAAGTGCTACTCCCTTCAATTACGAAAAATTTAAGGCTGACGGAGTTTTCTGGGGTCATATGATTTACAATGGTATTGAGTCTGATGCCGCAATGAATTCTTGGGCGGCAGACGTGGAGAATCGTGTTTCTAATGGTGAATACTTTTTTGGCCGACTTGAGTTTGACTGGGGCTGGAAATGGATGATTGACTTCATGGATGACCCTGGATCTTACTGGGCGCAAGATTTGAATGGCAATAACATTATTTGGACGGGGACAGTGCATAATGGACATGCCCATAGCTGGCAAAGTCATCATGGCCCTGAATTTCTGGAGTGGCTTAAGTTTCAAGTAGATCGAATAGATCTAGCTCCGATCACGCATTTGATGATAGATTCTCAAACTTCTGCTTCCAGAACCTTGCACTGGCTTGGAGGAGATTTTTCTGTTCACTCTATGAATAATTTCAGAGAATATTTGAAAGAGAAATACACCTTGGCACAATTGAGTGAAAGAGAAATTGATGATATTGATAATTTTAACTATCGAGCGTTTTTGATTGGTAAAGGGTTCACTCTGAGCAGCTACAAAAGAGAAGCTTTGAGCATTGACGGGGATATTCCGCTCTATGAAGACTTTGTCTACTTTCAGCGTCAGGCACTTAATGATGTGATGGATGAATTGTTTGAATATATAGACACTAAGAAACCAGGAATTGCAATAGGAGCCACCACAAATGTGGTTGAACCTCGTGGGTATATTTTTTCGGATCGCCAATCCTATATTGCCGGCGAGTTTTTCCATGCTCACGATCCTGCCAAAAGTCCTCCCTTTAAACCACTATTGCATTACAAAGCCGCTGAAGCGCTGGATAAGACTTTGATATATTTTCCATACCCTGATGCATTTAGAGCCCTATACGATAGAAATTCTCCTAGACAAGCTCGTGGATGGATTGCTCAAGCTTATGCCATGGGTTCTGTGTTTACCATACCAGGAAACATATGGCTTGGAGCGGGGTATCCAACTTGGGATCCAGGATGGGAAGTCTATTCTGATCTATACGCGTTCGTTCATGATCATGCTGAATTATTGGACGATTACAGCGCAGTTTCAAATGTGGCGTTAGCCTATTCTGTATATGGGTCACTCTTGGAGAGTCACATGGATGGCAGCATTACTGCTCGTCAAACTTTAGAATACCTGATAGAGGAGAACATTTCGTTTGATTTGAAAATTTTTGGTGATCCTGATCGTCCTATTGCTCCGACCATAGAGGAATTGGGCGAATATGAAGCAATTGTTCATGATAGCGATATTCAATATTTCACTGCAGAACAGAATCAAATACTAGATGCAAATGCCTCTAATGTTGTTTCTATTGACAACCCGACTGATATAACCAAGCTTCTTTCATGGAAAATCAATGTTTTAAAAGAGGGTAAGGAAAGCAATGATTTAATCTCGGCGCTACCACGAATCTCTTCTGATGAGGAATCACCCTATGTGCTTCATCTTATTAATAGGAAATACAATTCTGCAGAGGATAAAGCAGAGACTCACAATAGCATTTCAGTGAGAATCCCCAAAGTTATGTTTCAGAACACTATTATAGAGGCTAAACTTCACACGCCTGGAAAGCCATCGGTTGACTTGTCGTTCGAAACTAACAACACACCTTTTTTGACACTGAATCTTGATACTTTTGATGAGTTTTGGGGAATAATAGAGCTGGGTCATGATTCTACACCTTCCGATCATAATTATGTTCTCTCTAATGAAGGGGAAGAATTTGAAACAGAAAAAATCTCATTGTATCCTAACCCAGCAAACGAATACATAAACATTATTGGGAAAGGTGTCAATAACATTTCTTCCATTGAAATCTATAATGTTCAGGGGAAACTAGTTATCAATAAGCAAGTAGATTCAAATTCTATTGATATATCCTCACTTAACAAAGGAGTTTACATGGTTAGAATTAACGATAATACAGGAAAAATAAGAACCGAGAAATTGATTAAAAATTAATAATCACCATATTGACAAAACAGCCACTCATCTAATTTGCAATTCAAGCAAGTAGAAACAAGAGATGTCATAAAAACAGGCGATCCTCTTGGATCGCCTGTTTTGTTGTAGTTACTTTCTAAACTCCAACAAAACCACATTCTCCACATGAAATGTTTGCGGGGCTTAAAACAGCCCTTTATTGAACGTATAGACTGATTTTTGAGATTTACGGTGCAAGCGCGGACATGATTCGGACAAAAGCGTGTCGGTTTCTCATCTTTTTTCTTGCATAGTTTGGAAATCATTCCCATATCAAAAAAAGGCGGCCCAATTTGAGCTGCCTATTGTAATCCGCTGTTGGACGGGCTACTGCCTTAGTTACTCTTTACTAATTTTCTTATTGATCTTCCCTGGTCATTATTGACCTCAATGAAATGAACTCCTTCCTTCAAGCCAGTCACATCTATTTGAGTCTCATTGGTAAATGACACCTCTTTGATGGTCTGACCTGACAGATCAAGCACACGTACTTTAGCTGCGCCCTTCACCCTTACGTTCAGTAGGTCCGATACAGGATTAGGATAAACTAAAATCTCTAACCCATCGGCTACACCCAATACTTCTTGTACAGCAAAAGAAACACCATCTTCTCCTACCGCTGCTGAGATGGTCAGGTCTGACCCTTCTTCATCCATGGTGAAAGAGGAACCTTCCAAATTAAGGTCTACCCCAGCCACACCTAGCACCAGTTGGTAATCTCCCGCTGGAATACCCGTGATCTCAAAGTCTCCATTTTCATCTGTTACTACCGAGGTTAGGATTTCCTCATCAGAAGTTCTGACCAGATAGACTGTTACCCCTTCCAGCGGATTGCCATCCAATATTCTTCCCTGCACGATTCTGCCACCGTCATTCTCCGCACTCACCACACGCCCAGATACACGGCCATTGCCGTCCAATAGGCTGGCTTGACTTTTGGCAATCATTTTAATGATAACACCGGACTGGTTATACATCGCATACTTCGCCCTTGTCACGTTGTTGGTATTGCCATAAAGCGTTTCAAAGTAAGCATCTTTATCATCGGGGATTACGGACAAAATGTAAGCTTCCCCTTCCAGGTCTAGCGAGAAAGTGCCGTCTGAGTTGAGCGGTACCGCTGATTCAAAACCTGGCTTAATACTTCCAGCAGAAAATGCATTACCATTTTCATCTACCACTTTCCCTGAAATGGTAAATGGCTTCAGGTTATCGATCTGCCATGAAAGCACAGGGTAATATCCCCACAGATACGTCCAGACATCTTCTGTACCGTTTGTGTTCTCGTGCTTAAAATCCCACCCAGCTTCATTGAATTTTGTGAAACCTCTCATCTCGGCACTGGTGAGCCCTATGCCGCCTCCTTTGCTAGTTTGTTCTCCTGAAAGCTCTACGTCCCAGAAAGAGTTAACCACTTCAATTTTAGAACCTCCTCCTACTAATCCTCCTGTGCGATTTGCTGACCCTAATTTGCCAACATAATATGAGTTTTGTATAGATATTTCTAGACCTGAATCGTCAAATTTCTGACCTACTAAACCTCCAATCTCGTTAGAGGCTTCTGATATATCTCCTAGTGCATAAGAGTTTATGATGTATGAACTGTTTATTGTGGTACCCACTAAGCCACCAGCACGAGCACCACCCAACCCTATTTTAACATCTGAAAATGATTGTATTATGTAGGAATCACCCAGTTCATATCCAACTAAACCTCCAAGATGACTTGCTTTAGACAAATTAATTTCACCAGTTACGTAGCAATTCGTGATGGTTATTTGATCGGACAGGGCTACTAAACCTCCCACGAGACTTATTTCTGCAGTGGAATTGAAATCAATTGAAGTCAGTCCAATATTTTTTAAGGTAGCGTTCGCGGCATATCCAAATAGTCCAATTCCGGCACCCAAAAAGGGGACTAGGATAGGATCAATGTTGGCAACCAGCCCGTCAATTCTGAAAAATGAACCATCATAGGTGCCTGTAAAAGATGCAGATGCATCTCCTATTGGCTTCCATACTGCTTCACTCATGGAGATATCTGCTGTTTGTCTAAAATGAGCCGACCAATCCGCAGACGATGCACTTAGCTGTCTTAAATCTTGCTCATTGCCAATCAAGTAGGGATCACCCGCTGTTCCGGAACCTCCACTGTATGGAAGATCATAGGTTACACTCACTTCCGTGGCAGCTGTATTGCCATTGCCTCCCGCATCAGTTGCTACATCAGCAGCTATGTTTACAGTTATTGAGGCTCCTTCATTCAAATCATTGGCTGGTGTGATCACTGTGGTATAAGAAGCACTACCTACCGTTTTGAAATCCCCAGCAGTACCATTCGAAACAGTGATGTCACCTATTTCAAATCCAGAGACCTCTTCAGAAAATGCGAACGTAAGCGTGAAAGCCTCTGCTGTTGTAGCAGGCGCACCCTGAATTTCCACTGATGGCCTCTCAAAATCAAAGGTTATCGTTGTTAGGGTTATCAAGTCATTCCCATTCCCAGCTACGTCGGTTATACTATTCGCTGGAATGGAGATTTCTACAACATTGTCATCGGCACTGGTGTTGTAAGTAGCTTCTACCGTGTATGTATTCGCATTAACGGGCGTGAAATTGCTCAGGGATACCGTATTATCAGAAGACAGGTCGCCTATTTCAAATCCGGTCACATCTTCAGAAAATGTGATCGTTAAAGAAATGGCTTCTGTGCTGTTTGTCGTAATGTTCTCATTTTCGACACTTGCGGTAGGTTTTGTCCCATCATAGTTTACGAACACGAATTCTTCAGAGCCAGTATTCAGATTTCCGGCCAAGTCTTCAACTACGTTAGCTTCAACTGCAACGGCTACAAGTCCATCAGCGCTTGGTGCCACATCGGCAGTAAATATTGTTGCATTAACTCTTTGAAAATTACTTGCCACACCGTTTATCACGCCAATATCTTCTAATATAAACCCTGTGACCGATTCACTAAAGGTAATCGTGACGGGGATCGGATTGGCATTTGTTGGATCTGTCACATCGGTACTTACCACCACACTCGGACCAACGCCATCGAACGAGACAGATCCTGCCCCAGCCAAATTATCATTGCCAGATTGATCTGTGACAGCACCTTCAGGTATGGAAATAGTGATCGTTTCACTAGTTCCATCAGGGACAATTGTTGCTTTCCAGGCATTATTGAACCCCGCAAAAATTTGATCATCGATAAGTGCTGAAACACTACCTCCTTCCACGCTTATATCTGCAAACTCAAAGCCGACGACCTGATCAAAGACCAACGTTTCTCCATTTCCAAAAAGAATGAAAACATCAAAAGCTTCACTTACAATTTCAATCGCCCGTCCATCCTGATCTGCTGGGAAGATAATGGTGTTAGGCCTAGTGTCATCTACGACTATAATGGTAAAATCTTGACTAGTCGATCCTCCCTTACCATCATCCGCAGTTAGTTCCACATCATATTCATCAGATGCCAGAGTTGAGGGATCTCCAACTAATGCTGGCAAAGAATTAGTTATCATCTTTTTTACAACATGATTTCTATTATCCGAAATGTAAATATTACCTGAATCATCTAACGCAATGCCTCTTGGAAATTGAAATGTAGAAATCAGGGCAGGACCGACAAAATTTCCTGTTTTACCATTTCCTGCAATCGTGCTTACTACACCTTCCGGAGTTATACTTCTCACTCTTTCGTTTCTGGTATCAGTCACGTATAGAATGCCCGCTTCATCAATAGCTATTTTGGTTGGAGCACTAAATTGGGCCTCTGCACCTGTTCCATCTTTAAAACCTTCTTGCGACCCAGCAAATAAAACTGCATCACCGGCTGGAGTAATTTTGAAAACTGCATTACTGAATTCGGAAGCTACGAAAATATTTCCCTGAGGACCAACAGCTATCCCCGAAGGTAAAAAACCGACATTTTGAGCAAGCGTTTCCACCAATCCTTCTGGAGTAATGCTTCTAACCTGATCGAAAATTCCTTCTGCAATTAATAAGTTACCCGATGCATCAAATGCCAAATCTCGAACTGATCCAAAAGTTGCAGTGGCCACATTGCCGTCATTATTACCTAAAACTCCTGTTCCCGCATAAGTCTCTACATTTCCTTCTGTTGTGACTACTTTTACTTTGTAATTAAACTGATCAGCTACATACAGATTCCCATCAGCATCGAAGGCTAGACCAGAAGGGGTATTGAAACTTGCGGTAAGGGCTGGGCCGTCAACATCTCCGGCCATGCCCGAACCAGCAAACGTACTCACCACTCCTTCAGGAGTAATCTTTTTAATCTTATGAGTTCCAACTTCAGTCACATATAAATTCCCCTCGGCATCCAAAGCGATATCACCAGGGAAATTGAAACTAGCCTCCGCCCCAGTTCCATCCACATCTCCCTGATTCCCAGAACCCACAAAGTTCTCCACTAAATAATCAAGGCGGGATAGTGAAAGCCAAGAGGGAATCAAGTCTGAAGTAACGGTCACTTCATCGCCATCAGGATCAGAGGTAGAGATTAAATAAGTATAAAAGTCATTTCCGTTAATATTGGTTATTGGTGTAGAAGTGAAGACCGGAGCATCGTTTGCATCATTTACGCTGATGGTAATCGTTTCCGGATCGGAAGTATCGGTTCCATCACTCACAGTGAGTGTAAGGGTATAACTCGTCGTGGTTTCAAAATCAAGCATGGAATTGTCATTAACGGTTATTTCTCCAGAAGATGCATCTATGGCAAAAACACCATCGCCATTTCCAGCAGTGATCATCCAACCACTAAAAGTAGTACCTGCATCTGCATCAGTAGCGACAACAGTGCCTACGCTCGTACCATTGGCTGAATTTTCATCTACAGAAAAACTTTGGGAGGTAGTGATGATTGGTGCTTCATTTATTTGATTCACCGTAAGCGTAAAGCTCTGAGTAGCTGTACCGCCATTTCCATCGTCAGCTATGAGTGTCACAGGATGGTCACCTGCTTGACCCTCAGGACTACCTGTCAGTGCGATACTTACATTTACTTTTCGAATCAAATGATTATCAAAATCAGCCACGAACACATTATCCTGGCTGTCAACAGCTATGCCAAATGGATTAGTAAAACTAGCTGCTGTTCCTTGACCATCGGCTGAGCCTTGTGTACCAGCCCCAGCCAAAGTGGTCACATTTCCTGAAGGATCTATTTTACGAATCAAATGATTACCATTTTCAACCACCAACACATTACCCTGGCTGTCAACAGTTACACCAGCTGGACTATTAAAACTAGCAGCAGTACCTTGACCATCGGCTGAACCTACGATACCAGCCTTACCAGCGAAGGTGGTCACATTTCCTGAAGGATCTATTTTACGAATCAAATGATTATCAAAATCAGCCACGAACACATTACCCTGGCTGTCAACAGTTACACCAGCTGGACTATTAAAACTAGCAGCAGTACCTTGACCATCGGCTGAACCTACTGTACCAGCCGTACCAGCTAAGGTGGTCACATTTCCTGAAGGATCTATTTTACGAATCAAATGATTCAATTCTTCAGCAACAAACACATTACCCTGGCTGTCAACAGCTATGCCAAATGGATTAAAAAAACTAGCTGCTGTGCCTTGACCATCTGCTGACCCTTCTGAACCAGCCCCAGCCAAAGTGGTCACATTTCCTGAAGGATCTATTTTCCGAATCAAATGATTACCATTTTCAACCACGAACACATTACCCTGGATGTCAACAGCTACGCCAGTTGGATTAAAAAAACTAGCTGCTGTGCCTTGACCATTGGATGAGCCTCGTGTACCAGACCCAGCCAAAGTGGTCACATTTCCTGAAGGATCTATTTTCCGAATCAAATGATTAAAAGCATCAGCCACGAACACATTACCCTGGATGTCAACAGCTACGCCAGTTGGATTAAAAAAACTAGCTGCTGTGCCTTGACCATCGGCTGAGCCTGAAACTTCTGCCACTCCGGCCAACGTTGTTACATTAGCCAATGATCCAATTGAAAGGAAAGACGGGTTATCATTTTCAAGTGTCACCGTAATAGCATCACGATCAGGGTCTGTTATCGTAATGGGATAGCTATAGGTTTCATTGTCGTTTATTGTCGTAATTGGGGTGGAGGTGAAAACCGGGTCTTCATTTACATTAGTCACCGTGATGGTCACTGTTTGTGTGCTATTGGCATTAAGCCCATCACTGGCAATAACCTCAATAACATAGGCATTATTTTCATCAGGATCTGTGGGGCTTTCGAAATCGGGAGTAGCTAGAAAACTCACAGCTCCCGTACTTCCATCAATGTTGAAAAGTGCTTCATCATTGACAGAACCCAAACTATAGGTAACGGTGCTGAAATCGGTAGCCACCGCTGTATAGGCCACCGCTGTATTTCCTTCTGCAAAATCAGTAGCAGTGTCAGAAGTGAATAAGGGGGAACTTCCATCGAAAGTAATTGAAAACTGTGTCGCTACCGTATTGTCATTTCCAACCAGGTCTTGTGCTACAGCTGCCGCAATATCTACCGTCACTGCTCCATCAGCAGAGGGAGTGATATTCGCTGTAAAGGTGATATCACTAAAATTTACTAAATCACTGGCAGTTCCATTGCCAACTGTAATATCCGCCAATTCAAATCCAGTTACCGCTTCGCTAAAAGTAATGGTGATTGGTATGGTCGATGCATTCGTCTGACCTGCCAGCGTACTCGTGATAGCTACCGAAGGTGGCGTATTATCAGCCACTCCAAATTCATAAACTCTGACATGCCCTGCATCTGCACCACCTCCATCATTTCCAAAAGCTCCAATAGCTGAGACGCTTCCATCACTAGAAATAGCTACAGCTGAGCCTGCATTGTCTTCAGAGGCTTCCCCAACAATGCTACTTCCAACCTGCTCCCATGCTGTACTATTGAAAGTATATATCTCTGATCTACCATTATCATTGTCGGTAGTTAAAAAACCCGCCGCTCCAATGATTAGGTGAGTACCATCGCCTGATAGCTGTAGATCCTTACCAAACTCATCTCCATCGAATGAGGAAATAATATTGCTTCCTACCTGAGTCCAAGATTCAGAGGCATAATCCCACACCTGAACAAACCCAATGTTGGAAATCTCAAAAAGATCAGTAGGAGCACCAATGGCTAGTCTATTACCATCGTTGGAAAGACTAACAGAGGCACCTAATACTTGATTTCCAGTACCAGTAAATGTACTGAGTGTACTGCCCTTAGCTTCCCATGACCCCCCGTTATATCGATAGACCGTTACCTGACCTACAGGAGAAAATCCTCCGTTTGCAAATGCAGAAGCTCCTATGGCCAGGGCGGTTCCTGTTTGATCCAGACTCACTGATGATCCAAAAGCAGATAAATCCTCTACTCCTGCAATTTCAGCTCCTAACAACGTCCAGTTGGTGCTAAATTCATAAACCCGAACGGCTCCAGTTTCTCCTCCTGCTGTAGCTCCATTCGTATCTTCGCCAGGAATTCCTATGGCCAGTCGCGTTCCATCTCCGGAAAGGCTGACGGATTCTCCAAGATTTTCAAAATCATCCACCCCATCAATGTCACTCCCTTTTTGCACCCATGCCGAGCCATTCCATTCATAGACTTGCACTCTTCCATTCGGAGCAAAACTTGATGTGAGGTCTTTGGAAAATGCAGCAATAGCTATGATGTTTCCGTCATCGCTCAAACTGATGGCTCCTCCAAATGAATCTCCGTCGGCTTCCCCCGCGATATCGTTTCCTTTTTGTGTCCAGGAAGACCCACTGTACGTATACACCCTTACTACTCCTCTAAGTGTTGCGTCAGGTGAAGAAGCTGCCCCTGTTGCCATTGTGAGGCCATCGGAAGATAGCGCAACACTAACTCCCTTACCGTCCCCGGAACTGCCATCGATATCGGCACCCAGCTGATTCCAGGAAGACTGGGCGAATAGAAGGGGCGTGGTAAACAGCGAAAGTGTTACAATGATTGAGGCTTTGAAAAATCTATTTTTTGGCACAGTCATACTATTAAGCAGTTTAAAAAACATTTAATCTAAATGAAGACTGATGTCTCCTCAAAAAAATGTTGTGAGTGACCTGTTTTTGTATGTGATTCGCTATTTTGGGTGCAACCAACACTCTATTCGTATGTGTTTTATGAAATAATCGGTAACGAATGGCGATAAACGAAAAAATCAAAAAGCATCTTTCTAAGCTCACGAGCTATCTCTTCAATTACAGAGAAGGGTACTTTGAATTCAACTACCTGGCACAGTCTCCTCAAGATATGATCGATGGTTTTGATGCTACGCTCTTCATAAAGCATAAAAGGGATATTGGGTACATGAGCAGCAAGACACCCTTTATGAATGCGGATATGATCTATCATAAGCTGGAAGATGGACTTTGGGTATGTCTATCAAGTGCAGTTTATAAAGCCAATGTCAACTACAAACGAATTGTGGATAAGAACATTCCTTCAGACTATTACTTTCTTGCATTGGAAGTGTCCCAGCGTAGAATCAAGAAGAATGACCAACTGGTTAATGGGCTGACCTATGAAAATACTTCCTGGCTGCTCTTCAAACCCGAAGTACTTAATAGTAGTTGTCACAAAAAGCATGTCATACACAAATCTTTGACCATTTTTTTCAATGATGAGTTTCTTCAGAATAAGTTATTGAAAGATCCTGTGTTAGCTAAGAGCGGACTAAAAACTTTTTTTACCTCAAATCAAAAGAGTCTCATATCACCTGAATCCGATAGAGTAGGTAGGGAAATCACCTCCGATATTAACGAGATGATGCACGGAAAGAAAGAAGGCATTCCTCCTGACGAGGAGAAGCTATCACCCCTGGTGATGAACTTATTTCGAAAATTTGCCGAGAAACTCCATTCAATGAACATTGAGCTTTCAGGAGAAATTTCGGATAACAGCAGAAAAAAAATGTTGGAAGCGGAAAACTTTCTTATTAATAATATTGACAAACCCTTTGTCGGATTAGATGAGCTTTCTGAAAAAATTGGGATTTCTATTAGTATGCTCAAATCTGATTTTAAAACACTCTATGGTAAGCCGGTCTATCAATACTTTAGATCCAAGCAGATGCAATATGCCAGACATGTTTTGAGTTCTGGTAATCTCTCAGTAAAAGACCTTGGTATCAAACTAGGCTATCAGAGTCCTAGTAAATTTACTTCCGCATTTAAGAAAGAATTCGAAATCCTTCCTTCAGAGGTTGAGGTGGTTCAAAAGGAAAAGTAAGTGATTAGTGCCATGTTTTTGAGCTATCCCAAAAAAACAATAATCCGTTGATCCTGCGCTAAAATTGGCTTTTTGGGCTATTGTAGACTTGAGCAATCTTCTAAGTTTACAAAATGTCCAAAACAGCGTCGATCATTGACATGATTCATCTTGACACTTTGATTCTTTCAAATAAGAAAGAGCAGGGATTAACAATAGAAAAACGACTCAAAACCGTCAATCAAAACCTGATTTGTCAACATTTATCTCTTTCTGAACTTCGAACTACGATTGACAAAAAATTCCATTACATATTTATCAATCACAAAGAAATAGAAAATCCAAGTGTTCAGGAGGTTCTTGGCAGTCGAAAAATGGCTAGTGACTCGTCCATAGTTTACTTTATAATAAAAGACTATAACAATGAAGTTGATGTTTGTTTTTTAAAACCTATCACAAGTGAGTCACTTCATGACTTATCCTCTTACTCAAGTGTTTCTCACCATAAAGACCGCATAATTATAAAAGAGAAAAACCTAACAGTAAAGTTGAATATCGAAGATATTCTATTACTCAAATCGGATAACGTCTACACAGAGATCTTCACCCCCAACAAGAAATACATTGTTAGAAATTACATAGAAGCTTTAGTAAGGGAAATTTCTTCTCCCGACATACTTAAGATACATCGATCCTATGCAGTCAATGTAAAAAAAATAGAGGCGATTAATGGTAAATATGTGATGGTGGAAAATCAGAAGTATCCCTTATCAAGGACATATCGAAAGAATGTGCTTGAACGCTTTAAAGAAATCTAAATTGGACTTGCGATGTAGTATGGTTTGATATCAACTCAGCATATTACAGTAACTAGGAATATCAGCCCTTCCTTTCCAGCAATACCACACATTCCACATGATGCGTCTGCGGAAACATGTCTACAGGCTGTATTTTTGCCACTGTGAATGCTTCCGATAATATTTCTAAGTCTCTAGCTTGGGTTGCAGGGTTACAACTAACATAGACCAGTTTTTTAGGCTTCACTCTGTTTAGCATTTCTACCACCTTTTGATGCATTCCGGCGCGTGGAGGATCTGTAATAATCACATCTGGTTGGCCATGTTCTTTTACAAAGTCTGCAGTAAACATATCCTTCATGTCCCCAGCGAGGAATTTCGTATTGCTGATGTCGTTTAACTCGGAGTTTTTGCGAGCATCGATTATGGCATCTTCCACAGACTCAACACCTACAACATTTTTAGCTTGCTTTGCTACAAAGTTAGCAATGGTGCCTGTACCAGTATATAAATCATAAACAATCTCATCTCCCGTTAAACCAGCAAAGTCACGAGCAATTTTATAAAGCTCGTACGCTTGTTTCGAGTTGGTTTGATAAAATGATTTCGGACCTATCCTAAATTTAAGCCCTTCCATTTCTTCTGTGATATACGCTTCCCCATGGAATAACCTGACCGGTAGGTCGTAGAATGTTTCATTACCCTTTCCATTGATCACGTACTGGAGAGACGTGATTTGAGGGATTTCATTTTTTAGAAACTCAAGTAAGCCGTTGATTTTAGAATCTTCATGAAAAAACTGAACAATCACCATCAAGTCACCTGTTGTAGCGGTTCGTATGATCAAGTTTCTTAATAACCCTTCTTGTTTTCTGATGTCATAAAAAGGCAACTCATTTTCAATCGCGTATTCTCTGACAGCAAGACGTATTTGATTCGATGGGTCTCCTTGCAGCCAGCACTTTTCTATATCCAGTATCTTGTCAAACCTTTTGGGAATATGGAAACCCAGGGCATTCCTTGAAAGGACCTCTCCGCTATCAATATCCTCTTGAGTGAGCCATCTATTATTAGAAAAGGTGAATTCCAGTTTATTTCTATAAAACTGAGTTTCTTTTGATCCCAATATGGGAAATGACTTTGGAAGCGTCATTTTAGAGATTTTCTCCAAGTTCTCCTCCACATGTATCTGCTTGTATTTTAGCTGAGCATCATAGTTGATATGCTGCCACTTACATCCTCCGCATGTTCCAAAGTGCTGGCAAAATGGTTCCGACCTTTCCTCGGATTTTTCATGAAAAGAAGTAATTGTTCCTTCGAAAAACTTTTTACGTTTTCCTGTGATTCTTATATCTACAATGTCGCCCGGCGCACCTTGATTGATGAAATATACCTTAGAGTCTTTTTTTCCAACACTCTTTCCCTCTGCTGAGATACCAATTATCTCCAGCTTTTCAATAACTTTACTATGCTTCATACCGGGCAAAATTAAGAATTGTTTGTTCATTAAATGGGTTTATCAGCCTTTGAAAATGTCTACTTGACAATATGCCAGACTGAATGAAAAAGATTCTCATCTTATTATCCTTATCTGTTGCATGGATAAGCGCAAAGTCTTTCCATATAGTTGGTGGAGAAATTGAATTTATTACAATTCGTCCTGGGTTGTATCAGGTTAACCTTATTCAATACAGAGATGAGGCTCAGGATCAGAATAATAGCATTCAGCCAAATGTTACACTTCGACTTTTCTCCAATAAGGATGATCAGCCTGTTGGCAGTGATTTTGTGCTAGACTTTGTGGAGAATACACCTGTCTTTTATACGAACATTGCTTGTACAATTGAAGAATTAGAAACCTCAAGAGTCATTTGGAGTGCTCAGTTTGAGTTGGATCCAAGAGACTATTCAGATATTGAAGGGTACTATATTACCTGGGATCGCTGCTGTAGAAATGAAGATGTTATTAATATTATCGGATCAGGATCAGCTGGGATGCAGTATATACTGGAAATTCCACCCTTATATAAAAACGGTAGTCCATTTGTCAATTCATCCCCTATTCTCAACAAACCGCTAAGCGATTATGCATGTGTCGGTCAGTTTTTCTATACAAGCTTTATTGGAAGAGACTTAGATGGAGACTCCTTATCTTATCGCCTTGCTACACCCTTAAACTCCAAGGGAGCAAATAGTACTTCTGCCATTCCTCCATTTGGACCGGAATCGAAACCTACCTTGCCGTTAAGATGGGCCGATGGATTTGACTTGGAGAATGCTATCCCAGGTAATCCATCACTTGGTATTAGTAGCAAGGGTTTACTTACCGTGACTCCATCTCAACCTGGTCTGTTTGTTTTTTCCGTGATCGTAGAAGAATGGAGGTTTGATGAAGACTCTGCGAAAGATATTCAAATAGGGGAGGTACAGAGAGATTTCCAAATGCTAGTTATAGACGGCTGTGGAGCACTACCACCACCTCCAGTCCTAGATGTAGTCATTCCGGACAATGCTGAATTTGATTCTGAGGTTGATACCTTAAAGTTTGGAGTCGAGGATGATAAGTGCTTTGAGTTCTTAGTGACGGGTATTGAGCAAGGGGAGAGCATTAGCTTTAGAGCTGACCCAGTCAATTTTGAAGGAGAGTTTGATGTGCTTGGAGGCATAAACTATATAGTCGGTCCAGGAGACCAACTGTTTGTGCAATACTGTGCTCCCGAGTGTCCTCCTGTAAGAGGCAGACCATTTGTGGTTGATTTTATAGTACAAGATGATGTGTGCCCGCTTCCCCAGTTGGATACTGTTCGTATGTCTATTCAAGTAGAGCCTCCGCCAAACTTTTTTGTCAATCTATCACCTATTCTGGGTGATCCTTTCAATGTCTCTAACGGTAATGAAATTACGCTCAACTTTGTTGCAACGGACGCAGACAATGATAGTGTCGATGTGTCTTTGCTATTCGATGATGTCAAAGGATTAGATGAGAGGGGAATGACTTTTGAGTTGACAAAAGATGAGGCAGGGAGGGCAGAAGGTTTCTTTAATTGGAAAGTTGATTGTAATGATTTCGATTTGAGCGATAAACAAAGCTTTAGGATCGGAATATTAGCAGAAGACGAAGATCAGTGCCAGTTGGAGAATCCTGCTATAGAGTGGGTTGACCTGAATGCGCTACTTCCTGGGAATACAGATCCTATTGTGACTTCTTCATCTTCTAACATAATAAGCAGAGTTGCTGATGAAAAAGTTGATTTTGAAATATTCGCCGATGATGAAGACAATGATTTTTTGAACCTTAGAATTGCCGGAGATGGATTTAATCCTGATGAATTTGGTGTCGAATTCGAGGAGGCATCCGGCTTTGGTTCTGTATCTGGTGCTTTCAGTTGGACACCCTTTTGTGATAGTCTTAATTTACTAGCTAAGAATCAATTCAGGTTCTTTTTCATTGCGGGTGATATAAATGATTGCAATATTCAAAATCCTGATACACTCATAGTTGAAATTGATGTTGCACTGAGAGAGAATGCAAGACCAGAGTTTGATGAAATGGAACGTACCTATCAAGTTTTGGTCAATGAGCCATTTGAGTTACCTATTTCATCATCAGATCTAGACCCAGACAATGAGATCCGCATGCAATTTCATGAATCGTTTAGAAGACCTGTCTCTGCCTCATTGGAGTTTGAATCCGTGTCTGGATTTGAAAACGTAACTTCTACCTTGAAATGGACTCCAGAATGCCGTCTTCTACCGCCTGGTAGCAAGAGTGAGTTTTATGACCTTATATTTTTGGTTTTTGATGACAACTGTCCTATTTCAGGTTTGGATACCATGAAGCTTACCTTTGAAGTCCTCGAGACAAGAGAAGCCTTTGTTTCTTTCGATCCGCCCAATGTATTTACCCCAAATGGAGATACTTGGAATAATGTCTTTACACTAACTGATCATCTAGACACAAAGCGAAATCTCCCACCCGATAATTGCGAAGATTCCTTTGACTACATTGTTATTCAAGATCGCACCGGAAACAATGTATTCGAGAGCGCTGACAGAAACTTCAGATGGACTGGAGATGGACATGAAGCAGGAACCTACTTCTACTTCATTCGATACACAGAGACAGAGTATAAAGGTGTGGTAACGATCCTTCGTTGAATTCCTACCTATCCCGACGAGGAACTATGAAGTCATTTCTCCTTCGTTTTAACAAATTCATAAATAATTGAATCATTGACGGTTTCATTTGTATTGAAAGGAATAATATTTTGTAAATCTTTCTGTTTTTTGAAAAAAATTTAACGAAAAAGCAATTTTAGGTAGTCTAATATCAAGGAACGTGATTTTTACAATCTCTCCAACTGAAAACTTAGGATAGAACTCTAAGAGATAATATTTTTAAAAAAACACGCATTTCATTATTGAAATTTCAAAATAAGTGGACATGCTCTGCTTTTTTTGGCAATGAAACAGGGTAAAAAATGAAATCATTATTTTGCCACTCATCAAACATTCTCTTTATTTGGCGAATCAAATATGTGACGACATATTATTGACCAAAGGTTTTTTTCAACAAAATTAAATTTGAATTTTATGAACATGATCACCAACCTTTTAGTGATGCCATCTGCCGAAGGAGCTGCGGAAGCAGTAGTCCAGGCTGACGTTGCTGCAGATATTACCTTCAACCTGTTGACGGCTAATAATATCTGGATGATGCTTGCAACTGCACTTGTCTTTATAATGCACCTCGGTTTTGCGGGTGTTGAAGCAGGTTTCGGTCAGGCAAAAAACACTGTCAATATTCTTTTTAAGAATACATTGACTCCAATCATAGGTATCATTACCTATTTTATTTGCGGATTTAACTTAATGTACCCTGGATTTGAAGAGCCAGGATGGTTTGGATTTGCAGGGTTCGGAATTGGAGATTCTACTACTGCTGATGTAACTGCAGGCTATGCTAGTGCTGGTTACACATGGTGGACTGATTTTCTTTTCCAAGCAATGTTTGCTGCAACAGCCGCTACTATTGTATCTGGAGCTGTAGCTGAGCGTATTAAGTTGAGCGCGTACATGATCTTCACCTTGGTATTCGTAGGTGTTGTTTATCCAATCATCGGTAGCTGGAAATGGGGCGGTGGAGCTCTTGACGAAATGGGCTTCTATGATTTTGCAGGTTCTACACTAGTTCACTCAGTAGGTGGATGGGGTGCTCTTGCGGGTATCATGATCTTAGGCCCACGTTTAGGTAAGTACGTAGATGGTAAAGTAATTGACAAGCCAGGATCTAGTGTTCCTTTAGCTGTAATTGGAGTATTCTTATTATGGTTAGGTTGGTTCGGATTCAACGGTGGATCTGTTCTTTCTGCAGACCCTGCATTGACTTCATTCGTACTTGTTACTACTAGTTTAGCAGCTGCTGCTGGTGGACTTGGTGGATTCTTGATGAGTTACATCGTTTTCAAGAGAATGGACTTAGGTATGGTGCTTAATGGTATCCTTGCAGGACTTGTTGGTATCACAGCTGGAGCTGACGTTATCGAGCCAAACATGGCACTTTTTGTAGGATTCGTTGCTGGTCTTATTGTAGTACTTTCTGCAATCACATTAGATAAATTCAAACTGGATGACGTAGTAGGAGCTGTTTCAGTTCACTTAGTATGCGGTATCTGGGGAACACTTGCAGTAGGTATCTTCTCTAACAATCCTGATCACTCTTTCTTGACTCAATTAATAGGAGTTCTAATTTGCGGAGTTGCAGCATTTGTTTCTGCTTTCATCATCTTCTATGTATTGAAAGTTACAATAGGAATCAGAGTTTCTGAAGAACACGAAAAAGAAGGATTGGATAGCCATGAGCACGGTATCAGAGGTTATACAATCGTAACAGAATAATTATCAAAAACTCAAAATAAAAAAGGCCTCTGATCGAAAAGATTCGAGCTTTAGATCAGAGGCCATTTAATAATCAACACAATAATTCAATCAATAAATGCTTATGAAAAATTTTACAAATTTGATTAAAACATCTGTAGTTGCTTTAGCTCTATTAGTAGCGGGAACAGCTACAGCGCAAGAGCTTACTATTAGTGGATCAGTAGATGCTTATTACAGAGCAAACTTGAATGCTCCAAATACTGGAATTGATACAGATGCTGATGGAGAAGTTGATACATACGTTGCTCCAGGTACATCTTTCGCTAACCAGCCAGGTTTTGCGTTAGGGATGGCAAACATCATTCTGGGAGTTGAAGGTGAAAAATCAGGTTTCGTTGCTGATTTAGTATTCGGCCCAAGAGGAACTGACGCTGTTTTTGCTTCTACTACTGCAAGCTCTAGCATCGTTAATCAGCTATACGCATACTGGAACGTAAGTGAGTCAGTTACTTTGACAATGGGAAATTTTAATACTTTCTTAGGTTACGAAGTGATTTCTCCAACAGCTAACTACAACTACTCTACTTCATACATGTTCTCTTACGGACCGTTCTCTCATAGTGGTGTTAAGGCGGATATTGCAATAGGAGATGCTAGCTTAATGTTAGGTATATTGAACCCAACAGATTTCACGGATTTCAATCCAGATGGTCAGTATTTACTTGGAGCTCAATTAGGTGTTGCGGGTCAGTACTTAAACGTTTTGGCTGGAGATGATTATTTCCAAATTGACTTCACTGGAGGGTTCGATCTTTCTGATGCTACTTTCT
This sequence comes from Cyclobacteriaceae bacterium, assembly GCA_049115715.1. Classification (GTDB taxonomy): domain Bacteria; phylum Bacteroidota; class Bacteroidia; order Cytophagales; family Cyclobacteriaceae; genus JAMZMI01. The sequence continues at coordinate 45,446 of JAGDZQ010000015.1, forward strand.
TAGGAATCAATGCTACTTATAACAATGATCTTTTCCTAGGAGCTGCTCTTTATCTTCAGCAGTCTCTTTCCGATGACTTTTCTCTAGGTATCAGAGGAGAGTATTTTCAGGATAGCGGTCTTGGATTGTTCACAAAAGACGAAAGTATAATTGATCTTACTTTGTCTGCTAACTATTCTGTTGGTGCATTGACAATCATTCCAGAATTTAGAGTAGATCTTGCTTCAGAAGATGTTTTCTTAGAAAGCACAAACGACTTTACTCAAGTTGGAGGTACGTTAGCTTCTTTCGTATTGGGAGCTGTTTACAGCTTCTAAGTTGAAGTCTTACAAATTCTTATAACAACAAAGTCCATTCAAAATTGAGTGGACTTTGTTGTTATCAATGAAATGCTATTTTATTTATGAAAATGGCAATCTTATCAAAAAAAGTCAGTGTAAAATTTATTTATTTGCTCTTTTTTTTGAAAATTACAGTTTAGAAGAAATTGACTCAATTGTGAATGAGTCGTCAGTTTAAATCACAAAAAATATAAACCAAAAACAATGTCTAAGTCAAAACTAGAGTACATCTGGTTGGATGGATATGCGCCAACCCAGTCTTTGAGAAGTAAAACAAAAGTAGTATCCGATTTCAGTGGTAAGCTGGAAGATTGCGATGATTGGTCTTTCGATGGAAGCTCAACCGAGCAAGCTGAAGGTGGTTCTTCGGATTGTATTTTGAAGCCTGTCTTCATTTGCCCAGATCCGGCAATTGAGAATGGATACTTGGTAATGACTGAGGTACTGAATGCAGACGGTACTCCACACGTTACCAACGGAAGAGCTACTATTGATGATGACGATGCTGACTTTTGGTTCGGCTTTGAGCAAGAGTACTTCTTGATGGATCCAGAAACGAAACTTCCTTTGGGATTCCCTGCAGGTGGATTTCCAGCTCCACAAGGACCATACTACTGCGGTGTAGGTGGGCAAAACGTTTTCGGAAGAGATTTCAAAGACGAACATTTGGATCTTTGCATTGCTGCAGGATTGAATATAGAAGGAACCAATGGCGAAGTAGCTGCTGGTCAGTGGGAATGGCAAATTTTTGCCAAAGGAGCACATCAGGCAGGTGATGAAATCTGGATTGGTAGATACCTAATGGAAAGATTGTCTGAGCAATACGGATGCTACATCGAGTACCACCCTAAGCCTCTTGGTGAGACTGATTGGAATGGTTCAGGTATGCATGCCAACTTCTCTAATTCTTATACAAGAAATGCTGCTTCTCAAGAGAAAATTGAGAAAGTATGCGAAGCTTTCAGAAGCGTTGTAAAAGAGCATATCGATGTTTATGGAGCTGATAACGATCAGAGATTGACTGGTAAGCATGAGACTGCCGCTATCACTGATTTCTCTTACGGAGTATCTGACAGAGGAGCATCAATCAGAATTCCTCTATACACCGTCAACAAAGGATGGTCAGGTTATCTGGAAGACAGAAGACCAGCATCTAATGCAGATCCGTACAAAGTTGCTGCAAGAATCATCAAAACTGTTAAAACCGTTTCTTAATTAGAAACTTTCTAATATTTACAAAACCCTGATTGGTCTCCAATCAGGGTTTTGTTTTTATGGAAGAGTTAGTTTTCACCTGCCAGATTAGTAAAACCTTTTTGTAGAGAATAAGTCGCTCCAGACTCTAAAAGTGCTCTGGCTATCCGCTTGTACTCCTCGTTCGTACCTCACTGCGGGGTACCGCTACTATCCAGTCTATTTTGCTAGTATTCCACTCTGTCTTTTTAGTAATGGCAAGACCAAGTTTACATTGCTAAAACAACTCAAGTAGCCTGTTAGAGCGAACGTAAGCTTCCGTCTCGTTGATCTGTATTTTGGTCCAAATCTCGTTAGCATCAATCACCTTAACCTTAGTTCCCTTCGCAATTAGCTCAAGTGGCTCAGATGCTGCTGATGGGCCATCCATAGCGATTGTTTGATCATTCCCAACAATAGCTTCGCTATCCCCAAAAAAACCATTGAGAATAAGAAGCGCAGGAATTAATATTACAACCTGACACGCTATCCAGGGAATGGCTCTCGTTCCATTGGTTCTCTTAGCCATCATGAGAGCAAAAACAAACATGGCAAGCCCCAGCAAACCAAAAATCAAACGAGTACGATACTTGGCTATAGTGTTGATAGCAAATTTGTAATCGGAAAATTCAAACCCCTCAAGATTGTTTTCATTCGCCAATTCGTACATTTTTTCCAACACCCTTTTGTTGGATGTTTTTTTATAATAATGATCCAGATAATAAAGAGCACTTGTATAATCTCCCAGCCCCTCTTTTATAAAGGCCATTTTTATTAACATCGCAGCAGAAGCAGACCCCTCCTCATACACTTGAGCATACAACTCAAAAGCCTCCGTATATTTTTTGCTTTCAAACAAACTATCTGCTTGATTAATGAGGTTTATATTCTCAGATTTTACTATGAAATAGCTCGTGAAAAAGAAAAAGAAAATTATTATTCTAAAAAACATATTGAGGGTTGTATTTTGTAAATAAGCTATCTATTTTTGCAACCGCAATTTTAAGGGAGGCACACGAAAAAGCCTAGTTAAAAATTGCAAATTAATAAGATTTGGTAGCTCAGCTGGTAGAGCATCTCCCTTTTAAGGAGAGGGTCCTGGGTTCGAACCCCAGCCAAATCACTTCCTAAGCCTGATCATCGATCAGGCTTTTTTTATTCTCTCATTTGTTGGCGAAATTGAACCATTAATCCATCAAATGGATTTCCTTGAAATGAAAACACTGGTAAGAGAAGTCCTTGAGAAACTTGATATTGAATCCGAACTGATTGAAGAAATCTTGAGCCTTGGCAGAGTTAAGAAATACAAGGAAGGTCAATCAGTAATAGCCCCTCATATGGAAGGAGAGGAAATACCGATCGTTTTAGAAGGTTTGCTCAAAGTCATGCGACAAGATTCAAACCATAAGGAAGTTTTTCTCTACTTCCTGGAAGGAGGTGAGACTTGTGCAATGTCTATCACCTGCTGTATAGAAGGCAAGCGATCAGCCTTCCATGTGTTGGCAGAAGAAGATGCGACACTTTGGATGATCCCAATGACCTATATTGATTCCTGGGTTAAGAAATATACCTCTTTTCGAAAATTCGTCTTTCTGGCCTATCAAACCAGGTTTGATGAATTACTAACTACAATAGACAGTGTGGTATTCACCAAAATGGATCAAAGAGTATACAAGTACCTGCTTGATAAAAAACAGGCCTCAGGCACTTACGTCATAGAGAAGACTCACGAGCAAATAGCAAAAGAGTTGAGCACGTCAAGAGTTGTAGTTTCTCGTCTATTAAAACAACTGGAACAAGAAGGTAAAATCGAGCAATACAGAAATCGAATAGAGGTACTTTGATTGCAGTTACAATTGTTACATTCGGTTGATCGACAGACTATTACCTTTGACCTACAATGAAGGTTCGATTGAATGCAGAAAATCTTTCCATTTATAGAATGGCTTTCTACCTATAGAAAAGAGTATCTCAAAGGAGATTTATTCGCTGGACTTACGGTAGGAGTTATGCTTATTCCTCAAGGGATGGCCTATGCCATGATTGCCGGCTTACCGCCTGTTTACGGCCTTTATGCTTCTGTCGTTCCGCAAATCATCTATGCGATTTTTGGAACCTCCAGACAGCTTTCTGTAGCTCCAGTAGCTATGGATTCATTATTGGTGGCGGCAGGAGTATCTGTTTTGGCTTCTGGAGGTACGGAGGCATATATTTCCTATGCCATCTTGTTGGCTTTTTTTGTAGGAGCATTTCAGTTGCTGCTCGGAGTATTCAGACTTGGGTTTATTACCAATCTTCTTTCCAAACCAGTAATCACTGGATTTACTTCCGCTGCAGCATTAATAATAGGGACGAGCCAGCTCAACCATGTGTTAGGAGTTGACCTGAGCAAAGGCACTCAGGTTTTTGAAACCCTCCTCGAAATCTCTTCCAAGTGGAGCGAGATACATTGGTTGACGAGTCTTGTAGGGATTTTGGGAGTAGCCTTCATAATATTTGTGAGGAAAATCAATAAATCAATTCCAGGTTCCTTGTTTGCAGTAGTTCTTGGGATTGTGGCAGTTTACATGTTTCAACTTCAAGAAAATGGAGTGAGTATCGTAAAAGAAATTCCAGATGGAATGCCCCATTTTTCTATCCCCAATTTTTCTTTGGATAAATGGCGAGAACTTCTTCCATTGGCATTTACCATTTCCATTGTTGCTTTCATGGAATCATTTTCGGTTTCCAAGGCACTGGAGACCAAGCAGAAGAATCACATTGTTAGGCCAAATCAGGAATTGTTAGGTTTGGGAATGTCAAACCTTCTTGGCTCTTTTTTTCAATCATACCCTGTTACTGGTGGATTTTCAAGATCAGCGGTCAATAGCGAATCTGGGGCTGTTACTCCACTAGCATCTGTTTTTAGTGCACTTTTAGTAGGGATAACCTTGATTTTTCTCACTCCACTATTTTATTATTTGCCTCATGCAATCCTTGCTTCCATCATATTAGTGGCGGTCGGAAGCCTAATCAATATTCGGTATTTTCATAGGTTATGGAGAGAAAGTAAAATTGAGCTTGCCCTAATGCTGTCGACTTTTTTTGCAACCCTATTTTTTAGCATGGTTCTGGGAATAGCGATTGGTGTACTACTTTCCATTTTGATCCTTTTATATAAATCAGCCTATCCGCATATAGCAAAATTAGGAAGAGTCAAATCCCATTATGAATTTAGAAATATAAAGCGGTTCGACAACTTAGAAGTTTGGGATGATCTATTGATTCTAAGAGTAGATGCTCCGTTAACCTTTGTAAACATTCAATACTTCAAAGATTTCGTGACGAAATCAATCACTGAAGCAAATCACCGGGTTAAAACCATTGTGTTGGACGCTGGTCCAATCAATTATATTGATGCAACAGCTTCGGAAGGATTGAAGGACCTGATGCTGAACTTACAAGAAAAAGATATTGATATTCTTTTGAGTGAGGTGGTTGGCCCAGTTAGAGATGCACTTTACAAAAACAAGTTGATGGAATTTTTTGGAGAAGATAGAATCTTCTTGAATTTGAATGGAGCAGTAGAAAGTGTTGTGTCGAATGGGAAAAAGAAATACACAGAATACGCCGTTCAACATGATGATTGACCAGTGTGACTTTTGTTACACCGATCAGAGTCTTGTAAGCGTACTTTTGAATAATAAATTGAATTAAAATGAAAGTAGAACAGATATACACAGGATGCTTGTCACAAGGTGCCTATTACATTGAAAGTGATGGGCATGCCGCAATCGTAGACCCGCTTCGAGAGATTGATACTTACATAAGAAAAGCAGACTCTGAAGAAGCAAAGATTAAGTACATATTTGAAACCCATTTTCATGCTGACTTTGTTTCCGGTCATGTAGACTTGGCTTCACGTACAGGAGCGCAGATTGTCTATGGACCAAACGCAAAAGCAGATTTCGATTTTCATGAGGCTGCTGATGGAGAGATTTTCGAGATAGGGAAGGTCAAGATTAAGGTACTTCATACCCCTGGACATACGTTGGAGAGTACAACTTATCTTTTGATCGATGAGGAAGGAAAAGAACACGCAATTTTTAGTGGAGACACATTATTTATAGGAGATGTAGGACGTCCTGATTTAGCTCAAAAAGGAGCACTCTCTCAGGAAGATTTAGCAGGAATGCTTTTCGACAGTCTACGATCCAAAATCATGATTTTGCCTGATGATATTACAGTTTACCCTGCACACGGTGCTGGATCGGCCTGTGGCAAGAATATGAGCAAGGAGACTTCCGATTCACTGGGGAGTCAAAAAGAAAGTAATTATGCATTGCGTTCCAACATGACTCGAGATGAGTTTGTTGCAGAAGTAACCGATGGGCTCTTGCCTCCACCTCAGTACTTTGCTCAGAATGTTGCGATGAACAAAACTAAGGCTAAGTCCCTGAATGAAATAATGGATAAGGGTAGTGCTCCCTTGAATGCAGAGACTTTTGAGTCAATTGTGAATCATGAAGGGGCGCTTGTATTGGATACCCGTAGTGCGAGCGATTATTCAGAGTCCCATATCCCCAACTCGATTTTTATTGGGATTGATGGAGGGTTTGCTCCGTGGGTAGGGGCTTTGATCCCAGACTTAAAACAAAATATTTTATTCATCGCTCCTGAAGGCAGAGAAGAAGAAGTGATTACTCGTCTTTCCCGTGTAGGCTATGACAATACATTAGGCTTTTTAGAAGGAGGAATTGAGACATGGAAAAAATCGGGTAAGGAAGTTGATAGAGTTGAATCTATTTCAGCTGATGCATTTGCGGAAATGTATGAGAAGGAATCTCTCAATACTTTGGATGTCAGAAAGCCTGGAGAGTTTCAAGGAGGTCATTTGAGGAAGGTAAGTAGCTTTCCTCTTGATTATATCAATGACAACATGAATCAAGTTGACTCGACTAAATCATACGCTGTTCATTGTGCTGGAGGATATAGATCGATGATTGCAGCGTCCATATTGAAGTCGCGAGGGGTTCAGAAAGTAATCAATATTGAAGGAGGATTTAAGGCTATTGAAGAGACCAATATTCCTCGGACTGAGTTTATTTAAATAACTAAATCTGTTTCAGGTAAATAATATTTATCCCAGACCAAATAGTTGAAGGTCAATCAGAACGTGGCAGAGTAATCTTTCTATAATTCGAAATACCAGAACCCTTAAGAATTATAGGAAGATTACCATTTCTGATTTTGACGCATTCTTGAGTAAAACATCTCCACTCTTTTATAAGAACCTCAATCACTCAACATTTTCCCACCAGTTTGTTTTGGAAGCATTTCCGATACTGAAGCGTTCACCGATAGCAGGCGTAGATACCTCCACGTTTTTAAGATTGGATTCAGCAATCACTCGTTCAATGGGATCTTTCCAATCATGAGGGGCCAGCTTAAACGCTCCCCAGTGAATAGGCATCATTACTTTGGCTTGTACGTCTATTGAAGCTTGTACAGTTTCCTCAGGTGTCATATGTATCTGTGCCCAAAGTTCATTGTATTGGCCACATTCTACCATCGCAAAGTCGAATGGTCCGTATCTATTGCCTATTTCCTGAAAGTGATTAGCATATCCGCCATCCCCGCTGAAGTAGATATTACTCTTTTGCCCTTTTATGACCCATGAGGCCCATTGTGTTTTATTCCTGTCCGATACCCCTCGTCCGGAAAAATGTCTTGCAGGAGTAGCAATCAATTCTATATTTTCTAAAAACGAAGACTCCCACCAATCCAGCTGAGTGATCTTTTCTCTAGGCACTCCCCATGAGGCTAAATGTTCTCCTACACCTAATGCGGTGTAGAAGTGTTTTACTTCATCCTTGATTTTAATAATGGTTGGATAATCCAAATGATCATAGTGGTCGTGAGACAAGATAACAGCATCAATGTTCTTAAGATTTTCGATCTCAATCGCATTCTCATAGGTAAACCTTTTGGTTGCGAATGAAACAGGAGCACTTGCAGGTCCTAGCATCGGGTCAATCAAAATTGATTTGCCTTCCATTTCCAATAAGATTGCAGAATGCCCATACCAGGTTACATAAGCTATTGAATCCACTTCTTTCATTTCCCCTTCACCAAAGTTGACCGGTAAAGGAGATTTAGGAGTTCCCTGACTAGGATTGAAGATCAAATTATACATCATTGACACCATGTCTTTTGGCTTGATGTTATTGAGAATCGTAGGTGTAAGGTTGATAAACTCACCGTCCTTGAAGTTTGGAGACTGCTTGATCTCTTCAAGTTGATCTCCTTCTATTTTTGCACCAAACTGTGGGGATGTTTTGATGAAAATGGCAATACCGATTACAAAAACCAGCACAATTGCTAAAACCGTGAACATAATTTTGAGGAAAATTTTAAAAATTCTTTTCATTATAAAGGCAAAATAAGAAGGATGTAGATGAAACGTATAGAATAAACTAGCGTTTAATCCATTCTAAAAAGAAATTACAAAATATCATTTTACTCTATTTCGATTTTCAGCTATTTTGTTGCGTAATTGTTAATGATTAATTAATTAATAGTTGAATAGTCTAATAAAATCTTCTTTTTGTTAAAAATTACATATTAACTATATCTTTGCTAAGATAAAATTTTGCTGCTATGATACCCTCTGAAGAATCTCTATCAAACACACTAGATGACAAAATAAGCCTCGCTGTAATTCCGCTTACCAATATGAGTGCCGATCCAGATTTCGAGTATTTCAGTGATGGAGTATCCGAAGATATTATCGACGCATTTACCGGTATTGAGGGATTGAAGATGATATCAAGAGGCTCGAGTTTTGCACTTAAGAATACAAAGCTTTCCGTACCAGAAATTGGAAGTGCCCTATCGGTCAGTTATGTGGTGATGGGAACCCTTAGAAGAATAGGTAAAAAGGTTAGAATGAGGGTTTACCTATACTGTGCAGATTCGAATGAAGAGCTATGGTCCAAAAGCTACGATCAACAGGTTATAGATATTTTTGATATTCAAGATGACATTATTGAGCACTTATGGGAACGAATAACATCTGATAGAAAGCAAAATGTGTTTAAAAGGCCTGAAGTGAAGCCTGCAACCTTAAATTTCGCTGCTTATGAACACTATCTGCAGGGGCTCTTTCATCACAACACATGGACTATGCAAGGACTCTCCAAAGCTGTGGCGTGCTACCAGAGAGCGATTAAAAAGGAAGAGAGCTACCATAAGGCTTACTCCATGATGGCCAACGCGTATACCAGATTATCTTTTGCAGGAGGTTACGACAAGCCCATTAAGTCTTACGATGAAGCAAGAGAAGCAGCAGAAAAAGCAATCGAAATGGATGCTTCCTATTATAGGTCTTACATAGCACTTTCGTATGTTTATTTATATCAAAAGTACGATTGGGAGCAGTCGCTTATGATGGTAAACAAAGCACTGAAATTAAATCCAAAAAGCTCTAAAACACATGTTGCCAAGTCACTTTATTATACGATTAAAGGTGATTTCTCAGAGTCAAGGAAGCTCCTTAAGCTGGCTTTAGAGCTGGATCCTTTTTCTTTCATAGCTAAGCGAGCAGAAGCGGATAATTATTTTCTGGAAAGGAAATACAGCAAAGCCATCGAGCTTTATGACGAACTTCTTGAAATTGACCCCAGACATGAAAAAGTACTTGAATATAGAGGCTGGTCTGTTGTCATGCAGGGTAATCAAGACGAAGCTGTAGATACGTTTAGAAATATCGATAACAAAACCATGCTTGCGCTAAAGTCTTATAGTCAGATGGGGTATGCATTTGCCTTAAAAGGTGATATAGAAAATGCGACTAAGTGTTTGTCTGAGATTAAGAAAAGTTCATTGATTCATAAGGGTTGGACGTACGCCTTGGATTTTGCCGTCATTTATACAGGAATTGGTGATTTTGAAAAGGCAATGGATTTTCTTGAGGAAGCCGTGGAAAATAAGAGGAGTGCCATCATTTTTTTAAAAGTAAATCCGATTTGGGATCCGATGAGAAAGAATCCTAGATTCAAAACCCTTCTTAAGAGACTACTCCTAGGTTAGAAGTTTTATCATAAACTTACGCGGGTTATTACTCTGTTGTTGATATATCACTGAACATAAAACGTCAAACCTTCAACGAGAATACGTGCCTCACTTTTTGTTTTACAAATAATATTTGGATTGTAAGCGGTAACGCTATAATTTGAAAATTTAATAGCCGTTTCAATTATTATGAAGACTGTCAAATTTGCAAATGGAGATGAAATGCCAATTCTTGGATTGGGCACATTTCGATCCGATCCGGGAGAAATTGGGCGAGTCGTGACCAAAGCGATCGAAGTAGGGTATAGGCATTTTGATTGTGCTGCGTTTTATGGAAATGAACAAGAGATAGGTGAAGCAATCAATGAAGCGATTGATGAAGGAATAGTAGAGAGAGAAGATCTATGGATTACCTCGAAGCTGTGGAATGATTCTCATCTGAAAGATGATGTGATGCCTGCTCTGGAGAAAACACTAGAAAATCTTGATCTTGATTACCTTGATCTGTATTTGATGCACTGGCCAGTAGCACAGAAAAAAGGAAAGATATGGCCAGAGGAGCCCGGAGATTTTTTGTCTTGGGATGCCGCCCCATTAGAAGAAACCTGGGAAGGTATGGAGGATGGAGTTGATGATGGATTGGTAAAACACATAGGAGTCTGCAATTTCAATAGCAAGGCACTACAATTGATTATTGATAGTGCATGGATTCCTCCAGAAGTGAATCAGGTTGAATTGCATCCGTTTTTACCTCAGATATCGCTTTATGATTATTGTAGATCAAGCGGGATTGCTATGACTGCATTTGGGCCGCTTGGAGCACCTTATCGACAACTGGAACCTTCAGGGAAAATATCTCCGGTATTGATGGATAACAATACGGTACTGGAAATAGCAGAAAAGCATGATTGCACATCTGCACAAGTACTTATTGCATGGTCATTAGCAAGAAAAGTATCGGTCATTCCCAAAACCACGAAAGAAGACAGACTTAAAGAAAATTTCGAAGCAATCAACATCAAGCTTGATCGGGAAGATTTAAGAAACCTGGCATTGTTGTCTAAGTACAGATATGTTTCAGGTGAAATATTCACAATTGCAGGCTCTCCCTACAAGCTCACCGACTTATGGGATTATTGAGTTTCTAACATTTATCTCTGGAGACAACACCATTGAGTCTACTAAGCGCAATTTCTCTCAGCTATTCCTACGAAGGTAAAAACGATCCGACTATACACGATTTCAATTTTGAAATTCGTGAAGGAGAATTTATATCCATAGTTGGACCAAGCGGCTCTGGGAAAACCACTCTTCTCAAGCTATTGGCAGGTCATATTAACCCTTCGAAAGGAAGGGTACTTTTTCATGGAGAAGAGCTGGAAGGACCCGATATACGACTGGTGCCGGGTTATGAGGAAATTAAACTTGTTTATCAGCAATATGAATTAAGACCAAATATCTCGGCCAAAGAAAACATTGCATCTGTTTTAAATGAATACACCCTTGAATATCGAACAGAGCGAGTCAACTTCTTACTGGATTTTTTTAAACTAAACTCTATCTCAGACCATAAGCCGTATCAACTATCTGGAGGGCAACAGCAACGGCTTGCTATAGCCAAAGCGATGGCCAATGAGCCAGAGGTTTTGTTGATGGATGAGCCATTTAGCGCTTTGGATCCTATGAATTCCGCACTTTTTCTTACCGAGGTAAAGCGTTTGGCGCAAGAAACGGGCACCTGTGTCATTTTAGTCACGCACGATACACGAGATGCTATGATGGCCGACAAAATAGTGGTCTTGATGAACGGTGAAATCAAGCAGCTTGGCACTCCTCAGGAGATCTACTATCAACCAAGGAGCTATGAAATAGCCTCATTTTTTGGTCCGATCAATAAGTTCAGTGCTGAAGAAATGAGTCGCTTTGGGATTTCTGCTAAGGATGACTGCCTCATTCGAGCCGAAGGTTTTAGACTAGCTATAAATGAGGGCTCACTGACTTGTTTGGTCAAGGAAGTTCTCTTTAGAGGCTCTTATCAGATTTTACTCATTCAAGCATTTGATTATAAAGAGATTTTGATTTTTGATTTTGAAAAGCGTTTTGCAAAAGGAAATAGTGTTTCCGTTTCGGTAGAAGCGAAAGATGTGATCTTCTGTCATCCTTTGGACTGAGATCTAAAACCGTGTTCACATTTTAGTTTATCAGCTTTGCTTACTTTTGTCTCTATTTTCAACCCCATCCGCCGATGACAAGAGGACTTTGTGCCATTTTTGTGCTATTACTTTTTACTTCGACTCTGGTTCAGGCTCAGGAGAAAAAAAATGTCATTGAGATCAGCGAGTCTATGGAAGACTATATCAATGAGAATCACATTGATGAGATCGAAGATATAGTCCACAAATTTGCAAATTCTCCAATCTTCTTGCAGTTTTTACTTGAGCAAGGTCACAACATAGACCCTAATAATGTAGTCATCAAAAAGAAGGATATCCGTGTTGGAGATGACGTGGATGTATATGTAAAGCACTTTACAGATCATCAGAACTTCACCATGATCCTTGTGCCAGTGGATATCTATAGTCAGCTTATCTATGATACCCTGCTTTTTTCTGTTTTAGAAGTAAGTGATCAATGGTTAAAAGATAAATATCAATACCATGATATTGAGAATAGTGAAGTGAAAGAGAAGTTGATGAGTTTGGAGAATCATGATCAACTTGCCAACCATATGTATCATCAAGGAAGAGATGCTAAAGAAATCGGAATGAGCGAGGTGCAAATTGAGCTTAGAGAAGGTTATATAAGTTCCTCAAGCATTCATAAGCATATGTCTGATATGAGTAAAGATGAGAAAAAGGATTTCCGAAAATCATGGGGGCTAATGAAAAAAGCTTTTGCTCATGATATTGATTTGAATGTGGAGATGAACATTTACATTTTCGGTGTGGATGACATGAGGTTGCTCTATAATTCCAAAGGGGACGAGCTTGAGTATAAAATCACACCGAGAAATATTTTTACACGTCATGTGTTTTTAGAAGAGTAGTCGGTTTTCTCTATCGTGATTCCTATTAAAAGAATCCGTCCTACTCACTTTTTCTGACAGGTTTAAGATCAGCTTAACTCTTCTATTGATTTAAAATCATAAGTTTTCGAGAAACCAAAGTATCAAAAGAAAGGGGCAAAACCTGCTGAATACTCAATGCAAACTGTTCTTTTCGATATTCAGGATTGATTTACTGATAGATCTTCTTATTCTGTACTGGCTGAAAATACCAGCAAGTAATATGATTGAGAATACGGAACTGATAATCGCAACAAGCTTGGAATAGATGCTCTCGTTCTTCTCAGCATTAACCTCCAAAAAGAAACTGGCCACCAATAGTTCCATTTTGTACTGGCCTTTGTTTTGCTGGATTTCATGTTGAAGAGCAAGAAATTTGTCGTTCTCTTCAATGAATTTTTCTGTGTAATCTCTTGATTTTTCGTAATACCCCTGCTTATATGCTATGGTAGACATAAGTTCATAAACTTGATAATTCACAGGGAGTAATTGGATTTCTTTATATAGATCAAGTGCTTTGAGTCCATACTCGTTAGCCGATTTCAGATTATTCATTCTTAAATACAACTCACTCATATTTGTCCAGGTGATAAACCTTTGACTGGCATCCGAATGGTTGATTTTATATTTTTCAGCTTGGGCATATGCCTCTTCCGCTTTCTCATATTCGTTTTCCAGATAATAAGAATGTGCGATATTGTGCCAAGCCATCCCTTTAAAATGTGCTTCGTCAGAGTCTACGAATGTATGCGAGACAATGCTGTAAAAAAGATTTCTAGCCTCATCAAACCGCTGCAGATCTTTTAAGTAGATACCTTTTTCATTGGTAGCATCCATGATCATTCTTTCATCCTTAGATAGCTTTGCATAATTAAGAGCCAACTCGATGGTACTCAAAGAGCCTTCATAGTTGTGTAAGTTCTTTTGAAGCCGCGATTTCATCCAATAGTTCCACGCAAGATCTTTGTTTAAGCTTGTGTCCTTTGATGTTTCAATAGCTAAGTCGTAATATCTTTTTGCTTCTTCGTAGGTAGAGTATTCGGTAAGAATATTTGCTGTATTTACGAGCAAGTCCAGATACAAATTGGTGGACTTTTCAGACTCCCGATATATTGGTCTTATTATTTCTAAAGCTTTCAAATACAGTTGAAAAGACTTACCTAATTCTAATCTTTTAGCTTTAAGAATCCAGGCCTGTATATATATGGAGTTTGCCTGCAGGAAGGGTAAGTTCTTTGATCCGGCTAATTCTTCGGTTTCAACACTCAGATCAAAGGCAAGATCAGGATTTGAGTGTAATAGCGTATATATGTATTCATGCTTCTTCTCAATATCATCTTTGACGGAACTGAAGGCATAAATTGGTAAAAACAGAGACGCTATAAGAATTGTACGCATTAATTGCCGATTGTACGTTAAGCGTAAAAATAAAAAAAAAGACGGATATTTTCCTTATCCGTCCATCACATTTTGTAGCGCTGTTTTATACAGCTTACCCTCCGCCACCGGGTGTTTTGTCACCGTTACTGCCATTTGAAGGAGCAGTCTTATCAAGTGCCGAATTGGAAGAAATTTCATCAAACGTCTCATCTGAAGATGAACATGACGGAGCAATTACTGCTATGGTAAATGCAATGCTTAAGATAGAAAGTAGTTTTTTCATAATTAACTGATTTGTTTTAAATGTGATTCAAAACTAACTAAAAAATCTAATTTAACAAATTAAAGTACTGATAATCAGATAGTTATGAATTATAACTATCTGACAATAAGGGTGCTAAAACACTATGCTTAAAGTTCTTTTTCTCAATAACCCAAACTCGATTTAAGAATCACTTAAAAAACTTTTAAGCATCACTATGAGTCTTTTAGCTTTTAAATTTTGATTAAAAGACGTGATGGTCTCATGATCTCAAGGATTTCTTCAGTGTCTCCTTCGACGGGCTCAGGATGACACCACGGAACGAAGGTTTTTTATATCAATATCCTCATTGCTGAATATGAGAATCTCATATTTAAAATACTATTGATCTGATATTTTACTACAAGTAGTACCTCTGATGCGAATCGGTATTGGGAATTTATTCCGTTTTCTACGAAAATTATGGGACAGTGAACTTTGAAGCTGATCGTTGCTATTCCAACCCTCATATTCTCCATTTACCTGATCATCACTAAATTATTCCTGTTTACTTCTTTTCGTTTTATTGGCGCTGAATTATATATCACTTTTGCAATATTAAATTTAACTAAACGAAGAATGGGCATCTTATCATTTGAGAGTAAATATCCGAATTTCACGCAAGAATTGGATCATGAAGATCAGATACTCTTTCCGGATTGCGCATATAAGATCATGACCCATCTGGATAAAAATATAGCAACTCAGACGGGTGATCATGACCTTGTGGGCAAACTTTTAACGTTTAGATGGCTACTGCAGAAAAACCTAAATATGACGAATAACTAGTCAAGACTTTACAACCAGCGGTGTTTTACCGGGGCGTGGGCTTTTATAGGTCCGCGCCTTTTTTATGTCGTCTGTTCAAAGCGGTTTATCGAAATTTCTCCATTTTTTTTTAACAGACGAACCAAGTTCTCAACTTATCATCTATCTTTCGAAGAGTATGTATACTATCGATTGATAGTATTTTTTTTAACAAATAAACCGCTTAATATTATGACAAAAATTGTGATTGACTTGAAACTCGTTGAGTCAGGTAAGAATGATTATGAGCTTCAATGGAGCCAGGAAGGAAGTGCTTGGGCAAAGGTAACTCCAGATTCCCCAACTACAGAGGTTGCAGATGGAGATACGCTTGAATGGAATGCAGATAGCTCTAGTATCAGAAAAACTCAGATCAAGTTTAAAAAAGGAAATATCATCCCGAATGACTCTATCAAAGGAAATGATACCGATTGCGTAAGCGCTACGGTAAGTAATGTCAAAAAGGATGAATCTGATTCTTATACAATCAAGGTACAGCCAGTCGGTGGCGGTGGTTTGAAGGAGTATGACCCAAATGTGAAAACACCGCCTCATGGTCCTGGTGGAGATTAGTTTTTAGATCAAAAAAATTGCTTCTTACAATTAAGAAGCAATTTTCTTTAACTTATATTATAATTAGCTGAAACCTGACCAAAATGATGATCAAGGATCATTGCAAAAAGGAATGCCGAATCAATTAAAGAAAATTAAGCTACTTGTTTTTTTACTGTCTCTGGTCTTTTCTTTCAATTTAAATGGCCAATCTCAATCTGTTGCTGATAGTTTGAAACATTTTGTTAATAAGGATTTAAGCGACTCGGTTCTTATTTCTACATATTCTCAATTACTAAGGAATGAGCAAAATAGAGACACTTTAATTTATTACGCACATCGTTTTTTAGATCTTAGTATACGTAATAATGATAGGTTTCATATACATAAAGCGTATGCAGATTTAGGTATTGCTCATCGAGAGAAAGGTGATCTGGAAAAATCTCTAGAATATCTATTAAGTAGCCTCAGTTATGCTACAAATAAGAGTGACGAAGCAATTTCACTCTCAAATTTAGGAGGTGTCTATGATGCAAATCAGAATTTCGAAAATGCTGTAAAAAACTATAAAATGGCATTTAAGATTTTTATGGAAATTGATGATTCACTTAGGTCGGGGACAACTAGTATATCACTTGGGTATGGTTATTTTCAGCTTGTTAATTTGGATTCTTCAGCCTATTTCTGCAATGTTTCAAAGAAAATTTTTGAAGATATAAGCTATGAATATAAAGATTATTATTGGGCCTATGCCGAGGGTAATATGGCACTGGTTAATGCCAAGCGGGGCTTATTTGATAGTGCTGAATTATCTCTGGATACGGCTATAACCATTCTAAAAAAATATCAGGATGAATTCGCAATATGCGATTATGATTTTCAATTAGCAAAAATTTACTTCGAGAGAGGAGAGATTGAAAAAGCAATAGGCAAAGCAAAGGCTTCCTATTTGATTGCACAGGAAAACGGATTTAAAGAGTTTATTAGAAATGGAGCTGAAATTTTGAGTAAATTCTACAACGAATTAGGCGATTATAAAGAGGCATATGAGTATCAAAACCAGTTCATTTCATATAAAGATAGTTTACTAAATGCCGATCTTATAAGGCAATTAGCAGACCAACAAAAAGAATATGAAGTAGGTCAAAAGCAAGCCGAGCTTGATGTAGTTACTGCACAGCAGAAGGCTGAGAGGGTGATTTTGCTCGCTACGGTGGTTTTAGTTATCATCCTTGTCATTCTGGCATTCACTATATATAAATACTACCGCTCTAAGGCCAAAGTCAATAAAATCCTTGAGGCTCAGAAAGTAGAGCTCGAATCGCTCAATAGTACGAAGGACAAGTTCTTCTCCATTATCTCACATGATTTGCGAGGACCGGTGACTTCATTTTTCGGCATTAGTCGGATGATTAAGTATTTAGTACAATCCAAAGAAACAGATCAGTTGTTGGAAATAGCTGATGATATTGATCGGTCTGTAGAACGTCTCTCTAGCCTGCTAGATAATTTGCTCTCATGGGCAGTGCAGCAGCAGGGACAGTTTCCTCATGAACCAGAAGCGATCAATTTTGAAGAGCTAGCCCAAAATACAGTTGAGACGTTTGCTAATATGGCCAATGGCAAGAAAATCAATCTCAAGGCAGAAGTGGAGGAAGGACTGACTCTCTGGGCGGATAAGAAAATGACAGAAACGATTGTGCGAAACCTTGTAAGCAACTCATTGAAATTTACTCCGGATAGTGGCGCGGTTACCATTGCAGCATCTAAGAATGGAAAGGGGGCTCATTTAAAAATTTCTGATACAGGTGTAGGCATCCCAGAGGATAAGCTAGAAAATCTTTTCAAGCTTCAAGCCAAGAAATCTACTTTTGGAACCTCCGGGGAGAAGGGATTAGGGCTTGGTTTGCAGCTAGTCTATGAGTTTATTGGTATTAATAATGGCAATATTGAAGTAGAAAGCAAAGACGGAGAAGGGACTACTTTTCATATTCATTTGCCTCTATCACAGGATTAACTTCTGAACCTGATCGACTGCTAATTATAAAAACCATCTTTCGACGTGTCATCCTGTCGAGGAGGACATTGTAGGAATCTTTGAGATAATAAGATTATGTTGTCTTCACTAAATTTTAAAGACTAGTAGTGAAGGTTAAAGATTTCTTAAGTGATAGCTAAATCGACTTCAGGTTCTGAGTAAATAATCGAGTATTCCCTTAACCTCTTTTTTTTTACAGTTTTCAGGTACAAGCATAACTATGCTTTGTTTGTTAGAAATCATTAAGAGATTTTGTTGGCAATAAACTGGGATTGGATAAACGTAAAGGCTTATGTTTTTAATCAAAAAAGGGTGAAATCTGGAATTAAGATTAGAAAATAACTAGATTGGCTATATGTCTGCAAGGATATTGACGTTAACTACAATTTTATTGTTCCTCTTTGGGAAAGCTCAGGCTTTTCCGCAAGGAGGACTGTCTCTTGACAGTCTCGTCGTTGCAGTCGAAAAATTACCAAGAGGAGATAGTTCCAGACTGAACACGCTGGCTTGGATTGCTCAAAATCAGACTGACCCTAAACTCAGGCTCAAGTATTCTGAAATACTAATGGAAGAGGCAAGAGAGGTTTCTGATTTGAAACACCTCCATCATGCCTACCTACAGCAGGGGCAAGCCTATCGCTTGATGGGAGATTTTGAGATTGCTATATATGCGCTGTTCAAGGCACTGGATTATGCTGAGCAGGTTGAGTTTAAGAATGGAGTGGCGGGTGCCAATACGGCTCTGGCTGATGTGTATTCTCTTATCGGGGACAATGCCAATGCGCTCGATTATTATAACAAGAGTATAGCGAGTCTTCGAGAGAGTAATAATGATAGTTCACTCTTGGCAAATACATTGTTAAATCTTGGGGATGAGTATTATGAGGCTAAAATGTACGATTCTGCTTTATCCTGTTTTAGGAAGTCCAAAGCGATCTATGAAGTTCTGAGAAATAGCCGGGATGGTCTTGCTTATAATCTTGGGAACATGGGACTTGTGTTTGCTGAGATAGGTGAATCGACTAAGGCGGAACAAAACATTAGGGCCTCTCTTATCATACTGGAAGACCTCAAAGATCATTATGGCAGAGCTATATTTCTGAGTTATTTGTCGGAAATATATAAGCGTAAGAATCAGCTGAAGGAGGCTAAAAATCTTATAGATTCTAGCATGTCAATAGCCAGAACATATGATCTCAAAACAGAAATAAGAGATAATAATCTTCGATTAGCGGATATATATGCCATGAATGCAGATTATGAAACAGCCTACAAATTTCACCAACAATATGTCGCGTTAAAGGATAGTATAGATGAAGGAGGAATCTATGCCAAGATAGAAAACTTGAAGAGCGCTTTCGATTTAGCAAAAAAACAATCCGAAGTGGATCTCTTAATTGCGGATAAGAAGAACAAAGAGATTATTCTCATATTCACAATCATCATTGCGGTCATTCTTACGTTTTTGGCCATTGTGAGTTATGGTTACTACCGCTCTAAAGAGCGCGTCAATCGAATATTGGAAGAGCAGAAGGCCTCACTGGAATCGTTGAATAAAACAAAGGATAAGTACTTTTCCATCATCTCTCATGATTTAAGAGGGTCTGTCAGCTCATTCTATGGTATTAGTCGGATGATTAAATATCTGGTAGGTTCAAAGAATCCGGAGCAGTTGCTTGAAGTTGCAGATGATATTGATCAGTCTGTGGAGCGTCTTTCAACATTGTTGGACAACCTGCTAAACTGGGCCATGCAGCAGCAAGGACAGATTCCAATCGTTCCTGAAAAATTGAATGTAAAGGAGATGGTAAGTGAGATTGTGGATACTTTGTCTAATCTGGCTAGAGGGAAAGGAATCGCGGTTGAAACGAATATTGAGTTTGGGATTTTTGCTCTGGCCGATAAAAATACCACTATGACAATACTGAGAAACCTTCTTAGCAATGCACTGAAATTCACTCAAGAGGGAGGTAGGATTGTGCTGTCAGGGAGAACAATATCAGGTCAAACGGTCATTGAGGTGGCTGATAATGGTGTAGGTATCTCAAAAGAAAAGCTGGATAAACTATTTTCTTCCTTTGAAACAAAAAGTACTTACGGAACTTCCGGTGAGCGCGGACTAGGGTTAGGCTTGCAGCTGATTCAAGAATTTGCCGGACTCAACAATGGAGCGATTCAGGTAAGAAGTGAAGTCGGCGAGGGGACCATATTTACGCTCAATTTACCTAAGGCGTAAGCCTGTATATGACTTAGAGTCCGTAGGTTTTCTTAGCACTTTTTATCTGTTGCTCTTCTGTGGTTTCGGGGTATATTAGGTATTTAGGTGCAATAATTGGTTTGATTTTCTTAATATGAATTTTAATAACTGAGGAAAACGGGAATTTACCTTCTGTGATTTTCAAGAGTACTTGCTCAACATCTCTAAATTCAGCGTCACCTTTTTTTACAATGATTGCCTTTCCCTTTAGCTGAAAACCTTTTTGGATAAAAATATCGATAAAACTGATTGCAGTATTTTCATTTTCCTTGATATTCTTGATAGTTTGTGGAGAAGCAATGTTTGCAACAATGATGAAGTTATCTAAGTAGTGACTGAATACTTCTTTCGGAGAAACATTCGGAATGTTGTCTTTGGAGGAGGTTGCTAACCAGCATAGCACGCTACTTTCAATAGAATCTTTGATTTCTTTGGTTAGCATATTGCTCAAGCTTGGTTAATAATAGGCTCCAAAAAGGATCATCATTTCATCCGTGCTGCGCAAGCCAAACTTAAGCTCTCTATCTTCCCAATTGTCATAGGTGGTTTCGAGTCTCAAACCTTCTCCTGCTTCTAATGCGAGAGGGGGGTCTAATTGCAATATTGGTGGATGTTCCCAGTCGTATGAGACGTAAATCAACTCGCCGTGTCTGGAGCCACCTTCGATGTACACATTGAATTCTGTCATATGCTCATGTGCGTGCGACCAAAGTTGGAAAATATTTCTGGGGTGATTAAAAGTATATGATTTTGTGATAGTGGTTACTCTGCCAGCGGGTAATCGAAATTCATCATAGTTCAGATTGAGGATTTTGGCAACATTTTCAACTTGATCTCTATCTACGGTGTGTAAGTTTCCATATACTTCGCCTATCATAACCTCATTCGTTCTATTTGCATAGTGGCTATTCATGTCAAAACCACTATTGGCTGGAATCTCCAATGCTACACCTTCAGGAAACGAATAATTCATTCTAGGCCACTGTGTGCCAGATACAAATTGATGAAATTGAGTGTGGAACAACACGGGAAGGTTGATTGATCCGTTAGATGTGTATATGTCTCTTATTTTCCCGGAAGGGGGATATAAAAATTCGTCAAGCGATTCTACAAAATTGTAAAAAATGAAATGATGACTCCCTGGTCTCATGGAGATTTCGACTGATTTGATATAGATAGGTTCTTCATTATTCAACTCTTGATATATAAAGAACTCTCTTTCACTATTTGGCTGTACTTCAAACGGCTCGATATGGAACTGCAATCCTTTTTCGGGAGGAGTCAATGCTGTGAAGGGGATTTCCTTAAATCTGCTTTCGTCTTCCAATACGTCAAGGTCGACCACATTGCCTTCCTCTGGGGCGCCTGATAAAATCCACTGGCGAATGAATTCCAGCTGTCCGTTCGTTAAAGGATCACCACCCAGAGGCATCAAAGAGCCGTACTGCGGGTGATCGGCATAAAAGTGCTCTTGGTCTGGTGCGTTGATTTTTTCCCAAAGGAAACTTTTGTAAAGACTTTCAAGCCCTTTGTCCCCGAATAGAAGCAGCCCGTCTTCTTTTGCTGCGATGTTTTTAGGTTCTCTGTTTATTAATTGATTATATGAAACGTCACTGGTAAGTACCAAGTCTGATTGCGTGGCGAAACTGGTTCCTGAGCTGTGGCAACTTACACACGTTTTATCCCACATCTCGGCCTGTATCAATTCATAGCTCGAAATGTAATTTATATAGGGGTTTTTTGGAGTGTCGTTATCTTTTTTACAGCCGAATAGTACCAGCAATACAGTGAAAAATATCAGGATTCGCATATATCAAATATAATCAATGAGTATTTGATAACGGCGTTTTAAGTCTGTAGTGTGTTAATCTTCTCCATAATCCTACTTACGGCAGGGCATATAAGCGTGTTTTTAAGTGTTAAGTTTGTGATCTGATACATCCGCTTCCTATTGGTGTGCGGATATTCACGACAGGCTTTAGGTCTGCTCTCGTAAACAATGCACTTGTTGTCATTGCCCAGAAATGCGCAGGGAGATTGCTTCAATACATAATCTCTTTCATCGTCTAATTTTAAATACTCTTCTATGAAATCCGGGACTTTCATTTTGAGAGATTTAGATAGTCGTTCAATGTCGGATTGAAGGAAAATGGGAGAGGTGGTTTTGCAGCAATTGGCACACTCGAGGCAATCGATTTCTTCAAACACTTCCTCATGAAATTGATGAAAGCGGTCATCCAAATCTTTGGGTTTTCGCTTCCTGAGCTTGGCTAGAGTGGTCTGGTTTTGGGGAAAGGAAGACTTTGCCTTAGATAGTTCATCTTGATAAATCATAGGCGAATCATGGGGAAAGGTCTTGTTGGATTTCTAAAAGCATGCGTCACTACTTTTTTCAAAATGATCTTAGAGAAATTTAAGCGAGGGACTTTTCTTTCCATCTCGGTAATCAAACTATTGGGGATGTTGAATTTGATCCAACCTGAAGTGAGGTCGATGAGGTCAGCTTTTCTAAACGCTTCGGCTTCAATATTTCCTTTTATTCTGGTCAGTTTGTGATGGTTTGAGATGATGAATTCGAGTTCATCAGGTAAAAAGGAAAGTTTGTTTTCTTTTAAATACCCTTTGGCGAATTCTGCTGATCCTTTTAGATAATCCATGTCGCCTTTGACCCAGATATCAAGGTCGTGAAACGCTGCTGCGATCGCCAGTTTCCTGTTTTCTTTCATCAGAAGTAAAGTTCTGGCATAGTAGTAGACCCTCAATGCATGATTATGATAAGCATCAAAATCACCATCGAGATGTTTTTCGTACGTTTTTAATATTGTCTTGATCTGTTTTTCGGGAGTCTTCATATAGTTGACTATGCGACCCGAAATTAGGGAATTTAAAATTCTCTAACCCTACTCTTTTTTCCGACAGAAAATGTACCAGGTTGGGAAGGAAAAAGACTCAGTTGTGTTCGTCCATTCACCTTTCCAGTTGAATCCTGTTTTTTTTATTTCAGAAAAAGTGATTTTATAAAAACCGTCCATTCCATTTGGTGCTGGCTGTGGTTTGTAGAATACGATGCTGTCACCAGTCCTGTTTCCATGCCACGTACCCATTGTCCATGGAACTGCAGGGTAGCTGTAATAGCTTACGACCCAGCTGGCGCTATCTGGCTGATACTGTCTGATGCTGCCGGCGTATCGTCCATCAGGCCTCCAGACTTCATCTTGTACAGCAGTACCGTTCATGATGTATTTATAGCCCCAAGTCATTGTTGTTGTATCTGCCCAAGTCTGATCTGGATTTCTAGAGACGCTCTGACAGTGACAGGTTCCTATAAGCTCGTCAAAGTCCTTAGTCTCAATTGGTGCTGCCGTGTTGTACCGACCAAACGGGTATTCCTTAGATGGTTCGTAGAGTGTAACACTATCTGGCACTTGTGAATACACTTGAATTGAGACTACTAAAAAGAGTAAGGTTGTAAGTTGAGATTTCATAAAGGTACTTTATGCTAAAACATCCATTGAAGAAATAACCAGTTTTATCTTATTTAAGCGGGTTAATTTAAGGATAAACTAGACGGTTCCCTTGTTCTTTAGTTTGGCTTGAATGACTTCACTGACTTTTTTATTTTCGATTTTGCTGTCTAGCCATGAAATAATATCAAAATAAACGAACGGTCGTCTGTCGTATTTACTTTCAGCAAGAACCATCATCTTTTGACGAAGTTCTACAAAACGATCGAGTAGACTTGTTCTGGTGTCCTTGCTCAAGTTTTTGATGAAATCAAGTATGTATTGCTGATACGTATGCATATCATCTTTTTTCAATAAAAATCGGTAGGTAGACCTGATATAGTATTCAATTACGTCGTTGTTTCCCAATTCATAATGGGTGATTAAGTTAAGAATACGTGCAAAGGAGTGTACATCTTCTCGGATGTCCTGATCTTCTGAATTGATGATTCTATTGAGCCATTTTAGGGCGTCTCGATGGTCTCCATTGCCAAAGTAGAGACTTGCGATTTTGTAGAACAAAACGAGTTCAGAGTGCTTGTCAAGCATACCGATATAGCCTTCCAATCGTTTTTCGATTTTTCGAAGCAAGTTCACGCCTTTCTGGAACGACCCGATCATGAAGTACCCATTGAATTGGTGAGCGTATGAATACTTAAATAGTCTTATTTGTATGTTTTCATTCATCTTCACCACTCGGTGATTGGCTAAGTCTCGCAAGAGCTTGTGTGTCGATACAAACTCGTTATGCAAATGAAGTCTCGACTGTGTATTGAGTAGGTGGTTGACACCTCTTAGGTATTTTTCGAAGTTGTGCGAAGATGATGGAATGGTTGGAAAGAGTTCTACCCATTTTAATGCGAAAACATGAGCCTGGTCAAAGTTCTGAATGAAATTGAAATAGCTAAAATGTATTTCGTACCAAAGCAGTTTCTCTTGAAATGAAAGTCCTTTTTCCTCGTATTCGGGAAGCTTTTCTGTAAATATTTTACTTATATGAATGAAATCTTCTTTTCCCCTTAAGTATCCGACTTTTATGTAAATGGCATTTAATTCTACGGAGAGGTTGGTCAAGAGATTGATTCTCGAAATCCTCTGATTGACTGCATTTCCCTCTGCGACTATTTGCTTGACGCGTTCTTGATTATTCTTTCCCAGAGAGTAGGGGAGGAGGTTTTTTTCCCATTTTAGCACTTCAAGATGCAGCTCTAAATTATCGCTTTTGCTGACCGCTTTTTTGACTTTGTGAAGCAATTGCATGCTTTGTCCGTAGAGGCTTCTGTCAAACAAAATTTGTATGTAATCGATATTCTCCCTTATGGCAATGTCGTCATTGGTGCTTGTAGTGTACTCTTTTAGCGACTGAAGAATTTTTTTATAAAGATTGGCCTTAAGGTTACTGAACTGTTCGGGCTTTATCCAGGGGTTGCTTTTAAGTATTTTTTCTTCGTCAAAATCTTTCAATTTATCTATTTCGTCAAAGAGCATGAGATACTTGTGATCAGACCCGTTGACAGAACTATTCCGTATTTTGAAGTATCTTTTTTCACTTTTCTTTAATGATTTGGTTAGTGTAAAAAGATTGTCTGATCGTTCTTTAGACATTGTAATAATTTTTAAACATTGAATAACTCTGGCGAGACAATAATAAGTAATTTATAACCGTGTGTCTGTTAGGAATCGTAATTAAATTTCAATTAGGTTTTACATCGCTTACCTAGAAAAGTACTTTTGTTAAGGCGAGTTTCTCCAAGAATAATATTTTGACCAATGTGGAAGCAGGTCGTCATTACAAACGAGGAGATGTTCGCATAGAACTATAAAAACAGAGTCCATGAGCGATAAAGTATATGTCTTTGATACCACACTAAGAGATGGAGAACAAGTGCCAGGTTGTCAACTATCGACACCTGAAAAAATCGAAATCGCGAAGGAGCTTGAGATACTTGGGGTGGATGTCATAGAGGCGGGATTCCCTATTTCCAGTCCTATGGATTTTAATTCTGTGATCGAAATCTCTAAAGCGGTAAGCGAACCAACGATTTGTGCATTGACCCGAGCGGTTGAAAAGGATATTGATTTTGCTGCGGATGCATTGAAATATGCTAAGAGAAAGAGAATTCATACAGGTATTGGCGCATCGGATTACCACATAGAATATAAGTTTAGAAGTACTAGAGATGCTATTTTAGAGCGAGCGGTTGCTGCTACTAAGTACGCAAAGAAGTTTGTGGAAGATGTTGAGTTCTATTGTGAGGACGCGGGACGTGCGGATAACGAATATTTGGCAAGGATGGTGGAGGCGGTTATTGCTGCAGGTGCAACTGTTGTGAATATCCCAGATACAACAGGCTATTGCTTACCTGATGAGTATGGTGAAAAGATCAAGTATTTGGTCGATCATGTAAAAGATATTGACAAGGCAATTATCTCATGTCATTGTCACAATGATCTTGGTTTGGCTACTGCCAATACCATGGCAGGTGTTTTGAACGGGGCGAGACAGGTAGAGGTGACCATGAACGGAATCGGAGAGCGTGCGGGTAACACTTCTTTGGAAGAAGTTGCAATGATTTTGCAGACACACTCTGATGTTGATTTACATACAAACATTAAGAGTAATAGAATATATGCATTGAGCTTACTTGTCAGTAAAATGATGAGAATGCCGGTGCAGCCAAACAAGGCAATCGTAGGCAGAAACGCTTTTGCTCATAGTTCTGGGATTCACCAGGATGGTGTGATTAAGCACAGAGAAAGCTACGAGATTATGGATCCGGCAGATGTTGGGGTTTCTCAGAACTCTATTATCCTTACTGCTAGAAGTGGAAAAGCTGCTTTGAAATACCATTTGGAGAGATTAAACTACGATCTTTCTAATGAGCGAGTGGAGGAGATTTATGAGGAATTCCTCAAGATGGCTGATGCAAAGAAAGACATCACTGATGATGATCTAATCATATTGGTAGAGGGCAAGATGCCAGAAGGTGGTTACGAGTTTGGCAATGTGCAGATCAATTATTCTGACTCAGAGGAGATTTCATCTACAGTAACTATGAAGGTGAAAGGAGATCAAATAACGGCTACAGCAACAGGAGAGGGAGCCATCGAGGCTTCATACAATGCAGTTGACAAAATCATTGAGGAGACGCTCAATGTAGATGAGTTTTTGGTTCAATCAATCGGTGATCGCACCGATCCAGGCAAAGTGCATCTTCGTGTCGAATACGAGGATCAACTATATGTCGGTTTTGGAGTTCACAGAGATGTGATAATAGCTTCAATCAAAGCTTATGTAGACGCGATCAACAAAATTGCTGCGCTTAAGAACAAAGCGCTTGTTGGAGTTGAAAGCTAAAACTTAAATTTTCTGATCATCGTAATACTCAAAAACAATTAGCACATCTTCTTTTTGACTTAGATCGAGGTTGTTGTTTTTAATATACTGGAGCATCCATTTTTTATCTTTCTCGAACACAGTAAGAAGCTGTTTTCCTTTGTAAGCAGGAGTGATTTTGTCACCTTTTGCTAGATAAAGAGGGGGAAGCACATCTATGTCAGATTCACTGTATTTTAGGTTTTCCCTCAATAGGATTGAAGTTTCACCATCCAGAATGACTTCAAATAAATAGAATCCTTCTCCTAATGGATACCCTCCGTAGACTTTGCCTTCAATCGTAACTCGATCTATATCCTTTGGCAAAAACAGATGAATTTTATTTCCTACCTTCAATTGTACAAGACTCAAATCACTATTCAATTTGAGTTGTCCTCGAATAGTTTTGTTTTTTACAACAAGAACTCCCTCGTTGTAATTATTATCATTAAGAGGAGTAGCAAAACATAACTGAGAGGCAAGGAGCCAGGCAATGCTAGCTAATAGAAGAATTTTGGCTTGTTTCATTTTTCAAAGCTGATTCAAGCCAAATAAAACAAAGTTGTTACTAGGTGTGATCTATGTTTTGGGTATTTAATGATTTCATAATAGAAGGGAAAAATGGTTTTGACAAAATCATAATTTCAGTGCGATTTCCGTCGATTAATTGTGAAACTCACAAAGTGAAGAGGCTATCTCAAAATCTTTTTTTGCTTTTTGAGATGCTTCTTCCTTAATTAATAAAGATTTAGGTGTTAATACTCATCTATTTGACCAGCTCCAGTTTTACTTACTTGAATGTCTCCCGAGCTTCTGTACTTCACCTTACTCATTTTGCTTATTTTGGCTTGGATTTCATTTCTGACATATACTTTCGATTTGGAAGCTCCTTGAGCATCGATTATCACATCTTCAGGTCTGAACTTGAGGCTGTTTAGTTCTGAGCTTCCCGATATTTCTACGCTCAGCTTTTTGCCTCTTCCCTCAAGTCTTAATTCTGAATCCCCATCTATTTGGACACTTAGATTTTTTACATCCGAGTCAAAGTAAATGTCAGATTCGCCACCAACTTCTATCTCCATATCATCTTCATCAAAATCTGAGATTTTCCCTTCCACAGCTCCATATATCTCGATTTCTTTTAGCTTGGGCATGGTAATGATCAGCTTGATTTTTCGTCTGTTCTTATTCTTGGAACTATTCCATTCTTCTTTTTTGAATTTTACTTCAAGCCGATCTCCAATTTGATTCAGGTAGACATCATCCAGATCTCTTTCTTCTCCCTTTACGATCACGCTGTATGCTTGGTCGAAGCTTTTACTGATTTCAACATCTAAAACGGCACCAATTTTCAATGCATCAAAATTTTCGAAAGGGTAGCTTAATTCCTCAGTGTCAGAATAAGATCTTTTGTCCGATTTGAAATCAATACCAAAGTCCTCAT
Source organism: Cyclobacteriaceae bacterium (assembly GCA_049115715.1). Taxonomy (GTDB): domain Bacteria; phylum Bacteroidota; class Bacteroidia; order Cytophagales; family Cyclobacteriaceae; genus JAMZMI01. Next base: position 73,794 of record JAGDZQ010000015.1, read on the forward strand.
CATCAGTTTCATACTCTTCCGTGGCGCAGGTTACGCACTTGAGTACCCCGAATTTGTTAAACATCCATTCATTGCCTTCAATGTGATAGTTTCTATAGCCATAATGGTGAATCGTGTTTGAGAGTATTTCTCTTAGTTCCTCATCCATTTTGAAGACCTTGTTATAAGGGATGTAGAAAGTGATGTCTACATTTTGAAAACGATACTTTGAGTCCACATCAAGAGTAAGTCTAGAGTCGAAATAGAAGTCGTCATCATTTTGAGCAATATTGTATTTCACAAGAGCTGCATTATCTTCTGCATCTACTCCGTCAGAACCCCTGCTTTCCGTCCGAATCTTAGCTAAAAAGGTGCTGTCTTCATGTCCTCTCAATCTTAGTTCTACCGCATCGAACACATCTTCACCAATATCATTTATATATAGCGTTGGCTTAGTCTCAGTATTTCTAAATGTGATTTCGCTTTTGATCGTATTGCTATCGCTGAATTCGTGGATGAATTTTGGTAGTGTAAAAGCAGTCAGTAATAGCCCAATAATCCATAGTGCAAAAAGCGACCAGCCTACGAAAGGACTAGCTACCCTTCTCTTGATGATAACAACAAGCCCAAGTAACACAAGCCCTATTGAAGGAATAAATGATACTAAAAACAAGGATAGAACTACCCATACATCAATGGATTGGAATATTTGCTCTAGAGGTAAGTCACTGTAGATCATTACAGATTCGATACCGCCAAATCCTAAAGCACTAAGCGTAACGATAAGCAAGCTAGCGACCATGGTGAAGCCAAGAATAATAAGAAAAGCCCCAAAACCTATTCTTACCACATCCACCAAAAATCTCAATAACGGACCTAATATTTTACCAGCACCAGTGATAATAATAGAGACCAATCGAAACGGGAAAAGCAAAACCTTTACCAATGGACTTTCTTCTCCTTCCTTAACTTTGAAGCTCTTTTTTACATTATCCTCTATGTTTTTCAAAGTGACAGGTTTGCCACTCATTTGCATTTTCTCGGTGATAGTCTTTGCTACAGGCGTTATGATCCATAGAATAATGTAGGTAAGAATTCCAGATCCCCCGATAAAAATAGTAAGTACAAAAATCAATCTGATTACAACTACATCGGCACCAAAATATGCAGCTATTCCTCCCGAAACCCCACCTAATACTCTGTCTTCAGCATTTCTATATAGTTTTTTGACTTTCGCATTGTCAAAGAGCTCATTGCTTGGAGGTACTGCAACCCAAAGAATAATGTAGGTAATGAAAATCGCTCCGCTTAAACCGTAGAAAAAGATATTGATAAATAGCGCCAGAAAAAGGAGTCTTATCCAAAGCGGATCTATACTTATGTAGTGAGCCAGTCCCGAGCAGACACCTCCCAAAATTCCCCTTTTTGTATCTCGATAAAGTTTTCTGGGCTCCTCTTCAGTTTCTACCTTCTTTTTTTCCTGATTTTCGTCTTTAGCACTTTTTTGAGGTTCGCTTTCGTCGCTCTTAGTCGTGTCATCCAGATCATCTTCGATTGTAGCATCAAAGTCCTGGGTAGTTCCCATGGTTGCGATCAGATCGCTCACATCATCAAGGCTGAGGGTTTGCCTGCCGTCTGTAAGTTTCATTAGGAAGAGCTCGGCTATCCTTCCCTCTATATCAGAAATGATCTCAGAGCTGTCATCAAAACGAGAAAAGTATTTGTTGACTGACTCTAAGTAGTCCTTGAGTTTTTCGTATCCATTTTCCTCAATGTGGAAAATGATTCCACCAATGTTGATACTTACGGTCTTTTTCATGATTGTTTGGTAGGTTTTTGAGAGGAGATGATTTTTTCTGTTGAATCAACAAGGCCCTGCCAGGTATTGTCGAGGACTTTTAAAAAGTCTCCACCTGGTTCTGTAAGGGTGTAGTATTTTCTGGGTGGACCAGAATTGGATTCCACCCATTTATAATCCACTAACCCTGCTTTTCTAAGTCGAGTGAGTAAGGGATAAAGAGTCCCTTCCACAACCATAATGCGGGCAGAGGTGAGTTCGTCCAGCATGTCGGAAGCATATACTTCGCCTCTGGATATAATGCTAAGGATGCAAAACTCAAGGATGCCCTTCCGCATCTGTACCTGTGTGTTTTCGATGTTCATTTGTCCGTGAGTTTTTAGAAATTAATATTCACTTGTGATAGTGTATACGGAAAGGTACTATGCAAAGCCAAGTACTAAGTGAAAAATGTTACCAGAAGCTCGATATTCTTTTTATAATCATATTTAAAATAAAAATAGTAATAAAAAGTCTTCTTTTGCACATTTATCGAATAGTTGGTTTTTTTACTTCGGCTTTCCCAATTCCCTGTCTAAATTGCCGTTTAATTGAGAAGCTCGTCATGAAATTTGGTAAGTTCATCTTCCTACTTTTTCTAATACACCATTCTGCTAGATTGGGTGCACAAGACAATGCTCCTAAATATACCAATGAGTTTATGAATATTGGGGCAGGAGCCAGGTCATTTGGACTAGGCTTGAGTGCTGTATCTTATATAGACGATGCTACTGCTGGCTATTGGAATCCTGCAGGATTGAATCAGTTTAAGCCTGACCATCAACTTACATTGATGCATTCAGCATATTTTGCGGGTATTGCTAATTATGATTTTGCAGCATTTGCAACTCATATAGACTCGTTGGGCTTTTTAAGTATCTCGGTTTTACGATTCTCAGTAGACGATATTGCGGATACACGGTTTTTGTTTGATGGGGCAGGGGGAGTGAATTATGACAACATTCGTTTTTTTTCATCCTCAGATTATGCAGTTTTATTGACCTACGCGCGCCAGTTGCCTTTCTTGAAAGGACTTGATTTTGGAGCCAACGTCAAAATAATAAGGAGAATAGTTGGAGACTTTGGTGGGGCATGGGGTTTCGGCTTAGATGCTGGATTAAAAAAGCAGATTGGAGCTTGGAATGTAGCGGCGGTGGGAAAGGATATATTTGGCACCTTCAATAGTTGGTCATACAATACTGAGGAGCTTCTTGAGATTTACACTCAGACGGACAATGAGATTCCCGTCAATGGATTGGAAATTGCGTTTCCAAGGCTGATTCTAGGAGTTTCTCGAGTATTTAGTCTTAGTGAGGCATTTACTTTGATGGGCACACTAGATATGTCCACCACTTTCGACGGAAAACGAAATACACTGATCAGAAGCAATATTGCTTCTACGGATCCATACGGTGGAGTGGAGTTTGGTTTTAAAAACAAAGCTTTTCTTCGGGCGGGTGTAAGTCAGTTTCAGCAAATTAAGGATTTTGATGGTTCGAAATCATGGTCTTTTCAGCCTAGCTTGGGTATTGGGATTAAGATTAAGGAATTAACCGTTGACTATGCCTTTACCGATGTAGGAGATCAGGCGGCAGGTTTGTATTCTCATGTTTTTTCAGTGAATGTAGATTTTTCCTCTAATGAAAAATAGACTCATTCTTCTTTGTTTGCTTTTATTGATTGGAGCTTCTTCGTATGCTCAGTTTGCAAATAATTGGATTGATCCAAATCAGCGATATTTTAGAATTCCCGTGATTGAGGATGGCCTTCATACTATTTCTCCAGCTCAACTTTCATCAGCAGGAATCCCACTAAGTACACCACCAAACAGATTTCAAATCTTTCGAAAGGGTAGAGAATTGGCAATTAATGTTGTTTCGCAAAACAACCTCGTAAGCAGCATTGAATTCTATGGAAGAAGAAACGATGGTACTAGTGATGAAGAACTTTATCGTACTCCGGAAACTCAACCTCACCAACTTTATAATCTATTCACTGATACAGCCGCTTATTTTCTGACCTGGAAACTTACCAATGACGATGGGAGGCGAATGCAAACGGATGCTTCTTTGACACCAGCAACAGCGGAATCGTTTCATTTAGAAGAAATACGTATCATAGAGAGCTCTACGTATTCTTTTGGTGATAAGTACAGGATACAGAAAGACATTTCCTCTGCATTGTATGACGAGGGAGAAGGTTTTACCGGAGCTTCAAAAGGGAAAAATGGAATTTTCACCTATACGCTAAACATTTCTAATTGGAATGAAACCACACCCGAAAAGCCTAAGCTTGAATTGTTTGTACAAGGTAGGAATAATCAGAATCACAGGTCAGTACTTTACATAGGACCATCCGGAACACAGCTTAGAGTCCTTGATACGCTGGAGAATTTTTCGGGATTTGAAAATTACCTTTATGAAGGATCGCTCGAATGGTCTGATTTCTCTGCAGGACAGTGCGTTATTCAGATGAAGGTACTCGGTTTTGATGGCCTTGCGGAAAATCAATCCATTTCGTACTTGAGATTATCTTATCCCCAGTTTTTTGATCTTCAAAGCAATGAAAATAAGCTGTTTACACTGAATCCATCAAGTGAAGACCGGCTTTACGTCCGAGTTCCAACGAGCAATTCAGCAACTAGAATTATAGATATAACAGACGAGTATAATCCAATTATTCGGCAGACCGATACATCCGTGGAAACCGGAGCAATTTTCTTCTCAATCAATGACAGCCCTTCACTCGCGAAGGAAGTTCTGGCTGTTACAAGTACTATTGAAATTGTGGATATGAAGGAATCAATTTTTGAACCTATCGATCCTCAAGGGTCTGACTATTTGATTATTTCGAATCGAAGATTGATGACGCCAGCTTCCGATGGTATCGATCCTGTTCAAGCTTACGTTGAATACAGAGAAGAGAAATTTGATGTTACGCTTGCTGAGATCAATGATATTTATGATCAATTCAACTACGGAGACCCAAGTCCAATAGCAATTAAAAATTATCTTAAATACGCTATCTCTGTTTCAGATATTGATTTCCTGTTCATTATCGGAAAAGGGCTGCTTGTTGAGACTTTTGAATATTATCGCAATTCTTTTTACTCCAGCGGAGTTCAAAAACCTCATTTCGTTCCTACCTATGGAGTTCCCGGATCGGATGTTCTTTTCAGTGTTGGGCTGACTGACCCCTTTAAGCCGGCTGTCCCTACGGGAAGATTGAGTGCTCAAAGTAGCGAAGATGTCAAAAGCCATCTTGATAAGATTAAATTAATGGAGTCTTTGCCTTTTGATCAGCTCTGGAGGAAAAACTTTATTCAACTAAGTGGAGGACAGACATTGGCGGAGCTAAATCTATTCTCCACTTACATCGAAGGATTTGAAAGAATTGCAGAGGATGATTTTTTTGGAGGCATGGCTTTCAATAGAGGTAAATCTTCGGTTGAGCCGGTTTCAACAATTAGCATTTTCGATCAATTAAACGCCGGAGTAAATATTGTTACTTTCTTCGGTCATTCTACAAGTGCAACGGCAGACATTAGCATTGGAAGCGTCTCCAATCCATCGCTCAATAATCTTGGGAAGTATCCACTTCTATTCGTAAATGGTTGCAATGGAGGAGCCATCTTTAGAGGGCAGCCGAGTTTTGGAGAAGAATGGATGTTGAATGAAAATGAGAAAGGCGCAATAGGTGTGATCGCTCATTCAGATTTGGCATTGTCAAATAACCTAAGGCGATTTACCAATCTCTTCTATGAGACAGCTTATGGAGTAGATGAGACTTTTGGTCTTGAAATTGGGAAGATCATGGAAATCTGTCAGTCTGCTTATTTTGACCGTTATGGTGTGTCAGATGAACCCCTTTCTCAGGTTTATGGGATGCTTCTTCAAGGAGATCCCGCATATAAGCTTTTTGGAGCGAGCGCTCCAGATTATGCGATTTCTAGTGAGGAAGTTCAAGCTTCTGCGATAGAATCGGACAGAATAGTTTCAACGTCTCCTTCCTTTCTGCTTGATCTAATCGTTAGCAATTTTGGCAGAACAGTTACCGATTCATTGACTATAAAAGTTGATCGTACGCTTTCTGATGGGTCGATTATTTCTTACGAGGATCAATTTCTTCGACCACTTTATAAAGACACCATTGCCTTTGAGATTCAAAATGATGAGAACAGAAAGAACGATGGACAAAATGTTTTCCTGATAACACTCGACCCATATGACTCGACCTCAGAATTAAATGAGGCAAATAATATTGCAATGCTAGAACTCTTTCTTCCAAAAGGCAATACCATCAATTTATACCCAATAGAATATGCTGCAATTGCATCCTCGGAAGTTGAATTTCTGTGGCATGCGGAGGATATTTTGAGCGAAAGTAGAGTCTATAGTTTTGAACTGGACACTTCAGCGACATTCAAAAGTTCCTATTTGAAGTCTGATCAGCTGACAGGCCAGTCCCTTCTTTCGAAGAAGGTGAACTTGGGGGACTTAAGTGATTCGACCACTCTGTATTGGAGGACAAGGTTTGCAGAACCAAGAGAAGGAGAAGATACCACCTGGGTGACTTCATCATTTACTTTACTTCCTGCCTCATTAGGTAGTTGGGGGCAATTTTCAAACGATCAGATTTTGGAAAACGAGATTGTCGGAGCTTTATATGATGAGCAACAGAGAAAATGGGAGTTTCAAACAAGCACGCTCCCTGTTCAAATAGCAACTCATGGTTTGCAAAATGCCAACGGATACGATTCCACCAATTTGAAAGTAATTGTTAACGGCATCAATCTTTTGCTTGACAATAGTAAAGAAGATCCATTTTGCGCACTAAATACATTTAATGCCGTCGTTTTTGACAAGGAGACTGCAGCGCCTACCCGTCCATTGGGTTTTACAGGAGATGACTTGCTTAACCCTTTGGTCTGTGGCCTTCAACCACAAGTAATTAATAATTTCACTCGAGATCACATACTTGGAGACCGCAGATATTTGGATAGCTTGATCAAGGTAATGGATGTAGGTTCTGCCATTTTACTATTTTCCTTTCAGTCCGTGACATACTCTGAATGGGACGACCGACTAAAATCTTCATTAAATCAAATCGGTATCCAAACAAGCACGATCAACTCTTTGGTAGATGGGCAACCCGTAATTTTTCTTGGTAAAAAAGGCATAGCAGAAGGCGAAGCAATAGAGCTTGTAGATAATGGTGGTGGATTGCCAGTAGAGCAGCAATCACTCGAACTTACTGAAGAGGTCATAGGGATTTTTTCCTCTGCTCAGGTCAAGACTAATAAAATAGGTCCAGCTCGCTCATGGAGTAAATTAACCTTCTCATCTGATTCTGATGCAGAGGAAGACGAGGTAGAGATTTCTATCAGAGGATTAGATAGCAACAATAACGAAGATTTGATATTCAATGATGTGCTCAGGGGAGAAGTCGACTTGTCTTCGATAGATGCTCAACAATACCCATATATAAACTTAGAATATCGAGTCTCAGACGATGGAGATCAGAAGCCATCCATGCTTACTAATTGGTTGGTTGATTATGAATTACCTCCAGAAGGTCTTTTACTTGCAAAGGATGTCAGTAGTGTTGAGATTCAAGAAGGAGCCCCATTCAGTAAGTCATTTGATTTTTGGAATATATCCAATATTGATTTTAATGATTCTATAGATGTAGGTCTCTCTTTTCTCAACACAAGTAATGCTGACCTTACCACCAAATCCATGCGAATCCCAGGGCCTATGGCCTCAGATACAGTATCGTTTGAAGTAGAATTCTCCTCCTTGAACAAGGTTGGTAAGAACAACCTTGCAATATCCGTTAGCCCAAATGAGCCGGAACTTTACTCATCCAATAATTCACTGAATTTGGTTCAAGTTGCCACGGTAAAAGAAGACAACACAAACCCAGTCCTAGATGTTACATTTGATGGCATTCATATTCTCGATGGAGATATAGTCTCTCCATCTCCGAGAGTAGTAGTCAAGTTTCGGGACGACAATCAATACCTCTTCAAGCAAGACACCACCGGCATTACCATCGCTTTGAAGTCACCTTGCGAGGGGTGCGACTATGAGCGAATCAATATGTCGAGTAGCCAGATTAACTATACTCCCGCATCCAACGAATCGGATTTTGAGATTGAGTATTTACCAGTTTCACTGGAAGATGGAGTCTATAACCTGAGAGTACAAGGGCAGGATGAATCCGGAAACGAATCTGGTCTGCAAGCCTTCGAAGTATCCTTTGAAGTAATCACCGAATCATCCATCACACATTTTTATCCCTATCCCAATCCTTTCTCTACCAGCACTCGGTTTGTTTTTACACTTACGGGAAGTGAAATTCCTGAAGAGATCAAAATCCAAATCATGACCATATCAGGTAGAGTTGTGAGAGAGATTACTCAAGACGAAATCGGCCCTCTCAAAATAGGGAACAATATCTCCGAATACGCGTGGGATGGCAAAGATGAGTACGGAGATCGACTTGCCAATGGAGTTTATCTGTACAAGGTCTTTGTGCGTCAGAATGGAGATCGATTGAAGCACAGAACTACTACTGCCGACAGAGCCTTTAAGAATGGCTTTGGTAAGATTTATCTACTTAGATAGGAATAGATCAGAACAAAGATGCCAACTTCATGGCAACACCCTTATCTCCTTCGATTTTCATTTTACCACCCATGAAAGCCATCATAGGATTTAGATCTCCGCTGAGCATTCTTCCAAAATTATCAATACCCATTTTTATACTGCACTGTGCTTCACTCTCAGTATTTGAAACCAGAGTAGGTGATACAGTATCATCCAGATGAATTACTCCTTCATCAAACTTGAAATTTATTTTGGAACCGACTTTTCCGCCATTATTGGCTGCCAGTTTTGATACCTTCTGTGTTGCTTCTTCGAGAGTCATGGGGTGTTTATTTGGCTAAAAATTCAACTTCAAAAATCTTAGGCCACAATTTGCCAGTGACATAAGTGCTTTTTCTTCCTGAATGATAAGCAATTCCATTGAGAACATCAGTCCTACGTGCCTCTAGCGGTGTAAGTAAACCCGCCATATCTATGGTTTTCAATACCCTTCCTGTAAGAGGATCGATAGCCACTATGTAGTCCTCCTGGTAGATGTTGGCGTAGATTAGACCATCTATTACCTCCATCTCATTCACATTCATAATCTTGCCCTCATGGTTATAGACCTCTAGTTGTCCAATTTCTGAGAAGTCCCTCGGGTCAAGCCTGTGAATAGTATGAGTACCGTCACTTACATACAAAGTATCTCCCCAGGTAGTGGCTCCCCATCCTTGATAGGTGTAGTTGAAAGTTTTCAGCTGATTAAAGTTGTTGTCATACGTGAACCCAACCTGAGAAGTGTAGGTCAAGTGTATGTATTGATTATTCCAATAGCAGGTTCCCTCTCCAAAGTATTTGTCATCCATTTCGAGTTTCTTGTAGACTTTAGAAGTCTCCAAATCTAGCTTAGCTATCCACGATTTTCCCCTTTGGCCAGTACTTTCTACGAGAGTGTCTTCCTTGAAAAATAGCCCCTGAGTATACGCCTTAGTATTATGAGAGTAAGTGTTGATTACCTTGTAAGTATACGCCTCAGGAACCACGTCAGAGAGAAAAGTGATATTCAGATAGTGCGTCTCGTTCTGTCCAGAAAAGAACGTCTTTAGTTTTACTTTTTGTTTTCCCGTTTTAGAATTTTGAGGAATCCAATCTAATTTATTGGAAAGATGAGTGGTCGTTTTTCCAGCAAACTCCAGCTGGATCGAATCAAGCTTACCCTCTGTAATTTGCACTTCAAACGAAACCGTATCGCCGATCGAGAACGTAGCATTTCTAGAAGGAGATAACAATTTCGTGTTTCTGACTATCCTTGGAGAGTTGTTATCTGCTTTTTCCTCAGAGCCAGAGTCTTTACAAGATACAATTGCCAAAAGCAGGCAAACTATAAGAATGGAGGTGTTTTGCAACTTAATCATCATCACAAAACTAACGCGATTTAACAATTAACCGTTTCTGATTTTGGATAATTATGTGTCTATGCGTCCTTTTTCGAAAAGCCCGTTTTCATTAGCAAAGGCACGGTCAGCCCCTGATACAGTACCGAGCAAACCACCACTATGTAAGTCATCGTTACGATGATGTCCTTTCCGTGGAAGTCAATCAAAGAAAGAGAAAGCGCTATAGGCAGTCCTCCCCTGAGCGCCCCCCAGGTCAGCACTGGAATAGTGTTGGGTTCAAAAGATCGCTTGACAGACATGAGCTTGATAGGAATATACACACTAAGCCATCTGCCCAGAAGCACAATATTTACAGCAAAGAAACCCGCAGCGAAGTAGTCAAACCGCCTCGGTATCACCAGCATTTCCAGCCCAATAAGCACAAAGAGCATAGCCGCGAGAGACTCCTCTATCAGATTCCAAAACTTAAAGACATAATCACCAGCAGCACTTGTTACATGCTCACCCCGTCCCTCATTTCCGATCACAAGTCCCATAACCACAGCCGCCTGCTTAGAAGAAACATGAATAAAATCAGCAAGGAAAGACCCAGCCATTACCACCGCAAGCGTAATTAAAATTTCAACCTGCACCTGATCGTTATCAACATATTTCAGCAATCGATATCCGATATACCCTAAAAAGAGCCCAATGAAAATACCACCACCTATATCTGCGAATACGATATATGAAGTCTCGAAAATGCTCAACGCATGATCCTCCTTTGCATGAGCGATATCCAATAGCGTCAATGCAAGCACCACCGCAACTCCATCATTAAATAGCGATTCGCCTGCGATTTTTATTTCTAAATCTTTCGCAAGCTTGAATTTTTTTATAGTCTTAGTAACAGCAATAGGATCAGTAGGAGAGATCAAAGCACCAAACATGAGGCAGTACAAGTAGTCTAGCTCGATACTCAGAAAATCGAGCATGAAGTGTACCAGTGTCCCTATTACAGTAGTAGAGATGAGTACACCAGTAGTAGCCAGTACAAGTACCGGAGTACGCTCCTTAGATAATTTTTTAAAATCTATTTGCAACGCACCAGCAAATAACATAAAACTCAATACCACCTGATACAGCACATCCGGATAGTCATACTCCTCCAGTTCTGCAGCCCCAATCGACAAATCAGGAAAAATCGCCCCAACTACATACAAAATGATAGATAGCACGATAGCCATTATCATAAGACCTATAGAAGAAGGCAGTTTGAGAAAAAAAGTATTGATAAAAATAAAGAGCCCCGCCAGGAAGATGAATAGTGCGATAATATCAAATATGTGCATACTGTTAAGCCTCAGTTATTGACCTTGGTCAAAATTATTCCAAAAAAAGGTTAAAACGTCAAGGTAGTTCCTAAAGAAAAACCCACCCATTATTTAAAATGAGTTGCGACTGAGGGTGGCCTATACTTAATACTCGTATTGAATATTACTACGAATATAACTTTTTTCATACTTTCTACAAAAAAGAAATCAGCTAATCGCCTCGTTTTCAAACAGTAAGAAATGGAATATTGTTTTAATTATTGTAAAATTCAAATATTACTTGGGTTCATAAGGTGCACATAAAGTTAGCTGATAATTTCAGATTGAGAGATTATGTTACCAGCTATTTTTTTTTAGGGCACCAGTCAAAAAAGAAGAAGAAATGACCCGTGAAAAAACTAAATTAGCCTGAGTTATGAACCAGAAACTGAAAGAAGCTTTTGATCAGGTCGAGCGAAGAAAGGAGAAGCTTTTGATTGACCTTGACAAAATCGATGATGATCTCATAAATAAGAAACCGGCGCAGAATCAATGGTCGATTTTACAGGTTTTGAAACATGTATCTGATGTTGAAAGAAGTTCGCTCAACTATTGCAAGAAAAAAATCAAAGCAGGTGACGGGATTCCCAATGCAACAATCGTAGATGGAATAAAAATGAAGCTTTATACTGCAGGCTTATTGACATCTATTAAATTTCGAATGCCGAGTAATTTAAGTCAACCTGAGGAGAATTTGAATTATACCGAAGTTTGTTCAGATTGGCATAATACAAGAGAAAATTTAAAGAAGTTTGCTTCTGATTATCCAAATGAATTTTTGAATAAAGCTATTTATAAGAACCCGCTAGTGGGAAGAACTCGGTTGGAAAATATGATTAAGTTTTTTGATGCCCACTTGGCACATCATGAATATCAAGTTGCAAGAATTACCAAATCCTTTAACAATTGATTCGAACATCCAATCTTAGCTATTCTTTCAATGAGCAGGCTAGTCTTGTTTATCAAGATTGGAATGTAGAAAATGCCCAACATGGCCTAATATTAGGAGCGTCTGGTAGTGGGAAGACGACTCTGTTGCACCTGCTCAGCGGATTGCTTAAAATAGAAACCGGATCTGTAAAACTCGGAGGAGTAGAATTGAAAGACCTATCAACTTCCGAAATAGATCACTTCAGAGGGGAGAATATTGGACTCGTTTTCCAAAAACCACATTTGATATCAGCCCTTTCAGTAAGAGAAAATATTAGCCTTGCCGTGTTTCTCGGAAGAAAAAAAGATCAAAGTGAAAGAATAGATGAACTTTTGATTTCTCTTGGACTTCAAGAGCTAAGCAAAAGAAAGATTCACGAAATAAGTCAAGGACAAGCACAGCGAGTCTCCATTGCCAGAGCACTGGTAAACAAACCAAAAGTGATTTTTGGAGACGAACCAACTGCCAGTCTGGATGATGAAAGCTGCGAAAAGGTTATCACACTCCTGCAGCAGCAAGCCGAAAACTATGGAGCCACACTCGTTTTGGCTACCCATGATCATAGAGTCAAGTCGCACTTCTCAAATAAGCTGATCCTATGAACATTCCTTACCTGAGTTTCAAAAGTATCATTTCAAGACCGCTCAGTAGTCTGCTCAGTTGGCTGTTGCTTAGTTTTGGAGTCACCATAGTCACACTTATTTTGCTGGTCTCTAATCAGTTAGAGAATGAAATTAACAAAAACGCCCAAGGAATAGACTTGGTCGTTGGAGCTAAAGGAAGCCCACTTCAGCTGATACTTTCGAGCATTTTTCATGCAGATTTTCCAACAGGAAATATCAGCCTGGAGCAAGCAGCTAAGCTCACACGAAATAGACATGTGAAAAGTGCTATTCCTCTCAGTCTGGGAGATAGTTATAAAGGCCACAGGATTGTGGGTACCACTTCAGCATACGGTGAACTTTACAATGCAACAATATCCGATGGCAAGTGGTTTGATTCCGAAATGCAAGCCGTTATCGGTTCCGAAGTGGCTGCTAGTTTAGGGTTTTCACTGGGATCAGAGTTTGAAAGTCAGCACGGGCTGTCGGATGATGGTGATGCACATGGCGATCACCCATTTGAAGTAGTAGGTGTTTTAAATCCCACAAATACAGTTGTGGACAGACTCATTCTTGTCAATATCCAAAGCATTTGGGAAGTTCATGCACATGAAGAAGAGCATGCTCACGAACATGAAGAAGATACACTGCTATCCATTGATAGATTAGGTATCTCTGTAACTAAGGAGCAACTTGAAGAAGAAGACATTACATCAGTTTTAATTAAATACCGATCTCCTATGGCCGCTGTTATGATGCCAAGGCTTGTCAATAATATGAGTGACTTACAGGCCGCATCTCCTGCTTATGAGACAGCACGACTCTTCAATATAATAGGAGTGGGGATAGACGTGATGAATCTGCTCGGGATCATGATTATTATAATTTCTGCAGTGAGCGTATTCATAGCGCTACTTAATTCATTGAAAGACCGAGAGTATGACATAGCCATTATGAGGTCTATGGGAGCCTCTGGTATGCAGATATTCATTCATGTATTGATAGAAGGCTTACTTGTCACACTATTTGGTTGCCTGTCCGGATTACTATTCGCACATGGAACCATTGGAATTTTGGCATCCAATTTGGGCAACTTGAACCTTGAATGGACTTATTTTGTAAAAGATGAAGGCTGGGTGATTTTAGGATGTATCATTATTGGATTAGTTTCTTCGTTGATTCCAGCCTTGCTGGCTTATAAAACAGATATTTCAAAAACATTGTCAAAAGGATGAAATACTTAGCAGGATTACTTTTAGTCGCAATTTCCTTTGTAGGATTTGCTCAAACCGATGATCCGATTAACCATTGGAAGACGCTCGAAGGGTTGGAGTACGAAAAATCTAGCGATGAGTATGGAGAGATTTACGTTCCCAAGTTCAGTGAAGATATTCGAAAACTAGAAGGTGAAGAAATTGAGCTCTCAGGTTATATCATACCTTTTGAAGGCATGTTCAAACCAGCCGAGATTATTATTTCTTCCCTACCTATTGCCTCTTGTTTTTTCTGTGGAGGAGCTGGGCCTGAATCAGTTGCTCAGGTTCATCTGAACGAAGACGTGAAATACACGGCTAAGAAAATAAAAGTAAGAGGTAAATTGAGCCTCAATGATTCCGATATGGATGAATTGATGTATATCTTGAAAGAAGCTACTTTAATTACAGAATAAGATGAATAGAATACTTGCAGTTTCGATGATTGCACTTTTGGTTATTTCTTGTACGCCCACTAAGAAGGACAAAGTGGAAGAAAAACCACTCATGGATCAAATAATGGAAGCTCACGATGAGGTCATGCCAAAGATGGGAGCACTTATGAAAACCAGAAGAGAATTACTGGCAAAATCGGAAGCAGTTTCTTCATCCGATTCTACTTTGGCGGTAGAGCTCAATTTTCTTGCTCAGGAACTTGACCTGGCAAACGAATCTATGATGGATTGGATGCGCAACTTTGATCCAGAATTCACCGGAACAGAAGAAGAGGTTCAGAAATACCTCCTTTTGAAGAAGGAAGGAATCCAGAAAGTAGCAGAGGCAATGAACAGCTCCCTTGTCAAAGGCAAGGAAGCGTTGAAATAGTTTTATTTACAAGCGGAGAGCCAGCTTTCCACATCTTTCACCCCGATTAACCCTTTTTCATTGCCCCAGGAATTGGTGATGTATGTGAGCACCTCAGCAACCTCCAAAGGTGTCAAGTGATCATTTGGAGGCATCATTTGGTTATACTTTTTTCCGTTGACCTCTATTTCTTCCACCAGACCTTTTTTGATTACACAAGCGGCTCTTTCCAGATCACTTAGCAGATAATCAGATCCGGCAAGAGGAGGAAATAAGTTAGCAAGCCCTTGGCCTTCTTTTTGGTGGCAGTTTGCACAGTACAAAGAATAGATATCACCACCCTTCACGATATATTGTTTGAGTCGGATTTCATCCTGACTACTTGAGCTTGATTTATTGTCTTTATTCTCCTTGTTTGAGCTTGTTGAACAAGCCGAAAACAAAATCAGTACGCCTATGAAAAGCGTCTTACTTAGGTGCATCATTCTTCTTTATTAGTTTATTTATGTCTTTCATGAGTAAGTCTACTTGCTCAGGGATCGTACCATCGTAAACGCCCCTTATTCTGCCTTTTTTATCAATTAACAAAAAAGCGCCACTGTGAACGATTCCTCCCGGAGCAGCTAAGTCTTCGTTTGCAACGATGTAATAACTTGTTTCTGCAAGTTCAAAGATATCATCTTTGTCACCTGTAACGAAGTGCCATTTATCTGATTTTATTCCCAAATTTTCCGCAAACGCTCGTAGCGTTTTTACATCATCATGCTTTGGGTCAATGGTATGGGAGAGAATCGCTAACTCAGGTTCATTTTCAAAAGCTTCGTATACTCTGAGCATTTCTCTTTTCATTACCGGACAGATGGTCGGGCAACTCGTGAAGAAAAAATCCGCAACATATACCTGACCTGCAAAAGTCTCATTGGTAATCAGTGTACTGTCCTGATCTAAAAAACCAAAGTCAGCAATCCGATGCTGAATAGTATCATATACGATTTCCCCATCAACTTCTTTTTCTACGATTTGATCCCTCCCCAAAATCGGAAGTTCGAGACTTTCTTTTACCGGTTCGCACTGAGGAAGAATCATGATGAGAAGAGTGGTAACCAGCAAGAGATTGATTTTCATATTCAAACTATTCATTGTTTTTGTTTCGAATCCTTTTATAAATTTTAATGGCAAGCATAAGCACGACTGCAAATAATAAAATTCCAATCGTACCCCAAATCCAGCTCATCTGGTTTCGAACCACGATCAGAAATACAACGGAGACCAAAATGACCGTTGCGATTTCATTCCAGATTCGAAGTTGATTAGAGGTGTATTTGACGACTCCTTCTTGCAATTTTTTATAAATGTAGTGACACGCAAAGTGATAGAGATATAATAAGAACACAAAGGTCAATTTTATATGCATGAATGGCATTTGCAGCCAGGAAGGCTGGAGAATGATGAGTGAAGAACCAAATATCAAGGTCAGGAGGGCAGAGGGCCATGTTATACCAAACCACAGCCTTTTTGACATTAATTTTAATTGACTAGATAAAATTGATCTTTCCGGTTCATCTTTAAGCAGTGCTTCGGAATGATAGATAAACAGTCTGACGATATAAAAAAGTCCCGCGAACCAAGTAACAATGAAAATAATGTGCAGAGCTTTGATGTAGAGGTAATCCATTTGGGATTTTTTTTACGTATTTAGTGTTATGAAATCTGCGTGACAAAAATGCGAATCTATTGGTGAGTAATCAAGTATTTAATAATTTAGAATTTCACAGCAAGAATTTATGAGCGATAAGTCTAA
This sequence comes from Cyclobacteriaceae bacterium, assembly GCA_049115715.1. Classification (GTDB taxonomy): domain Bacteria; phylum Bacteroidota; class Bacteroidia; order Cytophagales; family Cyclobacteriaceae; genus JAMZMI01. The sequence continues at coordinate 90,343 of JAGDZQ010000015.1, forward strand.
TATCTGGTATTTTGAGGAGACGGATCTTTACGAGATTCTTTGTCCGCATAAATCTCCTCATCTCGAGACGAAACATCATCCCAATGTATACAAGAAGGATGAATTCATCTATTTTCCAGATGAGCAAGCATCAAATATTTATATGGTGGCGAATGGCCGCATCAAAATTGGCGCGTACACTTCGGACGGCAAGGAGATTGTGAAGTCGATTCTTAGTAGGGGAGAGATATTTGGAGAAATGGCACTTACAGGTGAGGAAAAGCGCAATGATTATGCTCAAGCCATGGACTCAGGGACTCGGGTATGCCCCATGACAGTGGATGATTTGCAGGCATTGATGAAAGATAATAAAGAACTCAGCTTCAAAATATTCAAAATTATTGGTCTTAGATTCAAGCGACTTGAGAGAAGAATTGAATCCCTCGTTTTTAAAGATGCTAGAACAAGAATCGTAGAGTTCTTAAAGGAAATGGCGGTGGACAAGGGTCAAAAAGTAGGTTTCGAAACCATGATCAAAAACCACCTCACTCATAAAGATATAGCAAGCCTTACAGGAACGTCTCGTCAGACTGTCACCACTGTGATGAACGAGTTGAGAGAAGACAATGTCATCAATTTTGATCGCAGACGAATCCTAATCCGAGATATCGAAAAACTTGTTTAATACTGCATTTGGCTCTTATTTGATTTCAGTGTTCATGACGTTCTGTTGATCGTGTCATAGAATTTTTATTCAGCCAATTGTAATAAATCTTAATTCCCTACAACTAAGTATAAGTATTCAAATTAAAGATCATTGGATTTATTAAGAGTAGAAAATATTAGCAAAGCCTATAGCGATCATGTTGCGCTTAGAGATGTCAGCATTAGTATTCCCAAAGGGAGTATTTTCGGGTTGCTTGGCCCAAATGGTGCAGGGAAAACAACTCTTATCAGAATCATCACGCAGATCATTGAGCAAGACACAGGCAAGGTTTTTCTTGATGATAAAGAGATTACTCCGGAGCTGGTGAGAAGGATAGGGTATCTGCCGGAAGAACGAGGCTTGTATAAAAAAATGAAAGTGGGCGAGCAGCTCATCTACCTTGCCAGACTCAAAGGGTTATCACGCCCTGAGGCAGTAAAGAGGATAAAAGCTTGGCTGCAAAGACTCGACCTTACCGAATGGCACAATAAAACGATCCAGGATTTATCTAAGGGCATGGCTCAGAAAGTTCAGTTCATCGCAACAGTAGTTCATGAGCCTGACCTTATTATTTTGGATGAGCCCTTTTCTGGATTCGATCCTGTAAATGCGGATTTGATTAAGGATGAAATATTTAAACTCAGAGATGAGGGCGCCACTGTGATTTTCTCAACACATCGCATGGAGTCTGTGGAGGAATTATGTGATCATATCGCTTTGATCAACAAGTCGGAGAAAATTCTAGATGGTAAGAAGTCCGATATAAAGCACTCTCATAAGGACGGTACTTTTACTTTGCTGCACGATGGTGCTTTGGAGTCTGAAGCTGCTTTTGAAGTTATTGAGTCTGAAGTGCAGGAAGATTCCGGTCTGCTAGCGTCTGTAATACACAAAAAGATAGAGGGAGGACCAAATGATCTTCTTAAGGCACTTTTGGGAAAAGTTGAGATTCATTCCTTTGAAGAGAAAGTGCCAAGTATCAATGAGATTTTTATATCTAAAGTGAAAGGAGGAGCAAATGGGTAATATAGGTTTAATCATTTCCAGAGAGTATTTATCCAGAGTTCAAAAGAAGTCCTTCATTATCATGACGCTGATAGCTCCTTTGTTGTTTGGAGGAGTTCTTTTCTTTAGTATTTGGACCGCCACCAGAGCAGGAGGTGAAAATGTCATTCAGGTTTTGGATGAAAGTCAGCTTTTTGAGGGCGTTTTCGATAGCAATGGAAATACCAGCTACAGGTATTCTGACGAAGGGCTTGATAAGGCCAAAGAACAACTTCAGCAAGGAGAATTTGACGGCATTTTGTACATACCCAAAATAGACATTGAGGAACCGAAAGGAATTGTGTTTTATGCACCTAGCAATCCAAGTATAAACTTGGTCAATTCTCTTAAGTGGAAGATGAGACAGGAGGTAGAAGCAGTTAAGCTTAAGCAGTCTGGACTCAATCAGGAGATATTGGATGGTTTGAAATCTAATTTGGAAATAGGTACAATTAGCTTATCCGAGACAGGAGATGAAAAAGAAAGTAGTTCTGGTGCTGCCACAGCAGCAGGTTACGCGAGTGGGTTTCTTATATACATGTTCATCTTTATCTATGGAGCCATGTGCATGCGTGGTGTGGTGGAAGAAAAAACGAGTAGGATTATTGAAGTGGTGATATCTTCAGTTCGCCCATTTCACCTAATGCTTGGCAAGGTAATCGGAATAGCAGGAGTGGGGCTTACACAATTTTTGCTTTGGATGCTACTTACATTTGGGGTGATATCTGTTGCCGGAGTGGTGATGGGAGCCGATGACATAGCAGCGCAGAAAAGTCCAGTTGAGCAGCTTGATTTGCCTCAAGAGGTACCTGTTCAGCAACAAGCTCCAGATAATGTAATTGAGAACATCAAAACAGCCATGGATTCAGTCAACATTGGGTTGATTCTGGTTTCTTTTGTCTTCTTCTTTTTCTCAGGATACCTTTTTTACGGTGCACTTTTTGCCGCTATCGGTTCGGCGGTAGATAATGATGCCGATACCCAACAGTTTATGTTTCCGATCATTATGCCACTGATATTGGCGATTATCGCGCTAAATGTTGTTATCAATGATCCAAACGGGTCGGTTGCATTTTGGATGTCGATGATTCCTTTCACCTCGCCGATTGTCATGATGATGCGTATTCCGTTTGGAGTACCTGCTTGGGAGTTGATATTATCGATGACGTTGATGATAGGCGGATTCCTATTTACCATCTGGATCGCAAGCCGAATCTACCGCATAGGCATACTCATGCATGGAACCAAGGTCAACTACAAGACTTTAGCAAAGTGGATTGTAATGAAGAATTGATCTTTCCACCTTATGAAATCACCTAAAAGCTAACTAAAATCCCCGAATTTACACTAATTGAGTTTTGAAATAGATTATCAGTATCTCTGATGATAAGATTTTCTCTTCCATTCTTAAGAAATGTCCTCTCTTTGGTAAAGAACGATTCATTGGTTTCTTCAAACGATAAGCCTAGTTCTTTTATAATCTTTAAGTTGAAATTAGTGGAAATGAGAAAATGAACACGAGGACTTTTCTCTATACTTATAGAAAGGGTTGGTTGCAAGTGGAAGTTTTTTTCGGATAAATAAACATCAGTTTTTCCGCTATTAAATGTTTCATTATTTACGTTGAAATTCTCGATACTGGCATAGTTTCCTAAGAATGAGTTTAGTTTTTGATACCCTATTCGTAAGCCTGGTGAGAGATAAACTGGGCGACCTTTTGGATGGATATTGAAATCTCTGGAGATGAGAATGTCGTAATTTTCTAATCCGTCTTTGGTAAAAGACCCTTCAGACAATAGCCCTAAATAAAGTTTAGGTATTATTTCATATTGGATAGAGGCTAGCAAGTTTAAAGGGTTGATCTTATAACTCGATTCATTTTGTTGGATTTGCAAAGCTTGGTTAGAATAAGTTAACGAATACGCTTGAACATTAATGGGAGTGTAACCAAGAGCATATTCTAGCCTTACTTTTGAAAAGAAACGTTGGATTTTTTGAGCTGATGTCTTTTGCTTTTTATTGTTCCGTATCGAATGGTTAGCTCTATTAAATAAACTTTCGACTTCTGATTCAGGGATAATAATATTGTAATTGTCCCAGAAATTAGGGTTGTAATCTCTAGATTCTTCCAATAGCGCATCGCTCATGTGGATCCGATCCAAATATGGAATGTCTTCCTGATTAAGAACAATGTCAGTCACAGCATACTCGCTGAAAAGGTTTAGTAGTCCATGTTTTTTCTTAAATGCAGTTTTATATAAAGACTGCTTATATCTCCACTTTCGATCTTCAGATTGTTCATACGAGATTTCATAGTTGAGAAAGGTTCTACCTTTTCCAAACACTTGGTGCGACATAGGAAAAGACGAAGAGTAGCCAAATTCAGCTTTTACAATAGCAAATGAAGAGTCCATGATATAGACGAAACCTTTAGGATTACTCCTATTGTCGAACTTAATCTTGTAAACATTCTGATTATTTAATGTGGTTGTATCAGATATTTCAAAAGTAAACCTGTCGGGATGACTTAGAAATTCTTCTCTTCTCGCCACTACGTCAAAACGATGGACATGGTGCGATCCTGCTATAATCTTGGTAGGTAATGTATCTAGTTGAGTACTCTCATATTTTCTTGATTCATTCAATTTGATATGACCATGAGTGTTTTTATTTAGGTAGGGCGTTTTGACTGCTTCAATGACCGATTCAGCAACGTAAATTGGATTCTTACTTCCTTCCCAAGTCGTTTTTTCTCTGAGGAAACCAGTATGACGTTCGTCCTGCGCAGGGTAGTTATTTGGGATTGATTTAATGACGTTTTCGATCAACTCAAGAGCATAGTCTCTTGGAATAACGGATACTTCTTTTAATTTCAAGACATTTTCTTCTAACACGATTTTGTGGTCTCTTTTTGATAAGGAAATTCTTTTTGTCTTATAACCAATGGCCGATATAATAACTTCAAGACTATCAGTATGGCATGAGTTGCATGTGAGTTGGAAAATACCGTTAGCATTTGTTACAGTGCCACTACTAGTACCTTCTATTCTTATATGAGTAAAAGGAATGGGGTTTTGTTCTTTGTTAACGATTTTTCCTGATACGGTGATTTGGGCGCGAAGAGCCCAAGAGTTAAAAAGTAATATTCCAAATACAAGGTATCTGCTCATATGCACATGAATATTTTGAGCAAAAAGCTCAACTGAAAAATCTTAATTTACTGATAGCAGTTCCTATTCTAGATTTATAAGATTAAAATCAAAATCTGGGAAACACTTCTTGTATTCGTCTAGATGAACGTTTCGACGAGTAACGATCATATCATCTCCTCTATGTTTATAATATTTTAAAAGGGAAAAGGCCTAATATTCGTAAGGCTCTTTACCTTCAAGAATCGAGAGTATTTGATTGGCTATGATTATGTAGCCATACATATCACCTTTTTTCATGAAAGGTAGAGGGTTGGATTTAAAGATTCTTTTTTGAGCCATTGGCTTTAAAATAATTTAAATATTCTAGGCAATTGAGCGGAAATAAAGTGAAGAAAATTAAAACTTATATGAAATAGTATGGCACTTTTCAGTCCGTGTTTTTTTCTTAGTAATACTGCAGTATATGCAAATCCAATAAGAGGAATTGAATACCAAATTGCGGAAAATGTGTGATCTAATAATAATGAATGTACTCGTTTATGAGCCAATGCAAAGAGTATGCATGATAAGGCAATTGCAAGCAAATTGAGTTTTGAGTTTTCTCTATTTTCGATATTAAATATGGGTAATTTTTTTGCAAGTAAATAGAGGATTGTTGCAGGCAATATCAAAATAATGAAGAAGTTAATTTGCTTGATGTAAAAATCCTTATCAGTCGGGAGTACTTCAAACTGAAAAGTATAGGAATTGATCTTTGTTATCCAAAATGATAGGAGAAGGGAAAAGCCAAGGATGAGATGTTTCTTCTTTAACGAAATGGGATTTCGATAGGTGACTTCTTCTATCAAAGGAGCCATAACTACAATGGAAAGAAAAAAAGCAATTCCGGAAGCCAATGTATTGATTTGACTGTAGTCAAAATTTGATTTGAAGAGAGCAAGAATCTCAGCTTCAAGAAATTGCTTTTCAAGTAGTTGAAATACAATATAGAATCCTAAGAAGATTACAAAATATAGGTAAGTCGTTTTAACCATGCGAATAAAAAGGTTTTGCGGAAAAAACCTTTCGCAAAACCCATTTAGCTAGAAATTTAGTTCGCGCCTAATATAGCATCCATTCCTCTATGAAAGGCTCCATATACCGCTCCAGCAGCATAACCTATATAATACATGATGCCTCCTGAACAGTTATCGAGTTCAGTCTTGCTCAGACTTTCTAAGCCCATTTCGTTTAAATTATAAGATTTGAATTTCATAATTCTATTTTTTTAATTTGTTAACAACCATCAGCTCCGCTCGTCGCACAAAAGCCATCCAAAAGACCATCCAAAAGAGCAGCAGGATTATATGGAGTCCACCAGTAAACTCCCCCGTTTAAATTAATCATTTCATCGGCATTCAATTCTTTTAAATTTTCCATTATTCAATTAAAGTTTAGATTTCAGCATTGAAGGTTGCTGATTTAACCTGACCCAATAGTTGCGCACCCATTAAATCGTAGTTAAAGGTATTTTCCCGCTCTGAAATAAAATTGCAGTATAGTGTTTTTATCTGAAATCCACCAGAAATTCCCCGCTCATCATCATAACCAATTGGCTTAAAAAGAAATGAAATCTGCACCGAGGAAATCTCCGAATAAGAATAAGATTTTATTTTTTTCGAATAGGTTATTTTGACACCCTCTCCTCTTAGGATATCTATCAGGTTGTAAAGTTGTCTTTCGCTCACGCCTAATCTCTTGGCCAATTCTTTGGGCGTGCCCGTGTTTTCTTCGGAAATCAATTTATTGAGCAGTTGGAAACGCTCTACTTGTCTGATGAAATTCATGTCTTTGTTGCTGTAAGATTTACTGATTCTTCGCCATTCACGATTCGTCTATAGATTTCACTTTCGTCTATTAACTCCTGATGGATGCCTTGAGCGATCACCTTGCCTTTGTCCAGCATGATGATTTGATCTGATGTTTGCAAGGTGCTTGTTCTATGAGAAATATTAATGATGGTTTTACCCTGATCTCTCAAGCTAAGCATCACACGGAGAATCTCCGCCTCTGATTTATAATCGAGGGCAGATGTAGCTTCATCAAAAATGATGATTTCCGGCTCTTGATATAGCATACGGAGAATGGCCAACCTTTGTCTCTGTCCACCTGAGAGTGTTGCGCCATTTTCGCCAATGTTGCACCCAAAGCCACCTGGGAGTTCATTGATAAATTCGAGCGCACCTATTTCTTGAGCTATCTTCACTATTTTGTGTGTGTCTGGCTCAAACTCACCCAAGGCGATATTTTCCATGACCGACCCAGCGAATAAGTCTATCTGCTGAGGGACAACTCCGATTAGCTTGTTAAGATTTTCTTCTTTGATGCTATTGAGGTCATAGCTGCCAATAGAAATTTTACCTTCATCGATGGGGTAGAGTCTTTTGAGCATTGAAGCCAATGTGGATTTTCCAGAGCCACTTTCACCAATTATGGAAGTGATCAGCCCCTTCTTGATCTCTATGCTAAAGTTGTCAAATACGAGCTTTCGCGTGCCATATCGGAATTTAATATCAGTAAATACGATATTGCCTATGTCCTCCTGTTTGATTTGAATGAATGTGTCCTGATTGTCTGTATCCAGATCCATGATTTCAAACAGTCGATCAGCCGCTATCAGTGCACCCTGATAGGATTTGTTTGCCCCAATGAGGCTTTGCGCAGGACCAGTGAAGTAGCCGACTATAGCGTAGAAAGACATGAGCTCACCGGGAGTAATGGATTGCTCCAATACAAACCCAGCTCCAACCCAGAGCAGTATAATGGTAAACAGTCTTGATGTAGCCAAAGAAGCATTAGCTGAAAATATGGCGTTGATTCCTGATCTATAGACCGACTCCAGAAGCTTGACAAAGCGCACTTCGGTCTTGATATTGGCATGATACTGCAAGCCGAAAAACCGGATAGTTTTTATGGAGTTGATCGACTCTACCAGCTGAGATTCCAGCTCGGCAGCATCTTCCATTACACTACGTTCGACTTTCTTATTTAGCCTATTGGTGATGTGAAAAATCAGCAGATACACTGGAAGTACAAGTAAGGTGACACTTGCTAGTTTCCAGTAGTAGGTGAAGAGTAGCGCAAAGGAAAATAGCAACACAAACGCATTGACCATGATGTCGATTGCTGTCTCGTTGATAAAGGAGCGAATCTTCACTGCATCATTGATGCGACTGATAATTTCTCCTACACGCATGGTGTCAAAAAAACGTTGTTGCAGAGTCAGCAGGTGCTTGTAATATCCCAAAATGAGTTTGGCGTCAATCTGCTGGCCTGTCTTGAGTACGAAAATGGATTTGAGCCAGTTGATCCATATTTGAAGTGCAAGAAGCGCAATCATGCTCACGCTCATCAGGTTGAGTAGATTATAATTCTGATTGGGGATCACATAATCCACGATCTTTTGTACATAGATAGCCATGGTCAACCCAATCAAAGTGAAGATGGCTGCTCCGAAGATAGATTGTGCAATAATGCGTTGGTGCGGTCTTACCAGAAACCAAAAACGAGAACCAATCGATACTTTTTCGTCTTTTGCCTCAAAGTTTTCATTGGGCATAAGCAGGATCAGTACACCCGTCCACATTTCTTGAAAGTCTTTCAAGCTGAAAGTGACTATGCGGCCTTCAGCCGGATCCATTACTTTGATGAGACCTCCTTTTACTTCATAAATAACCACATAGTGATGAAGAACTTCCTTTACTACCACATGGGCTATTGTGGGGGTTGGGATTTTGGTCAGGGCACTTATTTCTCCCTTCACTCCCTTTGCAGAAAATCCAAGCTTTTCTGCGGCCTCTATCATACCTAGTGCGTTAGTTCCTTTTTTGTCTGTACCTGCTATTTGTCTTATTTTCGAAACGGGAACTTTTAAACCATGGTGACCTGCTACTGATGCCAGACAGGCAGCTCCGCAATCCGTTATATCTCTTTGTTTGATAAGTGCTGACTGCTTCATCCGTGCTCCGATAGGGTTTGGGGGTTGAGCCAATTATCCAATTTATCATTGAGCAATTGGAAAACGGATCTCGATGTGACTTGAAAGTGTGCTTGCAAAGTCATCCCCTTCTTTAGCTTCCCTTCAAATCCATTTTTTAAGGCAAGGTGGTCACTATTCAAATCACACTTCACTTTGAAATAGGGCTGGTTATCTAGCATGTATACATCTGAAGAGATATGAGATACCTTGCCCCTCAAGAATCCCCAGTCACTAGAATTGAATGCAGTCACGTTGAGGCTGAGTGCCATTCCCTTTTGGATTAAACCAATGTCATGAGGCTTTATCCAGCATACAGCAATAAGCGCAGCGTCCGGGGAGATATCTCCAAGTTTTGACCCAAGAGATAAGAACTGTCCAGATACGAGGGATTTGATGTTTTGTGCCTCACCGGATACGGGAGCATGTAATTGGTATTTGGTTTGTTCGTCTAGAAGGGACTTAATCTTCAGCGTGAGAGTCTCAATAGATTCTTCATAGGAGATCAATTTTTCTTTCCAGGAGCTGGTCGTTCTCTTCTTGAAGTGATCTATTTCCGCAAGCGCCAAATCGTATTTGGATTTGTCAGACTCAAAATCAGCATCAGAGATTACATTTTGGGTATGCAGTATTTGCTGTCTGTTAAAGACTTTTCGCAAGGTCTCTTTTTCGAGTTCAAGCTTATTGACTAGGCTGGTGTATTTGGAAAATTCGAGTTGGTAAAGCTGTGTATTGAGCATCTCAGTATTTGAAATATTCGCATTTAAGAGTAAAAGTAAATCGTGCTTGAAGCCATTGAATTGGGCAAGTCTGAACTTCAATTGAGTAAGTTCTTTTTCAATAGCAGAGTCATCAAAAGTCATCAAAACCTGCCCTTTGAGATACTTTTCGTTTTCTATCAAACTGTCTTCTAGAATTACGGCATTAACCGGACAGTAGAGTTCATATCGTTCTTCTTCGGTGGTAATGAGACCCTGCGCATTCACATTGAGATCAAGAAAAATAAAGGGAGTGGCAACTAAAGCACTAGCGATCGTAGATATGACTACCACATATATGGATGAAGTGGATTTATTGATCCTAAATGTATAGTGCTCAAGTGACGAACTGATAAACGCTTCAGGAAACAACGGCCACTTCATGATCTTAATGTATATATGGATGAACGTCTCAGTGAATTCATGATGTTAAATAGGATAGCGGCATTTAGCCATTTAGACTCGTTGCGGTATCAATAAGTTGTAAGGGACTGATTTGCATATATGTCAACTTAGGATCAGGTATTTCTGAGCTTGAAAGAGTAATAAGAGGTCAACATCACTGTTGACCCTTATTACAAGAACCAGCTATGGAATATCTACTACCATACTCTTGCCTCAAACATAATGGAATAAATAAAAATAATAATCATAAGTAATATTTTTATTCGTTCGTTTTTATACTTTTATATTATGGAGTGTATTTGGATTAGCCCTATCTCTAGTGCGATAAATAACTGTATTATTACATTCGGAAAGAGAGGAAAATTTTGCCCGATTTCTGTTGCAACCGTTCGAAACGAAACACAAATCACATTTTCAAAATGTTCAATATTAAATGGGTAATCCCATGCTTTAAAAGATCGATAATAGTCGTCTTGCTTTTTATTTTCAATGCTGAAGTTGTAAAGGGTGACTATGTATTAACTAAACAGATTTCGGAGAAATTAAAGCAAGTTGATACGTTTCTACTCACCGAACCTAATGATGCATTGAGTACGGTAGATAGCCTGTTGTTACATCAGGATTTATCAGATCAGGATTATGGTGCTATTTATTTGAAGAAAGGATGGATTCAGTATAAAGGGCTAATGGAAAAGGATAAGTCCATCAACAGCTTTTACAAAGCGTTGAAGTACTTCAGGAAAACTAGAGATTTAGACAAGCAGTGCCTTACTCTTCTTAATCTTGGCCATGCTTATAGGGATCTTTATCGCTATAATTATGCAATGGAGTATTATCAAAAAATACTTTTGCTTGAACCAAAAGACCATACTTATAAGATTCATGCTCATTATAATATTGCTCATGCGACAAGACTAAATGAAGCATATGATGAAGCTATTATTATGCAGTTGCAAGTTGTGCCAATGTGTGTTGAAGAAAATATGACTACCGTTTTAGTCAGAAGCTATCTGGAGCTTGGAGTATGCTTCGCTAGACTAGAGAAATGGGAAATTGCTACAGAGTACTATAAAGACGCATTCAAGCTCATAAGAAGCTCACAGATTGAACAAAAGGGTTTTGAGGCAAAAATTTATAATAGTTTGGGGTTCATTAGTATGAAAGAGTACGAATTTCAATTGGCTTCAGATTATTTCAATAAAGCTTTGGAGATGTCTTTGTTAGACAATGATAACTCCCTATCAATCATTGTTTACAACAATTTGGGTAATCTGGCACTTTTAAATGAGAAATTGGAAGAAGCTCACGATTACTATTCCAAAAGCATTTCCCTTGATGTAAAATCTACAGACTTCAAACAATATATTGCCGCGCTTAGTGAGTTGGAGAGCATATCTATCAAGCAAAATAGGACGGAGGATGCCTATTACTACAGTAGGAGGCAAAATGAAGTTACAGCTCCATTCGTAGATCTAAATGAAAAACTAGAGATGATGAATGATCAGTCCAAGGCAGATCAAGTTCTTCATAATATTGAGGTTTTTGAATTGGAAGAACAACTTTACAAGACAAAGACTCAAATCAGGTATGGTATTATAATTATGATGGTTATTTTAATCATATGGGGCTACAGTTGGTTTAGCAAAAAAAGAAAAGTGGATGCTGGTGTGATTGGCTATCTGAAGGAGAGAGACATGATCCTGCGGAAGCTAAGCGATCATCTGAAGCTGGATGAGAAAACGCTCAAGGAGTTTGTGAACAAGCCTTAGCTCCTTTCTTATTCGGGGCAACCTTCACTAGAGATTTCCCGGTATCGCGCAGTATTCCCCTGTAAATCGGACTAATCACTGATGCGATCCGTGAAATGACGGGGTACAACCCTATCCAGTATCGTCATCCTCTGAATTTTGCGGTATGAAAAAATATCGGAGATCTTGTAAGGTCAGTTCGAGTTATAAAAGGACGTCATGTCGGAAAATAAAGCCTCCCTTTGTTCAAAATTTTTATTTATCCGAAATCTCTTAACTCTATCGATAAGGTACCAAGCTTCCGGAAAGGAGAGTTTTTATTTACCGTATAACGATCTTTTTTATTGAGTTCAGCTAATGGAGAGATTGTTTTACTGCCCTTAGATTGAGATTTCCCGGTATCGCACAGTATTCACCTTAAATCGGACTAATCACCGATGCGATCCGTGAAATGACGGGGTACAACCCTATCCAGTATCGTCATCCTCTGAATTTTGCAGTATGAAAAAATATCTGGGAATCTTTTAAATTCGCGAAATGACAGCAAAAGGAGGGTATGTCTATATTGTTTCCAATAAAAGGCGCACTGTTCTTTACGTTGGTGTGACAAGCAATCTATATGCTCGCATTTATGAACATAAAAATGGGGTTGGCTCTGAGTTCACCAAGAAATACAACTGTGTTGATGTTTTATTCTACGAGTTTTACCCTTCTATTGAGGAAGCTATCCATAGGGAGAAGAGATTGAAAAAGTGGAATAGAGCTTGGAAAGACGAGTTGATCAAGAAATTCAATCCTGAACTTAGAGACCTTTTTGAAAAGATTGAGGATATGCAATAGGGGAGATTATCGCACTGTTCTTTGCTTGAAATTTCCCGGTATCGCAGGGCATTCATCTTAAAGTGGATCAATCATCAATATGATCCGTGAAATGGCAAATGAGTGGAGTGCGGAAGTACTTACTTCTACTTTCTATTTTGAAGTGCCGCAATCAACTGACTCTTAAGCTCTAAGTTTTCTTTTAATATACTAGAATTGATATTACTGAGCTTGACGTATAGTTTTCTGAGTTCAGAGGCTTCTAGATCGTTGAGGTATTTAAATTTTTCAGTATCGGTCACAATTGGCTGAAACCATTCATCTAGCTTTTCGCTATCATTTTCAGAGTCGGTAACTTTTGCCTCTCTATGCACATCATGCTTGGTCATGTCAAACTTCACAAACCGATCAGGGTCAAGATTGAAATGATCCGTTATTTCGAGATACTTGATAAGCTTTGGTAGAGAAGAGGTATTCTCGTAGGAATTGATGTTTTGCTTAGTCAGGTCAAATAGCCTCCCAAATGCTTCCTGATTTAATCCGCACTCTGCACGCAGGGTTTTTAAGTTTTTACTGAAATAATTCAAAATGCCTTGTTTGTCAAAGTGCGATTAGCTATTATTGAATAATATTTTTAATCAAAAATAAATTTAAGTTTCTTTCAGCGATTACCTTGAGGATAAAGCTACCAAATTTATTTAGATGTAGAAACATGATGTATTAACCCAAATTGATTGTTTACTGTTTTTTATGGTAAACAGTTCGGTTTGGTATTCGAGAGGCTCAGGTTGACCATCGAATTGAAGTCCGTCGAAACGTTTATGATCATTGCGTATTTGAGAATTAATTGAAACGAAAAGTAAAGTAGTGGAAGTCGTAGGTCCTTTCGGCGGGGAGCAAAGGGTGAACTGAGTAGTTCACCCTTTTTCATAATGTCTGCGGCATCTCGTTTTTTAAGCCAATATATCAATCCTCATCCAATGCCTGATCTATCAAATAGGCTAGATGCTGTCTATGTGCTTTGGTAGCTATATCTCCTGATTGTCTTGAAGCAATGGTACGAGCAGACTTTAGATTGTAAAGTGCCATTGATCTTGCAACGTGCATGTAAGCGTTTCCTTTGCTATTTAGGATAGAGGACAATTTTTTCACATATTCCACTTGTAGGTTTTGTCGAATGCTGTTGACAGATTTGTACGCGTCTGCCGAGAAAATGGCCTTATGTAAGTCAGTCATCATTTCCGAAAGGGAGTATTCATTTCCATAAAGTTCCGTATCGATCATTCTGTTCATCACATTTGCATGAAGCAGGTGAGCCAAAATTCCTGTTTGCAGTCCGAGAAATCGACTATGAAGCTTTGGATCCTCCGGTGAGGAGAAATGATCAAACCCTCGTCTTTGCGTTTGTAAATAGTTGAAAATCTCACTTTCTGTTTCGAAAGCATCTGGAGCAAAAAAGTATTTGTTCAGTGCTTTCATTGCTTTCACTTGAGTTTCCCTCTCGACTGGAGTGAATGGTTTGGTGCCGCCATCCTGACCTATAAAGGCCCTGTCTAAATATACACCCCCAACATATCTGGAAATGGTACTAGCCGACGAAAACTGCTGGCCTGATGCGATCAAATAAGCAATCCTGAGATCATTATAAGATTTGTTCGTTTCATTGCCATACTTGCTCATAACCTCTTCTAAGACTTCCCTGCCTAGTTCTATTCGCTGGGTAGCAAAGTCAATGGCGTCACTTGACATATCTCCAACATTGATTCTGGGATCAATGGCCTTGCCGGGAGCACGCATGTCATCAGCATCATTACCAAAGCGCAATTCTGGTTCCGTTGATCTGGCTAAGAGCTTATTTCGTTCTTCTTCTGTGAGATCTGGTTTGTAGCCAAATTCAATAGCCCAAAGATCATATGGGCCTGGTTTTGTAGTCCAGTACTGTCCTTGTTCATCTCTGTTTTTGGCAAAATTGATGGAAGGGTAATCCATTACAGATCCCGTGAGTCCAATCTTTCTAGTCACCTCCTCATTGTGAATATCATCCAGGCCATGAAGTTGACTGGCCATCATATTGTGATTAAGCCCCAGCGTATGGCCAAGTTCATGAAGGATTAAGTAATAAATAAACTCTTCTTTGATTTGCTCAATTTCCATGGGATCATCTTCCAGTACTGATGAAGAAGCGATTCCAAAGGCATTTTCCATTAACCCTAAATTTTCGGCAGCACAGTATTGAGTTATCTGGTTGAAAACCGCATCATTTCCGGCAAAATCAGCGTATCCTGCTTTCGCAAAGACTTTTCCAACTCGTGTTATGTTACCTAGTACCGCATATTCCAGCATGACGTCTGACCCAAGTACTTGCCCTGTTTTCGGATTCACGAAATTGGGGCCATAGCCACCAAAAGCAAGATTAGGGGAGGAGGTCCATCGTAGTACATTGTATCTAATGTCTCCAGCATCCCATTTGGCTGTGTCTGGCTGTTGTTTTATGACTAGCGCATTTTTGAAGCCTGCCTTTTCGAAAGCCTCATTCCAGGTGAGCGCTGCTTTTTCGACAATGGGTCTGATCTCTATCGGAGTGGTGTTTTCCATCCACCATATGATAGGTTCGATGGGTTCGGAAATAGCGCTATCCGGATACTTTTTCTCCAAATGCCAGCGATCTATCAAGTCTCTATATGGTGTGCTGCTCTTAGAGGTAAGATCCGTTACCTTGGTCATAAAATAGCCAATTCGGGGATCGTCCAGTCTTGGCTCAAAGTTATTTTCAGGAACAGCAATCAAGCTATGCTGTGCCTTTATGACAATGTTTCGAGCATCTACTATCGCATCAGAACCGAAAACCTTTGGTTCCGCATTTTCATAGACATAGTCAACGACGATATCTGTATTTTCTGGGTAATTGTGAATGTCCGAATACTTGGTCTTGCCGCTACTCAGTCTTCCCAGTTTGAATGCTTTAGGGTTGGGGCGAGCGCCTCCGGGTAATTTAATGAACCCAAATGCATCAGTGAGGAACAACTTATCCACTTCGATTAAATAAGCTCCTTCTTTTTCGCTTCCTGCTTTTATCTCAGTAGAGTAAATAATGGCATCTGTAATATTTGCTTCTGACGCTTTGCTGATTGTTTCCTCCGGATCAAAATAATAGGAGGTATTTTGGATCGCAAATTCTATCTTGTTGAAATACTTTTTGATTTCGATAATTCTTGAACCACGATACTGGCCTCTAATCGCATTGGACTCCAGCACGCCATTTTCTATGTAGTAGAAGTGAATGAATTCTTTATTGATCTGATCAGCGGAAATCTCCATTTTGACTGTCCCCTTGATCGTATCTTGGTAAAGAGTAAATAGCCCATCTATTTTGGTGCTTGACTTTACTGCATCAGCAATTTTCTTTTGAGGCTTGGGTTTTTTCTTTTGAGCCTCTTTTTTGGCAGCCTTCTTCTTTTTACCGAATAATTGAGCTTCGGAGTTGATGCTCAGTAGCATGATGATGCTGAATAGGGAAAGTGCGATGATTCTGGTTGTGATAAGTCTCATGAATACGTTTTTACAAGAAGCTCAATTTCATTGAAATCGAACGAGAGATTTTACATCTTATAAAAATGTCGAATTGAGGGATAGTAGATGAGCTTTATTATACCGAAGGAGGTATTATTTTGTGATTAGCTCGCACATGATCAATAAATCCTGGGGACTGGACTAATACTTATGGAGCAAAATTCCGCAATGTCGGCGTGTTCCGATTGCGACTGGGCCTTCATAAATACCTGCGTCTATTCCTATGTCTGTAACTTTTACAGCGAGAATATTGGGGCCATACCTGTGTAGATATTCTGCCGGAAGATCGTATATGCGGGTTTTTGAATACGATTGCGAATCTCCAAACTCTCTCCCATCATTGGTTGACCCAATTAAATGACCATTGAGATACACTTCATCAAAATCATCGATTTTGCCTAAGACAATTACGAGCTCTTCTGTCTTTAGATAGTCAGGAAGTCTGAACTCTTTCCTGTACCAGGCGATCTCCTCTGTGCGAAAGAACATTTTGGTGAAACTGTGATCTTTATACCCTTTCCAGTACCCAGGGACTTTCATTTTAGACCAGTCAGAATCATCAATATCAGGATCTGCCCATTCGGAGTTATCGCCGGACTTGAAATTCCACATTCCCTCTAGTGAAACGATTTTCGAGGGAAGGTCATTGCGAATATAAAGCCCTTGCTTTCCTTTCATAATACCGCCATCAAGAGATCGGTCATACACCCTCACAGCCACAATATTTTTTCCCTGCTTAATCAATTCGCTTGGAATAAAATACCTTCTGAGAGATCCATAGGCTGTTCTGTAATTGGGAGGCAAGCTGCCACTTCTTCCGATGAGTTCTCCATTGAAGTAGACCTCATCAGAATCATCTATGTACCCCAGGTCAAGCGTATGGTAGTCAGATTCATTCGCTTTTTCAAAATCAAAAGCCTTTCTGTACCAGGCAAATCCATCATAACCGGCAAACCCTTCGTTTTCCCACCTACTAGGTACAAAAATGTTGTCCCAGTTTTCATCATCAAAGTGGTAATCTGCCCAGGCTAAATCATCCCCAATATTGAACTTCCATGTTCCTCTCAAGTCTTTCAAAAGTGTGAAGTCTTGAGCATGTACCATTGCAATGGAGCAAAGAAGGGATGATATGATTATGATTTTTTTCAAATTATAACAATGATAATGAATTGAGAATTTACGAGCTGATTATACATTCATATTCTGGCAAGAAGATATCCTAAGTCTATTTGGGGCAGCAATCGTAAGTGACTGAAAAATCTTTGGTAGAGAGAAGTTCACCTCTGTGGTATACTTCTACTTTATATTGACCCACCGGCAATCGTGAAGTATCATAAGTCTTGCGAACGAATTGCTTATAGTTCAAATAGTCGCGATACATGATTTCATTTTTCTTACTTGAAATTTTGATATAAACCACACCTTTTTCTACAGGAGGACAGTAAACTCTTACGTATTTGTTTCCTGTGTGAATGATTTCGATTGAATTTTCTGCTGTAGCCAAAGAGTCTTCGGCAGAAGCAAATGAGCTGAATACTAAGAATAAGATAAGAGAAGAGAAGATTAATTTTTTCATGACTTTACTTTTTTTGGTTTGTTTCTACATAGTTACGGAGCTATGTAAAAGCGTTTGTCATGGTATCGTAAAGGGTTGTCACCAAATGTCACCATTTTGTAGAATGATGTTTTTTTGACTGAAAAAAGGTCGGAAAAGTAAACTTTGGAGGGATGAGGGGGTAGTTCGTGGGAAGAAAATTTTCGTTTCCTCGATTGTCTTAGGGAATCAACTTATATCCCGCACCGTGAACGGTTAGTATGTGTTTTGGCTCGTTTGGATTGTTTTCAATCTTCTGCCGAAGCTTCAATATGAAATTATCAACAGTTCTGGTGGTGGGTTGAGCTTCGTACTTCCAGACCTTTTCTAAAAGATCATGTCGGCTCACAATTTGATTTTGATGTTCCCACAGGTATTGAATGACCTCCATCTCTTTATGAGACATTTTGACTTCCTCACCTTGAATCTCTGCCGTGTAATGAACAAAATCAATTTTTAAGTTTCCAATCATTGTATTCGAGTCATCGTCTGCCTGAGAAGCTGCAGATCGTCGTGAGACAGCTTTGACTCTGGCAATGAGTTCACGTACACTAAAGGGCTTGGTCATGTAGTCATCTGCCCCAAGTTCAAGTCCGAGAACTTTGTCTATTTCTTCGCCTTTGGCAGTTAGGAAGATCACCGGTGTTTCGATTCCATCTTTTCTTATTGTTTTGCACACATCAAAACCGGATACTTTTGGGATCATCACATCAAGAAGGATGAGGTCGAAAGAGTCACTCTTTAGCAACTGGAGTGCTTTTTCTCCATCTCCCGCTACCACTGTGTCAAACCCCTCGAACTCAAGGTTGTCTTGTAGACCCATTTGCATGGCTGGTTCATCTTCAACGATTAGAATTTTAAGCATGTTCTTTTCTTGAAAAGGTTAAAATAAAGCAACTTCCCTTACCCACCTCACTGGTGACTTTGATAGATCCATTGTGGGCATTTACTATGTGCTTTACTATAGATAGTCCCAAACCGGTTCCTTTTACCGTGTAGAGGTCTCCCTGTGTTACCCGATAAAACTTGTCGAATATATCTTCCAGTTTTTCTTGAGGGATTCCTAGACCTTTGTCTCTCACTTCTATGTCGATAGACTCATCCTTTGCTTTGAGCGAGATACTAATCTCTTTCGTATCTGGTGAATATTTTATGGCATTGTCCAGCAGATTGACAATCGCTTCATAGATAGCTTCCTCGTCCGCAAAAACCTCCAGATTTTTTTCCTTGACTTCAAGCGAACATGTAAATCCATTTTTGTCCAGATGGTAAGTGTAGTCAGATACGAGTCTTTCAAGCAATTCTACGATATCAAACTTTGCCATTTGATAGGTACGTTCGTTTGCCTCAATTCTGGAGAAATTAAGAATCCGATTTACCATATTGGTTAGTCTGCTGGTTTCTCTGAAAATGATATCCACATATTCTCTTCTTTGATCCTCGCTTTTCACACGGTTAAGTGATAAGGTCTCAGCAAACATGCTGATCAATGCCAGAGGGGTTCTTAGTTCGTGACTTACATTACTCACGAAATCAGATTTATTTTGCGCCAGTTTCATCTGACGACTTAAGTTTCGAATGATCAGGGTTAATCCTGTGAGGAGTAGTAATATGAGCAACCCAGATGCAATCATGTTAGCTCTCAATCTTTCTTGTACCAAATCACTTACTGTTGTGTTTTTTGAACTCAAACCGACTTTGATACTTTTGAAAGGCCACATCTTTTCATAAAGAATCACATCATTGACCAGAGAGTCTGTAAGGAATAGGGGTTGATCAGTGTTTATATCTGTGAATGCCACGATCAGCTCTTCTCCCGTGATTTGCTGCAGTCTTGGGCTTAATATTTCTGGTATATATTGGCCAGGGTCAATTATTCCAGCGAGTAAGAACTGAGACTTATTTTCTCCCTCTACGATTACAAAAAAAAGTTGACCCAGTCCCGCTATTTGAGTTTCGATTGGCTCGATTTTCCGGTACCCTGATTTTGCATAACCAATCAATCGATCTACTAAGATTCTATTTTTTTTTAAAATAGAATCCACTTGGTCGGATTCAACTTGATTATCTGCTATTTGGAAAAGTGTAGCAAAGCTTCCATCATCACTCAGTGATTTTAGAAACAGCGCATCAACTCCAGTGTAATTGAGTAGTTCATCAAGGTCTGCTTTGTGAATAGTTCCTGATTTTATTTCGGACGCTAAATCATCAATAATTGCGCTTAAAATATCTGTAGAGTACTGATTGATCGAAAAGATGATAGCGTCGAGTTGCTCCTTGTAAATCTGCTCAATTACTTGCTCATTTTCCTTAATCTTCGACACGCTGAATATGACGTAAACAGCCACAGGAAGCACTATGGTGCCAATGATGAGAATGATGAATTTGCTTGATCTAAAGTGCATCATATACTGACTTGAGATCAAAAGTTAATCAATATGATGTGATTGTGCGGGAAGAATTAATAAATGGAGATTGTGATTGATCAGTGGCGACTCAAAACGTAGGAACTCGTTTATTTTTTCTCAAAAGAGTAAGCTCCAACAACCAACTGTGTGACATTCGCTCCAGCAGATGAATATGAGTTGTCGACTTCCCACTCCATCTTGAAACTTGATTCATTCAACTCCGATATTGTCACCGTTTGCTTTCCCCCAATTTCTGAATCAACGATTAATTGGTTTCCACTTATCTGCCATGTTCCGGGAGCTATAAAGTCCTGATTTTCCCAATCGGCTGTACTGGTTTGTCCTTGAGACTCTATCGTTAGTGCGATGCTGTAGCTCCCAGAGGAAATGTATTCATTTGGATCCGTGGTAAAAGTCAAAGTTAAATCCATATCATAGCCCTTGCCATCAAACGATGTTTCAAAAACAGATCCTTGAGATTCTACTGAAGATGTACCAGAGTATTCCATGTTGACTAATGACCATTCCCCAACTAAGTCCTCATTTGAGGAGGCCTTTTCAGGCTCATCTTCAGAGCATGATGATGTCGTTAAAATTATCGAGAGAACTAAAATAAGAGATAGATGCAGTGATTTCATTCACGCAATTTAGTCGATAAGTAAATATTCACAATGATTTTATAGCTGATCTACGATTTGTAAAAAGACCAACCGCCAGTTTACACTTGGCTTATGTGTCTCATTGATGGAGACAATGATGATATCTTTTTCAGGCATCATATAGAGATATTGATCGTAGAGTCCCTGAGCCATAAAATCGTTGTATTTTTCTAAACCAAGTATCATGTGGTATTGATAGCCCCATATGCTTCCTCCTTTGATGTCGCGCTCGTGAGTTTTATCAATCCAGTCTTTTGAGATAAGCTGTTCTTCATTCCATGTCCCATCATCAATCAAAAGCTTGCCAAATTTTGCCAAATCAGTTACTGTACTATTAAAGCAACAAAACGTTTTTTCAGTCGGTTGTTTTTCATAGGTACTCCATGAAGCATCGTTCTTGGTTCCGATTTTCGACCAGATTTTCGAGCTGAAGTACTCGGAGATGCTTTGTCCTGTGGCTTGGATTAGTATCAATCCAAGCAGTTGGGTGTTTGCACTATGATAGTGAAAGGAGTCTCCCGGCGCATGTTCTATTTTCAATCTATCTATTGCCTTGTTTACATCCTTACCGTAGTAATACCGGGCTACATCGTTGTTGAATGGGTTTACGTATCTTTCTTTGAATCGAATTCCGCTTGTGTGTTTGAGTAGGTGCTCAATTGTGATTTTTTCAAACCCATCTTTTTTAAGCTCAGGAAGGTATTTGGTGATCGGCTCGCTTAGGCTTTCAATATATCCGTCTTCCAATGCGATTCCTACCAGCATGGATACAATGGATTTGGATACAGAAAAGGTAGTTACATTGGTTTCTGAGGAATACCCTGAGGCGTATTTCTCGAAGAGTATTGAGTCATTCTTAATGACAAGAAAAGCAAGGTTGTGATTGAACTTATCTATAAAGTCATCCAGACTTACAGCATTCGATCCTTCTTTTCCATATCTATCAATAAAGAAATCTTTTTTTTCAGTTTTAGTGAAATCAAAACTGGAAGAAGCAGACTTAACCGTGTTAGCGGGAAAGCGCTCAATATCTTCCTGCCCTGCAAAATTCCAGGCTATCAGACGACTGAACGTGCAGCTTTGATTGAGGAAAACGCTTACCGTAAGAAATATAATGAATACAAATGTGCGTCGATTGTTATAAATCATCCTCACTTACAAACTCAAAATCAATGTCTGATTCTTTTAGATCATCTAAAGTGTCGATATCATTCAACTCCTGAAGTAAGAAGAAACTCAGATTCAATGAGCCTACAGATTCTAAGAGTTCTGGAAGGACGTTTTCATGACTATAGGTCTTGTCATTAAACAATTCAGAATGAAGACTATTCATTCCTAATAGATAATAGCCGCCATCTTTGGCTGGGCCTATAACGACTTCATGATTAACCAGCTGATCAAAAGCCTCTTCTACGTGATCCGTTTGCAGTTCAAAACAATCAGAACCTATGATGACCACTTTTTCATACCCCGATGCAAAACTTTTTTTGAATGCATTGAGCATCCTTTCCCCAAGATCATTCCCTTGTTGAGTGAGCATTTTGTACTTTTCAGTATCAAAAACATCCTCTATTTCGACGTACTCAGAATAGTAAACGACTTTATCCGCGTTCACATCCTTTGTTTCTTCGAAGGTGTTTTCCACAAGAAACTGATATACGTCCAAGGCACCATCTATACCAATATCAGCTGCCAGTCTTGTCTTGACGGTTCCAGGGATTAGGTTTTTTACAAAGACGATTAATAGGTTTTTACTCATATACTTTTATTCCTTTTTCCAGCCATTGAGACCAGTTCTTATTGTAAGTGTGTACACTATCGGTAGACACACCTTTGTCATTAACTACTTGATTATCCGTATTTTTCCATTCAAAAATACCTCCATAAAGGTTTTTGACATTCGTAAAGCCAAGGCTTTTCATTTTTTCTCCCACACGCTCACTTCTATAGCCTACACTGCAATAGACCACTACTTCTGCGTCTTTGGGGATGTCTTTGAAATCTTTCTTAGAATATCGATCATAGTCCAGGAAGCGTGCATTTGGCAAATGGCTCACTTTATACTCCTTCATAGACCTTGTGTCAATTAAGATTATATCTTTCGACTCAAGCTCAGATTTTAGAGTGTCAGGATTGATAAGAGGTACGGTGTATTTGTACATTCCGCTTAGCTTCTCCTCATAGGATTTTTGTCCGCATGCGGTGATAAATGAGAATAGGAGGAGAACAACGCTAATGGATCGGTTCATGTTTTCGATACAATAATTCAATACAAATAAAAAGAAAGAGACTGGCATACTCAAAAACGATCCAGCTCCCAGATAGTTCAAAACCTGTTTTATTATATCCAAAATAAGTAACAAACACGATTAACGACCAAAAAACAGGGAAGTAATATCCGGAAAGAAGGCCAATCGGAATCAACGTCAGGATGTACCATGGATGAACAGTGGTAGAAAAAAACAAATAAACACTTAAGATGACCAGAGTCGTTTTTTCGATCTTCCATTTTTTGATAGAACCATATATCGAAATAATCATTATTGATACAATAGTACCAACGGAGAGAGCAGGGCCCAGAACTCCAATAATATTGTAGCCTTTAATGTAGAACCCGATTTCTCTAATGAGGAAATAAATGCTTGCATTGAATTCGAAACTTTGAAAATACAAGCCAAGGCTTTTTTGAATATTGGTGAGTAAATCAGATGATATAAGCGGAAGAAATGTTAGAACTGCAACTGTAAATGAGATCAAAGAAATGATAAAGCCCTTTTTCCATTTCCACTTAAATAGTATGGCAGGGAGAAATATTAAGGGAAGTAATTTAGTGGCAATAGCTCCTCCTAAGACCGCACCGCTTGAGATATTTTTATTCTTACCTAATAAATAAAACCCGAGAAGTAGAAAGAAAATGACGATTGCTTCAAAGTGCAAATTTCCGGTGAATTCTAACAAAACAAGGGGGTTAAGAAAAAACCAAAATGCTAGTTGCTCGGATTTTTGATGTTGCATCAATATCTTCTTTAGAAGGAAGAATGAAGCTATCTCAGCCGCAAGTATGAATGCACGAATAATATTGGTAGAAAAAAGAAGGCTCTCTCCACCAAAAGAACTTATCCAAAATATAAGCTGATTCAAAGGGGGATATACCGAATAGTAAAGAGGAGAATTCAGCTTTTCGAAAAGTGATAATGAAAGTCCGTTAACCTCATTGCCACGGTTGACATAGAATTGAGGGATGTTCGAGTAGGGATCCATGCCATTGGCAAGTAATCTACCATCCCAGATAAACCGAAATACGTCATCCGAGAGATTTGGGAGCGACAGAAAAAAAAATAGTCTTACCAATATGCCAATTGGCAGGAGGAGTTTTTCTGAAGAATGAAATTTTACAACCCAGAAATAGCTGAAGAAAGCAGAAAAGTAGGCAATGCCAAGTACGAATGATTGCGACCGATCTATAAAAAAAGCAATAGCTGAAATAGAAGCTATGAATATCGTTACAAGGGAATAGTATGCCGATCTCTCAGACCTATCCATCTATACAGATCGAAACGAGTATATAAAAACGGATCCAAACCCGAGGGTAAGCATAAGATGGAAAAAGATCAATCCATAATCGCCTAAAATAAATCCATAACCAATTCCGAATGCAAAATAGACAGCTAATAAACCTTCAAGGAAGGTAACGGGAGTGAGCACTTTTTTCAAGTAAATATTTCCCTTCCAAGTATCTGACTTTGAAGTGATGTTGAATTTCGGAGTTCGAATGAAAGGGGTTTTTATACCCAAATAGCCCTCAGCTACAGCTACTGCGTTGTGGAGACTCAGTCCCATACTAAACATGACAAACAGAGGAAAGTGGAAGAAGTAGTATCTGATAGGATTAGGGTGGTTGCTTGTTTTGGATGAAACCCAGTAAAAGAAACTCATGGCCAGAAAACCTAGCACGAAAATGCTCCCCAAGTCGTAGAAAAATCTCATCTCAGGATTTGCGGCTTTCATCATCAGCATTGGAATCGAAAGGATAGACGCAAATAATAAGAAGATAAAGACGGATGAGTTCATCAAGTGCATGACTGCATGAAACTTTATTGAACCGCCAACTTTTGATTTCAATATAGTGCCCAGATTTTTTCTAGCCGTTTCTGCGGCACCTTTGTTCCATCTATACTGTTGGGATTTGATTGCCGGAACTATCACAGGAAGTTCTGCAGGAGTCACTACATTTTCTACATACCTAAATTTCCATCCCTTAATCTGCGCTCTGTAACTTAGGTCAAGATCTTCAGTAAGAGTATCATGTTGCCAACCACCTGCCTCTTCAATGCATGTTTTTCTCCATACTCCAGCAGTACCATTAAAATTCATAAACTTCCCTGAGCAGGCTCTTCCCGTTTGCTCCACTGTGAAATGAGCGTTAAGCCCAAATGCTTGCATTTTGGTTAGAAGACTATAATTTTCATTGATATGCCCCCATTTAGTTTGAACCAAGCCTGTTTTTGCATCAAAGTGAGGAAGCGTCTTTCGAAGAAAATCCGCATTTGGTAAAAAATCCGCATCGAATATGGCAATAAATTCACCCTTAGCTTTCTTTAAACCATAGGCGAGCGCTCCTGCTTTGTAACCTATTCTTTCTTCTCTCAATACAAGGGAAATGTCCAATCCCTTTGCGGCCCATTCATTGATACAAGACTTGGAAATATTTAGTGTATCATCAGTTGAATCATCCAAAATCTGAATCTCTAACTTATCTTTCGGATAATCAATCTCACAGACTTTGTCTATAAGCCGCTTGACTACATACTTTTCATTGAATATTGGCAATTGAATGGTAACCATTGGAAATGAATCCAAGGAGTTTTCCTCTTTCGGCTCCTTCTTATGAAACCTCCTGTAGATCAGCGCTAGGTTAAATTGCTCGAAGCTAAAAAAGCAAATTATAGCCAAGGCAAGAGAATAACCAATTATGATAGTCCATTCCATTTGATTACAAATATCTGAAAATGGTGAATAAGATTTTGTATCCTGCGAGAATCGTTCCTTTTAGCGTCCCAGAAACTTTTGACACCCCGATTCTTTGTCGATAATCTACTGGTACATCCAGAGTTTTCAATTTTAATTTTGCGGCCTTCAACTGCATTTCGACTGTCCAACCATAGTTGGTGTCCTTCATGTCAATATCCAAAAGTGAGGAATACCTCACGGCTCGAAAAGGCCCCAGATCTGTGTACGTAACACCGTAAAAAATCTTTATAAGTGAAGTCGCCAGCCAATTTCCGAAAATTTGTTGGATCGTCATACTTCCTTTTTCTTTTTGACCCAATGAGCGCGATCCAATGACAAGATCTGCTTTGTTGTTTATGATTGGATTCACCAGACTGGGAAGTTGACTTGGATAATCGGAATGATCTCCGTCTAAAAAAACCACTATGTCCGGTGCTTTTTCAGATTTTCGGATATGTTCCATCCCCTTAAGACAAGCTTGTCCATAACCTCTTCTTGATTCCTTAAGTGCCGTAGCTCCTCTCTGTTGAGCAATTTCATATGTATCGTCATTTGATCCATTATCAACCACGATGATATCCTCAACCCAGTCTTTAGGAATCTCATCTACTACCAAACCCACAGCATTCTGCTCGTTAAAAGCTGGAATGATTACCCTGATGTCCACTTCCGTCAATTAATTCTGTTGTTAAGAATCAGCAAATCTATACGATTTGTACTCTAAAGGCTTGTCTAGCCAGTGACATATGAAAAGATTAAATTTTTATCATCTCTTTTCATTCGGAGCATTAAAAACAGAGAGGAATTTTTGGCAATTGGGACTAGTTTTGATTGCAAAAGAAAATCATGAAAAAAGTATATCACCTTTCTACTTGTACGACTTGTCAAAGAATCATTAAGGAATTAGGAATAGGAGAAGATTTTATCTTTCAGGATATCAAAAGCGATAAAATTACAGAAGAACAGATTGATGAAATGAAAAATATGGCTGGTTCATATGAATCATTGTTCTCCAGAGTAGCCATGAAGTATAAATCTTTGGGGTTAAAAGAAAAAAACCTTCAGGAAGAAGACTACAGAAACTACATCCTTGAAGAATACACTTTTCTCAAAAGACCTGTTTTTATTATTGATGGCGAAATTTTTATTGGGAACTCAAAAAAGAACGTTGAAGCGGTAAAACTAAAACTTGGTTAATTCTTCTTTGTCAGGTTAGTTTAATTGCTAGGTTGGGCTTTTCGAAATCTTTTGTTAAAGCAATTGTTACTTGAGGTATAGTTAAGTTTTGAGATTGTGTGAGCCAAACTTGACAAGGCAGGATTAAGTATTAAATATTTTGTTGATAGCACTTCTGACTGAAATATCTCCTTTTTTCACAGCCTCTGTCAGAATAAGGAGCTGATCCTTTGTCTCTGGATTTCGATAAAAATCTTCCCTTATTTTCATATCAATGATCTGATTCATCCAATGGATATTCTGTTGCTGTCTATTCAAATCATGCCATCCATCGACTTTCGTTACACGAATAAAATGATTGATGTGAGTCCAAATGGATTCGATTCCATCACCAGTAAGTGCTGAGCAAGTTTCGACAGGTACTTGCCAACCAGATTGATGTTTTGGAAAATAATGAAGAGCATTTTCGAAATTCGTCTTTGCAATCGATGCTCTTTCGATGTTTTCGCCATCTGATTTATTTATACCAATAGCGTCGGCCATTTCCATTATTCCTCTCTTTATTCCCTGAAGCTCATCTCCACCTCCAGCGAGCATCAAGACAAGAAAAAAATCTACCATGTCTTTCAGAGCTACTTCGGCTTGACCAACTCCAACTGTCTCAACTATTATATAGTCGAAACCGGCAGCTTCGCATAGTAAAATGGATTCCCTTGTTTTTCCCGCGACTCCACCATAAGTATCACCAGCAGGCGAAGGACGAATGAAGGCTCTTTCATGCTGAGACAACTTGGTCATCCGAGTTTTATCTCCCAGTATGCTACCTTTTGATAAGCTAGAAGATGGATCTACAGATAAAACCGCCACCATATGACCTGAGGCGATTGCATGAAGTCCGAAGGCCTCTATGAAAGTGCTTTTGCCAACTCCAGGAACTCCTGTTATGCCCAGTCTTGTACTACTATGCTTTTGAGCTATTACTTTAT
This sequence comes from Cyclobacteriaceae bacterium, assembly GCA_049115715.1. Taxonomy (GTDB): domain Bacteria; phylum Bacteroidota; class Bacteroidia; order Cytophagales; family Cyclobacteriaceae; genus JAMZMI01. The sequence goes on from JAGDZQ010000015.1 coordinate 118,372, forward strand.
CTATTAATGATGCCGCATCGACCTGATCCGATTGGCGTTTACTTTCGATCAGTGTTATGGCCTTGCTAAGGCTCAGTCTGTCTCCACTATTGATACCAACAATAAGCTCGTCTATCGAAATTTTATTTATAACCTTATCAGACATTGGTACGTTTGTGGAGAAATAAAATTGATTTATTCTAATAAAAAATTATATTATACTAATTTTTATTACTTTTGGATTGATCCTTTAAGATAATGAATCTTAATTGCGGGTAATCAACATAAATAATCACCCGCTAACATAAAGAATCATGTTTAAAAAATTCTGGCTAGATGTAATCTTCGGTACCCTTTTCATTTTTGGAATGATGGGGTTGATCAGTAGCTCTTCTGCATTCAAAATCTTCGATGTATTTGATCCTATAGGAGAGGCTTTTGGAGATATGGAAGTAACTGATATTGTATTTTCCCAATTGAGAGACGATCCAGTCGGAGATGATAGAATTGTCCTTGTAAATATCGGTACAGAAAGCAGAGCTGCAATAGGGGCTATGTTGCAGATTATCAGTCAGTATAATCCAGCAGTGATTGGTATAGATTCATTTTTCCATTTTCCGAAGGAAGATACACTGGGGGATATGATGTTGATGGAAGGAATGGCTAGTGTTGAAAATCTGGTCCTTGCATCTAAACTGATACCGCATCCTACTGATCCGGAAAAAGATTCAATGCAGTATTCTTGGGAGGGATTCAATCAATTCGCAACAAAGAATGCATTTGTTAATTTGATTACTGACGCAAAGACTCAGGATGAATTAAAAATGTGTAGGACTTTTTTGCCGAAAATGACCGTAGATGGTGAGCGAAAGGAAGCATTTGCTGTTACTTTGGCAAGCTACTTCGATTCTGAAAAGGCCGAAAAATTTCTTCAGAGAGATAATATAGAAGAAGTGATTAACTATCGGGGCAATGTGTTGGATTACGGTGCTACCAAGTTTGGTACTAAATACTTTGCACTTGATGTTCCTGACGTTTTTGAAGAGAATTTTGTTCCTGAAATGATCGAAGGGAAGGTGGTCATGTTTTGTTATTTGGGAGACTTTCTCGGAGATTTTGAATCGCTAGAAGATAAATTCTATACGCCTCTCAATAAAAAATATATTGGAAGAGCATTTCCTGATATGTATGGAGGAGTAGTTCATGCAAACTCTATTTCAATGATATTGAATGAGGATTATATTGATGGGATGTCATCAGCTCAGGGGATATTTTGGGGGATTTTTATTTGCCTCTTGAATGTGGCATTGTTTTCGCTCATTTATAAAAAGATTCCTAAGTGGTATGATGGAATAACCAAGCTATTCCAGCTACTAGAAATAGCTGTTATGTTGGCTGCCCTTATATTAGTACTGGAATGGTACTCATATAAACTTGATTTAGGGCTAGCCATATTTACAGTGGCTTTAGTAGGAGATGCTCTTGAAGTATACTATGGAGTAGTGAAAAATTCGTTTACCAAAGAGGGAAGAAGATCATTATTTAAAGTAGATAAATTATAACTTTACAATTCAAAATAAAAGCTAGAATCATGAGAAATTTTATTTCAAATGCCTTAATCATCGTAGTGCTATTCTCTGCCGCCACAGTGAGTGCACAGGGCTATACATTTAGGGTGCTGGCCAATAAAGGTGACAATAAGGTGAAAAAAGCGGGAGCGGCGGAAGCAACTCAGCTAAAAACAGGAGCAACACTTAATGCTCAGGATATGCTTATTTCTTCGGAAGGATCGTATATAGGCTTGATGCATAAGACAGGTAAAACTACCGAGGTAAGAGGTGCAGGATCTAAGAAGGTTTCGGAGATCGAAAAGCAAATCAAACTTGCAAGCACAAGTGTTGCCGATAGATATGCCAAGTTTGTAATGAGTAAGATGAATGAGTCTGAAAATACCAACTATAGAGCAAGACTCAATGCTACAGGAGCGGTTTCAAGAGCTACAGGGTCTGCTGCAATTGATGTTATGGCTCCAGCACAAGCGGATGTTATTGAGGATAGAGCGATTGTAAGATGGGTTAAGCCAGATGTTGGAATAGAAGATGGTGACACTTACACAGTGAAGATCAAAAATATATTTGATGAAGTGATATTCGAAACAGAGACTGATAAGACTTCAATAGAACTTGATTTTTCAGCGCCTGATATGGAGAATGAAGCAGGTCTGTACTTGGTTAAGATTTATAAGACTTCCGATGAGGAAATTTCTTCCGGTGAAGTTGGGATCAAAAAATTAAAAGATAGTGATAAGTCAGAGTTACAAGAGAACCTTCAGATATTGAAACAAGAAGTTTCAGAGGATTCTCCATTGAACAAGTTGATCTACGCTTCTTTTTATGAAGAGAATGGATTATTCCTTGACGCATTGACTAAATATGAAGAGGCTATAAGAATGAGCCCAGGAGTTGATGATTTTCAGGAATTATATGAAAGCTTCCTTGAAAACAGTGGCTTAGCAAAATAAAAATTTAGATTTAAGAACTAGTAGAAACCCGTTCATGTGAAACATGAATGGGTTTTTTATTGACTCTTCAGAAGTTGGTTTAGAATATCTTGAACTGCCTTTGAAATTACTGTTCCGGGCCCAAATATTAGTGAAACACCTTTTTCAAATAGGAAATCGTAATCTTCTTCTGGTATAACTCCTCCTGCAATCAACATAATATCTTTCCCTCCATTCTCCTTGAGCTCTTGCGCTAGTTGAGGAATCAAGGTCTTATGACCTCCAGCTAAAGAAGAAATCCCAACAATGTGAACATCGTTTTCAATGGCATGCCTGGCAACTTCTTTCGGGATTTGGAATAGGGGGCCTATGTCCACATCAAATCCAAAATCTGCAAAGGCAGTAGCGATTATTTTAGCGCCTCTGTCATGACCATCCTGTCCCATTTTAGCGACCAGTATTCTGGCTCTTCTGCCTTCCAGTTCTGCAAATTTGTCTGATAGTTTTCTTGCTTTTTCAAATGATCGATCATTCATTATTACGGATTTGTAAACACCTGTGATGGTTTGATTTTTAGCTTCATATCTTCCGAATTCTACTTCAAGAGCATCTGAGATTTCTCCTAGAGTAGCTCGCAATCTTGCTGCTTCAATAGCCAGAGATAGTAAGTTCCCATCGCCTGTTCTGGAGCATTCTGTTAACCGGGCCAGAGCTTCTTTTACCTTAGAACTGTCTCTTTCTGACTTGATTTTATTGATTCTGTTTACTTGACTTCTTCTTACTTCATCATTATCAATTTCAAGATGATCAATCTTTGTTTTTTCTGAGACTTGAAATTTATTTATACCAACTATTACTTCCTTTCCAGAATCAATTCTAGCCTGCTTCAATGCTGAAGCTTCTTCTATTTTCATTTTGGGATAGCCATTGACAATCGCTTTGGACATCCCACCCATTTCTTCTATTTCTTGAATAATACTCCAGGCTTTTCCAATTAAGTCATGGGTGCGAGATTCTATCTCAGAGGAGCCTCCCCATGGATCAATTACTTTCGTTATGCCAATATCATTTTGCAAGTACAATTGAGTTTCTCTCGCAATCGCTGCGGAGTAGTCTGTTGGGAGTGCTATGGCTTCATCCAATGCATTTGTATGTAGAGATTGTGTGCCTCCGAAAACCGCAGCAAGCGCCTCTATGCAGGTTCTGGAGACATTGTTATAAGGATCTTGTGCTGTGAGGCTATAGCCGGAAGTTTGACAGTGAGTTCTAAGGGCCATAGACTTGGCCTTTTGAGGATCAAACTGTTTGACAAGCTTCGCCCAAAGAGCTCTTCCAGCTCGCATTTTAGCAATTTCATTGACAAAGTTCATTCCTATTCCCCAAAAGAAAGACAGGCGAGGCGCGAACGAATCAATGTCAATTCCTGCTTTGAGACCCGTCCGAATGTACTCCAAGCCATCGGCTAGAGTGAAGGCTAGTTCGATTTCAGCTGTAGCACCTGCCTCATGCATATGATATCCGCTGATACTGATGGAGTTAAATCGAGGCATTTTCTCGGAAGTAAATCGAAAAATGTCAGCGACAATTTTCATGGAAGGCTCTGGAGGATAAATGTAAGTGTTGCGCACCATGAATTCTTTCAGAATATCATTTTGTATTGTTCCAGTGAGCTGAGAAGGACTTACTCCTTGCTCTTCTGCCGCTACAATATAAAAAGCCATAATTGGAAGTACAGCACCATTCATAGTCATAGACACAGACATCTTGTCCAGAGGGATTTGATCAAAAAGGATCTTCATATCCTCAACTGTATCTATTGCAACACCTGCTTTTCCCACATCTCCCGTTACTCTGGGATGATCACTATCGTAACCTCTGTGAGTTGCCAAATCAAATGCTACTGACAGACCTTTTTGACCAGCAGCCAAATTTTTTCTATAAAATTGATTTGACTCTTCAGCAGTCGAAAACCCAGCATACTGCCTGATTGTCCAAGGTCTGGTCGCATACATAGTTGGGTAAGGGCCTCTCAAGAAGGGAGGGAAGCCGGGTGTGGTATGAAGATGAGGGAAATTGAGGGTTGCTTTACTGGTTTCAGGATTGCTTTTTAAACTAAATTCAATTCTGTCCAGATCAACTTTATCTGAGTTCCATTGAACAAGTAATTGCGTCACAATTTGGTCTGTCAATTCGTCTATGAAGTAGCTTCCCTGACTTATATCCATAAATTGGTCTAAGGCTGACTCATGTTTTAACAAGTGTCCAATGTTTCTAGAAATTCTTCTAGAAGAACCGCCTGCCCATTTATCTTTTCCAGAATGAATCACAACTACATCAGCTTGTCCCAAAATAGAGGAAAGACAACCTGTCGTTTGCCTGAGCAGGTGATTGCCCTCAGAGCTTCCTTGAGGCAATTCACAAACTATTTTGACAACTTGATGTTTCCTTCCCCATCCAAGAGATTTTCCTAGTGAAGCCATAAATATTCTAATTGCACGGATTTTGGCTATATCTAAGAAAAAATCATTACTCAAAATTAGATTTATCGCAATGTTGGGATGAGACTTAGGTTCGTAGAAATCAGGTAGACAATTATTTGCCTCCTTTATAAATAGGTCAATAAAATCAGACTTTTCAGTACAATGAATCAGTTCTTGGTAATGGTCTTCTTTTTTAAAATCATCTGGGAGTTGTTGTCCAAAGCGTATTGAGTCTTTAATCGAACGCAAATTGCTGGCATTTACCACATTAGATTCTGTGTGAACTAAACCAAGATGCGTTTTGCGCTTTTTGATTTCCAAATCAAAACCTTTGAAGTCGATTGTATTTAAATCTCCAAAGATAAAAATGCCCTCTGAGTCGATTTTTAAAGCACTTTCTACCTCTTTAGCAAAGGTTTGCGAATCTTTAGCATCAATCCTTTGATATAATTCCCATTTCTTTGGACTTACTTGAGAGAGGAGTTGAGGTATATAATCATATTTGTTTTGATGTTCTTTTGAATCATGATAAGCCTCAAGGTTTAACCTATCTGCAGGAGACCAGATTAGACTTTCTGTTGTTTTATCAGGCTTTAGTTGTTTTAGAATAGCATCTTGCCAATCTTGAATATCTTTTTTTTGGAAATCGTTAAAAGTGGGGTGCATTTTTCAAGTTTTCTTAAAGTTAATGGCTATGCCTACAACTTTTACCTGAATAGCGGTTCAAATTTTTGTATTTGCATTTTTTCAAGAATTTTTCTGATGAATCATCGTTTGAATCAACTGTTGCTGGATTATAGAAAGTCAAGAGCAAAACTCATTTTTTTCTTAAAAAAAAATGAGGCAAATTTGATGCCCCACTCTAGACAAGTGTAGCTTTTAAGACCGTTTCAAAGAGAAAAATTTACACCACCAATGCACCAAAAAACTTGGGATAATTGTCTTCAGTTTATTAAAGAGCGTATTCCCGCTCAAAGTTTTAAAACATGGTTCGAACCTATAGTTCCTGTTAGAGAACACGAAGATGTTTTGACCATTCAGGTGCCTAGTCAATTCTTTTACGAGTGGCTAGAGGAAAACTACGTTCATCTTTTAAAACAGGCGATCAAATCAGAAATTGGTGCTAACGGTAGATTGGAATATTCTGTTGTTGTAGATAAAGGGGACGATGAGGTGAAACCTGTTACGATCAATGTTTCAGGATCTAGCAATAGCCAAAATGCAAATAGAGTTAATGGTTATGATCTCTATAAGAATCCTGATTTCTTAAATCAACTTAAGATTAACTCTAATCTTAATGCTACATACAGATTTGAGAATTTCATTGAGGGAGACTGTAATCGATTAGCAAGATCCGCAGGGTTTGCAGTAGCTCAAAAACCAGGGGTTACCTCTTTTAACCCGTTGATGTTTTACGGAGGGGTAGGTCTTGGTAAAACCCATTTGATTCAAGCGATTGGGAATGAAATAAAGAGTCAGCACCCAGAAAAAAGCATCATATACGTTGCATCAGAAAAGTTTACGAATCAGTTTATCGATGCACTGAAAAATAACAACATTCAGGATTTCATCAATTATTACAGAGAAGTTGATGTGTTGATTTTGGATGACGTTCAATTTCTAAGAGATAAAGAAAAGACGCAGGAGATTTTCTTTCACATCTTTAATCATCTGCATCAAGGGGGTAAGCAAATTATCATGACCTCAGATTGCGCTCCTAAAGATCTTAAAGGTTTGCAAGAGCGTTTGGTTTCCAGATTCAAATGGGGACTTACTGCTGATCTTCAGCAACCAGATTTTGAAACCAGGATGGCGATCATCCATAAAAAAATGCAGGCTGATGGGATTATAATTCCAGATCAGGTTGTTGAATACATTGCTTATACAGTCGATACCAACGTAAGAGAATTGGAAGGAGTGATAATCTCTTTAATCGCTCATGCTTCCCTTACCAAAGTTGAGATTGATCTTGAATTAGCCAAACAAATTCTTAAGAACATCGTGACAGATATTGATTCGGAAGTAGGGATAGATTATATTCAGAAAACGGTATCCGATTATTTTAATATTCCGCAAGACGACTTAAAAGCTAAGACACGGAAGAAAGAAATCGTTATTGCTAGACAAGTAGCAATGTACTTTTCAAAAGATTATACGAACCACTCTTTGAAATCTATCGGTTACCATTTTGGTGGGCGAGATCATAGTACAGTCATTCATGCTGTGCAATCTGTCAATGATATGATTGACACCAACGCAAAGTTTCGATTTTCGATTGATGAACTCAAGAAGAAATTGAAGCTTAGAACTGCTGTAGCCTAGCAAAACCATCCATTTTTGATCCCTAATACCTAGTTTTGATCCTCGCTTTAGATCATTACAAGAGCATTTTTAGACAAGATTCATTTCTTCTAAACCAGCTCGAAGGTTATTGACTAGAAATAAAAAGGATAGTATACTTTTCGTCCTCTTTCGTCAATTCCAGAAATGATTACCCTGCCAGATATTTTTTCTAAAATGTCTGCTAGTTCATCTGGCTTGTCAATTAGTGTATTGTTGATCTTGGTAATGATGAAGCCTTCCGGTATTCCAAGTTTTGCGAAAAACCCAGAATTTTTATAGTCTACGACTTTTACGCCACTCGCAATTCCTAATAGTTCCTTCTCAACTTTCGACACAGCTTCAAATGTCGCATCGAGGGTAGCAGATTTTATCAGCACTCGGCGCATGATTCCTGTAGTCCCCTCCCGATTTGTAAGCACAAGAGCTTTTTCCATTTGTTTATTCTCGCGCTCTAGAGTTAACTTGATTTCATCCCCAGGATATAAGTTAGCCAAATACTCTTCTAGCTCGGCTTTGGTATCAACAGGCTTGTCATCTATTGCTTTTATGATATCTCCCTTCTTCACATTGGCTTTATCAGCGGCTCCACCTTTTGTTGTATTAGATACGAGAATCCCTGATAAATCATTTATTTCCATTTTTTCAGCCAATTCGCTATTCATGTCCATGAAATCAGCTCCCGTAAAGGTTTTCTGTACCTCACCGTAATTCTTAATATCCTCAAATACTTTCTTCACTATATTGGAAGGTATAGCAAAACCATATCCGGCATAAGAACCTGTTCTTGATAAGATCGCTGTATTGATTCCAATTAGTTTTCCATCCATATTGACGAGTGCGCCTCCACTGTTTCCGGGGTTAATGGCGGCATCTGTTTGAATGAAAGATTCCAAAGGAAATTTATCTCTTAGGATATTGATGTTTCGTCCTTTGGCGCTTACGATTCCTGCTGTGACGGTTGAGGTGAGGTTGAAAGGATTTCCTACAGCTAGAACCCATTCACCCACATTGACATTGGTTGAGTTCTCGAATTCAATAGAGGGAAGGTTGTTGTCATCGATTTTTATCACCGCTAAATCGGAAGAAGGGTCTTTTCCTATTAATTCGGCCGTATATGATCTCTTTCCCAGAATGACTTTGATAATATCTGAGTTGTCGATTACATGATTGTTGGTAACGATATATCCATCTTGAGTAAGAATGACACCAGATCCACTGCTAACCTGTTGAGATGCTCTTGGTTCAAAAAACCAATCAATCCAGCCCCCGGTTCTAAACTCATATTCACTTAAGGTTTGAATAAAAACAACACTTGAAGTGGTTTTCTGCGAAGCGTAAACGAAATTGTTATCCTCTGATATTCTTACTGCGCCTTGAGCTTGATTTGCAGGAAGTAACGTCGCTGGGGTAGGATAGAAGTTATGATTGCCTTGTTCTTTAGTCTGGTTGGAGATGAGCGTGGTATCTAACTTCTTTTCTACTAGTGTATATGCTACACTAGCCCCAATCACTGCTGATAGGATCACAGTCATGAGTCCTATCAAAATCAATGTTCCATATCCCTTTTTCATGCCTCTAAGATTGTAAACTCAAATTATAACACAATATAATATCGAAAAAGTGCCAAAAAAGATTTGTTAAAAAAGATTAAAACTTAGGATCATCAGAAAAAGAGCAGAAGTAATTTATGAGCATTTCGTACTTGCCTTGGGATTGGGTAGATCAATGGTTTACTTTGATCTTATAACAAAGAAAGGGTTCCAATTTGTGCTTGAGAGGCAAACCAGACTGTGAATAAACAATCAGATGGTTAACCACGTTTTTTTTTGCAAATACTTGAAAACCTGAAGGACGAAATAAAACATCCTGACTGGTCAATGATTTTAAAGTCATCTATCAATTCGACGTATCAACTTGATAAAATAACTGCTAGTGAGTGAGATAAAAGTAAAAAAGGGTCTGGCAATCTTAGGCTCGACTGGATCCATTGGGACACAAACATTGGATGTGGTGTCTAAGAATGAAGATCGCTTTTCTGTTGAAGTTCTTACAGCACAAAATAATGCGGACCTATTGATCAAGCAGGCAGTTAGATTCAAGCCGAATACGGTTGTAATAGGAAATGAATCCAGGTATGATGAGGTTTTTTCTGCGCTAGACCCACTCGATATCAAAGTATATAGCGGAGAAAATTCTCTTGCTTCTGTGGTGGAAATGGAAACCATAGATATTGTTTTAACAGCGTTAGTCGGATATTCAGGATTGACCCCAACTATAAGAGCCATTGAAGCCGGTAAAACGATTGCACTGGCAAATAAAGAGACCCTTGTGGTGGCAGGACAACTTGTAACTCAGCTGGCAAGAGAAAAAGGGGTGAATATTCTTCCTGTTGATTCGGAGCATTCGGCCATTTTTCAATGTCTTGTTGGAGAATTTCACAATCCTATTGAAAAACTTATTCTTACGGCTTCAGGGGGTCCTTTTCGTGGAAAAAAACGTGAGGAACTCCTGTCAATAAAAAAAGAACAGGCTCTTAAACACCCAAATTGGGACATGGGTGCCAAAATAACGATTGATTCAGCTACATTGATGAACAAGGGGCTGGAAGTTATTGAAGCAAAGTGGTTGTTTGGTGTGGGGCTTGATAAGATAGATGTAGTAGTTCATCCTCAATCTATTATTCATTCTTTGGTTCAATTTGAAGATGGGTCTATAAAAGCACAACTCGGGTTGCCGGATATGCGTATTCCCATTCAGTTTGCGATTGGATACCCGGAAAGACTGAAATCAGACTTTCCAAGGTTCGATTTTATGGACTATCCTCAATTGACTTTTGAGAAACCTGATATCGAAACATTTCAAAACCTTCAGTTGGCTTACGATGCAATAGGAAAAGCAGGGAATGCTCCCTGCGTATTAAATGCTGCGAATGAGGTTGCGGTGGCTGAATTTTTGAAAGATAGAGTGGGTTTCATGCAAATATCGGATGTCATTGGAGAATGCCTCGAAAAGGTAGATTATATTCGCGAACCGAATTTGGAAGATTATATCCAAACGGACAAAGAGACTAGAATTAAAGCAAGAGAAATTATTTCATAATGGAAGGTATAATAATGGCAGCCCAACTTATTCTTGGGCTTTCAATTTTAGTAGGCTTACACGAATTGGGACACCTTTTGGCGGCTAAGGCTTTCGGAATGAGAGTTGAGAAGTATTCAATAGGTTTTCCTCCAAAGATATGGGGCAAGCAATTCGGTGAGACGGAGTATTCGATAGGAGCCATACCGCTTGGAGGGTTTGTAAAAATCTCAGGTATGATAGACGAATCACTTGACACAGAGTCAATGAATGCTGAGCCAGAACCGTGGGAGTTCAGGTCTAAACCAGCTTGGCAGAGACTTATTGTAATGATGGGAGGGATTATCGTCAATGTAATCACAGGAATCATTGTTTTCGTAATGCTCGTTTTCGTCAATGGAGAATCTTATTTACCTAAAGACGAGCTTAACAAGCACGGTATCATAGCACTGGAATTGGGTGAATCAATTGGGCTAAAGACTGGAGATAAAGTAATAGATATTAGTGGGCAGGACTATGAAAAATTTAGTGATCTGGTTAGTCCTGATGTTATTCTATCCACTGACGGATACTTCACAGTAAGTAGAGATGATCAGTCTATACATGTTGATATCCCTAATGATTTTATTGACATGTTTGCTGATAACAAGGGAGGCTTCATTAAGCCACGAATGCCATTTAGCGTGGGTGAAGTGGCCGAAGGTAGCGAAGCTGAAAGAGGAGGACTTAAAGAGGGAGATGTGTTTATCAGTGTGGATGGAACTCCGGTAAATTACTTTGATCAGTTTTCAGAAACTCTGGCCAAGAATGCAGGTAAATCGATTTCCGTTGCTATAGTTCGAGATGGCAGTAATCAAAAGCTTGATTTTATAGTTGGAGAGGATTCAATTTTAGGGTTTCGTCCTGAAAGCGGTTTAGCATTGACATCCGAAAAATATGGGTTTGTCGAATCTATTGGTTTGGGAACTGATAAAGCAATTGGAACTATATGGCATCATATGGTTGCTTTTGGGAAGATGTTCTCAGGAGATGTGTCTCCATCCAAATCTCTGGCTGGGCCTATGGGAATTGCAAAGATTTTTGGTGGAACATGGGACTGGAATCGATTCTGGGAGGTTACTGGTTTATTGTCTATGATTCTTGCGTTTATGAACTTCTTGCCAATACCAGCCTTGGATGGAGGTCATGTGATGTTTTTGACCTATGAGATTGTTTCGGGGAGAAAGCCTTCTGATAAATTTCTTGAGAACGCTCAGAAAATAGGAATGATACTGCTTTTGGGAATAATGAGTTTTGCTATCCTAAATGATTTCTATAAAGAGTTCTTCCTTTAAGTTAAAAGGAACTCAGTGATCAAGGCAAACCTATTTGGGAATTCCAGTTTTCAAAGTACGTTTACAAACTGTGTATGTAAACACAAGTTGGGGTAAATAAAGAGGAGGCTAGAATCTTTTGTGATCTGAATTTTGAGAAATAAGCAGCCCAGATTTTAAATATCTTGTGCCCTCATTCAACGACCCGTTTTTACAGAGTCTTGAACTCCGATAGGTAAATCTTCTACTGGTTGAGGAGGAATTGGTCGATATATTTCAAACTCTACTCTTCTATTGAGTGCTTTGTCCGCTTCGTTGATTTCCTCCACTATGGGTTTAGAACTGCCAAACCCTTTAGCGATAATTCTATCGGAATCGACTCCCGCAAAGTCCACAATATAGTCTCGAATGTTAGTAGCTCTTTCCGTGGAGAGCTTTAAGTTCAAATCTGCCGCGCCGAAAGAGTCAGTATGTCCTGATATTCTTAGTTTGAAATTTGGATTGTCATACAAAAAATTGATAATCTTATTAAGGTCAGAATACATTTCCTGTTTGAGTTCTGACTTTCCTACGTCAAACTCAATTGATTCGAATTTCACTCTACTTGCCAATGGTTCTGTTACCTTTTTGATATCTGTATCCCCATCTAGAAAAAAGGCATCTTCTATTCTGAAAAAATCATCTCCTTGAATCACAAGTAGGTAGTTTCTTTTGTCAATCAGGTTGAACTCAAATGAACCATCTGGTTTTAGAAACCGAGGAGCTACTTCTACACCTTCATCCAAATCTATGATTGATACGATCCCTTTGAAAGGTTGTCCTGTCAAGCTGTCAGTTAAAGAACCGGTCACAAGGGTAGTTGCAAGAGGTTGGGCTTCCATAGGAAGAGGGAAGGAATAGATGTCCTGTTTGTTGAGATCTCTGCTTATTGAGCGTGCATAAAAAAGCAATTCTGACTTAGAATCGATCGTGAAATAATACTCGGATCCTTTCCCATTGACAAGAGGGCCAATATTATATGGCTCAGACCAAAATTTACCAACCTGATTAGATTTATAGATGTCGTATTCTCCAAAATTGTATAACTGTCCGTTTGACCCAAAGTAGAGTACATCATGTACTGGATGGTAAAATGGACTCACGTCATTGTTACGAGTATTGATGATAGGGCCAAGGTTTTTAGAGGGAGCCCATTTCCCATTTTTCATTTTATAAGTAAAATAAATATCGGATAAGCCGAACCCACCCAATCTGTCGGAGGCAAAATAAAGTGTGTCTTCAGAGTGGGAGAGTGCTGGGTGTGAATCCCAACTTAAACTGTTAACGTTAGTGCCTAGATTTTCAATTTCACCCCAAGTGCTATCAGTTTGCAGTTTAGCACTGAATAAGTCGCAATCTCCAAAGCAGTCAAGACAATCACATCTTGAAAAGAAAAGGGTTTTCCCATCTCTTGATAAAATGGCTGAGCCCTCTTTATATCTGCTATTGATTTCCTCGAAAGATTTTGCTTTTGACCAATTTCCGTACTCATCTTTTAAACTGAAAAATAAGTCCTCATTAAAAGTTCTTCTAACGGTCAAATCCAGATCATTTCTTTGAGAAGTGAATATTAGCACATTATTCTGCACATTAAGCGATGGGGCATAATCTGCTCTGGAACTGTTGATTTCCTGACCCATGTTAAGTAGAATCCCTCTAGGGGGTCTTAATGTGTCTATTAGTTTTCTGAATTCTACCAATTCATAATAGTAGTCCAGAGGCACGTATAGGTCGGCTTCCTGTGTGTTCAAGGAATCATAATAAATCTCTATCTCCTTTATATTGATACCAATATGATGATGTCGCAAAACAAGCCTGTACAAATCTCTGGCCTCTTCAAAATCCCCATATAGTTCCGTAAGCTTAGCCAGCCTCCAGATCATTTTGGTGTCTTTGTAGAAATTTTGAATGCCAAATTTGCTGACATAAGTCTGAAGGAGGTAGTAGAGGTTTTCCCAATTTCCTTCTTTCTCCAATTTTTGCATTAAGTCGAGTTCCGACTTATTGTAATAATGAGAAATCTTGTTGATGTTCTTGAAATCGTAAATATTCAAGTCTACTTTGGAGGGGATAGAGTCAACTCTGAATTGCTTCGTTGATCTACGTCTATTATTGTCTTGAGCCGACGAATCATTTATCCAAAAAAAGGATAAAAACATCAATGGAATGATTCGCAACACAACTTTATTCATTTACTATGTCTTTTCGACAGACACCCGCATAATTCAGGCTAAAGATAACAGGTTTTGATCTACCATTGCTATTTTGGCATAGCTATTGAACCTAAACCCTTTCGCATTTAAAAGGGCCTTTTTGAAAAGCATGCCTGCCAATATGACTGATTTCTATGATTAAAAATAAATCTAAAACACCCATTATTCTCTCCAATGTAATTGATGATGAATCTGGAGAAATGATTCACATTGAAACAATCGAGGACGGAGGGAATCTGAATGAGGAAGATTTCCCTGAAGAGCTGGCCATTTTGCCAATAAAAAATACTGTTCTTTTCCCTGGGGTTGTCTTGCCAATTACTGTTGGCAGAACCAAATCGATTAAGCTGGTCAAAAAGGCATATAAAGGGAATCGAATTATAGGTGTGGTAGCACAACAGAACAAGGTAGAAGAGCCTGGATCTAAAGACCTTTATAAAGTTGGCTGTATTGCCAAAATAATTAAGATGTTGGTGTTGCCTGATGGCAATACTACGGTAATTATTCAGGGGCAAAATCGAATAAAGCTTACGAAAGTATTACAGAGTGATCCTTTTATAAAAGCTGAGTATAAAATCCTGAGAGACGAAGGAGAAATGAGCGATGAGGACTCACAGGTGATTACAAAATCTCTTAAGGAAGCAGCAAATAAAGTAATGAAGCTCAATCCTGAGATTCCTAAGGAAGCACAGGCAGCTCTTGATAATATTGACAATCATACATTTCTCACACATTTTCTTTCATCCAATGTCAATGCGGAGGTGAAGGAAAAGCAGACATTGTTGGAAATTAATGAACCTAAGAAAAGAGCTGAACAATTACTTCAGTTTATTCTGAGGGATATTCAGGTGCTGGAACTCAAGCATGAGATTACGTCCAAGGTTCACTCTGATATAGATCAACAGCAAAGGGATTATTATTTGCGTCAGCAAATGAAAGTCCTTCAGGACGAATTGGGGCAGGAGGGACCAGATCAGGAGATCAACGATTTGAGAATAAGAGCAAAGGACAAGCTGTGGAGTGATGAAGTGAAAAAACACTTCCTGAAAGAACTGGATAAGATAGGACGGATGAACCCTGCCGCTGCGGAATATCCTGTGGCTATGAATTATGCAGAGCTACTTGTAGACCTTCCATGGGATGAGGTGACAGAAGACAACTTTGATCTGAAACGTGCCAAGGAAGTATTGGATAAAGATCACTTTGGTCTGGATAAGGTCAAGGAGAGGATACTTGAATACCTCGCGGTGCGAAAGCTTAAGAATGATTTGAAAGGCCCGATTCTGTGTCTTTATGGCCCTCCGGGAGTAGGGAAAACCTCTCTTGGCAAATCCATAGCAGAAGCACTTAACCGCAAGTATGTCAGGATGTCTCTTGGAGGCGTTCATGATGAAGCTGAAATCAGAGGACATAGAAAGACTTACATTGGAGCTATGCCAGGAAAAGTGATTCAAAACATCAAGAAGTCAGGATTTTCCAACCCAGTCTTTATTTTGGATGAAATTGATAAGGTAAATTCGGATTTCCGTGGAGATCCATCATCTGCTTTGCTAGAGGTACTTGACCCGGAGCAGAATGGCACGTTTAAGGATAACTATCTGGAAGTCGATTATGACTTATCTAAGGTGCTCTTCATTGCTACTGCTAACTCCTTAGATACGATTCAGCCTGCTTTAAAGGATCGTATGGAGATCATTGATATTACAGGATATACGATTGAAGAAAAGGTAGAAATAGCCAAGAAACATCTAATTCCAAAACAAAGAGAGGAGCATGGCCTCAAAACAAAGGAGATCACTTTTGATAAGGCATCTGTTGAAAAGCTGATCAGCGATTATACGCGTGAATCCGGGGTTAGAAATCTTGAAAGAAAAGTAGCGGCTGTGGTAAGAAATGCAGCTAAGTCCATAGCAATGGAAGAGGAGTACCAAAGTAAGGTTACTCCTGATGAAGTTCGCAAAGTACTTGGGCCTGAGGTTTTTGATAAGGAATATTATGAAGACAATAAGCTGCCGGGAGTGGCTACAGGTTTAGCCTGGACGCCATCGGGGGGAGATATCTTATATATTGAGGCAAGCCTGAGTCGTGGCAAAGGCAAGCTTACCCTATCTGGCCAGTTAGGAGATGTGATGAAGGAGTCAGCAGTTACAGCTCTATCATATTTGAAATCAAATGCAGAAAGTCTGGGAATTAACTATCTCATTTTTGATCATTACGATTTGCATGTACACGTTCCAGCGGGAGCTATTCCGAAAGATGGGCCGTCTGCAGGTATAACTATGCTTACAGCATTGACTTCTGTATTCACTCAGCGATTGATTCTGAAGAAGTTGGCGATGACGGGAGAGATAACCCTTAGGGGAAAAGTCCTTCCTGTAGGAGGAATCAAGGAGAAAATCCTTGCTGCCAAAAGAGCTGGTATCAAAGAAATCATCATGTGTGAGAGAAATCAAAGAGACGTTGATGAGATCACTCCTTCTTATATCAAGGATTTAAAAATTCATTATGTATCCAGTGTGCAACAAGTACTGAAAATAGCGTTATTGGAGCAGAAAGCATCAAAACCAATTGAGTTTGTCATTCCTGAAGAAAAGAAAGACTGATTGAAATACCTCATCTTCATAGCTATTTTAGTATCGATTGAAGCAAAAGCTCAGTTTGGTCAGTATCAGGTGCTGGATTTGCCATCTGGAGCAAGAAGTGCGGCTTTGGGTGGAACTATGGTTTCACTTGCGGATGGGGAGATACAGCAGTTTATGAATAATCCGGCTGTTTTGGATTCGGTCTCACTCACCGATGTATCCTTTAGCTACAATCCATATTTTGCTGATATCAATGTGTTCTCAGGTGCTTTTTATGGGAATGTTGGAAAGGCAGGCCCCATAGCTTTTGGGATTACATACGCTTCCTATGGAGAATTTGATGAAACGGATGATGCTGGAAATAAGGTTGGAAGTTTTACCGCACGGGATTATGTGATTGCGGTTGGGAAGAGCCATTCTGTAGGTTTATTTACATTGGGAGTCAATGCTAAGCTGGCTCAAAGTGCAATTGAAAGCTATTCTTCTACTGCTTTGACCTTTGATCTGGGAGGTGTATTTAGGATGCCAAATAAGGACATCTCGTTTGGAATGGCTTTTAAGAATTTCGGATTTATCCTATCGGACTATGCTGTGCATCAGTCTGATTTACCGTTTGATGTGCAGCTGGGGCTTACTGTTAAACCCGAGCACATGCCTTTCAAATTTACATTGACCACCTACAATCTGGTCGAAGAGAATTTGATTTTCAGGAGAGAAAATGAGGATGCTACCTCAAGAACATCGGCTACATTCGACAAAGCACTCAGAAGAATTAACATTGGAGCTGAACTGATTTTGAACAAAGCCATACAGTTTCAAATTGGCTATAACCATTTGAGAAGACAAGAGCTGAAGCTTGACGAAAAGGCGGGAGGAGCTGGGTTTTCTTATGGAATATCAATAGGAGTAAAAAAAATAAAATTTAGGTACGCGAGAGCAAAGTATCATATAGCGGGAGGTGCTAATTTTATCAGTTTAGAAACCAACCTCAATAAGTACAAAAAAATATTATAGAGATGAATGGAGATTTGACACCTAAGCAAATAGTTGCTGAATTAGATAAATATATTATAGGTCAAAAAGATGCAAAGAAGAATGTAGCCATCGCGTTGAGAAATCGATGGAGAAGAATGAACGTGAAGGAGGAGATTCAGGGTGAAATAGTGCCTAATAATATTTTGATGATCGGTGCTACAGGAGTTGGAAAGACTGAGATAGCAAGACGATTGGCAAAGATCGCTGATGCGCCTTTTACCAAAGTAGAAGCTTCAAAATTCACTGAAGTGGGTTATGTAGGGCGTGATGTTGAGAGCATGGTACGTGACTTGGTAGAACAGGCCGTCAATATTGTTCGTGTTGCTAAGAAGGAACAAGTACAGGAAAAGGCTGTAGAGATTGTAGACAATATTATTTTGGATACGCTGATACCGCCACTCAAAGGATCCAAAAATGTTCATGCCTCTGGCGTTGGAAATGATCAGCCTGAGACCGAGCAAGAACTGAATGAGAAAACAAGAGAGCGTTTCCGAGAGAAGATTAAGAATGGTGAGATGGATGAGCGCAAAATAGAAATAGATGTGAAGCAATCAGCAAGTTCCGGGGTTGGAATGATTGGAGGAGGAATGGATGAGCCGTCCATGATCAACATTCAAGAGATGCTTGGAAACATGCTTCCTAAGAAATCGAAGAAAAGAAAAGTGACCATAGCCGAGGCAAAAAAAATCCTGTTGGAGGAAGAAACCGCTAAGCTGATTGATATGGATGATGTGAAGGATGAGGCGATTAAGAAAGCGGAGAATATGGGAATCATCTTCATTGACGAAATAGATAAGATAGCCAATAGCGGAAGCGGAAAGGGTGGTCCAGATGTGAGCCGAGAGGGAGTTCAGCGTGATCTACTTCCTATCGTAGAGGGTAGTGCTGTAAATACTAAATATGGTGTGGTGCATACAGATCATGTGCTTTTCGTAGCGGCAGGAGCTTTTCACGTGAGCAAACCATCTGACTTGATACCTGAGCTTCAAGGACGTTTCCCAATTAGAGTTGAATTAGAGAATTTGACAAAAGAAGACTTCTTGAGAATACTTCAAGAACCTAAGAATGCTTTAACAAAACAATACACGGCCCTTGTGGGAGCAGAAGACGTAAGTCTCACTTTTCAACCGGATGCTATGGAGGCTTTGGCTGATATAGCTTTTCAGGTAAATGAAGAAGTAGAAAATATAGGAGCTAGACGACTACATACAGTAATGAGCAAACTGCTCAATGATATTCTTTTTGATATTCCAGATACAATTGGAGCCAATGCTAAGATTGTTGTGGACAAAGCAATGGTAGAAGAGCGATTAACTGGACTTGTTAAGAATAGAGATTTGAGTCAGTATATTTTGTAGAGATTCTGATCAAAATGAGCCTTCGGTCTTGGGCTAAAGCTAGATATTGGAGTTTTATTGGTTAGTAGATAGGGTGTCCTGCATTCATTTTTTTGAAACCTTTACTTTCGCTTTCTCCGCAATAGCTTTCACTCTTTTTGTTCTATAGGCAATATAAAGAATCAATATATTCAACCAATCTATCCAAAAAGGTAATCTTCGATATACGTCAAGCCAAAGAATTACTCTGATCTCATCTGATTCGTTGGCTGCATCGTGCAGGTAATTATCATTGAATATAACACCCTCTCCATTTTTCCAATGATAGGATTCTCCCTTATGCATTGTACTCTTGTCATATTTCTTATTGTCTTCAGGGTCGTCATTTACTCGCAACCAACATTTCTTTTCGACATTATTGTCAGGAACGATGACACCTAGGTGATAGCGCATGAAGCCTTGATAGTAGCCTCGATGTGGTTTTATGTGTTGATTAGGGTATAAAATTGAAAAGAAAGCCTGTTTTATTCTTGGTACACGTTTTAAAATCTCAGAGGTCTGCGGACATAATTCACAGTTTTCATCGATAAACGAACCCGATTTAAACATGAAAGATTTCCACTTTGCAATATAGATGCCCCCCTGGGTTTTCTTACCGGCGACACCCTCCATGTCATTCAATTGTTCTTTAATAGTTAATAACGCCTCACACTCTTTTCTTATAATGTCATAATTGGTTTCTAATTCCTTGAAAAACGGATATTCTTTTTCATACTCTCTTAAAATACCTGACGTTTTTTTTATCAAACCTTTCTTTTCAAGGTTTAGGAAAATATCATTGACAAATTTCTGAAAATTCATGGTTCCTTTATGGTTAGGATAGACAAGAATACGAGGATCTAAAACACTGATAAAAGGCTAAATTAAATAGATGTTCGTTTTCCAGCTTCAAGCAATTGATTTGGATGATGTTTTATTTGACAAGATTGGTTTCAATTCTTAGCCTTTCTATTTGCAATTTCGCTTCGAGTGTTGTGCCTTTATCCTTTATAGCGGCATTTAAAATTAGTCTTCCTTTTTGCTTCACCGCGAAGTATAAATATCGCCTTTTTGGACTAAAATGTTGATCGTCTTATTTCAAATTTCCTTAGGCTTATAAAAGAAAAGCTGCTTTGCTAATCCTAGCGTTATTTCCTTCCATGAGTTGATATCAAACTCGAGACCGACGATTCCACATGTAGGAATATTGTCTATTTTCTTATCACTAAATTGATTGTTGAATTGAGTGAAGGTTGGATTATGGCCTACGATTGCGATTTTCTCTTCTTTGTCAAATCCTCCCAATATTCCTTCAATATCTTGTGATGAACAGTGATAAAGTCGCTCTGAGAGTAGAATCTTGTCTTCTGGATAATCCCAGAAATCGGCTAGGTGTAGCGCTGTATAAAAAGCACGACTGGCAGTACTGCTTATGATTAAGT
Source organism: Cyclobacteriaceae bacterium (assembly GCA_049115715.1). Classification (GTDB taxonomy): domain Bacteria; phylum Bacteroidota; class Bacteroidia; order Cytophagales; family Cyclobacteriaceae; genus JAMZMI01. The sequence goes on from JAGDZQ010000015.1 coordinate 138,752, forward strand.
CAGGGATATCGATGTGTTTTTTCAAATGCCTTCCCATTTTGAAGACACTTTTTCTTCCCCTTTGTCCCAGAGGACGATCGTGATCATCCAGGTCAAAAGACCAGGACGATTTAGCATGTCTGATGAGATAAAGCATTTTCATGGAAGTAATGAATGGTTAGAGGTCAAAACTCTTCATTTTTTCCTTCAAAAACTCCTTTTCGCTTGGGTTTGGACTTAAGCTCATGGCCTCACGAATCATCGTTTTCGCCTTAGACTTTTCTCCCAGTGTTAGAAAGAGCTCAGATTTTATTGCCGGTAAGAGGTAGTTTTTTGCCAGGGCAGGATCTGATTCCAATTCTAAAATTGTCTCCATTGCCTTTTTTGCGCCACTAACTTTCTCCAAAGCCACAACCCTATTCAGCGCCACTATCGGGTTAGGGTTTAGCTGCAGGAGATTATTATAAAGATGTAAAATGATGTCCCACCTTGTTTCTTCATAGGTATCAGCATTGCAGTGCATGGCACTGATTGCAGCCTGTAGAAAGTATTCATTGCCTGAAGACTCTTTGTTATCAACACTCCCTAGAAAAGCATTTCCTCTATTGATAAAGCCTCTTGTCCATTTAGATCGATCTTGTTTTTCCAACGGGATGATTTTTCCATTTTCGCTTACTCTTGCATCAAAGCGAGAGGAGTGGAAGTACATCAACGACAACAGTGATCGAGTGTGCGGAATGTTAGTGGAGTCATTTTCCAAAAGCAACTCGCATAGTCTAATCGCGTCGAGACATAGATCTTTTCGAATGAGTTGATCATGATCGGTACTTTTATACCCTTCGTTGAAAAGCAGGTAAATTACCTTGAGCGCGCGCATCAGTCGCTCCTCAATGTCGGAGCTATTGGGCAGCTCCATTTTTATATTTTCTTCTCTGAATTTTTTCTTAGCTCGGGTGTAAGATTTAGCAATCGTTTCCTCTTTTTTCAAAAGAGCAGAAGCAATTTCTTTCACAGAAAGTCCTCCTAAGATTTTGAGAGTAAGTATTAGCTGATATTCATTACTTAATTGTGGATTGCAGCATGCGAAGATCATTTTGATCATGTCGTCCTTAAATTCCCCATCTATCGTGATAAGCTCTTGAAAGTCCTGATCAGGGATTTGCTCGGTATAGCTGATTTTTTGACTTCTTCTAAGGTGATCGAGGATTTTGTTCCCTGCCACTTTGATGATCCAACCTGTAGGGTTATCTGGAACAGATTGATAGGGCCATGTTTGCATGGCCTTGAAGAGTGCCTCTTGCACTGCATCTTCAGCTATTTCAAGCATTTCCGATCCAAACCTGTTGGTGAGAAAAGCGACTGCCTTTCCAAATTCATTTCTAAAAAAATGATCAACAAGCCCTGAAACTTCTTTGGTTGCTTCCATGCAGATGTTAAAGTAAATATAAGATGCTTAAAGACACCTTTTTATTATACGATAAAATCGTGAAATTCCTGCATACTGATGATTTCAAATGATGAGTCTGGATACGCATTTTTAAATGTTTTCGGCTGTCTTACTTTTTTTGTTTCTGATGCTTTGAATTCAAAAGCACGAATCATTCCGTCTGACTCTTCCAGATAGTCAATCTCTTGCTGTTGCTTTGTTCTCCAAAAATAGGAGTTGACATGTCTTCTCTGATAGTGGTTTTGCTTTTTACGTTCCGAAATGACGAAATTTTCCCAGAGAGCTCCTTTGTCCTGACGCAAATTTAATGGTGAAAAGTTGGAAATGAGACTGTTTCTAAGCCCTGTGTCATAAAAGTAGATTTTGCGTGTGGTGCTTATTTCGTTTCGCAAGTTTCTGCTAAATGGCTGTAATCTGAAAATGACATAAGTCTTTTCCAAAACGTCCAAATAGGTATTTACCGTATTCTTATCGATCCCGATAAGATTGGAAAGCTCATTGTAAGAAACCTCATTTCCAATTTGAAAAGCCAGTGCTTTGAGTAATTTTTCTATTGACTCTGGTTTTCTAATACCCGCAATCGAAAGTACATCCTTGTATAAGTAGCTTGATGTGAGCTGAGTTAATACATCTATTTCATCTTCCTTCTGATTGATTACTTCAGGGTACATGCCATATATGATGCGTCTTTCCAATTCTTGCTTTGCCTGAATAAACCCAACATGATCATGAAACTCTTTCCAACTTATGGGATAAAGGTTGAATTCCCATTTGCGTCCGGTAAGTGGCTCTTTCACTTCATGATTGAGATCGAAAGCTGAAGATCCTGTCACATACAATTGGACATGAGTCATGGTATCCGTGATGATTTTCAGAGTCAGTCCTATGTTCTGTATTCGTTGAGCCTCGTCGATGAATACGACTGTTTTTTTGCCAATAACCTGTTTTATTTTCTCTGTATTCGCGTTCGTGAGTTCTTGCCTTATGAATGGGTCGTCACCATTTAGAAACAAGAAACCTTCTTTTTTACCTGAAACCAGACGATTGATCAATGTGGTCTTACCCGTTTGTCTGGGGCCAAGTATGATTACAGCCTTTTTTACGGTCTTTTTTTCGATTAATTCAAATAATTGACGACTTATCATTCATCAAAAATAAGTCTTTTTGGTGAATGTATTCACTGAAAATCATAACTTTTGGTGAATACATTCACTAAAAATTATGCTTTGTAAACAAAAAAGCCCAATCAGAAACTGATCAGGCTCGCAATATTAATTTAGCCAGCGATCACATTTGCATAGCTTCTCGAACTTCAACAGTTCCTCCAAATTCGAAGATCGGACATCCTTTTGACAGCTCTACAGCATGGTCCAGATCATTGGCTTCCACTAGCACATATCCACCTACGATTTCTTTTCCTTCAGTAAATGGCCCATCGGTAATGATCTCTCCTCTGTTGGCGACTACTTTACCTTCGACTTGAAGCGGAAGACCGGGTACCGGCTGATCTGTCTGACTGATGTCTAACATCCACTCGCCCCATTTAGCCATATGAGCCTGCATTTGTTCTGGAGATTGCTCTTGGTAGCCATGGTCTCCTCCTCTGAATAGGTACAAAAATTGTGTCATGTCAATTGTGTTTTAGGTTTAAGATTTTAGTATTTGATATTAAGACGTTTGGTGGTTATGCAAATGGACAACATGATTATATTTTTTTCAATCTTCCCAAATAATCTCTGTGATTTCTGTTTCAACAAGTATGGTACTTTGCCTAATGTCTTTCGGTCTGTTGATTTGAAGTTTGTCATTTTTGGGTCTGGTATTTATTCTGCTCACCACATTACGACTGTCTTTTTTATGATAAATAACTATTGTCTTCCCTTCGTATTCCCCTTTTAGTTTTAATATTTTTTTTTGAGTCCTAATGCTTTTAGGTTCAGTTAATTCTTTTCCTTGTAAAAGAGCCAGGACATTCATACAAGTAGGCACACCATAACCTACGTAGTTGTTCCCAAAAGGGTAAAAGTTAGAGGCTCTCTCAAGAAGCTCAATAATTTCAAAATTAGTGAGTGTCGAATCATATTGCATGATACAAGCTGCCAGTCCAGTTATCACAGGGGCGGAAAACGAAGTTCCAAGAGTAGAATACACCGCAATATTGGGCTTGATATAATCGAGGGCTTCAGGGCCTATAGAGCTATAATTGATTTTATCCCAAATTTTAAACTTGCTTGCACCGACGGTTAAAACATTTTTTGCATCAGCAGGAATGGACAGTGTTTTCCAATTTGCAGCGCCATCGTTTCCAGCGGCTACTATAAATAGTAGTCCTTCTTTTTCTGCTGCTTTATCTAAGGCTTTTGTGAGTAAGGAAGTTTTTCCATCAACATCAGAAATGCTATAGTTTTCCTTTTTATCAGTAAAGTCCTCTGTGTAACCTAGTGAGATATTAAACAATTTAACTCCTAGCTTAGCCATTTCCTCTAGTGCTTCGATGATGTAATCTTCTTCTATTCTTTTTTCAAAGCCTCCATGGTCGGTCCTCGCTAAGTAGTATTGAGCTTTGGTTGCAAGCCCGTATTGAATTTCCTTCGCTGTATTAATGCCTCCGATTAATTGCCAGACCTCAGTACCATGAATATCGTCAAGTCCATGTGCACCTCCATATGGTTTGAGTTCTGGAGTGATGAAGTCTTTGTAATATTTGATGCTGTTATTTTTAAAAAAATGAGATAGCGATTGGTCTTTATTGGCGTTCAAAAAACCCCCATCTATGATTCCAATTTTGACACCCTTTCCATTTAGTTCTTTGTCGATGAATAATTGTGCTCCAATTTGTTCCAGAGCAAATCCCAAGAGTAGTTCATCTTCATTCGTGGAAACAGGAATAAATTTCAGAACAGGGGTTAATTTGGTTTCTTTTTCAAGCAAACTTAAATGAGACTTGCTAAGCATATAGCTACAAGATTGAGCCCAATCAGAGCAAATTTCCGGTTCTAGAAGGAGAGAATCTAAAAGGGTTTGGGTATTTGAATCACTGCTGTTTATCCAATATTTTTTTTGCCCACATAAGTCATATGTGAGGATCAAAAGAAATATTACCTTTAGGACGGAAGCGACCTTCATGATTCAATGATAGGAAATTCTGAAAGAAATTTTGTGATAAACAAAGCCAGCATACAATATGAAATATCACGCGATAGATAGTGATTTGTTCGTAAATAACAGATCTAGGTTGAAAGATAAGCTGAAACCGAATTCAGCAGTAGTTGTACTTTCTAACGATATACTACCGACTAACGGAGATGGAACTTTACCATTCAAGCAAAATTCTAATTTATTTTATCTATCGGGAATTGATCAAGAGGAGACGGTATTGCTGATGGCTCCTGATCACCCCAATGAGAAGATGCGGGAAATTTTATTCCTACTCGAAACCAGTGATGAGATTGCCATTTGGGAAGGACACAAGCTTACAAAAGATGAAGGCAAAAAGAACTCAGGGATCAAGAATATTCAGTGGAAAGGTGATTTTGATAAGATGTTGAGTACTGTCCTGGCAGAGGTGGATCATATCTATCTAGCTACAAATGAACATATCAGGAATTCATCTAAGCTGCAAGGAGCCAATGATCGCTTTATCAAGTGGTGCAAAGAGCATTTCCCTCTACACGAATATGAGCGACTAGCTCCGGATATCTATGATCTGCGTATGGTCAAGGCAGATTATGAGGTTGAACTAATGGAGCATGCCTGTCACATTACGGAAAAGGGTTTTAGGAGAGTGCTTGAGTCTACTGCTCCGGGAGTGTGGGAATATGAGCTTGAGGCTGAATATATCCATGAATTTCTTGTGAATCGTTCACGAGGGTTTGCTTATTCTCCGATTATAGCCGGAGGAGGTAATGCATGTGTGCTACATTATTTGGATAATAATCAGCAACTCAAAGATGGAGATTTGCTCTTGATGGATGTTGGCGCGGAGTATGCCAACTATAATGCAGATATGACCAGAACAATCCCAGTAAATGGGCGCTTTAGTAAAAGACAAAGGCAGGTATATGATGCAGTGCTAAGAGTGAAAAATGCGGCTACCGAAATGTTGGTTACAGGGAATACGATTCCAGAATACCACAAGGCAGTAGGAAAGGTGATGGAGTCAGAGCTTGTGGAATTGGGCTTGCTTGACAAAACAGATATCAAAAATCAAAGCAGAGATATGCCAGCCTATAAAAAGTACTTTATGCATGGTACTTCACATCACTTAGGACTTGATGTTCATGATGTGGGATCGATCTATGCACCATTCAAAACTGGGATGGTTTTGACAGTGGAGCCAGGTATTTACATAAGAGAAGAAGGACTGGGGATTCGATTAGAAGACAATATTCTAATCATTGAAAAGGGTCATAAAAATCTAATGCGAAACATCCCTATCCATGCTGACGAGATTGAAGATTTGATGAATAAGTGAATTAAAAGTAGCGTTCAGTTGGAAAGAAGAAAATTTTCATATGGAAGATTTGAGACATGGTAATCTCCAACGGGAACATGGAAATTTTTCATAAAACTCTTTAGTGTCTTTGAGTTTGTTATTCTGGAATTTTTTCAGACCAGTTTCATCAGGAAATCTAAAAGTTACCCCGAGTTGTAAATAGCTTGTCCAAAGATTATATCTGATATTCAGATCATCTCTTCCTAGGTAGTACTGAGCAAAATAGCCAACGGATCTATGAGTTAGTCGATGATTTTCGTATCTAAGTCTCATTGAAATTGGCCTATCGCTTTTGTTGGGGTTTATATTATAGTCTTTGATGCCAAATAGTAGGTCAAAATCTAACCTTAAGCTGTGTTGGACAAGTCCTGGAACTGGTACATTTCCATGATTTTTAGTATGATGGTTATTGAATCTAAAGGGCCACCCGGTTCTAAAGATTTTAGTTTTGTAGAAGATGAACCCCTCTATTCTTTGCTTTCCGTAAGAATTCTTTTGATCATCTTCAAACTCCGCAAAGCCGGGGAGGGCAAAGTCAAACCGTCCATAAAGTCCAGAACTGAAGTGTCTCATTTCAGAGCTAAGAGAGTTGTACATTATCCCTACTTTGAGGTAGTTAGTTGAGAAATTACCTGATTTATAGTCTGTTCGATAATCAGGAAGTGTATCAACTGGATAGTAGTGAGCACCAGAGTCCTGACCGTTTGAGTAATGCATAAACTGAGCATCGAATACAAGCGTTTTGAAATCACCTGTAGAAAAGGCCAGTTCTTCTGAGGAGTCTGACTTTTTGTATTTGTGATCTTTTGATAGGATGAAAGATTTATAAACGCCAAGTCCAGCTTTTGTATTCAAAGGTAGGACAGGGGATGATGATGCGTCTTTGGTTACTCTCCAGCTAAACTCAGGATTGATATATAAAGCAAACGTTCTAAAAAGTCTACTTTGGTCATCACGTCCTTTGAGGACAGTAAAGGGCATTGAGAAGTTGCCTCCGATTAAAAAACCGTTCTTGCCTTCTTCTGGTCTTAATGAATTTTTCAGAGTGTCAGATTGTGTTTTATGATAGGCTGGAAAAATACCAACATGCATAGGAGTCCATGTGTTTTTGACTAATCTGTGAGTCCAAGCATCTCTGGAATTCGCTTTATTTGACTCGTATCGGGCTTTCCAGTTTTCTATTTCATCAGCATATGGAAATGACGCATACTCGAACCAGACAGACTTAAAAGAATTATCGTTGAAATGAATCAACATTTCGACTTCCTCGACATCTCGTATTCTTTTCCCAATTTTTGATATCGGTATTATCGTGGCATAGTTCTCTTTCTCACTTTTATGTAGAGCATCGATACATAAGTCTTTTAAAATTTCTGGGGAATTGAAAGTTATGCTTTGGAATCCAGCATTTTCAGCGCTTATAATTTTATCATTCTCATTTTTAAAGAAAAGAATAATACATGCGCGTTCATTTGCCGTTTCTGGGATCAAAAAGTTTTTCCTTAAGTCAGTAAGGGTGCTTGGGAGTAAATCACCCCTTTCAGTATTTCCATAATTCTTGCTTATTGAATCATAATCAAAATTGCCTTTTTTTAAGTCTTTATAGTTGCCTTCAGAGAGGATTTGATAAGCTTCGATTTTTTGACTGTATATAGTTGCTGAAGAACTCAATATTAGTATCGGGAAGAGTAATAATCTTAAATTTTTCATGGTTGGGGGTTAGTTTTATGGCTAGTCTAAAATTAGAGATTATTTTAAATACCCCAATTATGGTAAAATGAGCCTTTGATAGGTATTAAACTAAGTTGAAGAAACTATTGACCTAAGCACATAACTAGCTTATAAAAAAACAAACAATGCAAAAACGAACTCTTCTGTTTATTCTGGTATTATTTATTTCATCTTTCACATATGGCCAGGCCAGAGCTGAGAAGTGGAATATCCGCTGGGGAGATATTATTAAAACTTCGAGAAGATCGACTTTGAGTGATATCGTAGGATATGACAAGACGGGAATTTATGCACTTAAGAAAGAGTTCAAGGGCATCTATCGGATGGGCACGTTTGTCTCGCTGGAGCACTATGATAATAGCATGAAACTTACTAGCTCATCTGAGCTTGTTTTAAAAAAAGGAAAGGAGAAGATGAAATATGAGCACATCATTTCTCTCAATGAGCAGCTCTATCTTTTCTCATCGCTCAAAAAGGAAAAGCAGAATATTATCTATGTTCAGACGATCAATAAAAAGACGCTTCAACCGAATAAAGACTTCAAAATGGTTGGAGATTTTTCCTATAAAGGGAATCTAAAATCTAATGCAGGGAAGTTCAACCTGAGGGTTTCAAGAGATAGCTCCAAGATTATGGTTTACTATGATCTGCCGTACAAGGAAAATGAAAATGAGAAATTTGGGTTTAATATTTTTGATCAGAATATGGAGCACATTTGGTCAAAACAGATTACGCTTCCATATGAGGAGGGACTATTTTCTATAGAGGATTATAAAGTTGATAACGAGGGAAACGTTCACCTTTTGGCGGTGATCTTTGATGAAATAAGAAAGGTCAAAAGGAACGGTGACCCAAATTATCAATATCGGGTTTTGAGTTTTTTGGATCAGGGAGAGGAGACTGAAGAGTATGAGATCGACCTAGAAGGTAAATTCCTCACTGATATGAAGATTGCGATTACAGATGAGCTGGATATTATTTGCAGTGGCTTTTATTCGAATACAGGCACTTATAGCATTTTGGGTACGTATTTCATAAAAGTAGATGCGGAAAGCAAAGAGATTGTGAACCAGAGTTCAAAAGAGTTTGGTATTGACTTCATAACTCAAAATATGTCAACGAGGCAGGTGAAGAAAGCTGTCAAAAGGTCTGCTAAAGGAAAGGATGTAGAGCTTTATCGGTATGACTTAGATGATATTGTCTTAAGGAGTGACGGTGGAGCGATTCTTCTAGGGGAGCAGTATTTCGTAAGAAGCCATACTATGACAATGAGCAATGGAAATGGGGGCACTACGACGACTACCTATATTTATTATTACTACAACGATATCATAGTTGTGAGTATCTCTCCAGAGGGAGAAATCGAGTGGACCAAAAAAGTGCCTAAGAAGCAAAGCACGGTTAATGACAGTGGGCTTTTCTCTTCATATGCACTCTCAATAGTGAGGAATAAGCTCTACTTCGTTTTTAATGATGACTATAGGAACGAATCCAATACAGAAAAGATTGATTATGCCTTCAATGGAACCAGAGGTTCTATTGTATCGATTGTAGAACTGGATACTGAAGGGAATATGAAAAAGGAGGCACTCCTAACATCAAAAGATACAGGCGTGATGACTCGCCCTAAGGTTTGCGAACAAGTTTCAAAAAATGAAATGGTTTTGTTCGGGCAGAGGGGGAAAAAGCAGCAGTTTTTAAAGGTCTCATTCAATTGAATTAACCGTTAACGTTTTGCTGCAAAGTACAATGTAAATCTTTCATAGGAAGCAAAAGTTGCCATTAGCCCGGATAGCAGTGGTATCCCCGAGCTCCAAGGCGAGGGATATAACGGATAGCCGGAGCATACCTAGCTATGAAGTGCTTACTGTTCGCTTCTAAGGTTAAGTCTTTAAGTATTGAAGTGGAGATGTCTTTGAGTACTGCAAATGGGTGATTCGCTTATTTCTCAAAATCTGGATTGACTAATACCTCGCCTTTCTTGAGTGCTTGCATATAAGTTGCTTTGGATGGTCTAGGTCTGATCCGGTATTTTGTAGGATAACCGGTTTCTCTGAAAAAATCATCTGGTGTTCGAGCTTTGGGTAGTGAGTCTTTGGTTATTTCTCTCATGCGGGTAAGGCGTGCACGCATATCCAGTAAAACGTCGTAGTAATCTACATTTAAAGCGAGATTATTGAATTCGTTGGGGTCTTCTGCGATATCGTAAAGCTCTTCTTTGGGTCTTGGTATTTCAAAGCATCTGAGTTGAGCTTTATTCAAGGATGCTTTTTGTTGTAGCATACTTTTCCATGTCAAGTCTCGGATTACATCGGCGGAGGGAGTGTTTGGCAGATCCGGGTAGAAGTTTTTGATGTATTTGAATTGCTTGGTTCTTATGGCTCTTGTATAGTCTTCAAAGTCATGAAAGTGGTCTTCGGCGTAAATTTGATCTCTGATGGGATTTCCGTTTTCACTTAGCAGAGGAGTAAAGTCGAGTCCTTCGAAATCAGAGAGAGGCTCTAATCCAGCTAATTTCATAAAAGTAGGGGCTATATCAATAGAACTAACCATGTGATGGTTTACTGAGCCAGCTTTTACTTGGGATGGCCATTTGACGATCCATGGTGTTTTGATACCACCTTCATAGAGTGTGGTTTTATCTCTTGGGAATGCTCTGCCATTGTCGGTTATGAATAGTATAAGTGTGTTGTCAGCTACTCCCTGCTTCTCCAATTCGGCAATAACATCTCCTATGTATTGATCCATTCGGGAAATTTCGTCGTAGTAGAGTGCGAAATCTTTTCTTACACTATCCGTATCCGGGAAGTAGGGTGGTAAAATCACGTCTTCAGGTTTATGAGGTATGTCGATGGTTCCTTTGTAAAAGGGTCTATGCGCGTCGAATGATGCAAGCCAAGTAAAAAATGGCTTGTCTTTGTCTCTGCTTCGAAGTAGATCTATCCATTCGTCACAACCACTTCCATCTCCAACTAATCTTCTGTCAAGACCGTTTGGAGCGTCTTTCCATTTCATTTCGAGTACAGAATCAAAGTCATCGTACACGGCATCTCCCATATGATACTTACCAGCAAGCCCTGTCCAATAGCCTGAGTTTTTGAGTTGTTCGACAAAAGTTTTTTTGTCTTCAGGAAGAGGCCAGCCGAGCTGCTCAGCATCGGTGTTGTGAGGGTACTTGCCCGAGATGATACTTGTACGACTTGGGCTACATGAGCTTGTTGTGAGAAAGGCTTGAGTAAATCTCATGCCATCTTTGGCTAGCTGGTCAATGTTTGGGGTTTTGATATTGGGATTTCCATAGGCACCCAGATCATTCCAATTGACATCATCTGCGATTATAAATACAATATTGGGTCTTGAGGGTAGAGCAGATTCTTTCTTGATATTGCAAGAAGGGAAGGCAAAAATGATCAAATAGGTAATTCCTAATGCTAAATACCTGGGGATAAGCATTTTGATAAGTGTTTTGGTTCTTTAACGAATGTATGAAATTATTGGGTATTTAGGGTGTTTCGTTGATTTTGGCTTTGCTTAAAGCTACTGGGGTATTTGATTAAATGTGTTTGGTCTGAACTAAAAACACATCTTAGCGCTATTATTCAGAGGTTTCCCTATTTTTGAGCAAAATACCATTTTATGAGTTTAGAATATAATACTGAGCGCGATCACATTACGCTTAGAGAGTATGGAAGAAATGTGCAAAATCTGGTTAAGCACATCAAGACGGTAGAGGATAAGGAGACAAGGAATAAATATGCGTCGATGCTCGTAGAGCTTATGAAAGCCGTGAATCCTGAGTTCAGCAAGGACGCGAATGAATACACACAAAAGGTTTGGGATGACCTCTTTATCATTTCAAAATTTGATTTGGATGTAGAAGGGCCATTTCCAGTGCCTGAATCTACGATTCTGGAAAGAAAACCAGATAAGGTTAACTATCATTTTAATAGAATCAAGTTTCGTCACTATGGCCGAAGCATGGAGATTTTGATTAAAAATGCAATCGAAATAGAAGACCCTAAGGAAAAGGAAGGTGCTGTAATTGCTATAGGAACTTTGATGAAGTCTTTTTACCAGACATGGAATAAAGATAGTATAGAAGATGAGATTGTATTGAAAAATATAAGGCAATTGTCTAATAATGCATTGGATATTGACATTGCCGTAGTGAAAGAGTACGGTCTGTTTGATAGTGAAAAGCCGGTGAGGAGTTATGATAACAATAATCGTAATAACAATAATCGCAACAATAACAACCGTAACAGAAACAACGGGGGTAAAGGAGGTAAAAGAAACTTTAAGCAAAGAAGAAATAATAATTAAATGGCTTCATTCAGAGTCAAAGGCGGCAATCGCCTGAAGGGCACCCTTATACCTCAAGGTGCCAAAAACGAAGCATTGCAAATCATTTCGGCTGTTTTGCTTACTGAAGGGACAGTCCATATTCATAAAATTCCTGCGATTAGAGATGTAATGAAGCTGATTGAGCTTCTTGCAGATCTTGGGGTGAAGACAGAGAAGACAGATGAGGAGTCTTATAAGTTCACTGCGAGTCAGGTAAACATGAAGTTTTTGGATTCAGATGAATTCAAAGAAAAGGCTGGATCTCTTCGTGGTTCGATTATGATATTGGGACCACTTCTGGCGAGATTTGGGAAGGGCAAAATGCCAAAACCTGGCGGTGACAAGATAGGCCGCAGAAGGTTGGATACGCACTTTGTGGGTTTTCAAAAGCTAGGAGCGAAGTTTAATTATGATTCTAAATCTGGTTTTTATACGGTTGATGGTTCTAAGCTAAAGGGAACTTACATGCACTTGGATGAGGCTTCCGTAACGGGTACGGCCAACATCGTAATGGCCGCTGTGCTTGCTGAAGGTACTACCACAATTTACAATGCGGCCTGTGAGCCTTATTTGCAGCAGCTATGCAACATGCTGGTGCGCATGGGTGCCAAGATTGAAGGTATAGGCAGCAATCTGTTGAAGATCGAAGGTGTTGAGTCTCTTGGCGGTACAGAGCATACGATGCTTCCTGACATGATTGAGATTGGGAGTTTTATTGGACTTGCTGCCATGACCAAATCTGAGATCACGATCAAAGATGCCCGAATCGATATGCTTGGGATAATCCCTGAGACTTTCCAAAGATTGGGCATCAAGCTAGAGTTTAGGGGGGATGATATTTTTATTCCTGCTCAAGAGCATTATGAAATAGAGTCATTTATTGACGGATCGATATTAACCGTGGCTGATGCTATATGGCCAGGGTTTACACCGGATTTGATCAGCATTATTTTGGTGACCGCTACTCAGGCAAAGGGTACGGTGATGGTTCATCAGAAGATGTTCGAAAGTAGGCTGTTTTTCGTGGATAAGCTTATTGATATGGGGGCACAGATTATTCTATGTGATCCACACAGAGCGACTGTGATTGGGCTAGATCGATCGTTTGACCTTAGAGGAATCAATATGACTTCTCCGGATATTAGAGCAGGTGTGTCGCTTCTAATTGCCGCACTGTCAGCTGATGGTACAAGTACGATTCACAACGTAGAGCAGATAGACAGAGGTTATCAATTTATCGATAAGAGATTGAACGCTCTTGGAGCTGATATCGAGCGATTTGACTAAAATTAATCACTTTTGTTCTACGAAAGCGAGTCTTAGTCCCATGGCTATAAATACAGCACCGGTGATTTTCTGAAGGTACTTTCTTACGGAACTGTTGCTGGTAAACCAACTCCCTATTCGAGCGGATAGCAGTCCAACACAGGATAAGAACATAAGGGTGAAAAAGGCAAACATCAAGCCTAAGAGAGTGAGAGGGAGAGCTGAGTTTGAAGTTTCATCGACTACAATGAACTGTGGCAGAAAAGCGATAAAAAACAACGCCACTTTTGGGTTTAGGACATTGGTTAGGAGGGCGCTGTAAAATGTACGCTTTCCGGACGTTTTTCTACCTTCATCAATGTTCAATTCCTTTTTACCGATCATTGCTTGAACTCCTATAAAAATTAGATACCCGGCTCCCACGTATTTTACTATCATAAATGCTAAGGCGGAGGTTTGTAGAATCACGGATAGTCCAAGTGCTGCAAATACTGTGTGAACTAAAATTCCAAGTGATACGCCTATGGCAGATATGAGTCCTGCTCGTTTTCCGCCAGATATTCCTTTAGTCAATACGAAAATAGTATCAGGCCCGGGAGAGATAATCAAGAGCCATGATAGGGTAATGAATAGGCCAATGTTTTGGATGTTTTCCATATTTCAATCTTCGTTGTGACAAGAAAAAGGATAATTAATAATCGTTTTAAGAAAGAAATTTATTCAGCTTTAAATTTATCTTTTGTTAAGTCAAATTTTATTGAAACTATTCTGCCATTTTCCTCTATCACTTCATCTGCCTCTTCCGAAGCAATATCAAGAAATTGTTGTGTGAATGTTTCGCTTGCCTCCCTTATGCCAGACCATTCAGGGGAATCAAAAACTAAATCTCTTGCTTTCCCAAACTCCAGGTTCTTTCTTTCAACTAGAATTTTAATCGTCTCAATTGGAGAAGATCCTGTGGATTTTAATTCTTTAATAAGACTATTGATATCACTTTGTTCCATATGAGTGGGTAGTTATTTCAATTAAGTGTATTTAATTATTTCATTCAAGTAAGGTTTGCGAAATCCTGTCTAAGTATTCCCAATCACTTGTAAAGTCTCTAAAGTAGGATTTACACTCCCTCCGTTTGGTTCTATGGTTACTGCAAAAGCGTCTGCTTGCTCAATGTTTTTCATGATTTGAAAGCGACCCTTGTATGTGTCAAATATTCCGGCATTTATAGGTTTTCCATCTACTAGAGCCCAAAGTTGATATTGTTTGTTTGCAGGTAAGCTTTGCATTGATCCAGTATTGAAAAGAACTTTTTTATTTGTCTTGTTCCAGTAAATGACAGCTGAAGCATTGGGAGAATTTTCCGTGCCCGCCAAAATAACCCTTCTGTAATCCGGGCTGATCAGCACAGCGATATCTTGTTGAAGGTTTGTGAAGTCGCTGTTAACCTTGTTGAAGTTTTGAGCAAGCTCAAGGTTTTGTGCAACAAGCATACTTAATTCTTGATCTGTGGTTTTCCATTGAGTCCAAAAATAGAAAGCGGACAGTGCTGAAAGCATCGCAATCAGTCCACTTGCTGCCACCATCAATTTCCATTTTTTCCCAGAGCTAGATTTTTCAGTAGAAGGGTTCATTTCAAGCATTACCGAAGGGTTTTCCATGACCATTCTTTTGACGGCAGGAGAAGGATTTACACCATAATGAAATGCCAACGACTCAAGTAGTTTTTCAATTTTATAATATTCCAACCTGACTTCTTCATCCTGAGTAAGTAAGGCTTCAACCTCTTGCTGATTCTCATGAGACAATTCACCTGTCAGATACGATTCCAGATAACCTTGCGATATGATTTCCTCTTTATTCAAAATCCTTACTTAATTCTGTTCTTACACTTTTCAAACAACTTCTTAGCTTGGTTTTGACCGACCCAAGAGGAATGTCTTCGTTTTTGCTAATCTCAGTGTGAGAATAACCCATAAAAAAATTAAGATGAATAAGCTTTCGGCAAATTTCCTTAAGCCCATTTAGAACATCAGATAGTCCTATGAAATCCTCTTTTTTACTTGAGATTTCTGGTATATCTACGTACTTATCCAAGTCGTTAGATTTTTCTGAAGCTTTAAATTCTTTAGATCTTCTTTTATCGATCGCTTGGTTTCTTGCTATCCGATACATCCATGTAAACAACGTACCTTTAGATTCTTCGTATCTATCTATTTGGTTCCAGATTTTCACAAAGACGTCTTGCAAGGTTTCCTCGGCGGCCTCATTATTATTGAGTGTTTTATGAATGATTCCATAAAGAGCATGCGAGTAGTGGTCATAGAGGTAATCAAGAGCAGTGGTGTCTCTTTTCCTCAACCTTTTCACCAAAAGAGAAGTAATGTCAGTGGGGGTTTCCAAAACTTAGTTTTTATTTAATCCTTAAATTATGAATTGTTTAGGTCAATGAAAGCGCTACTAAAATATTTTATTCCAATCCTTCTGATATTTTCATTGTGCCATACCAGTTCAGGTCAAGGACATAAACCAAGAAAAAAGATCAATGGAACTAGTTTGGTAAACCCACCAAGTCCAGTAAAAATAGAAACGATTGAGTCCGTTACTAGAATTAACTCGGATTGGGTAGCGATCATCCCATATGCGTTTTGTCGTCAGAACGAGCCAGGTGTATATTTCAATAACAACAGGCAGTGGTGGGGGGAAAAGGTGGAAGGAACCAAAGAATTGATCAAGATGTCTCAGAAATGTAAGCTCAATGTGATGGTAAAACCCCACATCTGGATGGGAGGAGGGTTTATTGGCAACTATGATTTGAATAGTGAAGAAAAGTGGTTGGAGTGGGAAGAAAGCTATGAAAAGTATATCATGACCTTTGCCAAAGTATCTCAATCACTTGACGTTCCGCTACTTTGCATTGGGACAGAGCTCAAGAAAGCAGTCAAGAGAGAAAAATACTGGAGGTCACTCATAGATAAGGTTCGAGATGTCTATTGTGGTCAAATTACCTATGCATCAAATTGGGATAATTATAATGAAGTGAAATTTTGGGATGCACTTGATTACATAGGGGTAGATGCTTACTTCCCTCTGGTGGATGGGAAAACTCCCGAAGCGTCTGAAATAGAATCTGCTTGGGGAGCAACTAAGCTTGATTTAAAAGCAGTAAGTAAGCGATATGATGTTCCAGTACTTTTTACAGAATATGGATATCAAAGTGTCGATGGGGCTGCTGGGAAGCATTGGGAAGTAAATACCTCATCTAGCTATCTAAATATGGAAGTCCAGTCGAGATCATACGAATGTCTTTTCAGGTCATTCTGGAATGAAGAATGGTTTGCTGGAGGTTTTCTTTGGAAATGGCACCTAAAAGAAAACGCAGGTGGAGAGGGAGACCCAAACTTTACTCCACAGGGGAAACCTGTAGAAGCAGTGATCAAAAAATGGTATGGGACTGTTCCAAAAGGCTAATTGCAGTAAGTACTAAAATTCCATTTACAGAGCATTCTTAGCCTTACAGGTAATTCTTCATGTCTAAAGAATAGTGCCGCAAGCAATCTTAGTATTTGGGTGACCATGATTATGGCTATGCGAGGGATCGCATTCTCCCGTGAAATCATCATGTTTGTCATGTATAATTACCTGAAGCCCCATGATGTCTCGTGAATCACCGCTGGCAAGTCTCCATAAATCAGTTTTGATTGTAAGCGAACCCGATCCATCATACCCTACGCTTACGTTTCCAAAATCTCCAGCGAAAGGCTTGGCCCATGGAATTCCTAAGCTTTTTTCATTACAAAATTTTTCAGTACTTCCAGAGTTCCAGTGATGTTTTGGTTGCTCACATGTGCCGTGATGCATATGTACAGCATGGATGGTGTTTGGAGTAAATCCAACTAAATCTATCGTCATGGTAACCACAGAATCTAACTGATGAACAGTGACACTTCCTCTAGCCTCACTTGTTTGAATGAAAGTAGAATCAGTATCAGCTAGAATTTGAAAAAGCTCAGCTGAAGCCTCAACATCGTAAACGACATCTGGCTCTGATTCAGCGTCATCACAAGACGAGGTTAACGTCATTAGTATTAGTGCGAGGGGTAAAAATTTAAGTAGACTTACCATTTTAATCTTCATCTTCAAAGCGTTATCGTCGTAATGTAATCAGCTATATGAGTATGATAACCATGTTTTTCTCCCAAGTCCTTTTTACAAGGAAGTCCTTTTCCTTGGTTTGAAACAGAAGTACTGAAATCTTTGATGCTGTTTTGCCATTAAAATTAACAATACATGGGTGAAAATCGTATGGAAAGGAGAGCTTGATTTGTCACTTCATCAATTCTATCAAAGTCTTTGACCACTCTTTGTCTTGAACATTGCGAATTAATATTTTCTGGAAAGCAAAAAAGTAAATTCTGAGTGGCTTAAAAAAATGAAAAAGGGTTAGAAAAGAAAAAGGCTTAATGAAACATTATTTAACTTGAGTGACACTAACGGATTGATTAAAGTTTATACCTATACTAAAATGGCAAAGAAGACAACTAAAAACGAAAAGGTAGAAAAAGAAGAAAAAGTAGATGCTAAAGGACAAGTAGAAGGGATTCTTTCGGAGTTGGGAAAGAAGATAGATCATCTTATTGTGGAGACTAAGGGAGCGAAAGATGATGTAAGAGAAGAAGTAGAAAATAAAATCAAAGAACTCAAAAACAAGAAAGAAAAGCTTGAGGATGATTTTAAAGAATATAAAGACAAGGAGAAATGGAATGACGCCAAAAGCCATTTGAGCTCAGCAATTGATGAGCTGAAGAAGGCTTTGGGAGCGGTGATAAAAAAGTAGCTAAGTTTTCTGCTTCTTGTGACAAAATCGGTTTCCTAACCAGATAAAGAGACACCTAGAGTGTCTTTTTTTTGAAAATAGATTAGTCAAATCCTATCCAGAACCTTTTTAATCAAAGAATCAATCACCTTATTAGGATCTTTTGAGAATCGGTTTCTGATTCTATTTGCAATAATGGCGTTAACACTTACCATTTCATGGCCAAGGAGTTTGGCAAGGGCATAATATCCTGCTGTCTCCATCTCAAGATTGGTTAACCAAAACCCATCATGATGAAAGTAATTGAGTTTTTCTATTAGTTTCGGGTACTTGATTGGAACCCTGATTTCTCGTCCCTGAGGAGCATAGAATCCATGACAAGTAAGTGTATTGCCCAATGTCATGACTTCTCTAAACTGCTCAATAAGGCTGTCTGATGCTCTAACACAGTAGGGTAAATACGGAAGGCCTATCGTTTCTTTTAACTTTTCACTCACCTCGAGTTCCAGTCCCTGCATCTCCATTTTGTAGAAGTGGATCAATGGATCCAAGCCTATCCCGTACTCGCTTATTACGTGACTTCCAAGTCGGATATCTTCCTGAATGCTCGCGGAGGTGCCAATTCTGACAATTTTAAGCTGTTTCTTTTTTGCCTTAGGTTCCCGTTTTTTTAAGTCAATATTCACAATCGAATCCAACTCAGTCATCAGTATCTCTACATTGTCTGTTCCCATTCCCGTGCTGATGACGGTAATTCTCTTCCCCTTGTAGTTGCCAACATGGGTGATGAATTCACGCTTGTTCATTTCAAACTCAACATGATCAAAATGTCTGGAAACGCGATGTACTCTACCGGGATCACCCACGGTAATGATCTTATCTGAAACGTGCTCTGGTTTTAAGTTAAGATGATAGATGCTTCCATCTGGGTTTACTATGAGGTCTGTTTCCGAATAAGTTGGCATTGATGATACTTAGGATTGCCTTCAAGATAGTTTCTGATTTGTTTAAAACAAATTTTGAGGTATTACCTTTCGATCAATTAATGATTTATCCTGACTAAATTAATGATAAACCGCTATTAATAATATTTTAAATATTGGTTGCTCGGCGGGAGTTGATATTTTTTGATTTTATTTTCTACTATCTTTCTTTTTGGTTATTTCACTCTTCAATGAATCGACGAATATTTTCTAAGCAATTAGCCTTGCTAGGTGCAGGGTTTTCCATCATTCCTTCCTGTGGGTTTGAGAATCAGAAGTTTATTTTAAAAGACGGAATGAAGATTGCCTTTATCGGTGATAGCATTACTCAAGCAGGGGGGTATATCGAACTCTTGAGATCATTTATAGCAAAACGGTACCCCGATAAAAAAGTAGAGTTGATTAATCTTGGATTGAGTGGAGAAACGATCACAGGGTTGACTGAAGAAAGTCATCCGGGTCCAAGACCGTATTTGTTTGATAGATTAGAAAGTCTTTTGGATGAGCATAAACCGGATGTTGCCTTTTACTGCTACGGTATTAATTGTGGGATATATCAGCCGTTCTCACAGGATACTATGGATCGATATAAACAAGGGTTCGAAAGAATTGAGAAGGAGACGACTTCAAGAAATATCGAATTGGTTTTAATGACACCACCTCCTTTTGCCTTAACAGATGAGCAGAAGAATACGTTGCTTTCTGAAAATTTGGAAATTTATACATGGCAAAAACCATGGCCGGATTACGATGAGGATGTCATGATCAAAGAATACGAGTTTGTCAAACAATTCGCTGAGTCGGAAGAATACCGCTTAATAGATATTAGAACTCCTCTTTTTGCCCAAAAGGAAAAGGCATATTCTGTCGACCCTATTCACCCCAATGAAACTGGTCATGGGATTATTGCCTCAGCAATTGTAAAGCAATTGTTTGAGGAGAAAGTATCGTTTTAGTTTACCTTTTTACTCCTTTATAGGGATTGTAACCGTTCATTTCTTTTTGGTAAAATCCTGTCCCGTCATAAGGACGAGTATCT
This sequence comes from Cyclobacteriaceae bacterium, assembly GCA_049115715.1. Lineage (GTDB taxonomy): Bacteria > Bacteroidota > Bacteroidia > Cytophagales > Cyclobacteriaceae > JAMZMI01. The sequence goes on from JAGDZQ010000015.1 coordinate 158,846, forward strand.
GGATTTTTTGAGCATTCTTCAGAGCAACACCCGTTGTATATTTCTGCCCCCTCTTCGCTCATTGGTATATGAAGATTGCAGTGAGGGTTGGCACAGTTGACCATTCTGTCAGAGGGTTTCCCTGTGACGTAGCATTTTGATATCACGCTAGGGTTAACGGTGTTTAAATCCTTGGTAATACGACTATCAAAGACGTAGCATTTTCCTTCAAAGTCTTCACCATCTGCTTCAAGTCCGTATTTGATGATTCCTCCGTGTAGTTGATAAACATTTTCAAATCCCTGCTCCAGAAGAAAGGCACTGGCCTTTTCACATTTGATCCCTCCGGTACAATAAGTCACCACTTTTTTGTCTTTCAGGTGTCCTAGCTCATTTACCTTCTCAGGAAAATCTCTGAAATTTTCAATATCTAGAGTAACCGCATTTTTAAATTTTCCGACGCTATGTTCATAGTTGGATCGCACGTCTAAGATCACAGTATCTTCAGGCTGCTCTTTTAATATCTCTTTAAACTCAGCCGGCTCTATATATCCTCCAGTTTTTTCTCTTGGGTTGATATGAGGAAGATCTACATGCACGATTTCAGGCTTCACACGCACATGCATTTTTTCAAATGTGTAACCTTCAGTTTGATCTACTTTAAACTCAATATCTGCGAAAAGAGGATCAGATTTTACCTCATTCATGTAAGTTTCGCAATCTGCTCTCAGACCGGAAACTGTTCCATTTAAGCCTTCTTCAGCAATGATAATTCTCCCCTTTAAGTTCAGATCCAGACATCTGATATGATGTTGTTCTCTGAAAGTCTCAGGGTCTTCAATTTTGGAGTAGCAATAATATAGGAGTACTAAATATTCTTCTTTCATAACCAGAGCTCCGTTTCAGCGGAGTGTTTTGAATGATTAAAAGTATTAAGAATCAAGTCACAAGTCTTTGCTTAAATGAGTAAGTCATTTTTTGCAATTCTGTCACTCGACTGGAAATATCCTCAAAGATAGTTTGATCAATGAAATTTAAATTTCTACTGATAATTAATTGACTTTCAATTTCGAAAAGAGATCCTAAAGAATACCCAATAAACATTGCGTAATCTTTCTTCCCAGACCTCCCTGAACCTTCAGCAATATTTGAACTAACTGATACAGAAGCTCTTCTTAGCTGATTAGTCAATCCAAATTTTTCGTCATTCGGAAATGATTTAGTAATATCATAAACAAGTGAAGCTAATTCAATGGCTTTTTGCCAGATGATAAGCTCTTTGAAATTATTCATTCGAATCTTGCTACTGATTGCTTATATCTTGCTACTACTTACTAACAGCAACAGCAGGATTGCCAAATACAGTTTCCTTAGCTTTTACATCAGCTACCACAACGGAACCAGCCCCGACACGTGCGTTCTTTCCTATTTTCACACCACTTACCACCGTGACACCCGAGCCTATAAAGGCTCCCTCTTCTATCGTCACCCCAGCGTTAATTATCGACCCGGCACCTACCTGCACAAAATCGCCAACTTCTACATTGTGTTCAATGATCGCTGCTGAACTCAAAATGCAATGCTGGCCAATCTTAGCGGAAGCTCCTATGGTAACTCTTGCATTAATAAAATTTCCATGTCCAATTTCAGCAAACCCCGATATCTCGGCTGTGGAATGAACTGCATTCATGGGCATCACTTTTCTTTCATCCATGAGCATTTTTACCCATTTTTTTCTGAGCGAATTTTCGTCTGAAGCTAAAAATGCGTCACATTTCTGGCCAATCAATTTTATGAAGCCATGGTCATCCGTTTTTCCAAGAACTGAAACATCATCTACTTCAAGCCCATGAGTGGCTTTATCATCATCCAAAAATCCATAAACGACGATGTTGTTACTTTTAAATATCTCTAAGGCCGCCTGAGCGATTCCCTTAGCTCCAAAAATGATTACTGGTTTGTTCATAAGTCTGAAATTGGCTGCAAAGTTAGACCTTTATGCTTTCTTTTGAAACCAAGCTTGAAATGGTGTAATACTTAGAAGAAAGAAGAGGAAAGGAAGGTAAGATGCCTTGTACCTCATAAGGGTCCCAAAGTTTGGAGAGGCGAGCGGGTAAAGAGAAGCTAGAACCAAAATAAAACCTATCCCGCACCACACAAGGATAGGAGGGCGGCCAATTCTTCTGAGTTTGGCCAGAGTGAAAAGAGAAAGAATCAGAATCAGCGAATTTTCTAACCCATGAAGTAGATAGACAAGTCCCCCCTCTGTCAGGATGGGACGAAACAGGCCAGATAGAAAACTCAATGGAAGACAGAATGTCAAACTTTTCCAATCAGGTTGCAGGTTCCTAAAGACTATGCTGGTCTCGGGACTGGAGTTGCTGAGGATTATGTGGTAATTATCATATATAGCTTGAGGAAAATTCTGGAAATATAAGTTTGGGTTGATAAATGAAATCCCTACGGTACAAAGAACCACAAGAGCCAGCCATATGAATCCTTTGTAATAGTTCTTCTCGATGCGTCTTGCAATCAGCTTCTCAAATGCTACTATGATTACAACTCCGAATGCAATTCCGAAAAGGAAGTAGCGAAGCTTCCAGAGGAGAAAAAATGAAAGAACCAGTCCTAGAATGTCCAACCACTTGATTTTGTGCTTGTAGCAGTACTTTACAAGTGTAGAGGTGATTAGAACGATTGAGATGAAAACCAATGAGTCTTTTAGTAGCACTGATGTCCAAAAAATAGGACTGGGAAGAACGAGAAAAGCTGCAACGAGACTTAGTTTATGCTTGGGAAAAATGGAAGCACAAAGGCTTACAAAATACCATATTGGGATAAAGCTTAGTATCGACATGTATAGCGTACTGATCCAATAGCTATTGTTTGTCAGTAGGCATAAAACGCTCACAAGCTTGATGAAGAAGCCATCTCTACCTTCAGATTTATAAATGTGATGTTGTGATGAGAATACGAAATCGAGATATTCTACAAAATCACTTCGCCCCGAATCTGCCAGATCAGATGCTTTTTTGAAAAAACTAAGACTATCTCCATACTGGATGTATTGAGTATAGATTAATACAAAACTTACTGAGCCTATCAATCGAATACCCAACCCCGTCCAAAAAATCGATTGATGGAATTGTGTTCCTCTCTGAGTGTAGACAGCCAAAATGATGCAACTAAGTATAATCAGGTGGATCAAATAGAGTATCATGGCCTATTGAGTATGGCGACTCCAATGTTACAGTGCAGGCATCTCTTTTTTAAACAAAATTCGTTGTATTGTTGGATGAGCGCCTGCGTATCAAATGCTGAGTTACACGCTATTCCGACCTGTTCCCACTGCTTAGTAATGTTGTTTTTTTCTGACTTAATTTCCTCTAAGAGTTCTACACCTCGTTCAAGTAAAGATTCATTTCCTGCTGTTTTAGAGTAGGCTGTGAGGATAGGGACTGCAGTATTTATCAGAAGGTTTTCAATAGAAAAACTACCAAATCGATTGCTGCCGCTTTCAAGTTTTTTTCCAAAATCATAGTGATTTTTCCAATAGCCAGCAGGTTCGATGCTAAGTCCAGCTTTTAGTTTTTTGATCCCATGATTTTCAATAAAATAGGAGAGCAATTTCTTTGTGCCGAGTAAGAAAGTGGCAAATTGAGCCAGTCTGACAGTAGGAAAGTTAGCAGGTCTTAGCTTTGAAAACTTCCACTGATGCCTAAGTAGGGGAGAATTGATTCTGTATTTCTTGCTTAAGAAATCAAACTCTTTTTGTAGTGATTTTTGATATTCATCTTCAGGTGTCTCTAGAAATCCAGCAGTTCCAAAAATAAGTGCGAAAACTTGATCTGGGTTATCAAGGTGCTTTGCAATGATCTTGTAGGGAAGGAGTGTGGTCAGTTTTTCAAATGGCTCCTTATTTATTGAAAATCCGAAATTCTTACCAAGCAGTTGATAGACTGTTTGATCCCAATTGGTGTTTGATTCGCTTAAGATGTCAAGTACCAGCTTGGCTTTACTTTCTAGCCTATCCGTAAGCGCATGGTCAAGCATCATGGTTTTTTGGATACTAGGTAAGCCATCCAAAAAGGATTCACATAGGATAGCCTTTGGCTGATTGATATAGGATCGGTATTGCTGCTCCAGATTTTGGTCTACAAAGTCAGACAGCACAAGTGTAGGGATTTGAGATTCATTTTGATAAACGATCTCCGTGTCGTTCTTCCACACTACATGTAGAATTACGTTTTGATAGGAAGGATCACTTTGATGCTTGTGAGCCAGCCAATCGGATGCTTTAAAATGAATTTCTACAGAACCCGCCCATTCTATTTGGTCGATTTTAATCTTGGACTCTAAGAAATCAGGCCCTGCATTTTTGTTATGGTGACCCGTTTTTAATACGGTAATCTCTTTTCCCAGGCTTGTTGTTAGGGGAAGCTTGTTAAACTTTTGGTATTTCCAGAGGAAGTGAAGGAACAGTTCATCCATAGAGCAAATCGTTACTCTTACTTAAACTGTTATTTAATTTGTTGAAGCTTGCCCGACATTTTTTCTTGCAAGTCTTTTGCCGCTTCTCCCGCTTTTGCTGCAAAATCAGTTCCATTTCCAGCATAAATGATTCCTCTAGAAGAGTTGACCAGGAGTCCGCATTGCTTATTCATTCCGTATCTGCAGACGGATTCCAAGCTGCCTCCCTGAGCACCTACTCCTGGGATAAGTAAGAAGTGATCCGGCACAATCATTCTTACAGTAACAAGTGTTTCTGCTCTGGTCGCTCCAACCACATACATCATGTTTTGTGGAGTTCCCCATTCGGAGCTTTTGCGAAGTACGCGTTCGAATAGCTTTTCGCTATGGCTCTCAATCATCAAATCCTGAAAATCAAAAGAACCACCGTTAGAGGTCGCTGCAAGTAATACCACCCACTTCCCTTCGTGTTTTAGAAATGGCGTAACTGAATCCTCACCCATGTACGGGTTGACCGTGACAGAGTCAAAAGAAAGTTGCTCGAAGAAAGCCCGGGCATACAAATTTGATGTGTTTCCAATATCACCTCTTTTCGCGTCAGCAATGGTGAAGACATCATCAGGAATATACTCGATCGTTTTTTCTAAGGAATCCCAACCTTTACTTCCCAAAGATTCATAGAATGCCAAATTGGGCTTATAGGCTACAGCGTACTTGTAAGTAGCATCAATGATCTGTTTGTTAAACTCGAAAATGGGATCATCCGAAGATTTTAGGTGAGATGGAATCAGATTGATGTCTGTATCCAGACCCACACAAAGAAAGGATTCTTTTTCGATGATCTTATTAAATAGTTCCGATCTGGTCATTGCTGCTATTTACTCTCAAGTTAATAATAATACGTATAATCTAGGCAAAAAAAGACCTCTCTGATGTGATTTCAGAGAGGTACTGAATATGCCTTATAACTACAGAACTGTACTTTATCTGAAGTCGATTACTTCCACTCCTTTATGTTTTTTAGGATTGAAGGTGAATACATTGTCTTTTAGGTCTGGCTTCTCTTCAAAGTTTTTGATGCTGTATACATAAATGTTGCCCGACTTATCCATAACTGTAAATTGCTTGAGTGCGTCCTGGTCGTCAATTGTCATCTTGATTTTGAAGTAGCTTTTATTTTTATCTTCAGGGTCAAGTTCAATAAATCTGTCTCCACGGTTATTGGTCTTGATCAGGTTGTATTTGAAACCGTCTTTATACAAGTCGTATATGTTTCCCATGTTGATCTCCTGCTCCTCCGGATCATAAGTAGTCACTGTGACCTCAGAAACTTCAGCATTATAGCTCCAGACGTCCTTCCCGTCGTTGAAGATTTCCTGGCCGGATACGCTTAAGATGTACTTTCCACCTTTTACAGTAATGGTACCTTCGAAGGATTCGTTGATCCCTACTTCTTTGTTTTCCAGCTTCTGAGAAAACTCGGCGCTGTAGGCATTGATTTTTTTGTACTTTCCACTCATTGCATTCAGTACTGCAAGGGCATCTTCATCATACTGTGCGAATGCATTGATGCTTAAGAAAAGCGCAAGTAATGTGTATGTTAGATTCTTCATTTTTTATGATTTTAATAACTAGTTGCTATAGGCTAGACAATAACTGTTCCAAAGCGTACTCATCTTGAATTAAAACTTCTCGTGCTTTACTTCCTTCAAACGACCCCACGATTCCTGCAGCCTCCAATTGATCGATAAGTCGACCTGCACGATTGTATCCCAATTTCATTTTTCTCTGAATAAGAGATGTACTTCCCTGCTGATGCATGACGATCAATCTGGCTGCATCGTCGAACAAAGCGTCTCGCTCAGAAAGGTCGATTTCACCTACTCCGCTACTTTCTTCACCTACAAACTCCGGAAGCTCGTATGCAGAGTCATAACCACGCTGGTCTCCAATGAACTCACATATCCTGTCCACTTCTGGTGTATCTACAAATGCACATTGTAACCTGATTATATCAGAACCCATAGATAGAAGCATATCTCCCTGACCAATGAGCTGATCAGCTCCACCGGCATCCAAAATGGTTCTTGAATCTATTTTGGAAGTTACTCTAAATGATAATCTAGCTGGGAAATTAGCTTTGATAATACCGGTGATGACATTTACTGAAGGTCTTTGAGTAGCGACTATGAGGTGAATACCAATGGCTCTTGCAAGTTGTGCAAGTCTTGCAATTGGCATTTCCACTTCTTTACCTGCTGTCATCATCAAATCTGCTAATTCATCGATTACCAGTACGATGTACGGAAGGTACTTGTGTCCTTTTTCAGGATTCAACCTTCTGTCAGTAAACTTCTTGTTGTATTCTTTGAGGTTTCTACACCCAGCGTCTTTAAGCAAGTCGTATCGTTGATCCATTTCGATACAAAGCGAGTTGAGTGTATTTACAACTTTGGCCGTATCCGTAATAATCGCCTCGTCGCTATCTGGTAGTTTGGCTAGAAAATGTCTTTCTAGTTTATTGAAAAGCGTTAGTTCCACTTTCTTAGGATCTACCATGACAAACTTCAACTGTGAAGGGTGCTTTTTATAGATCAAAGAAGTGATAATCATATTGAGTCCAACTGACTTTCCTTGTCCGGTAGCTCCAGCCATCAACAAGTGAGGCATTTTAGCGAGATCGGTAACAAACACATCATTAGATATGGTCTTACCTAAAACTACAGGCAATTCCATGTTTGCCTTGCTGAACTTCTCAGTAGTAATGACGGACTTAACGTCCACCATCTCCTTGTGCTTATTCGGCACTTCTATACCTATCGTGCCTCTTCCCGGAATAGGGGCAATGATCCTAATGCCTAAAGCAGCTAAGCTTAATGCAATGTCATCCTCAAGATTTTTGATCTTAGAAATCTTAACGCCGGCTTCTGGTACTATTTCGTAGAGGGTGACAGTCGGGCCGATGGTGGCTTTGATGCTGGCGATTCCAATTTTAAAATTAATCAGTGTTTCTACAATCTTATCCTTGTTTTGCTCTAGCTCATCTTTAGATACTTGAACGTCTTTGGGCGGATAATTTATGAGGAGCTCAGGGGTAGGATATTGGTATTTAGGAAGATCCAGCGTAGGATCATAGTTTTCCATGTGATCAACCCTTACCTCTGTGTCTTTCGGTTTTACGAAACCAACTGGAAGGTCTTCCTCTTCCTCTTCTTCCTCGTCAGATTCTGCAAGTTGGCTGATTCCGGGTATTTCGATTGAAAATGCAGGCTCTTCTTTAGGTACGTTTCTCTTGGGTTTGGGCTTATCTTCTACTTCCCAGGACTGAGATTGAACTTCTTCTATCTCATCACCTTCAACCTCCTCTTCTTCAACTTCTTTTTTGACTTGATTAATTATAAAGTCCAGCGATTTATCTTTTTCTTCTTCATTAAGATCCTCGAACTCGAGTTCTACAGAATCTTCATCTTTATTCAGGTCATCGTTAATCTCACCTTCATCACTTTCAATATTTTCTTCCCTGTCATACTCTTCATCCTCATCGAAGGGTGAGTCTTCTGCATCACTACCTTTAAACCTGCTCCTGAAGTCTTGAATTACTCCCTCTATAAGGGCGATTCGGGTAATGTTGAAGAAGTACATGTTGAATACCAAAAACAGGAAAACAAGAAATAGGACGGATCCCCATCCCATTAGACTTTCCAGTAGAATTGACATTTCAAATCCTACACCTCCACTGAGGAATCCCCATTCGGAGATTTCATCGGAACTGATTAGGAAGTATCCTAGGAACATGCTTACCCACAATAGATAGAATGTTGTGAATGCAAATGCCTTTGCAATAGAGAGGGTTCGTTTTCTCCATACGATCCTGTGCCCAATCAGGAACAGGAAGGGAGGGATTAGTAATGATGCGATACCAAACCACAGAAAAATAAAATAATGAGCTGTAATGGCTCCAATGAGTCCAAACCAATTTTGAACTTCAACACCTGATTCTTTGATGTCGGTTTGAGTGAATGCCTCAACTACGCTTTGATCAGCCTTGCCCGTGTTTAAATAGGAGACAAATGAGATTGCAAGAAATGCTGCGCTGAGTAACATGAAAAGCCCAATTGCCAAATGAAACTTTCGGTCATTTAAGAAGTCGACTTTAAATTTCACCGATCCCGAGTTACCAGACTTATCGCTCTTATAAGTGTTTTGTGCCATGCGCAGTTATATCAACAAAAGTAATAAGAGTTTTTAGGCTATGCCAAGGTCAGCTACTATTGCTTTATTTATGTCCTTAATCAGGTCTGGCCCTTTATAAACCAAACCGGAATAGATCTGAACTAAATTGGCTCCTGCTTTCATCTTGTCCACAGCGTCTTTTCCTGATAGGATACCCCCAACACCTATAATAGGTATTTTCTGATTTCTGTCTCTGATGTACTTGATCACTTCATTTGATCTATCTAAAACGGGTGCTCCGCTCAATCCTCCATTTCCAATTTTTTCCAGAGTGCTTTCACTTTCTTTTAATCCACTTCTGTCTATGGTAGTGTTGGTGGCAATGATGCCATCCAGGTTGATGCTTCTTGCAATATCAAGAATATCATCTAGCTGTCCATCCGTGAGGTCTGGAGCTATTTTTAATAAGATTGGTTTAGGCTCTTTTTTCTTGTTGTTTTCTGTCTGAAGTGTTTTAAGTAGGTTTTCTAAAGGCTCTTTTTCTTGCAGCTTGCGAAGGTCAGGGGTGTTGGGAGAGCTTACATTAACAACAAAGTAATCGACAACTGGGAATAGTTTTTCGTAGCATTTGAGGTAATCACTTTCTGCTTCCTCATTGGGGGTTACTTTGTTTTTGCCGATGTTTCCTCCAACGATGATTCCTTTGGGTCTGGTTTGTAGGTTTTCAAAGGCGGCTTCCATGCCGTCGTTGTTGAAACCCATTCTGTTGATGAGGGCATTGTCTTCTGTCAACCTAAAAAGTCTTGGTTGAGGGTTTCCGGATTGGGCTAGCGGTGTTACGGTTCCTACTTCAATGAATCCGAAACCCATGGCCGAGAATTCGTGAATGAACTGTGCGTTTTTGTCAAACCCGGCTGCCAGACCGACTGGGTTTCTGAATTTGAGCCCGAAAAGCTCTCTTTCAATTTTTGGGTCTTGATAGTTATAGATGCTTGAAAAAAGGGATTTGAAGAAAGGGATTTTGAAAAGAACTCTCAGTGACTTGGTAGTGAAATGGTGTGCTTTTTCAGCTGAAAGGAGAAATAGGAAGTTTTTGAGGAGTTGGTACATTAAAAAGTTAGATGTTGTCTTAGGTGCTAAATTAGTAGTTGATGAAGTCAGTTTTATCAGACGGATTATCTGTCTGAATTAATTTTGTTCAGAAGGTCTGTTATTTCTAGTTTGAGTACAGGAAGATCTCTGGTTGCGGTTGTCCAAACGATTTCATCCGAAATAGAATCATATCCGTGAATAATTCTGTTTCTGAAATCCACAATTTTTCTTGCTTGAGAAATTTTAATATCAGGGTCTAAGGAAAGAATTCTATTGATTGCTTCTCCGATTATTTCGAGGTTTCTTTCAATCGCTCTTTTCGCGGTTCTATTATTTTTATAGAGGAAGAAGTCTTTTGTCTCAGGAAGATCCATTTCTATTTCTTCTATCGAGTTAAGAACGTCAAGAAGCCAGACGTTGACTCTATTATTCATAGAGAGCGATCTTAGTATTATTTATCTCTTCGATTAAAAATTTGTTTGATAGTGCTCTGGCCTCCAAAAGGTCAATTTTTCTTTTAAAGAGCTTTTGAAGAGCTTCTTTGAGTGACTGATATTTGTCAGTATACTCGTAGGGGTCGGAAATATTGATATCAACAATAAGGTCAATGTCACTGTCGTCGGAAGAGTTGTTTTTTGCTTCGCTACCAAATATGTAAAGAGATTTGACTTTGTTTTCTAAACAGAGTTTTCTAACGCTTTCTAATTTATTGGCAACCAATAACATGGCTCAAAATTAATGATAAAAGTGTTTAAATGAAGTTCATTGTAAAATTTCACGCAAACAATTATAAGTAATCGGAATAGCGTAAATGAAACTAGCGAAGGACTACTTGCACCAGGGATAGAGGCGGTACCCCGCAGCGCAGCGAGGAGTATAGCCGATAGCCCGCTCGGGTGCCATTAAAATTATTAACTCCTTGGATGATAGTCTAAAATGACTTGCTTCAAATAGTCGCGATCGAGATGGGTGTAGATCTCCGTAGTGGTGATGGACTCATGGCCGAGCATCTCTTGAACGGCTCGTAAATCTGCTCCTCCTTCGATCAGGTGGGTCGCAAAGGAATGTCGAAAAGTATGGGGGCTGATGTTTTTCTTAAGGTCGACTGATGCGGCCAAGTCTTTGATGATCATAAAGATCATCACTCTGCTGAGTTTGGCTCCTCGCTTATTAAGGAAAATGAAGTCTTCGTTTCCGGGCTTGATTTTGATATGGGTTCGTACTTCGGTTCTGTAAATTTTGATTTGCTTAAGTGCTTCGCCTCCTATGGGTACGAGTCTTTCTTTGCTTCCTTTTCCGATTACGCGAATGAACCCGATATCGTCGTAGATGTTGCTGATTTTTAAATCGATCAGTTCGGAAACACGAAGGCCAGAGCTATAGAGTGTTTCGAGCATGGCGCGATTTCGGGTTCCCTGAGGTGTGCTGTGATCGATTGCGGCGAAAAGAGCTTCGATCTCATGAAACTCCAGCGTGTCGGGCAATTTTCTCCCAAGTTTAGGTGCTTCTAGTAGTTCTGATGGGTCTGTGCTGCTGATTTGTTCATAAAGAAGGAATTTGAAGAAGGCTTTAAGTCCTGAAATTATTCTGGCTTGGGAGTGCTGAGAGAGGCCTAGCTCGTTGATGAACTCGATAAAATCTACTAAATCTTGCTGAGTGACCTTTATGGGAGTGCGCTCTATGGCCTTGATTTCGAAAAACTGCTTTAATTTCGTAATGTCACGTAGGTAGGCTTGAATGCTATTGTCTGCTAGGGATCTTTCTAGCTTAAGGTAACTTTTGAACTGCTTGATGTGAATATCCCAACTCATTGGATGCTAATTTAGTGTTTCGAATTGGTATATAAGAATTAAAGAAAGGTACAGGTAGTGCTTACTTTCCGATGCTCCTAAACATACGAAAATGAATATCATCATCATTAATGGCCCGAATTTGAATCTGCTTGGTAAGCGGGAGGTAGATATTTACGGATCACAGACGTTTGAAGATTACTACGCGGTGCTTAAGGAGAAGCTCTCGGGTGTCTCGCTGGAGTATTTTCAGTCGAATAGTGAAGGGGATTTGATCGATAAGATTCATGAGGTTGGATTTTCCTACGATGGTATTGTAGTGAATCTGGCTGGATATACACATACTTCGGTTGCACTGGCAGATGCAATTGCGGCTGTCAATACACCAGTTATTGAGGTTCATATTTCTAATATTCATTCACGGGAACAGTTCAGGCACCACACTTATACGGGAGCGAAAAGTGTTGGGATTATTTCAGGTTTAGGGTTGAAGGGATACGAGTTTGCTGTTAGGTATTTTCTGGAGAAATGAACGTAGCGAATTTTTATCCGGGTCCGTCAAGGGTTTATTCTAGCGTTACAGAATACATGTATGAGGCTAAAATGAATGGAATGATGTCTGCCAATCATCGAAGTGACCAGTTCATGGAAATGATGTCGGAGACAAAATCTATTCTGAAAGAAAAGCTACTTATACCTGATCATTATGAAATAGCATTCACGTCTTCTGCTACGGAGAACTGGGAAATCATTTCACAATCTTTGGTGCGAAAGGGGAGTTTCCATTTTTACAATGGGGCTTTTGGTGAAAAGTGGTTTGGCTATGCAGACAAAATTGGGAAGGCGAGCAAAGCTGAGTTCGATATCAATGAGTCATTGCCAGTGACTGAATTGCCAGATGATTGTGACGTGATTTGTGTGACTCAAAATGAGACTTCTACTGGCACTCAGGTTTCCAATGAGAGTCTCAAAAAGCTAAAGCTGATAAACGCTGATAAACTGATCGCCGTTGATGTGACGTCTTCCATAGGTGGGATTAAATTGGATTTTGAAAACGCTGACTACTGGTATGCTTCGGTGCAAAAGTGTCTAGGGCTTCCGGCTGGCCTTGGGCTTATAATTCTATCTCCAAAGGCTATGGAAAGGGCCTTTGAAATCGACGAAAGAAATCACTATAATAGTCTGGTAAGTATTATTGAAAATACCAGGAAAAACCAGACTCAATATACTCCAAATGTATTGGGTATTTTTCTACTAAATAGAACTCAGGGGGCTTCTAAGGGCATTGAATTTGTTGAAACCAGGGGACAAAAAAAACTTGCTGGATATGAAGCTTTTTTTGAGGGTCTGAGCGGGTTTGAGTATTTGATTCATAATGAGGAAGTTCGATCTAAAACTGTGCTGACGCTTAAGCACGATAATCCTCAGAGGCTAAGGGAAGAAGCTAACAATCGTAGAATAATCCTTGGAGCTGGGTACGGCAAATGGAAGTCAGGGACTTTTCGTATTGCAAATTTCCCAGCTGTCAAAACCAAGGAGATCAATAAGCTCTTTGATTTTTTGACTGAGAAGTATACTTAAAAGTGATGTGCGGGTTCCTCTTTAAGACTTTGGTAATGCCAAATGCTACGTTGCAGGAAGCACCATGGTTTTAACTTCTCCGAAACCGACTCTTTTTCCGAGTTTTTCAGAATGACCTTTTATAATAACCGTATCTCCATCTTCAATGAATTTACGCGTGATTCCATCTGGAAATTGGAGAGGTTTTGTTCCTTTCCAAGCAAGCTCTAGCATGGAGCCATAGCTGTCTGGGGTAGGACCGCTAATGGTTCCAGAGGCATAAAGATCTCCAACTTTCAAATTACAGCCATTGATTGTCTGATGAGCGAGTTGCTGACATATGTTCCAATACATATACTTGAAATTCGATTGGGAGACTTGATGCGGGTTTCTATTGTCTGGTTGAATATAGACTTCCAGATTAATATCAAAATTTTTATCTCCTGAGCTCCGTAGATAGGGAAGGACTTCTGGATCTTGTTTTGGAGAGGAGGTTCGATAAGGCTGTAAAGCCTCCAAAGTCACAATCCAAGGTGAAACACTTGAGGCAAAATTCTTTGCTAAAAATGGCCCAAGGGGTACGTACTCCCAAACCTGAACATCCCGTGCAGACCAGTCATTAAATAAGACAAAACCAAAGATGTGTTCTTCTGCTTGCTCGGTTGAAACAGTGCTTCCCAGATCAGTTTCCTTCCCGGTGATGAAAGCCAATTCTAATTCAAAGTCGAGCCTTTTGGTTGGCCCAAATTCGGGAAGTTCTTTTTTGGGGTCTTTGGTTTGACCTTTTGGTCGATGTATGGGCACGCCACTTGGGATGATCGAGGAGGCTCTGCCATGATAGCCGACAGGCAAGTGTTTCCAGTTGGGAAGTAGGGCGTTTTCAGGGTCGCGAAACATGGTGCCTACATTTGTGGCGTGCTCGATACTGGAGTAGAAGTCTGTGTAGTTTTCCACCTTTACTGGCATGAGCATTGTTACGTTTTTACTTGGGATAAACGCCTGACTTCTGGTAGAGATGTCACCTTGAAGTGGGGATTCTTCAAGGAGTAATTCTTGAATTTTGATTCGTACTTTATTTGTCACTGGTTTCCCTAATGCAATGAATGGGTTTAGGACTTGAGACCTGAAAATGCCTTTTGGGAGATCGAATTCTTCGAAATAACCTTGATCGTGAAGTACGCTCAAATCAACAACAAAGTCTCCAATGGCAGTTGCTCCTGCATAGGGAGTATTTTCGTTTTGATATATTCCAAATGGAATATTGTAGATAGAGAAATCTGAGTCTTCAGCTACTTCAATGAAGCTTTTGAGTAGTTTCATTTTCAATACTATTTTAAAGTGTTCCTCTTAATTCCTGTTCTCTTTCTATTGATTCGAAAAGTGCTTTGAAGTTTCCTTTTCCAAAGGATTGAGCTCCTTTTCTTTGGATGATTTCAAAAAACATCGTTGGCCTGTTAACAACTGGTTTGGTGAAGATTTGAAGTAGGTAGCCTTCGTCATCTCGATCAACAAGAATGTTGAGTTTTTTCAAAGGCTCAAGGTCTTCGTCAATTTCACCTACTCTTGCAAACAGGTCGTCATAATAAACTTCAGGTACATGTAAGAATTCAACTCCTCTGCTTCGCAGGTCTGATACTGTTTTGATAATGTCATCTGTTGCAACAGCAATGTGTTGTACGCCGGCACCATTGTAAAACTGAATGTATTCTTCTATTTGAGACTTTCGCTTTCCATCAGCTGGTTCATTGATTGGAAATTTGATTCGCCCATTTCCATTGCTCATGACCTTGCTCATGAGAGCGGTGTACTCTGTAGAAATGTCCTTATCATCGAACGAAACTAACTGAGTGAACCCCATCACCTTTGCATAGAACTCACACCATTTGTTCATTTCTCCCAGATCAACATTTCCCACCATATGGTCTATGAACTTTAGTCCCACAGGAGTGGTTTTTAGATCTGACTTCCATTCTTGGAAGCCAGGAAGGAATGGTCCATCGTATTGATCTCTTTGAATAAAGAGATGTACTGTGTCTCCGTATGTGTGGATTCCCGATGAGATTACTGATCCATTTTCATCCTGCTTTATAGTAGGAGCGAGGTAGGATTTTGCTCCTTTTTGCGTGGTGACTTTCCAAGCTTCCTTAGCGTCATCTACCCAAAGTGCAATGACTTTCACTCCGTCACCATGTTGATTGATATGATCGTTTATTTCATGGTCTTTCACCAAAGAAGAAGTGAGAACCAGACGAATTTTGTCTTGTTTCAAAACAAAGGATACGCTTTCCTTATTGCCCGTTTCCAGACCGGAGTAGGCAACTGGCTCGAACCCAAATGCAGTCTGATAAAAATAAGCCGATTGCTTCGCGTTCCCTACATATAGCTCTATGTAGTCAGTGCCGTTAAGCGGAAGAAAGTCTTCTGCTTCAGCGAATATCTTTGGGATGTTTTGAGTTTCTGTAATCATAATTTCAATTTCTTTTTTCAATCCAACCATGACTTGAAGTAGTCCGGAACTTCTATTTTCATTGCTTCTTCTGTGATCATCAATGGTTTAAATGTGTCAACCATCACAGCTAGTTCGTCTGTTTTGGTTTGGCCTATGCTTCGCTCCATGGCACCCGGATGAGGTCCGTGGGGAATGCCAGCAGGATGCAGTGTGATCTGGCCAACATCAATGTTGTTTCGACTCATGAAATCTCCATCAACATAATAGAGCACTTCATCAGAATCAATATTGCTGTGATTATATGGAGCGGGAATGGACTCTGGGTGATAGTCGTAAAGTCTTGGGCAAAATGAGCATACCACAAATGCGTCTGTTTCGAAAGTGACGTGAACGGGAGGTGGCTGGTGCACTCGTCCTGTGATTGGTTCAAAGTTGTGAATGGAGAAGGCATAAGGATAGTTGTATCCATCCCAACCTACGACATCAAAAGGGTGGGATGCGTACACATATTCATGAATCATGTTTTGCTTTCTTACCTTGATCGTGAAGTCACCTTTTTCATCATGAGTTTCAAGGTTGACTGGTCTTCTGATATCTCGTTCGCAATAAGGCGAGTGCTCCAGAAGCTGACCAAACCAATTCCGGTACTTTTTTGGGAAGTAAATAGGCCTGCTCGATGAGACAATAAAGAGTCGGTTGTCTTGTGTTTCGAAGGTGATTTGATAGATCATTCCTCTCGGGATCAATAGGTAATCACCATAGGCAAAGTCCAAATTTCCCAACATCGTTTTCAAAACTCCTTTTCCCTTATGTACAAACAGCAATTCGTCGCAATCGGTGTTTTTATAGAAATAATCTGTCATTGAATGCCTGGGGGCTGCAAGTTCTATTTGGCAGTCCTTATTGATAAGCTGAGTTTTTCTGCTTACCAGAAAATCGTCTTCAGGCATCACTTCAAATCCTGACAGGTTTCTAGAGAGCATGTTTTTATCAATGGCGACTTTTGGGGTAACGTCGTAGCTTTTTGTTACCGCTTTTACCATGGTTGGCCTGTGACAGTGGTACATGAGCGACGACATGCCATCGAAACCAATGGTTCCAAAGAGTTGCTCATAGTAGAATCCCCCTTCGGTTTTTTTGAAGGCGGTGTGTCGCTTCTTTGGTATTTTACCTAATGAATGATAAATCGGCATAGCTTCTTGTTTTAGGTTAATCCTACTTTGTGAAACTTGTATTTTCTATCTTGAGATGTCAAATTGACCATATCGAAATTCTTAGCTAAGATGTGTTTTGAAGGCCTCAACATGATAACTCTGATAAGTTATAAAGCAGATTAAACCAATTCTGAAATTGTTATCTCTAAAGCCTTGCTGGTTATATTCTTGTCGCCATCAAAGCTGTCTTTTATTCTTTTGAGTGCTTTGTAAATGATGTGAGAAGTATCACTGAAAATGGCATCATCGGTTATGTCATCAACTCCGTTCATTAGAAAAGCAAATACTCTAGCCATGCCACAGTTGGCAATGAAATCAGGGATCACAGCTATATTTTTATCAGCATAAGCATGTGTCTCCCCGAAAAAGATATCCTTATCATCAAATGGCACATTTGCTCCACAGAATATGGATTCTAAGCCATTTTCAATGAGTCTCTCAAGCTCATTTAAACCGACCATTCTGGATCCTGCACATGGTAAAAAGATATCCGCCTTGAGATCCCAGATGGTTTTATTCCCTTCCTCGAAAGAGTAATTCATCAGACCTGTTTCATTTCTATTCTGTCTGTTTTTGAATAGGTCAATGATTTGATCCATGCTATACCCTTCAGGGTTGATACAAGCCCCATTTGCATCAATGATGCCGACCACCTTCACGCCCATCTGAGCGAGATAAAAGCCTGCAGCAGCTCCTACATTTCCCCATCCTTGTATGATGACTTTTTTTCCTTTGATGTCCTTGTCCCAAAGCTGATAATAGTGTCTTGCAGATTCTGCCAAGCCATACCCCGTAATCATATCTGCAACGGTATATTTTTTGGTCAAATCTGGTGTGTATGAGCTGTCTTCTATGACTTTGGAAACTCCCTGACGCAGATGCCCGATTTTGTGAACCTTTTGAGCTTCGTTGGGTTGATAGTGTCCATTAACAACTCCTTCTTGAGGGTGCCAGAGCCCATAGCTTTCTGTAATGGGAATGACATCATGTATTTCATCTACGTTGAGGTCTCCACCAGTGCCATAGTAGGTTTTGAGAAGCGGCATTACAGCCTTGTACCACCTCCGGAGAACTTCATCTTTGTTAGGGTGATTGGGATCAAAATTGATTCCTGATTTTGCTCCTCCAATCGCAGGGCCGGAGATACTGAATTTCACTTCCATTGTCTTAGCGAGAGAAATTACTTCCTGCTTATCCAATCCTTTTCTCATGCGGGTTCCGCCACCAGCGGCACCACCTCTTAGGGAATTTATCACCATC
This sequence comes from Cyclobacteriaceae bacterium, assembly GCA_049115715.1. Taxonomy (GTDB): domain Bacteria; phylum Bacteroidota; class Bacteroidia; order Cytophagales; family Cyclobacteriaceae; genus JAMZMI01. The sequence goes on from JAGDZQ010000015.1 coordinate 176,833, forward strand.
CAGCCTTGAGCATCTAGTTCCTTATCCTTCCATTCGAAAACGATTTCAGGGCTTGTGTTTTCAAATTTTTCTAAGAGCTCTTGCATAGTAGTTTGTGGGGTGTAGTAGTATTTGAGTAAAAGTATTTAAATGGCTTTATTAATATTTGAATAGTCTTTTATAGTTTTATATATAGGAATTAATGTCTTTAATTATCTAATTATTAAGAATATTATTCTTTTCTATATCCATAAAACTCGATTTAAAATTTGATCCTTCTTAAGAATGGCCTACAGACTTGATGATACTGATAAAAAGATTTTGCATATCCTTCAAAAGGATGGAAGAATCACGATAAAAGCACTGGCGGATGAGTTGGGCATGACCACAACTCCTGTTTTTGAGCGGGTGAAAAGATTGGAGAAAAATGGAGTGATTGAAAAGTATGTAGCTCTGCTGAATCAAAAGCAGATTGATAGAAAACTTATTGTGTTCATTTCCATATCAATTAAAAATCACACACGGTCTTATCTTGAGACTTTTACCAAAGAAATGGAGTCAATCCCAGAGGTGATGGAGGTGTACCATATAGCGGGGAATTATGACTTTTTAGTCAAGGTGATTATGAAAGACATGGAGGCTTATCAGAAATTCATCCTGACCCGACTCTCTGTAATCAACAACATTGACCATGTGCAAAGCTCCTTTGTGCTTTCAAAGAATAAGTATAATACGGCGTTTGGGTTTTAGACTATTTATAGAGGATCAATAAAATCCTCCATCTATAAATTTGGCCAAAACCATCACAGCCACACAGCTAGCAAATATTTTAAGAAGTGCATTTCTAGTCATCCTACGATCCACATTGTTAAATGCTTCCCATTGTTTGATATACTGAATTAAAGGGTGCTGGTTGGTTGGCGGTAAAAAGGCTCTGAGCATGATTTTTTTTGAAGTAAACATAAGAGAATGTTGATTTACAATCCTGCCAATGAAGTCCATAAAAGTGCCAAATTGTACTAAATGAAAAAGGCCATCTCAATTGGAAAGTGTTTTATCATTTCCCAATTGAGATGGCCTTTTCGATCAGGTGTAGAAATACCTATTTTTTCCCGACTTGAATGGCTTCTTTGAAAGTACCTTCTTCATCCGTAAAGGTCAGGAAGTAGGAAGCAGCGCTAAGATGCGTCATATCAACTTTGGCATGATGCAACCCGAGAAAGTGTGCAACCTCCTGACTTGACAGCAGCCTTCCGTCTAGAGAAGTAAGTTGTATAATCAGGTTATCAACCTTTCTATGCACTCTGTAATCAAGTTGAAGTATCGCATCGGTAGGGTTAGGGTAGAGGCTGACGTCTTTAATATATGGCTTCCAGTTAAAAAGCACTTCATCTGAATCGACTTCAATTCCAAGTTCAGTAATGAGCGCATTCACTTCAAAAACCTGATTTTCCCTATCTCCTCCTATTTCAAAAATGACGTCAGAAGTCTCATCCATAGGTACGCCAGGAAACTGGATATTGAGCAGGTACTTTCCATCTTCCACATTTTCAAAATTGAAGAAACCTTCATCGTCTGTTTCTATGTAATATGCGATTTCGGTTTCCACTTCATCTTGCTTGTCTCTGCCCTGAGATTTGAATCGTCGCATCGAGCATCCCGCTTTTCTTACCTTTCTTCTTGACGTGATCCTGCCATCGTCATCGATAATTCTTTCATCCGAAAGATCAGACTCTACAAAGCCAGAAATCATCGCACTACCTGTTTGCGGCGGTGGAATAAATAAAATATCGATATCTATTCCTTCTGTCTTTTCGAAAACCTCCAGTGTATCTGCCAATTGCCAATCATCCTGGCTTACATAGTAGGTCTGAATGATTTGGTTACTTCCATCAAATTCACTGTCAGGGTCAACTTTAAGTACGAAGTTTCCAAGTACCACTTCTCCAAGATCGTAAGACCCATCTGCATTTGACTTACCCACTCTGGTGGAATCATACGCTCCGGTTTCCTTGATTCTGAAAAGTGCAACTTCTGCTCCAGTCGTAAGCGGCCCCTCGTCCACATTGATCGTTCCTGAGACCTCAGTTTTGGCCCAGACATATTTTCGGGATGTTTCTATCTCAAAGCCAGGAATCAAGTCACTTGTGGCAATGGCTTTGTATGCGCCCATTGAAGAGTAAACGACACTGTCTATTTTCAATCTGCTTTCGTTTTGATTCAACAGGTCTTCGAAATCCTCGTCAGATGTCTTGAAAGGATCAAACTTCCATTGATAGGAGGTAGCACCTGGAATTTTCCCATCCAGCATTTTGAGAGATGAAGCCTGAACCGTGTCACTACTCACTTTACCAAACGGGTCTTGTGGAGCGTATGTCAGTGTACCTGTTTCTCCTACTTTTAGATTGGGAACAATGTCGATAAACGAAAAATCATTTTTTTCCAACGCAAGCTCAGTCAACTCTGGCATGGTGGATACATCTGGGAATTTTTTCAGATTGTTATCACTTACATCGAGACGCTCCAGCTTCTCAAGATTCTTTATGATCTCAGGAAAATTGTTCTGGAGGTTATTGGCCGGAAGTGCTATAGCAGAAACTCGCCGTGAAGTAGGATCCACATCTACTCCGAACCAATCATCCACATCAGCTGCGACAAGCCAGTTCTCGCTATCAATCCAATCAGTTCCGTTTGTCGCTTCATACAATACTACGAGTACTGCAGAATCTTTAGCCAGACCAAAAGAAAGTACTATGAAGTTACCTGGTATAAAGCCTGAATAAACTGACTCAAGCTGACCAATAGCAAGCTCATCGCTTGCCGCCTTATCACCAATGGTGTATTGTGTTTGTAAATTTCTACCAGAGGAAATGCCACCGCCATAGTTTGCCACATACGCTACGTTTTCTAGTTGTGCGAAAACTGCCTGATGCAAGCAAAAAATGGTCAATATTAGAAATATTCTTTTTATCGTGTTAAAAGACATATTTCCATTACTTATTTGTGGAACCAACACTTTGACTGGAGCTTCCAGGTTTTAGTAGCAAGGCTTTTATGGTTTCTATTTCACCTCTCAGCTCCTCTATTTCGTTTTCAGATGACTTGGTTATTTGAGCTTTTAGTTCTTTATTCTCGGTTTCAAGTGCAGATACTTTGGCATCCAATTCCTTTAGTGCTTCTATCAGTATGGCAACCATATGGGCATAATTCACACCTTTTATACCATCCTCTTTGGTATGTACAAACTCTGGATAAACTTCTTCCAACTCTTGAGCGATTACACCGATCTGCGTTTCCTGTGATTTGTTTTCGTCCTTCCATTTGTAAGATACGCCTTGAAGTTTTCTTGTGTTTTCAAGGGCATTTTCGAGAGGTTTGATGTTTTTCTTAAGTCTCTTATCAGAGCTGGAAACAGATCCATCCGTTGAGAAAAGTTGATCTGCGGTAATAGAACCAGAAGCATTGATGCTTCCCGAATTTCCATCAATACTTATTGTTTGAGTTGTGGCTGCATACATTTCAAATATTGGGCCGCCTAGTCCATCATAGTTGATAACAGTACCATCTGTATAAGGATTTTCACCAACACTTATCCCGCTACTTTCAATCTGCACAGCATTTCCAGAAATGGTTGAACTCAAGCGAACATAACCACTCTCATCTCCTGATAAGTCTACGACACCAGCTGTAACTCTTGAATCTATTCCATTTGATCCAAATACATTTACTTGACCAAAATCTGTCAATCCCGGGTCGCGATCGATTTGTATGTTCTTATTACCATTTGGTCCATAAAGAATCAAAAAGCCCGAATCGTCTCCAAATGACCCAACTTCTGATCTCAAGCCACCAGACGTGCCATAGAATTGTGCCTGTCCGGAGCTTCCGCCTCTATCTTGAAGTTGGACTATGGTGTGGCCTGCCGATGCATTTAAGATTAGTTGACCTCCGTTGTTATTACCGTTCGAAGTGAAGTCTACTGTGTTTTCTGAAACGCCACTCGTTGAATTACTCATGTGAAATGACCCTGCATCTCTTAATCCATCGTTTGAAACGTTGAATGATAAGTTAGAGAAAAACCATGTTCCACCATCGTCAGTTGATCCGTACATTTCGATATGAGGCAAGTCATTGTTTTCATTTGCTTTTCCTCCGAACTGAATATTTGGAGTTGATTTACCCCACAAAAACATCTCAGAAGATACTCCACTAGGATCAAGTCCTCCTGGATCATTGATCACGCCTACTGAGAAGTTGGTTCTTACATCATTATTCTCATTGCCCAGTGGGCCAAGAAGTTCAAACCTTCCGGCTGTGCCAAGTGCGCCAACAGAATCTACGCTTAGCAGTGCTCTTACATCCCAGTTTCTATCGTTTCCACTTTTGAGATGTATGAATGGTTGGTCTTGCTCATTCATACTGAATGTCATTCCGCTACCTACTCCAAGTAGCGATCGATTGAGGGAACTTATGTTCAATTCTCCCACATGGTTATTTCTACTGTTAGCAAATGTGTTTAAATGAACGAGTGTCGAAAAGGGGCCATTACCCTCATTATTTGTTTCCAAAATCAGTTGTGGGAGACCTCCAGGGTGATATCCCAGCATAGCCCCAGTGTTTACTCCTGCTTCGTCGTAAGCAGCAATTTGCATGATACCGCTATTGTTGCCTTGCGTACCTATCCACGCGGTATTATTTTGAGTCTCATTGTATGTGAAAAGATTTCCATTTCCTTTATTGCTTACTCGCAATTGCGCACCAACATTTCTGAGTGAATCGTATAGCCAAAGGCCTCCGGCATATCCATTCCCAGAACTTCCAAGAATAAAGTTGGTAGAATCGTTAGGGCCATTCCCTAGTACACTTCCCGCATCATTAAATATATTGACATGCGTTCTAAGTTTATTTGCTTCATTGAGGAGTTGGATGTCTTTTACTTTCAATGTGTCAGAACCTCCTGAGGCAGATATAGGTTGCCCATTTACAGTTAGTTCTCCATTCACATTCACGTTTCCTTCGAAGAAACCTGCCCAATTTTCTACCCCTCCATTTGCGAAGGAGAGAATTCCGTAGTTTATTCCCGGGCCTTCAGCTCTGGCTAGAAATGCTTTGTTTTGTATAGTGTCTGAGCCATTGTCTACCGTAGAAATCCCAACTACACCAATATTATCAATTCCTACATCGCCCAATGCTTCTCCAACAACTCCGTTGTTGCCCCAGTCGTTACCAAAACCGGCTCCATATACTCCAGTATTGCTTGAACCAGTACCATATCCGGTAGCACCATTTCCAGGACCGCCTGCTCTTCCGACAACTCCATTATTAAATAAACCCGCTCCGAATCCCTGACCATACAGTCCAGCATGATCACCTGAACCTTCACCAACGGCACTTCCGAAAACACCGACTTTAAACGCATCATCGTCTGCTGAAGTAGAGGTGGAGTTTCCTCGTATTGCAAATCTGGAGCCGGCTCCATTTAGGTCAACTTGGAATACCCTGTCCACACTGGCATTGACATTAATATGAAAAACAGTATCTCTACCCGACAAATCTTCTTGCCCGATGGTGGTTGTGCGAGGAAAACTTGCACTTCTTAGCGGAGCGTATAGGTTCACAGGAGATAATACTGTACCGTTTACAGAAATCCCCAATTCCACTTGGTCGACTTGGTCAAATAATCCAAATGGTAGTGGAGTTATGCTTCCAAGAATGACAGCATAGTAGCCATCAAGAATCGCAACATCGGCATGGGTTTCTTCCCAACCTGATTCTGATATAGTAAAGATAAATTCTCTTGACCCTGTTACTGGATTACCATCAGATGTGAGTTTTCCTTGAAAGGGTATTTTTTGCGCAAAACTGGCATAGCATAAGCACAATAAAGATAGTAGTAGTAGCGACTTCTTCATATTGTAATTTGGTTGAATGTATTCGATAATATTATGGGAAATGATGTCTGGAAGCAATATCTATTAGACCAACTTTCCCAAACGCCCTATTAATAATTCGGGGGCTTGTTAAGTTCTTTGAATTTTATAATGATTTATTCTAATAGTTCAAAACCTGAATCTGTCTGTTGGATTTGATGAAGATCAAGCAAGGTTCTAATAGCCTCTTCTACTTTTACATCGGGAACTTTTTTAAGGAGAAGTTTTAACTCGTTTAGACTTCTGGGTTCTGATTGCAGGTGCCTTTTTATTTCAGAAATTGGAAGTGAAGATATGGTCTTCCTTCTGCCTAAGCATATATCACAAACTCCACATTCCTCTTTCGATTTCTCATCAAAGTAATTTTGAATGACCTGAGTTCTGCATGTCTTTTCATTAAGCATGAAATCTTTTACAGCTGTCATCTTGTCAAGAGCTACTTTTCTTCTCCATGCTATTTGCTCGCTATCAAGAGGAAGGTTATTGGCATCAAACCTTGGCGTAAGGAAAGTGATTTGTGGGTGATGAGATGCACGCCGGTATTCAATGATTTCAGATTGATGTAAGAATTCAAGCATGCTGAAGATCTTTCTATCGCTCTCTTTGAGTAATCGAGCAAGGCCTTTTTCATCGACATCTACGTAATTGACAAACGCTTCTCCTCCGTATAGACGCATGAGCCCTTTTATTAAATGGTCTGTGGAACCATGGGCAACCTGAAAGCGATACACATCTTCGTTTGATTGTAAAAAGATAATCTTCGACTTTGGATTGTAGATATCTGATATTTGAATCAACCCTTCGTCGTTCAATTTATTTAACGCGTAGTGAGTCTCAACGGGAGGTAAGTTGAAATTTGAAGTAAACTTAACATAATCAAATTCGAAGGATGAAAGAGCCCTGCTACCCACTGCCAGCTTGTAATAGTTGGCAAGTGCCTGGTAGACCCTCTTTATGAAGTCAATGCCAACAGCCATTTGCGCTGTTCGAGTTTCCAGGTCTTCTAGGTCACTCTTGTGAAACAGTGCAATGGCATAAGCTTTCTTTTCATCGCGACCTGCGCGACCTGCTTCCTGATAGTACGCTTCCAGAGAGTCGGGTAAATCATAATGAATGACGGATCGAACGTCAGGTTTATCTATGCCCATTCCAAAGGCATTTGTAGAGACTATGACACGAGTTTTATTCTGTATCCAATCGTCCTGTTTTTGCGATCTTATGTCACTCGAAAGCCCTGCATGATAAAAGTCTGCATTTATTCCGTTTCGGGTCAATTGCTCTGCTATTAACTTTGATTTCTTTCTACTCCTGACATAGACGATAGCTGTTCCTTTTACATTGTTCAGTATTTGGAACATCTTCTGATCCTTGTTTTCCAGATTGAAGACAGAATAGGAGAGATTGGCTCGAGCAAAGCTCTTTTTGAAAACCCGAGGTTCTTTTAATTGAAGCTTTTCTATAATATCATTTTTAACCTCTTTGGTTGCGGAGGCTGTTAAGGCTATGATATTTTTAATCCCGACCGCTTCCGAAAAATCCGCAATTTCTAAATAAGGTGGTCTGAAATCGTATCCCCATTGAGACACACAATGAGCTTCATCTATGGCCAGAAAATTTATATTCATCAGCTTGGCTCGCTCGATCATCAGTTCTGTTTTAAGTCGTTCTGGAGAAACATATAAGAACTTTATATTGCCGTAGATGCAGTTATCCAGCGTGAGGTCAATTTCCTTTAGCGACATTCCTGAGTAAAGTGCCACAGCTTTTATGCCTCTGTTTTTTAGTTGAGAAACCTGATCTTTCATCAAAGCAATGAGTGGAGAAACCACTATGCAAATCCCTTCCATGCATAATGCGGGTACTTGAAAGCAGATGGATTTCCCACCTCCTGTGGGAAGCAGTGCCAGGGTGCTTTTCTCAGAGAGGACACTTTCCACTATTTCACCTTGCAGTTCACGAAACGCCGGATAACCCCAGAATTTTTGTAGAACTTCAATCGGAGTTTCACTAGACATCTACCACTCTATTTTTTTCTTTTCAAGAAAAGCATCAATCCCATTCTTACAATCTTGCGTTTCTCTGGCTTTAGCATTGAATTCTGCTGCTTTGTTCAAAGCAGCATCAACACCCATGCTTTGAACCTCCTTAATAAGTTGTTTGGTAAGCTTCATGGATTCTGCTGAATTGGCTTTAATCAACTTTTTCGCAAAATCATCTACTTCCGATACAATGTGAGACGATTCTACCACTTTGTTAATCAGTCCGAATTCCAGACACTTTTTTACATCAAAAAGACTACCTGAAAGCAGCATTGCTGTAGCCCGAGCTTCTCCTATTTTTCTTATTAAGAAATAAGAGACTATTGCCGGAACGAACCCTATCCTAACCTCAGAGTATCCGATCTTGGTTTCAGGAGTACAAAAGATAAAATCACAAACGGACATTAACCCAGCTCCACCTGCTATCGCATGACCTTCTACCTGTGCTATGATAGGTTTTGGGAATTCGTAGATGTGTTGAAATAATGATTTCAGATACTGAGAATCTTTGAGGTTTTCCTCATACGTATTGGATTGAAGTGACTTGAGATAGGAGAGGTCGGCTCCTGCGCTAAATACAGATCCTTCTGAAGACAATACGATCACTTTTACGGATGCATCTTCTTTTGCAGAATGGAGACATTCCAACAATTCGGTGACCATGTCAGGATGTAGTGCGTTTTTCTTTTCCGGTCTGCAAAGGATTAGATCCGCTCTTCGCTCAGCTACTTTGTATTTTACGAACTGCATTTGATATGGATTTGTATGAAGTTGAAATCACTCTTCATCTGTAATTTAATCCATAGTGATAAGTCAATTACAATTTAACTTGGAAGAAGCCATCTTCTACCAAACTGTGAGTAGACATTCCAGCTTTCTTCAGATCTTTTTCTATTCTATCTAAATCATAATACTGTATGTTTGACCCCAGAATGATGCTTGGAGCACAGAGGTTCTCATAATTCTCATATTTAGACCCGTTTAAGTATATAATGTCGGCTTTTATTTCTTCGGCGAATACAAACCTCGGATTGGCGGCTAGAATTGCAATTCTTTTTCCCATCCAATCAATGAGATATCCAAAGGATCTTTTTTCAACGAAATCGGCTTCATCCATTGATATAAATGAGTTACGCATTTTCTGTAATCCATTTGCTAATCTGAATGGATTAACCTGAAAGCCAACCACCTCAATTTCGTCTTCTGATAGTTTGTCTATCAGAAGCGTGGCGTTCTTACCATTTACCAAGTCTATGGCGATATGATCCTTTATTTCATAAAAAATAATTCGACTCTGTTGTGTATGAGAGTAGAATTTAGAGTTAATCCAAATAACCAAGACGAGTGTTGTGCCGAGCCCAAGATAAAAAGCATTTTTAATCGAATAATTGAAAGCTAGGCTAAGTGTTAGAATGATAAAGTAAACCAATATCGTATCATAGAAATCGAAATAAAGCCAGTCCACGATAGGCAATGGAAGTTTGGTAAGCGTTTGAATGAGTTCGTTGACCATCCAAATAATCCACGAAAGGGCAAAACCAATGGCCTGACCTATAACTCCATGGATGAGAGTCCCAATTATCAGTACGATTCCACCAATCAATATTCCTGCTGCTGCCGGAATCACGATGAGATTGGAAACAAGGAAGTAAGTTGGAAACTGATGGAAGTAATAGACAGATAAGGGAAAAGTAGCCAGTTGTGCAGAAATAGAGACGCAAGTGATCATCCATAAATACTTGGACAATTTATTATTGAAGGAAAGCAATCTGACCAATTTTGGTTGAAGAAATACGATTCCAAAAACGGCTGCAAAGGATAGCTGAAATCCTACCGAGTGAATCAGATTCGGATCATATAACAATAGCACGAAAGCGGCAATACCAAGCGAATTATAAATATTGGGTTGCTTACTAATTGTTTGGCTAAGGAGTATGACACTAAACATGACAGAAGCACGCAACACAGATGGCGAAAAACCTGTAATCAAGGCATACGACCAAATTAGAGATGCAGCCAAAAGAATGAAAAACAGCTTTCCAATTTTCTTTTTCTTAATGAACCCTAGTAAGAGGTTAATTAGATAATAAACAATCCCTACATGCAAGCCGGATACCGCCAAGACGTGCATTGCACCTGCCGAGGCATACGCGCTTTTGGTTTCTTCGTCCAGATGATCCTTTATTCCAATCAGAAGAGCAGATAATATGGCTTGTTCTCTTGGCTCATCTATAGTTTCAAAGATGATGTCTTTGCATTTGTTTCTTATCTCATAGGCGATCGCTAAGATTTCACTTTTAGGTTCATTCTTTATTAAGGTGATATCGGATTCTGAGGCAAAGGCATGGCTGAATATGTTTTGCTTTTCCAGATAGTGTTTATAGTTGAACTCTTCAGGATTTCCTGGAGGACCAACAGGATGATATCGAGCAAGAACGTTGAGTTGATCGCCATATTGATAGATTTTCTTCGATTCCTTTTTTCTTACGTAGAGATAGATTTTGCCATGAGAGTAGAAGGCAGAATCATGGGTCTTTACAGATGAAATTTCAAGCTCATACCTCTGATAATCTTTACGTTCCACATTGTCAGAGGTAATTGTTCCTCGAAAAGCAATCGCATTAGGATGATGTGTATAATGGCCATCGACTTTAGCTTCATTTTGGAGTTCAGAAACATAAATTCCTAAAGAAGTAAAAGTCAAAAGAATCGATATACCACCAAGGAGTCGAATAGCGTTATTCCCTCTTAGCTTGAGATGGATCAACCAAATGATGGTTGAGATGCTTGAGAAGCAAATAACAAGTGAAATTGGCTCAATGATGTCAATGGCATTGAGATCGTAAATGAGAATCCCTGCAATTAATGCGATGGCATATCGGATAAATGGAAAAGGACTCCAGGCTAGCATAAAAACTCTATTACTAAAGGCAAAGCTTCAATTTCTAGTCTATTGACAAGTAGGTCTGGTTTTAATTCTTGTGGAAGATTTGAAATAGCTGAAGAAAGATTAATGAAGGATTCTTTCCATCTTGAAGTGCTGAATATTGCATTCTTCGAACTGAGGGCCAGTTTTGATAAAGCCAAATTTTTCGTAGAGAGGTATGGCTGTGAGCTGAGCATGAAGGTAGAGATATTTATCTCCTTCAACATTTTGTAGAATATCGTTCTGAACAGCTTGCACAAGCTTGGATCCTATTCCAGTCCCCCGATAAGCTTTTTTTACAGCAAAGCGTTCCAGCTTGATGCCGTTTGACGTTGTTCTCCATCGAGCAGCTCCTACTGGCAGTCCTTGATCCAATGCAACAAAGTGTGAAGCTACTTTTTCAAATTGATCAAACTCATCCTCAGGACTAACTTTTTGCTCTACTACGAATACCTCTTGCCGAATTTCAAAAGCTTTAGCTTGAAGCGCTTCTGTATCAGCTTTGAGAACTTCAATCTTCTCTTTCATTGTGCTTGTTATAAGCTTTAATGATATCTTTTACTAATTTGTGTCTCACGACATCCTTCTCGTCCAGAGTCACAAAACTAATTCCTCTAATAGGTTTGAGTACTTCCACAGCTTCCACAAGTCCAGATTTTTGTCTGGGGGGTAAATCGATTTGAGATCGGTCACCTGTGATAATCACTTTCGAATTTGGCCCCATCCTGGTCAAAAACATCTTGATCTGCATGGGAGTGGTATTCTGAGCTTCATCTAATAAAATGAAGGCATTGTCCAAGGTTCTACCTCTCATATAAGCAAGTGGAGCTATTTCGATTACACCATCTTCCATATAGAACTTAAGCTTTTCCGAAGGAATCATGTCATTGAGCGCATCATAAATGGGGCGTAAGTACGGATCAATTTTTTCCTTAAGATCTCCTGGAAGGAAGCCAAGATTCTCTCCAGCTTCTACTGCTGGCCTGGTGATGATGATCTTCTTTATTTCCTTGTTTTTGAGTGCTTTTACTGCAAGCGCAACCGAGACATATGTCTTTCCAGTACCTGCAGGCCCAATCGCAAAAACCAGATCATTTTTTTTCACTGCTTCGACAAGCTGTATCTGATTTTTTGTTTTTGGAGCTATCCTTACACCTCTGGTACCAAAAACGAGTATTTCTTCATTTGATGTATCTGCGCCAAGACTTTGCTCTTCGTTGATGTATGACACTACATTTTCGTGCGTGACTTTACCATATTTATGATAGTGCTGCACCAGAGCATTCAATATGTCATTGATCTTGATGATGTGTTGGCCTGATCCCTGAATCAATATCTCGTTTCCTCTTGATACGATTTTACTTTCTGGGAAAGAACTGGCTATTTCTCTTATATTTTGGTTTTCTACACCTAAAAAATCTACTAAGGAGATATTTTCAAGGGTAATTACTTTTTCTAGCAAATGATTGTGGGTTTATGATTTTTCTTCGCTTTAGTAATTTATACTTTTGTCCAAATTAAAATAATATTTCTTTTGCTTATATGGCAGTGATCACATTTATGTCAGATTTTGGAGAACAAGATCACTATGTTGCTGCTGTGAAGGCTTCTATATTGGTACAAAACCCTGGTGTAACCATTGTAGATATAAGCCATAGGGTCAAGTCAGGCGATATAGGCCATGCCGGCTATTTACTACAAAGTGTTTTTAGAGATTTTCCTAAAGGTACCGTCCATCTATGCAGCGTAGGAAGCTCAGGTAAAAGCAAGGATAAGTTGCTTTGTCTGAAAATTGAGGATCACTTTTTCGTTGGGCCAGATAGTGGGGTCTTCAGTCTTATTAGTGAAGAAAGACCTACCGCTATGGTAGATGTCAATGCCCTTAATTCCAAGCCTTCTACTTTCCCAAGTAAGGAGATCCTTGCTCCTGCGGCAGCAAAGCTTGCCGGGGGCTACAACATTCATGAGATGGGGCCATCTATAGATGAAATACAAGAGCTTTTTGCAAGAAAACTCAAGGTCACTAAAAAAGAGATAGCGGGAAATGTGATAAGAGTGGATCACTATGGGAATCTCATTACGAATATTAATAAGAAAGAATTCAATATTATTCAGGGATTGAATGGGAATTCACCTTTCAACATCACCATTGGCTTGGAGAACGTAAGACAAATCAATGAAACATACTCTGATGTTGATTCTGGAGATTGCTTTGTGTTTTTTAACAGTAATGATCTTTTGGAAATAGGCATCAATAAAGGAAACGCTGCTGAGCTGCTAGGCTTGAAATTAGATACGCCCATCATCATCACGTTTCAGATATGATTGTTAGGATTGTGAGGATGACATTTCAGGAAGATAAAATTGATGAGTTCCTTGGGGTTTTTGAGGAAGTTCAAGACAGAATAAGGAATTTCGAGGGGTGTAGCCATCTGGAGTTGTGCAGGGATTCGAAGGAAGCAAATATCCTTTGTACGCTGAGTCATTGGGAAAGCGAAACTCATCTGGATTCATATAGAGAATCAGCGCTTTTTTTGAGCACGTGGGCGAAAACGAAAGTTTTCTTTGCAGCTAGCCCAATTGCCTTTAGTTTAAGTAAAGTTGAAGATTTTTAGCTCGACCGATATTTGCCTTGTGTTTGACGATAAAATCAGGCAGTTCACCGAGAAAACTTTAAATACTATGAATTCTTGATACATCTTTGAAGAGAAGATAGACGAGAGATTTATTTTCATAGCAGATTTTATCCCGCTCCTAGAGCGGGATTTTTTTTGCCAATGCTCCTGACATAATTTCTGTCAAATAATCATCGGTGCATACTTAAGCATAGGAAGAAATAATAATTCTTGCTCCAAGAAGATCTTAAGGAATAATCATATTGCTCTTGCAGAATCACACTTGAAGATGTCGTAAAAGAAGAAGCTCATTTTGATGATGAATCTTCACTTACTGGAAAAAAGGCGTGGTTGCGATATCAAATATTGTGTAGAGTACCATCACGAGTACATTGATCCAAAAGAACCATTTGAAATCCCACTTCTTGGTTTTGACGAATTGAATAATGGAAGCGAAGGTTCCTCCCAGACAGAAAATCAAGAATCGCTTTAAGAATAAAAAAGAATTCCGAGAAAACCCCTCTGTATTATTAGAAGGGGAATCAATCAAATAGTAAAAAAAACCTGATAGTATAAGCGCAGCAATGAAAAAGGTGATCAGGTTTTCTAGTTCATCGAGCTTCTTTCTCCTTTGCACTAGTTTCAATTTAATGTTTATGAAAACGAATTCAAAAAAGTTGAATATGTCTATTAGCTCTGATCATGGATACCTACTGTACCCCATTTCATGCGAGCAATTCTTAACACAGGAAAAGCAACCTTATTTTGATGTTTAGTTAAATTCGCACTTTTATCTAGAGATTAAAGATTCTAATCAAAATATATGTCAAGCAAATATCAAAACTGGTATCATCCATACAAGCCTGCTAAGGAGTACAGTCAGAAAGCAGCCTATTTCAGTATGGAGTTCGCTATCCATCAATCATTGAAAATCTATTCAGGAGGCCTAGGTTTTTTGGCTGGCTCCCATATGCGAAGTGCTTTTGAGTACAAACAAAACATGATCGGAGTAGGTATGCTTTGGAAGTACGGATACTATGATCAAGGAAGAAACGAGGATCAAACACTTCGCGCCAATTTTATTGAGAAGCAGTATAATTTTTTGGAAGATTCAGGAATAGAGGTTGAAGTTGCAATCTGGGACAATAGCTCAGTAAAGGTTAGAGCGATGGTACTGAAGTCAGAAATTTTCGGATCTGTGCCACTGTATTTACTAACCACAGATGTAGAAGGTAATGATCATCTGTCAAGGACCATCACAGATCATCTCTACGATGCAAACGAACTTACCAGAATCGCTCAAAGTATTGTACTTGGAATAGGAGGAGCCAAGGTAGTTGAGGCCCTGGGAGGGGCAGATATTTACCACCTCAATGAAGGGCATGCTTTGCCAGCTTTTTATTATTTAAAGGATAAAGGAGTTTCAAAGGATCAAATGGTTTTCACTACCCATACCCCAGAGAAGGCAGGCAATGAAGAGCACGACGGAAACTATCTCAACAAATGTGGCTTTTTTGGAAGGACTCTGTCAGAGGAGGCACTCAAAAAGGAGATGGTAGATGGAGGAATGATTAGCTATACCGTTTCAGCGTTGAGAATGGCTAAGCGATCAAATGCCGTGTCTAAGCTACACGCCATGGTATCAAAAGACATGTGGAAAGGATTTGATGGTATAAGTGAAATCATACCCATTACCAATGCGCAAAATCAGAAGTTTTGGATGGATAAGGTGATTGAGAAATCTTGGGAGAAGAAAGATGAGAAGGCCTACAAGAAGCGAAAAATTGAACTAAAAACTGCACTTTTTGATGAAGTGCTTGACCAAACAGGTAAGTTATTTGATCCTAAGGTATTGACCATAGTATGGGCAAGAAGGTTTGCAGGATATAAGAGAGCAGACCTTTTGCTTTATGATTTGAGTCGATTTGAAAAACTGATATCCAATAGCAAATACCCAGTTCAGGTTATCTGGGCCGGCAAGCCGTATCCGCGTGATTTCAATGCGATTGGTGTATTCAATCACCTTGTGCATTATACTAAGTTTAAAAAGAACTTAGCCATACTTACTGGGTACGAAATGGAGCTCTCCAGGAAACTTAAAACAGGTTCTGATGTTTGGCTAAACAATCCAAGAATCACACGTGAAGCATCAGGAACGAGCGGCATGTCTGCAGCAATGAATGGTTCTGTCAATGTATCCACTAATGATGGATGGATTCCCGAGTTTGTAAAAGATGGGAAAAATTGCTTCGTGCTTCCTGAGATTGATCATACTATGTCAGCAGAAGATCAGGATAAAATTGATAGTGATAATCTATATGATATCTTGGAAAACAAAGTGTTGCCTACCTTCTATGATAAGCCAGAGAAGTGGCAGAAAATTGTTTTCGAGGGTGTTGATGGTGTAGTTCCTGAATTTACAAGCCGAAGAATGACGAAACAGTATTACGATGAGTTATACTGATTAATACTTTCTTGATCCCAAAATTTAAAACCGCCTCCGAGAAGGAGGCGATTTTATCTCTAATTTGACGGAAAAAATAATGAGCTAGCTGTTAGTCAGGATACACATTTTGTCATATAATACAGACGGGTCAAATGGCTTACTTATAGAATCATTAATCCCAACGGTCTTGGATTTTTCTTCAACTTCCCCGCTTACATCTGCCGATATTGCCATAATGGGAATGTTTCTAATTTCCGGAAGTGGATTTTTTCTAATTTCCATTGTCGTTGTATATCCATCCATTTTTGGCATGTGAATGTCCATCAATATGAGGTCGAACTGTTGGTTTTCTATTTTTTCCAGAGCCTGAAGTCCATCTTCCGCCTCTTCGCAAGACACTCCCCATTTAAGGAGAGTTTGCTTAAGAACCATCCTGTTAACTTTATTGTCATCCACCATCAGGGCTTTAAGTCGCTTCAGCCGATTCTTTTTTAAGCTGGCAAGTCGCTTTCTCTTGGCTTTGAGGCTTTCTAATGGTATTGGAAAATTAAGTGTGAAGTAAAAGGTAGAACCTTTGCCAAGCTCACTTTTTATTTGCAAATCGCCACCCATCATTTTCACCAAATTAGCAGAAATGGACAATCCCAAGCCTACACCTTCAAACCTCCTGTTTCTATCAGAATTAACTTGAGAAAACATTTCAAAAATTTCACCAATATTTTCTTTAGGGATTCCTATACCGGTATCAATTACGGTAAATCTAATAGACAGTGACTGTGATAATTGTTCGATGACTTCTATGCTGAGTTTTACTATACCGGTATTTGTAAATTTAATTGCATTATCAACCAAATTTGACAATACCTCTATCAAGGAAATCTTATCACCCAATAAGTATTGAGGTATATCGTCATTGTTTTCTAAGACAAATGCTAAGTTTTTTTCTTTAGCTCGGTCGATATATAATTGATAGCACTCTTTTATTTCGGAGTAATCAAATATTTCATTTACAACCTTCCTTTTCTTAGAATCGAGTTGATTAAAGCTTAAAATATTGTCTATCAGTGTCAGTAAATTACCGGACGAATGTGTTAGAATATTCAAATGCTCTTCTAAAGCCGGGTTAGTATTTTCTTCATTCAAAAAGTGAGAGGTCGCTATCACCGCATTCATCGGAGTTCTGATTTCATGACTCATTACCGAAAGGAAATCAGCCTTGACCTTTGCGGCTTTCTCTGCCTTGTTCTTCTCCTTCTCCAACTGGATCGTCCTTGATTTAACCAATCGCTCCAGTAATACTCGCTGTTTATGTCGATACCACACAAATAGAAGCATGGAAATCACAAGCATCAGACCAATGAGGGTTCTAAACCACCATGTTTTAAAAAAAGGTGGATGCACATTGATTTTAAGCTCGGTTGGACTGTTCCAGATGCCTTCTGAGTTTCTGGACTTTACCAGAAATTGGTACCTTCCAGGCGGTACGTTGGTGTATTTTGCTTTTCTATTTTTTGAATTGGTATAGTTCCAATCTTTATCAATGCCTTTTAACTTATAGGCATATTTGTTTTTGGTTGAGACCCCATCGTATATGTTGCTTATCACAAAATCCAAAGCAACGAATTTGAGCTCAAAATTTGTGTCCCTATAATTGAGATTGATTTCGTCAGACTGATCAAGTAGTTTATCAAGAATCACTTCCCCATTATATTTCTTTCCGACCTGAACAGATTCATTGAAAATGAGCAGGTCTGTTATTGTAGTTTTAAGAGTATTTGGAGTTCCCCTTTTTCGTTTCGGAGTAAAGTGAACAACCCCATTTACACTACCAATGAATATCTCGCCGTTTGATTTTTTCCAAGAAGCCAACTCTCCAAATTCCTTTGCCCGCAGGCCATCTTCTACCCCATAGTTTATAATCTCACCTGTTTGGGGTGTAAGGCAGTCTAGTCCATTGTCAGTTCCGATCCAGAGACAGCCTAAATTGTCTTGAATAATACTTTTTATGATTTCTCCAGAAAGGCCATCAGCTTTTTTGTAAACCTTGAAACTTACTTCTCCATTTTCGTTAATCTGCATTTTATTGAGCCCACCTCCGAATGTTCCTATCCAAATAGTACCATCTCGATCTTCAAAAATTGGTAGAAGATAATTTTCACTTATACTACCATTGTCTTTGCTGTCATGAAGGAACCGCTTGAATTTGTAGTTTTCGTTTTCAAGATTTTCTTTTGTGAGTAGGTTTAAACCGTGAGCCGTGGATATCCATAAATTTCCCTTCCTATCTTCAAGTATATCTCTTATGATATTGTCCGAAATAGTGGTGGAGTCATTGATGTCGTGCTGGAAAAAAAGGCGACCCTTCCCGTTTTCTTTAATTCTAGCTAACCCCATGTTGTAGGTTGCCACCCATATGTTTTTTTTGCTATCTACTTCTAGTGCAAGGATGGATTGATAGTTAAGTGAACTTATCAACTCTGATTTATATTGAAGTGCACCACTCTTATTGCCCAATTTTAGTTTATGAAGACCTCCGCTTTCTAAACCAATTAGCAATACTTTTTCACCCTCCATTATGGTTTCCTCCAGAGCTACTACATTCTGGTTATCCAATCTCAAATTTGGTTCAATGGACCTTATTCTTGAGAAATTATTAAAGTTACCCGATTCAAAGTCATTCTTGCTTAGTCCATTAAGTCCACCGCCTCTTGTCCCGACCCAAAAATCCCCATTGCTGTCTTGCCGAATAGCTCGAACATGATTGTTATTCAGACTACTATTCATGTAATTTTTATAAAAGCTCTTGAAGGCTTTTTCCTGACCACTTATGAGGTTAATACCCATGCGTGTACCGATCCAGATATTATTGTCTCGGTCAACATAACTCGATGTAATCTGGTTGCTGCTTATACTATACGGATCCAAATAATTATTTGTATACCTAGTGGTTGGAGCTGCGAAAGGATCTTTTTTGAAATCCTTACTAAAGAAAAGCCCTCTTGTATATGTTCCCATCCATAGATTCCCCCTATTGTCAATATTAAATGTGGATTTTAGACCATTTGCAATCTTTGTAAATGTGTTTTTCTCTTTATCATATATATATTGCCGTGTATTGCTTGAGACTAAGAATTCATTGTCAGAAAGCACCAGTATTTCCTCCAAATAGCAATCAGTTTCATGGACTCCCTCAATCGAAAGAGGATATTCGATTACCTCAAGTTTGCCATTAGATACGGAAGTGACCTTAGATAAGCCAGTCGAAATAGAACCAAACCATACGTCCCCATTTTTATCTTCTATGATAGATTGCACTCGGTTGAAAGGATGTTTCAAGTATTTTCTTGAAAATCTTAATTTCCCATTGCTGGACTCATCAATTTTGCTCCAGCACAGTCCATTTTCGGTACTTACCCAAAGGATGTTGTTGCTATCTACAAATAGGGCGTAAATGAAATTTCCAGATAGACTAGAACCATCATTTTCGTCATATTTAAATGAACTGAACTTACCCGTTTTCATATCCAATCTGTCAATTCCCCGACCTGTTATTCCAAACCAAAGATTGTGATCATTGTCTTCGGCAATATGACTGATTTGGTTTCCAGAAATTGATGTGCTATCTCCCTCTATAGGTCTATATTGAACAAACTTGTATCCATCAAATCTGTTTAATCCACCATTGGTGCCTAACCACATAAAACCATTTTGATCTTGATGAATCGAGGTGACATCATTTTGAGAAAGGCCATGCAAATCAGAAAAGCTGATGAATTGTACTAATCCCTGACTGACGGATGCAAAGCCAACGAAAATTAAAAGTGCGTAAGAGACAAACCTAAATTTCAACATTCCATTGATCTTATTCCACAACTGAATGTGAAGAGTGGAAAGTCATAATGTAGTCAAACCTGTCTTTCAAGTGAATATATATTTCGATGAACACTCACTTTTTCACTAGGGATTATTGGTTTTGCATTCATTTTCCGAAGAATACGAAGCGTTTTTAGATAGTTCTTTTATTTTTTTCATATACCTGTTTATTATGCATGCAAGAGGTGTTTTTCTTGTCTTGAGAAAAAAAATAAAAAAAAGAAGAGTAGTCTGTAGGGGTTTTTGGACAGAATGGGTACTTACTTTTATAGTAGGAGTTTGTGTTGAATTCGAACAGCTTAAATTTATTTTAAGCTGTTCTTTTCATTTATTCACTTCTTTGTCTGGTTTAATGGATCAAGCGGAATATCTGTGGAGGGACTTAAAATAATTTAATTACGAGGTTTTGTTGAAGGGTTGAGTTCTTGATATCAAGCCTACTTTATCTGGTAGCACTTAAGCATTTCACCCCTCGATCTACACGCTGAAGGTCATTCACTGGCCGTGCGCCCCGAGGGAATCTATCTTCTCATAGACGCCATACTGGCGTGACTAGGATAATGAAAACAAAGCTGATTAATTATTTTGCTTCTTAAAACCTATGTATAGTGCAATCCCTCCCCAACAATATTGCTTGATCCGGTTTAATTGGTAGGTAAATTAATCCACTGTTTACAATTATTGAACGCATATGGATTGGAACTACCGTAGAAACTCATCGTCTTCTAAAAAATATAGAGCTCAATCCGATTAGCCCAAATCAAAAAAAACACTTTCAATTTTAAGATCATTAGTTTCAATCAATTTTCGATTGAGATGTCTGCAGAACATCAATAGAATAAATTGTCAAAAGCATATCTTGACTAGATTTGGGTTTAACCAATTCCAAATGACACGTTTTACTCCAAATGTCTATCTCATTGTTCTTTTAATAGCAGGTTTTTCTTGCGGGAGCAAACAAAACTTACCTCTAGATTCTCCGGACAATGAAAAAAGCTTAATTATAGATTACGCTAACAATGAAATTGAATACTCAGGAAGAATCGATACGGTAAGTACAAACGCTGCTCAGCTTAGCTGGTCAGGATCCTCTGTCAAAATCAATTTTGAGGGCTCTTCAATTGACGCTTTGCTGAAAGACGAAACAGGAGACAATTACTACAATGTCATTGTCGACGAAGACAGTATGTTTATCCTCCAACCAGAGACCTCAAAGCAGTACTATACTTTAGCGAAATCACTTAAGAAGGGAGCTCATTCAGTGGAAATTTTCAAGAGAACGGAATGGACCAGAGGAAAAACATTATTTTATGGATTTCGAATAGAAGGAGACACGCAATCCTTGCTGGAACCCAATCGAAAAACAAGAAAAATGGAGTTTTATGGAAATTCCATTACAGCAGGATACGCTGTAGAAGATTTCTCAGGCGGAGATTCTCCAGAAGGTACATATACGAATAACTACTTAAGCTACTCATCCATAGTAGCTCGAAACTACAACGCTACTCAGCATGTCATTTGCAGGAGTGGTATAGGCATTATGTTAAGCTGGTTCCCGCAAATCATGCCTGATATTTACGATAGACTCATCCCATCAGATCCTGCTAGTAAGTGGGATTTTGATCAATATAAGCCCGATATTGTGGTAGTGAATTTATTTCAAAACGACTCGTGGCTGGTAAAGAATTTTGATCACCAGGAGTTTAAGAAAAAATTTAAGGATGAAGCTCCAGACGAGCAGTTCATAGTAGACTCTTATCAAAGGTTTGTTTCCTCGTTGAGACGAAAGTATCCAGATGCAAATATCATATGCATGCTTGGCAATATGGATGCAACAAGAGAGGGTTCTGCTTGGCCAGAATATGTGAAACAGGCTGTGAGGAATCTGGAAGATGAAAAAATCTATACCCATTTTGTTAAATACAAAGAAAGCTCAGGCCATCCTTCTATCAAAGAACAACAAGATATGGCAAATAGTCTGATCGCCTTCATAGACGAAAACATAGTCTGGTAGGAGCCACTCCATGACTGATATTATCACGCCAAAGTGGGTTTTGCCCATTATTGTTATTTCACAGTTTTGCTGCACGTCTCTCTGGTTTGCAGGGAATGCTGTCATGGGAGAACTCGTTATTAATTTTCATTTGCAACCAAGTGCACTTGGAAACCTGACTTCCGCCGTTCAATTTGGATTTATTCTAGGAACTTTGGTTTTTGCGCTACTCTCAGTAGCCGATCGCTTTTCGCCTTCAAAGGTTTTCTTTTTTAGTGCGCTTGCAGGAGCATTATTCAACATGACTGTTACGTATGATGGAAATACGATCACAACCCTTCTTATACTTCGCTTTTTCACTGGATTTTTCCTTGCTGGTATTTACCCCGTAGGAATGAAAATCGCTTCAGATTATTTCAAAGATGGGCTTGGTAAATCGCTTGGATTTTTAGTGGGAGCTTTGGTATTGGGGACAGCTTTTCCCCATCTGCTTAAGGGTTTTGGAACAGCTTTGCCTTGGAAAATGGTTCTCTTCGTTACAACAGGCTTGGCAAGCCTTGGAGGTATTTTCATGTTAGTTTTAGTTCCAAATGGACCTTATCGAAAACAAAGCCAGGCTTTAGATTTATCAGCAGTATTCTCTGTGTTCAAGAGCCGACCATTTAGGGCTGCAGCCTCTGGGTACTTTGGCCATATGTGGGAGCTATATACCTTTTGGGCATATGTCCCTTTGATGCTCGGGACTTATTTTTCCAAGCAATCAGTGGATAATGTAAGTATCCCATTGTTGTCTTTCTCCATTATAGGAGTAGGGGGGATCTCTTGCGTGATTGCTGGGTACGTTTCTTCGCGTGTAGGAGTTAAAAAAACGGCTACAATTGCCTTGCTTCTCTCTTGTTTTTGCTGCTTACTTTCTCCGGTGTTTTTCGAGATTGGCTCTGCTCCGATATTCATTTTATTCCTTGTATTTTGGGGAATGGCTGTGATTGCTGATTCTCCTCTCTTTTCTACATTGGTAGCTCAAAACGCTCCTTCAGAGTCGAAAGGAACAGCCCTTACCATCGTAAATTCAATAGGTTTTGCAATTACCATTTTAAGCATACAGTTGATAAGCATGTTGAGTGAATTGATCAATCCTCAGTATATTTATTTGGTGCTGGCTTTTGGTCCTGTACTTGGACTTTTGGCTTTGATTCGAAAATAATTGGATATGAATGATGAAAACAACCTTAAGATTGGAATGGCTCAAATTTCTCCGGTTTGGCTTAACAAAGATCAAACTATAGAAAAAGTAAAAGAGACGATCCAGGAAGCAGGGAAGGAAAAATGCGAGCTTCTTGTATTTGGAGAAGGCTTGTTGCCCGGATATCCGTTTTGGTTGTCTATCACCGATGGAGCCTCTTTTGATGCCTCTCATCAGAAAGAAATCTATGCACATTATGTTCGAAACGCAATACAAATTGAATCAGGTGATCTCGATGAGATTTGTCGATTGTCCAAGGAGAATAAACTAGCTATTTATTTAGGATTGATTGAGCGAGCGGCGGACAGAGGAGGACATAGTCTTTATTGCTCTCTTGTCTACATCGATTCGCAGGGCGAAATCAAATCTATTCACAGAAAACTTCAACCGACCTATGAGGAACGTTTGACCTGGGCTCAAGGAGATGGAAATGGCCTGCAAGTTCACGACCTTAAACAGTTTCGGGTTGGAGGATTGAATTGCTGGGAAAATTGGATGCCGCTTTCAAGAACGGCACTTTATGGTCAGGGGGAAAACTTGCACATTGCTGTCTGGCCTGGTTCTATTCAAAATACCGAGGATATTACAAGATTTATTGCCAAAGAATCAAGATCATATGTGGTGTCGGTTTCAAGTCTGATGAAAGTGGAAGATTTTCCAGAAGATACCCCACATCTGCATAGAATTGTAAAAGATTCTCCAAGTGTTTTGTCGAACGGAGGCTCTTGCATATCAGGGCCAGACGGAGAATGGGTAGTTGCTCCGGTTGTAGATAAAGAAGGAGTGATTTATGCATCAATCGACTTTAATCGCGTACTGGAAGAACGCCAGAATTTTGATGCCGTGGGACATTACTCACGTCCCGATGTAACAAAACTTACCGTAAATAGAGAGAGGCAATCTGTGGTTGATTTCTTTAAGTGAAATCAAGTGACATAGGGCTGTCACTGATCTGGATAACTTCGATCTCAATAATGTGAGTTATTTTAAATAAGAGTAATTCCGAACGAATTATTGATTAAAAGGACCATTTACTTCAATGGAATCGATCACCAGAAAACCAGAGATAGAGCAAAGAGTAGATCAGTTTTTAGAGATATATTATTCAAGTGGTCAGGGTGTCGCTATCACCTGCTTTCTAAAATCAATTCTCCAAAAGAAGGTCAGGTTTCCTCTACTTGAATACGCCGGCACATTGATTTTTGAGAACCTTAAAGATGAAGACCAAATTCCGTTTTGCGACGAAATTCAAAAACTAAAAACAATGGGAGGGAACGTAATTCTTGGCATAATCCTCCAAAAAAGACTTCCAAAGCATTTTAAAGAATCATTAAATAAGACAGAAGCGTACATTTCTGATGCAGACGTCTGGTATGTTTGCGACATCATTGGAGAGCGTGTCTGGGGTTTCTCTATACTTACCGATCCAGAAAATACAATCCCTGAAATAGAACGATTATCCAGCCATTCAAATATTTGGGTGGTCCGCTCATTGGGAGCGGGGGCTCACTATGCCATAAAGAAGGGACTTGGAAAAAAATCAGTAGAGAGAATTTTTAAAATGCTACTCTCACTTGCCAATTCCAAAAACAAAGAGATTCGACAAGGGATAGGTTGGGCAGCAAAAACCACAGCCAAATTTCATCCAGAAATTATAGCGTTTTATCAGTCTCAAATTTCAGATGTTGATAATGTAGCCAATTGGTTTAGGCGAAAAATCAAAATAGGACTTGAACGGAATAGATATGCCACGGGAAATTGAAGTCAAATCAGTTCTGAATAAAACCAAAAGGAGAGATCCATGGTTTTTGGATGAATACACATTCAATCCATACAGTAGCTGCTCTTTTAACTGTCTCTATTGTTACATCAGAGGAAGTAAGTATGGGATTAATCTTGAGCAAAGCCTCTCTGTAAAAACAAATGCTATTGAGATTTTGGATCGACAACTTGCCAATAGAGCTAAGAAAAATCAATACGGAATTATAGTCGTATCCTCGGCTACAGATCCATACCTTCAGGTAGAAAAGAAATATGAGCTTACCCGAAGAGCATTAGAGGTAATATTGAAACACAAGTTTCCGGTTCATATTATTACTAAATCAGACTTAGTACAAAGAGATTTTGATCTTATTCATAGAATAAATGAGGAAGCTATTTTACCGAATGATTTGAAAGAGAGCCTGAGACGAGGTGCAATTGTCACTTTCTCATTTTCAACCCTTGATGATAAAGTCGCACGAATCTTTGAGCCAGGAGCTACCAGACCCTCCAAGCGCTTTGAAACTTTGAACACCACAATACAGGAGGGATTTTTATCTGGTGTGAGCATGATGCCCTTGTTGCCATTTATTTCTGATACTTCAAGTAATCTGGATCATATGTTTTCTTCATTCAAAGGAATAGATGCTCACTACGTTTTACCAGCGACTATTGCACTGTATGGAAATCAATCTTCAGATGGCAAAGCACTTGTTTTGAAGGCGATTCAAAAGCACTACCCTGAATTGTTGGACAGGTACAGAAGTTACTTTTCTACTAATGATGAAATGCCCCAATACTACCAAAAAGCATTTTCTAAGAAAATGAATGAGTTGAGTCGTGACTTTGGTATTAGAAGCTCAATAATTAATAAGGCTATTGCGGTTTGATACATCTGCACTACTTACGATTTTGTTGAGTAGTTTTATTGTTTATTCATAAAAAAATGAATCGAAAAGAAGCGCTAAAAATCATTTCTACAAGTGCAGCAGGAGTTGGGCTTGGCTTTCCAATTATGGCTGAAGGAGATCAAAAAAAAGAAACAACGCAGTTGAAAGGAAATATCAATCACTCGGCGTGCCGATGGTGTTACAAAGACATAGAACTAGAGGCTTTTTGTGAAGCTGCTAAAGAAATGGGACTTTCTGGTATCGATCTACTCAAACCAAGCGAGTGGAACATAGCAACTAAATACGGGCTTACTTGCTCAATGGGAAACCCAGAAGAATTCAGCTTGACAGAAGGTTTCAATGATCCTAAACTTCATGATGAATTAGTTAAGAAATACATTCCTGTCATTGATCAAGCCTCTGATATGGGGCTGAAAAACATCATTTGTTTCTCTGGAAATCGAAATGGACTTGATGAGGAAACAGGTTTGGAAAACTGTGCTCAAGGTCTAGAGAAACTTGTGAAGCATGCTGAAAAAAAGAACATTGTCCTTTCGATGGAGCTGCTCAATAGTAAAGTGAATCATCCTGATTATCAGTGTGACAACTCTAAATGGGGAGTTGCTTTATGTGAAAAAATCGGTTCTGAGAATTTCAAGTTGCTTTACGATATTTATCACATGCAGATTATGGAGGGGGATATAATAGCTACCATCCAAAAGAATCATCAATATTATGCCCATTATCATACAGGAGGTGTACCAGGCAGACATGAAATTAATGATGTCCAAGAGCTAAACTATCCAGCAATTATGAAGGCAATCTTAGATACAGGATATCAAGGATATGTCGCGCAAGAGTTTGTCCCTACACGGGAAGATGAACTTGCATCTTTGAAAGAGGGAATAATGATTTGTGATGTTTAATACGAATTGAAAAACCTATTTATTGGTTGAAGCCACACAATCTATTTTCCATCCAGTATCGTATTTCCTGTAGATAGTTACCCAAGCAAATGAGGTAGAATCCTGAATAAGAGTACCATTTTCATCGTATTCCGCAGAAACAATCTTATTTACGATAGTGTAAGCCAATGACCCATCGTCTGAAAACCGTATGACGGGCTCTTCTACATCATCCCATTTCAAAAATTCTACCGACGAAAAGTATCGATTGTATTTTTTGATGTTGTCCGATTTGGATGGAGTCGAAATTATGCCTCTATTGACGGAGACAAACTCTTCTGACATTTTACTAGCAAAACCTACAGAATCTTTATCAAAATGATGTTTCCTCTGAAGGTTGTGGAGCTCTAGAATCTCTTTTCTTGCATGCTCAAAATCTATCTTGGGAGTTTTATTACAACCAAAACAAAATAGAAATATCAATACTACAAAAGAGTATCGAATGCATCCAATCAATATTTGCAAACGGGGATTCAAATAGTGTTTTTAGATCCTTTCCCAAGGAATGCCGAACAACATCAATAAGAGAGACACACCAAAAAAGATGGCCTGAAACCTGAATTTTACACTACTGTCTTCCGCTTTCTTTGTAATAGAACTTCCAATATGAGCAGCAGCAATAGCCAAAACCATCACCAATAAATGCTCCATTCCCCAAAAGCGGAGTTCGCTTTCTGCCATCATGGTGCCAAACCCCTGAGAGCGGGCTTCCTTGGCGATCGGGCTTATGAAATATAGAATAATACCCAAAAGAAACTGCAGGTCCATAAACCCAACAAACGATGAGGCCATGATCTTGTCAAATTTGGCATAGTCAGAGCCAGCGAATAACCCGATTAGCGACTTCACAACTATGAAGACGATTAAAATAAGAACTAACCAACGAAAACCGGAGTGGGCATGAAGTAGAGCAGAATAAGCAGTCATTGAATCTTTTTCGGTAAATATAATGCGAGAAACTCAAGGATGACACTTTTGTATCTCTAATGTCAGGCGCCTATCAAAACAGGTTTTATCCATAGGAAGGTTTTCTACTAAGTAATTGATAACCTCTTTGTGAACAATGATCTTATAATGACTTATCCCTTTTGTGCGCACAAAATTGACATCTTTTAGGTTTTCAGAGAGCTCTTCGGAATAATGAAAAGGAACCATTTGATCCGTTTCTTCATAGATCATGTGAATCTCTATTTTATTCAGATTGTCGGTTTTCGTATTCAAGTCGTAGTACTCAGTCGACTTACCATACTTTTCTTCGACCATAGCGCAGAGTCTATTGTATATGAACTTTTCACAGCCAATTTCTTCTATTGCACTCTTGAAGAAGTATTGAACATGAGATGGAGCCGCAATCAAAAATAGCTTTTCAGGAGTAAATGTCTTTTCAAGCTCACTGAGAGCGATTCCAGAAGCAATTCCACCCATTGAGTAGCCGATTACAGCGTGGAAAGGAGCATTTTCTTCATAGTATTTTTTTAGGATGTCTTTATACTCAGGTACAGTTGTGTGAGCCCCTGGAGACTTTCCATGAGCTTTTAAATCCACCCCCTCTACTACATACCCTTGCTCGAGCAGTGCATTGATCATAATTCTGAAGTCAGCGATTTTTGATCCCCACCCATGAGCTAATAAAATTTTGGGTCCTTCATTTCCCCATTTATAGCTATAGATATCGCTTCCATTGTAATTATGTATCGACACTGTGGCACGCTGAATTAGCTCCAGTTGAGATTCTGAGAACCTGGGTTTGCGTGGCATGGTAAAGAAGTGCCATATTATCTTGGTTGTGATGTGCGGGAGTACATATTGTAAAATTCTAAGTCCTCTTTTTATCCATTCCATTTTCCCATCGGTTTTAGATGGCTGGCTTTGTTTTTGGAATACGTCTGTGTTTCCAGCGTCAATAAATTTGGTTTGCTTTTTCATATACCGATCGGTATTTTATAAGATAAATTTTTTTAGATACTTATAGCGTTGATTTGATTTTCGAGACCTTTCTTTATTAAGTCGTAAGATCGACTGCTTCCCTCTGTCCTAGCCATTATGATAGCACCTTCTATGGTAGCATAAAACATCGTTGCGTATAGTTCCACATCTATGCCTTTTATGATTTGATTCTCATCAATTCCTCTAGTGATTATTTTTTTCAATGAATCTATAATCATGGTAATAGTAGTTGACACTTTAAAGCGGAGCATCGGATGTGAATCATCAGCCTCAATAGACGTGTTGATTATTGGGCAGCCACCTTTGATTGGAGGGTTATGAATGTATTCGCTATAATAGTCTATTATGGCTTTCAGCTTTAAAGGAGCAGTAGACTGAACTTTTATTCTCTTGCTGAGATCCAACAAAACAGTGTTTATTGCAGCATCGAATGATGCAACTGCTAGCGCATCCTTGTTTTCGAAATTTCCGTAGATGGCTCCCTTCGTGAGTCCAGTTGCTTTTGTAATATCGGAGAGAGAAGTACCCTTAAAGCCCTTTGTATTGAAGAGGGAAGTAGCCTTTGACAATATCAACCTTCTAGTGTATTCTGGATTTCTCACAAAACAAATATACCAATTGGTATATTAAAATCCTAAAGTGAGCTGTTCTTCTTTGCTTTCGGGCTCTTCCTCGATGAAGTTACTTACACCAACTCCAAGTAGTCTGATTCCCACATCTGTGATCATATCTTCTGTAATAAGCGATTTGCTTAGACTGATTAGGTTTTCCAAATTTATCTCTAGTCCACCTTGAGTTGTGCTTCGGGTAACCTGTTTGAAATCAGCATATTTCACTTTTACTGTGACCGTTTTGCCTACTTTGTTTAGTCTTTCGTATCTGTCAAAGACGGTTTTGGATATCGACTCTATTGCTTCGTCAATATCAGCTCTTTCCATTAGATTTAAATCGAATGTGTTTTCTGCGCTGATGGATTTTCGTTCTCTATCTGGTTTAACACTCCGCTGATCTATTCCACGGCAAATATTGAAATAGTAGCTTCCTGATTTTCCAAACCGGAGCTTTAAATCGTCGAGTGTTTTTTTTCTAAGGTCTTTTCCCGTAAATATCCCCGCAGTTTTCATTTTCTCTGCTGTGGCTTTTCCAATTCCAAAGAACTTCGAAACGGGAAGCCTAGCCAGAAAATCGCTTGCTTCTTCGGGAAGAATCACATGATAGCCGTTTGGCTTATTGATATCCGAAGCGGTCTTAGCCAGAAACTTATTGTAGGATATACCAGCTGAAGCAGTGAGGGCAGTTTCATCAAAAATTCTTTGTCTAATCTCCTGTGCAATGAGGGTTGCGGAGTTCAGCCCTTTTTTATTTTGAGTTACATCAAGATATGCTTCGTCAAGACTTAAGGGCTCGACTAAGTCCGTATATTCGTAAAATATTTCTCTTATAACCTTGGATACCAATTGGTATTTTTCAAATCTTGGCGTTACGAAAATCAGGTTGGGACATTGCCGAGCAGCTATCACAGATGGCATTGCTGATTTAACTCCGAATTTTCGGGCTTCATAACTTGCCGCTGCTACTACACCTCTTTCTTTATTGCCTCCAACAGCTATTGGCTTACCCTTAAGCTCAGGATTATCCCTTTGCTCGACAGAGGCATAGAATGCGTCCATATCTATATGGATAATTTTTCGCAAGGTATCTTCACTTGTACTCACAAGAATAATTTACGATGAAAGGGGATGACTGACTATTTTTTCTATGATTTAGTGTCAGATTGAATCATCCGGTTTATAAAGAACATCATGATTACTGTGAAAATTACCGTAACGTTTACCACGTTTCCCAAGGTCTCATAATGGAGTAGTTTGCCAGAGTCTACTTGCACGACAATCATTCCTGCTATAGCAGAAGCTACCCCACCAGATATTTGCTGGATAGAGGCATTGATGCCCATAAAGGCTCCTCTATCAGCAGGAGCTGGTATTGCTGATATAAGTGCTTGCGAAGAAATCATTCGCGCTGTAATACCAACAAATAGGATAATGCTTAGAAGAATAACCAGCCACATCGGAGTGATACCAAGGCTACAATAAATGGCAACTATAATGATGGTAATGATGGAACCTATCCAAAACACTCGGAATTTTCCAAATCGATCACTTAATCGTCCCGCCAAAGGCCCCATAAAAATGGTGAAAAGACCTGTTACCATATAGATCATTGGCAGATCTTCAAGCGCGATACCCAAATTATTGACGCTAAATGCACTACCAAACGGCATAAGCATATATCCTCCGGTTGCTAGAAATATGGTTATAGAAAACCCCTTCAAATACCGTTTGTTTGAAGCCGTTTTGAAAAGGTGTTTGAAGGCATTATCATTGGATTGAAGCTTAAGGTGTTCATTGACCGGTTTCATATAGAGGAAAAGCACAACCAGCGTGATGGTAGCCAGAATTACTATTAATAGAAAAGGGAAGTGCCAATTAAAATGTGTTGCCAAATAAAGTCCGAAAGGAATTCCTAGTATTTGACTTGCAGCGAAAGCCATTTGAATAAAACCCATTACTCTTCCTCTCTGAGTTAAAGGAAACAAATCTGTGATAATTGCAAACCCGATCGAGCTAATTACTCCTCCAAAAATCCCTGTAATAATTCTTGCTGCAAGCAGGGTATTATAATCGGGAGCTATTCCACAAAAAAGTGTACCGGCTATAAACCCGATATAGAAAAAAGTCAACAGCCTCTTTCTATCAAATTTGTCAGCAAACCCAGCCGCCAGTAATCCTGATGCTCCTGCACTGAACGCATATGCAGAAACGACCAAGCCGAATTGGGTAGTAGAAATGGATAATTCTTCGAGTAGAATCGCACTCAGGGGAGAAAGAACCATGAAGTCTAAAACCACAGTAAACTGCAAAAAAGCAAGTATGCCAATGATGAATTTTTGATATGTGGTAAAGGCTGCTGCTGGTTCTAAAGTCATTTAGTTTTTGTGTTGGGTAAAACTAGCTTACTCTGATGTATAAGTCTTATTTTTGGATAGGTTGCTCCTAATAAATTTGACTAGTTTCATTTTTTTTAAGGGCGAGGGTAATTTATAATCTAAACGAAATCATGGCTCAAATAACACTTAAAGGAAATCCAATTAATACATCTGGCGACTTACCAGCAAATGGTGCGGGAGCATCTAATTTTACACTCACAAAAACGGATCTATCGGAAGGTTCACTTTCTGACTACAAGGGGAAGAAAGTGATTTTAAACATTTTTCCCAGCATAGATACAGGGACATGCGCAATGTCTGTAAGACAGTTTAATGAAAAAGCTGCTGGTTTAGAAAACACTGTGATTTTGTGTGTTTCAGCCGACCTTCCATTTGCTCAAGCAAGGTTCTGCGGGGCAGAGGGTATTGAAAATGTAGAAATGCTCTCCACTTTCAGAAGCGAATCTTTTTCTACTGATTATGGTGTGAAAATCGTCGATGGTCCGCTTGCAGGGCTTAATGCAAGATCGATTGTAGTTGTTGATGAAGCAGGCTCTGTTAAATACACTGAGCTGGTTGCTGAAACTGTTGATGAGCCCAATTATGATGCGGCCTTAGCGGCACTGTAGGTTATCTGACAACCGCTGACTCGCAAACATAGGTAGGAATGATACCTGAGGTCATAATTGAGGTCTGTGCTCGAGAGGGGAGTGTATTTCCGCTTAAAACAAGGGCGGTATCCAGTCCAAACTTGTTGCCACCAAGAATATCTGTACCCAAAGTATCTCCTACCATTAAAATCTCATTCTTTTTGACATGCATTCCTTTACGGAGTGCATGTTCATAAGCGAAAATGAACATCTGGGCGTCAGGTTTTCCAAATCGGATAAATTTCTTACCCACGATATCTTCTACCATTTTTGCTATTCCACCGATGGCAATATTTACTTCATTGTTTGCGACTGGGTAGGTTTTGTCTGTATTGCAAACAATAGCCGTGACGTTGTGATATCTGAGCAGGTTAATTACTTTATTGATATCGTAATTCCAATCGAAACCTTCGTCATCCAGAAAGACGACTGTATTGATATCATGGGGATCCTTAGGGTCTACATCGGCAACTGAAATGGTTTTTAAGCCTACTGTCTCGATGTAGTGAGCAGACTGAGAGGTTCCCAGATAAGCAATGGTTCCTTCTTTGACTTTTAGTTTAAGATATTCTCGTGCCAGCATGCCAGAGGATACGATTTTTTCCTCTGTGATTTGTGTCAGTCCAGCTAGCTGATAGCTAAGGGCTAACTCCTTCGGGCCTCTGGACGAATCATTGGTTATGATGAAGAAATTAATGTCATTTTCTTCTAGAAAACGAAATGTTTTCTCAATCCCTTCCATCATTCCGCTATGATTCTTTAATACTCCAAATGCATCAAAGAAAATAGTTTTGTAATTAGAGAGAATCGATTTGAATGGTACGATATCCATTTTAGATGTTTAGTGCTTTTAGGAGTTTGTCTACTTCGAACGACTTGTCAAGTTTCGGGAAATAGATTTCGTGTGCTTCTTGCTGAAGTTGAGAAGCATATATTTCGTGGAAAAAGTATCTTCCATCTTTAATCACATAGTTTATTATAAAGAAGCGATAGGCTTCTTTGATAAACCTGATTTCGTTTTCGGATAATGGGTAGACTTCATGATATGCTTTTAAAAACAGTATGAAGCGATCTTCCATTACTGGGTCTATTAGATAACTGAAAACAGTTCTGTCCCCAATAGTCGAGCAAACTCTACTGAAAAAATAGAAATCCATTACTCTTGTACTCATCCTGAACCAATCGTAATCCCAACGAGAGTAGAATTTGAGATCTTTAGTCACTGAGAAATTCCCAATATTCCAGTCTACAAAAACGGGGATTGAGTCCATTTCTAAGACTCTTAGTTTGTCACAATTTTCAATAAAAAGATCGCATTGTCTTTTGATATTGTCCTCATTGCCTCTGTGAATAAATTTCCCATTATCTGAAGCCAATATTTCGTGCAAATGATTGATATCATTTTCAACCTGCTTGAAATTAGGCGGGAGTGTGTTTTTGACAGTAAAGCATGCTTTGTGAAACTTTCCCAGTTCAGTTCCAAGCATTTTGATAGTGTCCTCCGTCTGTATTTTTGGGAGCTTTTGATCGATTGTAATGGGGTTATAAAATACCACCCAAGCATCTAAAGCACTATTTTGATATCTATATGTATAGAGTTGACCGTATTTGGTAAGGGACTTGGCTAAGAAATTTTCGAAGGGTGATGGAAGGTTAGTAGCTAGAGCATTAATAATGGAGTGGTCTTCTACAAAATCATCAAATTGGCCAAAGTACGATAGCTTCCCTATAATAAAATCTCCATCATCAAATTTGATTCTATAGACATGATTGGTAGATACTTTGGCACTAATGTCTTCTATTGATCTGATACTTCTTGATGAGTCATAGTCTTGCCATGCTTCTTCTACGATTTTGGAGAAATCAATGATTCTGTTCATAAAGATTGAGCCGTTATTCTTCCTCGACTAATTGATCCAACTCGGCAAGCATCTTTTCCAGCTCATTTACAATTTCTTTTTTACCCAGTTCTGGATGTTGGAGAAGTGAGTCTATTTCCGCATAAATGTGTCTTTCATAGGCCTTATGCCCACTATCAGCAAACTTCAGTGCATTTTTAATATGAATCATGCCTGATTTAAGTGCAGCATGAGCATCGTGAAAATCATCTGTTTCTATAAAATGCTCTGTTATTTTTAATTCGGCATATGTAAGCGCGTTCATTGTTTTTGTGAAAGCGTGATTCATATCCGTGTTGTCCAGTTTGTGCTCTTCTATTTCTTTTTGGACAGTATGAAGTTCTTCGAGTGCACGGTCTATTGTCTTTTGACTTTCGGCATCAAGTTCTTGTTCTATTTCTGTAATGGTCTCAATGGCGAGCTCCAGTTGATGCAGGCTTCTTTCATAAGCATGCTCTTTTGCATAGAGTCTGGAGTTTCCGATTAGTAAATCGGCTTCACCCGCTGCATTAGAAATAGCATTGGTGGGAAACAAAACTGTGGCAACCTTAAATATTCCAATAAGGACTGTCAGAAATAGTAGGTAATAAATGAGTTTCATTGTCTGGTTTCGTTAGTATTCAAATATAGTACAATTGAATTGTTAGGGCTTTTATTAACCTAATGTAAAATGTGCACTCAGTTTATCAACCATTTACTTTTGGTAGATAAAACCGACATAGGAATGATGGTGGGTGAAGGTAGATAAATGCTTTTTACCATTAAATTCAACATAGGGAAGCCCCATTTTGTCTGAGTTGGAAATTGCATCGAAACCTGTCTCTTCTTTTATGTTTTCGATCATTAATGATCGAATTGTAGCAGACTGGTCTTTGGTATTGATGTTGAATATTTTAAAGACAAACTCCTTCGAGTCAATTTTGGAACAGACAGCAAGCGTATAATGTGGGTTTTGGATAATAAAGCCCTCAATTTGTTCTGATACAAAGCTGTATTTATTTTTTTCTTGTCTTAGTTGAATCGGAATTTTTTTTGGGTCGAAGCGTACGCGTTTTCGATGGGTTTTATAAGTGGCTTCTTTGGCAGACCAATAAAGCCAAAAAAGATTTTCAAGACTCAGGTTATTTGAAGAATGGAGATCATCTTGATTTCGAATTAGACGAAATGCTCTCTCGTCTCTTTTTCTTAAAAGAGGGTCTGAATGATCCACTATGTCAATACCAACCAAGTCCTAAGATGTCTGTTTAGCTTTCTGTAAGATAGGATTCAAGTTTGTCTTGTGTGGTGTATAAATGAAAAATCCCCTTGCGGGGATATTTATTATAAGATTTTGAAATGTAGGTTATTTCTACTTTTCACCCAGCTTTTGGAAAATAACATCAATTGATTCTCCCACTGTTCCCATTTTCCCAATGACCTCATCTTCAATCATGATATCATATTTATCTTCTATATCTAAAACGATATCCACTATATGTGCGGAATTAATTTTAAGATCGTTGATTAGCTCGTGATCCTCGCTTAGAGAACTCAAGAGATCTTTTTCCTGCACGTAATCGCCAATGATCTCTTTTAACTCGTTTTTTATATCGTCTCTAGTCATTTGATTGCCATTTTCTTAAAACCAAGACGCAATTTAAATCCCCAAATCCAAAATTCGACTTAATTACTGTATCAATTTTTTTATTAACTGTGTCAAGGGGAATTTTTTCGGATGGAAGGATTTCTTTTATTTCAGGATGAAGCTCCTCACAATTAAGATTTCTATGAATATAATCGTTCTCCATTTGGAGTAGACACGCTACCAGTTCTATAGAGCCTGCACCCCCAATGCAGTGTCCAATCATCGATTTTGGGGTGTTTACATAAGGAAAATCTTCTGCAGCTAGACCCAGAGCTTCTATCCAATTTTTTATCTCAATAGGGTCTCCCTTGGTAGAGGTGAGATGGCCTGAAATTAAATCAATTTCTTTTGGATCAATACCTGCTTGATTGACCGCTGATTTTATACAAGCTACTACTCCATCAGAATTAGGAGCTGTCATCGTTCCTCCGTTTCTTTGCCCTCCAGAGTTAAATTCTCCACCCAATATTTCAGCGTATATTTTAGCACCTCTTTGCTGAGCGCTTTCAAGTGTTTCTAATACGAGAGCTCCTGATCCACCTCCAGGAACGAAACCAGTGCTGCTACTGCTCATTGGCCTAGAACCAAACTCCGGATTTTCATTAGAATCACTACAAAGTACTCGCATGGCGTCAAATCCACCCCAGATATAGTGGCTATCACTTTCGGTGCTACCGCAAATCATTCTCTTAGCTCTTCCGCTTTTTATATGCTCGTATCCGGCTAGAACAGACTCACTTCCAGTCACACATGCGGACGAATTAGAAAGTATTCTATTTCCAAGTCCAAGTAGATTATTCAAATAGGCACTTGCTCCACTATTCATTGATTCAGAAATTGCTCGAGAACCTAATCTCTTTGATTCGCCATTTCCTATCAATGTAACTGGGAATTCGTGTGGTTCTTTTAGGTCATCGAAGCTTAAATCGCCTGATCCGAATACGATTCCCGAATCATAATCAACTTCATCTTGATTGAGCTCAAGTCCAGCATCCTTCCAGGCTTCAAGCCCTGAAAGGCATGCATATATGATTGCATTACTTCTGATTTTATTAATAAAAAAATCAGGTAAAAGATTCTTCTTATACTCAAGATCAATTGAAACTCTGGCAGCAATTTGGCTTCTGAAGTTTAATGCTTTAAGCTTCTCTTCATATTTGATTGCTGAGGAACCGCTTTGAAGAGCCTCATTGAACGCATTTACACCTGTGCCATTCGGGGCAACAACCCCAATACCTGTTATGACAACTCTATTATTTTTCAATACTATCTTTTTTAATGATCATCCCTGAGAACTCACCTTTACATACTAGTTCATTGGTTGTCAAGTTGTGACACTCTATCGTACATTTTAACTTCCCAAATCGGTAATATATTTTATTGGAACTCACCTTAAGTTCGTCTCCTGGATAAGCTGGTTTCAAAAAGTCAACATTGGTTGAGGAAAAGAGAGGAACAAAATTATCAGAATTATTTGATTTATCGTGTTCGAGAAAAATTCCTAGGCAAACAACTCCAATCTGAGCCATGATCTCAATAATAATTACACCGGGAGTGACTGGGTTCTTTGGAAAATGCCCTTCGTAGAAATACTCATCTTTCTTGAGGGTGTATTTTCCCACCACTCCCGCTTCATTTATTGATTCTAATTCATCTACAAAATGAAATGGTTTGCTATAGGGGAGTTTTTCAATAATGTCTTTTTCTATGCTCATTGAATAATAGATTCTCCACCGTCTACATTGATAATACTTCCGTTGATCCAGTTAGCTTCGGGTGTGCTCAATAGATAAACCACGTCGGCTACATCTTCTGGGGTAGTCATTCTTCCAAGAGGGTTTTTCTCTGATGCCTCCTTAACTAAGTTGTCATAGCCAGGTATAAACTTCAAAGAAGGTGTGTCGGTAACTCCTGCATTGATCACATTGGCTCTGATATTCAATGAACTCAACTCTATGGCTAGGTATTTTGTGAGAATTTCCAGAGAGGACTTTGCAAGTGCTACTGCACCATAGCCAGACCAATATTTAGTGCTTCCAGCTGAAGTCAGCGTTACAATTCTTGCGTTTTTATCAAACAAATTATTTCTAATCAGGGCTTTGGTCCATGATAGAACATTTATCGCCATGGAATCGATAGTAAGAAGTAAATCTTCCTCCGATAGTTCAGCTTCGCTTTCAGAAATAAGGCTTTTAAGATTACCTCGTGATAGTGAGTGAAGCATGAGACTGAATTTTAAATCGCTTGTTTTTTCAATAAAAGATTCACAGCCTGCTTGAATTTTTTCTTTATTAGTGCCGTCAATATTGAAGGTGTAAATTTTCGCTCCCTTATCTCTCATTGAAGAAATTGACTCTTCAAACGGAGCTAGAGTAGATCTTCTATCTCTATGAACGATGAAAACCCCAAATCCTTCTTTAGCAAGTTTTTTAGCAGAAGCCAAACCAATTCCACTTGATCCTCCTACAATCAATGCATACTTTTTCATTCTTTAAATAGCTTTAATATAACACCTTCTCTTAATGCTATCTGTACTCACGTTATCTTGATACTCATTCCAGAGATTTAGTACTCCTCTGTTCTCTTCCATCATAGGACCTGACGCTACATGGGTCACTCCCTTATTGATATAAGTATTTAGCAACTCATGGAAGATCAGGGGACTGGCTCCCATTTTTTGATATTCTGGTTTTACTCCAATTAAAAACATGTCCAGATGCTTATTGCTTTTAAAGGCTTTAAGAACGTGTATAAAACCAAATGGATATAGAGATCCTTTTGCTTTTTGGAATGCTTTAGAGAGAGAGGGGAGAGATATAGCAAAAGCTACCACATCATCGTTCTCATTTACAATGAGCGTTACATACTCTATTCGGATAAATCCGAAATACATATCTACATAGTATTTGATTTGCTTTTCTGTCAAGGGGTGATAGCCATACAAATCACCGTAGCATTCATTAAGTAGTTCGAAAACAGCATTGGCATATTTTAAAATTTGCTTGCTGGATTTAAACTTCTTTACCTCTAGTTTAAAGCGTGATGTTATAATGGAGGCTACTCTGGTTAGTCTTCTTGGAAGCTCTTTGGGTACCGTTCCTCTTAACTCTACCCAATCACAGGCTTTTTCGAAACCAAGATTTTCATAATGCTGATGGTAATACGGATGGTTGTATATAGTTGCTTGAGTAGTCAACTGGTCAAAACCTTCTATCAATGATCCTTCAAAATCAAGATCAGTAAACCCCATAGGACCATGGATAGACTCAGCTCCTTGTTCTTTACCCCAATTCAATATTGCATCAAATAATGCTTTGGATACGTTTTTATCATCAATAAAATCGATCCACCCAAACCGCATTAATTTTTTTTCGGAGAGCTCCTCATTTAGAATAATTCCTGCTATTCTGCCTACAATTTTTCCATCTTGTTTTGCTAAAAAATATTTGGCATCAGCGTGATCAAAAGCAGGATTTTTTTTTCTGGATAGCGTACTTACTTCAAAATCAATAATAGGAGGGACGTAATATTCATTTCCCTTATATAGTCCAAATGGGAATTTGATAAAGGTCTTCAAATCTTTCGATGACAAGACCTCCTCTACAGTAATATTCATCTAATTAGAGTAAGTTTTTTGATCGATAATATTCACTTGTATCTGCAAATCCAGAATGCAAATCATACTTAATGTCTAAAGGTATTTCTTTTCTTTCAGATGAAAAATCGTGATCCCAATCTTTACTTATCTCTCCGTGCTTTTCTAGTGTAAGCATGGGGTCTATGTTGAGCAGCTTGCTTAGCAAGGCACTCATACCTAAAAAGAATTTTGTAAGCCATTGAGGAATTACAATAAAGAGGGCTTTTTTATTCAAAGACGCAGCTAAACTGTTTTTCAGGTCTATATGGGAGTAAATAGAACCGTCAGATAAGTGCACAATTTTGTTCTGAATACGCTTGGATAAGCTGAGGATATTTTTGGCGACATCATGTGCATGAATCAAAGTTACTTTTTGATCAACTGGTGCTGCGCACGGATAGAAACCGGATTTAACAGATTTGAAAAGAGGTAAAAACTCTGAATCGCCTGCTCCATATATTCCTGTCGGTCTAAAGATCATGTAGGGCAAGCCGGAATCGATAATTGCTTTCTCAGCTAACAATTTACTTTCTCCATAAGCAGATACTGGTCCATTGGTTCCAACAGGCCCAAGTGCTGCCTGCGACGAAACATAGCAAAATTTTCCATTGTCTATAAGCTTAGACTTGATCAATGCGCTAAGCAGAGTCTGAGTGATACCTACATTGATGCTATGAAAAGGCTCTGGAGTTGTCGATTTAGTTAGGCCAGCGTTGTGAATAACAAGGTCGAAATGATTAAGACCTATTTTTACCAATGATTCTGTAACAGTGTCAATGTTTTTGTAATTAATCTTAGCTATTCTAAGATTAGAGATCTTTCCTATTCTCTCTGTATTGGCATTTTTTCTAACAATCGCGACTACATTGTTAGAAGTATCAGCTGAAGCTATACGGCATAGAAAACTCCCCAAAAAACCATTGGCACCAGTTATGAGGATGTTCACCAGAAAAAGAAGTTATGCAGCCTTTATTGCCAAAGAGATATTGAGCTCTTTTACCGTCTGATAGATAATATCAATTGCTCTATCAATTTGCTCTTTAGTATGAGAAGCCATCAACGAGAATCTAATAAGAGAATCTTCTGGAGATACCGCTGGTGCAACTACAGGGTTCACAAAAATACCCTTTTCGAGCAGTGTCATTGTGAGCTGATACGTTTTATAATTATCCCTTATATAAAGAGGTATAATCGGTGATTCTGTTGCTCCAGTATCAAAACCTAAGTCTTTGAACTTAGCTATTGCATATTCTGTGTTGGAAAGTAGATTGAGTCTTAGAGAATCGTCTCTTTCAATGATATCCAATGCTGCTAAAGTTGAAGCAGCAGACGCAGGTGTAAGTGCTGCACTGAAAATTAAAGATCTTGAGTGGTGCTTTAGATAGTTGATAGTATCAGCATCAGCTCCAATAAAACCTCCAAGTGAGGCTAATGATTTACTGAAAGTTCCTCCGATAAGATCAACTTCCTGATCAAGCCCGAAATGTGAAGGAGTTCCACAACCATGATCTCCAATGACACCTATTGCATGAGCGCAATCGGTCATTACAACCGCGTTGTATTTTTTTGCAAGCTTTACTATTTCAGGGAGTTTTACAATATCTCCTTCCATACTGAAAATGCCATCAACTACTATGAGCTTCATTTTGGCATCTGAAGATAATTTAAGCTTATGTTCCAATGACTCCATGTCATTGTGTCTGTAGATCACAGAACGAGCTTGAGAGAGCCTTGCACCCTCTATAATAGAGGCATGGTTGAGTCTATCTAAAAAGATGACATCATTTTTATCTGTGATTGTCGGGATAGTCCCAATATTGACTTGAAACCCCGTACTGAATAGAAGTACCGCTTCCTTTTTTAAGTAGGTCGCAAGTCTGCTTTCTAATTCAATGTGAAGGTCTGTGGTACCATTTAAAAATCTAGAACCAGCTACACTGCTGCCATACTTTTTAATGGCATTCATTGCTGCTTCTTTTATTTTAGGATGCGTGGTAAGGCCTAGA
This sequence comes from Cyclobacteriaceae bacterium, assembly GCA_049115715.1. Classification (GTDB taxonomy): domain Bacteria; phylum Bacteroidota; class Bacteroidia; order Cytophagales; family Cyclobacteriaceae; genus JAMZMI01. The sequence continues at coordinate 218,241 of JAGDZQ010000015.1, forward strand.
TAGCTATTAGATCCGAACATCAAAGCTTTCTTGCCTTTGACAATTACTTCGGTTCCCTGTTCTGATTCAATTTGGCGAAAAAAGGGATAAATATCCTTGCTCTGAAAATACTGTGGCTCCCTATAGCTTGAGAATTTGTCTTTTAGTATACTACTCATGTATCGAAACGTGATCCAAAATTACCTAGATTTTCTTTTTCGTTTAAAAAACCCAAGCCTGTCAATCCATTAAATCTTATCTGTCAAGAATAGATGCAAATATACATTTTCTTATCGTATTAACGACTCGATGTTGAGTCATCCACTCTTTTCCTTTTAAAATTGATTGATTGACTTTTAAAATTTTGTAAATATTGAAATAAAAATCCTCCTCCATTGATGAAATGGTCAGTCAAACTCGCTCATTTCATAAAATCATTTGAGAATGAATAAACGTTAGAAATTTTAAAAAGCTATTTATTTGATTGTCTTGAGGTATTTACTTTTTTATTTTTTAATGATGTATCTGATAAAGAGATTGCCTCCAAAGTTAATTTTATCATTTCCTTCTTCAAAAAACATATTGAAGCGATAGCTAAAAGTAGAATTTACACCATAAATGAAGTTGGTTTTTTGTAGTGTGTAATTTAGTCCTAAAGAGTATTCTACATCGTGCCTTTTGATTTTATCTAGATTGTTGGGGATTTTTGTGATGAAATAATCCTCGTCAAACCGAATTTTTTGGATCATAAAACCCAAATAGGAGTTTTTTCTGAACCACGTTGAAGTAAAAATGTCTGAGACTGAACCTGGGCCTATTCCTGCACCAATAAGCTGCCCTCTATTCGTATAGCCTTGCCTGACAATGTTGTGGGTATAAAAAGCAGGGTTAGGTCTATAATTATATGATAGATACCTTGGAAGAAAAGTGTGCTCATAAGATAGATGAAGGTTTTGACCAGATTTCAGCTTAAATGCTTTTTCTAAACCAAGGGAATATGCTCTGCTATGTTCAAATTCTGTAATTAGATTTCTTAGTGTTCCATTAAAATCATTTCTTGCAAACTCAAAGTATATTCTCATATCCTGATTCGAAATTTTCCATTCGATATGCGCCGAAGCTAGCTGGTCAAATTTGTCGTTTGTATCAACCAAAGTGTCTCCATTTTGTGATAAAATGATGCCCTTATCGTGTCTATGAAACATGGAGTAGATGTCATTGATGTTAAAGTGTTGAGTGTTTTTATAAAGAACTTTTTGGAATCCTACAGACAGTCCTTTGATGTAGGGTATTTCGTATCCGATGCTTAAGGCGTTGAGATATGATTTATTATTATTCGATATGGTATCAAAGTAATTTGATTCAGATAATAGTCCATAGTATAAATTGATCTCAGCATTTCCCAGGTCAAAGTTTTTGATTTTCAAGTTAATTTTTTGGGGAGTGCCAATGACAATATGAGGAAACCCAGGAGCTCCATTACTCATGATGATGCCATTATATTTAGAAGGTCCCAAAGTGAAATTTTGAGTTGAGGCTGCTATGTGGAAATGTTTTGTTCGAAATGCCAATTCGCTTTGACCCAAATTAAATTCGGTAAAAGAGTTGTCTCCGTATCTCTGAACGAAATCAATGTTTCTTGATACTCCAAACTGATAATTGAATTTATTTTGGTCTGGATTAATGCTTTTCATATGATAGCTGGCATTTCCTGAGTGAAATATGACTGGATAAAATGTTGCGTAAAGTAGACCAGTTCGCAGCTGAACCCCCCCATTTAATTCATTTGTTATTCCTTTTCCTTTCCAAACAGAGCCATCATTATAGCTTCTAGGGTATTTTGAGTTGAAACTGATCCCATATTGTATGTTTAAGAATTTGAAATATTGGTTATCATCTTTGTAAATAATTGTTGGGCGATATGTTAAGTTTTTTGCAGTATCTGCAATTAAATTCTCGTATCCATTTTTTAGCTGATCTAACAATGTAATTTCACTGACTTGCGCAAATAGTTTGTGCATTGAGAGTGAATAAAGAAGAATAAAAAAAATGATTGGTTTTAGCCACCTTTGGAAAGGATTCATTCTGCGTTAACTTTAAATAGTTTTTTGTGTAAAAATGGGATATGTCATATTTGAGATAATTGGTATATCATCTGACTATGTCGAAGTAAAATATTTTCTTGTTACCTCAGTTCGATACGATTTCCAATCAGTTTTTTGGGAAACTGCAAATCCATCTTTCCCTCCTGGAAGCTCACCAATTTTCCCATTTAGGGAGCATGTAATAATATGATGTTTTTGCTCTCCTTGGGAGAGCGCGCTTGATATAATAATATCATCACAATTCTCATTGTGATCGGCAAACATAGGTGCTGATCGAATATCTTCTCTTTTACAAAAGATCATTCTTCCCTTAACGACATCAACCGGAGTGTCTTTTTTCGGAAATTTTACATGCTTGACTCCCAGAGTAATTCCAATTTTTCTGATCAATTTCTGAGGGGAAGAAGGGTAGTAACTCAAATCAGAACCAAGCTTAACACCATTGAACCCTATCGCAAGCCCTGGTTTTTCATGTTTTTGATGACATTCAATAAGCTTTTCAAGTGCATCTGTAGCATTAAAACAAAGATCGTCATCATGAGACATTACATACTCAGTTTCGGCGTATGCTGCCATGCTCCACCTTGGCCAACACTTTAAGTTTTTAGAAGAATTGATAACAAGGTCAAGTCTATCATCTTTGTATTCTTCCTCAGCGTTATTCCACAAAAAAATGTTGCAGGCTATCGTTTGAGACTTAAGGGAATCTATAATAATAGGTAGATTGCGCTCTCTTTTATAGTTCATCAACAATACCGTGACCCTTGCTTTGTTATTCATTGTGACAAATTTAAATGAAACATAAAGAAACCAACCATATTGTCATCGGTGTAGGTACTATTGATAGACCCAATCTATTAAGAGAGAACCTCAATTCTCTTTTGAAATTGCTTTGCCCTGAAGGAGTGAATATTTCAATAGTAGTGGTTGACAACAGCGAAAGTGGGAATGCAAAAGCGGTAATTGAAGAATGCAAGCATAATGCATCCTATCCCATTCACTATGTGAGTGAGAGCAATAGGGGTATTGTTTACATGAGGAATAGGGTTCTGGAGGAAGTGAAAGCGCTAGGAGCTGACTATTTGGCTTTTATAGACGATGATGAGCGTGCTCAGGAAGATTGGATTGAGCAATTATATCTTGGATTGAAAAAATACAAAGCTCATGTGGTGCAGGGTTCGACACATAGAGATGTTCCTGATGATATTCCAGACTGGTTGAAGAAAAACAGATTATTAAAACTTCGAAATTTTCCGAGTGGTACCGAAAGATCATCTGCAAGCACTCGAAATGTTTTGTTTGATTTTAATTTTATCGAAAAAAAGGGAGTGCGATTCAATATGGCTTTTAATCTTATGGGCTCTTCCGATTCTTTCTTTTTTAGAGAAGCTCATGAAAAAGGAGCAAGAATTGTCTGGATTGATGAAGCGAGAGTTACTGAGAAACTGCCAGAATCAAGAATAAGCTTTGGTTGGATCATGCAACGTGCATTTAGGGCAGGGCATACGCATTTTGAAATGAAAAGACAATCGGGGAATCTCATGAAGATGTTCCTGGAGATTTTAAAAAAAGCTTTTTATTTATGGTTCATGGCAATAATAGCTATGATAGTATATCCTTTTTCTAAATCACTGTCGGTTAAGATATTTCGACTCTCTGTGATAGCAGTGGGTTTTTTTAGAAGAGCATTTGGTTTTAACTATTTAGAATATAATAAGATACATGGGGATTAATGAATGAAGCAAATGTGTAGGATATAGTTTCTTCCGCTTCATAAATACTCTGGTAATACCGATTAATTATGATTAGTTCTGAATATTCAAGAAAAGAGATTTTATGGCAAAGACTCAAGCGAGCATATTTGAAGGGGAGTAGTTTTCAGGATTTGATCAATAAATGTCCCTGGGCACAATCTCATGATTGTGAGAGTTTAATCAAGCAGATTCATTTGCAGTATGAAAAAAAACTAAAGCTTAGAGTTTCGATTAATCTTGTTTTTGCCACAATAGGTTGCGTTTATATACCTCTGGTTCTTTTTCTGAAATGGAGTCTGGATATAAATATGCAATATGGTTTGGGCTTTCTTGTGATCGTTTTTCTGATTGTTGTCTATAGAGCGATTTTGTTTCGATTAAGGTTTAAGAAAAATATTGGGAGTTTTTCTAGGTAATTTTCAAATGTATAAAAACCGAGTCATATTTAGTATGTTGCTCCTTTTCTTTGGAATCCCTTTGGTTTCAAAAATGCTGTTTAGAGGAAAAGAAATATATCCTTCCATCGTAATGCCTGCAGGAGTTGCTACCCTGAAATTTGATGGAAGTGAAATAGCATTTAAGCGTACTCAATTGTATGCCTATGATTCACTAAGTAAGACCGTGAAGCCTTTGAAAAACGCAAAGTTTACAAGCCCCATTCCATCACAATATTTGAAAAAAGTCGGGTACAATGATTTTGGACTCAAACAAGGAACAAGTAATTCTTCGAAAGGATTTGGAGATTGGTGGCGTGCAAAGCTGAGAGAACAGGGTTGTAGCGATTCTTTGTTTTTATTGAGAGAAACAAAATTATCTGTACCGTCAATGTCAGAGGAAATTATTAATGAAAAGAAGTATCAACTCTACTGAATTTCGAATTGCCGAAAGATGGAATGTAATAAAGGCTTTTGCGTCCGTCTCTTCGAATGGCTATGGTTTTGCATGGTACAGAGTCATCTTCGGTACATTCTTTTTGTTTTATGGTACATGGTATTGGGGATGGCTGGCGCAAATTCCCGATGACCTTTTTAATCCGTCTGATTTAAACCTTATTAGAATATTCAATGGGTTTCCTCCAAAGTGGGTACTCTTAACTGCCGATACACTCATAGTTGGTCTCTTACTTTGCATCACTCTGGGGATTAAGACTCGCCTGTCGAGCTTACTAGCATTTCTATTAATCCTGATTATGAATGGGTTTGCCTATGGGTTAGGCAAGATTGATCATCAGATACTAACGAATATTACTTTTTTGACATTGGCCTTTTCTAACGCTGGCACAAAGATGGCGTTGGTGCCAGATAAACTGATTATGAGGAGGTATCAAGACCATGCAACTGCTTTTTTCGCGATTGCGATTGCATTTGGGATATTTTCCTCTGGTTTTCCCAAAGCAGTCATGTGGATTGATTTTGATTTTACTACAAGTGGGATTTTTCGATGGTACTATAACGGGTATTATACTTTGGGAAGAACTGAATTATTAGCTCCATTTTTTGGTAAGATACCTTTAGGAGTGACTGAAGTATTTGATTACGTAATCCCCCTTTTTGAAGCATCAGGATTCTTTTTTTTACTCAAGTCAAGAAAACACTGGAGGCTTTGGCTTTGGCTACTTTGTGCTTTTCATCTTAGTAATGTACTATTTCTAAACATACCCTTTACGCGTCATATAATGGTTTATGGACTTTTTCTGCTTCCTTTTGTCTTTGAAAAGTATCTTCCTCGATCTGGTAAAAAACCTTGGATTATTTTCTCTTTTGCTAGTATGCTCGCGATCAATCATCTTATAGGTAGATGGTTGTTCGTACAGGGATCATTCCTGATTCTGGATCAAGACCTGCTCGTTAGCTTAACACTTTGGATAGTAATGGTTTTGAGTTGCTTACCGTATATATATTCTGTGTTTTTACGGAAAAGGAAGGTTAGTTTGACTAATTAGAATGCGATTTGTTCGCAGCTAATTATTAAGATAGCCAACTCTAAAATGGGTATCCAATTTTTTCGATTTCAATTGAATAAGCGTCCCTTACTAAATCGCGTGTTTCATCATCGTAGAATTTTTGATGATGACTTTTTTTTGGTCTATACATGGATTTGTGGTTACCTAGTTTCGATTTCTCATAGGGAATACCAATCAGATCGCAAACTTTCTTTAAATCATCATACAAGTTTTCGTAGCGAATGAATTCATAATCTTGCCATTGACTGTTGATGTAGAAAATTTTGGTGTCAATGTTTAGGTTAGCTTGTTTTTGGATAAATCCTTTGAAGTCTAGTTGATGAGCCTCATTGTAATTAGACCATTTCGGATTCAGCTTATGAAGGATTTTGTTGACAAAGCTTAGTCTCTTCTTCCAGAAATAGTAAGAGACCATTTTGTCCCATGGATTTCTGATAGCACAAATTTTGGTGTATGAATTCCAGACTTCTTCCCCAACCAATTCTTTGATTTCAATAGCTGGTTTATGCGCTCTTTTCAAGTCAACCAATCCATTTTTGCAGTAAGGCAAGAAATATCTTTCAAGGCTGGTACTAGCGGTTTTTCTACTTTTTAGGTAAATGAATTTGTATTCGTGTGATACAAGCATCTTGAAATGAGTATTTTAATTAAATCAGTATGAAATGAATTGAGTAATTGCAGCAATTGGAAATAAGGATTTATTTTTTGAGAAGGTTGCAAATTAAGGTTTTATAAGGTCTGAGGGATTAGGCTTCAGGGAAAAATGTTAGATAAAAGGAATGTGAAAATTGAAAAGATTTTCACATTTTGATTTTCGTGGGGATTAACAAAGAGACAGCATAAGACAACAAGCTAATAATAAGTGTAGGAATCTTAATCAATCGGTAATCGCGTTTGTTTTCTATCAATCTACTGTGAATTTCTTCAAAAGACTTCCAAGAGCCTGGTATATGAATGACGAGTGGAGTTGTACGGGTTTGTTTATTGATGAACTGCTTAGATACTTGATTATATTTAATATCTGTAAGGGTATTCATAAGCATGTTGAGCTTAATGAGCTTCATCAAGAAACGCTCGATTTTATATGCATTGAAGGCATGCAAGGGTGAAATATAGGGTAATTGAAAGGTGCGCATTCTACCGCCAGTCACCTCAAATAGATCGTGTTGATAATCGAGTGTGATTGTATATTCTTTTCTGTCTTTTGAAGTTTTATGATCCACGAAATGTTTGGCGTATAGATATTGATCTGATCTGACTTTTATAAGTGAATCAATATCATTTATATCAATTTGATTCTCGGATATAATTTCTTCAAGGAGTTTAATCAGCGAAACAGATTTTCCTATAAGTGTCCCTGAGTTGAGATACCTATATACAGTGCTTGACTTGGGATAGTTTTTGTGATAGCTGTTTCTCAAAGCTTTATTTCTGAAATAGAAATTAGCTTCGGCGGAAAATACGATATCATGTTCGAGCGAATTGTACTTTTCCAAAACTTCAACTTCCCTTGCATTGATGATCACATCAAATGCATCTACCACCATCACCACCAAATCTTTGCTTTGGTTAACAAGAAAATCAGATAAGAGCTTGATTTTTTGCGCATTCACTAACCAATTTGGCTCAATAATTACATGAAGATCAAGATTGTGCTTTTCGCAGCTCTCAACCAGCTTGTTTGAACTATCCAGCGGATGGTTTGAAAATGTTACAATTTTGAGTTTCATTTAGTGGTTAACATAGCGTTGGCTCATAGGGTCAATTGATAATCCGGCTAATTTAATTTTTTGATGCGATGAATTACTTAATGGGTGAATGAATTTCATATTTATGGATTTATAAAACTTGATTAATCCAGGACAAATGAATTTTAACCTCAGGTTATTCTGCGCAAGCGAATTTTACTTGAGTCAGGCGCTCTGATCTCAGCTTCCTCATCAGATGCACTTTCTCTAATGATTGAAACAGAGGAAAATAAAGCTGAGAGCTGACTAAAGTGCTCGAATATTTAAACGTGTTTACCCTACTAAATCAACTTACTTATTCGGTTCAGAGTTAAATATTGCAGAGTTTTGCGAAAATGTAAACCGAAAACGTTTAGTCAGGAAAACCAGCGTACCTATCTACAATAAATGAAAATATTTCACCTGCTTATTAAGCCCTCTTGGAAAAAACTATTGTTTGGAGCCCTGATAAGTGTTGTTTCCGCAGTACTCTATGCACTTGCCATCAAGCTACTAAACACTTTGATAACGGATGAGTCTTCTAGCAAAATGGTATTTATTGAGATGTCAGGTTATATTCTGATATCTACTTCTCTAGCCGTATTTGCTGCTTTTTATCTCACAGGTCTTTATGAAAAAATAGTCTCTGATATGCGTATCAGGCTGTCTAGACAAGTATTGAAGGCGGACTTTGAGGTAGTTGAAAAAAATGCTTTTAAGATACTTCCCGTGTTGAGTAATGATGTAAATATAATTGGAGCTTTTGCAAAAACGATTCCCGACATACTTGTTGCTGTCTTTAAAATCATCGCAATCGTAGCTTACATGTTCGCAATCTCCTGGGAGCTTACGTTGTTAATTATAGGAGTATTTGTGATTGTTCTTTCGTTTTCGGTCGTTGTTTTGAAGAGGTCTGTTTTTGAAGAAAGGCAAGCTCAATTTCAAAGAAATGTTTTGTTTAAACAACTCAATGGACTGATCAACGGGATTAAGGAGCTTACACTAAATGCTAAACATCAGTTGGGCTATGTGAAAAATACAATAGCTGATTCAAGCGGTAAGTATGCTCGGCATATGACGATTCTGGGTTCGCTTCATATTACAATAGTCAAGAGTGCCGAGCTTTTTGTGATTCTTGGATTAGGAGTAGCTATGTTGATAATGAAATCTGTTTCAGGATATTCTAATGATGTCTTTCTGGAATTTTTGGCTCTGGTGCTTTTTATTTTACCCTCCTTGATTGCAGTTACTACTTTCTTTAAGAGTAAAAAAAAGGTAGATGTTGCCATGGAGCAAATCAACGCTCTTAGCGTATCATTTGAGGTCTACGATGAATTAGAGACTGCCGTTATCTTCCCTTACAACCCCAATCTCCAAAAGCCTATAATTAAATTGGAGGAAGTCACCTATCAATATGGCGGAGCTGAGCAAACCAAATATAAGATTGGACCAGTGGGGCTTGATATTTATGAAAATGAAATTCTTGTCATAAATGGTGGTAATGGCAGTGGGAAAACTACCCTGTCTAAGGTTCTGTCTGGCCTATATATGCCATATTCAGGACAAATCAGCTTTCAGGATCAACTCGTGAGTAAGGAAAACCTATTTGGCTATCGAGATATGTTTTCGGCGGTATTTGCCGATTCACATGTTTTTGATGACCTGCGGTATCTGGAGCTAGATGCCAATGATACCAGATTGACAACTTATTGCCAATTGCTTGGAGTAGATCAGAAAGTGGCTATCAAAAATTCTCAGATTTCGACAGTGGATCTTTCTTTTGGGCAGAGAGGAAGGTTAAACTTATTAAGAGCTTTGCTTGAAGATAAGCCAGTCTATCTATTTGATGAATGGGCGGCTAATCAGGATCCTTATTTTAAATCAAAATTTTACAATGAAATACTTCCGCTACTTAAAAGTAAGGGAAAAACGATAATAGCCATTTCTCATGATGACCACTATTATCATGTTGCAGATCGCTTGGTCACTCTTTCTGATGGAGTGGTTGAAAAAATCACGAATCGGAGTGAGGCGAGGTAGCTTTAAGTGAAAAGAGAATTTCGTATTGATAGAAAATGAAAAAGGCCTTTCATTCTCATGAAAAGCCTTTTTTCTGCGTCGGGGTGGCAGGATTCGAACCTGCGACCCCCTGGTCCCAAACCAGGTACTCTAACCGGACTGAGCCACACCCCGAGCGATTTATTTGAAGAGTAGTTTCGCTACTGCTTCAAAACGGAGTGCAAATCTAGGATTTTTTTGGATTAATAAAACAGCTGAAAAGAGAATTTCTATTTTTTTTATTAATTCAATAATCAATGTCGTTTAGTTAAGG
>JAGDZQ010000016.1:0-12719 GCA_049115715.1 Cyclobacteriaceae bacterium
TATGTATTTATCAGGAGTGGCCGAAGTAAAGGCTAGTTTAGAGAATAGAAAACGATAAATTGAGAAGGGTCAAAAGCTTAAGTTTACTTAAGCTCATAATCAAGCATAATCCCTTCGGCTATCCATTTGGCCATAGCCTCTCGGTTTTCATAATTGAGGATTCTTTTTTGATCTTTTGGGTTTTTTATGTTCCCCAATTCGATGTAAGTCATCGGTGGCAGGGTGTACTTAATCACGTACAGATCGCTCCTTGATTTAACCGTTCCTGAGTATGTTCTATTGGGCTGGTACTTTGCGTATTTTTCTTTAAATGTTCTTTGAATGCTTTCTGACAATCTTTTGCCGTTTTTACTGTTTTCGTGATGGTACAAGAAAACATCAATATTCTCCCCTTTGCTTCTACTGTCCACATGTATGGTAATTAATCGTTGATATGCTCCACTATGTCGTTTATAGAGCTTATTCACCGTTTCCGTTCTTTGCCTTAGTCTCAGCTTTTGGCTCCTCGGAATCCTCGACTTAGGATGATTCACTTCATCATAATCGGTGACTAAGACTCTTTCATTTCTTATGCCATCATTTTTATCCTTTATAATCAAATAGACCATTGCCCCCTTGCTTATTAGCATTCGAGCTAACCTGATAGTTACATCATATGCATATTCATCTTCAGCTATTAGCGTTCCATTGTACTTCTCAACTGCTCCAGGATCAGGTCCACCATGACCAGAAATGAGATAGTAAATGGCTCCTTTCAGCAATTGACTTTCAATAGTTACATCTTCATAGTCTTGACCGAAAATTGGATAGTTTTTGATTTCCAATGCTGGGGTTTTATCTTCTGTACTGTCTATAGTGAGGTTAGAGGTTTGTACTTCCTGATCTTTACCTGATGGTAAAATATATGTTCTCCCAACAAAAAGGCCATTATTAGCACTAAGGTTATTCTTGTTTAGCTCTACGAACTCTTTGAGAAACTTAGAAGGGTCCAAGCCATTTTCCCGAAGAATTGAATAAACTCCATCTCCTTTCTTAGCGATTACTTGCTTTTGCTGGGCAATACAAGAAAGTAATCCTAGTGACCAAATTGCAAAGCATACTAGAATCTTCGTGCTCAAAGGATATGTATGGCTAATGATTTGAAATTCATTGGTTCAAAACTAGCAAAATTGAGAATATATGAATTCAAAATAAATTGTTCTCTTCTGAATCCAGCCAATAATACAAACTCTTTTGGTTGCAATCCAAAGGGGTGGTAATATTGAACTTAGAAAACTAATTCAAACAAATGAATCCAAAAGTTCTCAAGGCATTCAGTTACATGAGTATTACAGCAATTATGTTTTTCAGTATTTGGTATACCATGAAGACATATAGAGAAGGTGAACCAAAATGGAATTTTATGATCCTAGCTTTTGGAATTGCGATCCTCTTGGGTGCAAACCTAATTAAAACTAGAAAGCGCTAGTCTGTTCCCAGTAGCGTTCTGGTAGCAATACTCCTACCCAGCGTAATCTCGTCAGCATACTCCAGCTCTCCTCCAACCGGAATGCCTCGAGCAATGGTTGTGATTTTCACTTGATGATCTTTAAGCATCTTGGTTATGTAGAAGGCCGTTGTATCTCCTTCCATTGTAGAGCTTAGTGCCAGAATGAGCTCTTTGATTTCGCTCTCTTTATCCTTAACTCTGGCTATCAGGGAGTCTATTTTAATATTATCTGGACCAATTCCATCTATGGGAGAAATTCTTCCTCCCAACACATGAAACAATCCATTGTATTGGCCAGTATTTTGAACCGCAAGTGCATCTGGAGTATCTTCTACCACACATACGGTCGTTGTATCCCGAGACAGGGTCTGACATGTGCAATCTTCGGTATCCGCTATTATGTGGCAGGTTTTGCAATATTTGATGTTTTCCCTAAGATCAACTATTGATGAAGAGAGGCTGGTTGAATTTTCCTCAGGCTGCTTCAAAAGGTGAAGCGCCAGCCTAAGTGCCGTTTTCTTGCCTATACCAGGAAGCTTCGCAATTTCTTCCACAGCTTTTTCAACAAGCTTTGAAGGGTACTCCATTTATTCAATCGCAGCTTTGATGCCCGCCTCTGTGATCCCCTCACGCATAGGCCTTAGCTTCTGATAAGAGCCTTTTTTTACGGCACATCGTCCCTTGTAATGAATCAAATATGTGCACTGTTCTGCTTGCTGAACATCGTGCTTACAAACCTTGATCAAAGTTTTAGTGACATGTTCGAAAGTATTGAAGTCATCATTATACACGATCAAATCTTTCTGTTGATCGTTATCCTGCTCTTCCGCTACTTCGACAAGTTCTTCTACTTCGTATTCAAACTCCATGATATTCATAGTCTGCAAAATTAGTAGATGTAAGTAACTTTTCTCACTTTAAATTACAATGATCATTAATTATTGCATTTGCCTATGAGCCTTTTTTTAGTTGGAGCAATCATCCTTGGTTACTTTGGAGTCCTCATTGGGGTTTCTTTTATAACCTCAAAGAATGCTTCGGACGAAGATTTTTATACAGCACTGCGACAATCTCCATGGTATCTGGTGGCCTTCGGAATGATCGGAGCTTCATTATCTGGCGTCACTTTCATCTCCGTTCCCGGTGAGGTGGGCAATAGCAACTTTCATTATTTTCAAATCGTATTGGGCTACTTGGTTGGCTATGGGGTAATTAGTCAGGTCTTATTGCCTCTCTATTATAGATTGAATCTTGTCTCGATTTACACCTATTTAGAACAGCGCTTTGGTTTCTGGTCATATAAGTCCGGAGCTTTTTTCTTCTTATTCAGCAGGGTTTTTGGAGCCTCGTTCAGACTGTTTCTTGTTGCCGGGGTTTTGCAAATATCTTTTTTCGATGCATTTGAAATGCCTTTCTGGGTATCAGTACTTGTTACAGTAATGCTTATTTGGCTCTATACATTCAGAGGTGGGATCAAAACTGTTGTCTGGACAGATACCCTCCAGACCACATTTATGATTGCTTCGGTAGTCATCAGTATTTGGTTCATCAAAGACCACCTGAATCTGAGTTTTGGAGAACTTGTATCCAGCTTAGCAGAAGATGAAAGAAGTACCATTTTTAATTGGGATTGGAGAAGTGGCAAAAACTTCTTCAAACAGTTTTTCGCAGGCGCATTTATAGCGATTGTCATGACAGGGCTGGACCAGGACATGATGCAAAAGAATCTGACCTGCCGCTCACTGAAGGATGCCCAAAAAAATGTCCTCTGGTTTTCCGTGATTTTGGTGTTTGTTAATCTTCTTTTCTTGAGCATGGGGCTTTTGCTCTATCAATTTTCAGAGGCTAATCAAATAGCGATCCCCTCTAGAACAGATTTTCTGTTTCCGCAACTTGCAATCGAGCATTTCAGCACGGTTGGAGCGGTGGTATTCTTATTGGGAATCATAGCTGCAGCGTTTTCCAGTGCTGATTCCGCCTTAACAGCACTTACGACATCCTTGTGTGTGGATTTTCTAGGATTTACAAAGGAGAACTATAGTTCAAAGAAGAAACTCAGGATAGGAGTTCATTTTGGTTTTTCGATCTTGGTCTTTTGTGTTATTCTAGTCTTTCATGCTGTCAATAATCAAAGTGTGATCACAGCGGTGTTTGTGGCTGCAGGATATACATATGGCCCTTTGCTAGGCTTATTTTCCTTTGGAATACTTACCACTTGGAAAGTAAAAGACCAATATGTCCCTATAGTCTGCGTTGCTGCACCAATATTCTCTTACCTCATAAACATAAATTCAGAAATCTTGCTTGGAGGTTATAAGTTTGGTTTTGAAATTCTGATACTAAACGGAGTTTTGACTTTTATTGGCCTCCTTTTTGTAAGACGAAACAAGTAAAAATTTTCATATGAAAAAGCTTATCTTTTCTCTCTTTGTACTAGTAGGTACACTTTCCGGTTACTCTCAAAAATCTCTATTGGTTACTGACTTTGTGTTCTTTAACAATTGTGACTTGCCAGATTATTTCAAACTCGATCCTGAAAAACTCGATAGCATTAAATCTTTCACAATTGATGTGCTAAAAGAGCAATATGGAGTTACGAGCTTTTCGTTCAATGAAGGAGGAGTTCGTTTCGCAAAACAGGAATTTGAAAACTCTTTTGATATGTCAGATATCTACCGAGATCAACATAAAAAACTAATAAAAAAGGGAGGTTATGACTTGTATTTAAGGCTCTATATTGATGTATCTGTTTTTATGCAGTCTGATAATAAGGTGAAATATCATTTTGGACTTCAGACAAAGATCTCCAATAAGAACGGTAAAAAAGTTTTCTCCAGAATCAGCAAAGCACCTTTTCAATCACTATTCCCGTCAGACTATATTGGATCACCCAGTTTGATTTCCTCGGATCAATTTTATACCCTGTTCAAGGAGGGAATTGGCGTTTTGTATGACAAAGAAAAAACCAAATTTGACGGTAGGAGATTGGTTCGCCAAAGAGATATTCGATTTGACGATTTTATCTCCGAATCACAAAAACTCACACTGCGAAAATACAGGTCTTTGAATGCTGAACTGGTATATCAAGATGGAACTATAAAGACAATCAAATCAAGATCGGGGTTTGAAAGTGAAAATGAAAAAATAGGACTTCTGAGTGACGAGAAGGATTTAAAAGCCAAGTTCAAAGTGAAAAACCCGATGCTTTCGGAAGACTGGAAAATCACTATCAAATCAACTTCAAAGAGACTCTTGGATATATTAGAAGTCAGCGATATTGATGCCTCAATCAAAATAGATAGTGGAGAAGAAACTCGAGCAAATTTCGAATTGAATAGTGGAGAAGAACTTGTGGGCAATATAGGGGACCAGGAGTATAGACTTTTGTTTGACGATAAAGCCTTTTTGATGGAAAGCTATGTTGACGGAGAACTTAAAATGCTTTGCCAATCATTAGGCAATGAGAAAAGTACAGATCTGAATGTTTTCGCGGACACAAAAGATGAAAAATTGTTCGGAACGTTACTCAACCTACACCAGGTTTTTTATTTGGCTATAAACACTGCTCTTGAAGTTCAAGGCGAAAATGATTGAGATATCCATTCAAAAAGATCGAAAGGAGAAACGCTATTCGATCTTTCCTCTTTATGAACTTTTACATTAGCTCTTTGATTGGCTCCCAGTAGATTTCCTTGAGATTAACCACTTTATCATCTTTTACTTTCACACCTTCAGCTTCGAGTAATTCTTGCATCATTGTCGGAGAAGAAAAATGGTGTTTACCAGTCAGCAAACCGGACCTATTCAACACTCGGTGAGCAGGTACATCTACAGGAGCTCCATGCATAGCCCAGCCAACCATTCTTGCACTACTTTTCAAACCCAAGTATGCTCCTATTGCTCCATACGAAGTAACTCTACCTCTGGGAATCAGTTTTGCAACCTCATAGACGTCCTTAAAAAAACTAGAGTGGTCTTTAGCCATACAAATTACTCTAAACTTCTTACCGAAGCATTTTCAATGATATAAAATAAATGAAGTGGATCCTCAGCGTTCAGTCTTAGAGTTCCACTCACTTCAACGTACTCATCTTTAAAGGAAACTTTTCCTTTAGTATAAACTTCAGCTACGGTCTCAGGGCCAGCATTCCCACAAAAAAAACACGAATTATATGGGAATCTAGATAGCACAAAATAATCTTGATTTGTACCCTGTTGAAGAGGTATTACATAACCATCAATCAATATTTCTTCTCCATCAAAAACAAGCAGATCATCTGAGAATACGGGAACCTCAAAACTCTCCTCCAATAGTTCATCATACTGATTATCAATTTTTAGTTTGCTCAATGTATCCCAGCCATTAAAAACCTGACTAACCAATACTGAGAAAAATAATATCCCGTTTACCATATAGATTGTAATGAATACCAACCAAAAGTATAGAAAACCGTCTTTGTTAGTAATCTAAACTTTAACATAACTTTTTTAGCTTAGCCATCATGAGCCTAATCATCGATACCAAAGACATTGCCAAACGTTATACAATGGGCAGTGAAACCATTAATGCATTGAACTCCATCTCGATTCAAATCGAAAAAGGAGAATATGTAGCTTTTATGGGCCCCTCCGGATCAGGCAAGTCAACATTGATGAACATCATCGGATGTCTTGACACCCCCACTTCAGGTACCTACGTTTTGAATAACAATGATGTGAGTGACCTTACGGAAAATGAATTGGCTGAAATTAGAAATAAGGAAATTGGCTTTGTATTCCAAACATTTAATCTACTACCAAGAGCTTCATCTCTGGAAAATGTAGCCTTGCCTCTTGTCTACGCAGGTTACAATGGAGAAGAAAGGAAAGAAATGGCAATGAAATCACTTGAAGGTGTAGGTCTGGGAGACAGAGCTAGTCACAAACCCAATGAGCTATCTGGAGGTCAAAGACAAAGAGTCGCGATTGCAAGAGCTTTAGTAAACGATCCCAGTATTATACTAGCTGATGAGCCTACTGGAAACCTTGATTCTAAAACCTCCTATAGCATAATGGATCTATTTGCCGAATTACACAACAAAGGCAATACCATCATTATGGTAACGCATGAGGAAGACATAGCAGAATATGCGCACAGAATTATCAGACTAAGAGATGGTCTTATAGAATCAGATGAGGTTAACAAAAACGTACGAAAAGCTGTTCTAGCATAATGGCAATTAAAATCTATACCAAAACAGGAGACAAAGGCAAGACATCACTTTTGGGAGGAAAAAAAGTACTGAAGTCAGACGATCAAATAGACGCCTATGGCAATGTAGACGAGTTGAACTCATTCATAGGATTGTTGAAAGATCAACCCGAAGTAGATCCCAAAATCAAAGACCAATTCAGTTGGATTCAAGAAACACTCTTCAACATCGGATCAATACTCGCCACTGAAACCAGCTTCAAAGGATTTGATCTCCCGCAGGTCTCAGAAACACATATAAAACAGCTAGAAACTTGGATAGATCAACATGATTCCGAATTACCAGAACTAAAAAACTTTATCCTCCCAGGCGGCCATCAGTCCATATCTCTATGCCATGTATGTAGAACCGTTTGTAGGAGAGCAGAAAGAAGTATTATTAAATTAGCTTCAGAAGATTCTGCAGCACAAAATATCACCCCTTTTGTTAACAGGCTATCAGATTATTTCTTTGTTATGTCCCGAAAAATGGCTCAATTGCTTAATATTTCGGAAAATCCATGGGTTCCGGGAAGTTAGAATTAATTTTTACTGGCAT
The DNA here is from genome assembly GCA_049115715.1 of Cyclobacteriaceae bacterium. Classification (GTDB taxonomy): domain Bacteria; phylum Bacteroidota; class Bacteroidia; order Cytophagales; family Cyclobacteriaceae; genus JAMZMI01. The sequence goes on from JAGDZQ010000016.1 coordinate 7,279, forward strand.
GACAGAAACAATTGACATCAAAGTTCATAGAACTAAGCAGTCCAAGTTGGAAAATACGGATTTGCAAAACCCTGTATTCGGAAAAGAATATGCTGACCATATGTTTATGGCAGATTTTGCAAACGGAGAGTGGAAAGACCTGAGAATAGTACCTTACGGAGATCTCAGTATTAGTCCAGCCAATACCACATTACATTATTCATCTACTATCTTCGAAGGCCTCAAAGCCTATAGAGGCAAAAGCGGAGAGATTCTAGTTTTCAGACCGCAGGCAAATGCTCAGCGATTAATCAAGAGTGCCGAAAGGATGTGTATGCCTGCAGTCCCAGAAGAACTTTTTATGGAAGCGATGACCCAATTGTTAAGATTAGATTCATCTTGGGTTCCAAACGCTCCCAATACATCTTTGTATATACGACCTTTTCAGATCGCAATGGATCCTTATATCGGCATCCGTCCTTCTGACACCTACTCTTTCATGATTATTACAGGCCCAGTTGGCGCATACTATTCTAAGCCCGTAAAGGTCAAAATAGAAAAGCACTTTACCCGAGCTGCCGCCGGTGGTACTGGCTTTGCTAAAACAGGAGGAAATTATGCTGCTGCGCTAAAACCGGCGGTTGATGCTGCTAAAGAAGGTTACGACCAATTGATCTGGACTGATGCCAAGACTCATGAATTTGTCGAAGAATCTGGAACCATGAATCTCATGTTCGTGATAGACGACACTTTAGTAACTCCAGCCCCAGGAGACACCATTCTTCATGGAATCACCTGCGATAGCATTTGCACTCTTGCTAAAGATATGGGCATGAAAGTAGAAAAACGACCAATCAAAATTTCTGAAGTTGTGAAAGCAATCGAAAAAGGCACAATGCAAGAAGCCTTCGGAGCAGGTACAGCAGCCACGGTGGCTCAGATCAAAACCATTCACAATGATGGCATTGATTATGAATTACCAGCAATCGAAACAAGAAAATACTCCAATCAATTTCTTGATACCTTGGACAAAATCAAGACTGGAGAGATTGAAGATAAGCATGGTTGGATTTACAGAATATGATCATGCTCAATAAAAAAGCCCTTATTGAAAATCAATAAGGGCTTTTTTATTACTCGCTACCAAACGTGAATACTTCCATTCTCATCCAAGATAATCTTATCATGCAGAGGCTCGATCAAAACCTTAAAATCGCGATCTATCACACCAAGCTTCAAAGTCCTTTTATGCTTGACCAATGCATGCCCACCTACAAAAGGACTTACCCAATACTTTCGAACAGCCCCAAGCCCATCTATAGCCCATCCTCTTGTCGGAAATAATTCCTCCAGCTCAAACATCTCGTCATTTCTAAAATCATCCATTACGGCCGGTACTACCTCCTGTCCATTTTTATCAAGGAACCCATATTTTCCATCCCTCTTTACCTCTGCCCAATTATTCTTATTCCGGTTGAAATAAGAAATCTCATCGTAAACCGGACTTACCACAAGCTCTCCCCTTCTATCAATAAAACCATATTTATTATTATACTTCACCTTCGCCCAGTTAACCCCTTTACTTCCAAATGACTGTATAGACTCATATATAGGTGTTACAACCTCTCTTCCTGATCTGTCAATAAACCCATAGCGATTATTTTTTTTAACAATTGCCCAATCAATATTCTTTGTCCCAAAAGACGAAATCTCTTCATATTCTACTTTGATAACTACCTGCCCTCTTTTATCAATAAACCCATAGCGCCCATATAATTCCACCTTAGCCCAATCAGAATTATGGCTTCCAAAAGAAGAAATGGACTCGTAAATAGGCTTAACGATCTGCCCCCCAGCCTTGTTAATAAACCCCTCTCGGCCATCCAGTTCCACTTTAGCCCATTGCACACCCTTAGACCCAAAGTAACTTATGTTGTCATACATAACAGGCACCACCACACTACCAGACCTATCTATAAATCCCTTTTTGCCATTTTTCTCAACCAACGCCCAACCAGATTGAAAAGTCCCGAAATGCCTAATCTTATCATACACAGGACTAACTGCTATTTTACCATCCAAATCCAAAAAACCATACCTCCCATTCATTGAAACCAATGCCCAGCTACTATGCCCATGTTCACCAAAACCCCACATCCTTTCGTAAATCGGCTTGACCACCTCATTCCCAGATCGGTCAATAAACCCCACCATTCCATTCTTCTTAACCAGTGCCCACCCAGAATGCCCCTTAGACCCAAAATCTGAGATATAATCATATTTGTTTTCCAAGTCCGATTTCTGAGCCTCAAGCCCTAAAAAAGAAAAAATGATAACCGTAAAAAATAAAATCCTCATATGCGAAAAAACTTTGTCCATTAATAGACACACCAAAATCTCAACAGTTTCCATGGATCAGAAAGAAATCCAAAGAACACTGACTCAGCACCTCACATGACGTTTTAAAAACCGCACACCTCTGACAATGTGTCACAAATAGACTGACACCACCCTCCATTCTAAGCATTGGCACAACCATTGATTAATGCAGAAATACAATTTGAAATATTAAATCATATAAAATAAATAGTAATGGGAAAAATTATTGGCATAGACCTAGGTACTACCAACTCATGTGTGGCAGTAATGGAAGGAAATGAGCCTGTAGTTATTCAGAACAGCGAGGGGCATAGAACTACTCCATCCATAGTTGCATTTTTAGACAATGGAAATGGAGAAAGAAAAGTGGGTGATCCCGCTAAGCGTCAAGCCATCACAAACCCGCAGAATACGATCAGCTCCGTAAAAAGATTCATGGGTAAGAAATACTCTGAAGTATCAGCGGAAAAAAAGAGCGTTTCCTATGGGCTAGAATCCGGAACCAATGATGTCGTAAGAGTCAAAATTGGAGAGAGAAACTATACTGCTCAAGAAATTTCAGCCATGATCCTTCAAAAAATGAAGTCGACAGCTGAAGATTTTCTTGGACAAGAAGTTACCGAAGCTGTAGTAACAGTTCCTGCATACTTCAATGATGCAGAACGTCAAGCAACCAAAGAAGCAGGACAGATCGCAGGTTTAGAAGTAAAAAGAATTATCAACGAACCCACCGCAGCAGCATTAGCTTATGGACTAGACAAGAAAAACGCTGACATGAAAATTGCAGTGTATGATCTTGGAGGCGGTACGTTCGACATCTCTATACTTGAATTAGGTGATGGGGTATTCGAAGTGAAGTCAACAAACGGAGACGTTCATTTAGGTGGAGACGATTTCGACACAGTTATAATTAACTGGCTTGCAGAGGAATTCATCAAGGACGAAAACATCGACTTGAGAAAAGACCCGATGGCACTTCAGAGACTGAAAGAAGCAGCTGAAAAAGCTAAAATCGAACTCTCTAGCTCAGCATCTACAGAAATCAATTTACCATACATCATGCCAGTTGACGGCATTCCAAAGCACTTGGTAAGATCACTAAGCAGAAGCAAATTCGAGCAACTAAGTGATGATTTAGTGCGTAGGTCAATGGAACCATGCAAAAAAGCCCTTCAAGATTCGGGACTTTCAGCTTCAGAAATTGATGAAGTAATTCTTGTCGGAGGATCTACCCGTATCCCTAAAATTCAGGAAGAAGTTGAAAAATTCTTCGGCAAAAAACCATCTAAAGGAGTTAACCCTGACGAAGTGGTAGCAATCGGAGCAGCTATTCAAGGAGGTGTATTAACAGGAGAAGTGAAAGACGTACTTCTTCTTGACGTCACACCACTTTCTTTAGGTATAGAAACCATGGGAGGAGTTATGACCAAATTGATTGAGTCCAACACCACCATTCCATCTAAGAAATCAGAAACGTTCTCCACAGCAGCTGATAATCAGCCATCTGTAGAAATTCACGTTCTTCAAGGAGAGCGTCCAATGGCCAAAGACAACAGAACTATTGGCCGATTCCATTTGGACGGTATACCGCCAGCACAAAGAGGAGTTCCTCAAATCGAAGTGACCTTCGATATTGATGCCAATGGTATCCTCAACGTTTCTGCCAAAGACAAAGGAACTAACAAGGAGCAAAAAATCAGAATCGAAGCATCTTCTGGACTTACCGATGAAGAAATCGAAAAAATGAAGCAAGAAGCGCAAGCCAATGCAGATTCTGACAAAGCAGCAAAAGAGCAAGTTGAAAAACTAAACCAAGCTGATTCGTTAATCTTCCAGACAGAAAGTCAACTCAAAGAATACGGAGACAAGCTTTCTGAAGATAACAAAACAGCAATCGACGGAGCACTTACAAAACTTAAAGAAGTCCATGCTGCAAAAAACCTCGCTGATATAGACGGAGCACTTGAAGCATTGAACAACGCTTGGACAGCCGCTTCTCAAGAAATCTACGCAGCGCAACAAGCCGCTGGAGGAGCTGAGCAAGCACAAGCATCAGATCCATCAGGTGATGCAAATGCCGGTGATGACTCTGGAGCAGATGTTTCAGATGTAGAATTCGAAGAAGTAGAAGACGAAAAGAAGTAATGATCTAAAACCATTCTCTTTTCAAGTTCACTCTTGACATAGATTGATAAAATCCTTCTCGTTCATTCGGGAAGGATTTTTTATTTGAAGCGACCACACAGGCCTTCATCGCAAATATTCCTCCCGCTATCCACTATATCTTTTCTTCCACACCCACTCCCACCCCAAAAAAGAAAAGGATGCCGTTCCTATCGGGGCTAAATCGCAAATTCTCGTAATTTACCCAATGCTAACCACAGCTGATTAAATCATAATGTAGTCTGCCCTAGCTGATTAAGTAAACCTAAGACTACTGGCGGGAATACCCCAAACTCGCCTATAGGAATGCTAACGATGATCTTCCCCTATGTTACTTTCCATTCATCAGCCTTCAAAAAGGTCTTACGTTCAGCCTAAAAGATCATTCAATGCACTAGAAAAGCTTCAGTAGTATTGGATCAAGTAATATTGTTGGGGAGGGATTGCACCATGTATAGGTTTTAAGAAGCAGAATAATTAATCAACTTTGTTTTCATTATCCTAGTCACGCCAGCATGGCGTCTATGAGAAGATAGATTCCCTAGGGGCACACGGTCAATGAATGACCTTCAAATAGGTATGTATTTCCTTTAATGGAGTGGTTTTTTGTTGTATAAAAAAAAACCTGACTAGTATCCTAATCAGGGTTAAATAATAAACTGGCAACGACTTACTCTCCCACCTGTTACGGCAGTACCATCAGCGCTGGTGGGCTTAACTTCTCTGTTCGGAATGGAAAGAGGTGGACCCCACCGCAATAATCACCATAAAATCTTGATCATCTCTTTTGATAATCCTGGTACTATTTCTTCTCGTTTATCAAGTAGGGAACCCCACCCTCTACGCGAGCCGACAATAATCACCATAAAATCTTAACTATCTCTTTTAGACAGTAGTTATTAGTCATGGAGCACAAACTC
>JAGDZQ010000017.1:0-61378 GCA_049115715.1 Cyclobacteriaceae bacterium
CGTAAGAAGAAAAATCCTTGATTCTCCTTTCTAAAATTGCTTTTCGTTTGTTTTCTTGTTTAGTTCAGCCCTTAAGTTGACGGCTATGGTGGGACACTGTCCATGGGGGAGGCCAGATGCAGGCTTTCTATATTGATCAGTTGCCCCGACTCTCACTTCATAGGAACACCGAAACACAGATACGAGAACTTTGTAGGCTTGCTGAAGTAGGAGGTGCTGTCTTTGATTAAATCTCTTCAGAGTGATTTGTCTATTCTTTATATTTGTGCGTTTATTTATGTTGTTAGCCACCATTATGCACTTCATAATGACAATAGAATCAGAAATATTCAAAACAGGAACAAGCAAGAAATCAATAACTAATTCAGTTATTGGAATCGTCTTCTTCTCGGCAATTTCTGGTTTCCTGTATTTCAAATTTGGCACTCAAGATTCGCTAGTAACAACCTTTATAGTGATTTTCGGACTACTAACAATTAGCGCGATTCTGCCATTGTTCTGGATAAAAGAAATCATATTAACCTCACACAGATTAATAGTCAATTGGAAATTCTTCACAAAGGTCAAGAACTACAATCTAGCTGAAATTGATAAAATTGAAGAAGAGAAATTTGAGCTGAATGCAAGTCATAACCATAACGATATAACTTTTGACTCAGGCAGAAAGGCACTTATCACTTTTAAGAACTCAAATCATACCCTAAGACTTAATTCATATGAACATCAAGACTATTACAAATTGATGAATAAGCTTAAAGGCGTAACGAAGAAAATGGAAAGGGGATTTAAAGGAGATATTGATGAATATGCCAATTTTGAACAGAAGCTTTATGGGAAATCAAGCAAAGTATGGTTTATCATCTTGGCTCAGATCATAATAATTCTTATAGTCTGGGTAGGTCGAATAATAACAGGTGGCTAACAAATGAATGGGGTTTCATCGGTCAGGATATTTTCGTGGGGATTGGAAAGTCCACCACCATTAATAAATTTAAACAACGGTATGGCTTATTGATAGAGGAAAGGTTAGTGCTCACTAATCCCCACATCATAGCTGATCGATATGCCTCACTACCCAGTTTTATCCATGGCCTGTGTCCTCGCAGATTATCCGTGAATCATGACTTTTGCTTCCTTACAAATCCCTATGATACGCGTCGGCATTCAATATTTTGGAGTCCTATAGTCAGAATGGTATAGACCAAGGAGAGATACGGGAAAGCTACTCACCGTCCGAATCATGCATGAGAGCAATAATAAAGCCCAATAACCTAATAATCATGAGTACTCTACCATCAAAAAACGGACGTATACACGCTCTTGATTCTTTAAGAGCGATTATGATGCTGCTGGGAATTGTGATTCACTCAGCACTTACATATGGTACAATCGACTATGGTGTTGCATGGATGTTGAAGGACCCATTTACTACTCATATTTCGAATGATTTCATCGTAGATTTTATTCATTCATTTCGAATGCAAATTTTCTTTCTAGTTGCAGGATTTTTCGGCGCAATGCTATTCTATGATAGATCCCCTGCACAGATGATCAAGAATAGGCTTTCCAGAATTCTTTACCCATTTCTGGCGTTCTTGTTCTTGCTTTGGCCTACAATAAAGTTTGCATTCACCTACACAGCTCTGATTTTTGACAATGTTCCCAATGCACTTTCTCAAGCATGGGCTGCTTTTTTCAGTTGGACTTCACTCTTGCCAAATAATACATTTCATCTGTGGTTTTTGTACTACCTGATTATAGTTACGATGTTCACCATAGGGTTTGCATTCTTATTTATTAAACTCAAAAATGTTGCCTCGGTCATCTCCAGATTATTTGGATGGATAATCGTAAGACCTTTGGTGCGTCTCCTGTTTTTCAGTCTGGTCACTGCACTCGTTTATATGACAATAGGAACCTGGTCGGTGGCAACTTCTGCATCATTTATTCCTAATTTCTTAACCATCATTTATTACTTCTCATTCTACCTTGTGGGCTGGGTTTTATTCAAATCCAAAAATCTTCTGGATCAGATTAAGAAAGCAGACTGGGTAAGTACGATCCTTGGGTCTGGTCTTTTTTCATTCCACTTTATCTTCAACGATTCCTTTACCTATTACGAGCATATCATAATCAAGTCAATCATGGTCTGGCTATTGATCTTTGGAATTACAGGGTTATTCATTCGGTATGCAAGCAAGCACTCTCCTATGATGAGATATATCTCTGACGCCTCCTACTGGGTATATCTCGTTCATTTAACATGTACCGCTCTAGTTCCAGGCCTGATCGTGGACTGGGCGATTCCATCCGTGCTGAAGTTTTTGGTTGTTCTTTTGTTAACGGGCATTTTGTGCTTTACCAGCTATCATTACCTAGTTAGAGATACATTTATTGGCATGTTTCTAAATGGCAGAAGGTATCCGAAAAAATGATAACACACCTCCTAGTAGTTACTTGAAAGCATAGTCCTATTCGGAGCTCAACAAATTCCAAGGATATTCTCTCAATGAATAACCCTTGGAGTTTTAAACCTATCCCGAAATCAATTCCTTTATATCCATCATCAGCTTCTGTGCCAAATGATCCGCAGTAGAAGCACTATCTGATTCGGCATATATCCTGTGATGGGCTCGACAAATATTCCCCTAGAGTGATTATTCGCAATATTTGCTCATGCTTTGGACGAATGGCCAGTGAGTCTATAACAGCTATATTTGTGCAGTGAAAAAAATGTACATCATAGCAGGGCCAAACGGTGCAGGTAAAACAACGCTATCTTATACAATTCTTCCAGAAATATTTGACTGTGATGAGTTTATTAATGCTGATGAAATAGCGAAAGGTATTTCACCCCTAAATCCTGAAAAAGCTGGAATTAGAGCCGGTCGCTTGATGCTAGGACGTATTAAAGAACTACTTATTCAAGGAGAGTCTTTTGCTTTTGAGACGACCCTTGCAACTAAGTCGTACCAAGGATTCATTAAGAATGCAAGAGAGTTTGGTTACGACGTAACTTTACTTTTTCTATCGCTTGATTCAAGCGAACTAGCAATTCATAGGGTCAAAACAAGAGTCATTGAAGGTGGTCATAATATACCTATTCAAACGATTGAAAGGAGGTATTCGAACGGATTGATAAATTTTTTTAAAATTTATAGGGCGATTGTTAACAAATGGGTTTTGGTTGATAATTCAACTGAGAATTTTGAATTTATTGCTGAAGGGTTTGACTCTGAAGTCATTATTAGAAATGAGAGTAAGTGGACGTATTTAAACAACAATTACAATGGAAATTAGGGAACAACTTCGTGAACTTGAAGAACAAGTAAGCCTTGGGCTTAAGGAAGCCTATAGAAAAATGGCGGAATTCAAAAAGAAAAACAACAGCCCATTGATAGTGTCTCGTGACGGCAAAGTGACTTCAATCCCTTCAGAGGAAATACACCCTACAACAAGAGCGAAAAATGAAGAGACGAACCGAACGCTTTAAACCTACCCCGAAATCAACTCCTTTATATCCATCATCAGCTTCTGTGCCAAATGATCCGCAGTAGAAGCACTATCTGATTCGGCATATATCCTAATAATAGGCTCGGTATTGGACTTGCGGAGATGCACCCACTCTTTATTGAATTCAATCTTCAATCCATCAATGGTAGTTGATGGGTTTTTAGCATACTTCTCTTTAAGCTGAGCAAGCACCTCATCCAAATCAAGCTTTGGATCAAGTTCGATCTTGTTTTTAGAAATATGATAACTCGGATACTTGGCCTTAAGCATAGAGCAGCTTTTCCCAAATTCTGCCAAATGAGAAAGGAACAAAGCAATCCCAACCAAAGCATCTCTACCGTAGTGAAGTTCAGGAAGGATGACCCCTCCGTTTCCCTCACCGCCAATTACAGCGTTGGTTTCTTTCATTTTGGTCACCACATTGACCTCTCCTACAGCAGCAGCCTCATATTGGCCACCATGATTTTCCGTAACGTCACGCAGAGCTCGCGTGGAAGAAAGATTCGAAACTGTGTTCCCTTTCTTTTTACCTAAAACGTAATCTGCAATAGCAACAAGCGTGTATTCCTCTCCAAATGGCTCTCCATCCTCAGTGATCATAACCAAGCGATCCACGTCAGGGTCGACTACAAAGCCAAGGTGATAATCTCCACCACTTACCTCACTACAGATATGCTGGATATTTTCTGGAAGCGGTTCCGGATTGTGAGGAAACGCCCCATTTGGCTCACAGTAAAGTTCCGTGACTTCAACGCCAAGCTTTTTCAGGAGCTTTGGCACGGCGATTCCTCCCGTGCTATTTACAGCGTCTATTGCTACTTTGAATTTCTTTGACTTAATCTCCTCAATATCGACAAGATCAAGCGCAAGTATCTGATCGATATGCCAGTCAATATAAGTATCGTTCGTCTCCAGAGAACCAAATTTCTTAGGCTCTAAGAACACTATATCATTAGATTCCGCGTAAGTCAGAATCTTCTCTCCAATCTCCGCAGAAATGAACTCTCCCTGCTCGTTGAGTAATTTGAGCGCATTCCATCCAGCAGGATTATGACTAGCCGTTAAGATAATACCCCCTTGAGCATTTTCATTCACTACAGCCATTTCCACAGTTGGAGTAGTGGAGAGCCCAAGGTCTACCACATCTATCCCTTGAGCACGGAGCGTGCTTTCCACGATTGTTCTAAATAGCAAACCAGAAGGTCGGGCATCACGACCAATGACCACTTTTGGTTTATCGTGAGATTCTTTGATCCACATGCCAAAACCAGCAGTGAATTTTGCTACATCTATTGGAGTGAGTGTCTCACCCACCTTACCTCCAACCGTACCTCGAAGGCCGGAGATTGATTTTATCAAAGTCAAATGTTATTCTTTAAGTTGGCGGTTAGTTTTTGAGATCAGTATTTCATTACTGAAGATCGACAGTCGATTTGGACTTCAACTGAATTTTTCCATAACCTTATTTACCTCAGAGTCTGGATTCCCACAGGTTTCGTCACCTGTCATGGTTTTCCCACAGTAGCCACATGAAGCTCCCTCTTTATTCAAGAAAGGGCTTTGAGATGCGCATGTTCCTTTGAATTCTCCTTTTTTCAAAAAGATCAATCTCACAGACATCAAAACAAAAAAGATTGCGATGAATCCAATTCCAAGTAATACGGTAGGCATAAGCTTACAATTTGAGGCAAAAATAAAGAATCTTTGTGTTCTAAAATCCTTAACACCAACAAACCTCTAAAGATTTCATCATGTCGAAACAATTATCAAAACCTGATCCGAAGCGAAAACAGAAGCTAGAAGCGTTTGACAGGCTATTGACAATCATGGATGAACTTAGGGAAAACTGCCCTTGGGATAAAAAACAGACCATGGAAACACTCAGACACCTCACCGTAGAGGAGACTTACGAACTGGGAGATGCCATACTGGATAATGATTTGGAAGAAGTAAAAAAAGAACTTGGTGATCTGATGCTACACATGGCTTTTTATGCAAGAATTGGATCGGAGAAACAAGCTTTCGATATGAGCGATGTTTTAAATCAAGTTTGCGAAAAGCTCATCAGAAGACATCCGCATATCTATGGTGATGTGAAGGTAGAGGACGAAAAAGCTGTCAAGGAGAACTGGGAAAAGATCAAGCTAAAGGAGAAGGGGAATACGAGTGTGCTTGGAGGAGTCCCGAAATCGCTACCAGCGATGGTAAAAGCCATGCGCATTCAAGAGAAAGCAAAAGGAGCAGGATTTGATTGGGAAAAGAAAGAGCAAGTCTGGGAAAAGGTAGAAGAAGAGATGGCTGAGTTTAAAGCCGAATTTAACATCGAAAAAGAAGAAGAAATCGATAGAGAAAAAGCTCAAGATGAATTTGGAGATTTGCTTTTCTCCCTGGTCAACTACTCCAGATTTATCGACATAAACCCCGATGAGGCACTGGAACGCACCAATAAGAAGTTTATTAAACGTTTCACCTATCTGGAAACAGCCTCAAAGAAGGATGGCAAGAGCTTAGATGAAATGTCTTTGGAAGAAATGGATCAATATTGGGAAGAAGCAAAGGCGCAATAAAATAATTTGGAGAGAAAGAGCTACGCCAGTAGCAAAAGCACTCTGGCTCTCGGCTATATCTTTTCCCTTCAAACTCAGAGCTACCAGTCGGTCTGAGTGGATTGAAGGCCATATCCCTGATGCATGCTTGACCTAAACAAGGAAAAAGGATACCGCCTCCATCCAGTCTATCCAATCGTACTGTGACATTTCATAGTATTGATATTTTACTAACCTGATCGACTTATAATTACATAAATCGTTCATTCCGAGGTGTCATCCAGAGCCTGTCGAATGAGATACTGAAGGAATCTTTGAGGTAGCAAGACATCACTCTTTTTATCAAAATTTAAAAAACTCATAGTGCTGATTAAGCTTTTTTTAAGTGATACTTATATCGAAGCTCAGGCTTCTAGACTTATGTTCTAGCATTCTGAAATCTTCAGTTTATCCATTATTTGAAGGATAAGATTCATATTATAAACTTATTGAGAACATGCCTGTTTACTTTCTATGAGAATCAGGGTTAAAACTACGGTAGGACAGAATGTACAGTCAGTAAAGGACAGGTTCAGCCAAGACTTGTTTTTGGCACTCAATCCACCCTTTCCTAAAGTGGATTTACTAGCGTTCGGAGGCTGCAAGAAAGGAGATGTTGTTTCGCTCAAGCTCTACTTCCCTTTCTTTAGTCAGATTTGGACAAGTCACATTACGGAAGACTCAGCAAGTGAAGATCAGTGGCTATTTGTAGATGAAGGAGTTGAACTTCCTTTCTTTCTTAAAAAGTGGAAGCACAATCACATCGTGGAGAAATCAGATAAAGGCTCTGCCATTATCGACGACATTGAATTTAGTTCAGGCCTTCTTTTAGTCGATCTAATTCTGTACCCAGGACTGATGGCACAGTTTCTCTACAGAAAGCCGATTTATAGACGTTGGTTCAAGCAAAAAGAAAGTATCACAAAAGCTTAGCTACACGCCAGGTTGAGCACGTCGAAACCTTTTTGGTGCAGTAAGCGAATATTTCAATGAGCTCAATATGTTAGGAATGGATTTAACTATTGCCTTTGCTTTTTTGTCTCGGTCAATAATCTCAAGCGTCCTTCCACTTGATAGTGCAGCCAATGGCCTTCTTAGTAGTTACGGTTGGTTTTTCACCATTAAGAAGTGCATTCACAGCATCCTCCACATATGTTTCTTCTACATCGGAAGCTTCTCTTGGGCTGTCATCTATCGCTCCTATGAATTCTACTCTTAGCGTTTCACCATTTTCTTTACCCAGTACATATACATGAGGCGTTTTTGTAGCACCAAAAGCCTGAGCCACCTCTTGCGAATCATCTCTTAAGTACGGGAAAGTGTATCCCTTATCTTTTGAGCGACTTGCCATTTTTTCCATCGAGTCTCCTGGTTGCTTGCTTATATCATTGGGATTGATTGCAATGACAGGAAAACCCTTGTTACTAAACTTCTTGTCCAAATCGATGATTCTTTGCTCGTAAAGCTTCGCGTAAGGACATGTGTTGCATGTAAACACAACTATAAACCCTTTTGCGTCTTTATAGTCTGACAAGGATACAAGCTCACCGTTGACATTGGTAAGTTCGAAATCTGATACAGTATCACCGATACCATACCCTTGTGCTTTAGTTTCGGATGCATTGACGTACAACACAGCCGCCACTACTAGTAATCCAGTAATAATCGTGATTGATTTTTTCATAGGTTGATTCATTTTTGAGATATGTTTTTAACAAGTTCTACGAGTTCACTTTTAGTAAAAGATTTCTCATAGAAATACCGATTGCCCTCAGTGTCAAATATTAATGTGGCGGGTATAGCACCGGACCAGGTTTCATCGATATTGTCAATATATTCACTTTCATCAAGCAGATAGGAGTCGCTGGCAATGCCTTTTTTCTCCAATAGTTTTTCCGCTTTCATAATATTTTCCGGGAAGTCCAGACTCACCAGCGTCACCTCCAACTCATTGTTCTGAGACAGCAGATCAAAATAGGGGAGTTCCTTGACACAAGGTCCACACCAAGAGGCCCAAAAATTTATCACTTTGACTTTTTCAGAATCCCGAGACATGACCTCTTTGAGCTTGTCCATTTTTATGGCTTCTACTTTCTGAGAGAAGGTAGCTACTGATATTAAAAAGCAAAAAGCGAAAAAAGATATTTTCATGCTATTCTCAAACGAATACTAATAGATTTAGGTTCGACCAACTTTCGAATATAACTATTCCAATAATAAGCGGCAAATGCTCACTGCTAGAATACAGGATGGTACATATAGAGCATATACACTCAACTGATACAATTTAGGGGATCTTCGAATTTTAAGAATTTTTCAAAATCAAACATTAGAAATAAATTATTCATAATCGAGGAGCGAAAAATTCAACGAAATGCAATTTTAAATTTTGCAACAAAACTTATTCACAATTTACTCACCTTATCCACAGAGAATCGAATTTCACCTACAAGTGACTGATTATTAATTGTTTATCGATCAATTCTTAAATCAAATAATTGTGGATAAACCAAATTAAAAAATGAAGGAAAGGAAAAATGCGCAAAAAGGAGTGTATCGCTGTGGTGCGTAGAAATTAAAGGGCTACTCCTTGTTTTGACGAATCAATTTTGTTCTGTAAGCACTGAAAATACGCGCTTTTGATATAAAACCGAGATACTTTTCGTCATCAAGGACCGGGAGATTCCAAGCTTGTGTTAATTCAAATTTGTTCATTACCGATTGCATTTTTTCCTGTGGGCTTACAAACGCAGGAGGTTGGTGCATAATCGTTTTTACTAATATTTCTTCCTGTTTGTCTGTGTCAAACATGATTTCTCGAATATCATCCAGAGTGACAATTCCTTTTAGCTCTTGATGCTCGTTGACAACAGGAAAGATATTTCGTTTGCTTTTTTTCACAAGCTTTACAAGTTCCGCTAAAGAAGCATCAGGGTGAATGGAAAGCAGGTCTTTCTCTACGATCTTTTTGATATTGATCTGGCTAAGAATCATGCGATCACTATCATCTTGAATGAGTTGTCCGGATTCGATTAACCTCTTAGTATAGATAGAATGTTTCTCGAAGTATGAGATGGTTACGAATGAAATGGCAGAGACCAGCATAAGCGGTACGAATAGCATATAGCCACTTGTAATCTCAGCAATTAGGAAAATCCCGGTCAGTGGCGCGTGTAGCACTCCGCTAAGTACGCCACACATTCCCACGAGAGTGAAGTTGCTCTGACTTACATTAGATGCTGGGTAAATCATGTTGGCTATGTAAGAAAAAGCAAATCCGGTGACACCACCCATAAAGAGTGAAGGCGCAAATACTCCTCCGCTACCCCCAGCTCCAATCGTAAATGCTGTGGCAATAGGTTTCATGATAAGTATGAGCAAAAGAAAGAGTATGATTACATATTCTCGATCTGCAATGGAGTAAAACGGACTACTGTCGAATAGGTGCATCTTCTCACCAGAAAGAAGTGCTTTGATAGCCTCATATCCTTCGCCGTAGATTGGAGGAAAGGTAAAGATGATCAAAGCCAATCCCAGACCTCCGGCAAGAGCCTTTGCATAACTATTTTCAATCTTCCCGATCAGTCCTTCGGCGCGAAACAACATTCGGGTAAAGTAGAGCGAGACAAGACCGCAGAGAATGCCGAGCAAAATGTAATAAGGAGTGTCATGCGCCGAAAATGAATCAACCAATTTAAAAGCGAAGAGACTTTCCTCTTCAAGAAGAATGATACTTACCAGCTGACCACTAACTGAAGCAATCAAAATGGGGATAAACTTGCTGATTTTGGTTTCATTCAGGATAACTTCAATCGCAAATATGACTCCTGCGATAGGAGAGTTGAATATGGCTGAGATGGCTCCTGCGGCACCACATCCAATAAGTAATGTTCGTTTCTTATAGTCCAGGTGTACGAATTGACCAATGTTTGCGCCTATTGCGGAACCCGTAACAACTATGGGTGCTTCCAGTCCCACAGATCCTCCGAAACCAACGGTCACGGCACTTTTAAGCATGTTCGATACCATGTATCGCTTCCTTATACGACTGGAGTTTACCGAAATAGCACGGAGGATTCTCGTAATCCCATGTCCAGGGGTATCACGCAAAATATATCTCCTGATGACGACAGTGAGGAAAATGCCAATCATCGGATAGATTAGGTATAGATAGCTAATCTTGGTTATGTCAAGGTTTTGCTGAAGCAGTACATGTATAAAATGAACGGTGCTTTTGAGTGTGACGGCTGCTAGCCCTGCTACAAGTCCGATTACACTTGCAACGATGAGGATAAAATTGTTATCGCTCAAGTGCTTGAGTCGCCAGACCAAAAATTTCATGATTAGCTTGGAAGCTTTCATATCTCTTTTCTAATCATCAAATGAGGTGTTTCATTGGAAAGTGCTTAGATAAACAGGCCATTGACTTTCTTCAATGCGGTCTCAATGTAATCAAACGTCGAAAGAATCTCCGGCTTACCATCCACGATTGCCACATCGTGCTCGAAATGAGCAGAGGGTTTACCGTCTGCTGTCACGATGGTCCACCCGTCGGATTTCTGAATAACTCTTCTGGTTCCCATGTTGGTCATGGGCTCTATCGCCAGTACTAAGCCCTCTTTTAATAAAGGTCCGCGACCTCTTTTACCATAATTCGGTACTTCAGGGGATTCGTGCATTTTTCTACCTAATCCATGCCCCACTAGCTCTCTCACCACCCCGTAACCGAAGCTTTCGGTATAGCTTTGGATCGCGTAGCTTACATCTCCCATTCTGTTTCCTGTCCTTACCTGCTCTATTCCTAAGTAGAGGCTTTTCTTGGTGACAGTAAGAAGTTGTTTTACTTCTTCTGAAATTTCTCCAACTGCAAAGGTGTAAGCATGATCTCCGTAGAAACCGTTTTTCAATGCTCCACAATCCAGCCCTACAACGTCACCATCTTCAAGAGGACGATTGGTGGGAAGCCCATGAACTACTTGCTCATTGACAGAAGTAATAATCGTGTTTGGGTAGTCGTATAAACCAAGGAACCCAGGCTCTGCACCTTGATCTCGAATGAACTCTTCCGCGATTTTGTCTAGCTCAAGAGGAGTTACACCTGGTTGTATTTTTTCGGCCATTAGCCCTAAGGTTTTGGATACTATTAATGCGCTTTCTCGCATTAACTCTATTTCTTCCTTGGATTTGTAATGAACCATTTAAATAAATTGTGATTGGAGGCGCAAAACTAGTTATAAACAAAAACCCCTGAAACATTATCAGGGGTTTATGTGTATCAAGTACATTGAAGTAAGTGATTGACTTTACCTACTGGTCATTATTAGATTCTAACGATGATTAGCTTATTCACTATTTACGTTTGATTTTTTTCTTCAATAAAATCACCCAATCCTGGTTCGGGTCGGTGGGAGGAGTTCCAAAATCTACCACTTGTCCTCCTGTGACTTTCTTCTTATCACCTTGGGTCAAATCACCTCCCATTCTTGGGTTAAACCAAGATACTTCGAAGGTTCCTTCGGTTTTGGATAAATCAAGTGTGGTATTTTCATTTATGTCTTTATACACAACATAGATTTCACCCTCTTTGCTGAAGCAGAAGTTTTTTTTGTTGGAAAGGAGCTGGTCGGAGCTATTCATTTCCGTGTATGGGATTTGTTTGAAAAACTGATGTGCCGTATTACTTTGCTCGTAAATGTTATTCCTACTTCGGAAATTCTCAGCGTTGAGATCATGAGGAGGCTTGAGCCAACCGTAATACCACTCTACACCGGCACCTCCAGCCATAAGCGTTCCCCATAGTACCTGACTCCTGAGTGTATCGTGTTTAGGGTCTTCTTCATCCACTCTGGTTCCAGAATGCCAAGGACCTATTTCGTCCATGGTAAGGAACCAAGGGCGAGTAGTGTTTTTGGATTGGTTGATCCAATCAAGAAATACATGGTGGATATTGTGAATTTCAGCTACCTGCATTGAAATTCCATCAAGCCTATCAAAAGCTTTGAGAGGATTTAAAATTTCATTTCTTTCTGTCGCATGTGCATGGCTGTGTATCACAAGGGGATTCTTGTAAGGATCGTGATCTTTGAGGTATCGAATCATGGAAAATCGCTGCTGATCGCTTTGCCCCTGAGGCCAGAAAGAAGCAGGGCCGTTCTCTTCTCCCATATTCCAAATAATATTTTTGTGATAGCCAAATCGAGCAACCAACTCACGATAGTATAGCCTTCTCTCTATTCGGGTATCTCCATCGTCAAGCAGCAATTCATTTTCTGTCTCTTGTGTTACCAGTTGCATCACTATGCCAAGTTTCTCAGCATGAGAGAAGATGATATCCCATTGAGCCAATTTGCTCACATCATAGCGCAAGAAGTCTTTTCTTTCGTGACTAATAAATGGCCAGATATCTCTGGCATCTCCTTCTATGTTTAGGGTGAGGGCGTATACGACATTCATACCCTTTTCAGCGAGGTAGTTTAAAGAGCCAATGATGCCTTTTCCCTTGCCGTCTTTCCATGTCGGGTCACCTGACTTCCAATCCTTGACATGTGGACTCCATGATTTCAGAAACTGCTTGTCTGGGTGGTAGGAGTAAGTTCCATCAATGTCTTCATAGGCGAGAAAGTTTTCTGGAGAATTGGCTCCAAACATTAAGATGGGTTCACCATCCTCCGTATAGAGATAGCGACTTTGGTTGTATTGAAGTCGTCCACTTTTTTCGAATCCTCTGGCGTTTTCTGGTGCTGCGAGCACGTTAAATTTCGACTGCTTTTTGTGGTGAGGCAATACTGCTTCTCCTTGATACGCGTCATCTTCGATGACAATGTGCTTCCCTTTGGTAAAGGAGACTTCATACTCCCATTCTCCAGCTGTAGGAGGAGTGAATATCACGCGCCAAGTACCTCCTTCTGATGCGCTGGTTTCAGCGGCGTTTCCGTCTGCTGCATAGAAACCCGGTACTGAGAATGTAGCACCTTCTTTCGAGAAATTCACTTGAAGTCTATAGTCTGTGAAGGGGTTGGTAGAAGCTGTCTCATTGGTTTCCCCAATAGAAAAATCTAGCACGACAGGCTGATGTTGAACCCATTGGCTCTGGCCAATAAGAGAAAAGCCAATAAGAAGGCAAAATGAGATAAGCGGGAGAGCTTTAAGCATGATTAATATGGTTTAGTATAATGCTTGATTGGTTGATCGATCCAGCAATTTTAAAGATTTAGTTTGAAAGGTGAATCTTGCAGCCTATCTGATTTGTTTTTTTGATGATGTATTCAATCTAAGGCTAGATCAATTCATATTTACTTTTATAAGTTGAAGAAAGTCATTGTTTTTGGCCGAGAGGAGATATTTTTCTTCCTGCACATTTATCAACGCCAAATCTTTCACATCTCCACTTGTGAAAAGGCCACTTTGATTGGCTGGAATAGGTTGAAAGTTTCCTTTTCCATTTCCTTTCAAAAACATCCCGAAACCTGCGTCTGCTCTTGGTGTTTCCACCTCAGAGGCGTATAGATTACCGGCAACTACAAGATCGAGGTGCCCATCGGCATCAAAGTCTCTGAC
The DNA here is from genome assembly GCA_049115715.1 of Cyclobacteriaceae bacterium. GTDB lineage: Bacteria > Bacteroidota > Bacteroidia > Cytophagales > Cyclobacteriaceae > JAMZMI01. Next base: position 13,656 of record JAGDZQ010000017.1, read on the forward strand.
CAAAATCTGATTGATTGGCCCCAACTGCGCTTCATTGGGGAGTTCGTGGATTTTGAACCTGCCTCCTTCGTTTTCGAGATAAACACTTTTGAAGGATTTGACTTGATAATGGATACCTGATTCGAGTTTTGACTTCCCGTAGACCTGATCCAGAGTAGCAACAGAAAACGCGTCATAGGTCTTAAATTTCTTTTTGATTCCTGGTATTTGCTGTGAGGAACACTCTCTCCCTCTGACAGGGTATTTTTTGCCTTCGTTGTAATAGCTCAATACAATGTCTCCCTTGTTGTTACCATCAAAATCGTTGAAGTAAATGTCAAATGTTTCGTCTGGGTTGGCTTTGTATTTATAGTTGTCTCCCAGATTCCCAGCGATCAAATCCAAGTCCCCATCTTGATCAAAATCTCCAGATTTTACGCTGAACCACCAACCATATGTCTCACCAAGACCCATTTCATCAGAAATGTCCATGAACTTTCCTTCTTTGTTTTTGAAAACTTTGATAGACATCCATTCTCCAGTTACTACTAGATCTTCCCATCCATCCTGATCGATATCGGCAAGCTGGGCCGTAGTGACAAGTCCTAGTTCCTTAAGAAAAGGTGCAACTTCTGTAGTAGCGTCTCTGAATTTTGGTGAACCCGGTGTACTTATATTTTCTAAAATATAACTATTGGCTGGATATGGGTAATTTCTTGGAACTTGTCGTCCTCCCACGAATAGGTCAAGATCTCCATCTTTGTCATAATCAGTAGAATAAACACGACTGCCGCTACTCGTGGTTGCAGGCAAAGCAGTTTTACTTCTTTTGAAGTTTCCTCTACCATCGTTGACGTAGAGTCTGTCCTGAAGCATTTCAGGGTCTTTCCAAAATTCATTTCCTCCGCTGACTATATAGATGTCGTTATCTCCGTCTTGATCAGCATCGAAAAACAGTGAACTTATGTCTTCATGAAATCGGTCTTTGAGCAAGAGTTTGGCTTTTTGTTGTTCGAAATGACCGTCACTGGTTTGATAGAAAAGCCCACCAGGGTATTTGGTGGCTGCTCCTATATAAAAGTCTTCTAGATTGTCTCCGTTGAGATCTCCTACAGATATCCCTGGTCCGAATCGAGACATTTTGTGAGGTAGAAGCACCTCGTATTTGAAGTCGTCGTACAGGTTTTCTTTGTGTTTGTATATGGCCAGTGTGTCCTCAGGAAAGCTTTCGAATAGAGGTTTTTCTTGCGCGATTTTGGTAGAAGAACCTGAGATGGCATTGGTATAATCAAGGGTCATTATCTTGTTGGCAGGGACGTTGGTTAAGGTTTGAGACTTACCATCAGGCCATACAACACTTATCTCATCGACCATTTCATCAGCGCCTAATCCAAAGTGGAGCTGGGGAGCCACTGAGGATTGAAATCCTCTACTCAATGTGAGTTCCTGGACTTGTTTGGTCGAACTTGTTTTGAGACTTACTTTACAGCCTAACCCAAACTTGTTTTTGTCAGATCCCAGAAAACGAATGGTCAGATGGTTGTTCATGGTGGAGCTGATATTTTCGAAAACGGAAGGCTGCTCATCTATGTTGTTGGTCACTATTTCAAGGTCCCCATCGTTATCCAAATCAGCATATATGGCTCCATTGGAAAAGCCTTCGTGCGAGATTCCCCAGTCTTCATTGGCACTCTCGAAAGCTAGATTTCCTTTATTTCTAAAAACATTGTTGTCTATCTTTTCAGAAGGAATTCTTAGTGATTTGATCAGGAGACTGTCGCTGTGTTTCTTTTCTCCTTTTATTTTAGAAAAGTAGTCTTTGTTATTAATCTCTCTTCTGGTTCCATTGGTTATGAAGATGTCTTTCCATCCATCGTTATCCAAATCAGCAAATAGAGGAGCCCAACTCCAATCTGTAGATGACAATCCGGCCAGCCTTGATATATCGCTGAATTTAGGGTTGCCATTGTGGGTAATGCCTGCGTTAAGCTGAAGTGTATTTTGCATGAATTGGTAGTGAAAGCCAACTTTTTCCATGTTGTCGAATACCAGAGGGTTCATGCCAGCCATATTTGACTTGGCGCGTCTGTTTAGCGCAGCATCCATGTCCATTTGAAGAATGTCAAGGAAACCATCGTTGTTGAAATCGGCAATATCAACTCCCATTCCGTAAAACGAGGTGTGCTGGGTGGCTTCCTTGATTGCGTTTCTGAATGTACCGTCTTGATTATTTAAGTACATGAAATCAGGGGATCCGAAATCATTAGATAGATACATATCAGGCCATCCATCCATGTTGAGGTCACTAATGGTAATGCTCAGGGAAAGGCTGTAGAGCTTGAGGTTTGCTTCTTCTGTGACTTTGGTGAAATAGCCACCGTCGTTTCGATATAGATTATCGGTTTCTACGTCTGTGACGCGATCCATGCGGGCTTTATAGTTGAAGCTATTGTATAGGAAAGGTGTAATGGGATAATTCGCCACATAGACGTCCAAATCACCATCTTTGTCGTAATCAAAGAAGGAGGCATCCACGCTATTCCCAATATCATCAAGCCCATATTCTTTGGCTTTTTCCGTGAAGGTGCCGTCTCCATTATTGATATATAGTAGATTATCTTTTGGGTTTGATTGCCCGGCTACTAAGCAGTAGATATCCAAATACCCATCGCCGTTTACGTCTGCCATTGTGGTTCCAGTGAACCATCTGTTGTCTCCTGATACTCCCGCTTTTTCCGAGATGTCTTCAAAGCTGAGGTTTCCTTTATTTAGATAAAGCTTATTCTCGACCATGTTCCCTGTAAAGAAGAGATCTGAAAGTCCGTCATTGTCTATATCACCAGCTGAGACCCCTCCTCCCATGTATATGTAAGGGTAGGTGAAGTAATTGAGCGTGTCGGTTTCTTTCAAATCATTGGAAAATGCTATGCCCGTGCTAGCGGGGGTAAGTTTATTGAATATAGGTTTGATTTCATCGCTTTTGGTGGCAACATGTGCCTCTTGTGAGCTTGTGCATGAGTCAAAAAAACAGAGTGTACTCAAAAGAATTATCCAAACATTATTTTTCATGAAATAGGGGTTAAATGTTGCTGGCTTAAACTTATAAGAGAGCAGAAACGTAAGTCGCTGCTCTCTTATAAAATTACTTTTTTTTATCTATCTGCTAATAGCCTGGGTTTTGATCTTCCTGATTCAAATTGGAGTTGGTATCAACTTCCGTTTGCGGAATAGGCATGAGACGGTGAATGTCAGGGTTGTACCCTCTGGATTCTCCGTCATTGTCGACCGTTATTTCCTGAGCATCAAGATTCCATCTTACCAGATCATCGTAGCGCTGTTGCTCTGCACAAAGCTCGATCATCCGCTCGTGAACGATGGCATCAAAAACCTCTGATGAAGATCCCACAGGATAGCCTCTGGTGTCCATTTCGGCTGTTCCGTATTGTGGCAACTGCACCCGATCTCTGATCATATTCAAATAGGCAATCGCTCCAGCGTCGTTAGATAATTTGTTTTCTACTTCAGCTTTCATCAAAACCACATCAGCGTATCTCAAAATTCTAACATTGGTTTCGCCATTTTCCTTGACTTCATTGTTTTCATAAAGCTGAGAGAACTTTTTCCAGGCATTTCCATTGCCCCATGTAGTAGTTCCGTCTGTACCTACTGGGTCTCCTTCTTGCAAAATTGCAGATTGCAGCCTTGGATCATCTGTTTCAAATTCGTTGATCATTTTATCAGCTGGGCGAAGGTTTGTCCATCCGGTATATTCTTGTGCATGCCAGGTTACTTCTGCAAGTCCTTGACCGTTTTGATCCCATTGGCTACCGTCTTGCTCATCGGTGTAGATAACCTCGAACATAGACTCATCGTTGAACTCGCCTGACTCATTGAAGTTATCATCATATTCTTCAAGCGGAAGGAGGCTGTATCCGGTAATCTGATCTAAAGAAAGCTTGGCAGAGTCATATTTTTCTTTGTGTAAATAGACTTTTCCCAGCATACCCAGAGCAGCTCCTCTTGTTGCTCTTCCTTCATCTGTCTTACCTTTTTCAAATAAGAGCTCAGTTGCGATTTTGAAGTCGCTGATGATTAGGTTATAAACTTCTTCCTCCGTTGATCTCGGGACATCCAAAGTGTTTTCCAAATCCACAATAATAGGAACGCCACCGAATCTTTTGACAAGATGGTAGTAGTATAGGCCTCTTAGAAAGTGACCTTGGCCTAGCGCATCATTTATATCTTCTTGCGTATAATCGACTCCACCGTTGGCAAGTCTTTCTTCCATATTGGCCTTACCATTAAGGAGGAAGTTACAGGCAGCAACTCCTCTATAGCAGGTAGTCCAAAATGCGTTTACCTGAGGTGTAACAGGAGTTAGCTGAAAAGACCATGAGGTAATAAAGTTTGCATCTCCTCCAGATTGACTTTCGTCAGAAAACGAATCTGGTAGGATGTAGCCATATCGCTGATACAATCCTGTGCTTTGCAGTTGGGCATAGGCACCATTGGCAGCAGCTTTGATCTGATCTGAGGTTTCAAAAAAGGTCTCAGGAGTCAAATCGTTTGGGTTTTCTAGTGAAACGTCTGGATCACAAGAAAAAAGCGAAATGGCCAGTATTCCTATTGTCCACTTGAAATTTATTAATTTTTTCATCTTTTCGTTCTTTAAAATTCTACTTGTATACCCGCTAAAAATGTCTGAGGTTGAGGTTGTCTACCTCGATCTATTCCTATACCGACAACTGTTCCGCCTGTTCCGTAGAAAGGCTCTGTTTCAGGATCAAAACCACTATACTTAGTCAAAGTCAATGGGTTTTGAGACTGTAGATAGAATCTTACTTTACTTACTACACCGTCGAATGCCGCATCAAGCAAATTTTTGCTGAGTGAGTACCCAACCGTTATATTCTTGACTCGTGCATATGAACCGTCTTCTATGTATCGGGTGGAAATGAAGTTGTTTGAATTGTTACCAACAAACCTGAACCTAGGGATATCTGTGATGTCTCCCGGTTGTTGCCAGCGTCTTAACACGTCCGTGCTGAAATTGGCTACAAAATCCTGAGATTGTAAGTACCAAGTATTGGCATTAAGAATATCCACTCCCTGTACTCCCGTCACTAAAATGCTGGCATCAAAACCTTTGTAGGATGCGTTGAAATTTAATGAATACGTAAAATCAGGATTAGGGTCACCAATTATTGTTCGGTCGTCTGCTGTAATAAGACCATCAGGCACACCTTCTGGTCCGCTGATATCTCTATACCTCACGTCACCTGCTTGAAACTGGATTCCTGCATCAGCCTCAGGGTTTAGCGCATAAGAACCTTCTCCTAAGTGCTCTATTACTTCTTCATTGGTAGAATATACTCCATCCATGATGTACCCATAGAAATGGTATAAAGGTTCTCCCGGAGCAAGTCTTGTTAAGGTTTCGCTAAATGGAGGAGAGACTTGCGCAAGAAGAATTTGATCTAAGTTATCACTCAACTTATTTACTTTACTGACGGCTGTGGATACATTGCCCCAAACACTCCAGTTGAAATCTCCCTTTGAGTGATTGTAACCCAAAGCGACTTCAATACCCTTTACTTCTACGTCTCCAACATTTCTTGTGATTGTATTGGAAGGTATTCCTGCGGAAGGTGATACTTTATCATCAATTAGCAATTTCTTGCTGCTATTGATAAAGTAATCCAAGGTCAACGTTACTCGGTTGTTCCAAATACCTACATCAAAGCCATAGTTTTGTTTTACCGCCTCTTCCCAGATCAGATTTGGATTGGTGGCACCATCCAGATATACACCATCTTGAGCAGTGCCGCCCCCGATCGGATATAAGTAATCTCTAGCTAAAGAAGGGGTGAAGACATTGAAACCAACTTTGTTGTTTCCTGTGACCCCATAACTTGCTTTTAACTTTAAGTTATTGATAGGAGTACTTTTTAAGAAACCTTCATTGGATACGATCCAACCTAAAGAAGCAGCGGGGAACCAGCCCACTTGATTTCCCTTAGGGAATTTGGCGGACTTGTCTCTTCTAATCGATAGTTGTAATAAGTACTTTTCATCAAAGTCATAGTTGAAACGACCCAGATAGGAGACTAGCTTATCGGGAGTAGAAGAGCTCCCTGACGAACCGTTTGATATTTCCTCAAGCTCAGAAGTCAATGTTGTATTTACATTGGCTTTTAAACTTTCAAAGTTCGTTTCTTGTGTTTCGTGTACTAAAGTAAGTCTTACGTTGTGTTTATTGAAACTCTGATCAATTGTCAATGAGTTGGTTAGCTGCTGAGAAATGAAACTGTCTCTCTGCTTATTGATAATTGTCTCATCTTGTTTTGCTCTACCGGTCGTCTGAAAAGCTCTTGAAATATCATCTTGATTACTAGAATTGGCATATATCCCATATTGTGTCTTAAAGGTAAGCCCCTCAATGATGTCTAATTCTCCGTAAAGGTTACCATATATGGTATTGAATCTATTGAGATTGTCTTGTGTGTCGGCAACTCTTACAATGTTGATCGCATCGTTACCATCCTGACTATCCAATGAGCTTCCGAAAACTCCATCAGCTGTTTTCACAGGAATATATGGAGGAAGTGCAATTGCATTATAGAGTGGCTCACGTCCACCCCAAACTACGGGAGCTACTCTTTGCGAATGACCCACTGAGAGGTTTTGTCCGACTCGCAGGTTTTTAAAGATATTGGCTTCACTATTTATATTGAATGTGTAGCGCTTGAATCGCGTATCGATGTAAATACCTTCCTGATCAAATGCTGAGAACCCGAAGCTGTATCTTCCTTTGTCATTTCCGTTTGAAGCGGTGAAATCGATACCCTTCATACTCCCTGATTGGAAAAGCTCATCTTGCCAGTTGGTATTAATACCATTTCCGTTAAAATTTGGGTCTTGCACTACTTCGGCAACTCTTCCATCATACTCTTGAACAGCAATTTCCCGAAGGAACTGAATGTACTGATCAGTGTTCATGACATCATATCTTTGATTGGACTGCTGAATACCAGCGTAAGTCTTGATTTTGAAGCTTGCTTTGCCATTGCGGCTTCCTTTGTTTGTCGTGACGATGATTACGCCATTGGATCCTCTGGAGCCGTAGATTGCAGTTGCAGCGGCATCTTTTAAAACATCTACTTTAGAGACACTTCCAGGGTTGATATTCCTAAGATCATCTGGAGTCATAAATACTCCGTCTATTACTACAAGCGGGTCTCCATCACCGAAAGTGCTCATTCCTCTTATTCTTATAAGCGTCTTTCCTCCGGGAGATCCTCCATTGGTTATGTTGACACCTGCTGCACGTCCTTGAAGGGCTTGCCCTAAGTCGGCTACTGGGATTTCGCCAATCTCGTCTCCATCAATAGTAGATACGGCAGTCGTAAGTGTGGATTTTTTCTGCGTACCATATCCTACAACAATTACTTCCGCCAAATCAAGAACATCGTCCTCCATGGCTACATCTAATACCGATACACTTCCAACTGGCATTTCTACGGATTGCATACCTATAAAGGAAAACACAAGAATGTCATCGTCGGAATTAATAGAAATGGAGTAATTCCCATCTACGTCTGAGATGGTGCCGGAAGTTGTGCCTTTAATGTAGACACTTGCTCCTGGAATCCCTTCGCTAGAGGAGACTGAAGTAATCTTCCCTGTAACCTTCCTCTCTTGGGCGTATGCGAGGCTACTTAGTAGCAAAGCAAACACCAGAGACAAACAAGTCACAGTGGAACTTTTTTTAAAAATTGGTCTTCGTTTCATCATATCATATGAGTTTGGTTATCTGTTTGGGTTTTCTCTTGTCAACTTTGTTGACTTTTCCAATATCCAAATTTTAGAAATAGTATGCAGTCGCTAGGGGGGAAATCGCACAAATAGAGAGGGGAATTGTTACGAGAAGCCCCCAAATCACATGGAATGCCCCTTTTTGGCCACACTGTCAGGTTTGCTGGAGTAATCCGATGGGCTTACCCCGTACTGTTTTTTGAAACAATCACGGAAGTACTTCAAATCATTGAAGCCAACTTCATAGGTTATCTCGGAGATATTCAGGGTTCCTTGATCTAGAAGTTGTGCAGCTCTTTTCAATCGGATGAATCGGATGAATTCGTTGGCTGATTGACCAATCAAGGCTTTGAGTTTTCTGTAGAGTTGCATTCTGCTCAGTCCCATTTCTCGTCCCAGATCATCTACGAAAAATTCTGAGTTTGAGATGTTCTTCTGGATAATCGCAATGGCTTTGTCTAAGAAGTCTTGATCGCTGGCAGGTATTTTAACATTTTTGGGTTCAATATTGAGTGTGTTTTTATTCAATAATTGACCTTTGATTTGATCTCTTGTTTTCAGGATGTTTTTGACCCTTAGCATTAATAGCTTAGGGTTGAATGGCTTGGTGATATAATAATCCGCTCCTTGCTCAAACCCTACTAAGGTGCTCTCATTGGAGGCTTTTGCTGTCAATAGAATAATGGGTATGTGACTTGTCTTTACGTCCCCCTTCAATTTTCTGCAAACCTCAAACCCATCCATTACGGGCATCATTATATCTGAGATTACTAAATCAGGTATTTCATTTTGAGCAATTTCTACACCCTCTTTACCGTTTTCGGCCTGAACAACTCGATATTCTTGCTCCAGAGTTTGCTTGATATACTTCCTTATGTCCTCACTGTCTTCAACGATTAAGATTAGAGGAAGGTCGTTCATTTCATGCTCGATGCGTTCCATGGTCTCGTTCATCAATTTGCTATCCAACTCCATGGCATCTTGATAAAACTCCTTGAGATACGACTTGTATTCTGTTTTTTTCTCTACAATCTGCTCAGGTTTCAAGTGCTCGTTTCCTAAAGGCAAAAGCACTTTAAAGAGGGCGCCTTTACTTTCCTTGCTGATTAATTTGATTTTGCCACTGTGAAGTTGTACGAGTTCTTGAGTGAGCGACAGCCCAATACCAGTGCCTTTGTTTCTTGTTTCCTTTCTATTATTTACGCGATAGTATCTATTGAAAATATATTTTGCTTCGTCCTCTGGGACACCAATCCCACTATCGGAAACTTTGATGACAAAATTTTTGCCTTCAACCAGAACTTCAAAACCAACTTTGCCAAACTCGGGAGTATACTTGAAGGCATTCGATAGAAGATTCACAACTATTTTTTCCAGTTTTTCATCGTCGTAGTAAACCTCTATGGGTTCATCCGGCATAGAAATGCTATAACTGATATATTTCTTGTTAGCTATAGAGGAGAATGATTTTACAATTGGTTTTAAAAAATTAACTACATCATCTTTTGCAGCCTCAAGTTTCATTTTGCCACTTTCAAGCTTAGAGAGTTCGAGGAGCTGGTTGATTAGGCTTAGCAAACTCTCGGCATTTCTAATCATCAAAGAGAATTGCTCTTTAGATGAGTCCGAACTTGCATCATCTCTCAAGCCCTTTAGTGGACCAAGAATCAAAGTAAGTGGAGACCTGAATTCATGAGATATATTGGCAAAGAACCTTGATTTCATTTCGTCAAGCTCTTGCATTTTGGATAGCTCCAAATGTTCCATTTGGTATTGAGCCTGCAGCTTTTCTCTATTGATCAGCGTCTTGGTTCCCCACCAAAGGATCGATACGAATATGATTAGATAGATGGCATAAGACCAGAATGTTCGGTACCAGGCTGGTGTGATCGTTGTTTTGATAGTAGCTATTTTATTGCTCCATACTCCGTCGTTGTTGGTTCCCTTGACTTCAAAAATGTACTCACCAGGAGGTACACCTGTATAATGTGCGGTTCTCTGATTGCCTACGTATTGCCAATCATCATCGTAGTTACGAAGCTGATATGCGTAGGTGTTCTTTTTGGATTGAGAAAAGCTAAGCGTTGCAAATTCAAAACTGAAGTTATTTTGATCATAGCTTAGCGTAATTTCTTCGGTATTACTGATGTTTTGTTTCAAAGGAGATTCCGGGCCCGGATCTACATCTTTGTTGGATATTTTGAAATTAGTGATATAAATAGTTGGCTGGTGCGTGTTATCATAGATTTGATTAGGATTGAAAATGTTGAACCCCTTTATGCCACCGAATAAAAACTCACCATTGGATCTTTCAAAACATGATTGCCTGAAAAATTCGTTGGACTGCAGACCATCAAAAATGGTGTAAGACTTTGTGACATTCTTTCCCTCATTGAATTTTGCTAATCCTTTATTGGTGCTGATCCAGAGGTTCCCTTCTTCATCCTGGAGCATTCCATTAATCACGTTATTAGGTAACCCTTCTGCTTTTCCAAAAGAAATAAAACTATCAGAGTCTCTTCGGTACTTGTTGAGCTTGTTGGCTGTACCTATCCAGATGTTCTTATCTGAATCCTCCAGAACACAAAAAATATAATTACTGCTTAGTCCATTATCACTTTTTGACTTTAATTCATATGGGTGAAATGCAAAGCGACCAGCATCTTCCACCACCCTGTTTAATCCACCCCCGTTTGTGCCGACCCATATATTGTTGTACGAATCTTCCTTGATACAAGTGATCATGTCGTTGCTTAGACTTAGAGAATCAAACTGTTCATTTCGAAATACCCGAGAGCTCTTATCCTTTGGGTTATAAAGTACTAGACCATCACTGTGCGACCCAATCCAAATGCGGTTTTGACTGTCTTGCATCAAGGAAAAGATGCTTCCATCATGCAAGATTTGATCGTGATTCCCTTCGAGTTTTTCGAACCTGTTTTTGCCTTTTTTTAAAATACGAACACCACCTCTCCAAAATCCAACCAGCAGATTCCCCTCATAATCTATAAGCATACTAAGAACCTGATCGTTGTTGATGTTGTGATTTGTTGAGGCATTGAATAACTTGAAAACATCACTTTTCTGATCCCAGTAGTTTATTCCTCCGCCATCTGTCCCAATCCATATATTGCCTTTGGAATCTTCCTCAAAACAGCTCACAGAGTTATGAATTAAGGAGTTTGGGTTTAGCGAATTGTTTTTTACGTGCCTAAACTTCCTGCTCTGATTGTTGACTTTGACCAAACCTTCGTTGAAGGTTCCAACCCAGATAGATCCGTAAGAATCTTCGAAGAGTGACCAAACAGAATTGCTTGATATGCTATACTCTTGCCTGGCATCATGTACATATTTTTGCGCAATATTTGATGTCAGGTCTTGCATGATCAGACCACCATTCTCAGTACCAATCCAAAGTCTATTTTTGCTGTCTTCGATTACACTTAGTACTACGTTGAATGTCTTCTCGTTGAGCATGTTGTCAAAGGGGACATTCTCAAACGTATAAGTATCATGCTTATAAGAGAGCCTATTTAATCCCTCATCCGTTCCAATCCATATATTACCGTTTTGTCCTTTCGAAAGAGTCCAGATAACGTTGGAGTTGATAGAATTTGGATTGCTTTCATCATGAAAGTAACGGATAAATCGTTTGCTGTTTCTATCATATAAATTGATCCCGTTTTCTCGAGTTCCAACCCACAGATTGCCTAGATCATCTTCAGCAATGCCCATGATTTGATTTCCTGAAATGCTAAAAGGGTCATCAGCGTTTCTTAGGAATCGCTTGAATGATTTCCTATCCTTGTCGAAAGAGTTAAGACCCCTTCCTTCGGTACCAACCCAAAGTACACCAGCCTGATCTTCAAATATGCGTGTTATGTAGTTTTCACTTATTGATGTGATGTCATCGTCTGAGTGAAGAAATGAGATGAATGAGTCTGTATCAGAATCATACATATTTAGCCCATGGTCGGTGGTGCCTATCCAAAGCACTCCTTTTTGGTCTTTATATAATGCGGTTATTTCCCCGTTGCTAATATTTTTTGATTCATCCTCGCCAGGTTCATAATTAATCATGTTGAGGCCATCATATTTATTGAGGCCATTGCGAGTACCTATCCATAGAAAGCCTTTACCATCCTGAGCAATACATGTAACAGTGTTTTGCGTAAGGCTTTCCTGTATTGGAATGAATTCCAACCTCTCGGCCTTTTGAGCAAACACCATCAACTCTATAAGTATACCTACCTGTAGCAGAAATAGCTTCTTCATCTCTCCCAAATTCTTTAGTAAATATTAGGATAAAATATCAAACCCATAAGCTGATGATATAATTACCACCCTATTCTGATACATATGTCAAAGCTCAAAACCCGGTCATCGATGAATTTTACGGTCTACTTTTTAATGAATAAGAAAGCAAATGAAAATAGACAGTCTGATACTTTTGATAATCATCGGGTTGGTAAGCTCATGTCACATGAAGCCAAAGGAGCGTGAATCGGACAAAGACCCATTCATATTAGAACTGCTTGAAAAAATGACCATCGAAGAGAAAGTTGGTCAAATGACTCAGGTCACTCTTGGCATATTAATGAAAGAAGGGAGCACAACAGAAATTGATCGTGCTAAGCTGAGAAATGCAATTGTAGAAAACCATGTGGGTTCTGTGCTTAATGTAGCGGCTCATGCTCTATCTGTAGAACAGTGGAATATCCTTTTGACGGAAATTCAGGATGTTGCTACAAAGGAAACACCCCATGCAATCCCAACCCTCTATGGGATTGACGCCATTCATGGAGCTAACTATACATTAGAATCTACACTCTTTCCGCATAATATTGGGATGGCTGCTACGCGCAACGAAGAGTTGGTAAAACAATCCGCGAAGATTACGGCCATGGAGGTTCGTGCCTCAGGAATACGCTGGAATTTTGACCCAACCATGGGTCTTGGTCGACAGCCACTTTGGTCCAGATTCGAGGAGACCTATGGGGAAGATGTATATGTAGCTTGCCAAATGTCAAAAGCAGCTATCCAAAGCTATCAGGAAGATGGCTTGAAGAGCCCAACTGCTGTAGCTGCTTGTATGAAGCACTATTTAGGTTATTCATATCCTCAGTCAGGAAAGGATCGCACACCAGCTTACATTCCGGAGACATTACTAAGGGAGTATTTTTTACCTCCATTTGCAGAAGCCGTTGAATCAGGAGTAGCAACAGCAATGATAAATTCCGGAGAAATAAACGGGACCCCAGTTCATGGTAGCCCTTACTATCTCAAACAGATTCTTAGAGAAGAGTTGGGTTTTGAAGGATTGACCGTTTCCGATTGGGAAGACATCAAAAGGCTACATATCCGACACCACATTGCCTCAAGCCCAAAGGAAGCCGTCAAAATTGCTGTGAATGCAGGTGTGGACATGAGCATGGTGCCAGTCGATTTTAGTTTCTGCAAGTATTTAATCGAATTGGTAAAAGAAGGCGCTGTAAGTGAAGCCAGAATCAATGAGGCTGTATATAGAATCTTGAAGTTGAAATTGGATTTGGGATTATTCGAAAACCCATACCCGGAGGCTGAAGCGATCAAAAATTTCGGAAAACCCGAATACGCGGAAGTCGCATTAGAAGCAGCAAGAGAATCCATCACATTGCTCAAAAACAATAAAGATGTACTACCAATAAGCCCAAAATCTACAATCCTACTTGCAGGACCTGCAGCCAATAATATCACTTCACTCCACAGTAGCTGGTCATATGTTTGGCAGGGAAATAGAGCAGAATATTATCCGGAAACCACTCTATCTATCAAAGAAGCACTTGAGCAGAAAATCGGAAGCAAGAGGGTGCTTTGCAATTCTGTAGAAGATTTTGATAATCCTAAAAATTATGACCCTGCGTTTATTAAAGCAAACGCGGACAAGGCTGATTATATCGTATTAGCCTTGGGTGAAAAAGCCTACGCGGAAAGTCCAGGTGGCATTCATGATTTAGCCATGAATGAAAACCAATTGGTGCTTGCAAGAGCCGCTGCGTCTACAGGGAAGCCCGTTATTCTTCTACTAGCAGAGGGACGTCCAAGAGTAATTTCGAACATTGAGCAAGATATGGATGCGATACTTATGCTGTATCGGCCTGGGTCTCAAGGCGCAAAAGCAACTACAGATGTCCTTTTTGGAGATTACAATCCGAATGGGAAACTACCATTTACCTACCCTAGAAACTCGGGAGACATTCTTTCCTATGATCACAAGAATTCGGAAACCTTCAATGAAATCATCGTGGATAACTATGAGCAGAATGGTTTCAATCCTCAGTGGTCGTTTGGTTTTGGCTTGAGCTATACATCTTATAAGTACTCAGGACTTGAGCTAAACAAAAAAACTTTTGACAAAGAAGAAGTCATCGAAGTAAGTGTGACGGTAACGAACGAAGGGAAAATAGCAGGGAAGGAGACCATCGAACTTTATTCAACAGATTTATACGCTTCCCTGACTCCAAGTGTAAAAAGGCTTAGACGCTTCAAAAAAATACATTTAGACGCTGGTCAGACGAAAACGGTAAAGTTTCGATTGTCAAGCAACGATTTGTCATTTATCAATAGTGAAGGAGACCGAATAGTAGAAGATGGAGAGTTCAAAATAAGTATAGGAGATCAAACCGCTAAGTTTAGTATTCAGTCAAAAAACATTCAATAAGTATTCTGAATAAAGATTTAAAGTGAAAACGCAAACCCTTTTAAATGAGAATAACCAAAACAAAATGATTATGAAGAATTCGATACAAACACTAAAAAAACCAAAAGCTTGGCTTAGCTTGTCTATACTAAGTTTATTGGTCTCGTTTATTCTGGCTTCCTGTGAAGAGTCTGACCCTAAGGTTATCATTGGAGAAAATCCAGAAGCGGGATTTGAATTTGAAGTAGATGCTGAGAATCCCCTCTTGGTAAACTTCACCAACTTGTCTACCAACGGAACTTCTTTTAGTTGGTTTTTCGGAGATAGCACATATGCCATTTCAAGAGACGCAACTCACGAGTATGATACCAGCATACACACTACAGTCATGCTGGTCGTTGCGAATCGCAATTTTGTAAAAGACACTGTTAGAAAAGAAATTACGGTGGCCAAAGTGCCGGAACCAAATTTCACTACAACAGTTGAAGGCAAGACAGCTACTTTTAACAATACCTCAGGCCACTCTGTTAGCTGGGTTTGGGACTTTGGTGATGGAGCTACTTCTACAGAACTCAGCCCAACACATACCTACAGTTCAGACGGTCTTTTCGATGTAAAACTAGTTGCAACAAATTTGCTCGGTGAAACCGCTGAGATTATCAAGAATGTTGGTGTCGGTCCTATTGCAGTGGCGGATTTCATCTTTGCAATTGACAAAAACAAGGTGACATTTGAGAATGCTTCTGCAAATGGAGCAAGCTACGCATGGGATTTTGGAGATGGAGAAACATCCACTGACGAAAACCCATCCAATGTGTTTCCCCTAGGAACATTTGATGTAAAATTGACTACAACAAATGACTTGAATTCAAACGAAATAGTTCAAACCATAACGATCACAGAGGCTACTTATATAGAAGGAGCAATATCAAGTACTTCCGGACGAACATGGACGCTTGCAGAAATCGAAGGGTCAGTTAAGGTCGGTCCAGAGCCAGATAAAGGAGACTGGTGGTCTGGACCATCTTTAGAGGATGTGCAAGGAGACAGAGCTTGCCATCAAGATGATGCGTTTACTTTTCTTACAGACGGAACTTTAAAATATGATTCACAGGGTGAAACGTGGGACGAATTTACTGGTAGCAATGCTTGTATTGATCCTGCAAATTTACCTGGAGCATTAAGTGGATTGGCAGATAATGATAACCACGGCTTTACAGTTACAGAGGCAACAGACACTGATCCCGCAAAAATTACCGCTATAGGTACTGGAGCTTTCATAGGTTTTAATAAACCAAATAATAGTGGCGAATACAATGCCTCAAGTCCAGTTTTATCAGAAAGCATCATCTATCAGGTAGTGAGTTACACGATGGTAGATGGAAAAGAAAGGCTTGTAATAGCGGTTGATTACTGCGGACCTTTCTGTTGGTGGACGATTGCATTGGAACCTAACGACTAATAAACAATTCATAACCAGCATATATAAGAAAGGATAGCAGGAATTATAATCTTTCTGCTATCCACTTCTTATGGGTAACCTTTCAGTAAATGAGATTTGATAAATTTTTCATTCTTTTTCTGACTACTTATATATCGCTGATCGGGTGCGATAAAAAGGATACAGAAGAAGTTTCCGAAATCCCATCGCTTACTATCAGTACCCAGAACGAGACCATTTCAGAAGGCAATGAAAATAGCTTTTTATCATTCGAAATAACATTATCTCAACCATCATCTAGCTTGGTCACAGGTATTGTGACTGTTTTTGAGGGGACAGCAATAGCGGCTCAGGACTTTATTAGGCCAGTAGGGCTTCACTTTGCCATAGAGTCAGGTAAAGTAAAATACACTGCGCAGATAGAGATTCTTGGAGATGAAGAGTTTGAGTCTGATGAAACTTTCACTATTACCTTAATTGATGTAATAGGCTCTACATCTTCAGATTCTCTTACGATTACAATTGTAAATGATGATTCGCTTCCAACACCAGAACCAACCCCAAGTTTAGAAGGCCCCACATCACCAGAAACTTATACAGGAATGCAATTGATATGGAGAGACGAGTTTGATGTCAGTGAATCCCTTGATTCAAATTGGGAACAAGAATTTGGCGACAATTGGTTCAACAATGAACTTCAAACTTATACCGACAAGGGTCGAAATGCTTCGGTAGCAGATGGCAACTTAATTATCGAGGCGAGAGAAGAGGCTTCTCCATATGGCGGTGACAACCCCTACACATCCGCTCGATTAAAAACACAAGACAAATTTGAATTTACATACGGTAGAGTAGATATAAGAGCTGCTATGCCAGAAGGAAAAGGGATCTGGCCCGCATTGTGGACTCTTGGAGCAAACATAGATCAGGTCAGTTGGCCAGCATGCGGTGAGATTGATGTTCTCGAGATGATAGGTGGAGAAGGTACCGGACGAGGAGAAGACATTGCCCATAATGCGATGCACTGGCAGGGAGCCTCAGAGAAAGGTTATGAAAGCGGATCGTACGTTTTACCGGAAGGCTCTATGCATGGCGAATACCATGTTTATTCAATCATATGGACAGAAGAATCTGTTTCTTTTTTGATCGATGATGTATTGAGAGATACCATTGATATTACATCCGAGGATATGTCGGAATTCCATGAACCGCATTTCTTTATTATCAACATTGCTGTTGGGGGCGACTGGCCGGGGAGCCCGGATGAGACTACAATTTTCCCACAGAGAATGTTCGTGGATTACGTCCGCGTCTTTCAAAACATTTAATAAATCACATTTATGAAATTTAGATATATAGCTGTCCTTTTAGTACCTTTTTTGATCAGATGTATGGGAACTAGTACAACTCCTCAAGCTTCGGAAGAGGCACTAATCGAACAGAAAATAGATAGTCTTATATCTATAATGAAGCTATCCGAAAAAGTCGGGCAGACGATCATGTACAATGGCACATGGGAGTTTACTGGCCCGGTACCACCAGATGCAGACAACCAAAAAAGAGCTGAGAATATAGAGTCTGGGTTGGTAGGAGCCATGTTGAATGTTACTTCAGCTAGTGCTACTCTCGAAGCGCAGAAAATGGCAGTTGAAGGAAGCAGGCTAGGTATTCCGTTGATCTTTGGGTACGATGTTATACATGGATTTCGAACCATGTTTCCCATACCATTGGCACAATCTGCTTCTTGGAACCCCGAAGTTGCCAAAGTATCCTCAGAGTTTGCAGCTAGAGAAGCATCCGCCTCTGGCATACACTGGACGTTTGCACCCATGATGGATATAAGTCGAGATTCGAGGTGGGGACGTATCATGGAAAGTGCCGGAGAGGACCCATACCTAACAGCTATTATGTCAAGAGCGTGGGTGGAAGGTTTTCAAGGGGATGACCTTGCAAGTACATCGACGATTGCAGCCTGCGCAAAACATTTTGCAGCCTATGGGTTTGCGGAAGCTGGTCGAGAGTACAATACAGTTGATATCTCTGGAAACGTATTACATAATGTTGTACTTCCTCCGTTTAAAGCAGCTGCAGATGCAAAGGTTGCTACAGTGATGAATGCATTTAACGAATTGAATGGAATTCCAGCAACAGGCAGTAGCTACCTGCAAAGAGACTTGCTTAAAGAGCAATGGGATTGGGACGGAATGATTGTCTCTGATTGGGGTTCAATCTATGAGTTGATTCCACATGGCTTTGCGCGAGATAGCAGTGATGCAGCCCTCAAAGCCCTATTTGCCGGATGCGACATGGATATGGCCTCTTTTGTATATGAAAATGAATTGGAAAAGCTAGTAACAGAAAATAAACTCGACGTAGCATTGTTGGATGATGCGGTAAGAAGAGTTTTGAGATTAAAATTCAGATTGGGACTATTTGAAGACCCGTATCGGTACTCCAGTGTTGAAAGAGAAAAGACGGAAGCGAAAGCAGCAAAAAATCTGGAAATGTCCAGAGAGGTAGCCAGACAAACCATGGTCTTACTTAAGAACAATGATGATCTGCTGCCACTTTCCAAAAGTGCAAAATCAATCGCAGTGATTGGTCAATTGGCCAATAGCAAAGATGTTCCTTTAGGGAGCTGGAGAGCAAGAGCCATCCCGAATAGTGGCATCTCCCTACTTGAAGGAATTCAGGATGCCGTTTCGGTTACCACATCAGTGAAATTTGCTCAGGGCTATACACTCACAGAGGGAGACAGGACATTCGTCAATGAGTTGACTATCGCTTCTGGAGAAAACAGAGAATTGTTTAAGGAAGCTATTGCCTTGGCAAAAAAATCTGAATACGTTGTGATGGCCATTGGCGAAGACTGTTTCCAGTCTGGGGAAGGCAGAAGCCAGACTGACATTACACTTAAGGGCAACCAACAAGCATTGTTCAAGGAGATAATCAAAGTCAATCGAAAAGTAATTGTGGTATTGATGAATGGAAGACCGCTAGCGATTCCAGAGATAGCTGCTAGTGCTCCAGCTATTTTAGAGTCCTGGTTTGCAGGCTCTGAATCAGGAGGAGCCATTGCCGATGTATTATTTGGAGACTATAACCCATCAGGTAAGCTTCCCGCCTCCTTCCCATATTATACCGGACAGGAACCATTGTACTACAACAAGAAAAATACAGGAAGACCGGATTCTATCGATATTGTATTTTGGTCACACTACACAGACTCTCCAAACGAAGCACTCTTTTCATTTGGCCATGGCTTGAGCTATACCACTTTTGAATACAGTAACCTTATTCTCGCCTCTACAGCAGATGGCCTTAGTGCCAGCTTTAACTTAAGCAACACTGGTAATAGGTTAGGTGAAGAAGTGGCCCAACTATATATACAAGACGTTACTGCCTCAATCACAAGACCAATAAAGGAGCTTAAAAAATTCAAAAAAGCGGCATTAAAACCCGGAGAAGGAGTAGAATTAACTTTTACACTAACAAAAGATGATTTATCATTTTTTGATAACCATGGAAAAAAACATTTTGAGCCTGGTCTGTTTAATATTTGGATTGGAAGCAACAGTACCAACCCGGAGTTATTTGGAAAATTGGAATTGGAATAACACTTCCGATTTTAGGATCTGAATTTAATATCATTCAATCAGATTAGACTAAAACCTGTATATAATGAGTTTAAGCTGGTTTTAGTATTAGAAGGAACACAACATATAATATGAAAACAAACCTTAAACTAATTATAAAAAAGGTATTGGCTTTGAAATGCATTGCAGCATTATGTAGCTTAATCTGGCTTCACCCCTTAGAAGCTCAATTGGTCAACAATACAGCATTTACTGGAATAAGAGATATCACACCATTCGAATTTGTACAGGATATGGAGTCCGGCTGGAACTTAGGGAATTCGTTAGATGCTGAAGGCGAAGATGAAACTGCCTGGGGAAATCCCCCTACCACTCAGTTGATGATTAATACAGTTCGCCTCAAAGGCTTCAAAACCCTGAGAGTACCAGTAACCTGGAGATTTCATATGGGTTCAGCTCCTGACTATACCATAGAAAAAGAATGGCTGGATAGAGTAGAAGAAGTTGCCAACTACGGTTTTAATGCAGGAATGTATGTAATTATCAATATACACCATGATGACCCTTGGGTCGTTCCCACCTATGCACATGAGGAAGAAGTTGCGGACAGATTATCCAAGGTATGGACGCAAATAGCCACTAGGTTCAAAGACTATGGAGACTACCTGATATTCGAGACACTCAATGAACCACGACATGAAGACACTCCTGAAGAATGGACTGGTGGTACAGCTGAGGGCAGGGATGTATTAAATACATATCATAAAGCATGCGTGGACGCTATTAGATCTACCGGAGGCAATAATGCTTCGAGGTTTTTGATGATTGCCCCGTACGCCGCAAGTCCCGCTGGAGTTGCTTGGGATGATCTCCTTATTCCCAATAACGATGAAAAAACAATTGTCTCTATACACAACTACCATCCATTTGAGTTTTCCCTTGGGAATGGTACCAATTGGGGAAGCAGTTCAGACAAAGCAGCAATGGACTTTGAGGTAGAAAGAATTCAGAAGAAGTTTCTGGACAATGGCAAGGCGGTCGTATTGGGAGAATGGGGTTCCAATTATAACAATAACACAGAAGCAAGAATTGTTCATGCAGGATATTACGCTCGGGCATTAGCCAAAAAAGGCATAGCCCCAGTCGTTTGGGATAATGGAAACTCAGGAGAATTTGGTTTAATCAATAGACGAAGTAGCACATGGTGGTATTCAGAAATCGCAGATTCTGTGGCGTACACTGTGCGTGACGTTTACGGAATTACAGATGAAATCGTAGTACCCGAAATACCATTGAGCACAGAAGCTTTATCTAATCATCAGTTTTATAATTATGCCCTAGGCGAGAACAAAGGTATTGGTGTTCGCTATACACTTGACAAAACTTCGCAAACAAGCCTGAACATCTTAAGCATTGATGGCAAACATGTCGAAACCCTCATGCCCTCAAATATTCAAGTTGCAGGAGATTATCAACTAGAATGGAGAGATATTGATACAACCATTCAAAATGGGATATACCTATTTGTTTTTATAACAGGAGGAAGTAAGGAAGTAAGGAGGTTTCATCTTCTTCGTTAATTCACAAACCAATAGAAGGGTCGTCATGCACACGTATGTGGGCATCCCATCAGCGGAGTGTTCACAGAATATCAATAAGACTCCCGCCTTTGTAACAATTACATGCGAGACTGAAAAACTTATAGCAGAAAGTATTCAGCATGAAACATCTTTTATTAAGGTAAATCACAAGGAGCTAATAGCTGAAGGAATTCTTTTTCAAAGATTTATTCTGCTATTTATAGCTGTTCCCCAGAAATCTGATGATTGGAAAATAGTGAGAAAACAAAAAACCCCTGAAAGCTTCAGGGGTTTATGTACCTCGGGCGGGAATCGAACCCGCACTGACTTTAAGGTCAACAGGATTTTAAGTCCTGCGTGTCTACCAGTTCCACCACCAAGGTAGCAAGCTAGTCGCCTAGCTTTGATGTTATTAAAAAAGCCGCATCTAGTGCGGCCTCCTGAGCGGGAGACGGGATTCGAACCCGCGACCCCGACCTTGGCAAGGTCGTGCTCTACCAGCTGAGCTACTCTCGCAATTCCTTTTGACTTCCCAAAAGGAGTGCAAATTTAACTGAACCCATGAAATATTAACAAGTTGAAGAGGATTTTTTTGACAGATAATATTTTCACCCTTTATCCCATTATTAAGTACTCTTTAACCTTCCAGCAGAACCCTAAGGTTTGATTACTCAAACTGTAGATTTGGTAGTGAATCATGTATTGCCAAATCAGTTCAATTTGAGTCTCTATTGTTTTGTATCACTTAGCCTAAGTTGTATTTAAAAACAATGGAAGAATACCTCAAGTTAAATGGTAATAGATATGTAGAAGAATATCATTTATAGAGTAAGAAAGGCGAATACTGACACTCCATTTTATCTAAAAAAATGATATAAAACTGCTTGTTTATAAATACCCATGTTCATTCACAATTTTTACCGGTTCATCGATATTTTCAAATCATTGAACCATTTTAGTTTTCATTTCTCATCTAAAAAAATTAGATTAAAAAAGTTTTAACCAGCTATACCATGAAACCAGTTATTGAAGGCATCCTTGCAGATCACGCTAACCTTTCCGAAAGCTTGAATTATGAAGACACATTGCTTGCACTTAGTTGTGCTCAGCGAGTGTTGGATCATCTTAAGCGTCACCTCGAACGCGAGGGAAACAGCCAATACGAAACCAATATTTCTCTAGTTGAGAATATAATTGAAAATCATAGGATGAACCTAAAGAACACACAAGGCTGGTCAGAACTCAAGGTTTCCGCCTAGTTACTTTTCTTTAGCGTTTCTTTCATTTCATTTAGTTTGAGTAGAGCTTCCACTGGAGATATTGTATTTACATCAATGTCTCTTAGTAGCTTGAGTACTTCCTCAAATCTAGGATCTGACTCAAAAAGATTGAGTTGAAACTGACTGCTTGGCAGTTCGGCCAATTTCTCTTTGTCTCGCTCGGAAAGTTTATCCGATTCCAACTGCTTAAGAATTGTGTTGGCTCTAATTACAACTTGATTTGGCATGCCTGCCATTTGAGCGACATGGATACCAAAACTGTGCTCACTTCCACCGGGTTGTAGCTTTCGGAGGAAGATCACTTTGTTTTCTAACTCTTTGACAGAGACATTGAAATTCTTCACACGAGGAAGATCGTTTGTCAACTCGTTTAACTCATGGTAGTGCGTTGCGAAAAGTGTCTTTGCTTTAAACTCAGGATGATTATGCAGAAACTCTACGATCGACCAGGCAATTGAGATACCATCGTAGGTACTAGTTCCTCTACCTATCTCATCCATCAAAATCAAAGAGCGATTGCTCAAGTTGTTGAGAATACTCGCCGTTTCAGTCATCTCCACCATGAAAGTCGACTCCCCTCTACTTAAATTGTCAGAAGCACCTACTCTCGTGAAAACTTTGTCTACGATCCCGATTCTGGCGTACCCGGCAGGGACAAAACTGCCTACCTGAGCCATCAGCGCAATCAATGCTGTCTGTCGCAAGAGTGCTGATTTTCCCGCCATGTTTGGACCCGTAATCACCATGATCTGCTGAGACTCATTATCCAGATACACGTCATTTGGAATGTAATCTTCCTCAGGAGGCATGTTTTGTTCGATTACCGGATGCCTTCCCTCTTTGATGTCGATAAGAAACTCGTCACTGACAGAAGGTTTACTATACTTATTTTTTGAAGCCAGGGAAGCAAAGGACGTCAGGCAATCTAGCGTAGCTATTGCCTTTGCATTTTGCTGAATAGCGTCAATGTACTCCATCGCAAAAGCGATCATTGAGTTGTAAAGTCGCTGTTCTATAACGAAAATCTCGCTCTCAGCTTTTAATATTTTCTCCTCATAAACCTTGAGTTCCTCTGTAATATAGCGCTCCGCATTGACCAAGGTTTGTTTTCTGATCCATTCTTGAGGGACTTTATCTCTATGCGTATTGCTTACTTCCAGATAGTACCCGAAGACCTTGTTATACGATATTTTGAGTGAGCTAATCCCAGTTCTTTCTGTTTCTCGCTCCTGTATTTCCCTTAGAAAATCTTTCCCTGAGAAAGCAATTTTTCGATACTCATCAAGCTCCTCATCCACTCCATCTTCAATTACATTGCCTTGATTAGTGGTCAGAGGCACTTCATCTTTGATAGTGGTATCGATCTTATTGATGAGCTCCTCACACTTGTTGAGCAGGTCTTTATATTGTCCTAGCGAAGATTTGTTTTGGGCAATAAGCTCAATTATCGGGGCAACATGATTCAAACTCTTTTTCAAGAGCAACATCTCGCGAGGGTTAATTCTTGCAGTAGCGACCTTAGAAATCAATCTTTCTAAATCCGCTATTTGTTTGAGATGGGATCTTACTCCATCAAGCAAATCTTCATCTTCGAAAAAAGCTTCAACAGTAGATAACCTGTTTTCTATCTGCGCTTTTTCCTTTAGCGGAAGCACCATCCATTTTCTCAAAAGGCGCGCACCCATTGGGGTTTGGGTATCATCAAGGATATCTATTAGTGCCGTTCCATCAAGTTGACTTGGTTGAACCAACTCAAGGTTTCGTATGGTAAACTTATCTAACCATACATATTGTTGCTCATCTATTCTAGATAGATGACCAATGTGGCTTACCTCTTTATGTTCTGTATCCTCAAGGTAAAATAGCACTGCGCCGGCCGCCACTGTGGCCGCCTTCATCTCCTCTACACCGAACCCCTTAAGATTTGAAGTTTGAAAATGTCTTGTGAGTTTGTCATACCCATAATCCAAAGTATATATCCAATCCTCAAGAGTGAAAGTATTGAGAGTGTCTTTGAAGTCTGACTCGAAACGAGATTTCTCTGTTTTCGAATAGATAATTTCGGAGGGCCTGAAACCCTGTATAAGTTTTTCGATATAGCCAGATCCCCCTTGAGAAACTAGAAACTCTCCAGTCGAGAGATCCAAAAATGCAATCCCGATTAAGTCATTCTGATAATGAACAGAAGCGAGAAAGTTGTTCCTTTTCTGATCAAGCACATTGTCATTGAACGACAATCCTGGTGTGACAAGCTCCGTTACTCCACGTTTTACGATCCCCTTTACAGACTTAGGGTCTTCGAGCTGATCACATATAGCAACTCGATTTCCTGCCCTTACCAATTTTGGCAGGTACGTATCGAGAGAGTGATGTGGAAAGCCAGCCAACTCTATATGTGAAGCTGAGCCGTTTGCTCTTTTTGTCAATACAATATCGAGCACCTTGCTCGCTTTGACTGCATCTTCATCAAAGGTCTCGTAAAAATCCCCAACTCTAAAAAGGAGTAACGCTCCGGGGTGGCGAGCTTTGATGGCATTGTATTGCTTCATCAATGGCGTTTCCGCAGCTTTTTTTGTTTTTGACATCCCTGAATTGGTGGTAATTTTGGAGTAATATTTTTCAGAGAACAATATTAAAGAAACCACTTTGCATGAGAAAACTTAAAAACGAAGAGCTCAACAGAATTTCGGAGGAGGAATACAAGTCTTCCAAGAAGCTGAATGCCTGTATCGTTTTAGACAACATCAGAAGTATGAATAATGTCGGGAGTGCATTTCGAACTTCAGATACTTTTCGAATAGAAAAAATCTACCTGTGTGGAATAACAGCCACGCCTCCTCATCGCGAAATCAATAAGACGGCATTGGGAGCCACAGAAACCGTTGAGTGGTCATACGAAAAAGGGACCACCGAACTAGTAGCTAGACTTTCTCAAGAAGGTTACACCATAGTAAGTGTAGAGCAAGCGGATGAAAGCGTGATGTTGAATAATTTTGAACCCGATAGCAATAAGAAATATGCTTTCATTTTCGGGAATGAGGTCTTTGGAGTGGAAGATAAAGTGATTGAAAAATCGGATATCGTTTTGGAGATTCCTCAATTCGGAACCAAGCACTCACTCAATATATCTGTAAGTATGGGAGTGGTGATTTGGGATTTTTATTCGAAGGTAGGAGGGATTACTTAAGAAAAATAATGAGGAGGAGCCTTCGGGGATATTCGAGATGGAATACATGATTGAGGATTCCAGCGATACAGTTTCTGTGACAGATGAGCATTTTCGTTTTATGAAGTAATGAAGTGTATTGATATTATTAATAGGGTAGGATTTTTTGCATAAAACGTAAGTGTATTGGCAATGAACAGAATTTATTTTTTAAAAACATTTAAGAGTCTTTAGATAAACGATAAGATCGTTAAAACACAACCTTAGGAGAATCAGGAGCAATTTTATTTTACTATTTTTAGGCAGAAAATTAATAACCAATACAAGATCATTCATTTAATTAAAATGAGTGAATAATTTTATTCACTGCTAAAACCTCTCTTTTTCTTAATGAAACCCACTTTATTATTGGTTGTGATCATGCTTAGCTTATTGGGTATTTCTCATTCTAAAGGAATAGTGTTGGGTGCTGATTGTTTTGATCAAAACGGATTTCGTTATGATTCGATTTCATCTGATTCCTTAAAACGGAAGTCAAAATTGAAAATTACTCCGCCAGACACATTGAAGATATCTGTTGATCAGAATGGTCTTTCTTCTAATGGGGACTTTAGGAAAATGGGATTTCAAGCTCTGATGGCAAGGTTCAAAAAACCTAAAATGTCTAGCTCCATGGACAGCTTAAAGCAAAAGGTTAGTTTGAGCGATTCTAGGCTTGATGAGCTCAAGTCTTCAAGAAGGCTAAACAAGTACAAGAAAAGTCTAAATGAGTACAACGATAATGTTATTTATGACGAAAGGAGGAAATTTGTTTCCGAGAACCTAGAACGTGAAATAGATCCAAGGAACCCAAAGGACATGGATGAATTGGAAGGGAGAGGTTTTTTTAAGACAAGACTTTTAAGGAAAATCCCTGACGGGAAGGAAGAGATGAATTCTAAAATGCCTACAGACAAACTCGATAGAAAAAAGAGGCAGGCACTTCAAGAGGTATCGAAAGGCGTGGAAGTGTCAGATAGATATGATCAAGCTAGGGACTTAGAAGGAGTGAATGAACCAAGCTTCTCCAACCTTGCTACTCCGGCGTTTGCGAAGGATTATGAAGTGGATGAACTGGAAAATCTAGCACGAAAAAAAGTTAGTACCGACGAATTCTTTGATCAGGACTTGAATTCTATGCCAAAAGTAAATAGTAAGGTTTTGAGTAAAGAATTTGTCAAGAATAGTGGGATCAAGGAAAACCTTGACAGTTTGGATCAAATTACTCAATCTAAGGAAAGCGGTATTCAAGAACTCAGACAAAAGGGAAAGGATAAAGAACAAGGAGTTAGAACATTAGTGATGGACAAAAAAGAGGAGGTTGGATTGCCAGAAAATGTTTTCGTAGATGTTTTTTTAGGCTTGGGTGCTTCTGCCAACAGTTTAAAGACCATATCACCGAATGTAGGATTTAAATTGAGTGATAGAGTTGCGATAGGAGGAGGGGTAATATTGACCAATACAACAGAAGAAAAATTCAAAGTAAAAACATCAATAGGGTTAAGAGCTTTTGCTCGCTATTACATCATCCCTAGCCGATTCTATATTCATTCTGAGAGTGCGTTCTTCAATTCTAGCTTTTCTTATGTGAGAAAGGAAAAAAATTACCAGCCACCTTCCGATTGGAATTTGTTGGCGGGACTCGGGTACCAGCAAAAAATAGTCGGCAGATTTGGAATGAACATTCAACTACTATACACTTTTAAAAGGGCAGAAGAATTACCGGTTATCAATGATTCTCCTTTGGTATTTAGAGTAGGTTTAAAAGTATTTTGATTTAAATTTTTAGCATGATAAATAAATATAGGTTTCTCTTTGGAATATTGACCTTGTGTCAAGTTTTGAGTTTGTCGGCAGAAGTTTCTTCAAACCAACAAATTTCACTTGAACCAATTAAAAGGGCAGAAGAATTGGCGAGACATTATTTCGTGGAAATTGAGGAAGGGGGAGTTATTAATAAAATTTTTGATGAGAATTTATATTTCTCTTTTAGAGAAGAGTATAAAGCTAGCGGGACAATAAAATTGATGTTGTCAGACGTTCAAGGTAATGAAATAAGTTATATAGATGTAGAGGTAAATTATGGGATGAATTATTACCATCTAGATCTTACCACCTTGAGTGTTGACTTCTTACTTGATAAGCGGTATATACTTTCTTATGGAAGAAGAAAGCTGAAATTTATGCCAGTGGAACCTCTGGAAAAACCTTTGCCAGTTGCGAATATCACAGTTAACGCAGTTTCGGTGGATTGTGAGGATACCGGAATAGGAAATCTTCTTGAGTTTTATGGACAAGTTTCTTCTGGAAATGCCCCATATAATCTGACATGGTTTGTATTTACTGATTCAAGCAAAGAAGTTTTGCTTAATACTCCTGAAGAACAATTTATAGAATTTGAAGAGGAAATAGGGGCGATTGTTTTAGATAACCAGCTCAGTTATACAGTAGTTTTGACAGTTCTGGATGCATGCAATCAGTATACAGAACAGACCTTGAATTTGGTTTGTGGAAACGAGGAAAGTGATGGTGTCACGTTGTTTTTAGAAGACACAAACGTTCCATCAGGTGGGAGCGGTGGAGTTGAGTAGAATGATAATATCGAATTCAACTAAAGTGATCCTAATTCTCATAACCGTAATTGCGTGTACTAATGGTGGTGAAAAAGCAGGTTTAGTTAATTGGGTTGAAGATCCTGCAAATGGGCTTAGATCTATCTCTCAAATAGAGAATTTTCAGTATGATTTACAATATCAACCCAACATTTATAGATCTCTTGGCCAATATGACGAAGTAAATGCAGAATTGTTGGATAGCCTTAATTCTGTCAAGAGTGAACTGGAGTATTTCATGCTGAGAATAACATCATTGGATCAATCCAAAAATGTATTTGAAATACTGAAAGAGTATAAGATAAGTAAGGAAGATTTGATATATCATTTTTCATACAAAATGCAAAATGTCATATCATTGGTTCGAGCAGGAGATACGTTAGCTCCCGTTCTATACCACTACGAAAGATCATATGGAGTTAGAAAAGAAGAGACATTTTTAATGGCCTTTGATTTGGGTAAAAAAAAAGAAGTCGATTCTGAGATGCTTCTCGAGATAAACTCACGCTTTCTGAGCAGGAAAAAAATTGTGTTGGACAAAGTATCATCATTTGTTGCTTTAGATGATATACTATAAATGAATTAGAAAAATGGATTTGAATTAAATCTGTTGACAAGTAGAATTGAAATGAAAAGGAATAGAAATAAAAACAGAATAAGGATTGCAAGAATATTGCTTATTGTAATTGTTATTCAAGTAGTTCAGAGTCCAGTAGTTTATGCGCTGACAGGAGGCCCGTCTCAACCAGAGATTCAGTCCTTCTCTCAAGCTGGTACAACTGAAATGGTAGATTTATTCACGGGAGATTTTAGCTATAATATCCCACTTTTTGAAGTTCCTGGTCCAAATGGAGGGTATCCATTCAGCTTGTCTTACAGAGCCGGTATTGGAATGGATCAAGAAGCTAGTTGGGTAGGCCTGGGATGGACACTTAGTCCAGGTGCTATTTCTCGGCAGGTGAGAGGCTTGCCAGATGACTTTAACGGTGACGCAGATATAGTCTCTACTACTCAATCCATGAAACCAAATATGACCATTGGTTCAGGAATTGGAGCCGGGGCTGAAATCTTTGGAGGAGATCTAAACCTTAGCCTCAATTACTCTTCATTTGTCAATACCTATAAAGGGAATGGTATTTCGGTAGGAGGAAATCTGGGTTTATCACAATCCACAAAATCGGGAGCGACCGCCGGAGTTGGATTGGGGTTTTCTCTCAACTCACAAGAGGGAGCAATGTTGGAACCTTCCTTGAGCCTAGGTAAAAGAAGTAAGGAGAATAGTGCATTCTCTAGTAATTTCATGACAACTCTTAGCGCAGGGTACCATTCAAGACAAGGACTCTACAATGTCTCTTTAGGAACATCCGCATCTGTAGTTTTTTCGAGTGAAAAACATGGCAAGATAAGAGGAGGAAATCAGACAAGTTCTTCTCTTTCGATTCTCAGCAAGGCATATACTCCGGCTGTGAGAATGCCAATGAAAAACATTAGTAGGAGTGTTACTTTTAAAGTAGGAGGAGCAGCATATGGTTTCTACCCCTTTGGAAGCGTTAATGGCTTTTCTAACATTCAAATATTTGATAACAATGAGAAAACAGTTGAGGCATTCGGGTATCTCAATTATCAAAATGCCAAAGAATTGGATATGCTTGATTTCAATAGAGAAAACGATGGCATTGTAAGAAAAGAAAACTCCAATCTACCAATACCTAGTCTTACTTACGACATTTATTCTGCAACAGGTCAGGGTATAAGTGCTATGTATCGACCAATTAGGAACGATATAGGTATCGTACATGATCAGAAACTAGACTTTACCAGTGATAAGGGTTTGGGGATCGGTATAGATGTTGGGTTGGTTACGCATGTTGGTGCAAACGGTAGTTTTTCAAAAACAAGATCATATTCTGGATTATGGGAGGAAGGGACCGAAGACTTAAGGAAGAACTTTGGTTTCAGGGACACGACTGAAAACACCACTTTTGAACCCTATTTTTTCAAAGTACATGGAGAAAAGAATTCAAGTTCGTACGAAAAATACGCTGCTCTTGGAGCTGATGCCCCAGCGAGACCTCTTCTTGACAATAATAAAAAGAAGCCTAAATCAGTTGGTATGGAGACATCAGAGATCACGGAAAATGGTGATTTCGATTTCACTACTTTGAACAATGATGACATTAGCGATGCGATAACTTCTAGTAGGCACATACGTGCACAATCTGTGAATGCAATTAAAAATGGCGTACTTAAAGATGTAGATAATATGCCATTGTTTAATATTGATCAGCATACCAATTCTTCCGGGGCATTTAATAGAAACAATGTTCCTGAAAATCATATTGGAGGATATGAGGTTACTGATCTTTCTGGAGTACGCTATATGTACGCATTACCAGCCTATACCAAAAAACAGGTTGAATGCCAATATAGTGTCGCTCCCAGCGATGATGGGATTTCTACATATAGCCCTCCAATGACTTTAGGTAAAGTTGATCTTACAAATTTGCCGGGTGAACAATATTATAACCGAACAGAAATGTCGGAGTACGCTCATGCTCACATGCTTACGGCCATTGTCGGTCCAGACTATGTAGATGTTGGAGATGATGGTCTTGATGATAAAGACATTGGATATTGGGTGAAATTTACCTATGACAAAGTATCAGACTATAAATGGCGATCGCCTTATTATGGTGGCTTTTATGACCCAGGAGTAAATACGAATCCAGCAGATCCAAAAGTGGGTGATGATGATAAGGCATCATACGTCTATGGCGAAAAAGACATTTGGTATTTATCCGCTGTTGAAACTAAATCACACTATGCACTATTCACGACCGAAGATAGAGAAGATGGTCTTGGAGCAATATCAGAGCATCAATATACTGAGCCATCTGACTTTGGTACTGCAGCGAAACAGCTGAAACTTTCTGATATAGCACTATATGCGAAACATGTCTTGCACAAAGAATCAGATCTAAATGATCGTGACAGGGTGAACTATGATGTTTTGATCAAACGTGTATTATTCGACTATAGTAGCCTCCCAGGTGAGACGCACTTATGTTCTGGGCTTCCCAACTCGGCAGAGGGTGGAGGTAAGCTTACCTTAAAGCGTCTTCGATTTGCTTATGGGAAATATGGTACTTCCCAAAACGCGGAAAGCTTCTTGACTCCATATGAGTTTTTTTATGAAGGATTGAATCCAAATTATGATCCTATGGCGTATGATCGTTGGGGGAACTACAAGCCGTATGGAAGTACTTACAGGCAGAATAAGGATTTCCCTTATGTAAATCAAGAATCAAACCCCACTTCTAAGGAGGATTTGGATAAACATATGGCCGCTTGGAGCATTACCAGGATTAAAACACCTTCAGGTGGAGAGATTCTAGTGGATTATGAGTCAGACGATTATGCTTATGTCCAGCATAAGGAAGCTATGCAGATGGTGAAAATAGTGGATCCTAATAGTTTGAGTGATTCAGGGGATTACGTACTTAGTGAAACAGACGGACTTAAGTTAGCATTTCCTTTGGATGATGTTATTAGAGCAGATAAAGAGGGATTGGATCCCGCAGAAGAGATAAAAAAATATATCGATCCGGATGAGTTTTTATATTTCAAGGCAAAAATAAGATTAGCTGGGAGTGGTACTAAAGAAATAGTATCGGGCTATGTCAATGTAGATGAAACCATGGGCTTTGAGCTACTACCAGCAGGAGCTTCTGAATATACCCATGGAGCCTTTTATTTAAAAATGGAAGGTTTCAAGAAGCCGGGTATTGGCGAAAAGGAATATAGAAATCCAATATCCATGCGTGCATGGCAACACCTTAAAGCCAACAGAAGCGTGTTGATAAGCAAAGAGCAGCACGAAAGAGTGAATATGACTTTTAGTGGGATTGAAGGTTATTCCACTTCAGATGTTGTAGGAAATGTAAGGAGTGTTTTTTCAATTTTTCCATTGGTAATGGAGCTTGTGGAAGGGTACTATGATTACGTCAAAGGCAAGGGCTGGGGAAGAGACCTTGTATTGGGGGAATCTTGGATTAAGGTAAAATCAGCCGATAAAGTAAAATATGGAGGAGGGCTGAGGGTAAAACAGTTAACCATGAAAGATAGTTGGGTAGGCGGAGATCAGTCCTATTATGGTCAAGTTTATGATTATGGTCAAGTAGAAGACGGTTTGAGGATTAGTAGTGGGGTAGCTGCCTACGAGCCGATATCTGGTGGGGAGGAGAATGCTCTTCGAACAGCCAAAAAGGTTTCCATAAATGTACCACTGCATTCAAACAATAATATGTTTTTTGAATATCCGATTAACGAAAGCTATTATTCGGGTCCATCCGTGGGTTATAGTAAGGTTACGGTAAAAAGTATAGCTGCAGCTTACCTTGAACAAAAGCGCCTTGAATCAGAAGGAGCTACTCCAAATGTAAGTGTCAATTTTCCTGATGGGGATAATATTTTCCCTACACAAGCAGATGCTAAATTCGGGACTACCGGAATGACAGAACATGAGTTTTACACTGCAAAAGATTTTCCGTACATAACCGATGAGACTCCCAAGAGAAATAAAACTTTCAACCTTTTCGTTCCGATTCCACTGCTTGGAACTATCTCTATTAATAGGTTGGCAAGTTCTCAAGGCTATGCTATTACGACAAATGATATGCATGGTAAGATGAGAGCCGTGAGAAACTACCGTCAATCTACAGAAGGTATATTTGATGAATCTCCATTCTCATTTGTAGAGTATGAATACCGTTCGAAAAAGCAATTTCTTAATGGAGTAGAAGTTAGCGTTCCAGAAAATACTTTTAGTGCTGTTTACAAACTTAATAATAGCAGTAACAAGCATCCATACGAAGTGACAGTATGCGACGAAGATGCTTATGAGCCTTCTTACTGTGCTACGGGCGAAAAAGTCCTTTTAGGAGTTGAGGAAGAATTCTTTTTGGATTTGCGCAGGCATACCGATACAAACTGGGGTACAGGTGTAAATACCAACTTGGATATTGTAATGGCGGCCTTCTTCCCAATACCCATCCCGACGGGCATTCCTAACATTTCCAGTGCAGAGTCCACATTGAAAACTGCTGTGGCCAATAAAATAATCTTTAGATCAGGGATACTGGATCAAGTCGTTGCTTATGACAATGGATCAAGGGTAGTAACTAAAAATTTGAAATATGACCGATATACAGGAAAGACATTGTTGACAAGAGTAAATAACAATTTTGATGATCCTATATATAATTATAGTAAACCCGCCTATCACTATTACTCGGGTATGGGACCTGTCTCGCAGAGTGAAGGACTTACTTTTGACATGACAGTCACAAAAAGGAAGATAGATAACGGATTCTTTTTTGGAGACGAAGTGGCCGTATCCATTGCCAATGAAAACGAGTATTTTACTCAGGTTCATGATGCTATACGTCCCTATTTGAATAAGGGAGATGAACTACTGGTCTTCAAAGTTGATGCGGAAGGTGCCACCTTAATTGTTGGCAGAGCAACTTATAAAGGCATTTCCTCGGGTAGTGACCTTATTTTTACCAATAAAGAGTTAGAAACCGGGAGTGATCATTTATATCGAGCTACAGTAATTAGATCTGGTTTCAAGAATCAACTTTCTGTAGATGCTGGAACAATCCAAGCCCTAAACGATCCTTCCTATGTGGATTAAAAATAATAGTTATTGCAAAATGGAATCAATGCTACTCAACTCAAACCATACATCCGATTTTATGAGATTAATAGTTTGTATGATTTGTCTTTTCCTTTTTCGAGGAGAGGTATATGCAGGTGGTGCTGGCGACTTGATAGATACAGAGCGAACGGAAATAAGTAAGGAACTAGAGACCGTATCATCTGTGCCTGTACGAACCGTAGATTTTGATTTTGATCAAACTTCAGGCCTGACTCAGACCAAGACAGTTGTACTATCATCGCCTGATATCATAGTGGATGGAAGTGGGAGCCCTGTAGTACCTCCCAACTCCTATAGTTTTAATATTATTGGAGAAGTAACCGGCTTTGTTACGCAAATTCTTCCTTCGACAAACAATTCAAATAAACACGAAATCTTCGTTCGGGTCGATGTAGAATCTAATCCAAGTGCTACTCCAAGAGAGAAGAGTTTTAGCATGGAAGTCAGTGACAGTAGTAATCCAACTGTAGTTTTATACCTTGTCAATATCACCGTAAAGCAAGATGTACCTCCCTGCTCAGGAGACCAACAAGTTTTTTTGAATGTTGTAAGTGCAGTTTGTGAGGGAAGTATTGTGACTTTGGGGCATTTATTCGGAAGTGGGACAGGCTCTGTTTTCCTGAACTATGAAAGATGGATTTCGGCTACATCTTCATATGAAACTTTGCTTTCCAATAATGTTGCCATATTAGAAGCTACACAGTTCCGAGCCAAGTATAGAGATGGCTGTGGTGTTGTCAAATACTCAACGCCTGTGACGGTAGCGATTGACCCTCTTTGTCCTGAGGCCTCATTTCCTTCCTCATGCCTGCCCTTTGGTGAGTCCACAAGTCTGAATGTGCTGGAAACTGAAACAGGGACGACTATTTCTCTTTCGCAAAGGAGGTTCGAGGATCCCACCTTCACGGAATTTTATTCGGGACAATCCACTTCTCTTGTTATTACCAACGACGAGATCAGCCCATTTCAGACAGGAAGGAGACATTATTTTGAGGTAATAGCAATGGAGCCAGACGGCCGGCAGTATAAATTTTACAGGAGCATATATTTTGAAGAGCCATTGGAGCCAGATTTTTCTTTTTCGGAAGACACTTATTGCACTGATTTTACGCCCTTAGTTTACACAGATGATTGTGAAATCGAAGGATATATTTGGGATTTTGGAGATGGAAACACCTCGACTTCTAAAAACCCTTCCCATCAGTACACTGCTAGAGGTACTTACGATGTAGAATTAAAAGTTCGATATAGGTGCCAATGTACTGAGGAGTCTGTCGTTGCTATTTCTCATCCGGTAGATTTTCAATTTGATTCTCCTGAGATTGATTTTGTAAGCACCAATAGTCTATGTACTACGGTGTTTTGTCCGGAGGTAAGCTATCCGGATGCTATCTGTACGACAAGGGCGATTGAATGGGATTTTGGAGATACGAATACATCGACTCTCCATTCTCCAGTACACAAATATGAAAACCTCGGCACACATACTGCTACAATGAGTCTTACCTATAATTGTGGCTGTGGTGACGAGCTTCGAGTTGTTACCCACGACATTACCTTTTCAGAAGAAATAAGCATTCCAGACCCGGTAATCTCTCCTACGCAACCAATTACCGGAGTGCTTTCAGCAAGTGCGGTCACCTTCACCAATAGCTGGTTTTTAGACATCATTGATATTAATAGGCTCGGTAGTCAGGCTTTGAAGAATGGTATGACTGGACCATGGAGAATCAAGGAAAGCTACATATACGAGACGGATCGCAATGCAACAGTGAATTCAGTAGATACTAGAGAAGACGGTACCTTCACACTCAATACATTTAATTGGAATAATGGTAAAGAAGGAGATATTGACAATTGGCTTCTTGCAAATGAAATCACGGATTACGACGATTTTAGTCATGAAACAGAAAACGTCGATGTACTAGGAAGACATTCTTCCGCTATTTACGGATACAATGGTCAGGTTGTCAAAGCTGTTATTCAAAATGCGTCCAATAAAGAAGTTGGCTTTACAAGCTTTGAAGATGTTGGTACAGAAATAGAAGAAGGAGCAGGAGACCCCTCTTCTGGCAACTGGTGGATTACCGATGGCTTTGCAATGACTTATATGAGTTATGAAATTGAGGAAGGTCACAGTAACCAAGCTCTTGTCAATGCGGAATCGATAAATTTTGAAGATCTGCCAATTTCTGCCGTAGTTTGGAAGGAGAGAATATATTCCAATTTGGGTTTATACAACTTACTCCAACCTGGGCAGGGTTTTGGAAGACTCTTTTCTGGGATTGCAGAAAAAGTAAACATTGTTTGCGCATCACCGCATCCACAAGATGATAGTAAGACGTTTTTAGCTTTTGATGAGATCATTCAAAAAGAAGGCTCTTATGAAGGACGGCTTGCAATATTCCAAGAGGGAATCGAAGCAGAGAACTCATTTGTTTCAACGGCTCATGCGCACACCGGTGTTCAAAGCTTAGCTGTCAATGATCAGGTATCGTTATCTCAAGGCAAAATAGTGCTAGAACCTGGCAAAAGTTATTGGCTTAGCGCTTGGGTTACCAATGACACGAAGGCTATTAATACACAGGGAATTCTAGATGGTAATATCAGTTTGGAAGTCGAATTCTATGTAGATGATGACGCAACCGATCCTGAGTTTAGCACCAATTTCGCTCCATCAGGACCAGTCATCAATGGATGGCAACAGATCAGTGGTCAGGTCAATGTTCCTGAAACGCTCGGCTCAGATTCTTATTGGAATGTCATCCTTGGCAGTGGGGACTTGAATTTTGCCTATTTCGATGACCTCAGGATACTCCCCATGGATGCTCAGATGCGAAGCTTTGTGTACGAGCAAGATACCTACAGGCTCAGAGCCATTTTGGATGAGAATAACTTTGCCAGTTACTACTATTACGACGAAAAGGGAGAGTTGTATCTAGTCAAAAAAGAAACAGAGAGAGGCATAAGGACTATTCAGGAGGTCATGTCACATCAAAGCAAGAGGTATGAAGAAATAGGGGATTATTCTGATTTACATTAATTGATGAATCTTAGACTTAAAAAGATGAGTGCTTTTGCAATTGGAATTTTGGCCACTATTATAGTTGATGGCCAGAGTTATAAGGTAGTTCGGTCTCGAATGATGGAGGCTTATAGCGATACCAAGTCTCTTGCAGTTGATATAGATATAATCGCAAGCCATCGTGAGAAAATATCCTTTACGCAACAAGCGAAGGTGAGAGTGCAGGGAATGGACTATTGGTATAAGTGGGGAGATACTGAGATGGTAGCAAATGATACCTATACGCTTGTGATTAATCATCCATTGAGGTCCATTGCAATAGGACTTAGAGACGCTGTACCCACAAATCAATTGTGGCAAAACCTGATGTCGGCGGATAGCTTACTTGCTCCGTGGATCGATAGCGTTGAGTTCAAGGGTAAAACGACAGAGGGATTAAAGTACCATTTTGATATTGGGCAGTCTCACCTTAAGATGGATTTATACATAGATCCGACTACTTACCTATTACAAAAGATCATATATGTTGAAAACGAAGAGCAGGGAATCCCGAAGATTGAAATCGATTATTCCAGCACCAGACTTTCCCAATACTTAGATCCTGAGTTATTTGATATTAGCCGCTATGTCACCATTAAGGAGGGCAAATTTATCGGAGTAGGTAAGTACAGTAATTATTCACTAGAAAGTAGAGAAAATTGAGCATGAAACGATTTAATTCATCTTTTTCAAAGTATAAAAATCACTTCTATATCCTCATGTTTATTTTGATGAGCACGCAGGTGTCTCATGCTCAGGAGGTGATTCCCGATGATTTGAAGCTCAATAGGTCCAACCCTATCAGGCAAAGTGCACCATTCTCGTCGACTCATTTGGTGAGTGACATGGAGCTAAACGATGATGAAAGGGTCTTTCAAAATTGTATGGAGGGTAACTATTACTTCGTATCCAAACTCAATCACAGGAGAGTAGGCGCAACGATAGATAAATCATGGTCATTAGATATCAACTTCACTATTAGTTTAAACGGGACAGAACTTTGGACGAGTGATTTGTCTATCGACCCTCAAGCTCATAAACCCACAGCAACGTCTTTTTTGAGTAGCGCCATTTCATGTGAAGAAGAATATGAATTTAGAGTAAATAGTTTAACCTGGGCGAATGAACCATCGGTCGATGTGAAAAGTGATATCGAGCTTGTGTTTATGCTCTACAGGGAACAAGAGTACGAGAGTATTGAGCTTGGCCAACCCCCTGTTGGGCCCACAGTGGTGACGGATCATCAAGCCGGGATATTTGAGATTACGATTCCTGACGATGTGCCAAATGCAATTGGCTATGAGCTGGAGTGGGTATTTGCCAATAGCGATTATTTTAATGAATTGGAATTGGGATGGGAGTCCGGCATCTTTGATATTAAAGAGCCTGTCAGCGTTCAGCTTAGTGTCGATGACCCCACATTCAAGATTTATGCATTTTACGGTCTGGGAAATGTCATTTTTAGATATAGAGCTATAGGGTATAATCCGGACAACCCTGAGTATTTAGTAAAAGGAGCGTATAGCCACATTACCAACGTCATGGCATCCGATTTTGATCCGGCACCAGATGCGCTGGCACCTGAATCTTTTGATCAGGAATCTCCCGTATTTCACAACTGGCAAAAGGTGACTACCTATGCAGAAGGAGGTAAGAGTAAGACAGTCGTAAGCATAATGGATGGAACCCTTCGAAACAGGCAGACTATTACAAACCTTAATAGCCATGGCACTGAGGGGCTAAGGATAATCGCCGAAAATCAGTATGACTATGAAGGCAGGCCTGTAGTCAATACCCTACCTGCCCCGACAGCTTTGAAATCCAGATTTTACCCTGATTTCAATAAATTCTCAGGTGATCTTGGCAAACATGCTTATGACAATGGCCGTACTCAGGCCAATAGCCCAATGGACGAAACCCTGGGAGCTGCAAGGTATTACTCAGCCAATAATACTATAGACATTGACGCTGACCATGATGCCCTGTCTGACTATATACCAAAAAGTGATGGCCAGCCCTATGCCCAAACAGCTTATACCAACGACAATTCAGGTCGACCTTCCCGACAAGGAGGAGTAGGCCCTACCTTCAGCGTAGATGGCTCAAGAGCGACCAGATACTTTTATGCAGGTGCTGTCAAAGAAGAGCTGGAGAGACTATTTGGAAGCGATGTTGGCAATGCAGCTCACTATAAGAAGAACATGGTAGTAGATCCGAACAAGCAGGCATCTGTATCTTATCTGGATCAAGAAGGAAGGGTGATCGCCACTGCCCTTGCAGGGCAAGGGGCTGGTAATTTGCAAAAGCTGCCATCCAATGAGCAAGCACAAGGACTCATCACGATGAATTTGAGTGATCAGAATGCTCAGACTTCTGATGAAGAAAAAGAATTGATCTTTGAATTTCTCAATGTGGAGCCAGAAGGTTCCTATAAGTTCAAATATAAGCTCGATCTCTTATCAGATGAGATAGATGTGACAGGATCAGAGATATACGATCCATTCCCTTGTTCAGAGTGTTTTTATGATTTGAAATTTAGCTTATCTGGTACTGAAGGTGAATCTATTCCGCTGACTATAGACACTGAAGAGTCTACATCTGACATAGTGGTAATGGAAGGCAATGACATTTTGATCAAAAACTTCAGCGTAAGCGGGTGTGCAGCTGAAACGGTCGATGTGGTATTCAATGCTGAGCTTGAAGAACAAGGCAGCTACAAAATCACGAAGACCCTTAATCTTTCAGTAGTGGACTATGAGGAAGTAAAAGCAATCATAGAAAATGACACAGAGACGGAGGCCGTAATAAATACGATCAGAAGTACATTTCAAGTAGATAATACAGAATGTAAGGTACTTTCAGATCTCAGTTTGCTAGATGATGACAGTTGGAGAGAATTTGAAGATGTCTTATATGATGTAACGGCGGTTGGCTGTAGTAATTTTACAAGTGAATGTGCCATTGCCTACTGTAACAAAAATCAAGAGAGCGAAATATTCGAGATTAAGACCTCTACAGTTCAAACCTGGCCCGAGGCGGTAGCTAAAAAACTTGACAATATTGTTAATCAAGACCCATATTTCAGAGAAGGGCTTAGCGGCTATGGAGGAGGTTACAAAGACGCATTTATAAGTGCATTAAACAATATAGAAGTAAGATTTACGAAAACAGGAGAATGCGCCGGACTCAAGATTCACAGTGGAACGATCTGGGAGATAACAGATCCAACCAATACAAAATTTTTCATTAATGAATGTGGGGATAAGGATCCCAACGGATTTCATATTTTATATTTGGAAACTTTAGATCCTAATTACTCCCCTAATCCGCCGATTCCAGATGGACAAGAATATGTCAATGTAAAGCGATGGAATTTGTTTCGAGCCTTTTACTTTCGTGAGAGGCAGAAGATAGAGCACCTGGTGGTTTCGGAGACCCTATCAGGTTGCACGGAATTATTGACCAGCCTGGCACCCATAGAAGACGGCTTCAATGTGACAGCAGATGAAACCTCCATAACCAACTGGGCCGACTCTCAGGAGTGGTCTGGGCTTTTTGAGGATGGTGTAATAGATGTAGACCATAGCAGCGTAGCAAATGCATTATTTGATTATTGTGGTGTAACCAAAAGTACTTCGGAGATCAATACGATAATTGGTTATTTAGATGCAGAGAATAGGAGCGGGATAGTGGCTTCCTTTCCTGGATGTGATATATCCAGCTACCTGGATTTTGTATTCGGCTGGGGAGCCGATCCGAACAGCTCATGTATAGAAGTAGCGATAGACTACCCATGCCCATCGTTTCAATCCAAACTTCTTATAGCCAATGGCTTTCTTCCTTGCTTGTGTGATGATCCATGTGACTTTTCATGCCATAATATTCCCCAACCCATTGCTCCTCCTAATGGAGATCCAGTAGGAAGTTCAGCCAATAATTCAAGTAGCACTGCAGAAAGTTGCTGTACTGTAACTGTATGGTTAGCTGAGAACTGTGCCGATGGAAGACCGCCAGGAGAATTGAGTGGCCCTGTGATTACTTGTCAGAACCTGGTACCTTATGAGGTTCCGTGTGGAGAGGAGGGCGATCTTTATGAAATATTTCACCAAAATGATCCGGAAGTGTGGCTTCAGTCTGGGTCCAACTTCAGTATTGAACCTCATTACAATGTAACACATGCATATGGATCTACCTTGGATGATTTTTTCACACTTACCTATGATTTTCCGACGTTTGTCGGGTTCCAGTTTACAGGAGCCACTACATGTCTTCAATACACCTTTGACTATCCCGACTTTGCTTACGAGTTTGATTTCAAAGCATATGAAGAGCAGTGTGAAGCCATCCAGACAGAGCAAAACGAAGACCTGATCGCCTTAGCCATTGAGGACTACTATCAGGAGCAGGTGTCTCTTTATATGACAGCCTACAAGCAAGTGTGTATCGATCAAAACGAGCAGATCTCGGCAGAGTATGAGACAGGAGAATATCATCATACCCTCTACTACTATGATCAAGCCGGCAATCTTGTACAAACTGTGCCACCGATGGGTGTAGACCTGGATGACCAAGATCACAGTTTTAAGACCAGATACAAATACAATTCGCTCAATCAGCTCATCTGGCAGCAAACGCCAGATGCCGGAGTTACTCTCTTTTACTACGATAGTAAGAGTCAACTCCGACTATCACGAAATGCGCAGCAGGCCTTAGATGAAGATTATAGCTATACCAGATACGATGCACTGGGCAGGATTGTTGAAGTGGGAGAGATCAGAGACGGAGCGGCGATCACTGCAGCCGTTGCGGGAGGTACGTTGCGAGATTTGACCGACGACCCTCTATTCCCGGCAGAAGACGATTATGAACTGGCGGATATTACCAGAACCTACTACGACACAGGTGCCGACTTAAGTGGGTTGACACTATCGGAAGCATTCGATCAGGAAAACCTGCGCAATAGAGTCTCTTATACCACGGTGCAGGAGGGCGAAGTAGCTACAGGTATTAGCGCCACCTACTATAGTTATGATATTCATGGAAATGTAAAATCGATACTTCAGGACGTGCCCGGTCTTGACCCCAAGCGGATTGATTACCTATATGATCTCGTAAGTGGGAATGTCAACTACGTGCTGTATCAGTACGATACAGAAGAGCAGTTTATACACAGATACGATTACGATGAAGACAATCGAATAAACGATGTATTCACCTCTGTCGATGGCTTTACCTGGGAGCGAGAAGCCAAGTACCTTTATTATCCACATGGACCCCTCGCACGTACTGTTATTGGTGAAGACAGGATCCAAGGCATAGACTATGCCTACACCCTACAAGGCTGGCTCAAGGGGATCAATAGTCCCGGACTAGGCGATCCGATGAGCGATGGAGCGGTGAATAACTATGTAGCCAAAGACGAATTTTCACTTGCACTTGGCTATTTCGCAGGCGATTACGAGGCGGTAGGTGGTGCCCCAGAGAATGGTTCTCGAGATGGGATATGGAATCGTTACAAAAACGTCATCATGGGCATCAATGAGAGCAGTGGAGATTTTGAGAATATAGATGCAGGCTTATACAATGGCAACATCACCTGGATGAACAAGCACATCCCGGAAGTAGGACGCCAGCAAGAAGAAGATGAAGACGCAGGATTGGAAGCCGTCCTGTATGACTATGACCAACTCAATAGGATCATGTCCTCCAGAGCACTCTCACAGTATAGTGGAGGAACGTTTGAAAGCCGCAGTGCAGACCTTCAGGCTCTGGATACAGATTATGGTTATGACGCTAACGGTAATTTGGATTTCCTTAAACGTAGAGGTGTGCACAACGAGAATGCTGCGGATTACAACCACGGCTATCTGCCAGGTACCAACAAGATGCTCGCTTTGAATGCGGACTTTGTCGAGACGGCTACATCTGCAGATATAGCATCTGATGCCAACATTACCTATCCGAAAGTTATGCTCGATGCAAACCCTGGTTCAGGATCAAATGAAACGCTTACTGTGACTGCATCTTCTGAGATCACGCTCGAGCCGGGGTTTGAGTTTGTAGCTTCGAATGGGACGGAGTTTTCCGGTCAGCTTGTCGATCCTGATCAGGGGGAGGTTGCATCTGGTGGACTAGAAAGTGCCGGATACTTTCGCTATGACAACATCGGCAATCTAATAGAACAAAAAAACTTGGATGGCATTGTTGTTTCCACCATTGACTGGACGGTCTATGGTAAGGTGCGGTCGGTCGATGCAGAAGGCAACACCGCAAGCTATCTCTATGATGCAGCCGGCAACAGAGTGAGTAAGTCTGTAACAGGAGCAGGTGGAGACCTGAGTACCTACTACATACGAGATGCCTCAGGTAACACGATGGCTACTTATATAAAGGACGGAGCAGAGCCTGTCAAACTGAGTGGTATGAGCATCTACGGTAGTAGCAGGCTTGGAAGGTACATCGGAGGAGTAGGTACGGGAGAGAGAGTGTTGGGTACGCGCTACTATGAACTCTCCAATCATCTCGGAAATGTCATGGCAGTAGTGTCAGATGATATCTCACGAGAGGGTGGACACACAAGAGCCGATGTAGTCAGTACCAGCGACTATTACCCATTTGGACTTGGCTATCATGAGTATTACAACGACAGACCAGATAGAAATGAAGCAGAAGCCAATCGCTATGGCTTTAACGGTAAGGAAAGGGATAAGAGCATGGGGACTTCCTTAGTCTATGATTATGGCTTCCGTATCTACAACCCACAAATAGGGAAGTTCTTGAGTGTGGATCCGTTGACTTCTGACTATGCAAGCTGGTCACCATATCCCTTTGCCATGAATAGGCCAATTGATGGAGTTGATTTAGATGGGTTGGAATTTATTAGCTGGTTCAATCTTTGGCATTTCAATCTTTGGAAAGAAGGCTCAAAAGCCATCACGGAATCATCTATAGATGGGATGACATTCGTTGTAACAAGTGTCCCTAGAGCATTGACGCAAGGAACTACTTTTGCATATGGGGGATTAAAATATGGTAATCGTTCGGCAGGTGTGAAAACACAAGTGGATTTACCGGTTTATGGATTTAGCTGGGATTCAGGATTTGGAGAAACCGAACCATTCGGCGAAAACCCAACACCTGATCAAACGATTAGAATGATGACCGGAGTTTTTGATTTGGTTACATTGGGGATTTCAATTGAAAATGCATTGGTTAAGTCAGGAGGGCTTACCAGAGTATTAGCTAATTTTGAAAACGGAGCTTCAAAGTTGGTTTCTACAGCTCAATTAGATGATGCTGCGAGGAAATTCCCCAATGGGACAACATTTGGGAATCCAGTTGAGACATTTGTTTCACCAACAAAAGAGATTGATGATTTGCTAAAAGCAGGAAAATCAAGGGAGGAAATAGCTAACGCTCTTGGTATTACCGATGAGTTATTCTTAGAGGGGGACCTGGTGAGAATTGATATTGATCCTAAAGGGTTTGATAATTTAAGAAAAACGACTGGGGCAGAGGTTGGAGCAAATGAAAAATATATACCTGGAGGTGAAACCTCAGGAGGAGTAACTGAAGCAATTTTAAGTAATGTGAAAAAGGATTCAGAATTCGTTAAGGCTTCTATTGTTAAATAATATTGGTATAAAGAAATGT
The DNA here is from genome assembly GCA_049115715.1 of Cyclobacteriaceae bacterium. Lineage (GTDB taxonomy): Bacteria > Bacteroidota > Bacteroidia > Cytophagales > Cyclobacteriaceae > JAMZMI01. The sequence continues at coordinate 58,279 of JAGDZQ010000017.1, forward strand.
ATCTAAGCTATATAGAAAGATGTCGAAGACTTTTTCAGGAGGGAGTTACTCCTTCGAATGTCGATTATAGAAATACTGACAGCTTTAATGAATTTTTAGGTTTTGTGAAAGAAGAAGTCGAAACTAACGGCCTGGAATCTTTTTATGCCTATACGTTAGATGGACAGTATTATATCAACCTTTGGACATCCCATTTTATAATTGAATTCTATAGCCCGATTAATGAGATTAAGGAGGAGTGTTTAAAAATTATTAATCGTTATGCAAATGGAAAGTTGAATAGAAAAGTGGCGGACGAAGAAAAGGTCTGGCTAAATTTCTACTCCAACTAGCACAATGGAATTGCAACAAAAAACTGGACAAATAGTTAAGCGCATTTTGAATAATTGATTTTTTCATATTGCCCAGCTAGCGCGCGTTTGTAACCCAACTAGCGCAAGCGTCCCTCAGCTAGCGCGCGTTTGTAACGAGTGCTCTTATCTCTAGCTGGCGCGAGCTTGTAGCTCGTGTCTGAGAAGAAAGACAAGGAAGCCCAACTAGCGCAAGCGTCCGCTTGTGCTTAAGAAATTAGATGAAGCCTTCGAAAGATCGAAGGTTTTTTTATGCCATTTGTTTTTGGATGTTTGCTTTGAGCAGGAAAGCATCTAGCAGTGCGAAGAAGTGTTTTTTATCTTCCTCAGAAAGCTTTTGAATATCCTGAATGCGTTTGACGATAGCTTTATCCAGCATCAGATCAGTGCTACCCACCAGATAATCCAAAGAAATCTGTAAAGCCTCAGCAATTTGAGTAGCCATTTCTATAGAAGGCTTTACCTCATCACGTTCATATCTTCCTATGACCGCTCCATGCACACCCACCTTTTTAGCAATCTCATCCTGAGACATTTTTTTGTCCTTACGAACCTCAGATAAGCGTTTTCCAAACCTCATATATGTATTGTAAACAACACTAAACCAAGTGTTATTGCAATAATAAGAAACATATATATCGTAACAAAATCATAAAAGTCTTGAAGAGTTAAGCTATATCTGTTATGTTTACAACAGATATGTAGTAAGAAATTTTTTCAAATGGCATCCAATACCCTCACGACCCATAATCCCAACTCTCTGATTTACGAGAATGAATTGCTCAAGCTCACCGTCCTCGGTGGCATCAAGCTAGAAGGCTTAGACAGAATGCGCGCCACACTGAAAGTAGAATTAAAGCAGACTAGCCTGCCGCCCGTACGTCACAATCTGGATTTATACAATGATACCCAGACCGAGAAGCTGATCAGAAGAGTAGCAGAGAAACTAGAGATTGGCACCAGTGTGATAGCCGCCAGCCTTGCAGAGCTGACAGGGCAACTAGAAACCTACCGCATTGAGCAGATAAAAAACAAAGAACCTGAAATGCCACAAAGACCAGTGCTGACAGGAGAGCAGAGAAAGGAGGCAGAAGACTTTTTAAAAGAACCCAACCTACTGGAAAGGACAAACGAGCTGATCGGCCAAAGTGGAGTAGTAGGCGAGGAGACTAACCGTCTGATCATGTACCTGATCTTTACGAGCAGGAAAAGACCACAGCCCCTGCATATCGTGAGCCTAGGCAGTAGCGGCACAGGCAAAACCCATTTGCAAGAAAAAGTTGGCGAGTTGATCCCCGAAGAAGACAGAATAGAAATCACCACCCTAAGCGAAAACGCCTTCTACTACTTCGGCCAAAGAGAACTAAAGAACAAACTCATCCTCATTGAGGATTTGGATGGAGCAGAAAACGTCCTCTACCCCTTGAGAGAATTGCAAAGCAAAAAGCGGATCAGCAAGACAGTCGCCCACAAGAACAGCAAAGGCGAAACCAAGACGATGCATTTAATAGTAGAAGGTCCTGTAAGCGTAGCAGGCTGTACCACAAGAGAGCAGATCTATGAAGACAATGCCAACCGAAGCTTTTTGATCTATCTCGATGAATCAGAAGAGCAAGACGGCAGAATCATGGAACATCAAAGAAAAGCCAGCGCAGGAAAGATCAATCAAGACAAAGAGCAAGAAATCCAGACACTACTAAAAAACACACAACGTGTGTTAGAGCCGATCAAGGTTGTGAATCCCTATGCAGAACTATTACAAATCCCGAAAGAAATCTTCAAACCCAGAAGGACGAATAATCACTATCTGCAGTTTATCGAAGCAGTCACCTTTTACCACCAACATCAAAGAGAACTCAAAGCAGACGAAAACGGAGAAGCCTACATCGAAACCACATTGGAAGATGTAGAAGCAGCAAACCAGTTGCTCAAAGAAATACTGATCCGAAAGTCCGATGAACTCAACGGAGCATGCCGACAATATTTAGAGCAGATCAAGGCATATCTGGAAGTAGAGAATAAGAAAGCTTTTACCAATCGGGAAATAAGGAAGAAACTAAGAATCAACCACAGTAATCAAAAAAGGTGGACAATCAATCTGGAGAGCAATTATTACCTCAAGCGAGAGAAAGGAAACAAGAACCAAGGCTATCAATACCGGATCACCAGCTATGAAGAATACCGTCAGTTGAAAGAACAGATCAACAGCGCATTAGATCAGAGCTTAGAAAATCTAAAAAATTGCCTGCCTGAGTCTGAACGTTCAAAATCGGTTCAATCCGAAAATGAACCACCTAAGTCAAAGAAAATCAGCAAGATAAAAGACTAGTTCAAAAAGTTCACCAGAAGGTATGACCGAATGAAAAAATTACCCCTCCAAAACCCTTCCTATCAGCATTTGGAAAATGCCTATGCCGAGTGGCTCGATATCCTTGGCTACAGTCAGGAAAGTGTCAATCACATGTCCACAATCATAAGAGAGTTCCTGCATCACCTAGAATCCAGCAAAACCAACCAGATCACCGCACTACAACCCAAACACTATAAGAGCTATTTTAACCACATCAGCAGCCGGAGCAATCAACGCTACGGCGGTGGCCTGAGTAGCAACTATCTCAACAAACACATCCAATCACTAGAGAAGTTCTACGAATACCTACAACACAAAGGAGCAGAAGGAATCCCACCCGTCAACCTCCGTCAACTCAAACTAGAAAAAGGAAACATTACCGTACTCACCGAAACAGAAA
>JAGDZQ010000018.1:0-97760 GCA_049115715.1 Cyclobacteriaceae bacterium
AAAAGTTAACAAATACGAAACCCCGAAAAAAGCTTTAATCAGCATATTTCGGGGTTTTATTAGCAAACCAAAATCCTCTAAATCACTATGTTAGACGCGATCGAGAGTGGCCTTCTTAAAACCTATGCATAGTGCAATCACTCTCCAACAATATTACTTGATCCGTTAAACGGTTTTCAAATTAGGCTTATCGGTAATTCTTTGAAATAATAGATTTGAGTGGAATTAAAGACTTGCGGAAGAGGAAATCAAATCTTTGGTATTCCTGATTCGCTCACTGGTATATAAAAGGTCAGCCTTCTTTATGAATTGGCTGGCCTTTTTATATTCTTGACGGTTAAACAAGTCAACGGCAAGATTGTAATACTGCAATCCCGCCAAAGCCAATAGATCAATCTCATTCTTAATAAATGTCTGGGCGTACTTCTCATCAACTTCAACACTTGTTAGCGCGGCTTGAATTCGATGATTTATTTCCTTTTGATCCGAGATAAAACCATTCAGAGGATCAGTTGCTTCAATGAGAACATTGTGACCATCCGGTCTGGCAATCAAAAAAATGTGAAAATCAAACTCCAATATTTGATATTCTATACCGACTTCCTCAAGTATTAAAGCAAAAAGAGCAGTGCCAGTAAGACAGTCATATTTTTTTGATTCGAAAGTGTGACTGAGAGAAACGTAGTTTTGATACCATCCAAGTTGTTTCCTGTGGGTTTTGTAAAATATCTTTTCTAAAAATAGAAGGTCATTTTTAGATCTTTTTTTTAGATCAATCATATGATTGATTCCCAAAAGAAAGTCTTCACGAAACTCAATATATTTATCTGCGTCAACTGTGGGATCACTCGCAAGTAAAAGCTCAAATGGTTTCAACTCAGTTTTGTTGAAAGAAGCTTTTTCGAAATCAGAATGGAAAACCACATCTGTACGTTGCGCCCAGACCAATTGGAAAGGGACTAAAAAAAGCAACGATATGGATAAAATTCTGTTCATTTAAAAGTGCAAATAGGCCTAAGGTTAGCCGTACAAGTCTCTAATGTTACGTAAAAGTTAACAACTTGATTCAATATTATCATTATGTTAATTAAAAATTATGAATTTTAAGGTAGGAAAACGATGGATTTGAAGGAAATCTTCGAAAAACAGGGTAAAAAAGCGATTCTACTAAGGCATGAGACGATATCACATCGCCTTGCACGTCTTTCTGATATAGTGAGATGGATTCAGAGTAATCGGGTCTTGATTCAGCAAGCTTTGGCAGAGGACTTACATAAGCCATCTCAAGAAGCAGACATCACGGAGATATTTCCCCTGCTTTCAGAAATAAGAAAGGCCAGGAAAAATTTGAAGCACTGGGCTAGGCCAGTCAACTATCCTTCCTCACTGACTTTTCTTGGGACGTCAGGCAGTCTTCATTATGAACCCAAAGGAGTTTGTCTAATTATATCTCCATGGAATTATCCCTTATTGCTTACGTTGGGACCGCTTGTCTCAGCATTAGCCGCAGGAAATACGATTTTCTTAAAACCTTCAGAGTATACGCCATCCACATCGGCGCTGATTTCCAAAATGACAAATGAGTTGTTTGATGAGTCGATTGTCAAAACCGTAGAAGGAGACTATAAAGTATCGCAGGAGTTACTTGGCATGCCTTTCAACCATGTGTTTTTTACAGGATCACCTGAGGTAGGTAAAGTTGTGATGAAAGCTGCGGCCTCACACTTGGCTTCTGTTACACTTGAGCTTGGCGGAAAATCACCCACGATTGTAGATGAGACAGCTGATATATCAGATGCTACTATGAAGATTGCGTGGGGGAAATGGGTAAATGCAGGCCAGACCTGTGTTGCTCCAGATTACGTCTTTGTTCACAGCAAAGTCAAAGATGATTTTCTGGCTGGCTTGACAGAAAAAGCAAAATTCCTTTATTCGGAAAAAGCAAACTATACCAGTATTGTAAATGAAAGACACTTTGAAAGACTTTCTGCGATGATGAATGATTCTAACCTGAATGATTCCAGTCTATACCTTTCTGGTAAAGTCAACAAATCAAATCTTACGATAGAACCCACTATCTATACCGACGTTTCGGAAGAGGCACTGATTATGAAAGAGGAGATATTTGGCCCTTTGTTACCAGTCATTGTATATGATAATCTTGAGGCTGTGATAAATGAGATCAATTCGAGGGAAAAACCACTTGCACTCTACCATTTTTCGAGGAGTAGAAAAATACAGAAAAAAATAGTTGAGCAGACAAGCTCTGGAACGGTCGTTATCAACGACTGTGTACTTCAGTTTGCTCATCCATCTTTGCCATTTGGCGGAGTTAACAATAGTGGGTTTGGCAAATCGCACGGCAAATTTGGGTTTCAAGCGTTTTCCAATGAAAAATCTGTACTCAAGCAAAGAAGAGGACAGACGATGGCTAAGCTTCTCTACCCTCCCTACAACTCATGGAAAAATAAGCTGATAGATACTCTCATAAAATATTTTTAGGCGTATTTTTGAAATCCTAAAAATCTAAAAATGAGAAAATTACTATTCGTCTTAACCCTTGTAATTTTAGTTTCTTGCTCAGATTCGAATAGCGAACACCCATCTTCCTGGATGGGAGAGTGGGATGCTACCTGGGAGACAGATCCAGCGTCGTTTGAAGAGATTCCCGGGATTACTGATTTTACAATGCCAGGCAAATTCATCTTTGATAGTGACAGCCTAAACATCAAGGCATTTGGCTTTGAGGGTTGCGTATTCAATAAAGATACCCTTGACCATGTTTTGCTCTGGAAAGTATCTGGAGATTCATTGATTCTTATCAATGATGAAAGTACCCCAGGAATGGTTTATAGCGTCAAAGAGGCAAACAGTTCAAAAATACGTTTGCAGCTTATGGAGGATATTTTCCTTACACTAGAAAAATAAACCTTCTCCGTTCATAGTATTTCCGCACCATCTTTAGGTTAACTACTGGTTCAAACCGCAACAATTTGGTATTTTGCTAGCCTAAAAACTACATAATGCTATGAAGAAGGTATTGATTTTCCTTGGAGTACTCATTATTGTCATCATTGCTGCTGCTGCGATTCTTCCTATTGTTTTTAAGGATGATATACAAGCTGCGGTAGATAAGGTATTGGATGAAAATCTCAATGCAGAGGTTTACTACAATAAAGACGCCTTCAGTCTTTCCCTTTTTCAAAGCTTCCCTGACCTTTCACTTACAATAGACCATTTTGGGATTGCAGGCACCAATGCTTTTGAAGGAGATACGCTTGTAGACGTCAAGTCATTTCAGGTTACTCTTGATGTTTTGTCTGTCATCAAGGGAGAGAAATTGAAGATTAAAAGAGTATTACTTGACGAGCCAAATATCAATGTTCTGGTGCTCAAAGATGGACAAGCAAACTATGACATAGCGAAAGCTTCTGATGCTGCTGAGACCGAAGGCCCCTCAACAGAAGAAGCGGCTGATTTTGGTATTCAATTTCAAGGATGGGAAATTAGAAATGGTAACATTCTGTACTCTGATAAGACCATACCTATGAAGGTAAAAATCAAACAACTTAATCATACAGGATCAGGAGATTTTAGCGCCAGTCTTTTTGATATGGTTACAGATACGGAAGTAGATAAGCTATCCCTTGCCTATGATGGTGTCACCTATATGTCCAAAAAGCATCTGACAGCAGATATTACTATGGCGATGGATATGGACAATATGAAGTTCGTTTTCAAGGAGAACAATTTTGCTTTAAATGGTTTTGCTTTTGGAATGGATGGATACGTGAGCATGCCAGAGAATGACATTGATATGGAGATTAACTATTCTGGTAAGGACATAGATATGAAAAGTATCCTGTCTCTGGTTCCCGGGGACTATGAAACATATCTCGAAGGAGTGCAAGCGGAAGGTTTAGTGGGATTTGAAGGATCTGTTGAAGGGACTTACAACGAGGAATCTATGCCAAAAATCGTTTCCTTGTTTAGCATAAAGGACGGTAAGGTTGCGTATGCAGATTATCCGATTCCGATGAATCAAATAAACCTGCAGGCAGCATTTAATTACACACCTGATAACCTGGCCGAATCTGGTTTAAGTGTTACTCAATTCGGAATAGACATTGATGGAAATCCTTTTCTTGCCTCATTACTGATGCTTGATTTAGAAGATTTGTACTGGGATATGAGAGTGGATGGTAGTTTTGATCTGGAAAAACTGACCAACATTGTCCCGATCGAAGGAATGGACTTGAAGGGGTTGATTAAGGCAAATATGCAAACCAACGGACGTCTGTCGGATCTGGAAGCAGAGAAATATGACAAGATTTTGACAACAGGTTCTATGACCTTGAATGGTTTCACCTATGATGCCGATGATATGCCAGAGACCTTTGGTATCAATGCTGCCAAAATGACCTTCAACCCGAAGAAAGTAAGCCTTGAATCTTTTGAAGGATATGCTGGCAAGACGGATTTAAATATGAACGGCAACATTTCAAATTACCTGTCTTATGCCTTAGAGGACAGTGCAACTCTTTATGGGGAGTTAAATTTTTACTCGAAAGGAGTTTATGTGGATCAGTGGATGTCTGATGAAGAAGTTGAAGTAGAGGAGGAAGTTGAAGTAGATACTGCAACAATAGAAGCAATTAGGGTTCCATCTGATATTGATTTTGAACTCATTTCTAAGATTGACCTAATTCAGTATGATAGCCTTGATTTAAAGGATTTTGCTGGGAAAGTTGTGATTAGAAATGGAGCACTCGGATTGGAAAAAGTTGGATTCGATATACTAGACGGACATTTTGAAATGAACGGGGCATATATGTCTGCTGAATCATTGCCAAGCCCACTTTATGATTTTGATTTTAAAATTGAGCATCTGTCTATTCCTTCTGCATTCCAATCGTTTAATACTGTCCAAAAAATTGCTCCATTTGCAGAAAAAATGGATGGAAAATTTGGAGCTGCTTTTAATCTGGCTGGTACAATGAACGATGATATGACCCCCGTGTATGAAGACATGGAAGGAAAAGGGTCGCTCGCAATCGCTGATGCATCTTTGAATGATGTTAAGCTTTTGAAGGCGGTTTCACAAGTGAGTAAGTTGGATAACTCTGATGGCTCTTTGGTTCTTAAGGATGTTGACATAGAGGTTGAGATCACAGAAGGGAGAGTATATGTAGAACCTTTCGATGTGACTTTGGGAGGGCGATCCACTACTATTTCTGGTAGTTCTGGCGTAGACGGAAGTCTTGATTTTCAAATGAATACACTGGTTCCTTCTGGGCAATTAGGATCAGCGGTGAATGATGCATTGTCTTCGTTTACAGGAGGGAAATCATTGGTATCTCCAAATATTGACCTGGTACTAGGTGTGACAGGAACTTACGATGATCCTGAGGTTAAGCTAATCAGTGCCAAACCTGCAGGGAGTGCAGAATCTGGTGGAACCAAGCAGCTCGTTAAGCAGAAAGCTAAAAAGAAAGTGGAGGATGCAAAGGAAGAAGCGAAAGAGGTTTTGGAGGAAAAAACCACTGAGATAAAAGAGGAGGCTATAGAAGTGATTGACGAAAAGAAAGACGAAGTAGTTGATAAAGCCAAAGACGAGCTTAAGAACTTATTCAAAAAGAAGAAAAAGAAATAAGTCAGGATAAGTCGATATACGACAAAATACAAAAGGCTGGAAACCCAGCCTTTTTATATTATTAGATAGGTACGTTTACATGCCTTTCCGCATGGTAGCTACTTCGTACAAGGGGTCCCGACTCTACATATTTGAGCCCTCTCTTTAAACCCTCTTCTCTATAAGCATCGAATTGATCCGGGTGGATAAATTCAGCTACTTCGATGTGCATTTTTGTAGGCTGTAGATATTGACCCAGGGTCAATATGTCCAAACCATTTTCCACAAGATCATCCATTGCCTTGTGTACTTCATCCTGCGTTTCTCCGAGACCAAGCATGATTCCCGATTTAGTTCTTTTCCCAGCAGCTTTAGTCAGCTTGGTTTGTTCAAGACTCCTAAGGTATTTGGCTTGAGGTCTCACTCTTCTATAGAGTCGCTCTACGGTTTCCATATTATGCGAAACCACTTCCTGACCACCATCGATCATTCTATAGAGTGCATCCCAGTTATTTTTTACATCAGGAATCAAAGTCTCAATAGTAGTTTGAGGGCTCAGTTCCTTCACTTTGACTACTGTCTGATACCAAATTTCCGCACCTCTATCTTTCAATTCGTCTCTATTGACAGATGTGAGTACTGCATGCTTAACTCCCATGGTGCTGATGGCCTCAGCTACTCTTTGAGGCTCAGCTTCATCATATTCTGGTGGGCGACCTGTAGCCACAGCGCAAAAAGTGCAACTTCTTGTGCAGACATTGCCTAGAATCATAAAAGTAGCCGTGCCTGCTCCCCAGCATTCTCCCATATTGGGACAATTTCCACTTTCGCAGATCGTGTGGAGCTTATTCTCATCCACGATTTTACGCACATTGGCATATTCCTTACCTACGGGCAATTTTACTCGCAACCAATTCGGTTTCTTAATTTTGGTAGTAGCTTCCTTAGCTGAAATGGTAGGTAATTCTATCATGAATGTAAATTGAGATGCAAAAATAAACCTGAGGAAGATCAAGTTCTAAACTTCGTGGCTTTATCTTCTTTTACCCCAGTAAAGAGTGAAGTATAAACTGTTGTAAACCGCGCGGTTTCTTGATTGAAGCATGATCGGGATTTTTTTGGTAAAAGCCTCTACCGCAAACCCTGTTTCCAACCCTGCTACACTATTCTTAAAGGCTCCAAATTCGAAAGAAAGTCCGGCTTTTCCACTAAACCCAAACTCGGCTTTTGATTCTCCCAATCCCTGAAATATTTTTCCAGAACCTCCCACTGCTGATCTGCTTGGAAAGTCCGAAAGATTATACTTTACATATCTGCCATCTGCTGCTCTTGACAGATAATGTGGAGCCACTAAACCCAAAGTTGGGCCAGCAGCCAGCAAAGTACTGATTTGTACTCCTTGTTGTGGCGCTTTTTTATATAACAGTTTTTCTCTTCCATACAAAAACCGAAATGAGTACAGATAATTTTCTTTGCCCCATATATAATTAGTGCCCGAAGCAGAGGAGTAGTACTTCTGTTCTTTGGGATGAGTCACATTTAGAATTTCAACACCAAAAGTGTGAAAAATACCTGCGCTCTTTTGTCTTCCATATTTGAAAGCAAAACCTCCAATTAGCGCACTATTTGTGTTTTTGTTTATCCCCCAGGTAAATTCTGTCGTATAGTCGGACTCATCGTCAAACTGTGCGAAAGCCGTCGCTAGGGTGAAAAATAACGCTATGAAAGTAACAATTCTCATATTTTGGTAAAACCGGATAGTACTAAATTACTAAAACAATTTTCTCAAAGAAAATATGGACCTAAATAGATGCCGCTTCTATATTATCAACAATCTCATCATACGATATTCCAAAGTGAGAGTTTTCGTATGAGCATGTACCATTATTGATAATGAGTACTTGTGGAGATTGATGTTGAATTCCGTATCTCTGAGAAATTTCATTTGAAATTGCTCGATAAGAGAGTAAATCCAAATAAAAAGCCTTTACATCCGGATGCTTTTCTTGATTCCATTTCCTTTCAACTCTGTTGAGCGCAGTAGCACTTATCGAACAACTAGTGCTGTGCTTAAATAATACAACAGGTGTTTCTTTTGATAGTAGATCCACTTCATTTAGCTGATCTACAGAGGTTAATTTTTCCCAGTTCATTTCAATTATTCCAAATCTCGGCTTCCTTTCTATCAAATTTTGGTTTGGAAACCTTCTTCTTAACACCCTTTGGTTCTTCTTCGTTCCCGTCGACTTTTGCCCAGAAAATATTCCACTTTCTCAAACCATCTCTTGCCAACTCTGTAGAGACTTTATCATTTCGATGTTTAGAACTCGGATGCATGTATTTTGTTTTTTTCCAAGTGTATTTATAATCCCCTACAAAAGACCCGGCACGGAATTCAAAATCAGCATTTTCCTTCTTCGCACGCTTATCCACCACGAAACGGTCTTTATTTGAAGAATATCGAGGAGGAATATTCAAGAACTTATATCCAGCATATGGATTTCCTATAGAATATCTGGGAGACTTATTTAAATCATCTTTTGTCCAGATGTTTCCGACAGAATACCTTGGCGACTTATTGAGGACCTTCGACGACCATACTTGCCCAATAGAATATCTCGGGCTTTTGTTGAGGTCTTTTGTAGACCAGATGTTTCCCACCGAATATCTTGGACTTTTGTTTAAGTCATTGGTGGACCATACGTTTCCGACAGAATACCTTGGTGATTTGTAGAGATCCTTAGAAGACCATACTTGTCTAACAGAATATCTCGGACTTTTATTTAAGTTTTTTGTAGACCATACATTGCCGACTGAATATTTAGGAGACCGATAGAAATTGTAGCCTTTAAACGGATTGCCTGTAGAATATCTTGGATACTTAGCGCGATCTTTGGCAGACCAAACGTTACCAACAGAGTATTTCGGAGATCGGTAAGCATTGTATCCTTTGAATGGGTTTCCAACCGAATATCTGGGAGACCGATAATTGTTATAACCTTTAAAAGCTTGTCCACTTATGGATCTCGGTGTTACAAAAGCATAATTTTGATTACGGAAAGGTGAACCTTGAGAAGACCTTGGAGAAACACGTCGCTCAGGGAAAAAAGTCTTGGTGTCTCTTCTTCCAGAAACAGACCGTGGGCTGACGAATGATTTATCATTAAAGAAATGACCGAGCCCATTTACACTTCTCCTCTCTATTCCTTGTTTCTTCCTAAAAGCCGCAAACGGAGACCTTGAAGGAGCAGGGCTACCTCCGGTGTTGGGCTTTTCTTTCGCTTTCTGAGTTTTAAGTCTTTTATTGGAGTCTGTTATTAACTGAGCAGAGACTTCCCCAGCTAACAATAGTGTTACCCCAAATAATAGAATTATAATCGAAAATTTCTTCACCAACCTGTTTGACTTATGGTCAAAGATTCAAAATTAAGCATATAAACCCAATGATGCTCAGACCTATACACTTTCAGTAACGCAATAATTGATTGATCTTGTCTTTTATCCTTGATTTTGGAAGAAAATTGTCCTCCAATGCCTTCGCAAATGGAACAGGAGTATCAAGGCTTCCCAGTCTCAAAACTGGAGCATCAAGTGATTCGAAGCAATTTTCCGAAATCCATGCGGAGATTTCTGCACCTATACCGCCAGTGACACAGTCTTCGTGAAGAATCAACACCCTACTGGTTTTGCGTACTGATTTTGCAACGGCATCTTTATCCCAAGGCATGAGCGTCCTTAAGTCAATAATGTCTGCATTGATGCCCATTTCGTGAATAGCACTTTCAGCCCAGTGAACACCAAGCCCATATGTGATAATGGAGAAGTCATTGCCCTTCTTCGTGAGTCTGGCTTTACCTACTTCGAGTGTGTAGTAGTCAGAAGGAATGTCTTCCTTGATTGACCTGTATAGGAGCTTGTGTTCAAAGAAAAGATAAGGATTTGGGTCTTCGATTGCAGCATTGAGGAGGCCTTTAGCATCATATGGATTCGAAGGATATACGATTTTCAATCCTGGAGTGTGAAAAAACCACGCCTCGTTGGACTGAGAGTGAAAAGGCCCGGCTCCAACTCCTGCACCAGTTGGCATTCTGATTACTACGTCTGCATTTTGTCCCCATCGATAATGACTTTTCGCAATATTGTTTACAATTTGATTGAAGCCACAAGTGACAAAATCTGCAAACTGCATTTCTACCATCGACTTTTGACCCATGATTGAGAGCCCAAGCGAAGCTCCCACTATTGCAGATTCGCATAAAGGAGTATTTCGCACGCGTGCTTTCCCAAATTGATCAAGAAATCCTTCTGTGATTTTGAAAACTCCTCCATAGTCGGCAATATCCTGACCCATTAAGACTAGTTCAGGGTATTTTTCCATGCTTTGCTTCAACCCGGCGGAGATGGCATCTACGAAACGCAGGTCTTCCTTTTCATCAGTTTTCGGCTCAATGACTGTCTGATTGGAAGGATAGTAGACATCCTTGATTTCGTTATCCGTATCAACAGTTATTTTCTCTTTTTCTAAAGCAAAGTTGACAGATTCTGATATTTGACTTTTAATCTCATCCTTTAAGAGCTGAATTTGTTCTAGCGAGAGGACTTTTTCATTTAATAGAAATTTCTCATAGTTTGAGATTGGATCTTTCTTGCCCCAATAATCCATTAATTCAGTAGGAACATACTTGGTTCCGGAAGCTTCTTCGTGTCCCCTCATCCGAAAAGTTCTTGCCTCAAAAATGACCGGTCTTGGATTTTTTCTAATGTCCTCTACCAGAGGCTCGAGCTCGTTAAGAATTTCCAGAATATTATTTCCTTCTACACTTATCGCTTCAATCCCATAAGCGGGTCCTTTTACGGTAAAAGATTCAAAGTTGAATTGTTCGCTGCTCGGAGTTGAGAGTCCATACCCATTGTTTTCTATGATGAAAATAACAGGAAGCTTCCAGACGGACGCTACATTGATAGCCTCATGAAAGTCTCCTTCGCTTGCCCCTCCATCACCAGAAAAAACAATGGTGGCTTTTGGTTCTTTTTTCAGGAGTTGAGCAAGAGCGATTCCATCAGCCACTCCAAGCTGAGGGCCGAGGTGGGAGATCATACCTACGATGCTGTGTTCGTTGGTCCCAAAATGAAAAGACCGATCCCGACCTTTGGTAAACCCTCCTGCGGTTCCCTGAAACTGTTCCATCAGCTGAGCAACGGAGATGCCTCTTGTTGTGAAAACACCAAGATTTCGGTGCATCGGGAGGATGTATTCATCCTGATGAAGAGCAAGCGTAGCTCCCACCGAGATAGCCTCCTGACCTATTCCAGAAAACCACTTGCTTATTTTACCCTGTCTCAGAAGAAGAAGCATTTTTTCTTCAATAAGACGAGGAGTAACCAGCGATTTATAGATTGATATAAGCGCCTCATCCGATCGATTTTTTCGGTCAAAAACCATATCGGAAGATCGCTGTTCGGTTAAAACGGAAGCCTTCATGTTTTGATAGGGGTGTATGATTCCTACTTTGTCAAGCTTGTACTTCTTTCCAAAGCTGTCAAATTGAGCATGTCGAAATTCCTTTCTAGATGTTTCGAGCGCCTCACATAACAATTTTGCCAATTTGCCAAAGCAGGATTATTTAATTTCGCCAAATAATATGATCGAATATAAAGAACATTTACTCAGCAATGGCCTTCAATTGGTCATTCATGAAGATCACGCATCGCCAGTTGTTTGTCTCAATATTTTATATAAAGTAGGCTCTAGAAACGAAACTCCTGATAAGACGGGTTTTGCCCATTTATTTGAGCACCTTATGTTCGGTGGATCTAAGAATATCAAAAATTTTGACGAACCATTGCAGCAAGTAGGAGGAGACAACAATGCCTTCACCAGTCCCGATATTACCAACTATTATATCACCATTCCATCTAATAACGTAGAGACGGCTTTTTGGCTTGAGTCCGATCGTATGTTGAGCCTATCTTTTGATCCTGAAGTATTGGAAGTTCAGAGAAAAGTGGTGATCGAGGAATTTAAGCAGCGTTACTTGAATCAACCCTACGGAGACTTGTGGTTGAAACTAAGACCATTGGCGTATAAAACTCACCCTTACCAATGGGCGACTATTGGTAAGGAAATCAGCCATATCGAAGATGCGACTATGGATGATGTGAAAGCTTTCTTCCATAAATTTTATGATCCGTCAAATGCCGTTTTAGTAATCGCCGGAGATATTACAGAAAAGAAAGCACTGGAACTAACCGAAAAATGGTTTGGACATATCCAATCAAAAGGAAAGGTCATTCAAGACATACCCAAAGAACCTGCACAAACAGAAGCAAGGTTTTTGGAAATCAAGGACAATGTGCCTTCCGCAGCTATTTATAAATCCTATCATATGCCAGAGAGGTTGAGTAGCGACTACCACGCCACAGATTTGTTTTCGGATATTTTAGGTAGAGGTAAATCCTCCATTCTTCACGAGCGATTGGTCAATGAACTCCAGTGGATGTCAAGTGCCTCTGCTTATGTGACAGGGAGCTATGATCCCGGACTGCTAACGATCTCTGGTAAAATCAACCAGGGCATCAATATAGAAGACGTAGATCAAGAGATAGAATCTACTATCGAGAAGACGCTTGCAGAAGGATTAAGTGACGAATCAATCAATAAAATCAAGAATCAAGCAGAGTCTTCGATGATCTTCTCCGACACGGAGTTACTAAATCGCGCCATGAATTTGGCTTATGCAACCTTTTTGGGAAATACGAATCTTGTTAATGAAGAGTTAGATATGGTTCGTTCGATTTCTAAAATGGATATACTAGATTCTGGAAGAGAAATTATGCGATCATCTAACTGTTCAACTGTATTTTATTTGCCTCATTAAGGCTGAAATTTAAAGGTTGAATTATGCGTTTTCTAGTCCTTACATCTGTTTTTGCATTGATTTCTTGCAGTCAAGAAAATATTACATCCGAATTCCAATCAATATCTGAGCAACTAAACCCGACTCAAATATTTAAGGTTTCTCCTAACACATATACATTGGTTGAGGGAAAATTAGGAACCAAAATTTTAATAGACGCCAATTCTTTTGTTTTCGAAAATGAAGAATCAGTTACCTCTTCGGTAAGGTTATCCTTGAAAGAAATTTATACCTTTTCTGAAATGATAATGAATGGTTTGTCGACTACCTCGGGAGCTGATTTGCTTCAGACATCAGGGATGATAAACTTAAAGGCATCCAGTGATGGCAAGGTTGTTAAACTAAAGTCTGGATCGTCAATAAAAATCAGTTTTAAGAAGATGTCGGATGCTCCATTTATGAGAACCTATTTAGGAATAGAAGATTCAACCAAAATTGATTGGCAACTTGATACTGATAATATTTATGACACAATAAGGTTTACACAATACGAAAAATTTACTAACACACTTAGCTATGGGGTGGACTCTGACTCTACAGGAGACTTTTTGGTCACATATGGTATTGTCGGTTTGGATACTATTGAATTGGACAAAGAAATTCAATATCCATATCTAGAATATGATTCTACTTATGAAGTTGGTATTTTTCCTTATTATGAAATAAGGTCAACAAAATTAAACTGGATTAATTGTGATTATTTCAGAGAATCAGAGTTTAATAAAATAAGCGTTTCAGTCAATTCATTTGATCAGGGTAATGCACGAACTTTTTTGATCTTCAAGGAATACAAATCAATTATGAGCCCATGGGAGTTTTTAGATGGGGAAAGTGTGTTTATAAATATTCCAAAAGAGTCTGAAGTAACGATTTTTAGCGTCTACAAAAATGATGATGTATACTTTCTTGCAATTGAAGACAAAATTTTGATAGACAACAATGAGTCGATTCAGTTGAAATATAAAAAGTCCAATATGAAGGAAATTCAAGAACAACTTCAATATTTGGATTAAATTAAAATCAATGAAACCAAACATAAGAGTAGGATACGGATATGATGTACACGCTTTGGCGGAGGGAGTTGACTTTTGGCTTGGCGGTATCAAAGTACCTCATACCCACGGTGCATATGGACATTCTGATGCCGATGTGCTGATTCATGTCATTTGCGATGCGCTACTTGGAGCAGCCAATATGCGAGATATTGGATTTCACTTTTCTGACAAAGACCCAAAGTACAAGGGAATAGACAGCAAGATTTTACTCAAAGAGGTAGTCAGATTGATTGGAGAAAAAGGATTCGGAATTGTGAATGTAGATTCAACAGTTTGTTTGCAGCAACCTAAAATTGGCCCATATATTGAAGAAATGAGAATCAAACTAGCCGAAGTTATGGGTCTGGATTTAGAAGACGTTTCTGTAAAAGCTACTACTACAGAAAAGTTGGGTTTTGTGGGAAAAGAAGAAGGAGTTGCTGCCCACGCAGTAGTGCTTATTTATAAAAAGTAAGAAATGGCAGCCCCTTGTGTAACCGGCAAGATCATCTATGAGTCAAGAGAAATGGCCGAGGAAGCGCTGGTAGAAGCATGGATAAGAAATGATTATCGAGTAGGAACAGGTCCTGTTGCCGTATATCAATGCCACGATTGCAAGCGATATCACTTTACCTCTCAAGGAACGATGAATGATTTTTTGAAAGAAAAATTAGACAGAGGCTACATCGCCACTCAAAAGAGAGCTCGTGATTGGGAAAGAAGATTTTAGATTTTTCAGTCTTAAGTAATATCATCTTAGAAACCTGAGCTTCGACTTATAATTACATAAAAAAACGTCATCCGAGATTTAGGGAAGGATAGCGGGAGAGAAAGCCGAAGGAATCTTTGAGATCATGGGACTATCACGTCTTTTTATCAAAATTTTAAAGCTAAAATACTCATAGTGACGGTTCAAGGTTTTAAGTGACGCTTAATAATCGAGTTCAGGTTAGAACAATCCAGCAAAGCACCAGTCATTGCCAAAGCGAATCTACTTTCCAATAAATCCCTCTTCTTAACGCTTTTCAAATCTCCCAAATACTCCTTTTGAATTGATAGCAAGTTTTCTCTATCAAGTACTCACTAGATACCCGCTTCCAAGGACTTGCGTCTATTTCCTCAAATCGAGGAGGCTCCAAACCCAAGTCCGAGGCTAACTTAGGATAGTAGTCTTTTTTGAGAGGATGATCTGGTGCACACGCATTGAATACTTGCCCCCAATGATCGGCCCGTATAATCATTTCGATTACCCCGATGCAGTCCTCAAGATGAATCATATTTACAGGGATATTTCCTCCCTTTAGGTTTTTCTTCCCAGCAAACCATCTTCCCGGATTTCGATTATCCCCTACCAATCCGCTGAGGCGAATAGTGGTATTATCTGCAGAATCAAATAATTTTTCAGCATTTAGCAAGCTAACGCCCGATCTCGTAAGTGCACTTTCTGAAGCGTCTTTTTCTCGCACCTCCTTGTTTTCACTCGGATATACACTCGTTGAGCTGACAAAGATTGTGTGTTTGACAGATCCCTTTTCACAGAAAGAAAGAATAGCCTTTAGCTGATCAAAATAATTTTCAGGATTTGACGCATTACCCGGAGGAATCGTCACAATCAGAATTTCCGTCTCGAAAAAAGGTGCTGATTCTGAGGTCATCTTATCAAGACTTATCAGAAAAGGAGAAATGCCATTTTGTTTGATTAGATTCAATTTTTCGGACCTTGTAGTACTTCCCATTACATGAAAACCATTTTCAGATAACGCAGCACCCAATGGCAATCCCAACCACCCACAACCAAGTATACTTATTCGAGTCATGGTACAATAAAAACCAAAAATCCTCTCATCACCTGACTTCCATCATTATTTATTCGAAGAATAATTTCCAACTTCATATCAACCCCAAAGATCATGAGACACTTGTTGGATTTAAACGATTTGCTTGAAGAAGAGCTATGTCATATTTATCAAGCAGAAAACAAACTGCTAGACTTCATCAAGCAGATAAGATCAAAAACCAGAACCGGCCCCCTATTGGACTGGATCATGATTTATCAAGAGTTGGTGAATCGCCATTCTGCCATGATAAGGAAAATATTCTACCAGCTCTTTTTACCGATAGAAGAAGACAAGACCTTTGTCGTGGAAGACATTATTGAAGAATACCGATCCGCTGTGACCAGAACCAGAGACGACTCGATTCGCGAAGAAGAATTGATTTTAGCCCTGACTCACATTATTCATTACAAGATAGCAGCATATAGCACACTTTGTGTGCATGCCAGAGCCCTGAAGTATTGGGATGAGACCATCGGATTGCATGTTGCCGAGGAGGAGGAAAAAGAAATGGCTGCAAACCTCAAGTTTCTTTCAGAAAAACACTCCGTATTCTTAAACGACTGGTACGCATTCTGAGATAAACGAAATAATCTCAGCGGCTGATTCATGGCGATGTTGGCACAGAAGCCAGCAAAGTGTGCACAGAGGCAAATTACCGATAGCGCTTGTGCTTGTTGTACAACTCCAATTCCAATATGATTCGGAGATTTGATACGGCAGAGCATCTGTTTTATCGCATTTAGCAGACTTTCAATATAGAGAAATAACTCGTTCTCACTCTTTTATGGAGTTGCGCAACATCAACGATTTTTACAGCGCCGTTTTTATACGTCTATGCTGATTGTTACTTTACCACCAAGACCTTTCTCTACAATGTCATAAAGAGTCTTGAGAGTTAGGTTACTACCGTCGTTCTCAACTCTGGAAATGTAAGTTCGTTTCTTGTCCACCAATTCACCTAGTTGCTGTTGAGTTAGGTTCTTGTGTTCGCGCGCCTGACGAAGAAGTAATCCAATCTTCAGTCCCTCGACCTCACGCTCAAGTTGATCCCGTCTAGGAGTTCCCTTCTTGCCATAGACATCATCTTTTATAGTTCTCCAAGATTTAGTTTCCATGTTCGTTTGCTTTGTCTTGATAATATTCTGTCATTAATCGTTCGGCTCTTTCAATTTCCTTCTTTGGCGTTTTCTGAGTCTTCTTTTGGAAGCCGTTCAGAAGAATTACCAGTTGATCTCCGTCAAAAAAGCAGAACACTCTCCAAATGTTCGACCCCAGTTGAATTCTTGCCTCATAAAGTCCATTCGTTCCAGTTAAATGCTTCAAGTAATTACTCGGCACTCTTTCGAGAGTTTCAATTGCCTCAAGTATTTTGGAAATCTTATCCTGAACTTTAGACATTATCACGGTTGATTGATTACGTAAGGATTTCAGTTTTCAAATGAACTACAATTCTGCACTGATTTCTAAAGAAATTATCTTGGCATTTTGCTATACAAAATCAACCGTGATAATCTTTTTTAGTTGTCTGCTTGTTCAGAAACTCCTCAAAATATTGTTTGTAAGCAATGACCTCTCGGATTTTGTTCATACAGAAAAGGTAACTTAAAAGTTACTTTCAGTCAAGTTGTTCAGAAGATATGCGTGAAGAAGATAATGCGCTGTAACCGATCAGCTAAAATCCGTAGGCTGACCGATTGTTAATTTCATTAAAAGTATCTGATTCAAATGCTCTTTGCAAGTAGCTCATTAGCCTATGGATTTTTAGCATCTGTTACCAACCGTTTTACCTACATTAACAGGCTAGGTTCTTTGATTTTAGTAATGAAACATCTAGTTTATTAAATTTAGTTTTAAGCCCATTGAGAATATTATTTTCTGATTCTGGTGTCCAATATATCTTCAATGAATTTCTAGCTCTTGTAATTGCAGTATAGAAGATGTTATGTGAGATCATCTCCTCAACTTCATTGGTAATTACAATTTTAACTGAATTGTATTCAAGACCTTGAGCCTTGTGAATTGAAACAGCATATGCAACCTGAAAAGGTACTATAGTATCGCTGGCTGCATCATCGTCATCTGTGCTTGGGTATTTGTTTACCAAGAACCGAATCACAGAATTACCCGCCTCCGAGTTATCAAGTAAATCTAAATCATAGAATCGAGTTTCAAACCCGTTAAGAACTGTGTCAATTTCAATATCAAACTGAATCTGATTGTTAATTATACTTATATCAATGATTTTACCCTTTAGGTTATTGAACAAGAGAGAGTTAAATCGCTCATTTTCGTTAAAAAGAATTGGGTCATTTATTTTATATGTGTCAATTCCCCACTCAATTGGGCTATTTGGATTGCTAGCCTGAAGGAATCTATTAATATTATTGATTCCGTATAGTCCATCATAATTTAAGCACAAAATAATCTCATCATCTTTATAATTTTCAAATATCGATTCATCTAATATGACCGAATATTGTTTCTTAGTTGATAACTCAAGTATGTTATCCTCTATGTTTCTTACTCGCTCCCAGTATGTAAGCAGGTTCTTGTCGTCTGACCTGTAGGGTTTTTTCAATTCAAAAACCGATTCTTTGTGAATAAAGGACTTCACAATACTGAACCAGTTTCCAAATCTAATTGACTCAATTTGATAAACGTCACCTACAAGCACAAGTAAATTATAGGAAGCTTTGTTGAGCATTTCTAGCATGTTGGAATTACTGACAGTGCTACACTCATCGACAATGATTAAATCATAGTCTGTGGAACTATTGTAATAGGATAAAAACTTACTTATTGTTTTAAATTCACAATCGGGTGCTGTTACCTTTCGTTTTAAATTATCAACAGCCGGATTGGTGTTCGCTAAAAATAACTTTGACTCATCCTTGAAGAAGTTTGATATATGGTTAATCATGGTGGACTTACCTGTGCCAGCTGCACCATAAACTAAGGCTACTTTTGAATTCTCAAATAACTTTGTAAGTGCGGCAGATTTCTCCTCACAATCAACTGTATACGAGGAGGTTTCTAACCATGATACTACCGAACTATGGTAATTTTTTATCCCTTCGGAAGACTGATCGATAAGTTTCTCTACTATTTCAAAAGTAGCCTGTTCATAGCCTTTAATGTACAAGTGATTTTTATAATTTTCGATACGTCTATCGGTATGTTTGTAGTATAATGCATTGTTGTATTCACTGATTAAATCATCAAGGTTATCAAAGTCAAAGTGTTTAATCTCTTTAATAGGCGTATAAAGTATACCTTTTATTTCTGTATTATTTTTGAGGTGTCTTGCGAATAGTTCATGTTGTCTATCTGATGAATCAATACATTCAAACAAATGAGATAGCTTAGGATTATGGTTCAATAATGATGAATTGAAAGGCATTTCATCGAATGGGATGCAACCATACTTAAGATTTAAATCTGATAAATTATTGCATTGTTGACTCTCCCTTTGTTTTTTGATGATTCTGTTATTTACCATGTAAAGCAGGTACTTAAGAATATTCGTTCCTGGCAAATTTTTCTTACAGATATCCCTACACTTCTCAAGAACTTTGAAAAAATGTTGAGTCTGGGATTTTTCGGTGATTAAATGCTTTACACTATAAAAATATTCATCAGTAGAATCAATTAAATCAGATAAACTGTCACCTGATTTTTTTATGTAATTCATCAATTCATAATACTCCCTATTACCTCCTAGTTTAGGATGATCACCAATAATGTCAGCAAAATTATTGAGTTCACAAGGCCTTATTGAAACTTCCCAATTGTCAATTATTTGAACAGGCATCATCTTGCCCATAATATTTATATGACTTTTACTTATTGAAAGTTTGACAGCATAGTTGTGTAATAATTCTAAGCGAGTGAATGCTATAATTCGATCAAATTTATTTGATCTATCAATAGCTCTTGTAAAAGTCACTTCATAGAAGATCTCTGAACCTACAAAAAAAGGCTTGATTTTCTGCAAGTAGTATCGATCATCGTAATCTGATTTTACCCTAGTTGCTGGCTCCTCTTTAAGTCTTTCAGATATCTTTTGATAATATTCAAATAAAGTTGGATCTTGATTTAAGGGGAAATTTTCGAGATTCTCAAGAGTTTCTAATTTGAATTTACTTTTTAAATGAAACCTTATTCTAAATAAATATTCAAAGTATTTAAGCATTAATCTTTCTGAATTTTCTTCATCAAGAGTATAATGAGAAGCGGTAATTTGTAGGAGTTTATGAAATCTTTGAAGAAATTTGAGTTGGCCTTTTGTTTTGATGTATGATAGTGCATTCTGGATATTCTGATAGGAATTTTCTAAATCTGCACCATTTGAGAATTCTTTTAAAGCAATGTGTTCTACAAAGTTTCGAAGTTGAGCAATGATATTTTGTGAAGTCAGTCCCCTTCCTAAAACAGCCTGAGTATCAATGTTCGCACAAATTACTTTGCTTATGGCTCTTATTTGCTCATCAATTTTTGACATTTTTTGTTTTAACGGAGCACTTGAACGGAGCACTTGATTATGGTTGGTAACTTATGGTTGGTAACTTATCAATAAGCGCACATTTCGCTTATTTCGGATAAAAATAGCCAATAAAGCGAATAAGCAACGATTCTTTAAAAAATTATCCAACTATATAATCGGATATATCCGTTTATGATACGGTAATCTAGCAAGAGAGACTAAATTCTTACTCTATGGTAAAGAAAAGGCTCGAAGGAATACTGACTATCTAGACCTAATATACTCTGGTAGGAAGTAAGAGACATCCCAGGATACGAAATGCAGTCTGTTCTCTCCTCTATCACCAAATTTTTCTTGTATTTTGAACCACTCATAACTCTTAATTCAGGTTGATAACAAATAGAAGAAAACCTCCTGCACAAACAATCTATTTTCTTGACGATTGAAAACTGTAGACGTGTTTATATAAAATCCAAAACCTATTAGATTTACGATAGCTACAATGTGAGTATGATCAACTATTGTGAGCGCACTCGTACTTTATCTTGCATATTCACACATGAGACAGTTACTGCATGTATTAACTTTTATCCTTTCAACTCTATCCGCATATAGTCAAGGTTTCAACGAAAGACATCCTAATATTCAAAATTTCATCAACGAAATCAATGCAGAACTAGCGACATCTGAAAAAGTAACGGTTGAGAACGAGGAACTAATGGAACAAATGACAGATGGAGGTGGCGAACTAACTGGATATTTTGCTAACGGGCAAATACAAAAAATGGAGCTTAGTGTTGGGCTGTCATATGGAATATCGGAACTAGAATTCTTCTACGGAGATTCGAAGCTATATTTTGTCCTAGAAACATTCAGACAATTCAAGTACAACGAAGAAACAGGATCATTTAACTACTCAACAACTGAACAGACCTTTAAAGGTGAATACCTTTTTGTTGATCCTTTTGACTATGAAACTCTTGGCCATAATCGTTTTGAAAATGATGAACTTGATCCTGAAGAAGTACTTGGAAATGAGGCGAATACCTACCTAATCATCCTGCAGAAAAAGAACGCACGGTAGCAGGAGCTTTCGGTTATATACCAGAGTGGTTTCTTCAAGTTTAATTGAAGCTTAACCGCTCTCCGCCCACTCAAAAGGTTCATTGATCCTGTTAATGTGAACCACCAAACCAACGGATTTTACCATAACACTTCCACAAACTCAGATTTGATTTCCCTGTAGAAATGGAAAAAAGAAAATTGCTGGTGCTATTAAGAAGGGAGTGGAGAAATGGTGGGATATACTGGATTCGAACCAGTGACCTCTGCCCTGTCAAGGCAGCGCTCTAAACCAACTGAGCTAATATCCCAATGAAGAACTCAGCTGCAAATATAGAAGGATAGAAGAAACCCAACACAAGAAATTTGCATTGGGTTTTCGATTAATTATTCAACTGCCGTTCCCCTGAAAGACAAGACTGTCTGCTCCTCAGAAGCAGAAGTTGTCACTTTGATGGTTTTGTTAAAAGCACCAACCTTAGACGATTTAAACTTTGCAGTGATCTCAGCGGTAGACCCGGGAGCGATTCCCTCCTTAGAGAACTCGACCTGAGTACACCCACATGAGCCCTTGGCATTTGTAATAAAAACCTCCTCAGATGTTGTGTTTTCAAAGGAAAAACTCAAATCAATAGATTCATTGGCTTTGATTTCTCCCAAATCAAGAGAAGTAGCCTTCCAGCTAAGTGAGCCAACAGACGCAACAACTGTTATTGCCATTGCAAGAGATAAAACGAATACTGTGTATTTCATAATGTATAATTTTTGTTTGAGTCAAAGCTGAAAAATGAGAACCAGAATTGCTGTTAATGAATAGCCAATGATTGTTAATGGGATGTTAATCCTATCTGAAACCCACAGAAAAGCACTTAATTAGCAAGTGTTTAGGATAATAAAACCAGATATCGAGTGAATTTTAGTTTCGGCTAGTCTCATATATGAAAAATGCTCCCATACGTCTGATCATCCTTTTCGGGTCTTTGACCTTGGCTGCCATCATCTTTACCCAGATTTTTTGGGTTTCCAAGGCAGTCAAAAACCAAGAGGAACAATTTAGCCACAATGTGCAGATGGCACTTCGCAATGTAGTAGAGTCACTTTGCGAGATCAATGGGAATGATATTACCAATGACCCCATTGATCAAATCTCCTCCAACTACTTTATTGCCAGAACCAATTATCAGATTAACCCATCTTCACTGGATTACTTGATCAGAGCCGAGTTTCAAAAAAGAAGTCTGAAAGAGGATTTTGAATTTGGCGTATACGATTGTCAGACCAGGGGCATGGTGTACGGTGATTTTATCTCATTTGGAGAGGACAAGGTAAAACCCCTCGGCAAGCTTCCTGAGCTCGATAACGATGAGTACTATTTCGGAGTTTATTTCCCCAACAAGTCTGGCGGACTGGTCAATGATTTAGGTTTTTGGAAATTTACGAGCCTCGTTACCGTTTTTATTACCGTTTTCTTCGGGTATGCCATGTTTGTGATTTTGAGACAGAAAAGATTGAGTGAGATACAAAGAGATTTTATCAACAACATGACGCACGAGTTTAAGACGCCACTATCCACGCTCATTCTCTCCTCAGAAGTATTGAAAGCGGAGGCAAACTCTACTAGAGGGAGGAAATATGCGGAAATCGTTAAGTCAGAAAGTCAACGGCTGCAAGACCATATTACCCAATTTTTAGACACAACATACATAGAACAAAACCTGGGTAGAGCGAAGGAAAAGATTGATGTAAATGAAATCATTCAAGGAGTTTCAGATCGCTTTTCAGGATTTGACAAAAATCTAGAACTTACGCTATCTGGAACCAATCCTGTTATATACGGAGATAGTCAAAGCTTCGAGAAAATCATTTTCAACCTAATTGACAATGCTGTCAAGTACGGGGTAGCCGTCGTGAAGGTCGAGACGAACTCCGATGATAAAAAAGCATTGATCAGGATTTCCAACGACGGAGAGCCGATTCCGGAAGACCAAAGACGTAAGATTTTCAACAAATTTTATCGAATACCTACCGGAGATAGGCATGAAGTCAAAGGCTTTGGTCTGGGACTCTATTTTGTTAAGAAATCAATAAAGGCCTTTCGGGGAAAGCTAAGTCTTATCTCAGACGCAGATTTGACCACATTTACTTTATCAATTCCTATTAGATGATGGAGCCAGCCAACATATTACTAGCCGAAGATGACGAAAACCTTGGTTTCGTGATTACGGACCAACTGTCGGAACTAGGTTTTCGAGTTACCCATGCAGTTGATGGTGCTCAAGGATGGCGCAAATTTGAATCGGGGAACTTTGACCTCTGTCTCATCGATGTAATGATGCCGGGTCTGGATGGCTTTTCGTTAGCTAAAAAAATCCGCTCAAGCGATGAGTTTGTTCCTATTATCTTTCTTACAGCAAAGTCACTTGAGGAAGATCGATTAAATGGGTTTGAAATTGGAGGAGACGATTATGTGACCAAACCTTTTTCCATGACCGAGCTGGCCTATCGCATAAAAGTTTTTCTCCGACGCAGATCATCAGGTACTTCACAAGAAGAGGCAGTTTCCTTTTCTCTGGGATCATTTGTGTTCGACTACCAAAGCCTTACTTTGAAAAGCGAACTAGATTCAGCCAACCTGACGCAGATTGAAGCAGATGTACTCAAAATGCTGGCAGAGAATAAAGGCGCTTTAGTAAAGCGAGAAGACATATTAGTCAAGATTTGGGGAGAAAACGACTACTTCAAAGGAAGAAGCCTGGATGTGTTCATATCCAGGCTTAGAAAATATTTGAAATTAGATGCCAATCTTGAGATTAGAAATCATCATGGAGTTGGGTTTACCCTATTCGATCACAATCTTCCGGGTTAACCGTTCTTTGTCCAGTTTAATTTCAAGGAGGTAAATCCCCTCGTTTTGATCAGTCAGGTCAATCGATTCAGAATATAGACCCCCAAACTGACTGAAATATCGGTTGAAAATCTCTTTACCATTTAAGTCAAAGACTTTTACGGAAAGTTCACCCTGTTGCGGCACTTTAAATCTAAGCTTGAACTTCCCGTGGGATGGATTCGGGAAGTAGTCGAGTGTCTCCAGTTTCAAAGCTTCGGAATCTTTTACTTTTCCTTTTTTTCCAAATTCATCTCCCTCTACTTCTTCGATTTTCAATTTTTTGATAATTAACACATCCGTATCATAGTTTCTATCTTGTAGACGTTGAATGTGATTACGAAAATCCTCAGAACCCGGATCACTAAAAATCCAACCAGCGACATCACTTTCATCCAATTGAAAGGCCTTCATATGTTCCTTCAGTGCCTCGATGTGGTCTGTCATATCTCCTAGATTGTTTAGCCCCATCATCATGGTATCACTAAACATATGGAATGAATTGGTAGCGTCCGAATCAAAATGGAAACTGAATCCGTTTTGATTCAAAAGCTCTTGAATATTGAGACTCATGTCTTGATCGAATCCATCGAAGTTGAATGAGAAGCTTTGCTCTTCACCAACAAACTCCTGATAATTAGGATCGGCTCGCATTTGTTCTTCATTTTCGTACTCACCTTTAAAAGTCTTTTTCTCACCATTTATCTCTTTGGTGATCTCCAGAGTGATCTTCCCCTGGTTTTCAGTTTCCTGCGCGCTAAGTCCATTGCAAATAAAGATTACAAAGAAAAAAGCCGCCATAGATTTTGTTAGTGCTTTGTTCATGGCTTTAAAATTTAACTATTCGAAAGTACGCGAGGGATTAATGCGGCACTGTTAAAAGGGGGTTAATCATTGTTAAAAAAGGTTAAACAAGCATCTCAGGGCAATATTCAACGTAAATTTGAACAGTGAAAGTAGCAGCGATTAGGTGGATTATTGCCGTTATGGCCTTTGGCTTGATAGGCTTGATAGGGTTTCAGCTCTACTGGATCGATGAGGTAGTAAGTGCCAATGAGGAGGCATTTAAGAGAGACGTTTTGGAAGCACTTCAAACTGTATCCGAAAAACTCGAGAAGCAAGAAACCTTGTACGAGGTTTACAATCAATTTCAATTTTCTTTCGGATCCAATATCCCATCGGCAGTTCGCCAGAGCCAGTCGCAGGGCTTAAAAATAATCTCGGACACCATTTATGATGAAAATGGATTCACTGCCGTATTTGACTTTCAGAGCGTGGAGGGTTTTTTCGAACAACACAATGGGGCTAACCGCCAAATAACCGAACAGCAACTTTGGGTTGATCAGCAGATGGAAAAGCTAAATAGAAAATCTGAGATGGTTTTTGAAGTGTTGGAAAACGTACTCGTTCCAAATAGATCCATCTCAAATAGGTTTCACCCGAAGCAGCTGGATTCTCTTTTACAAAACGAGTTTGAAAACAAAGGAATTGATATCAATTTCGAATATGGTGTGATTTCCTCACTTCAAAACAGGTTTGTTCATTTGACGAATACTCGGGTAAAAAATGAATTGGTTGGTAGTGAACTCAAAGCAAGTCTGTTTCCCAATGATCTCATCGGAGATCATAATTGGTTGGTTGTTGATTTTCCAGAAAAAGAAAGCTTCTTGCTCAGGAAGATTTGGATGACCATGGCCAGTTCAGGGTTTTTGATCCTAGTCATTGCATCCACCTTTGGATATTCGATCCATACGATTATGCGTCAAAAGAAGCTCTCGGAAATGAAAAACGATTTCGTCAATAATATGACCCATGAGCTCAAGACCCCTATAGCAACTATTTCTCTGGCGGCAGAAGCACTCAACGATAAAGACATTATACAACTTGAGGATATGCGCGATCGCTACCTCAAGGTGATTTCCGAAGAAAATTCGCGCCTTGGAGAACAAGTCGAGCGTGTTCTGAATATCGCAGCTTTGGATAAACGAGACTTTAGCCTCAACCTTGAAGAAATGAATCTCCACGATCTCATAGAGGAAGCCATGGATAAAACGATGATTCAAGTTGATAAAAAGGGAGGTTCGCTGAAAGCAATATTAGAAGCAGGTCACACAAGTGTTGAAGTAGATAAAACGCATCTAACCAACATTATCTTCAACTTGCTTGACAATGCCAATAAATACTCCCCCGAGGCTCCACATATTACGATTAGGACTCGATCCGATCAAGAGTCTATTTCATGCACGATCCAAGATCACGGCATTGGCATGTCTAAGGAGGCACAAAAGCATATTTTTGAAAAATTTTACCGCGTTCATACCGGAAACGTTCACGACGTGAAAGGATTTGGCTTGGGTTTAGCTTATGTAAAAAGCATGATCGAAGCACACCATGGAAACATTGTGGTTGACAGTGAGCTCGGAAAAGGAAGTAAATTCACATTCACCTTACCCTTGCACCATGGATAAACCCAGATTATTGTTAGCAGAAGACGACCCCAATCTGGGTCAGGTCTTGCATGAGTATTTAAACCTCAAGGGTTTTGAAACAACACTTTGTGTAGATGGTCAGCAAGGGGCGGATACATTCAAGCCAGGTAAATTTGACCTATGTGTGTTGGACCTCATGATGCCGAAAAAGGACGGCTTTCAACTAGCCACAGAAATTAAGGAGATAGATGCGAATGTCCCTATCATATTCCTCACCGCAAAATCGATGAAGGAAGACGTGATTAGCGGATTCAAAGTAGGTGCTGATGACTATATCACGAAACCATTTAGCATGGAGGTACTACTTCTTAGAATAAAAGCGGTACTAAACCGTACCATGAGTGACTCGGATAAGAGCCTCCCGGAGGAAGTAAAGATTGGTGGTCTGGGTTATCAGCATGCGGAGAATAAACTGGTGCTACCCTCAGGGACAATCAGGCTTACCACCAAAGAGAACGAGTTGCTTAAGCTTTTTATAGAGAACCTCAATCAGACAGTAACTCGTACCGTAGCGCTAAAGAAAATCTGGTATGATGATTCTTACTTCAATGCCAGAAGCATGGATGTGTACATTGCCAAGCTTAGAAAATACCTAAAAGAAGAAGAATCTCTGAAGCTTCTGACCGTACATGGAGAAGGCTTCAAGCTCGTGCAGATTAGCTGATTTCTTGCTTATATTTGTTTAGTCGCGAAGGTGTAATTGAGCGACGTTGGCCTCAAACCTTAACCCCACCCCATTATGTGGCTTGTTCCATCTATTACAGTAATAAAAGGACGAACGATTCGACTTGCTCAAGGAGATTTCTCCAAAGAAAAATCCTATAGCTACAGCCCATTAGAGGTCGCGGAAAAATTTCAAGATCATGGAATTTCCAGAGTGCATCTGGTTGATCTGGATGGAGCCACCAAAGGCAAACCCGCAAATTTTCCCACTTTAGAGATGTTAGCTGCCTATACAGACTTGAAGATCAATTTTGCAGGAGGCTTGCATACCGATGGAGATATTGTAAAAGCACTGGAGTCTGGAGCTTCCAGCGTTACTGCGGCGACCATCGCCGTTTATAATAAATCGCTTTTCGCCGATTGGGTGATGTCCTATGGAAGGAACAAAATCGTATTGGCTGCAGATACACTTAATGGAATGATCAAAGTGGGAGGTTGGCAGAAAGAAACCAAGCTCGACCTATTCGATCATGTTGAATTTTTCTACGAAAAAGGATTGAAATATCTAAAAACCACTGACATATCTAAAGACGGGGTGCTATCTGGCCCTTCATTTGACTTGTATGATCAGTTGATAAAAAAATTTCCAGACCTGCGACTATTTGCTAGTGGAGGAGTGAGGCACATGGATGACATTAAGCGATTAAAGGATATTGGTCTCCACGGTGTAATTTTCGGAAAAGCTTTCTACGAAGGAAAAATCAATTTGAAGGAAATTGAAGATTTTTCTAAAGCGGCAACAAGCTAAAATTCGAAATTCAAGTCACCTCCATCTACGTCACCATTTTCATCATACTTTACTTTATAGATGAAATAAAACAAGAAGTTAAACTTGCAACTGGAGTTGTAATTGGATGTAGAATCAGTTTCTGATTTTGCCTCCACGCTTTCAGAGGAAGTTTCTGTTGTTTCTACAGAATTATCTTTCGATTTCGGTTCTGCATTGTCTTCTGTATTCTCAATGTTCCCGGAAGTGGAAACGTTTTTATGCTTCGTCGCATTGTTATCTTCTGTGCCATTTCCTGAAGAAAAACCCTGAAGAGAAACCAGCAAAAGCAGCGAAAATGATATGTATCGAAGTGTTTTCAGAAACTCAAAGTTTAAATGAATTAACGACCTTAGAGGATGCAAGGTTGGAAATATTCATTTATTTACCAAAAGATCAAAATATTATTTTGTTAAACGTATTTTTCATTTTGAATATTGAAAAAAAGCGAAATTTCATTCTAGTAAAACCGCCTTTTGCCGACTATTATTTTACCATAAAAAAGGGTCTCCAACTTATTAGAGACCCTTCTATGAATTTTTCTTGCTTAAAACGGATTTATTCAGGTTTTTGCAAGGTCAACTGAAACATGTCGATAGCATGAAAATCTGATCTTGCCGCAATTTCCACGGTATACTCCTTAGCCTCATTGAAGGTAGCATAGATCTGATGAGCATTATTGTCAGATGTACTTGAGATCATGCTCCAAGCATTCGAGGTATTCATGTAAACTTTAAAAAACCCATTCCCGTTTTCACCGGCAGGGTTGGGTGATTTGCCAGAGCCTTTGGGGTAGACGATGCTCCCTGTGTTTTTTTCTCCATAAAAGTCATCAGCATCGGGAATGCGTAACCAACTGTCGTTATGCTCAGTATTCGGATTTTCTGCATCGACTTTGGCGATATACGATCTCCATTGAAATAAGTACGTACCTGCTTTTGGAATATCGATCTTATATGTCAACCTGCCGGCGGCTCCAATGTTGGCTT
Organism: Cyclobacteriaceae bacterium; assembly: GCA_049115715.1. Taxonomy (GTDB): domain Bacteria; phylum Bacteroidota; class Bacteroidia; order Cytophagales; family Cyclobacteriaceae; genus JAMZMI01. Next base: position 28,818 of record JAGDZQ010000018.1, read on the forward strand.
CACCTTTCCAAAACTGATTGGGGCCTTCCCATACGATGTATCCATCTCCTGTATACCCTTCTATAGTTGTTCTTTTTTCCCAATCTCCGCTTAAAGTTTCCAAAGAGGTGGCGTCAACTGTTATAACGACTTCTTCGAATGTCTCCTCTTCTTCTTCCTCTTCTTCTTCTTCTTTTTCCTCTTCTTCTATTTTTTCTTCCACCTTTTCTTCTGGCTCGGGCTCTTCTTTATTTTCCGAACAGCTTATACTGGAGGATGCCAGAAAAAAACATAGTAAAGTGAAGCAGAGAGTCTTAAGGTTTTTCATCATGGGTTCTTTTGGTTTAATACTACAAAAAAAATAAAAACTAGAAGAAATAACGTTCTCAAATGAGGGCTAAAAACATGGTCAAATTCCATTTTTCCGATAAAGACAAAAGAAGAAATACAATCGCTCCACAGAGATTTTACGCTTGATCCTTAATAGAACAGCAGAGAGCGCATTCTCTAAAAACAAGAAAGCCTTCTCAAATACTTTGAGAAGGCTTCTTAAGGGTGGAAGATGGGGCTCGAACCCACGACCCTCGGTACCACAAACCGATGCTCTAACCAACTGAGCTACAACCACCATGTGATAAACGGAGTGCAAAGTTATATGCATTCTCGCATTTTACCAATACCTATCGCCGATCAAATTTTAATCTCATTCCTTTTGTGCTTTCATCGAACTGACCTTCATGGTAAGCGAGGTGCCCTGAAGCAAAGACACTTCGTATTTTGGACTTAAAAGTCTGACCTTCAAACGGAGACCATTTGCATTTGGATAGAATATTCGATTCTGAAACAGTCCATGGATTGTTTAAGTCAACAAGCACAAGGTCAGCAAAAGATCCTTCATCAATATATCCTCTTTCTGCTATCTGGAAGCACTTTGCCGGTGCATGGCTCATTTTCTCTGCAAGCCATTCTAGTGAAACTTTTCCTTGATGGTAGAACTCCAGCATGGCTACCATAGAATGCTGAACCAGCGGTCCTCCTGATGGAGCTGCGAGATATTTATTATTTTTTTCTTCTTTGGTATGTGGAGCATGATCCGTTGCGATTACATCAATCCTATCGTCTAGAAGCGCTTCCCATATTTGGGATCGATCTTCTTTAGATTTTACTGCCGGATTCCATTTGATCCATTGTGCCTTTTCCTCGTAATCTTCATCGGAGAACCAAAGGTGGTGGATACAGGCTTCCGAAGTGATTCTTTTTTGTTCTAGTGGAATATCATTTCCAAAAAGGGTCGTTTCCTTGCCCGTGGAAATATGTAAAATATGAAGACGCGTATTATGCTTCTTTGCGAGCTCTATAGCAAATGAAGAAGAAATATGACAAGCCTCTTCACTTCTTATTTCTGGATGCGATTTAAAGGGAATATCCTCTCCGAATCTTTCTTTATACGCCCTCAAATTGTCCTTTATTGTTTGCTCATCTTCACAGTGAGTAGCAATGAGTACCGGGCTATTCGCAAAAACTTTGCTTAGAACATTTTCGTCATCTACAAGCATATTCCCTGTAGAAGAACCCATAAATATCTTAATCCCGCAGACATCTTCAGGGTTCGTTTTCATGATCTCATCATAGTTGTCATTGGTCGTTCCCATGAAAAAGGAATAGTTAGCCAAAGACTTGGTTCTGCCTAGTTCATATTTCTGTTCTAGCAATTCTTGCGTTACCGTTTGAGGATTCACATTGGGCATTTCCATGAATGAAGTGATTCCACCAGCAATTGCGGCCTTTGCTTCAGTGTATATTTCGGCCTTATGCGTAAGACCCGGTTCTCGGAAGTGAACCTGATCGTCGATTACCCCAGGCATTAGAGTCAGACCTTCGCCATTGATTTCTTTTACGTTGAGGTCAGTACTGATTTCAGGAGCGATCTTTTCAATCCTACCATTTTTAATCAGTAAATCAGAGTCAAAAACTTTGCCTCGGTTGACAACCTTTGTATTCTTTATAAGATAGTTCATCGCATTTTTTTCTTAGCCCCCAAAGCTCGCACACTGAATACTGAAAGAGGAATTTTCAGCCATTTTTTTTAGACTTTTGATAGGTAAATGGGTGCTATTTACTAGGATTATTTCCTAAAAGAATTGTGTTAAAATGGAAACTTTGAGTTTTTTTCAAGCAACGCATGAAGTAAATTTCTACTATCAGTTGATATATTAAAATGAATATAATTTGGTTAATTCGAAATATGCAAAATTATATTTTATAATTATGAAATTCACAATATAACATTGCTGTGCCATGTTTTTTTTTGAGAATATCGTTAGGAAACCAGAATTATTTTTCTATCATTGCAACAGAGAGACTGATTTAGTTCAGTCTTTCCATAGCTGGTTGAAAAGATCTTGTGGGGGTTTCATAGCCCCCCAGATCACTTTACCTCCCTCTCAATTTCAATCTACCTCAATCGTTTTCTTTCTGTTGGCAATTTCCCAAGCGGTGAAAAATATTAGATTATCTATCTTTTTCATTTTATCGAAATTGATCTTTTCGATAGTATCAGTAGGCTTGTGATAATCCTCATGTGTGCCGTTGAAATAGAAGATAACCGGGATTCCGTTTTTAGCAAAGTTGTAATGATCTGATCGGAAGTAATATCTGTTGGGATCATCATCTGCATTGTATGTATAATCCAGCTCCAAGTTGGTATATGTCTTATTTGCTGCTTCTGACAGCTCGTGCAGCTCGGTCGATAATCTATTCGAACCTATTAGATAGATATAGTCAGGGTTTTCCGCGTGTTTTTCATCTACTCTTCCAACCATATCAATATTTAGGTCAACGATCGTTTTGTCTAAAGGAAACACGGGATTATCTGTATAATATTCACTTCCCAATAGGCCTTTTTCTTCACCGCTTACGGTTAGGAACAGGATACTTCTTTTTGGACGATTTCCTTTTTTTGCTGCTGTAGCAAAAGCTTCTGCAAGTTCCAGAACGGAGCTTGTGCCAGAGCCATCATCGTCTGCTCCATTGTTGATTTCTCCATTGACGATTCCAATGTGGTCGTAATGAGCACTGATAACGACTATTTCATCTGGCTTTTCTGAGCCTCTAAGCAGCCCCATTACATTTTCGGAAGTAACACTTTTGATTAACATATCGGCGTTGATCACAACTTCAGATGTTTGCCCTATGCCTTCCTGCTTAAGCTCGTCTAGAGGTTTATCAAAAATCCAATTGGTCATTTCTCTACCGATAAGCAATATTTTGCTGCCTTTGTTATCAAACTCAAAGTCCATTTTAGCGCTACTCAGATAGCCTCCGTACCTCTTCATGACGAAATCGAAACGAAAGTCATCCTCTATAATCATCAGGTAGCCCTTTGCCTTTGCCTTTTTCATTGCAGCGAGAGTATTTCTAAAGTTAGACCACTCCTTGTTTACAAATGCCACATACTTCCCCTCAAGATCGATTCCCTTGAGGTCGGTGGAGTCCCCATATCCAGCAAATACAATGTCTATGTACTCCTCGCCATAAGTTTCGTTTCTTGAGTAGTATAGAAAGTCTTCGAAATTGACTTTTTTCTCACCATCTTTTTCCAAATAGACCTGTTTGAATTTCGCCATTTTCAAGTCGAAAGATTGCTGGTAGCTTTTACCCTCTGGAGTTTCTACAGGTGCCTCAAGCCCTAAAGCTTCAAAATGCTTTGCTATGTAGTCTGCAGCCATTTTTTGGCCCTTCATTCCGGTTTCTCTTCCTTCAAGACTATCAGAAGCAAGAATGGAGAGGTGAGCCTTTAAGTCTTCTTGCTTTATCGTTTTTGAGTATTTGATTGCCGTTTTGTCTTGGGCGTATCCAATAACGGATAGTAAAATCAGAAGCGAGTAGAAGATGCGGTGTTTGATCATGTCGTATGCTATTTAAAACAAGCCAAAAGTACGCCAACGTCTTATAAGACTTTCGCCGCTTGTCAAACAATAGTGCAGGTTATTGATTTACATAATAGTTTTGCAGCGTACTTGTAAAACCACCAGATTCTCCTTTTTTGATGAATGTAAATCTTAACGAAAGGGTTTCCTTTCAGTCTCGTCACAACAGTCCTTCTGCAGAAGAAATCGCTGAGATGTTGGACACACTAGGGCTTACTTCGGTTGACGAACTAATAGGCCAAACCATACCGGATCAGATTCGCTTAGAACACCCATTGAAACTTTCTCCTGTTCAAAACGAGTACGAATATCTCATTGGCTTAAAAGAGATAGCGTGCAAGAATAAGGTTTACAAATCATTTATGGGGCAGGGATACTACGGTACTATCGTGCCGGCTGTGATTAAAAGAAATATCCTTGAAAACCCTGGTTGGTACACAGCTTATACACCCTATCAGGCGGAGATAGCCCAAGGCAGATTGGAAGCACTGATCAATTTTCAGACGTTGGTGATTGACCTTACGGGAATGGAAATTGCCAACGCGTCTTTGCTGGATGAGGGAACAGCGGCAGCTGAAGCTGCTTCTATGCTTCATAGTACCCGAAAAAAGGATAAAAAGAAGGCGAATGTTTTTGTGGTAGATAAGGATGTTTTTCCACAAACATTAGCCATTCTTAAAACCAGAATGGCTCCACTGGGAATTGAACTCAGAGTTGAAGACATTGATAAAACAGATATTACGAATCCAGATATCTATGGTGTCTTATTCCAATATCCGGATAATAATGGTGAGGTTAGGGATAGATCAGCTCTCGTAGCTTCTGCAAAAGAGCACAATGTAGCAGTGGCAGTGGCATCCGACCTCCTAAGCTTGTGCCTGTTGACTCCTCCGGGAGAGTGGGGAGCAGATGTTGTAATTGGCACTTCTCAAAGGTTTGGTGTTCCGATGGGTTTTGGAGGACCACACGCGGCTTTCTTTGCCACGAAAGAGGATTACAAGAGATCGATTCCTGGTAGAATCATAGGAGTATCGAAAGATAAAGATGGAAATGTTGCTTATCGCATGGCGCTTCAAACACGAGAGCAGCATATTAAACGAGAAAGGGCCACTTCAAATATCTGCACAGCTCAGGTATTATTATCCGTGATGGCATCCATGTATGCTGTTTATCATGGCTCAGAGGGTCTCAAAGCCATTGCAAGAAGAGTTCATGGCTTAGCCAAAACAACTGCAGAGAGCCTAAATGAGCTAGGACTTCAAAATCTAAATGAAGTGTATTTTGACACTTTGAAAATCAAACTCGATAAAGATCTGGCGAGGAAACTTAGGGAGGCTTCAGAATCTCTCGCGATGAACTTTAGATATTTTGAAGATGGAAGCGTGGGAATTTCATTTGATGAAACTCATAGACCTGAGGATGCACAGAAGATTGTTTCAGTATTTACCAAGCTTCTTGGTGTGGAATCTAAAAGCATAACTGAAGAAATTTCTATCAGTTTTCCAGAAGGGCTCGTAAGGCAATCCGAGTTTTTAGCGCATCAGGTTTTTCATGATTTTCAAACGGAGCATGAGCTTTTGCGCTATATGAAAAGGCTGGAGAATAAAGATCTTTCTTTGGTGCATTCCATGATTTCATTGGGGTCGTGTACCATGAAGCTCAATGCAACTACGGAGATGATTCCTGTGACATGGCCTGAGTTTGGTGCTTTGCACCCTTTTACACCAACTTCTCAAACGGATGGATACAAAGAGTTAATTACTCAGCTGCATGATTGGTTGGCAGAGATCACTGGATTTGATGGAGTTTCTTTTCAGCCCAACTCAGGTGCACAGGGTGAGTATGCCGGATTGTTAGCTATTAAATCTTTTCATGAAAGCAATGGGGATGCGCATCGTAACGTGGCTTTGATTCCTTCTTCTGCGCATGGAACGAATCCTGCAAGCGCAATTATGGCAGGAATGAAAGTGGTGATCACTGCTTGCGACGATTTGGGTAACATTGATATTGAAGAGTTAAAAACGAAGGCAGAACAACATAAAGATGATCTGGCGGCTCTGATGGTGACCTATCCATCCACTCATGGAGTATTCGAGGAGGGCATTAGAGAAATCTGCCAGATCATTCATGAAAATGGAGGCCAGGTCTATATGGATGGTGCAAATATGAACGCCCAGGTAGGATTGACTTCACCAGCCTTAATAGGCGCAGATGTTTGTCATCTGAACTTGCATAAGACCTTTTGCATTCCTCATGGTGGTGGTGGACCTGGCATGGGACCAATTGGGGTTGCTAAGCATTTGATTCCATTCCTTCCTGGAAATAATGATACTGCAGTGTCTTCAGCACCTTACAGCAGTGCAAGCATTCTTCCGATTTCTCATGCTTATATAGCTATGATGGGAGGAGCGGGCTTAACGGATGCTACGAAACTGGCGATTCTCAACGCTAATTATATCGGGAAACGCTTGAGCGAACATTACCCGATTCTATATTCGAATAAAAATGGACGCAATGCGCATGAAATGATCATCGATTGCAGAGAGTTTAAGAAGTTCGGGGTTGAGGTAGAGGATATTGCCAAGCGAATGATGGATTATGGCTATCATGCTCCTACGGTTTCGTTTCCTGTGGCTGGCACAATGATGATAGAGCCGACAGAAAGTGAAAGCAAACGAGAGCTTGATCGCTTTTGCGATGTGATGATTTCGATTCGTAAAGAAATAGAGGCGATTAGAATCGGCATGGCGGATGCGTCTGATAATGTGTTGAAAAATGCACCACACACTTATAGGTCAGTGATTTCAAGCGATTGGTCGCATGCCTATACGCGAGAAGAGGCGGCATTCCCGATGGACTATATCAGGACAGAAAAATTCTGGCCATCAGTGAGTAGAATCGATAGCGCATATGGAGATCGCAATCTGGTTTGCAGTTGCTTACCAATGGAGGCTTATGAAGAGGAAGCGGCAGTCAGCTAATTACAACTAGTAGCAAAGAAAGCACCAGCAATGTCATTGTCATCATCGAAAGATGCTTGAATGAGTGCATCTACAGTGAATCCATTGATACTGATGATTTGCACAAATCCTGAAGTAGAGCTGAGGCTCTTAGCCGAGCTTGATCCTTCAAAGAACTTAACTGTTTTGCTGGTTTCACTGAAGGGGATGCTGTAAGTACCGGGTGTGGCTGGTACGGTAAACTTTACATAAGGTCTGGGAGGGTTGAGAACCCCGCATGGGTTGCTCGTCTCAAAGTTCATAAGTATGATCTCTATCTCATTAATACCCCTTATAGCATTACCTGAAGCAAAAACCCAGTCTTGTCCAGCTACTTTTCCTTGTGCCAAGTCCAGGTCTTCAAGAGTCCTGTCATTACAATGTGCAAAAAATGCAAGTACACATATTGCGACAGGAAGCTTAATGAGTTTATAGGTGGATTTATTTAATATCATCTTTTGAGTACGCCTTATTTGCTGGTAAGTACAACGCTCTCAGTACTACCTCCATTGTAAATGATTGTCAATTTCGCCTGATCGTTTTTCTTGTTTCCAACATGCTTTACCTTAAAGAAAACTTCATTCCCAGTATTAATCAATCGAAAGTTTAAATCAGTTCCGACCTCAAAATTATCAGTATTTTCACCTTCAAGCTTAATTTCAGAGATAAAACTTGCAGTGTTTCCTCCTTCGCATTTTAGCACAATCTTTTCAGCTTTTCCAGCTTTAATTTTACATTTTTTAGCAGTACTTAGTGTAGAAGCAATGAGTGCTATTCCTGCTGGAGCATCTTCATTATAAACTTCCATATTTCTTTGTGATCCTCCACCTCTTACTGGAGACCCACCGGTAATATAAACGCCATTTCCTGAGACAATGGTTTGTGTTCCGTGACGAGGAAAGTTCATGTCGGCTTTTTGTGACCACACGTCAGTTTGTGGGTTGTATGCTTCTACCAATTGATAGGCTGGGCCTGGACTTTCTCCCTCTCCACCCATTAGTAGAAGTTCCCCATTGAAGACAGCTGTGCCTGGGGCTGCTCTTGGAGTAGGAATTCCTTCTTTCAAAACGGACCACTCTTTAGTATTAAAATCATAGACGTCTACTGGCTTTGGCAAAGGGCCAAAAACTCCACCTTCACCTCCTGATCTTCTTCCCCCAGCAGCATAAAGCTTATCTCCTATTACAGCAGCATGAAAGTGATCTCTTGCTTCCGATGCATCTTCCAATTTAATCCATGTATTCTTGAATGGATCATACTGATCAAACCATTTTACATAACCCCCATCATGCCCTCTCGTATTTCCTGCGATCACATAGAAATTGTCTTTGTATTCAACCAAACCAGCACCACCTCGCCTTCGGTTTTCAGGTATTTCGGGTCCTTTGATCCATCTGTCGGAAGGAATGTGATATAACCAAATGTTGTCCGCCGGTATTTCCTTAGGGAAATTATTCGTTTTGAAAGAACCAATCACCCAAACAAATCCTTTATAAGCTGTAGCCTGAAAATGGTTGAATTCCTTGGGAGCGCTGGCACCTACACTCCAAGTATTAGTTTTATAATCATACATATTGAGCGTTTGTGCTGATTCTCTTCCACCAAACATGATGAATTTCTCTCCAGCTTGCACAAACGAGCACTCATGTCTGGCGATATAATCCTTGTTCTCATTCTTAATGATCCAAGTGTCGCTGACAACTTTTTGTTCCTGAGCCAGCAGACTACAATTAAGTGAAAAGGTGAATAATATTACTTGTATGGGAATGCTTTTTTGAGACATTTTCATCAGGATCTTATATAATATACTTCAATAATTATGGAGAACTTAAATTGGGATTGCTAATTGTGGTACGAATTTAGCTCTAAGTGAGGAAAATTTTTAAGAATTAGAATTATCTTCCTGACTATGAACATTTTAAAATATTTAATGGCCGTTTCGATCTTGATAGCTTTCAGTTTTGCAATGGCATATTCGCAAGCTTGGGGCTATGATAATAATCGGATTGCTGTAAGCTACGATGGGAATAGCGAACCCGATAATGCTTACAAATGGCCCACTGGAGATCCTGATGATTGGGGGGCTGCTGCGGCATCATTTGCTATTGTGGCGAAACTTGGGCTGCAGAGTAAACTGGTACATTGTTCTTACAACAATTTTATTGATGCACCCGCAGGTCCTGATGAAGAAAACCAGCTTATGATCAGCTGTGAAGGAAGTGCAGAAAGGTGGGGTTTTGGTAAGACTAAAATATTTGATGTTACCACCCAACTCGAAGAATCAAAATTAGATCTGGCTATGGAAATGGGAAAATCTACAGCATCTGACCCATTGTACTTTATACATGCGGGCTTATCGGAGTTTCTGTATTTGGTAGTGGAAGAAGTGATTAAGCAAGGCAATATTGAGGCACTCAATCATGTCTATCTATTATCCCACAGCAAATTCAATGAGGGAGAGGTAAGGAGGAAGTGGCATCACACCTGGGAAGATGTACAGGAATTGTGCGGAGGGAGGTTAAAGTACAAAAAAATACAAGATCAAAACCAAAAAGAGGACGCTGATAAGTTATGGCATTCTCAAAAGGACTTTTCTGTCTGGTATTGGATGAGAGACCACAAAGACCCCAATATTCGATGGATGTACACCAGGCTGGAAGCGCATAGCGGTGGAGATGCGGATATATCAGATTGTGGTATGTTTTATTATCTCCTCACTGGAGATGCTGCTGGCAGTCCCTCGAAATTCAAAGAATTTATAGGAGATGGAATAAAGTAACCACGAAAATCAATCGAGCTTGATAGTAAAATTGGACTTTACTGTTTTCTCTTTTTTGTCACCGATTGCATGGGTCTTTTCGCTAAAGTCCACCACCCCGGCATGAGTCACAGTGATAACAGTAGAGCTACAGGTGCCATATTTTTCAGTTCGAATACAGACGGAAGAGAGTGCCTTTTCCCACTCCAATGGAACACCAGTTCGAGGGAGCATCTTTTCATCTGCTTCCTGAGTGTCCGAAAGGAGATCGAACATCTGTTTGTGATCAAACTTACTAGAAATGGCTTTTCTGAGACCTCTTTTTAAAGACTCAACCTTGGGCCATGGCGTATCGAGAAAAGCATTACTTAATCCATGAATCCCTGGATCGATCACATTTACTTTGCCTTGATAGTTGCTATAATGAGTCATGGTCTTGAAGTCGCTGGCTAGAAAATTGAACCCATTATATTCACTGGAGTAGTGGTTGAGTTTTTGTGAAAATGACTTTGGGTCATCGCTTTCGCTCAGATATCTTGGAATAATGTCTCCCCTTGACCTTGCATCTTTCTGTATATTTTTGATGTCTCTATAGTTTGTTATAGCGCCAAATCGGCCACTTTTCGAGATGCCCATCCATGTACCAGTAGCTACAAGATCACGACCTGCATAGATATCAGGGCAATCTTTCCAGAAAGAGGCTGTAGCAGATGGTCTTTCATAAAACTCATCCCGATTGGCAATTAAGATTAACTTGTATTTGGGATGAGAATTCCAGGCAAAAGCAATTAGACACATATCTTTACTGTATGTTAGTAATATCTGATAGAATACCTACTTGATGAAAAAAGTTCTCGGCCTTCTGATCGACTTTCAAAGAAAGCATTTTGATCTTAAACTATATGTTTCCGTTGCGGTCTTTTTAATAATTAGTCTGTTTTTTAACTATCGATTTGATTTTGAAAATTCGTTTATCGATTCCACATACGGCACCTATTTGCATTGGTTCAACATGTTTTGGTGGCAGTCTTTTCCATTTTTGATTGTATGTTTTTTACTCTACGCTTTCAATAAAAAAAGAGAATGGTTGACCTCAAAAGAGTTTTGGATGAAGTTTCTAATTGGCTTTGGAATTCTAGCTCTTGATCGTTCTTTTTATCTACATAACGAGATTCTCAAAGAGTATTTTAGTGGTGTAGATCTTTACTTTATCAGAAAGTGTGCGCGCTGGTTTTCGAGCATGTTCACAGTGGTGATTCCTCTTATTATTATTTCTCTATTTATTGAAAAAGGCGATTCCAAAAACTACTATGGACTTGCGATCAAAAAATTTGACGCTCGTCCCTACTTTACACTGTTGGCTATTGCCGTATTTTTTATCGGAATAGGGTCTTTCTTTGGAGACATTCAGGCTTATTATCCAAGATTTGCGCATTCAAAAGGAGAAGCGTTCGCCTCTCTTCACGATTTACCCGTTTGGCTTGTGGCTTCATGCTATGAGCTCTTTTACGGATCTGATTTTTTAGGTGTGGAGATGATCTTTAGAGGCTTCTTGGTGTTTGCTTTTGCGCGAACGCTTGGAGGCTATGCTGTTCTGGCCATGATAGCGAGCTATTGTTTTTTACATTTTGGGAAGCCCATGCCTGAGGCAGCAAGCTCAATTTTTGGAGGTTATATTTTAGGGATAGTTTCCTATAATACTCGCAACGTTTGGGGAGGGGTGATCATACATTTGGGAGTAGCCTGGTCTATGGAATTGTTCGGGTATCTACAGAGATTAAATTAATTTTGAAGCATGGAATTATCGGCAGTATTGACATTGGTTGTTGGCTTGGGGGCAGGTGCTGGCTTGGGCTATTTATTAGCTAAGCTAAAAACCAAAAGCGGAGGAGATGAAGCTCAGAAACTTAAGCTCGAATTGGAAATGGAGCAGAAGAGAGCTGAAAAGCAAAACGAAGAGTTTGGTGATCTAAACGGACAACTGAAGGATGAAAGAGAAAAGGTCATCAATCTCAATAGTGAGAAGTCAAGACTAGAAGCCGATTATCGAAATCTAAGAGAAAGGCTTGAAGAGCAGAAACAAGAGGTGAGCCAGCTTCAGGAAAAATTTGCCATCGAGTTTAAAAACCTGGCGAATGAAATCTTGGAAGAAAAAAGTAAAAAATTCACGGATCAGAATAAGACCAATATTGGAGAATTGCTCAATCCATTGAAAGATAAAATAGAAAGCTTTGAGAAAAAAGTAGAGCAAAGCAATAAGGATTCACTAGAGCAAAACACTGCACTCAAAACGCAGCTTGATCACATCAAGGAACTAAATCAGAAAATCACAAAAGAAGCTGAAAGTCTGACCAAGGCACTAAAAGGAGATTCTAAGGCTCAAGGAAACTGGGGAGAAATGCAGCTTGAGACGATTTTGGAAAAAGTTGGTTTGCAGAAAGATGTTCATTACTTCAAAGAGAAGAACTTAAAAAACGAAGAAGGCTCCAATCAGAGACTGGATTATATAATCAAGCTTCCGGATGATAAATATTTGGTTTTGGATTCCAAAGTTTCACTTACTGCCTACAGCAACTACTTTGAGCAGGAAGACGCGGATCAGCAAGTCAAATACCTAAAGCAGCACCTTGACAGTGTCAACAATCATATTAAAATCCTCGGAGACAAGAATTATCAAAACCTAAATGAGCTTCAGCAGCCAGACTTTGTTTTGATGTTTGTCGCAAACGAACCCGCCCTTATGATTGCGCTCAAGGAAGACCCAAATCTCTATGAGAAAGCCCTTGATAGAAATATCGTATTGGTTTCTACCAGTACACTCTTGGCAACTATGCGTACAGTAAGCTACATCTGGAAACAAGATCTTCAGAATAAAAACGCAGTAGAAATTGCCAGACAGGCCGGTGCTCTCTACGATAAGTTTGAAGGGTTTACCAACGACCTTCTCAAGGTTGGAAACAATCTGAAACAAACCAAAGACAACTACGACCTGGCGATGAACAAGCTATCTGAGGGGTCTGGAAACCTTGTACGCAGAACCGAAAAACTCAAGGAGCTGGGAGCCAAAGCATCTAAGCAACTAGATCAAAGACTGGTGGATAGGTCGGTTGATTAATTTATCAGAACAATTTACTTAACACTTCCAATCATAGATAAATCACATATGCAGTTGACGGCAGATAACAAGTTGAAAAAACTCATAGTAGTAGGAGATAAAGTCCTGGTCAAACCCAAAAAGGATTCGGAGAAGACCAGTTCGGGAATTTTTCTTCCACCAGGAGTAAAAGAAAAAGAGAGAGTTCAAAGCGGTTATGTTGTAAAAGCTGGTCCCGGCTATCCAATCCCATTACCACTGGATGAGGAGGAGAGTTGGAAAGGCGAGGAGGATAAAGTGAAGTATGTGCCGCTTCAGGCAAAGGAAGGAGATCTAGCTATTTTTCTTCAAAATGCCTCTTTTGAAGTTCAGTATGAAGGGGAGAAATATTTTATTGTTCCTCAATCGAGTATTTTGATGTTGGAGCGAGAAGATGACCTATTTTAACCCTACTTTTTCTTTTCTAAGACGATATCTAGTACCTCTTTCCTGAGTTCATTATTTTCCTCCATCAGTTTGGCCACAAGAGAAATCGCCGTATCGGATAATGCAGCGCGAGTCTCAGGGTCACTTTCGTTTTTGATTTGTTGAATAAGATCGATGATTTTTGACTTGTTAAAATAGGTACCACTTTCCTCTTCTGCGATATCAATAGTCGCTTCAGGTCTAGTAGTGAAAAACGACGAATAATTGTCGTCATTCATTTCATCCATCAAGAATTTGTGTAAATCAATGTTGTATTTTGCTACAATAATTCTATAAAAATCAGGATCACCACTGGATTTATCCTCATATGGAGTCAACCTTCCTCGCTTTATGCCCAGATTTTGAGCAAATTTCTCTTGGCTTAAACCCAGTTTAAGCCGCATAAACTTCATATTTTGATTGAATACACTCAAATTTCCAAGAATTTTTTCAAAATTGTAGTTAACTACTTGCGTTTGTAGTTATTTACTACAATATTTGTCATACAAACTTTGACAATGACAAATATGAGCAAATCGTCCAAAAAGGGAAGCGAATTGCGAGAAAGTGATTTTATTAAAATCAGTGATTTAATATTTCATCAAGTAGGAACGAGATACTCTACGAACTATATAAGGAGAGTTCTCAATGAGAGTGATGCTCGTAAAAACGAAATAATTACAGAGAAGACGAATGAATATCTAAGCCTGAAAAAAGAGTTTGAAGAGAAGCTGAGGGGAAACTAAATAACTAAACATCACATAATGCAAGAATCAGAAAATGTAAAAGCAGATGCTCTCAGGAGAATACTTATGCATGAGCTTGCCGATTTGTTCGCTTTTTGCTCTCCGGCAAAGCTGAGAAGAAATATCGAAGACTTGTTTTTCAGATACCTTCTGGAGGCTAATTGTACGAATATAGACGAGCAAAAGGAATTGGTGTCAAGTGTACATCACTTGATAAATTTTTTGAATGAAGCTGAGAAGATCGTTCAACTTCAGCCATTGACCCTTGAGGAGGAAGAATTAAGTGGTGGTTTAGATTCCTCTGGAAATGGATGATCTCAAGGACAGGAAGACATGCCTCCCTTCAAAATAGATTTGGTTAGGCTAGTGTAGGAGTGCTTGTAAACTGCAAAGCATCAAATTGAGCTCTTGATAATCTTTTCTCCAAGAAACTTCTCATCATTAATAGACGACTTATTTGTGCTCTATCATTTCCACAGCTCTCTATGCTATTCTCGATATTTCTTAAAATGTTATCGACGCAGTGCTGATGTGTTGCATCTTCTTCGAAAATATCATTTACGAAATCTTGAACGTTAAATTCTGGTATCATAACTCTGGTTGTTTTGGTCATGATGAAGTAAACGATTAGTTGAACTATTCGCAGAATTATTTAGATGAAAAACAGATTACTGTCGACGAACGAAAATTACCTATCCACTGATAACTTATTCAAAGAGAAAGAGATAGATTGGAATTATTGTCAAGTGATCCTCCGCTAAGACATTTGATTTGATAAAGCGAACTCCTTAGCAAAATATGTAAGGATGATATCTGCACCAGCTCTCTTAATCGAAAGAAGGGACTCATCTCTTACTCGATCAGCATCGAGCCAGCCACGTTCCCCAGCTGCTTTGACCATGGCGTATTCACCGGAGACGTTGTAGGCAGCTATAGGTAAGTCAAACTCACTTTTCAAGTCTGAAATGATATCAAGATAAGTAAGCGCAGGCTTTACCATTAAGACGTCCGCCCCCTCAATAAAATCAAGTTCACCTTCTATCATCGCTTCTTTCCTGTTGGCAGGATCCATCTGATAAGTTTTCTTATCTCCAAACTTAGGGGCAGAATCCAATGCATCCCTGAATGGGCCATAAAAGGCAGATGCGTATTTCGCAGTATAAGACATGATGCCTACATCGTGAAATCCATTTTCATCAAGGACCTCTCTGAGATACCCCACTCTCCCATCCATCATATCCGAAGGGCCCACCATATCGATTCCCATCTCAGCTTGGGCAAGGCTCATCTTTCCTAAAATCTCGAGTGTCTCATCATTGAGGATTTTTCCATTTTCGACAATACCGTCATGACCATCAGAACTGTACGGATCCATTGCCACGTCTGTGATGACCATCGCTTCAGGAAATTCCGATTTGATTTTTTTTAGTGCCTGATGATAAAAGAAGCTAGTATCGTGGCTTTTTGAAGCAAACTTGTCTTTATGAGACTCTTCCACAACAGGAAAAACATCAAAAGCTTTTATACCAAGCTTGAGACATTCCTCTATTTCCTTAAGCATTAGATCGAGGCTCAAGCGAAATATTCCAGGCATGGAGTCAATCTCAGTAGATTGATTTTTCCCCTCCAAGAGAAATAATGGAAAGACAAAGTCATCCGTAGTGACGATGGTCTCTCTTGTTATGTCTCTTGCTGCTTGACTGATTCTATTTCTTCTAGGCCGTCGATTCATACGGCAAAAATACTAACCTATGGTTTTAAAACCATATGAGTATCGCAAGGAGCCAGATAAAAAGGTTGATAAAAACGGGGATGAGATCGAGGTATCTTAGATACCACTCTCGATGATTGGGAAAAGTGAGTTCAGTATTTCTTTTCATAACTATAGCTGGTTTAACTTAATAAAGACTGGTTCTAGTAAGTTAGTAAAGATTTTTCAAAAACCATAATCTGATAGACAATGTATTGTTGGCTATCTCTGTTAATTCTAACATTTTTGCTTATTGCCCCCTAAAAAGGCAATTGACAAATTGCCAAGCTATCGTGAAACAAACCAATATGAACAACCGCTACGAGATTTTTGAAAGAGGCAATATTGACAGGCTCTTTTCTGCTTTTGTAGATGCATTTTCGGGGAATCAAGTACATTTCAATCCCCCCTTTGCACAATTTGAAAAACGAATATTTCATAAGCTTCATATCGAAGATCATATTTCGGGATTGATTTTGGATCCTGCTGATAGAGTCCTTGGTTTTGCATTACATACTGCTGGCGTATTTGAGGGAGTGAGAACGGCTTACAATGGAGGCATGGGTGTGGTTCTGGATCAAAGAAGAACTGGGTTGGCAAATTTTTTACTTGAAAGCACATTGCCATTGCTTCAAAAGGGAAATATCAACAAAGTGCTCCTTGAAGTTATAACCAGTAATGTGGCGGCCATTCGCCTCTACGAATCTTTTGGCTTTAGCTTTCGAAGAGAGCTTAAGTGCTTCAAACTATACGACTCACTGAAACATCAGGACGAGAAGATTGAAATAATACAATCCGACTCGTTGAAGGAAGCTTATCGATCGTTTTGGTCTTTCCCAACGACTTTCCTCGATAGCACCGATCATCTAAAATACAATCTTGAAAACGAACACATTCTTGAAGCACATCTGGATGGAATTTTGGCTGGTTATATCATTTTTCAACCGGATTTGGGGAGAGTCTCGCAGCTTGCGGTAGCCGACGGGTATAGAAATAAGGGAATAGGAAAACAGCTTCTGCAAAAAGCACAAATACTAAGCGACTCTAAGGAAATAACGATTATGAATGTGCCGGAAGAGCAAGAATCAACCATTGTGGCTCTTGAGAAAATGGGTTTTAAAAATGAAGTAGACCAGTATGAAATGGAATTGATAATTTAGTCCATGCTTTTCAGCCAGATTGCCACTTTAACCAACGGAGAAATACTCCAGCTACACAAGGATACTCATATCCTTGAGCTGGCTTTTGACACCAGACGATTGTCATCCACTGGCTCGACTGTTTTTTTTGCCCTTGACGGGAAAAACAAAAATGGCCACCATTATCTAAAGCAAGCATATGAAAAAGGAGTTCGCAATTTTGTTGTTTCTGATTCCATTGTTGTTCCCGATTTTGCAGAAGCAAATATTTTAGCTGTAGCTGATAGCTTAAAGACCCTTCAGGACTTGGCTTGCAATCATCGGCAGCAGTTTGATATTCCGGTTATTGCCATTACAGGAAGTAATGGTAAGACAATCGTGAAGGAGTGGTTGTCGGATGTGCTGGCAGAGAAATTCAATGTCGTCAAAAGTCCGAAGAGTTTCAACTCGCAGCTAGGAGTTCCGCTTTCCGTATGGAAAATATCAAAAGAGCATGAAATTGGCGTTTTTGAGGCAGGTATTTCTCAAACAGGGGAAATGCAAAATCTTCAAAAAATAATCAATCCTCAAATTGGGATTTTTACCAATATTGGAGAGGCACACAATGAAGGTTTCGATTCTTTAGAGGAAAAGTTAAGGGAGAAATCCCACCTTTTCGAAAACTCGGACAAAGTCATCTGCTCCAAGGACCAAGCAAAACTTTACCCGTTCCTCAAGGACAGATTTCCAGCAAAGCTGATTTGCTGGAGCACCTTGGACAAAGAAGCAAGCCTCTTTTTTGAGAAAAATCAATCTGGATATCAATGTGAATACGAAGAGCTTCTTTACCGATTTGAGGTAGAAGATCATCATGGCTACTATTTGGAGAACCTGTTGCATGTAATCACAGCTGCGATTGTTTTGGGTCTTAGCAACGAGGAGATTAATCATGGCATTAGTCGAATACGCCCTGTTCCTATGAGACTTGAGCTTAAGCTGGGAGTTAATGATTGTTATGTCTTGGATGATACTTACAACAATGATATCTCAGGGCTAGATATCGCGCTGGATTATCTTAAGCTACAAGTTCAAAACAAAAGCAAAACGGTAGTTTTATCCGACATCCAGCAGTCCGGCCTTGAATCAGTAGAACTGTATAAAAAAGTAAACGAGCTGCTGGTTCGAAATGAAGTCACCAGATTAATCGGAATTGGCGAGGAAATATCTCGGAATCGGTTATTATTTTCCTTAAACGCTGCTTTTTACGCTTCAACGAATGAGTTCCTTAATTCGCTCCCCTCTTTTGAAAATGAGCTCATTTTGGTGAAAGGAGCCAGAAGCTTTTCTTTAGAAAAAGTTGTGAACCTATTGGAAGAAAGGAGTCATGGAACCGTACTTGAAGTCAATTTCGAATCCCTCACACATAATCTCAATACCTATCGAGGCAGACTGAAACCTGAGACTAAGCTTATGGTTATGGTCAAGGCGTTTGCCTATGGAGGAGGTCTTTCGGAAATCGCCAGTCTACTCCAATATCAAGGAGTGGACTATCTGGGAGTGGCATATTTGGATGAAGGAATAGAACTTAGAAGAAAAGGAATAAAACTTCCGATCATGGTAATGAATCCGGATTGGGATCACTTATCTCTAACCGAGTCTTTCGATCTGGAGCCGGAAATCTATAGTCTACCAATGCTCCGGAGATTTATCGAAGCAACCGAAAACACTCCTTCCATTCACCTCAAAATCGAAACCGGGATGAACCGACTTGGTTTTCGTGCTGAGGAAATTGATGGATTGATCGACACTTTATTGCAAAACCCCAATGTAAAAGTTGCAGGAGTATTCACACATTTTGCTGGTTCGGAGGAGGAAGTGCATGATGAATTTACCATACAGCAGGCTATGAAATTCAATCAGGCGTATGATCGTGTCGCTGAGGTATTGGGTTATAGGCCGGTTAAACACGCACTCAATTCCTCAGGTATTGTACGATGGCCACAATATCAATTTGATATGGCGAGGCTTGGCATTGGCCTCTATGGATATGACTCCTCGGAGGAATTGAACGGATTGAAATCAATAAGCGAACTCAAAAGCCGCATTTCTCAAATTAGACAAATCAAAAAGGGAGAGAGCGTAGGGTACTCCAGAAAGGGTACGGTGGGAAAGGATAGTCAAATTGCAATCATATCTATTGGGTATGCAGATGGATATCTTAGAAAATTTGGAGGAGGGCAAGCGTTTATGACCCTCAATGGAGAAAAGGCATACACGGTTGGCAATATCTGTATGGACATGACCATGATAGATGTTACAGGCATTGAGTGTAAAGAAGGAGATGAAGTGACTGTTTTTGGTGAAAACCCAAGCATTGAAGATTTGGCCGAATGGGCCGAAACTATACCCTACGAAATTTTGACAAATGTCAGTCAGCGGGTAAAACGGGTTTTTGTTAGTGAATAGACCAAAAAAGAGGTTGTATTTCGTAATATTTGAATTAAATGAAAAATAAGATGTTCTATCTGCTTATTGTGCTTTCCTCGTTTTTGACCAGTTGTAGCAAAGAAACAAAAGAGCCGATACAAGAAGAAAATGTAGAAGCAGGGACTGCAATTGGAAGTATCGAAGCGGTAAAGACATCTGGAAGCGACGGAAACTACTCTTTCTCTGTTACCATCTCCTCACCGGACGAAGGGTGCAATCAATATGCAGACTGGTGGGAAGTAGTTTCAGAGGATGGAACACTCCTATACCGTAGAATTCTTACACACAGCCATGTGAACGAACAACCATTCACTCGATCCGGCGGGCCAGTTAATATTCCGGATAGTGAAAAGGTGATTGTTCGGATGCATATGAATAATACCGGCTATTCCATCAATGCGATGAATGGCTCTGTGAGCGAAGGATGGGAAAAAACAATTTTGAGCAGTGATTTTGCCACAGGGTTATCAAAGGAAGCCCCTCTTCCAAGTGGATGTGCCTTTTAGTCAAACTTAAATTGGCACTATTCACCCCTTTAATGTCACTTTACCCTGTTTTAAAAACAAGAGGTGATGATTAAGTTTGATTGAACATTAAACGAAAACAAAATGAGCGTATTAAGTATTGCAATGGAAATGCAGCAAATGTGTGGCGAAGGCAAAATGATGGAGGCTTTTGAGAAATACTATCATGAAGACGTGGTAGTCATCGAAAAGGCAACTGGCGAAGTAAGAAATGGTAAAGCTGCCCAACGAAAAGCTATCGAAGGATGGTTTGGAATGGTCAAAGAAATGCATGGAGGAGGGCTTGAGTCAATTTCCTCTAACGAGGAAACGGGTATCGCGAGCGTGGAGGTTTGGGTAGACGTGACTTTTCAAGATGGCAACCGCATGAAAATGGAAGAGGTGGCTGTACAAAAGTGGAAAGATGGTCAGATTATAGAGGAGAAGTTTTATTATAATATGCCATCACAATAATTTGGTTAGCTCAGACAGGATACTACTGTCTGAGCTAAGTTTTTTGACTGATTAGATGATGGCAAAAAGCAAGAGCAAACCCATACCCGAAGGTCAAAGAGTGCTATATGAAAAGTTAGTAGCAATACTTCCTGAACTCAGCATTAATAATCAATTTGGATTTCCATACACCTCGATCAATGGTCACATGTTTTCTTTACTATCCAAAAGTGGATATGTGGGAATAAGACTACCAAAGGAAAAGCGGGAGCATTTCTTGGAGCAATATCAAACGACGCTGTACCAGCCTAATCCAGGGCCTTTACTCAAAGAATACGTTACTGTACCCAATCATCTTTTGGAGGATTCAGAGACGTTAAAAGAATATCTTAAAATAAGTTTTGAGTATGTGAAATCCTTGAAGCCCAAACCCCAGAAAAAGAAATGATAACACGCTTTAGCAAAATGTCTTTTCGCGAAATAGACTTTAGTTACTAACCGCCACAGCCTATTTGCCTTTTGAAATCCAAATCTGGGAAACCTGATTTCTCTGTTTCTGAATCGTCATCCTTAATGGCTTTATTTTGAGCTTTCTTTTTTAGTTCTTCGAACCGTTTCTTTTTGTCTGCCAACTTTTGATCCTTATCCATGCTTTAACTCCTTGAACCAATCTTAATTTACGCCAAAAACTTATCATCTTTGCCGCATGAAGGCAGATATTACAGATTTACAAATTGGTGTTTTAGGAGGAGGTCAACTTGGTCGCATGATGATTCAGTCTGCGATAGATTTAAATCTAAATATCAATTGTCTGGATCCGGATCCCAATGCGCCATGCAGTAAGATTGCCAATAGCTTCACACATGGCAGCTTGAAAGACTATGATGCTGTGATGGCATTCGGCAAGTCAATGGACGTGCTGACCATAGAAATAGAAGCTGTGAATACCGACGCTCTTAAGGACTTGGCTAAGCAAGGAAAAAAGGTATTTCCTCAGCCAGAAATCATTGAGCTCATTCAGGATAAGCGAAAACAAAAGACCTTTTATAAGGCAAACAGAATCCCAACTGCAGATTTCATCTTGACAGAAACAAAGGAAGAGGTGATGAAACGTGCTGATTTCCTCCCTGCTGTAAATAAGCTAGGTACGGAAGGATACGACGGTAGAGGCGTTCAAGTCATTAAATCAGAATCAGATTTAGATAAGGCATTTGAGGCCCCATCTCTCTTGGAAAAGTTGGTGGATTTCAAAAAAGAACTCAGTGTGATTGTAGCTCGCAACGAAGCGGGAGATGTAACATGCTTTCCGGTCGTAGAGCTGGCCTTTCACCCTACGGCAAATCTGGTAGAGTTTCTTTTTGCTCCTGCTGAGATCAGTAAGGCAATTGAGGAGAAAGCCACTCAAGTTGCGGTAGATGTAGTAGAGAAGTTGGGAATGGTTGGGCTTCTTGCCGTGGAGCTTTTTCTTACTCAGGATGATGAGATTTTAGTAAATGAAATTGCTCCCCGTACTCACAATAGCGGTCATCATACTATCGAAGCAAATATCACCTCACAGTTTGAACAACACCTGAGAGCCGTATTGGGATTGCCACTTGGAGCGACAGATTTGCTAATTCCTGCAGCGATGGTCAACGTTCTGGGAGAAGAAGGTCATACCGGATCAGCCAAATACGAAGGACTCGATCAACTGCTTTCGCAGAAAGGTGTTCACATTCATCTCTATGGGAAAAAACAAACCAAGCCTTTCCGTAAGATGGGACATGTCACCATCACCGATGAAAACTCAGAAAATCTAAAAACAAGAGCAAGAGAGGTTAAGGAGATGTTGAGGGTGATTGCTTGATGTAGTATATAAGTTACAAATGATAGGAAGACTCTCTTTTTTGCTTCTCGTGCTTTGTATATTCAACTCTTGTTCTAAGCTCAACAAAAGCTCGAAAAAAGAAACAAAGCTTGATTCTATTTCAACTAAGGAAGTGGAAATAGTAGATCAATCCACTGAATTGGAGACTACTTTAGAAATTGCTAACAATGATGTTATAGAATTACTAGAGGAACCTATATTTTATGATTCCATGGGTCGACCTAACAGGCCAGTGTTTAGAAATATTAAAGTAGACACGTCTGAACTCTTTGGTGTGTGGACCCAAGATTTAACCTATCCTAATGCCGAATTTCTAATGTCAGAAAAATATTACTATATAGCAGATTATGATGGTGACGGTAGAATTCCTTACATCCTTGAAGAGAATCTGCTCACTGTTTTTTTCGAGTATGAGAAATCAACTGGAAAAATAGAAAAAGTTGGAAACGATTCACTTTTGATATTGTGGAATCACGATGATCCAAACCGTAAATATCAAGCTACCTATTTCCGTTTTGATAATTGACCACAAATTTTGTGCTCATTATCCTTTAGAATCGATTTCACATCCTGCCCTAAAATCGACCTACATTTAGAACAGCGCTTAAGAGCCGTGTTGAGATTATTACCTCTCGGAGCTACAAATTTATCTTACTCCTGCTGCGATGGTAGATCTACTATATTCTTTACTGTTAAATATGAAATTAAGGAATCTTATATTTTCATTTATTTGGATAAATGAAAATAAGAATAATTATAATTGCATTTTATTCCTAATTTGAGATTATGGATCTAGAGAAGTTTATTTCAGGAACACTCATCTCTCAACGAGAATACAAATCTTTTTCGCCTGAAAAAGTTAATCGAGAATGGATAGTCTCAACTCCTCAGGTAAATAAGTTACTTGCCGAGGCTAATCGACTAATCGGTGAGTTAAATGCATTTTCTCAAATAATTCCAGATGTTGATTTCTTTATTACCATGCATATTCTTAAAGAGGCTACAACCTCGAGTAGAATTGAAGGGACAAAGACTAATATGGAAGAAGCTTTAATAAAAGAAGAAGATCTCACTCCTGAAAAAAGAGACGATTGGGCTGAAGTACAGAATTATATAAAAGCGATCAACACTTCAATCGAGGAATTAGAAAAATTGCCTATATCAAGTAGATTAATAAAAAACACACATAAAATACTATTATCAGGAGTAAGAGGGAAGCATAAGATACCAGGAGAGTATAGAATTAGTCAAAACTGGATTGGAGCTACATTAAAAGATGCAATTTTTATCCCCCCACACCATACCGAGATAGATGAATTGATGAGTGATTTAGAAAAATTTATAAATGATGAAGAAAATCAAGTCCCCCATTTAATCAAAATTGCAATTATCCACTACCAATTTGAGACTATTCACCCATTTCTAGATGGTAATGGTCGCCTAGGCAGATTACTCATTACGCTCTATCTGGTAAGTAATAATGTGCTTAAAAAACCCTCGTTATACTTATCTGATTTTTTCGAAAAAAATAAGAGCTACTATTATGACAATCTGATGACTGTTCGATTAACAAGTAATGTAATTCAATGGATTAAATTCTTTTTGGTAGGTGTTATAGAAACATCAAAAGAGTCAATTCAAGTATTTAAAGACATCATTACATTAAAGACGGATATCGAAACGAATCGACTTCCAAAACTGGGAAGCAAAGTTGAAAAGGCGCAGCAATTGATAAGACAATTATTTAAGACTCCAATTATCGATTCGAAACAAGTGTCTAAACTTTTGCAGATATCACCTTCTACAGCGAATAGATTGATAAAGGAGCTGATGGAGTTAGGGATATTAACTGAGTTGACTGGCTATAAGAGAAACAGGAAGTACATTTTCATGGAATATTTTAGAATCTTCTCACCGAAAGTAGACAGTGAAAATTAATGATAGCGACTTGAAGCTTCATTTCACATTCTCCTCCAAAATCACCAATTTCACGTCTTCAAATAAGTAGCTTAATAAAACCTTTAGCAATATGAGTACGGCACAAGTAGGAATCATTATGGGCAGTCAGTCAGATTTAAATATCATGTCTGAGGCAGCCGAGATATTAGAAGAGCTAGGTGTGTCTCATGAAGTTACGATTGTGTCTGCTCACCGTACTCCGCACAGAATGCTCGATTACGCCGAGGGAGCTGCGGAGCGGGGGCTTAGAGTCATTATTGCTGGTGCGGGAGGAGCAGCGCACCTTCCAGGAATGGTAGCATCTTTAACTACCCTTCCCGTGATTGGCGTTCCTGTAAAATCAAGAAACTCGATTGATGGCTGGGATTCAGTATTGTCCATTCTTCAGATGCCAGGAGGCATTCCCGTGGCGACAGTGGCACTTGATGGAGCCAAAAATGCAGGGATTTTGGCAGCTGAGATGATCGGTGCTTTCGTTCCGGAAGTTTCGGAGAAACTATCAGCCTACAAAAAATCCCTCAAAGACAAAGTCTTAGATTCTGCAAAAGAGCTGGAAACAAATGGGTGGAGAGGAAAGAAGATTGGGTTTTAACCAAGACCATCCGCTATCGCCGAAAAGAACTCCCCAATGCCTGCAAAGATTCCTTCGAATACACTGCCAAAGTCTAACCAGGAAGAATCCATATCAACCTCAGACATTACCGTCCAATCTATATTTGGAGAATTAGAAATTCCCTCTAGCATTTCGTTCTTCATGCTTGTATAATCACATATTTCCTCAGCTTCCTGATGATATTGGTCAAAGTCAGTATGTGAGGAAAACATACTCATAGCCCAGCATGAAAAATCCATACCATAGTATTCACTTTTTCTATGAGCTATTTTAACCTCTTTCGGTTTGTAAAATCTCTTTTTTCCGAAATCTCTTACAAGGATTTCTCCTACGTTCTTAATGTACTCCTTTTTATTAGTTGGTGCTGGGTGGCAAGCTGTACTCATCTTCTAAAATTTATTATTCATCTGCTGTAAACCACAACAGAACCTACCATTAGGTCATGAATAGCCTGCTTCTTGCTATTCCCCATTACAGTAAACAAAGAAACTAAACCTAAGAAGCTTTTGATGGTAAAACGAATAATAGCAAGGGGCAGTAAAATATTCTTTTCCGAATTTTTAGACCTCTTTACAGCAAGACCATTCATCTTATGTCCTAGAGTACCTCCAAATAAGCTTATAAAAATGGGCTCGTATAGGAAGAAAATAAAAACAAAGGCAATTTTCCTCGCGTTATCTGACACACTTTCGAATTTTGAAAACAAAAAAGTTGCCAGCGCCATAAATATTAATATGACAATCCAGTCAATTACAATCGCCTTAATCCTTTCAACTAACCCTGGATAGTCCTTCTCTTTCATTTCTTAAATTTGAATGTGATTTTGGAAAGTCAATATAGTCAGCAAAAGGCACTATAAGCTACCTAGGAGAGCTACTATACGACCTTTGATCTCAATATTGCTTCATTTCTGATTTATTCAAGGATTCCAATTTTCTGCTCAGAAATATGATTCAGATTTTAAACACGATAACGAGCAATTTTATCAGGCTTAAAGTCTATTCGGGAAGAAGAGGATGAATTTTGAAGAACAAAACCTCAGTTCGTATATCTTTTTAGATTAAAAATGCCTTATTTTTATAGTGATGCAAATCATTTTCATAGACATAGCGATTGGAATTGCCCTCTATACTGTCTGTCTTTTCTTGCTCATAATGAGAGATCAAAAAAGACAGCAGAAGAATCGTAATCAAAATGACGAGGGAGATGACGAAGGAGGTTTGCCTGTTTCTTTGCCACCGGACTTTGATCTACCACCCGGTATTTGCCTTCCTGATGACCCCAGAGTGAAGCGTGTTGAAGAACGAGAAGAAGTTTTTGCTTAAAGTAAAGACTCAATCTTCTAACACCTGCAGGCCCACAAACTTCTTATAAGCACCCTCTTTTTCGATCAGCTCTGCATGATTTCCTGATTCTATTATTGCACCTTCATCAAGCACGCAAATAAGATCAGCAGACCTAATAGTGGCCAGACGATGAGCGATGATGAGCGTGGTACGCCCTTTCATGAGCGTGCTTAGCGCTTGCTGTACAAGGCTTTCCGATTCAGAGTCTAAGGAGCTGGTAGCCTCATCCAAAATTAAAATAGAAGGGTTTTTCAACACAGCTCTGGCAATGGCAATTCTCTGTCTCTGTCCACCTGAGAGTTTTACTCCGCGTTCTCCAACTAGGGTATCAAACCCTTCAGGGAAAGATCGAATGAAGTCTAGCGCATTGGCCTTTTTAGCAGCAGCCTCTATTTCCTCATTCGTGGCGTTGGGTTGTCCGTATCTGATGTTTTCCCCTATAGTTCCCCCAAAGAGAATGACTTCCTGAGGCACGATCCCGATACCAGACCTGAGTGAAATCAAATCGATATCACGGATATTTTTAGAATCAATTGAGATTTCACCATTGCTTACAGGGTAAAATCTCATCAGAAGCTGAGCAACAGTAGATTTTCCAGCCCCACTGTGACCAACCAAAGCCACTTTCTGACCCTGTTTGATTTTCAAATCAAGACCCTTCAGCACCGGCATTTCTGTTCGAGTGGGATATTCGAAATGCACGCTCTTAAACTCAATATCCCCATCCATATTCACGGATGAAGCTTCATTAAGTCTAGGCTCGTTGATTTCACTTTGTATCTCCAAGACCCTTTCTGATGCGCCCACAGCCTTTTGCACCTGTCCAAACAAGTCCCCAAGACCTGCGATAGAAGCACCAATAAAACCAGTATAGAGCACGAAGGAAAACAAGTCCCCAGCGGCCATTTCTCCTGATTGAACAAGCACCGCACCATACCACATGATTGCAACTATTGCCCCAAAGACGGCAAATATGATAAAAGAGATAAACGCCGCTCGAAAGTTGGCCGTTTTGATAGCTGTGGCCACAACCCCGCTCATCGATTTTTTGTATCTCCCGATTTCGAAGCTTTCAGAAGTAAATGATTTTACAGACTGAATCGATTGGATCGATTCCTCTACAATCACATTTGTGTCTGCCAGCTGAGCCTGAGTCTTTTTGGAAAGTTTCCTGATGAACTTTCCAAAGACAAACCCCACAATCACTATAACAGGAAAAATGGCGATCATGAACACACTTAGAGAAGGAGTCAAAAAGAATATGATGATAACCCCTGTGATAAATGTGATGATTTGTCTGATAACTTCTGCCAGCGTCGTAGACATTACACTCTGAAGTTGCGAAACATCATTAGATATCCTGCTAATCAACTCACCCGTTCTGTTCCTATCAAAAAATGCCATGGGAAGCGTGATGATCTTTTGATATAGATCGGTTCGCAGATTGGCTATCGCATTTTCAGAAACCTTCGCGAAAAGAACCACTCTAGAGAATGAGAAAATCGCCTGTAGTACGAGAACTCCCAATAAAATGAAGGTAGCTTCCTCAATATTATTAGCAATCAAGCTCTCCTCGCCAGTTGCCAGATTTACAAGCTCCCCAGAGACATATGGAAAAACCATGAAGACACTACTCGAAAACACAAGCAGAACCAGTCCGATTATAAAAGTCCATTTATAAGGAAGAACATAAGAAAACACCCCAGTGAGCTTTTTCAAACCATCCTTAGACAACCTTTTCTTTTCTTCCTTATCGCTTTTACTCATGGGAGAAGCACTTTGGCTTTTATTGAATATTTTGTCGTATCCTTCAGTGCCATTTTCTGATAGCCAGATACCTCGAAAGAAGCAATCAAACCATCTTTCATTTCCAATGTCAATTCCTTGAAATCCACATAAATAGTCTTTTCTGAAAAAAGGACACTTGAGATTGATTTCGAGCTATCCGAAGAGCTTATAGAGAAATGCTTCAATGGAGATTTCATTCCCTCCTTTACTTCATATGACTCGACACGCTCACTCATGCGCTTATTGAAAACACCTACCAATCTCGGTTCTGTCAATGAAAATTCTGTGATGATATCAAACTGATCCACCCACCCAGCAGAGTCCAATTCCAATATTTTCGATTCCTTTTCACCCGCTACCTCTACTACCTTTTCAAGTCGAGCATTCATTTCTGCAAGCGAGACCACTTGCTCTTCCAATACCTCTTTCAAGTCAAAGTAAGATTCCATGCTTGTCTTTGGCTGAGCACAGCCAAAGACAAGACTTAAAAAAAGAATAGGTGTGATTTTTCTCATCTAATGTGTAAAACTGAGATTACAGGAGCTCGTCCCCTGTCATTTCTGCAGGCTTCTCAACACCCAACAATTTCAATATCGTTGGGGCAAGATCACCCAGTTTCCCAGCCTTTAATTCGCCCTTTATGTCATTGTCAACCACTATAAAAGGAACCAAGTTAGTTGTATGAGCCGTATTAGGAGAGCCATCAGGATTAACCATGATATCCGAGTTACCATGATCCGCTATGATGATAGAAGTGTAACCATTCTCAAGCGCCACTTCCACTACCTCTTTTGCACAACCATCCACCGTTTCACAAGCCTTTACAGCCGCTTCGAAAACACCCGTGTGACCGACCATATCCGGATTGGCAAAATTCAGCACGGTGAAATCAGGCCAATTTGCCTTGAGCTCAGGAATAATCTTATCCTTTATGTCATTCGCACTCATCTCAGGCTGTAGATCATAAGTCGCCACCTTAGGAGAAGGGCAAAGCAATCTCTTTTCCCCCTCAAATTCCTTTTCACGACCTCCAGAAAAGAAGAAAGTCACATGCGGATACTTTTCCGTTTCGGCGATTCGTATTTGTTTTTTGCCATTGTTGGCCAGTACCTCGCCCAGCGTCATTTGAAGATTATCCTTATCAAATACCACCTTTACATCATTGAATGTATCATCGTAATTGGTCATCGTCAAGTAGTAGAGATCCAGTTTTTTCATATCAAAATCTGGAAAATCCTTTTGCGTAAGCACCTCTGTAATCTCACGACCCCTGTCCGTTCTGAAGTTGAAGCACATCACCACATCACCTTCCTCGATCTTCCCAACAGCACTACCATTCGAAGACTTGATTAGAGGCTTGATGAACTCATCCGTTACACCATCAGCATAAGATTGCTCTATACCATCCGTAATATTTTCAGTTAAATCACCCGCTCCGTTTACCATGGCATCATAAGCAAGCTTTACACGCTCCCATCTCTTGTCACGATCCATCGCAAAGTATCGACCCGTGATAGAAGCCACTTCACCAACATTTGCAGCCATATGAGCCTCTAAGTCCTTTACGAAACCAAGACCACTCTTAGGATCACAGTCCCTGCCGTCAGTAAAAGCATGAACGAAGACATTTTCACAATCATTACTTTTTGCTGCCGAGATCAAACCTTTCAAGTGGTTGATATGCGAGTGAACCCCCCCATTGGATAGCAATCCAATGAAATGAACATTCTTATTATTAGCTTTCGCATAATCAAAAGCAGCAACCAATTCTTTTTCCTTAGCCAAGCTGCCATCCTCAGCAGCATTGTTGATTTTCACCAAATCCTGATACACCACTCTACCAGCCCCGATATTCATATGACCAACCTCAGAATTACCCATTTGTCCTTCAGGTAATCCGACAGCAAGTCCAGATGCCTCAAGCGTACTATGAGGATATTTATCATAAAGACTATCTACGAACGGGGTGTTCGCACTATCTATCGCAGAAACTTTTTTATCCGTGGCTATTCCCCAGCCATCCAGGATGATAAGTATTACTTTCTTGTTCATGCCGCAAATATAATTGTTGCGACAGCTAACAGAAACCTTAGCCGTGTTATTATACAAAATCCACGAAAACCAGCCGTTTCATTCCTATTCTCATTCAACTATCCGTAGGATGATATTCTGATTTCCAGTACTAGTTGGACGAAATAGACCATAGATATCTGCCTGGGGATTTAAAGCTTATCTGGTTTTGGGGCGTCCGGGCGGGCTATTCGTTTCAATCTTTTTGTTTCGTTCCTCACAAAAAGGATTTCCACTTCTATCCCTGACGCATCAGCCGATACCCAAGTCCAAATCCAATACCACCAATTAAGCATTTTACCATACAAGTTGTCATTTTGGATATGGGAGAAAACTTATTAATCTCAACCCGATATAAGAATAGCTTAAAAACAGGTTGATTATCACTATGAGCCTTTTGGCTTCAAGATTATACTATAAAAAGGCGTGATAGTCTCATGGCTTCAAAGATTCCTACGACTTTCTCGCTCATTACCCTTTCCAAAAGCCTCTGGGTGACGGTTTTTAACAGTATAATAAATCGAGCTCACGTTATTAATTATAAACATTCAAATCCGTCAGGCATAACCCTCCTTCCGCTAACCTTACCAAATGGCAGGGACACCCCTATTTTAAAAACAATGCTGATCTTTTATATAGGATCACTTAATGGCATAATTTTAGATAACTTTATTGCATGAAACTTTCGATTCTCTTTATAGCCTTTGCTACGCTCTTTGCATCACCCACGCAAGATGAACTGCTGGCAGACATCAGCTCAGCCATGGGCGCTGGCAGCTCCAAAGAACTCATCAAGTTTTGTGGAGACAACATCGAAATCAAGATCGATGGCAAGAGTTCCAATTACAGCATTTCGCAAGCAGAAGTTGTATTAAAAGATTTTTTCCTCAAAAACCGAGTCAAAAGCTTTTCATACATTCATCAAGGCTCTTCGCCCGAAGGCCTGAAATATACAATCGGCTCACTGGAGCTTGATGAAAGTAGCTACAGAGTCGTGATGGTGATCAAAAAACAAGGATCAGATTTCAAGATTGACCAGATCAACTTTAGTAGAGAATAGCTTTCCGCAAGCCTAATTTGCTCAAGATAGATGATTAGGCAAAGCCAGTTAAATTGACTAGACGTTTCAGACCCGTCGAAAGCCTTCTTTTACTTCAAGAATTAATTTCCTTTTAATACACACTATAATAAGTGCCTTGCATAATTTTGCGGCCTATGAATTTGCCCTACCTGACAGATGAACGCATCAGTAGTTTCATTAGCACCGCGCTAGTGGAAGACATTGGAGATGGAGATCACAGCTCTCTGGGGTCGATTCCATCTGGTCAGACAAGTCATGCAGAGATGCTTATCAAGGGGGATGGGGTTTTTGCAGGAGTGGAGTTAGCGCAAAAAGTTTTCCATCATCTTGATTCAACCCTGGAAATCGAAACTTTCAAGGCAGATGGAGATCGAGTAGTATTTGGAGACATTGGTCTTCATATCAAAGGAAACTCCAGATCTATACTGAGTGGAGAGCGGTTGGCACTCAATTGTCTTCAGCGAATGAGCGGGATCGCCACCTATACCCAGCAACTGGTGCAGATGATCAAAGGTTCAGGGACGAAACTTCTCGATACCAGAAAGACCACTCCAAATTTTCGACTTCCTGAAAAATGGGCTGTCGCCATTGGAGGAGGAGTCAACCACAGATTTGGACTATACGACATGGTCATGCTCAAGGACAATCATGTAGATTATGCCGGGGGAGTGAGAAGCGCAATCCAATCATGTGTGTCATATTTGAAGCAAAACGAGCTAGATCTAAAAATTGAAGTTGAAGTCAGAAACCTGAAAGAACTCAGAGAAGTCATCGAGACAGGTCATGTATTTAGAGTACTGCTTGACAACATGCTCCCTTCTGATATAAAATTGGCGATTGACATGGTAGGAGGATCAATGGAGACAGAAGCTTCAGGAGGAATAAACGAGAAAAACATTAGAGAAATAGCAGAAGCAGGAGTAGACTATATTTCTGTAGGCGCATTAACTCACTCATACAATAGTTTAGATATAAGCCTAAAGGCAAAATAGAGATGATAGTAAGAACAAAAAAGTATCAGCTACAAACTAAAACATATATCGGAATCGCATTCAAAGCGGTTCTGAAACAGCAATGGTGGGTTGGACTCATATTTCTGGCTATATGTGGGATGTATTTTGTATTGCCAAGCTGGTGGTGGATCATTGGTGCTACGATCGCATTGACCCTCTACTTTCTGTTTTGGCTCATTCAGTTTGCCGGTGTTACTCAGCTTGAGCAAGGCAAGTTTATGTTTCAGAAGATGTCTTACGAAATATCAAGTCAGCAAATCATGCTTAAGCTGAACCCGAAACAAGGCATGCCTATGAAGTGGGATCAAATCAAACGCGTGCAACATACCAAAGACGCTTTTATACTTTACGCCAGCAAGGCGCAGTTGCTATACTTCCCACACAAAATCTTCAATAACGACAATGAAATCCGTTTTCTAGAAACAGTGATCAAAAGAAAGGGATACATCAAATAATATTTTTAGCCTTTGATTCGTACTCTTCTTTACGCTTTCGATTTTTTTTGTCAGGTTGAATCTATCGTAACGCAACACGAAAAATAAATGACCGATGATCGGCTAAATCGAGGATTTGCCAGTGCAGCAAAATATTGTGCTTTCACAGAGCGTGCACCTAAGCAAGTCTTCGACAAGTTGATTTCGTGGGACTTTTCCGAAGAGCAGTCGAAAAAAATCATTCTCAGATTGATAGAGGAAAATTTTCTTAATGAAGAGCGCTTTGCCAGAGCCTTTTGCAACGACAAGTTTGAATTTAATCGCTGGGGAAAGGTTAAAATAAAAATGGAACTTGGCAAGTTCAATCTATCATACGAAGTGCTTACACTCGCGCTAGAGTCTATCAATCCAGAAAAGTATCAGAAGGTAATTGCAGAACTAACCAATAAAAAATGGCAGAATCTGGTTGGCAAAGGAGACGACTATCTTCAAAAGCGAAAAGCCGCCAACTATATGATGCAAAAAGGGTTTGAAGGAGAATTGGTTTGGAAAGAGCTCAATAAACTCTAGTCTCGCCTCAGAGGCCGTCAACTTTTGGATCAATTGTCAATACCCGCTAAATTGTCAATCACTAGCACTCCAATAAGATCCATATGAAATTAGTCGCATCCCTGTTTTGTCAATTTATCATAAAGAAAAATTCTAAAGCGATCAGTCTTACATATTGGAGTGAAATACGCCAACTGTGCAAAGCAGGAATAATTTCATTTTCTCTTATGCTGCTATTAGTTGTCCCGTCTTTCTCCCAGGAGAGTGGCAATATTGTACAAATCATAGATAATCTAACTGTAAAA
This sequence comes from Cyclobacteriaceae bacterium, assembly GCA_049115715.1. GTDB lineage: Bacteria > Bacteroidota > Bacteroidia > Cytophagales > Cyclobacteriaceae > JAMZMI01. The sequence goes on from JAGDZQ010000018.1 coordinate 62,124, forward strand.
TGGGATTATCAATCTACCACGATTCGATCCTATAAGGGATTTGGAAGATGCTGCACGGATGCTGAATTCAAAACCGAGCTGATTGGGTTATTGAACTCAATACATCACTACGATACTACCTTGTATCAAATCGTGACTTCAAAATTTGAAGCAAGCAAGGATAAGGAAGCCAAGGCTACTCTGGACGACATTGAACTACTGGAGTCCGAATATGCCACAGCTGCGTTTCTGGATTTTCTTCAGGTAGAATGTGACGAATACAAAAAGATAGAAGACGAGTTTGCCCAAAATGGGGGAGCTGAATATCAGAAGAGCCTGAAGCATATGGATAAGGAGATTGCCAAATATGTCAAGTCGATTACGCACCAAATTGACATTATAGATGAGCATGTGCATCATTTACATGGCCTCTAAATTGTCTTCCGGCATACATCAGCTTATAAATTCTAAGAATAGCTTTACCCTTGGTTTCATGAAAAACGTAGGAGTTATGATGATTTTGGCTGTGCTTATTTCCGCTTTTTCTCTTCTTCAATCAAGCCATATAAATACGGATCGAAAAGGTTTGGCTCTTCAAGGATACGATCCTGTCTCCTATTTTTCTGGTGAGCCTATAAAGGGACTTGCTGAAATCGAATTCGCTTTTCAGGGAACTAAGTATTATTTTTCATCTGCTGACAACAAAGAGACCTTTTCGAAGAATCCTTCAAAATATGCACCTCAGTATGGAGGGTGGTGCGCATACGCCATGGGGCTTGGTACAGATAAGGTGAAAATTAACCCCATGACATATAAGGTGGTGGAAGGTAAACTCTATTTATTTTATGATTTTAAAGGGACAAACACACTTGTACCTTGGAATGAGAACGAAGGATCTTTGATGAAAGAAGCAAACAAGAATTGGGAAAAAATCACGAAATGATTTTTCCGAGAATCAGATTATTTACACAGCTTTGCAAGTTATGTCCATAAGCTCCTCAGCCATTCAGTTACTCAACCAGTTAGCCACGGTAGTGGAAAATATGACTGATGAAGCCTTTTGCAGAAAAGTCCCGGTACTGAGTCATTCTACCATCGGACAGCATGTTAGGCATACGTTGGAGTTTTTCATCTGCTTGATGGATGCTAAAAACCAAGAGGAGATCAACTACGATGCGCGTAAGCATGATAAGTTTATCGAGCAAGAAACTCAGCTTGCTTTCAGCGTGATTAACTCCATTGTTGAATTTCTTAAAAAAGAGCAGACCAACTTTGACCTCAATTTGGTGGCGAACTATGAGTTTGTAGGTGATGCAAACGAGGTAATCCCAACAAATTTTTTCCGAGAACTGGCTTATAACATCGAGCATGCGATTCATCACATGGCACTTATAAAAATTGGTTGTCGTGAAGTATGCTCGGAAATCAAATTGCCGGAGCACTTCGGAGTGGCGAGTAGCACCGTCCGCTTTCAACAAAGCCAGAACTAACACCATGGCTGCTAAAATCAGCCGACTTCAAAAATTTTGGGTCAAGCTTACACAATGGGAGTACTGGTCGTTTGATACACTCTACTTTCCTGTCAAAATCTACTTTACCTGGCTGGCGATTAAGAACAGGTCTTTTTTCTTCTTCACATCGTCTAACCCAACTATTGACTTTGGAGGGATGTTGGGTGAATCTAAGTCGAAAATCTTCAAACTCATTCCTGAGGAGTACTATCCAAAAACAAAACTCATCCCGGCAGGAGACTTGGATGCAGCGCAGGAATTTGTGAAGCAGTTGGGCTATCCGGTCATTGCAAAACCGGATATCGGAGAACGAGGCAAGCTTGTTGAGAAAATCAACGATGCGGAAGAACTTTTGACTTATGTCAGCAAATGCCCGGTCGATTTCCTGATTCAGGAAATGGTCGATTATCCAGTGGAGCTGGGGGTATTTTACGTCCGGAATCCAAATGAGGTGTCGGGAAAGGTGACATCCATTGTTCAGAAAAAATTTCTGAGTGTAACTGGGGATGGAAACTTGACTGTACGGGAGCTATTAAAAGGAAATCCCCGTGCTAGACTTCAACTGGATTTTAATCACGCTCGTTTCGCCCATTTGATGGGTATGGTTCCTGAATCAGGAGAGGAAGTCAGGGTCGAGTCGATTGGCAATCACTGTCGTGGAACTACTTTTTTGGATGCCAATTCTGAAATAGATGAAGGGCTCAATCAAGCCATAGATAGATTATCAAAACAAATTGATGGCTTCTACTTTGGTCGCTATGACCTGCGGTGTGCTTCTTTTGATGATTTGCGAGCATTGAAAAATTTCAAAATCCTTGAGCTTAATGGAGCTGGGGCAGAGCCAGGGCATATCTACCAGCCGGGGTTTTCTTTGCTCAAAGCATATAAGGTGCTTTTCTGGCACTTTGCCAAACTCTCGGAGATCAGCGCAACAAATCGACGTAAGGGAGTTGCCCATTGGGGTTTTAAGCGAGGGATGAAAAAGCTAAAAGCGATTAAGGAATATGATCGTTTGATTGATAAGAATACTTAATGGCTCTTTTACCAAGTAAGTTGGCAAATGCAGCCAGGTTCTCGTATCTATACAAATCGCAAGATTCCATTCTGGAATGACTTTATAAACGTATAATAGAAGCTCAATATGATCAAAGAAATAGCCTATCAACTTACGTGGGAAATCAGACAAAAAGTGATGTGGCCGGATCGACCAATTGAGTATGTAAAGCTGGATGAAGATAAGCTCGGAAAGCACTTTGGGTTGTATGTGGGAGATGAGTTGACATCAATCGTCTCGCTGTTCTTAAAAGATGGAGAAGCTCAGTTTAGAAAGTTTGCTACATTGGAATCGCAGCAGGGAAAAGGTCATGGAACTCGGCTTCTCCAATATCTGATGTCCGAGTTGCAATCCATGAACGTAAAGCTTATTTGGTGCAATGCGAGAAAGGACAAAACAACTTTTTATGAAAGATTCGGCATGGCCAAAACGGACAAGAGGTTCGCAAAAGGAGGCATTGATTATGTGATTATGGAGAGGTCTTTGGTTTTTGAATAAAAAGACTAGCCTATTTTCCTTCCGATCAATAGTAGAGAATCCGCTTCTTCGAATTCTTGATAAGCCTCAATCATCAGAATTTCGAAATGTCCCTCAAAAAATGTCCTCAATGAGTTTTCCAAGTGATAGTTCACGAAAAGACCTTTGAAAACTTCTGAGTCCTCTCCTTTCCAAAAGGAGTGACAAATGATCCCGTTGGGGTTTAAAATTTCATGCTGTCTCTTAATAGAAGCTTTGAGTTCATCGTCGCTTAGATGGTGCAATACTTTGTTGGAGTAAACTCCATCAAACTGAGTGTCAGTATCTAGTGTAGTGGCGTCTAATTGAAGAAACCTACCTCTTGGGTTGCGAGAAACGAGATGTTTTAGAAACTCCTCTGAATTATCAGAGCCTACAACTTCATAGTCATCCTTTAAGATGTTCCAATCGGTTCCGGGACCTGAGCCAATTTCGAGTAGGGTTGAATCGCAAGGCAAGAATTTTTTTAACTTTTCAACAAGGGCACCTCCGTCTACATCCTTTGCTAATCTTACGTATTCTTCAACCGACTCCTTCGTTTTGTAGTAACCTTTTGCCATTTTCTGTGCGAAACAACGCGTAACAAGTATGCTTATTCTACAATATAGGTGGATAGCAAGAATCGCGCAAGCAATTGCGTTTCTTTGAAAATGAGGTTTAGGTTCAGTTAAAACCAGGTTAAGCACAACCGGAAGCAAGTTTTTGTAAACTTGGATTGGCCGAGCTAAAATCTCTAACGGGGATATTTTTCGTCAGGTGAGAATTCGCCACCGGACATCTTGTTGAAAAAATTGATTTTTCAATAAAAAACCACCTTCCTGATGTCACACTTGATAAATTGAAATAGTCTAATTAAGTAGTGGTAACAAACAAACCAATGGATAAAGGTCTGAATCAAATTGTAGCGCAAGCGCTTCGTGGTGATAAGAGTGCTGTTGAAAAGATCGTGGAAGAAATCAAAGATTCGATCTATAACCTCTCACTTAAAATGCTGCTTTTCCCTGAAGATGCGCAGGATGCTACGCAGGAGATACTAATCAAGATAATTACTCACCTGAGTACGTTTCAGGGCAAGAGCGAATTCAAGACATGGGTATATCGAATTGCCACGAATTATCTACTTACGGAGAAATCAAAGAAGAATCGACAGGCAAAGGAGATGTCGTTCGAGGAATATGCCGTTCAAATCGACTCGGGACAGTCGAAGGAGGTTCTCTTTACCAGAAATGCTGGAGAGATTAGTCTACTGGAGGAGGAAGTCAAGGTTAGCTGCACACATGGTCTACTGCATTGCTTAAGCCCTGCTGGTCGATTGGTATATATTCTTGGAGATGTGCTGGAATTCAATAGTACGGAGGGAGCGGAAATCCTTGAAATGACTGCAGCAAATTTCAGGAAGCAATTATCACGGTCACGTGAGAAAATCAAAAACTTCTTAACGGCTAAGTGTGGCTTGGTGAATGCTGATAATCCTTGCAGGTGCAAGCGAAAGGTTGATTTTCTGATTGATCAGCAAATGATTAATCCTAATTCTTTGCGATTCGCCAATCATACCAATCGCAGCATTGACATGTTCCATAAGATTGATTCGTTGGATAAAACGCTCAGCGTATTTAGGTCTGTTCCGGTAATCGGAGCTCCAGCTGAAATACTTCAAGAAGTAAGAAATACTATTAACGCTACAATGATTTAAAACATGGAAAAACTCATTACACAATATGTATCCGTCTGGAATGAAAAGGATACTTCGAATCTCAATCATCTATTTCAGAATCAAGCTTATTATTGGGATCCTGCTCAGGAAGGAAATGCAATAGAACTGCTAAATAGTGCAGTCTTAGCTACTCACGATGCTTTCCCTGATGTGTCTCTCGAGACTTTGTCGCTTAAGTCAAGTGCGGAAGACGTGTTCTTCCTGGAATGGAAGATGACCGGTACGAATACAGGAAGCTTTTTTGGATCAGAGCCTACAGGGAAGAAGATAGAAATCAAAGGTCTGGATAGCATCAGTTGCAAAGACGGAAAGATTTCGGAAATTAAAAGCTTCTATGATAGCAGCTCGCTTACTCAGCAACTGTCATGAATATTGTAGATGTGCCTGAGAAGATGCAAAAGTTCTACGGTTCGGGCAAAATGTTGCATCCGGATGTAGCCATGGTTGAAGAACTCGTCCGAATGATCCCCAATGGGAAAGTGGTGCTGATTGATTCCATATGCGAAAAACTGGCGACCGATCATGGAACAGACGTTACTTGCCCGATGCGAACTGGGGGTGCTGTGAAAAAGATCATCGAGACTTACGCTTTGGAAGAGGATCAGTCGATTCCTTTTTGGAGAGTTATAAGAAAGAATCACATGCTGGTTAACTCATCTTTTACCGAGATATGTGCAGCAAACCTCCGAAAAGAAGGTTTTCAGGTCGAGGAAAAGGCGAAGGGAGAGTTTAGGGTTGCTGGAGTTGAGGAGATGTTGTTTGAGTTTAGCGAGTAGTTGATTCAGACAGGTCTCGCTTCATTGATTTCAGCTGATGGAGGAAAAATTGAAATAGGTAATTTCAAAACGGGAAATTCAGAATAGAAGAATTTTGGCTCTCGAAAACGCTAACCGTTTGCCAATGATAAAAAGCATTGACAAACGGTCAATATTTGTTAATCCTCCACATCAATCAACATTGGCGACTTGCCATTAGTCATGATGATCTTGGTGTTTGGAGATTGGCTAAGCTCTCGAAAAGTCTCAATGCTTTGCCATTTAATGATATTATCTGTGAGTCCTTCGGAAATAATTCTCTGGGCATCTCTTATACCTTCTGCTTCTATGATTTTCCGCTGAGCTTCAAGCTTTTCTCGGTCCAGCAGGAACTCCATGCGTTGCGCAGTTTGCTCTGCCTCCAATTTCTCCTCTACGGCGCGAGCTAATCCGGAGGGAAGCGAAATGTTCTTCATTAAGACCGCCTCAATTTCAAATCCACGTGGTGACAGTAATTCGGACATTCTGGTTGTAATTTCTTTTTCTATAGAAGCGCGTTGAGCGGAGTGCATGTCCTTTGCAAAAAAACGCGAACAGACATCTGCAGCAGACGAACGGAAAACACTACTGATCACATTCACTTCATTGCCAAGTCCAATATTCTCAACTATATATGGAGCCTTCTCTGGTACAATTCTGTACAGGATTGATATTACAGCCTTCACATTGAGACCTTCTTTTGATGGGAGATTGGTCGAAATCTCCATATTCATAGTTCGTATTGGCATTCGTATGATTTTTGTGGAGAAAGGATTGTAGCCAATAGCGCCAGGCAATAAAATATCCTGATCCAATTTTCCAACTTTTCGTTTTATTCCAACTTCTCCTTGACGGATTACAGAACAGCTCATTACTATGAATGAAGTCAATAATAGGATAAAAAAATTCTTCGTTTTCATGATATTCTGGTTTAAGTACTAAAAAGTAATTTTTATGGTTGGAGGTGATTTTTCTCTATAGATGTCCAATAAGAGATTCGGCATCTTGTTGTTGGAGATATCTATTTCTTTGATTTTTTTAAGCTTAAAAACCTCTTCGGGCAGCTCCAGTATGTTGTTATTGCCGATATACAAGTATTCGAGAGCTTCCAGGTTGGTTATTTCAATGGGTATGTAGCTAAAGTGATCTCCTTCTAAGTGCAATTCGCGTAGTTTAGGGACTCGACTCAATACAGAGATGTTTTTTTCAAAGTCGAAATACTCATCGTTTTGCACATAAAGAATTTGCAGTTCTTCCATTTGAGCGAGCTCTTTGGGCAGGATCGCAATTTCATTTTCAGAGAGTTCTAAGAATTCAAGATGTATCAACTTACCTATGTTTGGAGGCAGTGTACTCAAGCCTGCGCCTTTGAGATCCAGAGTTTTCAGTAGTGGAAGTTTACTTAGCACTTCGAGCTCCTGATCGAGTCTTGCAGACTTGTTAAATCCAAGGTGAAGGTTTTGCAAGCTTGTGATATTCGAAAAGGATTGTGGTAGTTCTCGAATTTGGTTTCCCGTCAAATCCAGATAGAAGAGATTTTGAAGTCTGCCTATATCTTTGGGTAGTTCGGCTATTGAGTTGTCACTCAAGTCGAGGTATTTCAAATTGGGAAATTGCAAAATCTGGTTTGGAAACTGTTCCAGTCCTTGGCTGCTCAACGTAAGCCATTGTACGTCTTCTACGTTTTTAAGGGCTCGATCTAGACTTTGATAATTGGTTGCTTCTTGAGCATGCGCTGCATGAAACACCAAAAGTGCTATCATGGATATGATAATAGATTTCATTTTATTCAATTAAAAGGTTTGAATATTGGGTGTTAAGAAGGGCTGATCAAAACCTGCGATTGAGGTCAACCTAATCGACATTAGCCGTAAGGGGACGGGTTTCAGATCAGAAATACACCATGTATGATGAACAACTTCTTTGTCTCAAGGTGTTGTTTTTTTGGTGCTTGCTCTGAACCTATTAAGAATGGGTGAATGAATGTTGTACTGATCTTCGCATTTATGTTATTTCTAACAAGGCTATTGAGCGTAGATAAGAGGATTGAAGCACTTGGCTCAGCTTCTGCCTCAGCTCTATTCTCAGTTGTGGAGTTTATCGAATTGAGTGGGTGGTTTGCTGAGACCTCACTCCAAACAAAAACCAACAGACTTAATATGAGAATAATGTGATTGGTCTTTTTCATTACTTTCTATTACGGCAAATCAGTTTTTCCGAAGGAAGTTTTCACATAAATAAATATTAATACTTATTATAAATAGCATAATCAAACTAAATAAGCTTGTTTGGTAATCATAGAATATTCGGGCCGGATAATCATAATTCATCGAGGATGATACCTTGTTTTACTCTCAAAATTATTTCTTCATTTATTGACTTTATGTCTTTGATTGGATTTCTCTCCAGGACTAAAAAACTAGCTTCATACCCTTCTTTCAGATAACCAATTTCTCTATTGGGGAATGTTGTTACGGCAGCATTTTCGCACCACATTTTTAGTAATTCCAAATTGCTAAAAACTTGAAGATCATATAGAAATTCGAATTCACCCACGGAACTGTCGGTATAGGTGTCAGAGCCAATTGCTATTATGACACCTTCCTTTCTTAGCATTTCTAGATTTCTGCGGATGTTTTCTGTCAGTTCTTTGTAGTTCGATTCATCTGAGTCTTTTTTGACTAAGGATACAGTTGTTACGACTACTGCACCCTGACTTTTTGCCCTTCTGACGTCTTCAAGTGCTAGCGGATTTCCACTATGGATTTCAGGTAAGTGGGCAATCTCGTCTACTCCGTATTTTACCGCTATATGAAAATCATGGGCTGTAGCAACATGGGCACTCACACGTAATTTACTTCTGTGCGCTAGCTGTACGATATCTTCTACTAATTCTGGATTTAGACCTTTTTTGCCAAAGAATGCAGGGTCGTTTTTTCGTTTTTCGTACTCCTCGGAATACAACAAATTCAGTTTAATGAAGTCAGGGGAAAAAGACAGAATCTGCTCCCATTTGTTTTCCAGGTCGTTTTTTTCATCGATTATGAAATAGCCGTGTGATTCTACTTCTTCTAGCGAATTAAATAAACCATCAAAGCGACCCATTTCTAAAAAGCGTTTTCTAAGTGCAATCGGATGGCCTCCAGTAGCAGTGAGTGGAGCATGCGCGAGACTTACATCTATGCCTTCAGGTTTGTTGTAATGATGCATCAATGGATCGATCCTCTTCTTAATCGAGGAAAGATGTTTGACATAAAACACCCCGTTCGTTAGATAGGCGTCAATGCGCTCTTGGAGTTTATAGTCACTTTCGAGGTTATGATTATGCGCTTCAGCAAACGGAGGTATGACATACTTATCCAAAAGATCAATGACCGTATCAGGTATTGAAGTTATTTCTTCAAAACTCAGTAAACCATCTTCTACCCAGACGGTTCTTTTTTTGAATGTCTCCCCATCAAACCAATTTCCATTCACCAATTTGATTTGAACAGTTAATTGATTGCGATTGCTTATTTGACTCATAAGCGATTGCGAGGAAGTATTGATCGAGTACAGAAATGTGGGCAAGAAAATTAAAGCTAAAAATCTCATTTGAACTTTGATTGGGTTGCAGTAAATATTGCCTGTCTGAAACGCAAAGCCCAATTATTTGCAGTGAAAGCCTCGATTATGCAGTAAAGCTCTACGTAACCTTGCGCCTCAGTGATCTAAGTCCTGTCTTGGATATGGGGATTTCATCAGAATTGACCAATCGGACTGTGGAGTTTCGAGTGTCGATTGTATTCATATAATCCAGATTTAAAAGTGCGGTGCGGTGGATTCTGACAAACCTGAGAGCGGACAACTCATTTTCAAGCGCTTTTAGACTTTTTCGTACTATGAAAGTCTCATTGTTAATAGAGTGAATTTTCGCACAATAGTCATCGGCCTGAATCCAAATGATGTCCTTTAATTCCACCATTTTTATTTTACTTCCGATTTTCACCTCCATGTATTTTATTAATTGGCCAGTGGAATCTGTTGGATTAGTCAGATCTGCTTGCTTCTTCTTTAACAACCGAATGATTGCAAACTGTTCATGAAGCTTATTGCGTTGAGTTTCCCCATAAATCAGAAGGACAAGTAATCCGTTGGCGAAAAGAAAGATTACACTTTTCTTAAATGCGTAAAAGACAAAGAGATTCTTAAATGTCCCTGGGAACAAATCTGTTGACTCTCCAATCAGGCTTATAAGACTGATGGAGAGTATAGTAAATACAATGGTCATTAGAACCAATTGTCCCATCCGTACAGGAGACATCTGATCTTTAGAAGATTTTATTGATCGTCTAGCGGACCAAGCAAGAGGAACTGCTACCAGACTCCAAACTCCCCACCTCATGAAATGAGAATGAATTATATCGTCGATTTCTAAAGGTACTGCGGAAAGGTTGAAGGTTTCTAATAGATATTTTTCCTGAAAGGCATCAAATGTCACCAGTCCTATCAGGGTGATCAGAATTACTAATGGAAACCTGAATTTCATTTAAAAAGACATCTGTGAAAGTTCACCAACATCATGTATGTCTGGGGTTTCAAAACAATTTAATCAATTATCCGGCATTATCAGCGCACTGTAAAAACGACAATTAGAACCAAAAGGTGTAGAATATGGAAGAAATCAATACACCACAACGTCTACCTAAGTAATGTTGGCCTATTCCTTCAAATATCTCTTTAGCCTATGAATTTTTGGTACCTGAACTTGTTGCCCAATTCGAACGTGATTCGGAGATTTGATGCTGCTAAACATCTGTATTATCACATTTAGAAGGCTTTCAATATAAAGAAATAACTAGCGTTCACTCTTTTTTGGAGTTGCGCAATATCAACGCCTGTTAACAACTTTTCATTTGTAGTTCTTCTAAATCCATGGTCAAATTAAGAGCAGAGAAATAAGATCAAACAAATTAAAAGTAATTTTCGGTAGAATATCACTAGTTAGTTGAAGTGTATTTTCTCCTAATGATGCCTTCCCTAACCTGAATATTAATTATTAAAGTTGCCTGCATTAATTCTATTTCATTTTGAATTGGATAAGTCTGGCAACTCGAAGTAATTTCCAAAACACTATCAGGAAGAAGTCTATAAGTTCCGGTACATTGTCGCTGCACCTCTTTTGAATCAATATTTTCAAAATATCGTCCATTAGAGGTAAGCTGAATTATCTCGGAGTATGTGTTTGGAACAGTTGTCCACTTAAAATCTCCACCATTCGCATAACCGTTAAAGGTTTCTATCAATTTCCATTCACCAACTATTTTAGGGTTTATATCTTTATTACTACTGCACCTAAAAACCAATAATCCAATTGCGGTCAAAAAGAGTAGTCTTTTCATGAGTTTAGAATCAAATAAATAATTGTTTGAGTAAGACACACTTTTTAGCCGAGAGGTTGAAGTTCTTTTCAATATTATTCATTTTGGCTTTGCTGGGCAAGAAAAGGCTCAAAAGAACTGTCTTGGCGAAATAGACTGGATAGAGGCTGCATGTTCCACATGCATTTTACCGACAGTACTTGTTGCAACTCCAATTCCAACATGATTCGGAGATTTGATGCTGCAAAATATCTGTATTATCACATTTGGAAGGCTTTCAATATAGAGAAATAACTCGTTTTACTCTTTTTGGGAGTTGCGCAATATCAACGCCTATTATGACAGTTTATAAGTTCAGGAATCGAGCAGAATGATGTACGGTTAGGATGTCAACTCGTTCGTCGGAAACCAAGCAATAGATAATCCGATAATTCCTCAGAATAAGTTCTCTGATATGAGGGTTCTCCAGTTCGGGCACTTCTCTTCCAGAGTTCGGATGCTCTCCTAGTTGCCGGGTTCGTTCACGAATACGCTGGACTTGGATTCGGGCATATTTCTTGGAATTCTGACCAATAAATTCAGCAATTGAAATGAGGTCGTTTTTGGCTTGAGTCGTCCAATTTATCTTAACCATTTAGGAAGTTCCTTGTCAAGTCGTTCGTCAGGAATTACGTCGTTAGCCTTTGACTGTTGAAGTCCAGTTTCGATTTTCTCGAGCAAGATAAGTTCGTCTATTGCCTGTTCAACCGAAAATTTCTGTGGAAGCTTGTTGATTGCTCCAATTACTTGTTCCTTCGTTAGCATATCTAAAGTTAAGAAGTTCTTTGCGTATTGCAGTCATGCCACATAGCACATAGCTTAATGAGTTTGCGTCCCAGTTGACCAAAGAACTGAGGCTTCCAATCCCATTGTCTTTTCAATGATTTGATGCTGCAAAATATCTGTTTTATCGCATTTAGAAAGCTTTCAATATAGAGAAATAACTCGTTTTACTCTTTTTTGGAGTTGCGCAACATCAACTGTTAGCATCAGTGACTATTCCTCCATCAGTTTGTTCAGTCTTGGTTGGAGAATCCAGTAGCCAATTACTGAGAACCAAATGAGGAAGAATTCACCAGCATAATCTCCAAATTTAGCTATCCGCCCAAGTTCAACTGATTTCAAGGTCTTAGCGGCAAATCGGATACCCCAAAAAATGATGACCATTGACAACAGGTGTAAGGGGATAATGATTGCAGCAATTGCACCTGGATTCGAGTTTTCCAGTTCGTTCGAACCGCCTGAAAATGATTGACCCATCCATACCGAAACAGATATGATGTAAATTATTGGAATCATGAAAATAATTTTAAACCTAGTTGAGTTGAGTTTGACTCCTTCTGGAAGTTTAGAGTTCAAACTTGTTGATATCGCCCAAATCCATCCAAATGTTCCAAATGTGAAAAGAACCATCATGAATGGAAAAAGCTTAATCATTATTGTTGGATCGGAAAAAGTAAAAATATTCATGAGAATTGCAGCTCCCCATGTTAGGCCAAAAAGTTGCCAGTGTTTCAGTTTCAGTAAGATTTTCATTGTTCAGAGGTAAAGATATGGAGTACGATGCATTGATTTTAACGTCTAACTCGTAAGCAGGAATTTTTAAACTTCTATAAAAGTATCTTATTGCACAACTCAAATTCCAACGTGATTCGGAGATTTGATGCTGCAAAATATCTGTTTTATCGCATTTAGAAAGCTTTCAATATAAAGAAATAACTCGTTTTTACTCTTTTTTGGAGCTGCGCAACATTAACGGTCTGTTAGCATCTATTATTACTTGAAAACCCCATCTTTAAAGTACATTTCTAGTCGCTCCTCCACGATATGTGCTGATAATCCATAGTCCCTCAATTCGCCTTTAGTATCATAAAGAAAAAACCAGGGATTTATACTTGGAAACACTTTTCTATGTCCAGAATCTACAACAAAAGGTATATCAATATTATGTTCCTTTAGGACTTTTTCAATAGTTGACTGAGACAACTGAGAAATCACAACAAACTGAATTGATGACTTATATTTATGATACAATCTATTAGCAAGTATAAGATCGCTCAAGCAGAAATAGCAGTCTTCCAAAGTAGGCCAAATGTATATAACAGTCTGCTTTTTAAGTAAATCATTGATTTTGAAAGCCCCAATTATATCGGAGTTAAATGGAGCTGGAAATTCATATCTCTTTAATGGATACTTTGTTGACCAAATCATTGACAGTTCTGGATAATCTTCCTCGACACCAAATAATAGCTTATCAAGTTCATATTCCATTATATATGTCGAGTATGAAATAATCTCTAGGTTTCCATTTTTACTGTAGAACACCGAAATTGGTGTTTGATAGTTAAAGGTATTTTTGTGTGATGAATCTACCACTACCTGCATATCTGAATAGTCGCTTTTGAGAATTTTGCTAATCACAGTTTCAGGATATGAAGTGATCACTACAATTCTTATCGTATCTTGATATTTTTTTTGAAGTTCTGGTAACTGAGCTAGTTCTCTTTCATAGGTGAAGTTTTCATCTTCATTATCACTGCCCGTCCAAAAGTAAAATAACGTGTTTTGATCAATGTAGGATTCCATAGTAAATGATCCAGTCATATTGGAATTAACAGCTTCAGGAAAAACGTATTCTATAAGATTACTTTCGGCGTTCAAATACAAATCATGTTCCATATCCTGAGCAGGACAGATGGTTTTGATGACTAAAAACGCACAGAAAAGCAAGGTCTTCATATTATTCATTAAATGCATGAAGTTTATTGATGCTAGCGATTGTGCTTGTTGCGCAACGTCAACTTTTGTTGGGCACTGTTATTTTCCATTTCAATTGGATTTAGAAGTTCTTGATGCTTCTCAATATCGTTCTGAAGTTTACCGATGAACCAAATGAGAAAGGCTGCAACTAAGTTAATACCAACAATTCCAAGTAGTTCGTAAGAGTTAAGTGTTATCCGCCATGATGATAAGGAAAACTCAAAAGTGAATTCAAAGTTATTAGTTATATCAAAACCTATCATGATCATAAATCCAGATATGTACTTGTATCCATATCCAAGTATGCTGAATTTGATTACCTGCAAGGCTTGATTTATTTTGGAAAGGCTTAGCCCCTTGTCGTATTCCGATTTATGTAGAAGGTTACCACAGTAAATTGAAAATCCAAAAAGTCCATAAGATATTAGCAAGGCAAACACTGCTGCACCAGTTATGTATCCAGTGTTAATCAGTAACCATGTGTTAATGATAATTCCTAAACCGCCACCAATCATTTGGTAGAGGCCTAAGTAAGTTATTTTATTGTCAAGTTGTTTAGAAAGTTTCATTCTACGGTTCTGCAATGGTGCCTGTTATGTGTATTTGTTTCGACCTTCTTAAATGATTCAAACTTTTCCGTATCTGTCTCAGCCTTTGCCAAATCACCATATCCGTAGATTGCATATTCGGTATTTGCATCTTTGAGCCATTCAAGTTCAGGATTCTTTTCGATAAGATGTCCTAGAGAAGAATTAACCTGCATTCGACTTGCCTTCGTTACATGAAAATTCCGTAAGTCTTCAACTTGGATTGGAATTGTTCCGCAATAAGCATATTTCTTATCCTTGGAGTAGGGGAAGTCAAGAATTTCGAAAGTTTCTGGATCAGAGAATATTAATTGACAGTGTTCCAGAAAGACTCTGTTTTTATCCTTAGAATATCTGGCTACTCCGATCGGTGAAAAAGTATTAGGATCAGCCCCCTCTATTTCTCTCCCTTTATAATAGACCTTGTCAGCGTCCCTTCCATAATCTGATTGACTAAGAACTTCAAAAGTCTCATGATCTATTCCTTGAATTTCGTGAATTCTCTTACCAGCTGCCTCGTCATAAGTCACCCAAGACCAAATGCCATTTTCCTGCTGATACCTTGAACTACAAGATGCAAGTGTTAAAACACATATCCCTATTATGGCTGCAAATTTCACTCCTCCCATCTTACACATAACTTATCAATAAGCGCACATTTCGCTTATTTGCAATAAAAGTAGCCAATAAAGCGAATAAGCATCAATTATTTAAAAAATTATCCGATTATGATATGGTAATCCAGCACAGGAAGCTAAAATTCTGGCTCTATTTTTTTTGCCTTTGCTGTGTAAGAAAAGGCTCGAAGGAACTGCCTTGGCAAGGTAGACGGGATAGAGGCGACACCTTGTAGAGCCGAAAGCCCGAATATCAGTGGATGTGCAATGTTGCTCGTTCTCTCCTAATACTTATCGATGCATGTCTACCCTTCGATAAGCTCGGGGACGCCAAGTACGTGTGACATGTTAAAAAAGGTTTCTTTAAAAACTTCTCCAAAATTCTATCTTTGCGGCTATGGCAAATCAAGAGGAAGCAACAACGTTAAAAAATATATCTTCTCACTGTAAGGAGTACGGTTTTATCTATCCATCAAGTGAAATCTACGATGGACTGGGCGCGACTTATGATTATGGTCCGCTGGGGGTGGAGCTAAAGAATAATATCAAGGAATACTGGTGGAAGGCGATGGTGCGTATGAATACTAATATCGTGGGGATTGATGCGGCGATATTTATGCATCCGACGACTTGGAAGGCTTCTGGCCATGTGGATGCGTTTAACGATCCATTGATTGATAATAAGGATTCTAAAAAGCGCTACCGTGCGGATGTGCTGATCGAGGAGCAGATTGCCAAAATCGAGGCGAAAATTAATAAGGAGGTGACGAAAGCGGCAAAGCGATTTGGTGAGAGTTTTGATGAGGCGCAATTTGTGTCTACTAATTCTCGTGTGGTTGGCTATAAGGAGCAGATTGCTTCTATAGAGGAACGCATGAAAACGGCGATTGAGGCGGGTGATCTGGATGCTGTGAAGCAGTTGATAGTGGATCTGGAGATTGCGGATCCTGTTTCGGGTTCTCGTAACTGGACGGATGTACGCCAATTCAACCTGATGTTTTCTACGGAGCTTGGTTCTGTGGCGGGTGAGTCTGGTAAGATTTATCTGCGACCGGAAACGGCTCAGGGGATTTTCGTAAACTTCTTGAATGTGCAAAAAACGAGTCGAATGAGGCTTCCATTTGGGATTGCGCAGATTGGTAAGGCTTTCAGAAATGAGATTATCGCGCGTCAGTTTATCTTCCGCATGCGGGAGTTTGAGCAGATGGAGATGCAGTTTTTCATCAAGCCAGGTACAGAGATGGAATGGTACGAGCACTGGAAGGCGAAGCGAATTGCGTGGCACAAGGCTTTGAACTTGGGTGAGGAAAACTATCGTTTTCATGATCATTTAAACCTGGCGCATTATGCAAACGCGGCTTGCGATATTGAGTTTAACTTCCCGATGGGGTTCAAAGAGCTTGAGGGGATTCACTCGAGAACGGACTTTGATTTGAAGGCTCATGAGGAGCATTCGGGTAAAAAATTAAAGTTCTTCGATACGGCAGAAAATGAGAGCTATACTCCATATGTATTGGAGACTTCTATTGGGCTGGATAGGATGTTCCTTTCGGTAATGTCCGCTTCTTATAAGGAAGAAACTTTGGAAGATGGAAGTACGAGGATAGTACTTGCGATTCCTCCGGCATTGGCACCTGTGAAAGTGGCGGTGCTTCCGCTATTGAATAAGGATGGTCTTCCAGAGAAGGCTGAGGAGATCATGAATCAGGTGAAGTTTGACTTCAATGCGCAGCATGATGTTAAGGATGCGATCGGGAAAAGGTACAGGCGTCAGGATGCGATCGGTACTCCGTACTGCGTGACTGTGGATCATCAAACGTTAGAGGACAACACGGTGACGATTCGAGAGCGAGATAGCATGAAACAGGACAGGGTTTCTATTTCAGAATTGATTGCTACGCTAGAGGAGAAGGTAAGCATGAAGAACCTTTTAGCCAAGGGTTGATTTGATCTGGTTCTTTCTCTTTTTTGCAGTAGTTGCCTCGATTACGATCTTTCGATCTTATGGGTTTCAGGAGTGGATGTCTTTGAAGGGATGGAGGCAATCGCTGAGTGCATCCGAAAAAAGGACGCTAGAAAAGCATTTTGATTTTTATAAAAGACTTCCTGCTCACTCTAAGAAGATTTTTGAATATAGGGTCAACCGCTTCAAGGACATAACGGAGTTCATCCCTCGCAAGATGCAGTCAGTTTCTGAGGAGATGGAGGTATTGATCTCTGCTTCTGCGGTACAGCTTACTTTCGGTTATGACAATGTCTTCCTTGACCATTTCGAAAGGATAATCGTATACCCGGATGAGTTTTTTAGCGATGCGGGTCAGCGGTATCACAAGGGTGAAGTAAATCCACGAGCAAAGGCGATAGTGCTCTCTTGGAAGCACTTTGTAGAAGGATATGCCACAAAAGAGGGGGTGAACCTTGGGCTTCATGAAATGGCGCATGCACTTCAGCTGGAAAACATCATCTTGAATGATGAATATGGATTCATGGATGATGGGGACATACGAGTATGGCAGGAGCTGGCGGCTGAGGAGATCAAAAAGATTATTTCACCAGAGCAGAGCTTCTTTCGGGACTATGGTGGAACGAATCAGGCTGAGTTCTTTGCCGTAGCGGTTGAAAATTACTTTGAGAGGCCACAGGAGTTTCTAGAATATCACGAGGCGCTTTATCGGTCTTTGTGTCGGTTGCTGCGGCAGGATCCGGTGATTTTGACCGGGTGAAATTTTCCACCTCTTGTGTCAATTTTCGACCTCCATTCTTCCAATATTTGCAAACTCCTCAGCTTTCAATAGTGATTCTTCTTCTAAGTCATAGTCGTCCTGCAATCCAAGCCAAAATTTTGCAGTGGTGCCAAAATACTTTGAAAGTCTTAGAGCAGTATCAGCACTAATCCTTCTTTTACCTTTTAAAATTTGACTGATTCTCGTTTGTGGGATTAATAATTCTTTGGATAATTTATAGGCTGTAACGCCCATTGGCTTTAAGAACTCTTCTGAAAGAACTTCACCTGGATGTATGTTTGATAGCTTTTCCATCTGATTCAACCTTTTAGTGATAATCAATTATTCCTACTTTGTTCGCATTTCCATCTTCCCACTGAAAGATAATTCGCCATTGATCATTAATTCTAATACTATAGTAGCCTTTCAAATTTCCACCTAGTTTTTCCAGTCTATTTGAAGGAGGAATCCTTAAATCAGTCACGTTCTGTGAGTTATTAAGCATTCTTAGTTTCCTTCTTCCAATTGATTGAATTTCTAAAGGCCATTTTTTGACTCGTTCCCCATTCCATACTTTTTCTGTTTCTTTAGAACCAAAGGATAAAATCATAATAACGAATCTCGTTAGTAACGCTAAAGGTAATTAAAAAGTTTGTTGTTTCGCTAAAGGCTACCGACAGCTTCCTCAATCCCCATCAATCAATCTCCCAATTCCTCCCAAAATAGAACCCTCGCCTTTGGAGGAGCCTCCCATTTTTGGGGCATGCTGGATGATTCGGTCTGCAAGTCTTGAGAATGGCAAACTTTGCAAGTAAACAGTTCCGGTTCCCTGAATAGTCGCAAGGAAAAGTCCCTCTCCTCCAAAAAACATAGATTTCAAATTTCCGGCTCTTTCGATTTTGTAATCCAATCCTGAGGTAAAAGCAACGATACAGCCAGTGTCTATCAGCAGTGTTTCTCCATTAAGTTCTTTTTTAACGACCGTTCCTCCGGCGTGTAAAAAAGCCATCCCATCACCTATAAGTTTCTGAAGGATAAATCCCTCACCCCCGAAGAATCCAGCGCCAAGGTTCTTGTTAAAAGCTATGGAAACGGCTGTTCCTTTAGCCGCACACAGAAATGCATCTTTCTGACAGATGATAGTACCGCCGATTTCATTTAGTTTCATCGGAATGATAGATCCGGGATAGGGAGCGGCAAAAGCAACTTCCTTTTTGGTTGATCCCTCGTTGGTGAAGTGTGTAAGGAAAATAGACTCTCCTGTGATGGCTCGTTTGCCAGCATCGAGGAGCTTCCCGAAGATGCCCTGCTCAGGTTGAGAACCATCGCCCATTTTTGCTTCAAACTTGATTCCCTGATCCATCCAGTTCATGGTGCCAGCCTCTGCTATCACGGTTTCGTTTGGATCGAGTTCTACTGTGACGACTTGCATATCGTCCCCATAGATGGTGTAGTCAATTTCGTGTGAAGTCATGTTTTGGTTTTTTTATAGTTTCAGCTTTAAGAGATAAAAGGTTTCATCACTCATACGAAATATGGGATTGGCTGTTTTAGGTTTCTCATTTTAACTTATTTTGCCAAACAATTGGCCACCACCAAAATATGAACTGGAAAAACCTCCTATCTCCTCGCCGCTTTGGTGACAAAACGGAAATCGAACTCACACAAGAAACCCGCAGTAGGTTTGAGCAGGATTATGACAGGCTAATTTTTTCGCACCCATTCAGAAAACTACAGGATAAGACTCAGGTTTTTCCATTGCCTGAAGATGATTTTGTACACACGAGACTGACTCATAGTCTGGAAGTATCAAGCGTAGGGCGATCTCTTGGTAAAATTGTAGGAGAGGCTCTAATCAAAAAATACGATGAATTGCAGACCGCAGGATACACTTTTCATGATTTTGGTGGAATCGTCGCGGCGGCAAGTTTAGCCCACGATTTGGGAAATCCGCCATTCGGACACTCGGGTGAAGAGGCGATTTCCTCTTTCTTTCTAGACAATGAAAAGGGAAAGTCATTCGAGGAAAAAGTTTCTAAGCAGGAATGGCAAGACTTGATCTCCTTCGAAGGGAATGCGCAAGGGTTTAGAATCTTAAACGATGAGGCTATTGGTGGTTTGCGCTTGACATTTGCATGCTTGGGGGCGTTTACAAAATATCCTAAAACCTCATTTGCTCCCAAAGACAAGACGAGAAAGAGCCAAAAAAAATATGGCGTCTACAGAAGTGAGTTAGCATACTTTCAAAGTATGGCCAGTGCCATGAAATTAAAGACAATTGGCGATGAAGCATGGAATCGTCATCCATTAGCCTTTTTGGTTGAGGCGGCTGATGACATTTGCTACGGGATCATAGATCTGGAAGATGGTACGCGATTGGGTTTGGTAGATTTCGAAACCACAAAACAATTGCTAGCTTCGATTATAGGCGATTCTTACAAGGAAGATAAATTGGAGAAAATCCAGGGTCAAAACGAGAAATTGGGTCTTTTGCGAGCGATGGCCATTGGCCAGCTGATTAGAGAAAGTGCTACGGTTTTTCTGGAGAACGAGGATCTCATGCTGCAAGGCGAATTTGATCAGGCACTCACAGACCTAATTCCATCCTCAGAAATATTAGGCAAAATTTCGAGCCTATCTGTAAAGAAAATCTATCGATCGAAACAAGTTTTAGAACGAGAAACAGGCGGTTTTGAGATCATAGGAAGACTTATGGAAGCATTCTCAATTGCTTCATATAACAAATGTTTCGATCAAGAGAAGTTTACACCAAAGCAAGCAAGCTTGCTTAGACTCCTTCCCGAAAATCATACATTAAAAATCACCAGGAAAGATCAGTCGGTATACGATATGCTAATGGCCAATATGGATTTTATCTCCAGTCTTACCGATGGGCATGCAATCAAGCTTTATAAGACAGTTTTTGGAATGTCTTTGCCTAATTAGTCCCAAAAGAAAGAATTAGGAATTGTAACGGGTTTTGATGGGACAAAAGTGCTACCTGAGTAATCTCATTAATAAACGCTTCTCTCAAATCCCAAAGAAGTCAGAAATACTGTGTCCCTAGCAATTCATAAATTTGAGTAGCTATCAAAGTATATAGTCAAGGCTTTTGGCAGATGTAAGGTTAGCTTTTACTAACTCTTATGTTTATGCTACATTGACATTAAACGAATTAAAAAGAAATCATCTCTTGGGAAAACTTAATCGAAGAAATTTTATAAATAGAGCACTTTTCGCAAGCCCGATCTTAGGTTTTATCCCTTGGGCTTCCAGTCCTCAATTGGACGATAAGAATTACCCATTAACAAATAATGATAATAGCGAAAATTACTGGGAAGATGTAAGGAGAAAATTTTTTCTGACTCAAGACCGAATCTATTTCAATACAGCCAGTATTGGAGCTTCTCCCAAGGATGTTGTCAATGAAATGCATAAAAGAACCATTGAACAAGAGACCATTGGAGATACTAAACATCGCTTAATTGAAGAAACCCGATTGAAGATTGCAAAATTCTTAAATGTTGAAAAGGATCTTATTGCAATTACTAGAAATACGACAGAAGGGATCAATCTTGCCGCAAGTTGTTTACCCTTAAATCAGGGTGACGAAATAATTATTACAACACATGAACATATAGGTGGAGCTGCCCCTTGGATCACATTGAAGGAAAAAAAGGGTGTTGAGGTAAAGCTTTTGGATTTAGACCTTACGGGAGAAAATAATTTTGAAATGCTCAAGAGGAGCATAACGAAGAAAACCAAAGCTGTGTGTTTTTCTCATTTGACCTGTACAACAGGGTTAAAAATGCCTGCCAAAGAAATTATAGCATACTGTCGCCAAAGAAATATTTTGAGCTGTGTGGATGGGGCGCAGGCAGTTGGGATGATAGATATTGATCTGAATGATTTGAATCCGGATATTTATGCATTCTCTGGGCATAAGTGGCTATATGGGCCTAATGGTTCTGGTGCGTTATATATAAATCGTGACATGCTCAGCCAACTGACTCCCATTTTTACAGGTGCATATTCATTGACAGAGTTCAATCTCAAAACCAAGCATTTTGAATACAATAAAAAGGCCGAGATGATGGAGTATGGTACTCGAAATGCCGCTCATATATCAGCCTTGGGAACAGCTTTTGACTTTGCTCAGAGTATCGGGATAAAGAAAATAGAAAAGCGGGGAAGAGATTTGGCACAAAGACTAAAATTGGAATTACAAAGCAATAGCAATGTAGAATTACTCACGCCTATTAAAGAAGTTTTCTCTGGTTCGATTGTTACTTTTAAAATTCCTGATTTGCCTTACATGGAATTAAAGAAAATTCTTGCAACAAAGTATAAAATACGCGTTCGAGGAATCTATGAAAACGATTTGAACGCCATTCGGATATCGTGCGGCATCTATAATTCAATGGCGGAAATAGATAGCCTTGTTAAAGCCATTCGGCAAATCACCCATTAGTAGCAAAACCATTCTAATATGTTCTGATTTGAGCAACCCCAATTTTTAATGAATAGCCTTGATTTCCAAACTCTCATCGAAATGTCACTGCCACGATAAACGAGGATTGTTTCGAAATGGTGATTTGCGCTCATTGACGGTTCATAACCCGATTCCGACATTTCCTGACCAGAATCCAGCATTTCATTTAAATGACCAAGAAAGTCAAATTGTTTTAATTCAACTTTAAAGTTGGCATTAACTTTATTCCGATGATTTTTGTTCGCACCCTCCTACTCTGTCTCCTTACTTCAATTGCAGTCTCCGTATCTGCTCAATCCAAAATTGATAGTTTAAAGGAGGAACTTATCACTGCTAAAAATACAAATCGCTTTACGATACATCGTGCCCTTTTCGATGAGTACCTACATTCTTATCCGGATTCGGCTGATTTCTTTTTAGAAAGAGGTTTTGGTGAGATCAAAAACAAGAAAGTTCAGGATAGCGCATACTATCAACTTCTCAAGGGGAATCTGTATTCTGCAACAGGCCAGTTAGCAAAATCTAAACCCTACTTCAAGAGGTCAATAGCCTTGTTTCGACAAGGGCCCGACACCTCTCTTTTGCTCAAACCTTTAAAAAATTTAGGAGTGATCATGTACTATGAAGGAAATATAGATACGGCGATTTTCCTACAGAGTGCAGCTTTTGACTATTATCTCGCGGTAGAAAACTGGAAAGAATGTGCCTATACCAAGAACAACATTGGTGTTTTCTATAAGAATCAAGGCAAGTTTCAGTTGGCCATTCAAAGCTATCAATCAGCGGCTGTGTACTTTGAGAAAATCGGACTTGAGGAGGGGATGGCGACAGTCTTTAACAATATAGGAAGCTTGTATGTAGAGATGGATCGACCAGAGGTGGCCAAGACCTATTTTACAAAATCACTCAACACTGCAGTGGACTCAAAATCGAAGCAAGACTTTGGTCGACTGTATTTAAACCTGGGAATAGTGTCTAAGGATTTAGGTGATTTTGATGTCTCCATGCAAAATCTTGAAAAAGCACTTCCGCTTTTCCTTGATGCAAAAGACAGTGTCCAGCTGGCGCACTGTTACAATGAATTAGGGGTGAATCATCTTGAGCGAAATAAGACAGAATCCGCGTTGAATTTTTTTAAAAAAGCGGTTGAAGTATCTAAACTGGTCGGAGATACAAAGGGTGAGGCTCACTATACAAATCACATGGCTCGTGGTTTATTTATAGCTGGAGACTTGAGACTAGCATCACAAGTTTTGAATGCAAATCTGGATTTGGCAAAAGAAATAGGAAGTGTCACCAATGTCGCGATGGCTCATGATGTCTTTTCTATGGTCTTAGAAAAAAAAGGAGACTATCAAAACGCCTACTACCACTATAAAAGAAACGCCGAAATCTCTGATTCCCTCAAGTCCATTCAAGTGAATTTGCGCACAGATGAACTTGCTACACTTATGGAATTGAATAAGAAAGAAAAGGTGATTGCCTCGCAAAAGAATGAGCTCGCGCGTCAGGAGGAGGTATATCAAAGAAGAACTATCTGGTTTTACTTCGTAACCGCAGTGGTGCTTTTGTTGCTGGTTGCCACGATCGTGCATCTGAGATATCTCAATGCACGAAAGTCAAAATTTGTTTTAAAATCTCAAATTGACATTATCAAAAATCAGTTGAGCCCACACTTTTTATACAACTCGCTCAATCTCATTAGTAGCTTAATCAAGGAGGATAAAGAGAAAGCCGAAGAGACCGTATTTTCACTTTCGAAGATTTACCAGTACACATTAGACTGTTTTGAGGAGGATTTGATTTTGCTCGAGGATGAATTGAAGCTGGTGAACGAATATCGAAAATTACTCGATGATCGATTTGAACATATGGTAAGATTAGAAGTGGAAATTGAAGGGGCAGATCAAATAGCAGTAGTGCCGATGAGTCTTCAGCTATTGATTGAAAATGCCATTAAGCATAATTCCTTTTCAGTTGATTCCCCTCTGAAAATTTCTGTTGTCTCGGATGAAAAATCGATTACCGTCCGGAATAACACAAACGAAAAGCAAGGAGAGGTTATATCCACAGGCAAAGGGATTTCGCTTCTCAACGATCGATACAAGCTGCTTACCAACACAGAAATCCTCGTAGAGCAAGAGTCAGAGAGCTATCAGGTGAAGCTTCCCTTGTTGAAGATGGCTTATTGAGACAATCTATCAGCTAAGAAAACTTTATTTTCGTGAGGAATCAGAGTACATCGCTGCGCTATTAGTAGAATCTTGACCAAGAAAGATGAATGTAATCATTGTTGAAGATGAGCCAAGGTCGGCCGAAAACTTGAGAAGCCTGCTCAAAGAAGTCGATTCAAATATCGATGTTAAAGCATGTCTGGGAAGTATCTCAGAACTTGAGGAATGGTACTCAGAAGAAGTCGATGTTGATCTGGCATTTTGCGATATTGAATTGAGGGATGGGACTGTTTTTGATTTTTTTGAAAACCGTTCCTTTAAAACCCCCATCATATTCATAACAAACCATGGACATTATGCCATCAAAGCATTTCAGGAATACTCCATAAGTTTTATTCTAAAGCCCGTGGATCCGTGGCAGTTATCAAAGGCAATCAGTAAATTCAAAAAACTCACCAATAAAGCAGTCGGCAATCTATCCGAGTTGAAATCCATTATTTTATCGAATCAGGATAAGAAAAATTATAAGAAGCGATTTTTAACTAAAATAAAAGACCAACTCCACTTTATAGAATCCGACAAGATTGCATTGTTCAAATCCCATCTTGGAACTACGCACCTCTACACGATTGAAACCAAAAGATACTTTGTCGATGGCTCACTTAATCAAGTAGAAAAGGAATTGGACCCAAATCTTTTTTTTAGAGTAAACAGAAAGTGCATCATCAACATCAATCATGTGAATGAAGTGCGGCAACAGTCAGATGGTGGACTTGAGATCTCCACTTGCGACCCAATGGAGACATTTAAAATCAGTCGGACAAAATCTGCCGCTTTTAGGGACTGGATGTCCCACTAAACGGTTTTCAATTCATCAGCCATATTGGGCATCTCGACAAAGTAATACTTCAGCTCATTTTTTTTCAAAACGGTAACTCATCCTAACTATTCTCAGCGGTTCTATATTGTAAGGTTTAGAAGCTTATAACCAGCAATTCCGCCATATGAATACTAAGGTTTTAACGACACTGTTGTCTGTACTTATCGCAGTTGCAGGAGTCGCCCAAACAGGTCCAGCTTCCATTGGTAGCACCAATGGAAATTCATCCATGATCCTATGGTTGGACGCTAGTCAAATCACAGGTGTTTACGACAGTAACAACATCACCACTTGGGAAGACCTATCGGGTCATGGCTCTGACCTGATACAGAACGGGCAACCCAATTACATTGCCAATTTCAAGAATGGGCATCCAGCTGTAAGGTTCAATGGAAATAATGAAGAACTAAATGGTACGCATACACTTACAGGCGCACCCGTCACCATATTTTCAGTCTTCTTTATTGATAAAGCCAATCAAGGATCTGATGACAATGATTACATCTATAGTATTGGTACCAACAATAGTGCGGGGCGCCAGCTCAGTTTGACCAGAAGGAGAGGAAACGACACAGGCGATGAAGATAAATATTACAGCTGGGATGGAGATTCCACACATCATGGGCCTAGCCTCAGTTCTCAATGGTACATAAGTACTCAATCCTTCTCAACAACTTCTACCTTTCACAACCTGGCTTTAAATGGTACAGATCAAACCTTAGAGAGTGACTATCAAAGTCCTGGACTTAATAACGTAAACAGCGACATAACCCTTGGAAATTTTGCTCAATTTTCTGGAGGGACAAACAACTACCTCGAAGGATACATTGCTGAGTTTATCATGTTTGATGAGGAATTAAATACAGCTCAGGTCAATATCATGGAAAACTATCTAAGCGCAAAATATGACATTGCAATAGGAGGCGATCTGTACGCTGGTGATACCAATGGGAACGGAGATCATGATTTAGATATAGCAGGAATCGGAGCGGAGGCCAATGGTTCTAAGCAAACAGCCAACTCAGCAGGATTGACTATTACATCCAATTCTGGAGTGGAAACAGGGGACTATTTGCTTTTGGGTCACAGATTTGAAAACAATAGTTCAATTACCACGGATATTGGTGAAGCATCCAATTTGATTGAATCAAGGTGGGAGCGATATTGGTACTTAGACAACACGGATGCGAATGGAAGCATGAATGTGAGTCTTTCATTTGATGTTAACGACGGAGGTCTTGGCCACACGTCATTAGGCTCTGCGTCGGATTACCGATTGATTTACCGAAGTTCAGAATCAGGAAATTGGACGATTATCGCGACAGCATCTGCCGCTTCGGGAGATGTGATCAGTTTTATTTCTCCTGATGTAAGTCAGGATGGCTTTTACACTGTAGCCAGTGTCAACAATGCTGCAAGTATTCTTGGGAATAATTTCACTGCCTCTTTTGCCAACAATGGTCCGGGTGGAATCGAAAGTACTGATGGAAATTCCGACCTTCTTCTATGGTTGGACGCCACACGATTTAATGGGATTCAGGATGAGTTTGTTGTGAGTTGGGGTGATGAGTCAGGCTATGGTCATTCTCCAGCTCAATCTGTACTCTCTAGAATTCCACTACTTCAGACGAGTGTGTCAGCTATCAATAACCAGAATGCCGTGAGGTTCGATGAGGCGTCTAACAATAGTTCTGGAGATTACCTGGATGGTACACTTTCATCAGGCGTTTCGGCTCCTCTGTCAGTCATTGTTGTTGGGTATTTTGAAAGTATCAATCAAGACGATGATGATAACGACTATCTGGTGAGTTTCGGCTCTCAAACAAGTGCCAACAGTACCTTTAGCATTAGTCGAAGAAGGTTAGATGAGCAACCAAGTCCGGGAGGTACGGACTATCCAGACGCTTATTATAGCTGGTATGGTACAGACCCACCCAGATTTGGGCCAACGATTTCCGGACAGTCCTGGGATATTTATATGACAACATTAGGGTCTGTCTCTGCCTATCATGAATTTATCCTCAATGGACTATCTCAGACCGTTGATGATTTTACGGGATCTGTTTCTACCAACACTGATTTTTCCATTGGAAGATGGGCTACAGGTACCAGTAGCTACTTGGATGGAAGCATTGCAGAAGTAATCCTATTTGATTTTGAGCTCAACAATGCTCAGCGCAATATCCTCTTCAACTATTTGAGCGGGAAATATGCAATATCAATCGCTAGTGGCATTCAACTATATCTTGGAGATAATCCAGGGAATGGCGACTATGATTTGAATATTGCGGGGATAGGACAAGAATCAGACGGCCAACATGCTTCAGCGAATTCTGCTGGTATGATTGTAACACATTCGAGCGGTTTTGAAGATGGAGATTATGTGTTATTTGGACATTCGACGACTTCAAATTCAGTCAATACCGATGATGCTGCAATGTCAGGCGTTGCAGAAGCACGGTCGGAAAGAGACTGGTATATAGATGTAACTAATGGGGGGGCTACAGCTTCTGTGAATCTCAACTTCACTTTTGACATTTCTGAACTTGAACTCGGATATCCCAATGGACATGAAGGAAACTATCAATTGATTTATCGCAGCACCGCAGCGGAAAACTGGTCGGTGGTAGCTTCAGGAAGTAGCATCTCAGAAGATCAGGTTTTGTTTTCTGATGTATCCATATCAAATGATGGCTTTTATACACTTAGCACTTTTGATCAGGGAGCTAGCCCACTTCCGATCATACTATCATCATTTGTTGCTACTGAAGCCGCAGAAGGGATAAACCTGATATGGTCAACAGAAACAGAAATAAATAATGACCACTTCGATATTGAGAGGTCTGCTTCTGGAGAATCATTCGTTACCATTGGTGCAGTGGAAGGAGCAGGGAATAGTTCTGTGAAGCTTGATTATTCATTTTTTGATGCAAACCCTAAGCTTGGATCAAATTACTACCGACTTAAGCAAACGGACTATGATGGCTCTTTTACATACTCTCCTATCTCTTTCGCCTTCTACAATGGATCAGAATTTAGCATTTCTCCTAATCCGGTCAAGAATGAATCGCTCAAAATAGCGCGTACAGAGTCAGGTGAAGGTACGATTTCAATTATTGATTTATTTGGACGTGAGGTTTTTCTGCATAAACTAAATAGTGAATTACGCGTCGAGCGATTAAATATTGGTTCGCTTCCGAAAGGAATTTATATGGTTAGATATGCAGGTGAAGGTCGGGCAAGCGAACAAAGATTGATTGTTCGATAGACATTCCTCCAAACATCTCTAAACAGGCTTAAGTCGTCAACGAAAAACCTGCCATTAGTTCGATTGATTCTGACTCAGTTTTCATTCCTGATTATCAGTCTGGTTCTCTGATATTATTTATTAGTTCTGGCCAGTTAAATCCTGTAGCTGAACACCCTTAATATCAAAGACTTAATTGCCAGCGTAACATAAGAAAATAGTTACCTTTGCCACCGTTTTTCATATGTGGAGTCAAGTAGCAAATATTATTCTTAAGTTTAGGATCACCTTAATGGTGATTTTGGGTATCATCACCATATTCATGGGATACAAATCTCAGGATATTCAGTGGTCCTACGATATGGTAAATATCGTACCCGAAAACGATCCCGATCAGCAATATTTCAAAGAGTTCAAGGAAATATTTGGTGAAGATGGCAACATCATGGCTGTTGGCGTCAAGGACAGTTCGGTTTATCAGCATGAAAACTTTCGAAGAATGCGATTCCTTACGGATGAGCTGGCACGAATAGATGGAGTAAAAGCGGTGCTCGGTCTCCCCAACCTTCAGATGCTTCGAAAGAACACTGGTAAGAAACGTTTCGAGTTAACCCCTGTATTTCCAGAAATTCCAAGCGATCAAGACAAGCTTGATAGTCTACTAAGTGTTGCTAATGATTTGAAATTTTACTCCGGGCAACTTGTCAATGCGGAAAACGGAGCTACACTCATTTTGGTAACAGTAGATCGAGAAAAACTCAACTCAGAAGATCGCTTTACCATGATTGATGATATAGTCCGTGCAGGCGATCAGTTTGAGGAAGTTACGGGTATTAAGACACACTACGCAGGATTACCATATGTAAGGGCGGTAAACACACAAAAAATCAAGCAAGAGCTAAATAAATTCTTGATTTTCTCAGTAGTCGTCACTGGACTCATACTATTCTTCTTTTTCAGATCAGTCAAAGCAGTATTCTTCCCATTGGTAATTATTGGAGTGATTGTAGTCTGGGTAATGGGCTCGCTTGCATTGCTCCAATACAAAATCACTTTGCTTACTGGCCTGATTCCATCCATCATTGTCGTAATAGGAATCCCCAATAGCGTCTACATGCTCAACAAATATCATCATGAGTACTCCACTCATGGCGATCAAAGGAAGGCACTAGGTAAGATTATTCAAAATATTGGGGTAGTTACATTCATAACTAATTTTACGACAGCAGTAGGATTCTTTGTACTCATTTTCACTGAGATTCCTATCCTAAAAGAATTTGGAATTGTTGCCGGCCTCAACATCATGTGCACATTTGTGGTGAGCACAATCTTGATCCCATCGGTCTTTTCTCTGTTTGAGCCGCCAAGTCAGCGACACCTCAAGCATTTAGAGTTTAAAGCACTTGATATTGTACTTAAGTTCTTAGATGTCACAGTTCGCAAGCATAGAAAGTTGGTTTTTGTTCTAACCTCAATTCTGGTAGTGGCCTCTTTTTATGGCCTCTTGCAAATCAAGTCCAACTCGTACATGGTCGATGACCTTCCGGAGGATAGCCCGCTCAAGCACGAGTTAGAATTTTTCGAAGAAAACTTCAGTGGTGTTATGCCACTAGAAGTGATCGTCGATACCGGAAAGAAAAAGGGAGTACAGAGATTGAGCAATCTTCGTAAGATCAACGAGTTTGAGATGTTTCTCGATTCCATGGACTTTATCTCGCAACCTGTTTCAGTGGTTAGTTTTATCAAAGCTGCAAAGCAAGCATTCTACAATCAAAAGCCCGCCTTCTACTCTTTGCCTACAAGTAGGGAAAGTGGATTTATATTGAGTTACCTCAAAGAAGAAAGTGATCAGGATGGGATAGCCAAATCGTTCGTTGATTCCACAGGCCAGCTGATTAGAATATCGCTAAAAATGCCAGATATAGGATCGGTCAAGATGGATTCATTGGTCACAGACATTATCACTCCTAAGATTGAACAGATATTCGGGGAAACAGATATGGATGTTCGTATCACGGGAACAGTTCCACTTTTTATCAAGGGAAATAAGTTTTTGATCGATAATCTCATCACATCAATGATTTTCGCTTTCATTATTATCGCGATTATCATGGCGATTCTTTTTAGAAGCGTTCGAATGATCATCATTTCATTGATTCCTAACATTATTCCGCTTCTTGTTACAGCAGGGATCATGGGCTATTTCGGAATTCCGCTTAAGCCAAGTACAGCTCTTATTTTCAGTATTGCATTTGGAATATCAGTGGATGACTCCATTCATTTTCTGGCCAAGTACAGGCAAGAACTTATTCAGCATAATTACTTCGTCCCGATAGCAGTGAGTAGGAGCCTGAAGGAAACAGGTTCAAGTATGATCTATACCTCGATTATTCTATTTTTCGGGTTTGTGATTTTTACTGCATCAGAGTTTGGTGGCACTATAGCGCTTGGGAAGCTTACTTCAATCACATTGTTGCTAGCCATGCTTACGAACCTTATCGTTCTACCGGCATTACTCATGCAGTTTGATACAGGCAAGGTCAATAAGAAAGAGCACCCACTCATTGAAGAGTTTCCTGAGTTTAAGGAACCCGACGAAGAAAAGTAAGATTATTAAAATTAAGCATTCAAATAGAGGTGAAATATCCAGAATACAAACAGGTTAGTTATCCTGAAATAGCAGAGCAGATACTCAAGTTTTGGGAAGACAATGAAGTCTTTGAGAAGTCGATAAGCGAAAGAGAGGGATCTCCATCATTCACTTTCTACGAAGGGCCACCATCTGCCAATGGTACTCCGGGCATTCACCATGTGATGGCTCGTGCGGTAAAAGATATTTTCTGCCGATACAAGACTCAAAAAGGATTTCAGGTCAAAAGAAAAGGAGGCTGGGACACCCATGGACTGCCAGTAGAGCTACAGGTAGAAAAGGAGCTGGGAATCAAAAAAGACGACATAGGAAAATCTATTTCCGTTGCGGAGTACAATCAGAAATGCCGCGAAGCGGTAATGAAGTTCAAAGACGAGTGGGATTTACTTACTCAGAAAATGGGCTACTGGGTCGATTTGGATGATCCCTATATCACCTTCGACAGGAAATACATGGAGACGCTTTGGCACCTGCTGAAGAAGCTCTATGACAAAGGACTGATCTATAAAGGCTATACCATTCAGCCATACTCTCCAGCCGCAGGAACAGGACTTAGCTCCCACGAACTTAATCAGCCAGGCACTTATAAGGATGTAAAGGATACCACGGTCGTAGCTCAGTTTGCAGTGCAAGACGCTTCGCAAATTGGAGTTTCCGAGCCAATACATATTTTGGCATGGACGACTACTCCATGGACACTTCCTTCGAATAGTGCACTTGCCGTAGGTGAAGGCATTACATATGTATTGGTTAAAACTTTTAACCAGTACACTTTTCAGCCAATCAATGTGATTTTGGCGAAAGATCTGGTTGGCAAATATTTTACAGAGAAGGCGGCAGCAGCTACTTTCGAAGATTACAAAGGAGGAGATAAGTTGATTCCTTGGTCTCTAGTGAAGGAATTCAAGGGATCAG
The DNA here is from genome assembly GCA_049115715.1 of Cyclobacteriaceae bacterium. Lineage (GTDB taxonomy): Bacteria > Bacteroidota > Bacteroidia > Cytophagales > Cyclobacteriaceae > JAMZMI01. The sequence continues at coordinate 94,136 of JAGDZQ010000018.1, forward strand.
AACTAGTCGGTCTACAGTATGAGCAGCTGATGCCTTACGTTCAGCCAGAAGGTTCAGCCTTTAGAGTGATTGCAGGAGATTTTGTAAGTACAGAAGACGGAACAGGGATCGTACACATCGCACCCACTTTCGGGGCGGATGATAAGCGTGTAGCAGACAAAGCAGATATTCCTCCAATTACCGTAAAAGATGAACTGGGTTATGATGTGCCTTTGGTTGATAAGCAAGGACGCTTCGTTAAAGAAGTAACGGATTATGCCAGCCGATTCGTAAAAGAAGAATATTTCGAAGAGGGAGAGAGAAGCAGCTCTGATTTCAAACCTACGGATGTGCTTATCGCGATTCAACTCAAGGAACAAAACAAAGCTTTCAAAGTAGAAAAATACGAGCACAGCTATCCTCATTGCTGGAGAACGGACAAGCCTGTATTATACTATCCGTTGGACTCATGGTTTATCAAAACCACTTCATTGAAGGATCGATTAGTTGATTTGAACAAAACGATCAACTGGAAACCCGCTTCGACAGGATCTGGAAGGTTTGGCAATTGGTTAGAAAATCTGGTCGATTGGAACCTGAGCAGATCACGTTTTTGGGGAACTCCATTACCTATCTGGGTAACTAAAGATCGAAAAGAAGAGATTTGCATCGGCAGTATCGCTGAACTGAAAGAGGAGGTTGCAAAATCCATCTCGGCAGGTCATATGACGGAACAAATCGGTGATGACTTTGACCTGCACAGACCATATGTAGATGATATTGTTTTGGTTAGTGAGTCAGGCCAGCCAATGTATAGAGAACCAGACCTGATTGATGTCTGGTTCGATTCAGGAGCCATGCCATATGCGCAGTGGCATTATCCATTTGAAAACAACGAGACTTTCGCAGAAAACTTCCCAGCCGACTTCATAGCAGAGGGAGTGGATCAGACAAGAGGATGGTTTTTTACTTTGCATGCCATTTCTACTTTGCTTTTTGACAAAGTGGCTTTCAAAAATGTGATTGCCAATGGGCTTGTTTTAGATAAGGCGGGTAACAAAATGTCCAAGCGATTAGGCAATGCTGTCAATCCGTTTGAAACGCTGGATAAGTATGGGCCTGATGCCACACGCTGGTACATGATATCCAATGCCAATCCGTGGGACAATCTGAAATTTGACCTGGATGGTGTGGTTGAGGTTCAAAGAAAATTCTTTGGTACATTGACCAATACCTATTCCTTTTTCTCGCTTTATACAAATCTTGATAGTTTCCAGATCGATTCAGCTAAAGGCATTCCTGTAAAGGAAAGACCAAGGTTTGACCGATGGATTATTTCAGAACTGCAGGTATTGATCAAGGAAGTAGATTCGTTTTACGAAAACTATGAACCTACTCAAGCAGCAAGAGCCATTCAGGATTTTGTGAATAACCAGCTTTCTAACTGGTATGTGCGCTTATCAAGGAAACGGTTCTGGATGAGCAAGCTCAACGCTGATAAGCAGGCCGCTTATGAAACTTTACATGAATGTTTACTGGAAGTTTCTAAGCTAATGAGCCCAATTGCTCCGTTTTATTCAGAGTGGTTATATAAGAACCTAACTGGGAATGATAATAAATCAGTTCACCTTACTCTGTTTTCAGAATCAAAAGAAGAATTGATTGATGAAGATTTGAGCAAGAGTATGCATATGGCTCAGTCTATCTCCTCGCTTGTTCATTCATTGAGGAAAAAGGAGAAAATAAAAGTGCGTCAGCCACTTCATAAGATCCTGGTGCCAATATTGAACAAATCAGATAAGGATAGCATCCAAAGTGTAGAACAACTAATAGCATCCGAAATCAACGTAAAAGCAGTTGAATATATAGATGATGAATCAGGTATTTTGGTAAAGAAGGTTAAACCTAATTTCAGAAAATTGGGTCAGCACTTTGGCCCCAAGATGAAATTGGTCACTCCTTTGATTAATGCTTTGGATCAAGATCAAATCAAGCAATTTGAAAAAGAAGGAACATTCAACCTTGATTTGGAAGGAGAATCCGTGACCCTGACACTGGAAGATGTAGAAATATCTTCAGAAGATATCCCAGGATGGCTTGTCGCAAGTGAAGATGGACTTACGGTAGCCCTTGACATCACAATGGATGATGACTTGAAAAAAGAAGGCCTGAGCAGAGATGTAGTCAATAGACTTCAAAATTTGAGAAAGGATCTGGGAATGGAAGTCCAGGATAAAATCAGTGTTCAGTATTTTGCTTCAGACGATTTGATGAAAGATGCAATCGGCCAGTTTTCAGAATACATCCAAAAAGAAACCCAAGCGTTGAATATCGTGTTTGATGAAAAAATATCTGATGGAAATGTAATTGATATCGATGGAATCGAACTAACGGTGAATATCGCAGTTAGTAAGTGAGATAAATTTTAGTTTAATTAAGAATAGAAGTAGTTGTGTCCGAAAATATAAATATGGAAAGTAAAAGGCCAAAACTTATCATTTTTTACTTGATCAGCATATTCGTAATCGCCATTGATCAGATCGTGAAAATGGTCGTGCACTTCAACATGGTAAAGGGGACTGGTGGTCAGATTAAGATTTTCGGTGATTGGTTCAAGCTTCATTACCTCACCAACCCGGGAATGGCCTTTGGAATGGAAATGCCATTTGACAATAGCAAAATGGTTTTGACGCTATTCAGACTAGTGGCGATGGTGGCCATTGGTTATTACCTATTTCTACTTTACAAAAAAGGATCCCCAAAAGGACTTCTTATCTGCATAGCGATGATATTAGGAGGAGCAATTGGCAATTTGGTAGATAGTATTTTCTACGGCGTATTGCTAGACAATGCAGCATTTGACGCTCCTACTCCATGGTTTTATGGTCAGGTTATAGATATGTTTTACATCGACATATGGGAAGGGCGTATTGCAGATGGTGTTCCAATTATTGGAGGAGACTACATGGCTCTCTGGCCAGTGTTCAATGTCGCTGACTCGTCTATTTTTCTCGGAATCACTTTTATCCTGATTTTCCAAAAGAGATATTTTGCGGATAAGGAAATTTCCGAAAAACAAGTAAAAACAGAAACCGCTGAAACCAGTATTTCAGAGTAAGGGCTTTGCCGTACTACTGGGAATCCTAGGGGTTCTCTTTTTTTCCAGCAAAGCTGTGATGGTCAAGTTGGCCTACCAATATGGTGTTGATTCTGTATCGCTGCTATTGCTAAGGATGCTGTTTTCGCTTCCGTTTTATTTAGTTGTAGTATCACTTCAAAAACCAATTCTTGATAAAAACCTAAGTAGAAAAGACTTTGCTTCGCTTTTTGCGTTTGGCTTTATAGGATACTATCTGGCGAGTTATTTTGATTTTCTAGGGCTTTCGTACATTAAGGCAAGCCTAGAGCGATTGATTCTGTTCGTTTACCCAACACTGGTCTTTATTCTTTCTTTTATTTTCTTAAAGAAGAAAATCACCCGAAATCAAGCCATTGCGATCTTCATTACCTATTTGGGAGTGGCAATTGTCTTCTCTTCAGAATTGAACCAGGGTCAAAGTGAAAATGTCGTTTTGGGTGCTTTTTTGATATTTTTCAGCGCACTCACCTACGCAGGATACTTAGTAACCTGAACCCGATTAATATG
>JAGDZQ010000019.1:0-165159 GCA_049115715.1 Cyclobacteriaceae bacterium
CGATCGAGAGTGGCCTAAGTTAAGCCTTTGACTATACAAGTTGTCATTGCGAGCTTGGAGGCTGCAAGCCTAAAAGCGAAGCAATCTTTCTGCGATGGAATACGACGCTTTGCACATGATATTGAATATGTAATTGCTGCCATTGAGCTCATTCCTTAAATCGTATGAGCTACAAAACAATCTTATCTCATATTCTTCTCCATGTAGAATCTTCTTTGCGTAAGATCACTTCGTTACACTCGTGATGACGGTCGCGGGAGTCTCGTCATTTTCGACTTTAAGAAAAATCTTACTCGAACGGCATTCTGATCGATCAAGTGAGATCCTTCCTGCGTCTGGATGACAGGGTCGTGGAGACAATACTATTCTTAACTTAACGACATTGCACCTACGTGAGCATGACGTACTTAGCTAGATTCATCAAAATATGCAGATCAAATGAATAGAATAATTGTGGCTTCAAAAGAAGAAATGCAATCGCCACACAGAAATTCCGCTTGATCCAGGTTCCGATAAATATGATAAAGAAGTACAATACTAGGATTCAATAAAGTCAAAAAGCTCTTCCCTATGATCCTCCTCTTTCATTTGACTGGCAAGTTCCAAGGCTCGCTTTTTGTACTTTTCATTTTGAAAAACATCTAAAATAAGAGGTTCAAGGTTTTGCGAATTGATCTTTGTAATTGACATTCCTTTCGGCCCCACTCCCAGATCATTTACTATTCTATTCCAAAAGAATTGATCTATAATGTGAGGAATGATCAAAGATGGACAACCATACTTTAAAGCCATATGTGTAGTGCCTGATCCTCCATGGTGAATCACGGCATGTACCTTTGGAAAAATCCAATCATAAGGAATCTGTTCTACAAAATGAATGTGATCACAAGCATATTCATCTGGTCTTTCCAAGCCACTGGCAGCAGTGTTCACAATACAGGGAATCTCATGTTTTTCTAAAATATCCAGTAAAACCCTGGTCTTGCTGGATGGATCAGGATTGCTCATGCTTCCAAAAGTGACAAAAAGAACTTTCGGGTATTTTTCTATGAATGGTGATAATAGTGGATCTGCCTCCCAATTGGCTTTTTTGTCTCTTTCATGATATCCTAAAAGCTTAACATTAGCTGGCCAGTTCACCTGTCTTTGAAACAATAACGAGGATACGGCATAAACCATCTTTATCTCCAGCAAGGACTTGCTTAGTTGTTTCCTATTTACCCCAATCACCTTACGTATTTCTTTCGTCGAACTCATCACGTTTTGAAGTAAGCCGTAATTCGCTAATTTGTAGGTAAGCCGGTTTATTGTACTCCCCAAATTCAGGTTAAAACCTACATGAGGATAAGTTTTGACCGGATGAATTACACATGGTATCGGGCTCACCATAATCGTTTTTCCTGGATTCAAAATCTCCCAGATGAGTGGGTAGGAAGATTTCGCATGGAAAATAACACGATCTGGCTCTTCTTGATCCAGTAATTCTTTTTGCCGTAAAACCATATCGCTATTAACCTTCACTCCTCTTTTGTAAAGACGAATAAGCGCCAAAAATTTCTGAAAGATGGTGGCCTTCCCTCCCATTATCATTTTGCCATCTTCTCCTTCCATCAATTCCATAAACTCTGAACCAAGACTGTAAAAGTTAGTCGCAGAGTCCTCTGCTAGTCCTCGGAATTGCTCGGGAAAGGCAACAACCACCTCATGACCTCTGCGCTTCAAATATTCGGCAAGAGCTAGAAAGGGTTCCATATCTCCTCTGGTTCCAACGGATATGAGTATTATTTTCAAAGTTTCCTGCTTCATATCAAATAGTGAAAAGCGCAACTTTCTCTTGCTTCCCTCTTAGATCAATATTCCCGATCTCTCGTGGAGAAAAATGCAGTTCATATTTATTGAGCCTTTCTACCAGATGCTTGGATAACAAAATATCCACACCAAGCTTGTTGCATTGATCTTGTATTCTGGATGTGGTATTAAGTACGTCTCCTGAGAAAGCAATATCCCTCTTTACGACTCCTACTTCTCCTGCCATTACGTGACCATAATGCATCCCTGCTTTGAACTCAGGCTTGACTCCATATAGATCCTGAAAGTACTCCCCGCTCGCACTCAGCAATCGCCGTACTTCAAAAAAGCAGTTGACACAATTGGCATCATTGAAACCCGTCTTGGTCGCCCAACTTATCACTACTTCATCACCTACATACTGGTATATCTCTCCTTTAAATTCGAGTATTCCTGGCGTGATCTCTTTATATACATCACGGATAAAGTTGAAGTACTTTTCCTCTCCCAACGTTTCGGCAATAGATGTCGAGGAGCGTAAATCAAGAAACATAAATATGCGCTCTTCTCTTGTCGGATTGAAGTATTTTCCCATTAGAAATTTCCTAAAGACTCCCGGTCCGTATTTATCATTGACAAGAAAAGCTATGAGGGTCATCACCACAATTACCAGCCAAAAAAAGAAGGGAATCAGTGTGGAGGGGTGAATGAGCACTTCAAACATGGACTTCCAAATCAAAAAATCAAAAATGGTAGAATGATGAATTTTGGTTTGAAAATACAACCCATTGGGAATGGATATTACAAAAAATATAATCGTATACGAAATCAGAATATGCCTAATGGTCCAGCTGTAAGGTTTTGTTCTCAACCAATGCTCCCAAAGGAATACAAGTACACTTCCTCCTAGGAGTCCAGCGAATATGCCTGTGAAAAGACTGGCTCGAAATGGAATAAGTGGATGTAGGGTGAGATCAGAATTTAAATCCAATAAAATCCCAAGTCCTATTAAAAACTGATAGACAGAAATAATTGTCCAAGCCAATGTAATCCATAGGACTTGTTTGATTTGCCTAATTCTCTTCTCCGAAATCTTTTTCTTTCGATTAACTGACATCCAGTTTAAAGATACGAATGACCAGCATTTTGGATGTATTAATTCTGGGATTCTACCCTTCCAACTCTACCACCGCTCTATGGCACAGTCCTTTGATTGGTGGATTGTATTTGGATACTTTCACCAGACTCTTATTTATTTGGGGAAATGTAGCCTTCAGTTGTTTGATTATTTTACCTGCGAGATGCTCCAGTAGCAATGCATCAACAGCCATTACTCCTGAGACTATTTCATAAACTTTTTCGTAGTTGATGGTGCCATCTAGTTTATCAGAATCGGCCGCATCAGAAAGGTCTGCTTCTATGGTCACATCCACACTGTACTTGTTTCCAATGACACGTTCTTCCTCGTAGTAACCGTGACGAGCGTAGAACTCCATGCCTTCCAAAGAGACTTTACCCATATCAGTCTTCTAATTCATCAAAAAAAGAACCCGACTCTTTCTTGGTGGCAACAGCAGTTTTTTTCGGAATTGCCTTTGGAGGAGCTGCTTTTTTAATCGGATTCACTTCTTTTTTGTCAATAGGTTGAGTTTCTTTTGGCCTTACTTCAAGGTTTTCTTTGTCTATTCTCTTTTCAGATTCGCGGACAAGTTCTTTGACTTTTTTAGAATGATCTTCCATCTTAAAATCGCCTTTTTGCTTATCTGTCCTCTCCACTCGTTCTACCAAATCTTCAGATAGGTTCTTCAGGTTTGCTATCACATTTTCCCTTAGATTCTCAAGTGTTCTGTAATTTTGCTCTAAGTCCTTTACAGAATCCTGCATCTCTTCTATAATCTCCCGAGACTCCATCTCTGCCTTTTCTATCAGGTTTTTTGCTTTTGTCTTTGCTTCGCTTAGCATAGCTTCAGCATTCATCTGGGTCTCCTTCAAATGTAGTTCGGCCGCCTTATTAGCCTGCTCCACCATATTGGCTCCTGTATCCTCCGCCGTTTTCAGGGTTTTGAAAAGTGAACTCTCAACTTCACGAAGTTTGCTCACCTCTTTCTCCGCCTGATCAAGTTTAATTTTGTATTCTTTGTTTGCGTCAAGTACACGCTCCCATTCGTTTGAAAGCGAAAGTAGAAAGGCTGTAACTTCATCTTTGTCATAGCCTCTTAGTTTCTTTTCGAAACTTTTTTGCCTGATCTCTATTGGTGTGATTTTCATATTACGGCGTAAAATTAATGTCCCAGAGCGAAATAGTACGATCATCGCTACAAGAAACCAATGTTTCTTTATGATTGAGCCACAGTAACTTATTGACAGAGGTACCATGACCAGCATGCCTTGCCTTATCAATTACTTTTAGCAATTTGAAAGTTTTGGCATCCCAAACCTTGATAGACTTGTCCATACTACAAGATACGAAATGTTGCTTATCAGGGCTAAATGCGAGATGATTGATGGTGTACATATGGGCAACAATCTCCTCAACTGGGTCATAATCACGATCTGTATCCCAAAATTTTATTCTAGCATCTCTACCTGCACTGAGTAAAATGGGCAAGTCAGGGTGAAAGGTCAGGGAAAAAACTGAGTTATCATGCCCTTGGTATTCTTTGACTAAAGTAAGGTCGCTTAACTTCAGTATACGAATCATGTGATCACTGTACCCCACCGCTACTATATCTTCTTCAGGCTTGAGTGCTATAGATCTCACACTTTTATCTGTATATCTCCTTTTCAACAAAACATTTAAATCCCAATCAAGCAAAGCCAATTCCCCGTCTCCTGTTCCAACCAGTATGCATTCTTCTGTGGATTGAATATCATAAATGGCTTCTTTCGTAAGTGCTACAGACTTTATTTCGCTTTTTGTCTCAACATCAATCAAATGAATTCCATTGAAATTTTGACCTACCACTAATAGATTTTTGGCGGCATTGAACTCAAGTGAGTAAACTGACGCAGGCACTTTCACAATCATCTGGCCTGTATCCGGGTTTTCCAAGTCCCACAGCACTACCATCCCGTCACCACCTGCGGACAGAAAACGTTTGCTATCGATGGCCTCTAAAGTGTATAGAGGATCTTTGTGGCCTGTGAGTGTTTTGAGCTTATTTACTTGAATTGGAGACACTAATTTTTGATCTATATGAGAAACCCTTCTGGAGGGCATGGCAAAGATCGCTCTTTTTAGATTTTAGTTCAATATTTTATTACAACACAGCTTTCTTACTCAAACGCAACTTATATTAACCGCGAAATTGAGAAACTATGCCATTACTCCTTTCTAAGGCAATAAACGATCATGCTGCATATGCTACTTGGAATATTCAGGAAACGAACGAGGAACTTGTCAAAATATTCGGAAATGAATATCCCAAAAATCACCATCCGACTAAGCTAGCTGAATGGATTGTGGGACGTATACTGGTCAAGCACCTTTGTTCCTTATTTGAAATTGAATTTGAAGGGGTGATTACAGAAAAAACCGGAAAGCCCGTTTTGAAGAATGGTGGGGCTGAAATCTCTATCTCACATTCCTTTCCCATGGCTGCTGCCATGATCCACCTAAAAGCCTCATGTGGGATTGATCTGGAGCGTCCGAGACACAAGCTGATCCAAATACGAGATAAATTCATCAATGGAACAGAAATAAGCTATGCGGACGACATCAGCAAACTATGTGCTATTTGGTGTGCTAAGGAAGTGCTATTTAAAATCTATAGCCGAAAAAAGCTGAGCTTAAAAGATGACACCTTTGTAAGGTTTGTAAATGATCATGATCTTGTTGGTACCATAAACAAATCCGAAAGTGGTGCACCAAAAGAATATGAAATTAGTTTGGAAAAGTTAAAAGGCTACTTTTTGGCTTATAGCAAATAGCTACTTTTTGTTTCTACCTTTTTTACGTCCAGCCAATATATTGAAAGCATCGAACAGGAAATAGGTACCAATGGCTCCAGTAGCTCCTCCAGCAATCAAAAAAGTCTGCCCTAAATTATCATTCTTTCTTCCCAACATCAATCCTCCTGCAATTGTTACAGAGTACCCAAGGGTAGACACTAAAATACCTGATTGAAATCTTCGCTGACTCTTTTGCATGCGCAAGTCTATTTCATCTACTTCGGAAGAAATATTCATTATTTCATTCTTAAGATCATCATAAGAAGCCGTTTGTGCATTCGCAAAACAGGTGATAAGTATAGAAAATACGAGTATAATAATTCTGCTCATTTAACCAACCAATTTTTAAAATCTGAAACTTTTTCTCGACTGACCACTATTTCATGTTCTTGCCCTGAAGTGAGAAACAATTGAAGCCTCTGCTGAGAATATCTTTTTAATAAGTCTACCGCACTGATATTTACAATGTATTTTCTACTCACTCTATAGAAAATCGCCGGATCCAGATACTGATCCATTAATTCTTCAAGTGTGTAATCTATAAGGAACTTTTTCTTGTCCTTATCTACCATATATACCATTCGATCATCTGAATAAAAGTAAGCAATGGAATTTGCCTCCTTATTGACCAATTTGCTGCCATACTTTCCCAGAAAATACTTCTTATACCGCGTTTGGTTTGAAATTAGTAGTTCGGAGAGAGCAGCGATATTAGCGGCGGAAGCATGATTAATTTGATTGTATTTTTCTAGTGCCTTGCCAATATCGGATTTATTGACAGGCTTGAGAAGGTAGTGCAGGCTGTTGAGGTCGAAAGCTTTCAGTGCATACTGATCATATGCTGTAGTGAATACGATGGGAATCTCAACATCTATTTGATTGAAAATCTCAAAACACACTCCATCAGCAAGCTCTATATCCATGAAAACAAGATCGATGCTATGTTTCGAATGTTTGAAAAAATCAACCGATGCTTTTATCGTATCAAGTTTATCAATAATATTAATTCTTTGGTTGATATCCAGCAGCAACAGAGATAGGCGCTCAGTTGCGTATGGTTCATCTTCTATAATTAATACATTCATTTATCTTCAAGTTTGATAAGGGGCAATTTGACTGTAAAGCGTTTTCCATCGTCGATTACTTCCGGAATCTCATTTCCTATAAACTCATATCTGTACTGAATGTTTGCAAGTCCTATGCCTGAAGGTAAAGATTCGGTTGCTTTCGGCTGCAACTTATTCGTCACTACCAGATAAGATCCTTCAGTGAAAATCTCTACTATCAATGGGTTATCCTTAGAAATTACGTTGTGTTTAATCGCGTTTTCCAAGACCATTTGCAATGAGGATGGGACAAGATGATACCTCGAGCCCATTTCGATATTTAAATTGACGCTTAGATTATTTTTAAATCTAATTTCAAGCAGGTAAATGTAAGATTCTATGAATTTCACTTCCTCATCCAGCAGGATTAGATCACGGTCTTCTTGCAATGTGAGATACCTGTATACTTTAGAGAGGCGCTCCAGAAATAACGATGCATCATCTGTATTAATTCTAATTAGTCCATCTAGTACATTGAGACTATTGAAAAGAAAGTGGGGGTTGATCTGCCTTCTTAGTGCATCGTATTTTGCATTTACGCTCTCCCTCCTAGCGGCTTCCACTGCTACTTCAGATTCAGAAAACTTCTTATGATAGGTGACTATGGCATTGATACAGTGTAAAAACAGATTCACTCTGAATGTAAACCCAATGGATAATTTAAATGACAATAAGGTAAAGGGAAGACCAAATAGAGATTGTATAGCCACTGCGATAAAAGACAGGATCGAAATCCAAACAACGCTAATGATAAATGCCAATGCAAGCGAGTAATAAATCGATTTTGATTCTCTACTACTTTTTAATTTTTTTTGAATAACTCTGTTTCCTAGCCAAATGAAAATAACTAAAACAGAAATAATCAAGAACAGAACCGGCTCAGTGGGTTTGGAAGAAAGTAGCTGATCACCTTCAGTAAACTTTATATTCAGATAGGAATATAGAGAAAGGAAAAAAATGTAAAGATAGCTATGCCGGGAAGCAAACATGCATTGGGGAATAATGTGAAAAAGGAAGCATCATAAGATGCTCCCTTAATTTAATCAACCAAACCTGATTAAGGTAAGATTACTTGATCAATTACATGGATAAGTCCATTTGTACCAAGTATATCCGTATCGATAATAGTTGCATCAGAAGAGCCTAGCTGTAGAGCTTCATCAGTATCTGCTATTTTCAATGTGGCAAGATCCAATGTGAAGGTTCCACCCAGAGAAGTAACCGTAGTACTTGAAAGGTTAGGCAAGTCAGTAGAAAATACTCTTGCTCCACTTACCACATGATATTTCAATACTGCCTCGATCGTTGGAATACCAACTGCTTCTACCAGGGCTGCAAAGTCGGCTACATTAGCCAACGAATAAAGACTTTGAAAAGCCGCATCAGTAGGGGCAAATATTGTGAATGGTGCTCCACTCTCAGCCATGCTGCTACTTAGGATCGTAACAAGGTTTGCTGCCGTTGCATCATTTTCTACTGCCGTCAGGGCTGCAACTAGCTGACCAAATTCCGCTTCTGTTGCATTGGAAGCAGCAACAGCTATATCTACTACATTGCTGGACGGAGGTAGAAGTGTTTTATCAATTACATGAACTACACCATTGTCTGCTTCAATATCTGTTATTACTACTTCGGAAGTTCCGTTTAAGAATATTCCATCTGAGTTGATGCTCAAATAAGAATCCCCTCCGAGAGATGACACTGCACTACCAGTGCCTAATCCTGCTACAGTCTCTTTGTCAGCTTCAAAATCAAGAACATGGTAAAATAGTATTGGAGTTAAATCAGTTTTTTCCAACCCATCAAGTGAAGTAATACCTGCTGCTGTAAAAGCGTCGTTGGTAGGAGCAAATACTGTAAACTTCGCGCTCTTATCGATTAGAGTGCTTAAAAGCTCTGCTTTCACAACAGCAGCCGTAAGTGTTGTAAAACTTTTATTGAAGTATGCCGGCTCCACTACTGTACCCACAATGCTGGCCTCCAGTGACGGTACAAGTACCGCATCTACTATATGTATGATTCCGTTGACAGCTTCTACATCTGCCATCGCTACACCTGCTGCATCAATACTTACAGATGACCCATCTACCGAAACTGTAACTTCTTCTCCTGTAAGAAGCGTACCTACAGTCTGACCATCAGTTAGTCCACTAGACATAGCCGCAGTGCCAGATATCACATGATACTGTAATAATCTTTTGAGTACGTCTTCTGGAATATCATCCAGACCTGATTGTCCTACAACACCCAGAAGACTTTCAAAGGCTGTATTGGTAGGTGCAAATACAGTGAATGTTTCTGAATCATCACTAAGCGCAGAAACTAAATCCGGGAATTTGGTCAAAGCACTTACAAGAATGCTAAGGTCGCTACTGCCTTGTGCGATTTCAACGATATTCTGAGTAACCTGAGGATCTGGATCCGGGTCATTATCATCATCGCTGCAGCTTACTGTAAAAGCCAAAAGAGGCAAAAAAAGCACAAGTGTTAATGCTTTTAAGATTTCATTTTTAGATGTGTTTCTCATGATTGAATGTTTTTTTTGGTTTGTGCTAGAGAAACACTAAACATCAAATCATGGCTTGAACATACTGACTGAGCTGGCTAGAAAAAGGGGCGAGTTGCTTATTTTTTGAAGTGAATTGAGGTCAATCCAAACTTGTATACTGATCATCAAGCCTTTTTAAGATCGTCTTGATTTCATCAGATTTATGATAATCTCCTAGTTTTTCAAATGACACTACCAAGTTCCTAAGTGCTCTGAACACAATATCAACATGGTCGCACGGTTCATAAAAGAGGTCTTGCTTGGATATATTCAAATGATCCAGATAGTTGTCAATGTCGTCTTTGCTGAAAATCAGTCCCTTGTTGAAGCAGTTGATATAAAACTCAGCTACTTCATTCTTATAGCTAAGAATAAAGAGGTTTGGGAGGTTAACTCCGTAAATAGGCAACCCCATTTTCTGTGCAATCAAAAGATAGACACTACACAATGAAATTGGATTTCCTTTTCTTGATTCCAGCACGGCATTGATCATGCTATTGGCCGGAGAGTGGAAGTTTTTCGTGTTGGCTCGAAACTTCATCTTATCATAAAGCACACTATTCATGATCCTCACCTGATCAAATGGAGCCAGATCATCCTGAAATTCTCTCCATACCTCAATATATAGCTCATGCAACTGCTGCTTTAGCTCCTCCAGATCCAAATCGGGGTATTGGTAGGTAGCAACCAGCCAGAGCCCTTCCATCAAATCTTCCTTCCTATTGTCCTTCCAATCAAGAAGGCGTTCTTGAACAAGCTCAAATTGAAGGGTATGAATCAGGTCTTCTATTCTTCTCTGTATGATTGGGTTGAAATTGGTCTCCCATTCTAACTCAAGCATTGGAATCACACTCGTGCCTATTTCCATGAGTTTTTTCTCCACATGAGACACTACTTCCTCATCCTCGTCTTCCAGTAGCGTTACTAGCGCTTTCAGTTCACTTTCCTTAATCAATGCTTAATTATTATTTGAAAATTTCAAATTAGGGATTTGCCGTAATATTATGAAATGATTGAGAATTTATGTCTGAATAACACCAACATTCATCGGCTTTTCATTCCTCGCGTGGTTTGCGGCTTCTATTCCGATCGAAATGACCTTTCTAGTTTCCAATGGGTCGATAATTCCATCTACCCATAACTGTGATGCCGCGTAGTACGGACTTTGTTTTCTATTATAATCAGCTTCTATCTCTTCCAATAATGCTTTCTTCTCATCATCACCTATCGTTTTTCCCTGAGCCTTCAAAGCAGAAATCTTGATTTGCAACAGTGTATTTGCTGCCGACTTGCCGCTCATCACAGCCATCTTAGCTGTAGGCCAAGCGTAAATCAGTCTTGGGTCGTAGGCTTTTCCACACATTGCATAATTTCCCGCTCCATACGAACTTCCAACCAAAATGGTAAATTTAGGAACCACAGAGTTGGCCATCGCATTGACCATCTTTGCTCCATCTTTGATTATCCCTCCATGCTCAGAGCGACTCCCTACCATGAATCCATTCACATCTTGTAGAAATACCAAAGGAATCTTTCGCTGATTGCAATTCATTATGAATCTTGCTGCCTTATCTGCTGAATCGGAGTAAATCACACCTCCCATTTGCATTTCTTGGGATCCTCCTCCTTTCTTTGCTTTTACAGTCCTGCGTTGATTGGCTACAATGCCAACACTCCAGCCATCTATTCTCCCATAACCGCATATAAGCGTCTTGCCATAATCCTTTTTATACTCATCAAAGTCAGAAGAATCCAAAAGCCTCTTGATAATTTCTAACATATCAAATGGAACATTTCGGTCGACTGGGAATAAGTCGAAAATTTCTTTAGGATCTAGCTTCGGGGTTTGCGACTCCACCCTGTTGAAGCCAGCAGAGTCAACTTCACCCATCCTATCAAAAATTCTCTTAATAGCATCTAAGCATTCTTCATCCGAATCAAACTTATTATCGGTAACGCCGGAAATTTCGCATTGAGTATCTGCTCCGCCCAATGTTTCATTGTCAACCTCCTCCCCGATTGCTGCTTTTACAAGATAGCTTCCTGCTAAAAAAATCGATCCCGTTCCTTTTACGATCATGGCCTCATCAGACATAATCGGGAGATATGCTCCGCCCGCGACACAGCTTCCCATGATAGCAGAAACTTGTACGATTCCTTCTGAGGACATTCTTGCGTTATTTCTAAACTGTCTCCCAAAGTGCTCCTTATCAGGAAAAATCTCATCCTGAAGAGGTAGAAATACGCCTGCACTATCAACCAGATAGATTACGGGGAGCTTGTTTTCCATCGCGATCTCTTGCGCACGTAGGTTTTTCTTTGCCGTCATAGGAAACCAAGCTCCTGCCTTCACTGTAGCATCATTGGCTACAATCACACATTGCCTCCCAGATACTTTGCCTATTCCTGTAACTACGCCTGCAGAAGGGCATCCGCCCCATTCCTCATACATGCCATCAGCAGCAAATGCACCAATTTCTAAAAAGTCAGATGAATCATCTTTCAAATAGGCAATTCGCTCGCGAGCCGTAAGCTTTCCCTTCGCTTTATGTTTTTCAAGTTTGCTTTTGCCTCCTCCCAGATGTACCGCATCTAGTTTTTGATTCAGATCTGAAAGGAGAGATTGAAAATGAGAAGAATTTTGATTCTGTTTGTCGTGCATATCCGGGGTGTTTGATGAGCACGTGAAAGATACAATTTTAAGAAATACTATTCTTTGGTCGCCTCAAGCTTTTTGTGCTTTCTTCCGAGTGGCTTCATGAAATCCCTAGGGTATTGATCGAAATGGATCACCAACTTGTCTACATCTACCAGAAGTTTGTTTAGACTGTTATAAAGCGAATCTTCATTCATGAGCTTACCAATTGTCCCTTTACTTTCTTTGAAGTAAAGCAAAGTTTCGTTTAGTGTGAAAAGGACAGTATCAACTCCAGAAAGCGTTTTATTAATATTGAGGTTATTGATTGAATCCAAAACACCGTTTGATTTCTCAATCAAAGGAGTAATCTGATCCATCTTTTGGTTAAGGTTCGAAACCAGAAGAGCAGTAGATGAAACAATTTCGGCAATTCCTCTTTGGTTTTCGGCAATCGTCCTATTTACGCGAGCACTCATGATCTGAAGCTCACCAATTGTTTCGTTAATCTTCTCTCCACTTCCTTTGAGTCCAATCAATATCTCGTTGACACGTGTGATTGTTGTATTAAGGTTGTTAGCTACAGGAGCTGCGCTATCGATGATTTCCCCAATACCTTTATCTATCACAGCCTTTAGTGTATCTCCCGGGACTAGGGGTGAGCTTGCATCACCCACAGTAATGACAATTCCTTTGCTACCTAAAAAATCAGTACTTGACAGAGCTGCCTCTGAGTTTTTTCCCAGAACAACTGATTCATCCGTGATATTTAACTCAACCAGAACTTTGTTGTTCTTCTCTGGCAAAAGACGAATGGCGCTTACACGACCTACCGCCCAGCCATTAATAATTACAGGGTTTGATTTATTTAATCCATCTACATTATCGTAGATGACGAAGTACTTATCAGTCGGTGAGAAGAAGTCATTGCCTTTAAGAAAATTGAAGCCCCAGTATAAAACTGCTCCTGAAACTAGAGCTATAAGCCCTACTTTAAATTGTTTTGACATGAAGAATTAATTCATCGATTCTATTTCCTGTTTATACTCCCGAAAAGCTCTGTAGATACCTGAAGCGATATAAACTTGATTAAGTTCATCGTTCAACTCCTTTTCCTCCTTCGGATTACTAAGATAGCCTAGTTCCACTAAAACACTAGGCATAGCGGTACTCCAAAGTACATATAAACTTGACTGTTTTACTCCTCTGCTTCTTCTTCCAACTCTAGTCTTAAATTGATTTTCTATCATTCCTGCCAAACGCAGGCTTCTTTCCTGGAATGCCGATTGTGTAAGAGAAAATAAAATATAAGATTCGGGAGATTGGGGATCAAAGCCATCGTATCTGGCCTCATAATTTTCTTCAAGGAGAATGACTGAATTTTCTCTTTTGGCTACTTCAAAATTCTTATCTGCATTCTGCACTCCCATTACGTATGTTTCCGTGCCATGAACGGATGGATTGGCAACCCAATTGGCATGGATAGAGATAAACAAGTCGGCTCCTTCTTTATTCGCCAGCTCTGGTCTTGATTCCAATGTGGGAAAGCTATCATCTTCTCTTGTCAAAATCACTTTGACATCTGGTATATTTTCTTCTATTATTCTCCTTACTTCTTTGGCTACATTTAGTGCGATATCCTTCTCATTTGAGATTGCACCATGTGTCCCGGGATCTTTCCCTCCGTGCCCAGCGTCTATGACTATCTTCTTTATTTTGTAGTTCGTTACACCTGCATTTTCGAATGCGGCCAGAACCAGAAAAAGGGAAATAAAAAACGGTATTGCAATATTTCTCACGACAGCTCGGTTATATATTAAAATGCCATAATTTTACACAAAATTGTAAATTTTTCACCTGAAATTAAAATCAGCGCCGGATTGAGGAGGTTTGTTTTCATTTTTTTTCTTTCAGTATTTTCGTTTGTTGTTTCGGCGCAGGAAGATAGCACCAAAACCTTCATTCAGGTTGACTCTATAGCATCTGCTGATTCAACAAGATCTTTATTGCTTCTTGACTCCATTCAATCTGACAGTAAAAGAGACACTACGCTCCTAGGAGAGGCTTTTAACCCAGTACTTCCCCCTGCTTCTCAGACGGGTGACATAGAAACTACGATCAACTACAATGCCAGAGATTCAATGATCTTTGATATCGATGGTCAAAAGCTTTACTTGTACGGCAAAACGCATATTGATTACGACATAATGACTATTGAGTCCAATAGTACCATAATTGATTGGGATCAGCGCACACTTAGCTCCAAATTCGTAACGGACTCCACTGGAAAAAAAGTGGGGAAACCCGTTTTCACTCAGAAGAGTGAAGTTTACGAAACTCATGATATCGTATACAACTTCAAAACGAAAAGAGCACTTATAAAGGGGGTCGTTACAGAAAGAGACGGTGCGTTTATGCATGGAGATGATGTCAAAAAGAATGAAGAGGATGAGCTTTTCATACGAGGAGGAAAGTACAGTACTTGTAATCTAGCCGACCCGCATTTCTTCATCGAATCCAACAAAATAAAGGTTATACCTGGAAATAAAGTCGTTACAGGACCATTCAACATGAAGTTTCGAGAAATTCCCACACCTATCTGGGGTCCGTTTGGGATGTTTCCTCAACCCAAAAGCCAGTCAAGCGGAATTATATTTCCATCATATGGAGAAGAGCAAAGAAGAGGCTTCTTCCTGAGGGACGCTGGCTACTACTTTGCATTCAATGAATATATTGATTTGAGATTAACAGGAGATATTTATTCCAAAGGGGGAAATGCCATTACAGCAAATTCAAATTATAGAAAGAGATACAAGTTTTCGGGTACTTTCAACTTTGCTTACAATAAAAATATAATTGACAACAGCGTCGAAAGCCCAATAGAAAGTAGTGATTACTCGGTGAGATGGAGTCACAGGCCAGAAACAAGAGGAAATTCCAGCTTCAGTTCTTCGGTAAACATACAGACTCAAACTTATAATGCGAATAATAATCTGGTTGCAAGAAATTTTGAACAAAGCATCAGATCTCAGTTTTCTTCCAATGTAGGCTATACGCAGCGCTTTTCTAATTTACCAATGAGCCTAACGATAAATGCTCGACACAATCAAAATGTGTCAACAGGAATAGCCAGTATGTCTTTGCCTGACTTTTCTCTGAATGTAAACAGAATCTACCCATTCAAAAAGGTCATCAACAACACCAAGTCTCCCTTGGCAAAAATAAGTTTCAGTCACAATTTTGTTGCTAAAAATGAATTCACCAATAGTCCAGTGCCTACTCTTGGAAGTGGAATCAATGTTGTGAATGCAGGAGAACCGGAAGAAGAACCGTTAGAATTATTTTCCAATTTAGGACCTCTTTACGATCGAGCTAAAATTGGTGGGCGTCACACGATCCCAGTATCCACTTCGATTACAGTACTTAAGTTTTTCACACTTAATCCGTCTTTCAATTATAGAGAACTTTGGTATACAAGAGAACTTGACTACACTTTCATTGAAGAGGAAAACGGAATCAGAGTAGATACTCTGGAGGGGTTCAGTAGAGCAGGGAGCTGGAATTCAGGAGCATCATTAAATACGCGCTTTTATGGGACTCACTTCTTCAAAGATGGCAGTAAAATTCAGGCAATAAGGCATGTAGCTACGCCAAGTGTATCATTTAGCTATAGTCCAAACTTTGGAAGTGAGAGATATGGAGTGTGGCAGGAAGTCCAAATAGATACACTTGGAAATACAAGAAGACTTTCTAAGTACCAAGGCTTTGCTTACGGATCTCCCAATGGATCCCGAAGTGAAACCATGAGTTTTTCCCTTAGTAATAATATAGAGATGAAAATTCGGGACGAAAAAGACAGTTTGGCTGAGTTTAAGAAAGTGAAGCTATTTGACAACTTGTCTATGAGCTCAGGCTACAACTTCGCTGCTGATTCTTTCAAACTTAGCAATATCAGTTGGAATGCAAGAACGTCCTTTTTCAGAGGGGCATTGAGTTTGAATGTGTCCGGATCTTTCGATCCCTATGTATACAAACTTGTGAGTGAATCTACAAATTCCATCGGCGAGCGAACAATCAGTGACAGAAGGCTAAATCAATATGCCTGGAACCATGGAGGTGGGCTAGGTCAACTACAATCTGTCAACACCTCTCTTAACCTGCGGCTTAAGCCTAATAAAAATAATAAAGGAAAGCCGACTGAAGACACTGACCCTTACAATCGGGCAGATACTTTTGATGGTGCCAATGATTTCTACGACCCAAACGCTATCGACGATCCAGACAACTTAGCTACTCCGGATGAATTGGAGTATATCAGACAAAATCCGCAAGAGTATGTTGATTTTGATCTACCATGGAGTATGAACATTCAATACTCCATAAATAGATCTAAGAGAGGCTTGAAAGAGGCTGATATTACCCAATCCATGTCATTCAACGGCTCATTAGCCTTAACCAAAAAAACTCAAGTTACTTTCCGATCAGGATATGATTTTGAACGAAAAGAAGTCACATTGACTAATATTTCCGTCAACCGTGATCTTCATTGCTGGTCACTGAGTTTCAACTATGTCCCTTTCGGACGATTCCAATCTTTTGCACTCTCGATAAGACCAAAATCTCCGCTTCTACAGCAACTTAAGCTGGATAAGCGAAGAAGCTTCCAGGACAACTTCAGGAATTGATCTTAAATCTTAGCCGCTCCATTTTCATTGGACAGAGATATGGCTATTATTGCGTTTGGTTATGGAAACATTGAGTTGCCTCATCATAGAAGACGAACCAGAATTCGTTGAAATCCTAAATTTTCACCTCAGGAAAATCCCCGAAGTGGAGATTTTGGGGGCGTATGGAGATACGGTACAAGCAGCAATTCAAATCGAAAAAAGAAGACCTGATTTTCTTTTTTTAGACATCAATATCTCAGGTTTAGAGGGCCCGGAATTCGTGGAGCTATTGGATCACAAGCCTAAAATAATTGTAATTTCTGCCCACACTGAGACTTTTATGAAGCATTATCCAGAAGTAACATATGTGGATTTTATACAGAAACCTCCAAGCTTTGAGCGACTAAAAGAAGCCATTGCTAAGTGCAGATAACTAGATTGTTTTATTAATCCTTCAACCCTTTTAAATTACACGTCAGAATTAAAAAAACTCATGGGAAGAGCATTTGAATATAGAAGAGCAGCTAAAGAAGCAAGATGGGACAAGATGTCAAAATTGTTCCCGAAGTTAGCAAAAGCCATAACGGTCGCTGTAAAAGAAGGTGGACCTGAGCCTGAAATGAATGCAAAACTGAGAACTGCAATTCAAAATGCAAAGACTCAGAACATGCCCAAGGATAACATCGACAATGCTATCAAAAGAGCGGCGGGTAACGATACGGCGGATTTCGTGGAGGTGAATTATGAAGGCAAAGGACCTCATGGTGTTTTGGTTTTTGTAGAATGTGCGACTGACAACACTACTCGTACGGTTGCAAACGTAAAATCTTACTTCAATAAAGCCGGAGGAGGAATCGCTCCTAATGGCTCGCTTGAATTCATGTTTAACAGAAAAGCTGTTTTCGAATTGGAGAAAACAGAGGAACTTGATCTGGAGGAGCTTGAATTAGAATTGATCGATGCAGGTCTGGAAGAAATCGAGGTGAATGAAAATACAATTTACCTCTACTCCGACTACACCAATTTCGGATCACTTTCTAAAGCTTTGGAAGAAATGAAAATTGAAGTTCAAAAGTCGAACCTCCAGCGTATCCCTACAACTCCTGTTGAGTTCTCTGAAGAACAGATGGAAGAAATCGAAAAGATGCTTGACAAGATCGAAGATGACGATGATGTTCAACAGGTTTTCACCAATATTGCATAAGTACCTTTACCTTTTACAAGTAAGAGGTACATAATGCGGTTCCTCTGCAGCCATTTAGTTTTTGATGGGTAAGAAACAATCCCACAAAGAAGATTCCATTCATCATATTTCCTTATTCAGAACCGAAATCATCAAACTGGTTTATAATGATATTTTCAAAGTAGCTGGTTGGGATGATTTCAATCTAATTTTATTTTCTAGATTTTGGAGATGGCGAAATTCAAGCTTACTTTGATTCGCAGCATCTTTATCTTTCTTATCCTCGTTGATTCTATTGACTTTAAATCAATTTGAGTAAAGAATATCCTGACTCTCTTTCTTGAATCGGTGTTGTTCCAGTCTTAATTACTGCCTCTCTTTGCGATTAAGACCATATTTGAAATAAAAAAATAGACATGCAACCCATTCTGTAAGTCTTGCATCTTACTTATGAATACCATCATCAACCAATGTTACGAATCAATATGTATAGTTCTGAACGGGAGCTGCTCATAGAATGCCGGAAAGGCAAACAAAAGGCACAGAAGGAACTTTATTTATTGTTTGCTCCCAAAATGCTAGGGGTATGTGTACGATACATATACGATAAAGCGGAGGCAGAGCACGTGATGATTGGCGGGATGGTGAAGGTGTTTGAAAAACTAGAGCAGTTTTCTGGTGAAGGGAGTTTCGAAGGTTGGATGAGAAGAATCATGGTAAATGAAAGCCTGATGTATCTACGCAAAAACAAAAGCATGTCACTTGAGGTGGAAGTAGAGGAAGCACAGATGGAACCTGATTACGAATCTTTATCAAACCAACTGGAGGTAGACGACTTGATGAAGCTGATCGCAGAACTACCCATTGGGTATAGAACGGTTTTCAACCTTTATGCTATTGAGGGTTATTCTCATAAGGAGATTTCAGAGACACTCAATATAAATGAAAATACATCCAAGTCTCAACTGAGCAGAGCGAGGAAACTCCTTCAGAAGAGATTGAACACGATACAAGAGATAGAAATAAAAAAAGAGAATGGATCAGTTAAATAAAACGGACGACTTTTTCAGCAGTAGGCTGACTTCCATAGAAGTGGAGCCATCGGCTGATTCCTGGGCAAAGGTTCAAGGGCAGATTGGCAAAAAGGTCACTCCCTGGTACTTAAATAAGGTAGCCGCTGCAATACTTCTATTGTTTACCTCAGCAACTTTGGTCTATCTGGTGAGTACAGGGAAAGAAGACGATAAAAACGCTCTGATCGGCGAAACAATTGTCTCCCCCTCTATAGATGAGACAATCGGTTTTGAATCGCCAAACATCCTATCTGCGAAGACTCAAAATACAGCGGTGCATTCAAAAAAAGCTATCAAGAAAGAATCAATTGCAATAGCTGTGAAAAAGACTGAGGCCGTCAAGAAGGACATTTCTATGACAAACATGGAAAGTATCGAAATTCTGTCACCACCTCGTATAGCAATCAATTTTCTGGAGAATAATCAGCCTAACGAAAAACCTGATATTCATAAAGGGAACAATGAGTCAATAAAATTGGAACAACAAAGAGTGAAAATTATCTATATCGCAAAATCTGAAAGTCCGGAATCAGATCGTGCCAATGATAAGTTCAATAGAGTCAGAACGGTGGCTCAAAATGTGTCTCCTTCTAATCTGCTAGCTGATTTGAGAGATGCTAAGGACAACTTCTTCGCAATGAACATGCTTAGAAAAAATTAAGAAACCTTTACTACGAAAGATCATGAAAACCATATTAATATCCTTATTCACTTATACATTTTTGTTGCAAAGCTTAAATGCCATGGCAACTGAAAACCCAAAAGGCGATACTGTAATCATAGAACTTAGCAATAAAAGCAAAGTGGTTATTTATGCTGACGATCGAGAAGAGTTAGAAAAGATCGAAAAATATGACCTCAACAAGATGATTAAAGACCTTAATGAGGCTCTTGGATCAAAGAAGATCCAAAAAATAGAATTGACGGACGAGTCTGGTAAAAAGTATCTGAAAGACACCACGATCGTAATAGGAGATGATGGTTCCAAAACCAGGATTCAAATTGGTAATTTGGAATTACTTATCGATTCCGATGAATGGAATGAAATGGAATGTGATCCAGATACGAACTGGGAGGACAAGGAAGTAGAAAAATATAGCTACGAGGAAAACTCTGTCAAGCGAACCAAAAACAGTTTCAATATCGATATTGGACTCAATAACTGGATAGAGGGGACGTCATTTCCTGATGCCGAAAACAAACCATATACACTCTCCCCTTTCGGTAGCTGGTACCTTGGTTTTAACAGTGTAAATAGGACGTGGATTTCTGGCCCTCTCTTTTTGGAATGGGGTGTCGGAGCAAGCTGGCACAACTTCAAACTTCAGGATTCAGATTACATCATTTCCAAGGGCGTCAACAATGTCGAACTTTCAGAAGCACCTGTAGAGTATAACACAACCAAAAGCAGGCTTTCTGTTCCTTACGCCAATATTACCCTGGTTCCAATGTTTGATTTTGCAAAAGGAAAAAGGCGAGTTGACAATACGAAAAAGGGTGGTGTAATTTTCCGTGCATACAAAAAGCAAGGTATTCGATTTGGGGTAGGCATGTACGCCGGGTACAGACTAGGGGGAAATTATAAACTCAAATACAAAGAGGATGGAAATAAAGAAAAACTCAAAGAATCTGATCATTTCTACCTTGAAAACTTTCGCTATGGTGTGAGAGCACAATTTGGTTTCAAAGGACTTGACCTATTTGCTGCCTACGATCTCAACGAAGTATTCAATCAGGGAAGGGGCCCTGCCGGAAGTAGCGGACTCAATGCCATTTCCTTTGGAGTAACACTATAAAATTAATGTCCGATTCAAGCTGATTTTGAATCGGACATTTTTTATTTCTTCACTACTCTACCTACCGTTTTCTTCCCGCCGATATCAAATAGAATGGCATAAATTCCTTTGGGAAGTTCAGAAATATCAAGTTTATCCTTTACTAAAGTGTCTTCTTTTTCGAATTCCCACTTGCGAACTACTTTGCCTTCAAGTGAGACGATCTTTATCGTAGAGGCTCCTTCAAATTTATTGTTGATTTTGACATTCAAATAATCTGTTGCGGGGTTGGGGAAAATAGAGATCCCTAATTTCGCCAGATTCACCAAACTCAAAAGCTCTTCAACACTGACTTCAAAAGGAGATACGGTAAACCCTCCCTGTCCATCGTTTGCTTCTACTCTGATTCGATAAAGTGGCTGAGCTGAAAAATCCGCAGCATCTGCTGTAATAAGCTGAGTCCCTGAAATAGTAAAACTAACATTGTCATCATCTCCCTCACCAGCAATCAGGTTAAAATCAATATCATCGTCATCATCATCAATAGCGCTGAAGTTTCCTACTACAAAACCAGCAGGTTGATTATCAGGCACCAAGCCTTCGCTCAATGCTAAGCCGGTAGGTGATTCATTGATATCTTCTACCGAGATGCTAAATACTGAAAAGAATGACTCCTGAGTTGTCTCACCTTGAACCCTCACCGAATAAGAATCTTTCGACTCAAAATCAAAAACTTCTCCTGCCAAAAGCTGAACTCCTGAGACAAGGAAGCTTTCGTTTTCATCATCCCCATCACCTTCTACTAACGAAAAAGTGACATTATCACTCACATTGGTCACGGATAGTTCTCCAACCACGTCGTTTAGATCGTTGTTTTCATTAAGAGTGTTAGAAGAAAGAATTAGGTTTTTTGTGAGATCCAAATCCTCAAGTTTGATGTTGTCGATCATGAAGCCCTCATCCGTTTCAGCCTCATCCGAAGCAAACATAAAGGCCAGCTGAACAGTCTCTTCCCCCATCAGAAAGCCAAGATTGGCAGAAGTTCTGACTATATCAGTCTTCGCCCCCGTCCATGCTTCAAACCCAAAAACTCTAGCGACTTCCGAATACCAGCCAGTGGCATCAGATTCGATTACCTTGAAATTTTCATTGCTCAAGTCTGTGCGATAGGCCAATACAACACCATCCCAACCTTCTTCTATGTCATAGGCTATATCAAAACTGACCTCAACATTAATCGAATTTGAAAAATCAAAAATCGGACTCAATAAGTTGCCCGTTGTATTATTAGGATAGTTGCTATCAAGGTCTGTAACCCAAGCCATACTTCCATCAGAGGCGGCATTTAAGTTCGCATCATCAGGTGCACCTAGCTCCCAAAGGACTGTCGAAGACCACCCAGCCTCTCCAGATTCAAAGCTTTCTGTGTAAGGGTAGGTGTCTATTTGAAGAAAGCTTTCGACAGATTTTGTAATCGAATTATTATCTGTTCGTTGATCATTTTCCAAAACTACTTCGGCAGAAATGGTATAGTTTTTCGCAGTGGTAAAATCAAAGGTTTGACTAAATGTATGAAGGTGAGATTCTCCACTTGCCAAAGAGACAGAAATCGTTTCGCTCTGCTGCTCTTCCCCATCGACACCATAAGAGAGTTCGAAAGATGAAATGGCTGAACTTCCCAGATTCGTCACCTTAATCGAAATATCCTCAGCATCTGATAAAATTCCACTTTCGGGAGACTCTATTGATGATAATGCAATATCTAAATCTGTGGTTGGAAACTTTGCGGAAAAGACTCCATTTCCATGTGTTCCAGCCACCACTAGTCCATCCGAATTTCTAGTAGCCAAATGCTCTACCACGACAGCTCCAAGGTTATCCAGGCTTTCCTGCTCCCATACAGTGTTTTCACCATTGAGTATCTTGGTTGTAAAAACACCTACACTTGTGGCTACAATGTAGAGATCTCCATCTCCCAAGATACGCGCGCACCTTACTGATGGCCCACTTCCTGCTCCACTCTGATTTTCTTCCAAATTCCCACTTACATGAGTCCAACTGCTTCCCCCATCGGTACTATGAAAAATGCTTTGAACACTGTAGTTGGATACGGTAAGCAATATCTCATCTGAGTCACTTTCATTAACTCCAATTCCAGATACATACTCCGAAGAGAATCCTGAATTGCTTAATTCTGTAACAGTGCGTGTGCTATTGTTGTCAGCGTTATCAACTCGATATAATTCTCCGGCTGTTGTTCCAACATATAGAGAGCCATTGCCGATAACACCCATTTCAGAAATTCTCCCAACATTTTGAGGAAGTGATACTTCTACCCATCCTGTTGTCTCAGTGGCTGTTTCTACCTGTGTATTAACACGGAGAGATGTCATCCCCCCCATATAGAACAGGTTGTCATCTTGGCTATCTAGATAAAACGGTGATATAAAGAGTGGAGACTTATTTTCCCCATCAAATATGAGTGTATAATTTGAGTTAGAAATTTGAATTTTATAAACGAAGGCATTTTGAGCCGAAACATAAATGAAATCACCATCACTACTGATGGCGTTATATGATCCATCTCCTCCAAAGGGCTCAGTCCAACTTACTTCAGGATCATCCGAACTTGTTCTCCAAGTACCATTGTCTTGAAAACCACTCATTATAGCATTCCCAGGCCCTACAGAAACAGCATAAGATTGAGTAGTGAGATATCCATTGTTGAGTGGGTTCCATCGCACAGGCTCTGTGCTGTTGTTGTTTGCTGTAATATCTTCTGTAAGCTGAACTCCTCCATCATTTCCAGAGAGTGCCTGATTGGCATCACTTGGATAAAAAACCATGCAATGATTATCCGGGTGATGATTAGAATACAAAGCAAAGGAGTTGTTCTCAGTTGTATACCCGCCTATCCAATCGGTGTTGCTTGTGGTCGCGAAACCATCGGTAGAACGGTATAAATTGGTTCCTCCGATAATCACAAAATTTTCATCATCTGGTTTAACTTTAACCAGCAAATCGTATCCACCTTGTGAATCAAAATCACCAGTCGATCCACCTTCTTGAGGGATTGAACTTGATCGATTAGTCCAATTGGAGGTGTTAGCATCGTATTTCCACAGAGCATACCCCGAGCTGGTTGCGGAAGTTTCTGCAAGCATATACACGATATTGTCGTTAGAAGGTGCAATAGCAAGTTCTCCTCGTGCACTTGAAAAGAAGTTAGGAAATGAAGATGAGGATATATCTGTCCAACTACCTCCATTATCAGTAGATTTAACAACACCTTCGGAAGAATGAAAAGCGTATACATTTCCTTGCGAGTCTACAGCTACATCTGTCCAGCCACTTCCAGTGATATCGTAAGAGAGACTCCAGGAGTCTCCCCCGTTGAGTGATCTGTATATTCCAATATATGTAGCTAGAAAGATGGTTCCATCTACAGGACTTACAGCGATTTCATGATTAATGTCAAATTCATTACTAGTCTCAGGTTCATCTGTAGAAGTTGCAGACAAAACGCTCCAACTCTGCCCGCCATCAGTAGATTTATAGACCCCATCACCTCTGTAAAACGCTCCAGAACCACTGGCAGAGTTTCCAGACCATTCTCCAGTCGCATAGTACCAAGTATCTGTTTGTCCATCTCGCGTATCTTGGGCAATCGCTGTGACACTTTGGAGATCATTACTTCCAGTAGTTTTTTCCCAGCTGCTTCCACCATCAACCGTTCTCCAGATACCTCCAGAGACACCTCCTGCTAATATTACATCTTCATTTGACACATCGATTGCCAATGCTCTCGTTCTACCTCCTACGTTGAATGGTCCTCGATTTTTCCATTCTATCAGATTTTCTGTCACTCTGGCGTTGGATCGATTTCCCTGCAGTTTCGATGCAAAATAAGCCTTCTCCATTCGAACGATTTCTTCAGGAATCTTCCCCGTGGCAGGATCTTTCAATCTCAAAATCTCAAAGTTCAATCTTGAAGTAGGATCATCCTTTCCTGCGCTTAATCCATTTTTATTTTGAGCCTTACTTAAAAGCTTGGCAAGCCTTGCAGCTCCATTTTGCTCTTGTGCAGAAGCGGAAATAATTATCGACAAAGCCAAAATGCTTGTTAATATCTTTTTCATCGTAACGGGGTATTGGGGTTATGTTTTATTCAGCTCCGGTATTTACCTCAAAGTAGCCTCCAGATGGGCTTTCTATCCAGGTTAGTACCAGGTCTCGTGTTTCATCTTCCTTCAATGGCAATGGAATCCTTACATCAATCTTATCACCGGAGTTGATGTTTTGGCTAAAGCCAAATCCAATCTCTTTCACTTCATAAACCCTTAAGCTGTATACTCCTGGAGCGCTTAGTCTTAGAACCTTGGCATTGACCAGACATTCGTCAGGTGCCAAAGCTGTGGCTCTTGGAGAATCTGGAATTTTAGTTGTTTGACCTGTGCTACTCTCCACTATTTTGCATTGCGATAGCAAGAGAGTTAAAAAGAATAAATA
Organism: Cyclobacteriaceae bacterium; assembly: GCA_049115715.1. Lineage (GTDB taxonomy): Bacteria > Bacteroidota > Bacteroidia > Cytophagales > Cyclobacteriaceae > JAMZMI01. The sequence goes on from JAGDZQ010000019.1 coordinate 25,236, forward strand.
GAAGTACTTCATCATAATAGGGTTAGGTAAACATACCAAAAACCCTCGAAAGCACTTCTATCCTTCTATATTATCATTTAAAGACCATTTGACAATGTCTTCCTCTGACTCTCCTATTTCCTTAGCCACCCGAGAGAATGTGGGGCGGTACATTGAGAATAGGAACAAAATACCAACGTATATAAAAGAAAATATCTGCTGCTTCAGTAAGAAAAAGCCAATCAAAGCAACAATCGCTGAACTCTCAACTATTGCATATTGCTTGATCTTCTGAATAAGGTAAAGCCTGACTTTTTTATCAATTGTAGGCTCTTTTCTAACTGGTGCGATTAATTTGGGACTTGACAGATTAGAAACAACAAGAATGGCCAAGCTCAATATGATAAGTAATATTTTGACAATGCCTGAGTCATCATTTATCAATGGGGAGACTTCTCCGTTTCGGATCTGAAGAAAAACAATTGCAAAAGGAATCATCGAGCTTGCTGCAACCCCATTGAAAATCATATTTATTTTCTGATAAAACCGATCCCAAGGGGAGTATCTTTTGCCCATGACTACCCTACTTCTACTTTGACTTTTTCCGAAAGGGCTTTACCGACGCAGAGCAGTACATAACCATCCTTTATTTCATCATCTGTGAGTCCTTCGGCTCCATCCAAACTCACTTCACCTTCTATGCATTTTGCACGACATGCTGTGCAAAGTCCACTTTGACAAGAGTATGGCATATCGATATTTTCGTCCAATCCGGCATCTAATATGGGCTTTTCAGCTTTCACATCCAGAACAAACTCTTCTCCATCCAGAAGGACTGTAACTTCACTTGACACTCCTTTGGCAGGAGATTCATTCTTTGGCTCAATAAGATCTTCCGGAGAGGTGACTCCTGCAGAAAAGCTCTCCATCTTGATTTTGGCCGTATCTACATCAGCGCGAATAAGTCCATCTTTTACAACATCCATCATTGGCTGAGGCCCGCAGATGTAATATTCAGCCTGATCTCCGTAACCAACTTCTTGTAAAACGTCTCCTATGGTGTCAGTAGTAGGTAATCCATGATGATGTGTTAGTCCCTCAGGGTCATCTTCTAAAATGTGAATAATATTGAATCGTCCTCCGTATTCTTCCGAAAGCTGCTCTAATTGATCTTTGAAAATGATAAAGTCCTGATTTCGATTGCCGTAAACCAAGGTGATTTTACTGAAGCTTTCTTTTAGCAGAACCGATCTTATGATAGAGTAGAGTGGTGTGATCCCACTTCCTCCTCCGAAAAAGATGGCTTTTCTCACCTTTTCATTATAATAGACAGTGGTAAACTGTCCCATAGGCTCCATTACTTCTACACTTTGCCCTGCTTTAAAATTATCCGCTATGTGATTAGACATTCTTCCATCTGGCACTCTTTTTACGGTAACAGCTGGATTAGAATCTATAAAAGGTGTGGTGCAAAGCGAGTACGCTCTCCTCAGCTTTTGCCCCTTGATAGTGTCTATAATTGTGATGAACTGCCCTGGCTCATATTTGAACTTGCTCCCAGGATTCTCAAAAACAACGTTTACAGCATCTTGAGCTACATTTATTACTTCCTTTATTTTAAGGTTAAAATATCTAGAATCGTTATTTCCTCCTTTTTGCTTCTTCTTGAAAAACCCGAATGCCATATTGCTTTTTGATAAAATTCCTGCAAATGTAAATCTCTGAGTTTTGCCTGACAAGTTTAATTGGATCACCTATTTTTGCAGCCTCAAAAAAAGAGCATTATAATGAAGTTAAATGACCTTACAGCCATCTCACCAATAGATGGAAGATACAGAAGCAAAGTAAACAGCTTGGCACCCTATTTCTCGGAATGGGCATTGATCAAATATCGAGTTAAGGTTGAGGTTCTTTATTTTATTGCTCTTTGCGAACATCCAATTCCGCAATTGAGCACGGTAAACAAAGAGGTGTTTTCTGATTTGAAAAAAATCTATGAAGAATTCTCTGAAGCTGATGCTCAATCAATCAAGGATATTGAGAAAGTAACCAATCACGATGTAAAGGCTGTCGAATACTTCATCAAGGAAAAATTTGATCTTCTTGGCTTAGAGGATTTCAAGGAGTTTATCCATTTTGGGCTTACTTCTCAGGATATTAACAATACGTCTGTGCCTATGCTCTCGAAAGACGCATTGAATGATGTATTTCTTCCGAAGTTAGAATCCATAGTAGAAACGCTAGAAGGACTTGCTTCAGAATGGACGGCAATCCCACTTTTGGCAAGAACGCATGGGCAACCAGCCTCCCCTACTACTTTAGGCAAAGAAATCAATGTTTTCACTAGTCGTCTTTCTGAGCAAATAGACACATTGAAAGCCATCCCTTTTGCCGCAAAATTTGGTGGTGCCACCGGAAACTTCAATGCACATCATGTGGCATACCCTGATACAGATTGGCATGCGTTTGGCAATAAATTCGTAAGCGAAAAACTTGATCTCAAAAGAAGCTACCCGACTACTCAGATCGAGCATTATGATCATTTTGCATCGCTATTCGATTGTATGAAAAGAATCAATACGGTCTTGATTGATTTTAGTCGAGATGTTTGGCAATACATCTCTGTGAATTATTTCGGTCAGAAAATTGTGAAGGGAGAAGTTGGTTCTTCCGCAATGCCACACAAGGTTAATCCTATTGATTTTGAGAATGCTGAGGGAAATTTTGGTATTGCCAACGCTCTGTTTGAGCATCTAAGTGCTAAGCTTCCAATCTCCAGATTGCAGCGTGATCTGACCGACTCAACTGTTCTTAGAAATGTGGGCGTACCTTATGCACACAGCTTACTAGCACTTACTTCTCTAGAAAAAGGGATCAGCAAACTAAAAGTCAATGAGTCAGTAATACTTGCCGACTTGGAAGACAACTGGGCTGTGGTAGCTGAAGCTATTCAAACGATCCTGAGAAGAGAAGCTTACCCAAAACCATACGAAGCACTGAAAGCGCTCACGAGAACCGGGCAAAAGATCACCAAAGAAGTGATTCAGGAATTTATTGGTGAGCTCAATGTATCTGATAAGATAAAAGCAGAATTGAGGGAGATCACTCCTTTCAATTATACAGGTATTTGAGTCTTCAAAAAAAGTTATTGCGGCATTAAAATGAATGAAGAAAAACCTCTAATTGATGCTGAATACCTACTAAAGAAGTCTCCCGGTAAAGGCGGTTGGACTTACGCCGAAATCCCACGGGTTCTGCGCAACAAAAATAGCGCGTTTGGATGGGTAAGAGTCAAGGGCTCCATAGATGGGTTTGAGCTGAAGCAATACAAACTAATGCCTATGGGGAATGGGAAACTATTCCTCCCTGTCAAAGCTGAAATTCGAAAAAAGATTAAAAAACAAGAAGGCGATTATGTAAAGGTTGTTTTATTCTCTGATGAATCCTCTCTTGAAATACCTGCTGAAATAGTCGATTGTCTCAAAAATGAGTCAAACAAGGTTTATGAAACATTTCTCTCATTAACGGAAGGAGAACAAAAGGCATATCTGGATTGGATTTATAGTGCAAAGACTGATGAGACTATGGCGAATAGGATCATCGCTATGACGGGTCGTGTAAATAAAGGCTTAAAGCTTCACGACCAAACAGAGGTCTTGAAAAAACTAAGATAAAATTCTCAAATTTCCTTAATTACCTGCTTCCTACACTGCCGCAAGAAAGAGGGCTAAAGCATACCACTTATCTTTATCTGAAAGAAATAATTTCAATGAATCGAGATAGCAAATGAAGGTTGCAATCATTGGATGTGGATTTGCCGGCTTATCTGCTGCATTGGAGATAAAACATCACGAGGTAACGATTTTTGAGAGATCCTCAGAGCTCCTCCCTGTTGGAGCTGGCATCTTACTGCAACCGCTAGGCATGGCTGTTTTAGAGCAGTTCGAAATCCTCAATGAAGTCATCGGGCTAGGCGATCGAATATCTCTCCTCAGCGGATCAAATACCAAGGGCAAACAGATTCTTAACCTTGAATACAGCAAGTATGATCCGAATAGGTTTGGACTGGGTATTCATCGAGGTTACCTATTCAAAGAGGTACTAAAAAAAGTCAATCAAAAGGAAATCAAAATAAAGCTGGGTGAAAACGTATCCACTGTCACTTCCTATAATGGCAGATATAAGTTCATCAGCAATGAAAAAGAGTATACTGATTTTGACATAGTAATTGCCTGTAATGGCGCCAAGTCAACCTTGAGAAACAAGCTAAAAGGGTGGAGGTATCAGCGTGAATATCCATGGGGAGCCTTTTGGGGTGTTTTCAAAAATGAAGGTATTGCCACAGATGTACTGTATCAAAAATACGCTGGCACAAAACAGCTTTTTGGACTTCTTCCGTGCGGGAAAAATCCGGTAACAGACGAGAAGATTGTCAATTTTTTCTGGAGCATTAGAAAAAATCACGTAAATCAAACGATACAAAATGGAATTGAAAGTTTTAAAAATGAAGTTTTTGATCTAGATAATTCAAGTGAAAGTGTTTTAACTCAGATCGACTCTTTCGACGATTTGATCTTTACCACCTACCATGATGTCTATTGTAACAAATGGAATCATGACAATCTGATATTTATAGGTGACTCTATCCATGGCATGAGTCCGCAACTTGGTATTGGACTTAACATGGCACTTTTCGATGGCTATTTACTTGGTCAAGTGCTCAATTCTCCTACATTCAAAATAGATGATTTGACCAAACTCAAAAATTATCGCCATAGGCAAAATCTATATTATCATTTGACTAGTCAATTGCTTACACGATTCTTCCAATCCGATTTCAATATACTGGGGGCATTTCGAGATTTAGTATTTCCGAAGCTGCCACACATTCGACCTTTGGATCAATTGATGATTGATTCTCTATGTGGTCACAAGACTGGGTTTTTCGGAACGAAATCCCCACATGAACAGATTGAGGAATTCTCCAATCAAATAACCTACTGATTCAATTTTGCTTCATTTCAGCAAGTAACTCTTCATCAGTCATATAATAAGTATCCATAAAGTCTTTCCCATTTTCATAGAAAGAAACGCAAGAAGGGTCTTTTCTAACATAGTAAGCATACTGATAAATCTGACTTCCTAATCCGTGGTAGATGGGCATAAGATCAGTGGTGCGCTCATGAATGGCGTGAAATTCATCTTTGGTCACATACTTTAGCCCCCAAATTCCGATTTGCACAAAATTGAGCTCGTGATAATAAACGATATGTCCAAGCTCATGAGCAAGAATACCGACTTGCGCATCGAACGGAAGTGATCGAAGCAGAATAGGGTCAAACCATGTCTTATCTGCATTATTTAATAGAATTTTATACTTTCTGTTTTTCTTGCCAGGAAGGAGCATCGACCATATATTAAAATTAGCCTCCATGGGTGCCCCCTTATCTGTTAGCACCATATCAATATTCACATCTTTCAATTCCGGGTAAGCAGAATATGCAATTGCCGCAGCGATCTCAAAACCTTTGGGCAGCCCTTTGTTATCTCCAATGACCGCTTTCAAACTGTCCAAATCGTAGTTTCTATGGGCAAGTGTATCCGGAAATTGATATGGATCAAAATCAGGCTTTACCTGCTGAGGTACGATGCGCTGTGCCATCACTGTGACAGTAATTACTAGAAGTAAGACAGGGGAAAGTTTGATAATTATTCTCTTCATTCTAATTGTTAGATAAAAGTGCACCCCTCTTCATAAAGGCTATGCCAAAGTGATTTTGTTCTTAAAAGAAGTTTGAGCAAGACATTTAAGTACGTATTTCCTGAAATTTCGATTTGAATACCAGACTCTATTTCAAATTTTCGCATCATTAAATTTGATAAGAATCATCATACACTGAGCGTCACAAGCTAGATACATTTGTTTTAAATGGATGAAAGAATCAAAAAAACGCTGGATTACATAGAGAGTCATTTAGAGTTGGGATTGAACCTAGGCGAACTTTCTAAAATTGTCGGTATGTCTTCTTCTCAATTCCATCGCCTATTCAAGAAGGAGACCAAACGCACTCCTTTCAAATTCATAGAAGAAATTAGAGTCAATAAGGCTTATAATTTGATTTTAGAAAAACAGCCGCATGTAGGACAATTGGCTTTGAAACTTGGGTATAAAGATTATGAAACATTTACCAGAGCTTTCAAAAGATACTTTATGCTGGCTCCCGACGATATCAAATCAATCATACTTAAGATTAAAAAGGATCTGACACTTCCAGAGGATCATAGCGTCTTTTTAGCAACACTGGATGTAGAACCAGAAAATCAAGATCTCACAGAAGTCCTTCAAAAGATTATAAAGGAGAACAACATTACTTGGCAAGATTTAGAAGAGGCTGTAATGTTTAAAGTCATCAAAAAGAGTGATTCACAAGCCAACCAGGGACTCACTGTTAAAAACAAATATGAAGTCATAGAGGAGCGGAAGATATGGCAGAAACTCATTGACAAAAATTAGTCAAGATGCTGAATACCTACTCCTACTCAATCATTTTCCTAATTGTGGGAATCCTCATTCCGGTCATTACGGCTTTACAAGGAGCTAAAGTCAAAAAGCTACTTGAGGCATCTCCAGAAAAAAGGGTTGCTGTTTACCAAAAGACTGTGGTCATGCTAACAGCCCTTGCAGGTCTAATATTTATTGGAATGGCTATTAATCAAGACAACATAGACATCATTGGTCTTGGTTTTATAGCTGAGCCTTACTGGTTAATTGGCCTATTTATTTGTTCTATAGGAGGCTTGCTGGCGATTCAAAAGATCAAGGTCAAAGAATCGGACATTGATAAGTTGATGCGCAAGTACAAGGAGGTTATATATATCCTACCTTCGAATTTGCTCGAATACAAATGGATGATTGCTGTTTCCTTCGTAGCAGGAATCGCCGAAGAAATCATCTTTCGAGGTTTCATCTATTGGATGCTTGTCCAATACATGCACTGGACATTGGCTATGATTATCATGTCTGTTCTATTCTCGATTTCGCACTGGGGCACTGGGATTAAAAATGTGATTTCCACATTGTTACTTAGCTTTTTATGGGGCACTTCTCTGTGGCTTACAGGATCTCTTTGGCTTGCAATGTTGACACACATCTTAGTAGATTTATACTCAGGAACTCTGGCTTATAAGCTTGTTCAAAAAAGAAAATCATGAATCTCTCTAAACAATACTCTTCACAATTCACTTGCAGGCAGGTTTTTGAAGCTTGGATTTCTCCCAGCATGATTATTCCTCCAGCTACCAAAATTGAAGTTGAACCGATAGTAGGTGGCAAGTATCATTTGTATGCTGAGTCAGAGTCAGCAACTTTTATCATGAAAGGGATTTTCCTTGAAATCGTTCCGAATCAAAAACTGATGTATACGTGGCAGTGGGAAGGTACCGACGAGCAAACTGTTGTCACAGTTGCGTTCTCAGAAAACCCAAATGGCTGCACAATCAATCTTGAGCATGAGGGCTTTGTTAGTGATGAAAGTATAAAAAATCACTCCGAGGGTTGGGATAGTTATGTAAGTGGACTGGAGGAGAGGATAATCTAAAAGATCAATGGTTTTTGTTTTTTTAACGCTAACCTCGAACGTCAGAATTTATATTTAAAATACTTCCCTATAACTCGCTAGACTTGGAATCTAAAATACAGATAAAATCAAATACGAATCTCTGCTCCATTAAAGTCAATATCAGAAACACCCCTCTCTCGATTTTCTATTTAATTATTGCTATTCTATGGTGTCTTTTTGTTTTCTGGATGGAATCATCAATAGCTCAGTGGTTGAATAACCCTGTTTTTATTTTGCTTGTTTTCGGAGTTTTATTTGTACTTTTTTATTTGATCCTCAAAGCAGCTTTTGGCCAAGCTAAAATCGAGATTACCCGCGAAACATTGACGGCTTTTGAAGGAGTTTTTGGTATAGGAAGAAAAATCAAATTTCCAACACAAGAAATAGATAGAATATATGTCTTTAGACACGAAAGTGATGGTGTAAGTAGCGAAAACCAACCAATACTAAGACACGTAAAACAGCACATAACTTTTATGAGTAAAAACAGAAAGAGGAAATTCCTGCACAACCAAATTGCAACAGGTGACCTGAGAGAATTATGCGATGTAATCGTAAATGAAAGACGTAAGTTTATCAAGGAAAATCACTAAGCACTCAATGGTTTTAGCATTATCAACTTCCTTTTAAACCGGAATCAAATCGCGGTAGTAAAATCCAGATGGTCTTAAATCGGGTGCCGAAGAATGGCAAGTATCATCCACATTTTTAGGAGCTTCATATTCCTTGAAAATCGTTTCACCTAGTTCAAATTGAATCGGGTGTTTGAAAATCGGCCCATCAAAAACAAAAGTGTGGAATTCACCATTTTCCCCGCAAGGGTCAACACCTTTAGGGAGATCCTTCAAAAACTCATGATCGATTACTCTTCCAGCAAAAGACTCATTTAATAATTCGGACTTTGCGCAAACAACGATTGTCTTAAATCCAAGATCAATGAATTCATGAATGAGCTCGGTAGTATCCCTTTTCCACAAAGGAAAGTGACCAATCATACCAACCTCATGGAGTTTATCTTCCCGGTACTTTTTCAGGTCCTCTAAGAAAATATCACCAAAAATACTGTGAGTAACCCCCTGATCCTGTAGCTCAGACAGCACCTCTCTCATCATGTTGTCATACACAGACATGGAGGGCATTTCTGGAAGTCTGATTTCTTTTATAGGCAAACCAATCGATTCTCCTTGGGCATAGAGAAGTTCCTTTCGCACGCCATGCATAGATATTCTGTCGTATTGTTCATTGACAGTAGTCATCAGTGCCGTCACATCAAAATTCTTTTCTTTCAAAACATGATAAAGCGCAAGCGAACTGTCTTTGCCTCCACTCCAATTGAAAATTGCCTTGTGATGATCCATTAAAAAGTCTGAATGTTTGATTCTAATTCTACTCTTGTAAGAGTTCAGGGAATCCGAGGGTTCTGAAGCTAAAAGTGAAGATCAGGTTCCATGCAAAAGCACTTCACCCGACCATTCACCGCTGGTTAATAACTCTTATTTCTTTAATTCTGGAGGGTAAGGGCAGTTTTTACACCCATTCCCACAACAGCCTCCTTGGCGCATCAAATACCAACTACTAAAAACCCACGCTCCATTTTCATTGATTTCATAATCAATTCCCTTGATGAATTTGGTAGGTGCGCCTAAAGCTTGCACTTCTTTGATTTTATCCAAAGTAATATGCTCCAAATATCTTTTAATTTCGGTAATCATCACTCCTTTTAAGCAACTTTCGCATAAACATTTACCCGTTTCTTCTAATTTAAGAATTGTAGGAAATTCTATGCACCAGCATTCACCGTTAGAGCATGAAAACGTCTGATTGCATGATGGACAGGTTTTAGTTATTACTTTATTCATTCAATCTTGATTTCTGGAAATTCAAATTTTTTCACTCCTCCATATTCGATGCTAAAATCATCGAAAGCGTTTTTTAACGGAATGTCATTGAGAAAAGCATTCATAATTCGTATGACTCCTGCATGAGTTACCACGGCAATGGTATCAGATTTTCTCCTAATAACTTCTTCCCACCAATCGAGCACGCGTCTCTGTAAATCCACCATAGATTCTCCGTTTGGAGGAGCTTCGTTAACAAAATCACTCATCCAGGGATTGACCTCCTCGCTTGGAATATTGTCCCAAGCCATCATTTCCCAGCTGCCAAAATCAACTTCCTTTAACCTATCATCCAGTATCAACTCTTCGTCTCTTCTTAGTGAGTTTGCCAAAATGCTGCACCGCTGAAGTGGGCTGCTATATATCGCATCAAATCGCTCCGGTAATGCTTTAATCAGTTCTCGTTTTTGATCTTCAAAGGCATCCAAAAGAGTCAGATCCGTTTGTCCATAGCATATGCCCTTCTCTACTTCCGGAGTGGTGTGTCTTATAAAGTAAACTTCCATACTAGAATCAAAAACAGGTATACAGCTACTTCAATGACTTGCTGGGTGGCTCCAAGGCAATCTCCGGTGTACCCACCGATCCATTTGGTAAAATACCTGGATAGCCACATTTTCGCTAAATAGGTCGCTGGAATTATCAAAAGAAAGAAATAGTTTTTAGTAGCAAATACCAACACAACCAGAGGGATTACCCCAAAAAAGAAGGAAGTTATAAGGTTTACCAATCCTGATTGTTTCGCAACTGGTTTTGCTTTACTATCATCTGTATCACGGACATAATCATGCGTGAAAACGAATGTTCCAGCTATAAAGCGACTAATCGAATGTGCAGATATAAACAGCAAAGAAATTATGAAACCATCGGTCAGAGATGAAATCTCCCACAACAGACTGGTTTTGAAAAAGTAGAGAATAATCAAACCCACTACGCCGTATGCTCCTATTCTGCTATCTTTCATTATAGCGAGAATTTTATCCTTGGTCCAACCTCCTCCAAATCCATCACACGCATCCGCAAACCCATCTTCATGGAAAGCTCCCGTTATCAAAACAGAGGCTGCAAAACTCAAACAGATTCCAAAAAGAGGATTGATCAACCAGCTACCTACCAGATAAACACTTGCCGCACCAGCTCCAACTATCCAGCCGATGAGTGGAAAATATCGAATTGATTTATTGATATAGTCAGGACTGTGATCCACCCATTTAGGAAAAGGAATTCTTGTATAAAACATAAGTGCCGTGAAGAAAACCCGTATCTCTTGTCTCATGATTTTTGACTTACAGATGCCTCCTCAAAACTCGCCATATCTCTCATAAATGTACATGCAGACTGAATAATAGGATAGGCTATTGCACAACCTGTGCCTTCTCCCAAACGGAGACCAAGCTTTAAAATAGGTTTCACCTTAAGAAAATCCAGCATCTTCTTGTGCCCTTTCTCTTCAGAGCAATGGGTAAATATCGTGTAATCCAAAACACCTTTATTCATCAGTTGGGCTAAGAGCATTGCAGCGGTAGAGATAAATCCATCTACCAAAACTATCATCCCTAATTCTGCAGCTTTCAACATCCCTCCACACATTTGCGCAATTTCAAAACCTCCAACTCTGCACAAAATATCTAATGGGTTGGTTTTCTCAACATCTGCATGTTTTTCCAGTACCTTGGATAAAGTTTCGAACTTCAAATTCATTTGCTCATTATCTGCACCTGTCCCTTTCCCCACACATTGATCGAGTGGCAGGTCGGTAATTAAACTCATGATTAAGGCGGCAGAGGAAGTATTTCCAATTCCCATTTCACCGAAACCAATCACATTGCACCCTGAGCCGGCAATATCTGCAACAAACTCAGCTCCCTTATATATAGCCTTTTCGCATTGTGACAATGACATGGCATTCGCCTCTAAATAGTTCTTTGTGCCGAATCCAATTTTGTTGTCAATCAATCCTGAGATTCCTCCAAAATCATAATTAACACCTGCATCTACCACTTTGACTGCAATGTCATTTTGCTTTGATAGGACACTAATAGCCGCACCACCAGATAAAAAATTCATTACCATTTGCTGAGTTACCTCCTGAGGGAAAGGATTTACCAATCCCTTCTTCGCTATGCCATGATCTGCCGCAAATACAACAATCGTTGGTGTCACCAAGCTTGGCATCAAAGTTTGCTGTATCCGAGCAATTCGAAATGCGATGCGCTCTAAATCTCCAAGCGCGCCAAGAGGTTTGATTTTCTGGTCAATCTTATGTTGAATTTGATCATCAAGCAAGGTTGATGGAGAAACAATATTGAATGATCTCATTTTAGTTTTTCAGTTCAATAGGTAAACCTGAAACCATAAAAATCGCCTTATCGGCCTTTTCAGCTATGAACTGATTCGTCCAACCTTGAAGCTCAGTGAATTTTCTTCCCACTTCGCTTTGAGCATGAAGTCCCATTCCTATTTCATTCGAAATAATAATCAGTGTCGTTTCCTGATCAAAGAGCTTTTCAAGTTCTTCTTTTCCTTTTTCGAGACACTGCTGCACATCGTTTTTGGTATCGACATACCAGTTTGTAAGCCACAAAGTCAAGCAATCCATCACTACTACTTTTCCCTCCAAGTTCAGGTCTCCTATGTACTTTTCCTCTTCTATGGTAGTCCACCTTTCATCACGATCAGCAACATGTCGCTCCACCCTTTCTTCAAAATCTTTATCCCATTTTCTAGATGTCGCCAGATAATAAGGCTTATCAGATAAGCTCAGCGCAAGTAGCTGCGCATATGCACTTTTTCCTGATCGTTCACCTCCTGTTATATAATAGATCATGTTGTCTGTTTTCGGATTAGAAAAGTTAGAGTCTTGGAGGATTCAACTAAACCAATTGCAGTTCTTTCAAAGACTTAACTGCATGATGAAGGTGCTTATCTAACTTAAAAATCGAGGGATTAAAACAAGAAGCCAGCAACTCAATACCATCAACCAAAGTAGAAGCACTCGGTTGAGTGAATAAATCAAAATCAGCGATGTAAACTTCTTGATTTTGTACCGCTTTCAAGCTTTTCCATTCCTTCATGGAGGTCAAAATCTTAATCTCCTCCAAAGTACGATCTGTGGTAAATCCACAAGGAGCAATCACCAATACTTCAGGATCATATCTCACGATCTTCTCCCAAGGTGTCACAATACTATCTCCAGAAGGGTTGGAAAGCATGTCTATTCCTCCAGCATAAGCTATTTGATCAGGAATCCAGTGTCCACAATTGTAGATTGGTTCGATCCATTCCAATAGAGAAACTCGTCGAGGTTTCAACCTATTTGCTCTTTGGGTATCAACTATTTCGTCAATTCTATTCTGCAGCCCTTTCAAATGCTGATAAGCTGCTTCCTCCTTATCGAAAACCTTGGCTATGGTAACAACAGAGTTGAATACATCTTCTAGTGAATCCGGGCTTATAGTAACCAGCTTCACTTCCTTTGGAAGTTTGGCTACCGCGGCTACCGTACAAGCGGTATCAATCTGGCAAACCTCACATACATCTTGAGTGAATATCACATCAGGCATGATATCTGCCAGCACATTTTCATCCACATAGTAAAGGCTCCTGCCCTCCGCTTTGCTACTAGAGAAGATTCGATCTATTTCTTGACTCGAATAGTTTTTCCCTTCCAGTACACAGCGAACTACTTTTTGCTTCTCTTTCAAAGCTTGATCAGGGCATTCGAAAGTGACCCCATAGAGATCACTTTCTAAACCCATATCATAGATCATCTGAGTTACCGCAGGTATGAAAGAACAAACTTTCAAGAGTAAATAGATTTGATTTTTAAGCTACTGAACCTTGACTGAGCCAACTCAAAACCTCCAAATAGAATTGTCCCGTAAATAAGATTGCCCATAAGCAGTGTTTTGAAATAAGGAATCGCAGCAATGTAGCAAGCCATTATTCCCGAAAGGTCTCTGGTATAAGGCAACCCTGTCATTAAATTGGTTCCTCCGCTTAGCCAAACACCGAGATTTGACAATACAAAATGAATAAGGCCAGATGCTAAACATCCAACCAGAAAATTCCTTACTGAAACTTTATTCTTAATGTAATCCCCAACCAATACCATCAATGCAAAGCTTCCATAAGTCCAATACCAACCTTCATAGAGCAATCCCGAGCGAAATGGCGCATACAGGGTTTGCATCAAAACGATATCGCTGATTAACAATATCAATATCGGAAAGAGATATGAGCTCCGTTTCTTAACAAAGTATGCACCTCCAAACATGGCCATAGCTCCCAAGGGAGAAAAGGTAGTCCATTCGGAATGATCCATTGTCGCAGTTAGCACTCTCCAAAAGCCCAGTAGAGTGGTAATTAGAAGCAATAAGGTAAATCTAATGTTGATTTGGTTTTTCATAATAATCTTGTTTATCTAAACGCACAGCCATTTGGTGCGATACCAACTTGATGAGAACTTTGCAAAGTACCTGCTGCACTATAGATGTCTATATTCCCTGATGAATCAAAACTTGGAGCCTCACAGCCAATGATTGTTCCATCGACCGGATCAATAGTCAACCCATAATATGATTTGCTAATCAATGCCTCGGTTGGCAAAGCACTTGAGGTAATCTCCATTGCGTAAACACCTCCATTGTATAAATAGTAAAGCTGACTTCCGTCCGTACTGATATTTAGACCTTTTGGGCTGTTTAAATCAGCGAAAGACAATGTCAATAGCACCTCTCCTGTTGCAGATATTTTGGAAAGTGTCCCACTCGTGCTCATATCTTCAATTAGTGAAAAATCATCCGGATCATACTCCTTATGACCGCCGGTAAGCACCCAGATATTTCCGTTCGAATCAACTTGTAGACTATTTGGATTATCAGCAATTTCTATTGTCTCTGAGATCTCATCAGTACTCGTATTGATGACCACAAGTGTGTTGTCTCTTCCCCAGCCCCCGGCATTGACCGCATATAGTTTATCACCTTCGATCAAAAGTCTATTGGTGCCCTGACCGGTAGAAATAGTCTTAGTAACCTGAAAATTGCTCAAATCAATCACTTTGACAGAACCAGAAACACCATCTGCTCCCCAATCAGAAACATACCCTTTACTATCGGACAAGCCCACGAAATATCGAGGACTTTCTATTCCATCTTCGATTGTAGCAACTGTTTTCAGGCTGCCCTTGCCAATGACTTCTATTTTTTTGGAGTTCTGAACCACGATGTACCCGTTATCTCCATGTATAGTCATAGATTGGGACTGATCACCTAGCGGTTGATCGCCATTTGCAATGAAGAAAATATCATTGAAAACTTGCTCGGTGTTCCTGTCATAGAAAGAAAGAGAGGTATTGCCTTTCCCAAAACCTCCTTCATTCACAACAAAATAGCCTTCCGCATCCGCCGATGGCAAATTCAATTGCATTTCATCATCTGTACATGAGATGAAAATACTTGTCGCTAATATGAGCGTTACTAGAAGATGTTGCTTGAAATAATTAATCATGTCTACTGTCTATTTTTAAAATTTAAGTTTATTCCTATTGAGTAATTCCTTCCGTACATTGGGTACCCTCGCCGGTTTTCATAGCTGACATCAAACAGATTATTTACTTCTGCTTGAACCGATAGATTGAACTTGTTGTACTGAAAAGATTGGTTGAAATAAATATTGGTAATCTGATAAGGTGGCAATGCAAATCGCTCCTTATTTTCACTATCTGTATACTGGAGTCCGGTATAGGCGTGATTCACAGTAAGACCCGTTTTGCGAAACCCCAGCCTTATCTGAGTGCTTGCTTCGTGCAATGGTGTGTAGGAAAGTTGCTTGTTTATTTCAGGAGCATTGATACCGTCTGTTTTTTTGTTGATCGTTTTGGTATAGGCATACGCCAAATTTGCACTCCACAAAAACTCCCCTGCCCTATAAGATGCTGAAATGGACGACTCTACCCCTTTTGATAATACTTTTTTAAGATTGAATGGTGACCAGCTATTTGTTTCTACTTCTTTCCACTGAATCCAATTGCTTACCAGATACCGATAGAAAGTAATGCTCGATGAGGTCTTGAAGCCTGAAGCTCGTTCAGATTTACCGTGACTCAGTCCGACTTCTACATTTTTGGATATCTCAGATCGCAGATTAGGATTGCCCACACCCCCTTCGCCCAGCCAATAGAGGTCATTAAAAGTTGGCACTCGGTAGTTTCGAGAAAGGTTCCCTTTCATGAACACACGCCCAAGAGATTGATGGTTCAATAGCTGATAGTCTATGCCCAGTGAGGGAGTAAAACTTGTCTTACGAAGATTAATAATTTCTTCTCGAGCACTCAACGCCACCAAAAGTTTATCTGAAAACTGCTCCGATCTTAAGGAAGCAAATAATGCTGTGCTGTTTCTGGACCTATTTTCACTTCCAAAAGCATCTACGTCCGATACGTCATAAGTGTGATTGATTCCGGCGATTAAGCGTTGATTTTCTGATAGGTCCCAATCCAATTCTACTCGATTGACCCAACTCTGAAAGTTATTGATGGAAGAATCTCCCACAGTGGGAGTATAATAGAGTTTGTGCCATACATATGCCTGTTTATAAGCAAGCGACCAGTTTCTCTTGTCATGATTCCAGTTGAGTAAAGCTCTTACGAACTCATCATTTTGAACGGCCCTATTGTTATCTGAAGCAATGATAGGGTTTGGGATTTCTATTTGATTGTCTTGGTACCATACCTTAACCCCAACAATATTTCTGTCATTCAATTGCCAATCGTTTTGCTGTAAAAATCCCTTTTGGTTTATAGCAGCGTTGACTCTCGTTTCTCTCTTCTTGGGGTTTTCATAACTATTTATGTAACTGAAGTCGTTTTCCATTTTTCTAAAAAAGAGCAGAGTGGAATTCGATAAGGTAGAATTGCTCCATTTTGCTTCATACGCATGATAGTGATTATTATAGCTTCCCAGTTTCTGATTAGAACTTAGCTCCAGACCCTTTTTGAAATAACTTTTATTGTTTAGCTGGATAGACCCCCCTATCGCTCCGCTACCGTAAAGACTGCTTGTTCCACCTTTTTGCAAGACTACTTCGTTTGCAAAGCTGTTTGGAAGCAACGAAAGATCCTGACCTCCAGAAAGAGGACTTTGAAGGCTTATTCCATTCCAAAGTACTGCAGTATGAGAGCCTCCCGTACCTCTAAAGGACAGAGATGTAAGTCCGTTAGTTCCGTATGATCTGATCTGCCCCAAAGCATTATTTCGTAGTAAATCAGAGATATTGGTTCCTGCCCCCTGCACCAAGGTCATACTATCGACCTCAATCTTGCTAAGCCCGATCTCAGCACTCTTGAGCAGATCATCATAGACAACAACACCCTTGAGGGTTATCGTCTGGATGCTATCCTCCTGCTGTGCAACAGAAATCACGCACATCAATATGCTGCAAACGTAAAAAACAATTCTGCTCATAGGTTCTATAATTTCACCAATGAGCTTCCGATATCTAGTATGTATATCCAGTAGAATGAGAACAATTGCCCTCAAATGCTGTCATTACATTACTGACTCTTCCACCGAAAGCCTTTAAATGTGTTGCATGAGGCAGGTCTTCTGGCTCGCTTCACTGTTTTGGCCTTCCCGCTATACTTAGCAGTGGCAATTGGATAAACAGCTCGTTTTGAAGCTTACAGCTACGGGGATAGCTCCGAAATTTCATCGGATTCCCTTTTAATTCTTGATATGATTGCTTCATATCAGAAACCAAACGCAATGCAAGGTTAGTGATAAAGACGGTGAAATCAAATTTGGGATTCTCGAAACTTGAACAAAACCAATAAGCCTTGTTAAATAACGAAGACTCGTGATCACCCGATAATAAGAGAAATGCATTTGAAATATTTGGGCGCTTATCAGGCTCTCCGTTATATCTTTTCCCATTTTCAATGGAAAAAGGATGCCACTCGATCCTGAGCGCATGGCTCAAGCAACATTTACCCTATCCTCAAAATCTAGTTGCCAAGAAAATATTTTTTTTGAGTCATAAAATTCATCTGAATGAGTGAATCCCCTATCTTCAGTTATAAAGAATAGAGATAACTTGACTGTGAAGAGTGGCACAGCTTTTGTAAAACCTCTTAAAAAAATAGCACTATGAAACGCATTCAAATCCTTCCTCTTATTTTCATTTTATCTCTTAGTTTTTCGATAGCTCAAACCAAAAGCATTGAAATCGGTGGATATGGAGAAATGAAAGTAGCTCCTGATCAAGGAATACTTAGCATCAATATCAGGTCTCACAGAATGACCTTTAGCAATGCGGTCAAGGCACTTTCTAAAAAAGAAAATAAGATTCTCGAGACCATCGAAGCACTTGGTTATGACAAAGAAGATGTCCGTACTTCGAACTTCTCTGTCAGAGAAAACATCATTTGGAGAAATGGCACGCGATATGACAGTGGCTACATAGCTAGCCAATATATGGCGCTTGAGTTTCCCAACTCGAAAGAACGAATTGCCAAGATTCTGAACGAATTCAGTTCAGAAAAGACGGAAGCAGAGATCAATTTCAGTTTCAAGTTGTCTGATTCAAAAAGAGAAGAATTGAATGCTCAGGTCATTGAACTAGCCGTAAATGATGCAAAGACAAATGCGAAGCTTCTTGCCAAATTCAGCGGTGCAACCATAAAGGGAGTCCTAAAAATCAAATATCATGTTGCGCAGCAATCAAGCTACCCTACTCATAATAGAATGGAAATGATGGCTTTTGACTCTTCTGCCAACTTGAAATCATCAGGAGGATCGAACGGGTTTCAGGCGGATGACATTACGCTTTCTGATAGCGTAACCATATTTTACGAGATTGAGTAGGTGCTCTTTGCAAAAATAATTGTTGCAAAATGGGACTTACATCATTAATGGTTATCACGACAGGTCAATTATGAAACAAACAGTTAATGATAAGTATAAGCCGTCACTCCTGCGTATGCAGGAGTCCCATAATATACTGATGAGATACCTGCATACGCAGGTATGACATCACTAAGAGCTTACCCTCTACAAGCTTGAATATTCACTTTACCAAATCCAACGTGATAATGTTTATTGAGGGTAAGAAGAATTAATCGAGAACTTTCTCTTTTAATTCTTCTACTTCAGCTCTCACCTCAGTGATATAATCTTTGATATCCTGATCTGCCTTAATCCTCATTGGTTTACCTATTCTGACCAGAACTTTTCCCGGCTTGAGTTCAAAATGACTTGCGGGCAGCACCTTTTCTGTTCCTTGTATTGATACCGGCACAACAGCGATATCTGCTTTGGTGGCCAGCATAAATGGTCCCTTTTTAAACTCGGCCATTTCACCACTCTTACTTCTGGTTCCTTCCGGAAACATCAAGACATCTTTCCCTTTTTTTATAAGCTTACCCGCTCGATCAAGACTAGCAATGGCTTTTTTTCTATTACTTCGATCCACGAAGATCATACCATTTGCAAACATGTACCAGCCAATAAAGGGAACCCATTTCAACTCTTTTTTCGCAACAAAGTGAAGATTATGCGGAATGGCTCTGAAAAGAGCAGGAATATCTAAAGTAGATAAGTGGTTGCAGACAAATACATACGATTCATCGTCATCCAAATCATCTCCTCCCTCTACAGCAAGCTTCACTCCGCAACCCCAAAGTATACCAGGAGCAAACATCGTTCTGGCCATTCTCACAGAAATTTTCCGATTAAACGTGAACAAGAGGACAACCAACGAGCTGGTGATCATAAGTACTGTCCAGAAAATACAGAATAGAATGCGAAATATAGTAGACAAGAAACACTGGTTTTGATTCGTCGCACAAAGCTATCCTGAATAATAGCCATCAACAACCTTTGTATGTATATTAGACCCATGGACGGCACTAATCGATCAAATATTCATCCCGGACTTCAAGTATCAATTGTCTTGAAACAAGACCAGCGATCCGGCAAATTAACAGAAGGCATTGTCAAAGATCTTTTGACGAAAAGCGCATTTCATCCTCACGGGATAAAAGTAAGATTAGAAACTGGTGAGGTTGGAAGAGTGAAAAAAATAGAAGAGGAATAGTAAATCTGTAATTTTCAGGGATGTTTTATCACCTACTCTGAAAACATATGAATATGAAAAAGATTGTTAGCCTTATTAAAGGTGAAATTGGGTTTTGGGCTATTGCGCTACTGATTGTCTTAATGGTCGGAGTTTTTGGCTAGCAAGATTTAATTTTCCTTTTTTCCTGCCAAAAGGTATAAAACAGCCATTCTAATCGCTACACCGTTCTCTACTTGTTGCAGAATAATAGAGTGATCTGAATCTGCTACATCCGACGTTATCTCCACTCCTCTATTGATTGGTCCAGGGTGCATGATAATCACTTCTTTGTTGAGCGAATCAAGAAGCCGCTTATTCACTCCATAGTGTTGAGAATATTCTCTTAGAGATGGGAAATATCTCATCTTCTGACGCTCCAGCTGTATCCTAAGGATGTTGGCCACATCACACCATTCTAGTGCTTTTCTGATATCCAACTCTACTTTCACACCCAAAGATTCCACATGCTTAGGTAACAATGTAGCAGGTCCGCAAACCATCACTTCTGCTCCAAGCTTTTTCAAACAAAAGATGTTGGATAAAGCGACTCTTGAGTGTAGGATATCTCCCACAATAACTACTTTTTTCCCATCAAGGCTCCCTACCTGTTCGCGGATCGAAAAAGAATCCAATAGTGCTTGAGTAGGATGCTCGTGTGTCCCATCTCCAGCATTAATAATATTAGCGTCTATACGCTTAGCCAGAAAGTGAGGTGCTCCAGGACTGCTATGACGCATGACCACCATATCGACTTTCATTGCCAGTATATTATTGACTGTATCGAGAAGCGTTTCTCCTTTCTTTACTGAACTGGAAGATGATGAGAAATTGATTACATCCGCCGAAAGTCTTTTCTCTGCTAATTCAAAAGAGAGCCTCGTTCTCGTTGAGTTTTCAAAAAAAACATTAGCAATCGTGACATCCCTCAGGGATGGGACCTTCTTAATTGGCCTATTCAAAACATCCTTAAAATTATCAGCGGTCTCAAAAATAAGCTCAACTTCCTCTCGGTCGAGATTCTTGATTCCAAGTAGATGCTTCGTTTTTAATTGACTCATTCAGCAGTATTGATTAACCAGATATTGTCCTTCTTACTCCCCTGCTCCATCAGCTCCACCTTAACCTTCTGAGAATCCAATGTATTGACTTTCCTTCCAATATAGTTTGCCTGTATTGGAATATCCCGGCTGTACATCCTATCTATCAGCACCAATAGTTCCACACTCTTTGGTCTTCCGAAAGTCGTCATAGCATCGAGTGCCGCACGCACAGATCTACCAGTGTAAAGCACATCATCAACTATTATAACTTTTTTGTCCTCTATCAGAAAGGGGACTTTGGTTTCGTGAGGTACGATAGGATTTTCTCTTCTTCGAAAATCGTCTCGATGAAAAGTCGTGTCAAGAAAACCGACGTTTATTTCTTTTTTGAGTTCTGTTTCCAAAACCAACTTGATTCTTTCCGCCAGATAAATACCTCGCGGTTGAAGACCTAAAATTACGGTTTCGCTAAAATCATCATGATTTTCAATGAGGTGTTGACACAATCGACTAATTGTGATCTGGAGGAGTTTACTGTCTAACAGGAGTCGTTTTTGCATAATCAGACTTCCCGCAAATATAAGTGCATCTAATTTAATTCTGCTTTGACATTTAGAAGAAAACAATTCTTCTCTCCAGATTAATGTTATTCTATCAACTACGCAGAATCTCAGCGTCAAGGCTAGACGACAAAGTTATTCTTGCAGGGTATTCAATGAGCTTGATTTTCCAAAATCGATTCAGTTAGGGTTCTGATCCTGATGGTATTGTATCTTATTTATATAAAAAATGTTCCTGAAGATTTTTCCTCCAGCACCTTTTTCATTTTTTATTCTTTGCACACCATAAGCATACGAGGTATCTCCATACCAAGGCTTCAATCCCTCGATTTCAGGATTACGGCTTTTCAATTCATCATTTTCATAGGCAAGTTTTACAGAGTTGAAAGCCTTGCCTTCCACAATTTCATTTTCATTTACCACTTTGGAATGAATCACATTTTCATCCAAATACATTAGTACCACCTTATCCTTATAGGTACTTACAGATACAAATTCTTCCAATCCATAGGTCAGTACGTTATCTATAGAAAAGCTATTGTCCCATAGAATTTCTCCATTTTTATCAAATGCCACAACTACTGCATGTGTGAAATTGAACCCCATAAAACTTGTATTATATCTACTATTGGGACTATATCTTCCATAAGCGCTATAAGATGAGTAGGAGTTAGAATACCTTGGATAGTATGCCTCCGCGATCATGAGATACTCATCTCCTCTTTGAATGATGTCATGTACAAGTAGTCTATAACTCAGGTTTGGATTTTTTCCTCTTTCTGCTTTCTTCTTGATTTTTTCTTTCATTCTCTGCTCTCTCTTTTCGTTCATGTAACTGAAAAAGTTATCCAAAGAAGCATAATCGTGGTACTTGATAAGTTGCTGTCTACCGTTGATAAACTTTGCCAAATAGAACCCATTGCTATACGTAGTGCTTTTCTTACTGTATGTCCCTGCCATATATTGAAAGCCGCCGTAGAAATTGGTAGCGACTCCATCAACGATGTTTTGTTTCTCGCTTGGAAGCACTTTATTTTCCTGAATCAAATCTCCAGAAGAAGTAAATGTTTTGGCGATTACGGTGAAGTTCTTATTGGCGGTTCGCTCTGATATGATAACTGTGAACATTCCCAACTCATCGTCCATAAGTAAATCAAGAATCTCTCCTTGCTTGTCATAAATGCCTGGTATTACTTTAGGTTTTTGCTCAACAAAATCATAAGTAAGCATAGCAGGTTTATAATTAGTACTTCCAGCCAAAAGCACTGTACCATTTAGCACCTCAAATTCACTCAGCAACATCGGAAAGACGGTATTGATTTCATAAGTCTCAATATCTGTAGTCTCAGCGTCAATCTCATACAGCAGCAGCTCGGTGGTATCATATTCATTGGCGTTGAAGAGCAGGTAGTACTTACCATCATAGAAATCGTATCCAACAAAATATGAATCCAGCGGAACGAAAACAATTTTCGTCCACACGATATTAAGCGCTGTATCCAGATGGTTGAGATTCCATTGGTTTCCGTCTCCACTATTATTCCAAGTCTGAACAGCTACTAGTAATCCTGTCTCCTCTCCCTGTATTATGTGATAGATATCATTGGCATAGCCTTTATCAAACTCAATCCTATTGACCTGATGAATATAACTGCTCGTGTCCTTTACCTCCCCCTTCTGAGCTATAGAGGAAAAAGCTAAAACCAGGCCCAATATGTAGATTGTTGACTTCATGGTATCAAGACAATTTTTATAGATGCATCCCTTATGATTCGCTCATGGCAATAATCAAATCAAACTCTCCTCTTTTCACCGGCTGTACGGAGAGTCGGGAGTTATTCACTAAAACCATATCTGCCAATTTTGGTTCAGCTTTTACCATCTCTAATGTTACCGGTTTTTTTAATTTAAAATCAGGAGCAACATCCATCACAACCCATCGCTCGTCTTCCGTGGTAGGATCTTGATAAAATTCTTTAATCACTTTAGCAACCCCAATGCAACACTTATCATTCACACTATGATAGAAAAGACACTTATCATCAAGCTTCATTTCTTTCATGTGATTACGAGCGGCATAATTTCGCACTCCGTCCCAAAACGTTTGCTTGTCTTTTTCTAAGTCATCCCAGGAGTAGTTTCCAGGTTCCGTTTTTATAAGCCAGTAATTCATTGTCAAAAAATATAGTCTTCCTTGAAATTTTGATATCTAAGATACAAGGAAACAATGACTCTTTTATAGCCTTTCACTTCTTCGGGATTTCCTTCGATCAATTTGCTCTTAAAAACTGTACATTTGCCGCCGCATGCAGGATTATGAGTTAATTACATTGCCAAATGGCATCCGAGTGGTGCACAGAGAATCTCCCCATACCAAGGTGGCTCATGTTGGTATTATGCTCGATATAGGAAGTAGGGACGAAAACCCTGAAGAACAGGGAATCGCTCACTTTTGGGAGCACATGGCTTTCAAAGGAACGAAGAAAAGGAAAGCTTTTCATATCATAGATCGGCTAGACTCTTTGGGAGGTGAACTCAATGCCTATACCACCAAGGAAAAGATTTGTTTTTATGCTTCTGTGTTGGATAATCATCTGGACAAAGCGGTCGAACTCCTCGCAGATATCACCTTTCATTCTACTTTTCCATCGCAACAGATTGAAAAGGAGCGGATGGTGATTCTGGAAGAAATGTCCATGTATCTGGATACTCCTGAAGATGCGATCCAAGACGAATTTGACACTATAGTCTTCAAAGATCATTCTCTCGGAAAAAACATTTTGGGAACAATCGATACTGTTTCGAATTTCCAGCAGGCTGATTTTTTTTCGTTTCTAGAAAGGAATCTTGATACCGAAAAAATTGTGCTGACCAGTGTTGGGAATTACTCACTCAAAAAATTGCTCCGACTTGCTGAGAAAAACCTCTCTGATATTTCTGGTAAGAAAAGCAGCACAAAAAGGTCAACATTCTCAGACTATGTCGCGAATAGTCTCGAGGTAAAAAAACAGATCACTCAATCTCATGCGGCATTGGGAACAACATCGTTCGACTTGAAAAGCGAATTTAGAATTCCTTTCTTTTTACTTGTAAACATTCTTGGTGGTCCTGGGATGAACTCCAGATTGAATCTTTCTCTTAGAGAAAAGTATGGTTTTGTATATGGAATAGATGCCAATTATGCCCCATACATTGACACAGGAATGTTTTCTATCTTCTTTGCTACTGATCCAAAAAACCTAAAGAAGTGCTTTCAGTTGATTGAAAAGGAAATGAGTTTCTTGAAAACTAAAAAGCTTGGTGAAATGCAGTTACACAAAGCCAAACAGCAAATCAAAGGTCAGCTGGCAATGTCGGAGGAGAACAACAATGCGGTCATGCTCATGATGGCTAAGAGTCTCCTTGACTTGAACAGAGTCCCTGACCTCAATCAATTATTTGATAAGATTGATCGGGTAACAGCAGTTGAACTACAAGAACTAGCTATATCGCAGTTTGACTTTGACAAAATGTCCAGGCTAACCTATCATGCAGACTGACCCTTCTGCAACAAAAACCTATTAATTTTGTGACATGGATTTTTTGGAAAAAGACTTACAAGATTATGTGGAAATGCATACTGCCAGCGAGTCTGATCTTCTTCACAAAATAAATCGTGAAACTCATCTTGAAGTACTAAAACCAAGAATGCTGTCTGGGCATTTGCAAGGCAGAGTACTGTCCATGATTTCACACATGATTGCTCCAAGGAATATATTAGAGATCGGCACCTATACTGGCTATTCCGCTCTATGTATGGCAGAAGGCTTGCAAGATGGGGGCAAACTCATCACTATTGATATCAACAGTGAACTTGAGCCCAGAGTAAAGGGCTATTTTAAAGACTCTGGTTTTGGGTCAAAAATAGAGATGTTGATTGGCGATGCTCGTGAAATAATCCCTACTCTCGATTATCCATGGGATCTGATATTCGTGGATGCAGATAAAGCATCGTATTCCGACTATTTCGATTTAACGATTGATCAGTTAAGACCTGGAGGCTTCATGCTGGTAGACAATGTTCTCTGGAGTGGAAAGGTTTTTGATAAGAATAAAACAGATAAAGCGACCGTTTCTGTAAGAGCATTCAACGAAAAAGTGAATCAGGATGTAAGAGTCGAAAATGTATTGTTCCCTATTAGAGATGGATTAATGGTTTTAAGAAAAAAATGAGAGCGTTTCTATACTTGTTCCTTTGGGGAATCGTGACTCAATCGTGGGCGATATCTCCTGGCCCGAAAGTACCTGCATCTATAGAGATTGCAGAAGTAAAACTCAAGATTACTGCTGAAGCACAGCGACAGATTCAAAAAGATGTAGATGCTCTAAGAGTGAGCGAAAAATTCTTTCGAATCAAACTGGAAAGGGTAAATCTTTACTTTCCTATTATCGAAAAAATTCTAAAGGAAGAAGGTATCCCAGATGATATCAAATATCTATCAGTACAAGAAAGTGGACTCATCTCAGACGCTGTTTCATCAGCTGATGCTGTTGGATATTGGATGTTCAAAGACTTTACAGCAAGAGAAGTTGGCCTTCGAGTAGATGGCAAAGTAGACGAGCGCAAGAATATTGTTTCCTCGACCAGAGGGGCAAGCAGGTATTTTAAAAGGAACAACTACCTTCTCAAAAACTGGATTTATGCTGTAAACGCTTACATGACTGGTCCAACAGGGGTTAAAAAATATGTGAATGAAAAAGAAATGGGATCTAATCACATGGTCATTAGCGGAAAGACCCACTGGTATGTGAAGCGGTTTATTGCTCATGTAATTGCCTTCAAAGATGAGGTTGGAGCACCACATAGTTCAGGCCTAAGGCTAGTTCAATATGAGAAAGGAAAGAACAAGACACTTGAGAATATCGCAAAAGAGGTTAAAGTTGAGCCTGCCTTACTCAAAGATTATAACAAGTGGTTGAAACATGGAAAAGTACCGGACGATAAGACTTATTCTGTTATTGTACCCGTAAAAGGTAAAATGCCTATCACCGCTAAGGAGATAAAAACAAAAGAACCCGCTCCA
This sequence comes from Cyclobacteriaceae bacterium, assembly GCA_049115715.1. Taxonomy (GTDB): domain Bacteria; phylum Bacteroidota; class Bacteroidia; order Cytophagales; family Cyclobacteriaceae; genus JAMZMI01. The sequence goes on from JAGDZQ010000019.1 coordinate 51,511, forward strand.
CTGACTAGAAAAATAGATGAGCCTAAGGAACGCGTTTCTTCAAAAGAAGCCAAAGAAGAGGAAGCCAATGTGTTTTTCAAGCGAAACGGACGTCAAGCCATAATGGCTAGAGAGAGAGACAATTTTTACTCACTGTCTCTTCAAGCTAAAATCCTAAGCAGACAGCTCATTAAATACAATGATTTAGCTTCTGGCCAGATGATAGAGGGAGGAAAGGTTTACTACGTTCAAAGCAAGAAAAACAAGGCTGATATCCCCTTCTATACTGCCTTGCCTGGAGAATCTCTTTGGGAAATCTCTCAAAAATTTGGAGTTAAGCTCAGCAAAATCTTAAAAAAGAACCGGATGAAATCTCCTGATGAGCTAAAAGCTGGCAGAGTACTATGGCTAAAAGAAAACAGGCCTAAGGATACTCCAATCGAATATAAGGAGGTGAAAAAAGCTCCTCTGAAAAAGAAAAAGCTTGTTAAGAATACCCCTCCGAAAAAGCTTCCCGAACCTGTAGCAGAAGAAGTTATAAAAGAAGAAGATCAGATTTCCGAAATTCTAGTACCAAAAAAAGAAATTGATAATCCAGCTCCTGCAGAAAAAGAGCAATCTAAATCTCATATGGTGCAAACAGGAGAAAGTTTATGGGCAATATCGAGGAAGTATAATGTGAGCGTAGACGATATTCTCAAATGGAACAACTTAACCGATAATAATATCAAGCCGGGGCAGACACTCGCTTTAACACCAAAACAAAGTACAAGTGAGAGCGTCCCAGCAAAAGAAGAGCTTGAGCCTGAAAAACCAAAAACTTACACTGTTAAGCCTGGAGATTCACTTTGGGGAATTGCCAAAAAATTCAATCTATCTGTAGATGAATTAAAATCTCTCAACGACAAACCATCTAACGAACTCAAAATCGGGGAAGTTCTAAAAGTAAAATGAGTACTTGTAAAGCAGTAAGAGAGTTCTCAAAAACCTTCACCCAAAGGCTTTTGGGGAAGGATAATGAGTAAAAAAAAAGGAGTCTAAACAATGAGGCCTATTACACTCAGAGCAAAAAGACTCATAGCGACGATTAAACTCCCTTTGAAATAACCCCAGAAAGAAAAAAAGCACCCATCGAGGTGCCCTTTAAACTAGCTGGTTGTATAAAATTTACTTAATCACATTCAAAGCAACCTCTGCAGATTCAATTCCCTCAGACGTAGCGGTAATTTTCACTGAGCTCGCATCCAAGTTGGACTGAATAATCATAAGGCTCCTTCCCTGCGAAGTAACTAATTCGTTAGACTGGAAGTCCTGTACATTGGTGATAGATCCATTATCGACTCCTAGTAACTTAACATCTCCATCAATAGAAAAAGTAAGCTTCTTATCCATATGCTTAATTGGATTCCCTTTCTCATCAACCAATTGAGCAATGATGTGTGCTACATCGTATCCATCCGCTGTAAGCTCTGTCTTATCAATCGTAAGCTTAATTGAGGCTGGTGCAGATGCAGAAATAAGAGTTTCTTCTACTTCCTTACCTCCAATCGTTCCCTTGGCTTTTAGCTCTCCAGCTGCATAGGGAACTGCCCACTTATAAATATGATCTTTAAATTCTGATAGTGATCTTTTCCCAAGACTCTTATCATTCAGGAACAATTCAATTTCTTCGCAGTTAGAGTAAAGCTCCACGCTAATCATCGCACCGCTTTCATAGTTCCAGTGATTATTCACATTCTGCCATACCCACAGTGTCTCTTCCCATCTATCCGGATCTCTAGCAACCAAAAGTCCAGTCTTTTCATCTATCTTATTTATGGACCTTTCTATGTTCTGCGTAGCAATATGTATGTGAGGGTCATCATTCCACAAAGTCTTAAGCATATGATATGAGCCTTTTGGAAAACCAGCAAGGTCTATCAAACCACTAGCAGTTCCTTTCTTAGGCCAAGACCCATTGGACTCACCCATATAATCGATTCCCGTCCAAAGAAATGTTCCTGATATGAAAGGACGTTCTTCAATTGCTTTCCACTCATGCCACTGTCCCAGGTTCTCTGTACCCATGATTACTTTGTCAGGGTAGTACTTATGGCCATAATCATACAGTACTCTTCTATAGCTATAACCAACTATATCAAGTGCATCCGCGTATCCTGTAACATGACTTGCCGAAGGCAAAATACAATTGGCAATTACTGGTCTTGTAACATCCATTTCACGCGTCCAGTCGGCAAGTTTTTGAGCAGTTTCTGCTAGCACATAATCCCCTTCTTCACTCTCCTCATATCTCTTTTTGATCTGATCCGGAGCTATCGGAGGCTGAGACCAGAAATAATTTCCCTTCCAATCCATATTGAAAAAGCCTGTGGCATTTGAATATCTTGGATATGTCCATTCTATTTCATTCCCTATACTCCATTGGATGATAGATGGGTGATTGGCATGAGCCATGATTGTCGTTTTCAAATCTCTCTCAGCCCATTCTTGAAAATGCTCAACATACCCTCTCGTGACATAATCTACCTTGGTCTCCCACTTATTTAGACGCTTATCTTTTGGGTTATCCCACTCGTCGAAAAACTCATCCTGCACAAGAATGCCCATCTCATCACATAGCTGTAAAAAGGACTCAGAACCAGGATTATGAGAAATTCTAATTGCATTACATCCTCCCTCTTTAAGGACTTCAAACCTACGTCTCCAAACACCGTCCGGAACAGCAGCTCCAACTATACCAGCATCATGATGTAGACAAACGCCTTTTATTTTCATATTTTTTTCATTGAGAAAGAAACCTTCGTCTTTGTCAAAACGAATAGATCTTATTCCAAATGGGGTTTCATATTTATCAACCACTTTGCCATTGCTTACAACAGATGTGATGGCTTTATACATATTAGGGTTTTCTGTATCCCATAGTGCTGGTGTCTGAACTTTCATTTCTTGAACAAACGCTCCCTGCTCTCTACCATCTACAGTGTATGTATCTTTCTTATCTGCCACCTTGGTTCCTGATGGATTATAGATCTCCGTCAAAAGCTCAAAGTCGGCCGATTCAGAAAAAGCGTTTTTAACCTTGACATCCAAAGTCAAAGAAGCACTTTCTGCAGAGACCTCAGGTGTTTTTAAGAAGGTCCCCCATATAGGCACATGGAGTTTGTTGGTGGTAATAAGTTTTACATTTCTGTAAATACCTGAGCCGGTATACCATCTACTATCAGCGTATCTAGTGCGATCGACTTTAACAGCGATTACATTGTCTTTCCCATTCCCATTGAGGTAAGAGCTGATTTCGTAGTAAAACGGCGTATATCCGTAAGGGTGAGAACCTAGTTTTTTACCATTAATCCAAACTTCAGAGTTATTATATACCCCGTCAAAATAGATATAGGCTAATTCCTCAGCTCCAACGCTCTTATCGAAGGTCTTTCTGTACCAGCCAGTACCTCCTGGAAGATATCCTGTACAGCCCTCCCCCTTAACTGGATCAAAAGAAAATTCCACACTCCAGTCATGAGGAAGTCTAACATCATTCCAATTTTCATCATCAAAAGATGCACTGCTTTCAAGTGTAGATGAAGAGTCTTCTACAAGTGTAAACTTCCAATCAAAATTAAAATCTACATCTCTTTGAGATTGAGTTTTTTGAGGACTTTCACAACTAATTAATGTCAGCATTAAAGCTGCAACCACCGTAACGATCACGGTTGGATAGGTCGGTTTATTCATGACTTTTAAGTATTTATTTTTTGGTTAATATTTAAATTATCTTATAGAATGGAATGATGCTAACTTTCTATAGATAATTGATAAAGTGATTGGGTTAATATTTTTATTATTTATTCTATAGTTCTATAGTTGAGAATTTTAAATTGTGGGGTCTTCGAAATACGGTTAAATCCAGTATTAGGTTGGGTACAAATCAAACCATTTACCCACAATGTGAGCACTATCAAAAAAAACATCGAACTAACCACAATCATTGTACATTATATTGCTTTTGATATTTCCATTTTCAAATCATTCTGAAATGAGAAGTAGATTTATCGATTGACTATTGAACTCCATCTCACTTTCTTCATGGAAGAGATAAGGAATTGTATTAAAATATGTCAACATCATAAAAACCAGCCCAATAAAGAATGCTGTAAATCCATATGATGATGTGCTACTGCACTACAAGGATAAAAATCCTTTAAAAAAACGTGCTTTGTAGGATTTTCGACTAGACAAAAACTCAATGCCTCTTAAATTAATCCGCAAACCCCAATATCCAGAGGCTTTGTATTCAATAATTTTATTGCGTACCTTAATACTACTATAGTGACCCCATAAAATTATGGCACGAATAACTAGACAACTACTCTTCTCTTTCATTGCTTTTTTAACCTCTTCTGTCTACTGTCATGCAACAGAAAATACGGATGATGTCTATGAATTTTCACCTGACTTTCAACTAGAAATCGAAAGCCTCAACAAGGGTTTTCAAAGGGAATTATTACTTCAAGCAAGAATAGACTCATCAATCACTAAGAAAGATACTCTTGCTGCGATTTCAGCACTCCTTGATCTATCACATCTCTATACCGATCAGGGAGATTATAGCAAATCTTATGATGGTTTTTGGGAAGTATTGAGGTTAGCCGAATTAAAAAATAGCGACATTTCGAAAGCCCTATCTTTCTACGGGTTAGGGTGGCTCTATGACTTGTACGGTCAGACACAGAAAGCATCCGAATACTTTAATCTTTCTTTAAATATTTGCACTAAAATAGAACCCGCCAATGATAATGATCAGGTTTGTCAACTCATATTGAATAACTACTATGGACTAGCCAACCAATTCAGAAAACTAAATGATGTAAAGCAGGCAAGTATATATCTTGATAGCTGCAAAAACCTTCCTGTGTACTGTGATTTGCATTCTAATGACAATATTTTCATTATGGCTGAAGAAGCCTATCTGATGTTCTTAAGCGGAAACAATGAAGAAGCCCGAAAACTTCTGCATACATTAACACCAATTTTTCAAGTCGAAGACCCAAGTTATTTGATTATTCTTTACCCTTTTTTAGGTAAAATATATAACTCAATGGGAGAAATAGAATTGAGCGAATCTTACTTTAAGAGTGCTCTTGAGATCTCAAAAAAACTCAAAAGTCATATCGATCTCGTGCCAGACATCCATCAAAACTTAGCCAATATTTACAAAAATAGAAGAGAGTTTGAGTTAGCACTTTGGCACACAAGTGAAGCACAAAGATTGAATGAAATTCAATTCAGTAGTCGAAGTACCAGCAATCAGGGACTTTTAGAAATAAAAGATAGTTACAGACTTGAAAAAGAACTTCAAAACAACCTAAATAATAAGAGAAGACTGGAGCAGCTCGAGCAGGAAAATAGAATTTCTAAACTAAAAACGGTCATATTGGTTGGAGCGATTTTCTTTATCCTCATTATAGGCTTGGTTATCTACAGACATCTAAGAAGTAAATATAAAGCCGAGAAAAGATGGCTGAAGCACCAGAGAGAACTAGAGATTCAAAAAGCGAAAGAAGTTCTCGAAATCAAAAACAAGGAACTCACTGCCTCAGCACTTCACTCCATAGAAAGGGAAGAGTTGCTTTCCGAAGTGAAAAACGAACTGGCAAAGCTGAAACAAAACCCAGAATATAAAGACTTGGGTAAATTGATGAAAAACATTGATGTGAAATCAACAAAAAGCTGGGAAGAATTTGAGGTAAGGTTCACAGCCGTAAACGAGGAATTTTACACTCGATTAAAAGAAAAATTTCCATCCCTAGGTCAAAGTGATCATAGGTTGTGTGCACTGATCAAACTGAATTTCTCTTCTAAAGACATAGCTCGACTATTGGGTATCTCCACTGAATCGGTTCATACTACCAGATACAGATTGAGAAAAAAACTTGGGTTAAATCGTCAAGATAATCTAGAAAACTTCATTGCCAGGGTATAGGCATTAGAGGCCTAGACAAATCACTGATTACCAATTCTCTTCAAGTTATTAAGTAGGCTCTAGAGCTTGTTCAACTTGTTTAGCCTTCAAGTAAGCGTTTGTTAAATTAAAAACTGTACTGAAACAATCAACATATTTCTGTACACTTAGATCACATTTCATACTTCATCGGCGACAATAATTGTGAGAATTTACCCCTCTTATCGCAAACAATACTACCTCGATCTAGCGCATATAAAAGATCTGTGCGATTCGTTCTTAAGACAAAAGAATCATAAATCTAAGCCCTGAAAACATGATCATTTGCATAGATGAAGAGTCAAGAGTTCTCTGAGCTAATAAGAAAATTATAGAAAATACTATGGAGTTGTGGCACCATAATAACACTGGCACCACTTAAACAATCGATATAGGAGATTACATTCAATAACGAAGCTGAGTAAATAACCTCTGGTAAATCAAAGGGAAATGACGCTGACCATTTTGGGTTTTATGAAAGAATAGAACTCCTTTCTACTTATCTAACTTTGAAAGAAATCTCCTACTGAGTTCTAATAGCCATAACGGGATCCATTCTAGCTGCCATTGCAGCAGGGATAATTCCTGAAATCATACCAATAGCTGCTGAAACACCTAAGCCTATCACTACATTGGCAGAGCTAAGAACTAAATCCAAGGAACCTAGACTGACAAAGGAGAGAATCCAAACGAATAGAATCCCAAACCCTCCGCCGATTACGCTTAGGAAAATAGATTCAAAAAGAAACTGGAATAATACAAAGTAATTTTTTGCTCCCAGAGACTTTTGAATACCAATGATATTGGTTCTCTCTCTTACTGAGACAAACATAATATTCGCTATTCCAAAACCTCCTACTAGTATTGAAAACCCACCAATAATTCCTCCTGCGAAACCTAAAACATCAAATGTTGACCCTATGAAATTCGCGATAGCTTCAGGCCTATTGATAGCGAAATCATCTTCTTCTTTAGGTCTAAGTCCTCTTTTTTTTCTCATCAAACCACGAACTTCTGCTTCCAGCTCAACCAAACCAATATCATCCTCATAGCCTTTAAGCGTAATATGAGGCTCTACACCGTGCCTTCTTCCACTATAATAGATCTTTAAAAAGGATTTATAGGGCATGTATATTGCATCATCATTGGTAGGCAATCCAATTAAGGGTTCGCCCTCTTCCTCAATAGTTCCAACTATATAGTATTTCATTCCTTTTATTCGAATGACTTTTCCTATAGGGTTTTCAAGCGGGAACAATTCATTGGCTGCCCTATGTCCCAAAACCACAATATTCCTTCCACTTTTAGCCTCACTTGGAGTAAAATATCTCCCCTCTGCAATGGCTATGTCATAGGTGTCTTTGTAAGAATAGACAACCCCAAGTAGATTAATTCCAGTACTACTACTGCTATTGTATTTGGCTGTAACCCCTCCGCGTACTGTGAATATGCAAATTGACTGTGCGTTTTTCACATTCTCTTGTAAAAACTCATATTCCTCATAATTTGCGTGAGGTCTCTTTAAGTATTTCCACCAAGGATATGGGCCACCTCCTAAGCCGTATGGCCATTTCTCAACATTTATATTATTGGTTCCCAAAAAACTAAAACTGTCCTTGATGCTTTTCTCCAAAGAATCAACCACCGTGAAAACAAAAATGATTGCGAAAATCCCTATTGTAACCCCTAAGAGAGACAGAATAGTCCTAAGTAGGTTCGTTCGCAAGGCATTCCATGCAAACTTGAGGCTTTCGATAATGAGTCTTAGGATGATCACTTTTGAAAAATTAAAGTAGGTAAAATCATTTTTTTTAAATATAACAAAAACAATTCGCTAATTTTGCGCACTTATTTTATCAATCTACATTGATTAAGTAAGCATTTCTAAATAGAAATTGTCTCCGGAATTAGACGTATATACATGAAATTATCAGCATTCAAATTTGATCTTCCTAGTAGTCACATAGCGTTACACCCTACAGAGAATCGTGACGAGTCTCGATTGATGGTGATACACAAAGACACTGGAGAAATTGAACATAAGGTTTTCAAAGATATTGTTGGCTATTTCCAAGATCAGGATGTGATGGTTGTCAATGACACCAAGGTTTTTCCTGCAAGGTTATACGGCAATAAGGAGAAAACGGGTGCGAAGATTGAAGTTTTTCTTCTAAGAGAGCTCAATAAAGAAATGAAACTTTGGGATGTACTTGTTGATCCTGCAAGAAAAATTCGCGTTGGGAATAAACTGTATTTCGGTGATGGAGAATTGGTTGCTGAGGTAATCGATAATACTACTTCAAGAGGAAGGACAATCCGTTTCCTTTATGATGGAGATGAAACGGCTTTTTATAAAATGATTGATAGGTTAGGTGAAACTCCTCTACCTAAAAATATCGACAGACAAGCAGAGGAAGAAGATAGAGAAAGGTTTCAGACTATATATGCTAAAAAAGTGGGCGCTGTGGCTGCCCCTACTGCTGGCTTACATTTTACGAAACAAGTAATGAAAAGGCTTGAAATAGTAGGTGTAGATATAGAACCTATAACACTTCATGTAGGACTGGGAACTTTCAGGCCCGTTGATGTTGAGGATCTTACCAAGCATAAGATGGATTCCGAAAACTATTTTGTTGAGGAAGATACTGCAGCTAGAGTGAATCGTGCTTTAGACGAAAAGAGAAGAGTTTGCGCTGTAGGAACTACTGTAATGAGAACGCTAGAATCTTCTGTTTCTGCTCTTGGAAGGGTAAAAGCTAATTCGGGTTGGACAGACAAATTCATCTTTCCTCAGTATGATTTCAAAATCTGTAACGCACTTGTTACAAACTTTCACTTACCAGAGTCAACCTTATTGATGATGGCTTCTGCTTTCGCTGGATACGATCTTGCAATGGAAGCTTATCAACTTGCAATCAAAGAAAAGTACAGGTTCTTCACCTATGGAGATGCCATGTTGATTATTTGATAAAAGTATGTCGCAAAATAGTGTGATTATTGTAGCTGGGGGAACGGGTTCTAGAATGAATCAGGTTCTTCCCAAACAATTCACACTTATTTGCAATCAGCCGGTATTGGTTCATACAATTCGGGCGTTCTTGTCTTTCGATTCGAATATAAAGATCATCCTTGCTCTACCTGAAAATCATATAGAAACCTGGAAATCCATTCAGGATAAATTTCTAAGCGAAATAAGCATAAGAACTGTAATTGGAGGTAAAACCAGGTTCCAGTCTGTGAAAAATGGGCTCAAGCTTGTTGCTGAAGGGATAGTCGCTATACACGATGCTGTGAGACCATGCATTGATTCAAATACCATTGGTGATTCTTTTGAATCTGCCAAAGATCATGGGTCTGGTGTAGTCTGTGTCCCATTAAAAGATTCTATTCGCCAAGTCTTTGGAGAGTCCTCTAAGAGCCTCAATCGAGTTGATTACAAGACAGTACAGACTCCACAAACATTTCAAGTCAGTCTAATAAAGAAAGCTTTTGAAGCTCGCGAAGAGCCTTTCTTCACTGATGATGCAAGTGTATATGAATACGCTCTCAACAAAGAGGTTAGGCTTGTTAATGGGAACTACACCAATATAAAAATCACTACTCCGGAAGATCTGGATATTGCAACCTTATTCCTTAAAAACAAAAAAACCTGAGCTTTCACTCAGGTTTCATCTTACTTCTTTTTGATATCCCTAATACTCATCTTCATTGAAGAAGAAATCTTCTTTAGTAGGATAATCAGGCCAAATTTCTTCAATACTCTCGTAGGGATTTCCATCATCCTCTAGTTCTTGGAGGTTTTCTACAACTTCAAGTGGAGCACCTGATCTAATTGAGAAATCAATCAACTCATCTTTTGCCGCAGGCCATGGAGCATCTTCGAGATATGAAGCTAATTCTAGTGTCCAGTACATAATTGTTGCTTTAAAAATTTCGTGCAAAAATACCCTTATTACTAAGAAAACAAATTTTATTTCCTAATAATAAAAGATAAAAGTCAAATACTCAATTAAACTTATTTATTCTATCTTTTTTGTAAACTTAAGAATTAGTCAGCATCTCAAGAAGTTGCTCCTTCACAGAAACTTTTGTTTTCTGTTGATTGAGTTTTTTTTCTATCATAGGGTTCATCTGACCTGATGAGGATGAGAATTTTTCTGCATTGTCAGTATACTGCACCAAATCTTCCTTATCGCGAGCTAGTAAGTCCCTAAGCACTTTTACTTGAGATTCCTTGAACTGTATCTCATCCATCTCCTTAAAGTTCTTAAAACGCTTCCTTGTAAGGTTAATTAAAAAGTCCCTCTCCTTTAAAAGCTGAATGGTTGTAAAAATTTCTCTTCTCTCCTGCTTTGCGCCGTAACTAGTTGGCTTATATGATTTCAAAGTATTCCTTAGCTCCTCAAGCCTTTTGAGGTTTACTCTTTCCGCTCCGGTCAAGTATTCGTTCAATTCATTCTTTATTGATTTTACATCAACAGTTGATTGGACGAACTTCTGAGCTGGCTTAAGGTTCTTGTTAAATTGATCTATCAATGGCCCATATTCTTCCTTTGGAATATTGCCAAGCTCTTCCCATTTAGTTTTGAGCTCCTTTACCTTCTCAAACCGAGCCTTACCGTGAACACCTTCTAATTTGGAAGCCTCCTTCACCAAATCTTCATAAGCTGATTTGTTCTTTTCTCCTAGACGCTTTTTATCTTCATAAAAGGCTTTTTTCTTATCAAAAAAACCTGAAACGATTGACCAAAATTCTTCTTCGAGTTGTGATTGTTCCTCCTCGGGGGCGTTACCAGTCTTTATCCATCTGGTCTTAATTTCATGAATCTCAGCGGTAGCTTCCTTCCAATTGATTTTATCAACGGTAACTTTTGCTTCTTCTATCAGAGTCTTTTTTATCTCCGAATTCCTCTCTCTATTCTTATTTATGATATCCGTAAGCAAGGCTTCCTGCTTAAGCAATCTATCTAGCAAAGATTGGTAATCACCCAGTCCATCATGAGATAAAAGTACTTCTTTGAGGTGAACAAGCTTCATAAGGAAAGAACCTTTATTGATAGATTCTTCTATGATTTTCTCAAGTTCAGAGACCTTGTTTTCGAGTTCAGAGAATCGATCCTCAAAATATCTGAAAGATGCTTCCGGATCGTCTTCTCTGACTTCTCCAATTACTCTTTCGGGGGTTTCTCCCCAAGTTTTTAGAAGTACTTTACTATCTCGTATTACTCCAAATGTTGTTTCCTTTTCTTCCACTGTATTTGAAAAGCGAATTATTTAATAAAGCTGATTTAGAATTCTTGTAAATTCGAAATCATTTTGAAAAATCTCAACCATGTCTGACGAAAAAATCATCTTTTCAATGGCCGGGGTAAATAAAATCTACCCCCCAAAGAAACAAGTTTTAAAGAACATTTACTTATCCTTTTTTTATGGAGCCAAAATTGGTGTCCTTGGTCTAAACGGATCAGGAAAGTCTTCATTGCTCAGTATCATAGCAGGAATCGATAAAGAGTTTCAGGATGAGGTTGTTTTTTCCCCTGGATTCAGTGTTGGCTTATTGGAACAAGAACCAAAATTGGATCTCAATAAAACGGTCAAAGAGGTAATAAGCGAGGCTGTATCTGAAATTACAGATTTGCTGAAGGAATACGATGAGATTAATTTAAAATTCTCAGAACCGGAAATTCTTGAAGATCCTGACAAGATGAACGACTTGATCGAAAAACAGGGAAAAGTACAGGAAAAATTGGATCATGCTGGGGCATGGGAACTCGACTCCAAACTGGAACGAGCAATGGATGCACTCAGAACTCCTCCCGAAGACGCTATCATTAAAAATCTATCCGGTGGTGAAAAAAGAAGAGTGGCGCTTTGCCGTTTGCTTCTTCAAAAGCCAGATGTATTGTTATTGGATGAACCTACCAACCACTTGGATGCGGAATCGGTACATTGGCTTGAACAACACCTGCAACAGTATGAGGGCACTGTCATTGCTGTAACTCACGATAGATATTTTCTAGACAATGTAGCTGGTTGGATTTTAGAATTGGATCGAGGTGAGGGTATTCCATGGAAAGGAAACTACTCTAGCTGGCTGGACCAGAAGCAAACACGGCTAAAGGCAGAAGAGAAAACAGAGTCAAAACGCCAGAAGACTCTGGAAAGAGAATTGGAATGGGTGCGAATGTCTCCAAAGGGTCGTCAGTCTAAGGCAAAAGCACGTTTAAGTGCATACGATAAGTTACTTGGGCAAGAAGGAAAAGAAAAAGAATCTCAGCTAGAGTTATACATTCCTCCGGGACCAAGGCTTGGAGCTAAGGTGATAGAGGCAAATGGAGTTTCTAAATCTTATGGTGAAAAAGTGCTTTTCGAAGATCTAACCTTTAGCCTGCCTCAAGGTGGAATTGTAGGAATAGTAGGTCCAAATGGCGCAGGAAAAACAACCCTTTTCAACCTCATCACTGGAAAAGAGCAGCCTGATGCTGGTACTTTCGAAGTTGGTGAAACTGTAGAAATGGCTTATGTCGATCAGGAACATGATGACCTAAAGCCTGACCAGTCTGTATTCCAGGCTATTTCTGGAGGGAATGAGATCATTCAATTGGGAGGAAGAGAGATGAATGCGCGTGCATATGTAAGTCGTTTCAACTTCTCGGGATCTGATCAAGAAAAGAAAGTGGGCATCCTATCAGGTGGAGAGCGGAACAGAGCCCATCTGGCCATCACACTCAAGCAGGGAGCAAATCTTGTGCTGCTTGATGAACCTACGAATGATTTGGATGTCAATACACTTAGGGCTCTGGAAGAGGCTCTGGAGAACTTTGCAGGGTGTGCTGTTGTCATATCCCATGATAGATGGTTCTTGGATAGAATAGCAACGCATATCCTAGCTTATGAGGGCGATTCCCAAGTTTATTGGTTTGAGGGCAATTATTCTGATTATGAAGAAAATCGTAAGAAAAGGCTAGGTGATAAGGAACCAACAAGGGTCAAATACAAAAAGTTGATGAAATAACTCAATAGCAACTGATATAAGAAAAGAGGCTGTTCAAAAAGTGTTTGAACAGCCTCTTTCTTTTACCAAGGTTTTTAGCGATTTAAACTTTGTCTATAGATTGATTTAAGCAACCTGAACCCAATTATAAGTGTCACTTATAAAAACCTTTGACCGTCGCTATGAGTCTTTTAGCTTTAAAATTTTGATAAAAAGACGTGATAGTCCCATGATTTCAAAGATTCCTTCAGTGCCTCCTTCGACAGGCTACAGATGACGTATTTTTATATAATTATAAGTTGAGCTCAGATTAAAATGGTATTGAAGTAATTCTCGAATATATCGAAACTGATTTTCAAGCTAATGCTTGAACTTCGAAACTTTGCTTACCAAATCGTCTGTTATTTGCGAGACCTTCCTGGTCTTATCCGTATAGGTCGACATACCAGATGCTAACTCATTTGCAGAACTGGCCACTTCTTCAGTACCTGCAGCAGTCTGCTCAGATATCACCACAATACCTCTCGAAATGTCTACCACATTCTTTACATCAGCTGTTTGCTGATTTACTCGAATCACTATTTGTTCGGATTTAACCAAAGTTTCCTGGTATTGGTCCGCAATCTTCTGAAAGGCCAACAATGATTCTCGAGAAGCATCATCTCCTGCTTTGATCTGTTCTCCCATATCTCCAATCAACTTTGCTGTTGAATTGGTGTCCTTTTGAACAGCTCCAATTAGATCTTGAATTTCGCTCACCGAGTTTTTAGACCCCTCAGCCAATTTCCTTATTTCATCCGCCACTACGGCAAAGCCTCTTCCTGATTCTCCTGCTTGTGCTGCTTCAATTGTTGCATTTAGAGCTAAAAGATTGGTTTGTGCTGCAATCTCTTTAATAATCTCTACAACTGAACTAATTCTTTCAGACCCCTTGGTTAAATCAGAAATCGAATCATTTGTTTGAATTGAGTAGCTTAATATCTTCTGCATACTTTGATTCAGTTTTTCAATTAGACTCATCCCTTTCCGACTTATTCCAGACCCTATATCGGCCGTCTGGTTGATCTTCTCAGCTTCTCTAATCATATCATTTGCTGAAGTAAGAATATCTTCCAGCAAATTGGAAGATTGATCTATTTGGGACTGCTGTTCGGATGCTCCATGACTAATTTCCGAAATGGCTGATGAAATTTCTCCCGTATTTAAATTCATCTCCTCAGTACTCTCCAACATTTCTCCAGAAGAATTGCCAATAACAGTGACTTGCGAAGCAATATCGCCTAGCAAGCTCCTGAGGTTATCAATTGCTGTGTTCAAGTTCTCTGTAAGTCTTTTAATATCTCCTCTTGCCCTGCCCGTGTACTGACTTGTCAAATCTCCATTTGCCAGATTGCCAATTACGTGATTAATATCATTGAATGGCTCTGATACGGACTCAAACAGAGAATTAATAGATTCTGCTAAATATTTCCACTCCCCATCCTTATTGACCGTTTCTATCCTCGCATTGAAGTTTCCTGACTCTACCGCCGCTTTCACCACAAAGTTGGTTTCATCTATAGCTGCTTTTAGCAAATCACCTTGCTCCTTGAGTTTCGAATTTTGAGTTATCACCTGCTCAGTTGCCTCATCCACTTTTCGCTCCAGCAATAATCTGTCAGCCAGTATCTTAGCTTGCCTATGTCTATATATCCATATACCTGAAGTTGCTAATGCAATTATTACTAAAGACCTAAACCACCATGTGGCCCAGAAAGGTGGGCGAATAAAAACTTTAATTATGGCCGGCTGCTCATTCCAAACTCCATCATTATTGGAAGCCTTGACCTTAAAAGTATACGTTCCCGGATTCACGTTTGTATAGGAAACTTTTCTCTCATCGCCAGCCAAGACCCATTCGTCCTGTAATCCTTCCAGAATATATTGGTATTCGTTTTTGTGACTTTGCTTGTAGTTTATTCCAGTGTATTCAAAGGAGAAAAAGTTTTGATCATAATTCAATTCAATTTTATCAGCTAGAATAATATTTTTCTTCAGGACTCCATTTACATCAGTTTGGACATCCTTGTTAAATAACTTGAATTTTGTAATATAAACGGGAGGTTTAGTCGCATTGTCTCTTAAATCCTTGGGATCAAACTTGTTAAAACCATCATTACCTCCAAAAATCAGCTCACCTGTTGATAACTTTATGCTATTTCTTGGCATGAACTGATTTCCTTGGAGCCCTTCTCCCTTATCATAGTTCTTGATAATCATGCTATCAGTCTGAATCCTGCTGAGTCCGTTGTTGGAACTTACCCATATGTAGCCATCGTCATCTTCTAAAATTCCTTGAATACTATTACTTGGCAGTCCATCTTCTTTAGTGAAAATGGAGAACTTATCTGTTTTCCTATCGAGTAGGTTTAAGCCTCCGGTATTGGTTCCAACCCAAAGTCTATCTTTTGAATCAATTAACAATGCGAAGGTGCACTTGTTAGTCAAATCTCCTTCCTTGCCTCCGGCTTCATACTGATGAACAAATCCAGTATCATAGTTAAAGACGACAAGTCCAGCCTGGTCATTGGCTATCCAAAGATTCCCTTCATCGTCTTCTATAATCTTATTGATACTGCAAGTACGCAAAATTGGAACCTGATCCAGCATAGTCTTGAAGCTATCAGTCTCCCTATCATAAAGGCATAACCCTGCCCCCCAAGTTCCTATCCACAGCCTTCCTTTACTGTCAGTAAACAGATCAAAAATATTATCAGTAGGTAGGCTATTGGGGTCATCCTTGTCGTATTTATAATGTTTGACTCTACTTGTTTTAGGGTTGTAATAGTTGAGTCCGCCATTCCACATTCCCAGCCAAATGCCTCCTGACTCATCATATTCCAAAGCCAATACTTTATTGTTAGTAATACTTCCTTTTGGATTGTCAGGATCATGATAGAGGTGTGTAAAAGAGTCTGATTGTCGGTCGTAGAAACTAATCCCTCCTCCATCGGTAGCGACTGCCAGCGTACCATCTTTGTTTTCTGCATAGCCCGCTGTGTAATTACTCAATAGGCTGCCATCGTCTGCAGGATTATTGCGATACAACCCAAAGCTGTATTTCACATAGTCACTTACACATACTCCTCCCAGACGCGTGCCCACCCACATGTTTTCATTGGAATCGATCATAATTATGGACATGATATTGCTGCTTAAACTCAAATCGTCATTAGCCTCGTTTCCAAAACTTGTAAAAGTTCCTTCTTCATTGAACAAACACAATCCTCCATCGGTTGCTATCCAAACTTCCCCTTTTTCATTTTCAGCTATTGATTTTACATAATCATCAGTCAGGCTTTTTGGATTTTGGCTTTCATGCACGTAATGCAATACTATTCCTGTATTTAAATCCATCATATCAAGACCGTTTTGGAAGTATCCAATCCAGAGTCTGTTTTTACTATCAATAAAAAGAGATTTCACATCATTGGAAGAAATTTTCCGACCTGAGTCTTCCCTTTTATCAGATCCATAATGAACGAAGGATTCCCTGGTACTTTGACGGACATTTAAACCTTTATTCGTCCCAATCCAAAGGCGGCCAAGTTTGTCTTCAACTATCGCAGACACATCGCTTCCCCGGAATAAATTAGGACCTGTCAAATCCTCAACTATGTTAAGAAAATCGTTGGTATTCTTTCTATACATTGAGAGTCCTTCCTTTGTACCAATCCAGACATTCTCCTTAGAATCTTTAAACAGGCAAAATATAGCATCATGATTAATAGAGTTGGCTTTCTCATCTTCCATAAAATGGACAAATTCGTTTTGTTCCCTATCATATTTATTTAATCCATTGAAAGTCCCAATCCAGATATTACCATCCCCATCTTCCAAAAGGCTGGAAATCCAGTTATCAGATATTGATGTGGAGTCGTCAATCTCGTTGCGAAATATATCAAATGAATAGCCATTGTAAACGTTCAGACCATCTTCAGTACCAATCCACACGAAACCATACCGATCTTCCATAAGAGCTGTCACATTGCCCTGAGAAAGCCCCTGATCAACACCAAGTCGATTATACTTTAGGTTGCCTTTTTGACCAACAGACAAGTATCCTGTAATCAATACACAGCATGTGAATATTATCCTTAAAAGAGTCTTTTTCATATTGTAAGAAAGTTGGTGAATCCTTCTAAAAAAATAGAATTACGTTAACATTAAATATTGTGAATTTTCAGGTTAACCACCAGTTTTTTCGATTAACATAATTTACACATGCGGTCCGTAACAGATCAAATTCCACCTAATCATGCCAAATAATAAGATGGATGGTTTGAATGGTAGTCATCATTTATCCTAACTAAACCAGCTATCAATGAAATTTTAAAAGCTGACCTACTATACTTCATTTACCATCGTGTTTAACTGAATAACCGTGAGAGCTGAACATTAATCTGAATCAATAAATACATCTTGGGCATGAATCTATTCGATGAAGCGCAAAAAATAAGGCATGAATCAGATTTATCCATGCCCCTCCCCTTATATCTCAAAACAGATGTGTATGATATCGAATCAATATGAATATTACGTTCTAATCACCCTCTACGCTACTAAATATAAGAATTGGATCAATAGCTTCGTTCGAAAAGTCAGAACATGTATTTCGACCATCTATGCCCCCAAATTCGCAAATAAGTTCTTTATCATACGAGTAGACCTTTTGTAAGCCGTCTGAACACCCAACGCAATCATCTATCAGCAGAACACATTCGCTCTTATAACTATACTGTGTTATTCTGGTTCCAGCAGGCGAAGCACTCATTTCAATCTGTTTTTTAAGATCACTAAGCCACTCAATGCTATTCATAGGGTCTTCAAGAAAGCACGCGCTCGATGTAAATTTCAGTTTTTCGGCTTCCTCCAAGTCTTCTTTATCAACTCTTAAAACGAACTGCCTTCCTGACGAGCATATGCATGCTTCACAAAATGAGACCAAAGTCTTTAGTTCTTTGACTTGAATGGTATAAGGTTCTATTCCTTCTCCTTCAAGGTAGTTGATCATTTCCTGAACCTTGACTAGGTCAGAAGGCTCACCTGAGTTTCCCCAAGGATCAGCACATTGCGTCTCGTTCCAGTATATGGTAGTCGTGGTAGCATCAGGAAGTCTTTTCACTTTCACTACAGGAATCATAGTGGGAGCCAAACCACATGAAAAGAGGTCAGATGTAACTTCAAATGATGAGTTGATAAAATTGTCTTGTATCAAAAATTCTTCAGGAAGATTGATCGGACTGTAATAGGTTGAATCAATTTTGATCTGCCACCCACAACCGTCAGCGGCTATTGCTCCAGTATAAGTCAATTGACCAAGAGACCCGATTTCTTTTGAGGGTTTAGCCTCTTCTTCACAAGAAATTAGTGCAACTGATAGTAAGAAAATAAGGATATTTTTCATTTTGAGAGATTATGTTAATTCAATATTTCTGACCCTGAGAATAGATCAAAAGGTTGTAATCAACAGAAAGAAAATTCTCCACATGAAATGAATTCCTCATTCTAAAAAGACTTCAGTATGAGTAAAACAGTAATGCTCATAATCGGACACCTGAAATGACCGAAAATGAACAAAAAAGATCAAAATATCTCCTTATTTCAATATTCCATTTTCCGAAAAACCCCCATAGAAACCTAAAATCAAACTTTATAAAAAAGAATGTGAAAATTTCCTCATACGGCTTACCCTTTGCGTAAAAGAAGATTATGAAAACATCAACCTTAATTTTTTACATAATATTTTCATTATTTGGGTCAACCTTACTTGCACAGGGATCAATTTCTGGAAAGATCCTCGATGAGAATGATACTAAAGTTTCCTTCGCTACCGTGATCCTGTTAAATCAGGCTGATAGCAGCATGGTAAAAGGGGTTATATCAGACGCTGAGGGATTATTCAAATTTAGCGATGTGAAAGCAGGTGGTTTTTATGTTCAATCGAGTTTTGTTGGTCATGATTCGTACGAATCTGATGTCTTTACGTTTGACGGGCAATCTGATTTCGTACTCCCAGATATTCGACTAAAATCAAACGCAAAGCAGTTAGATGATGTCGTAGTAGAAGCGCAAAGACCGATTATAGAAGTTCAGCCTGACAAGACGGTTTTCAATGTGGAAGGTAGCATCAACGCAAAAGGAAACACAGCACTCGAGCTTCTAAGAAAATCTCCTGGTGTCATGGTGGATAATAACGAAAACCTGATGATCCAGGGGAAAAATGGCGTTCAGGTTTATATCGACGGGAAGCGCTCCCCTCTTAGTGGAGATGACTTAGCCATCTTTCTTAAAAACCTTCAATCAGATCAGGTGGATGCTATAGAAGTAGTCACAAATCCCTCTGCTAAGTATGACGCTGAAGGCAATGCAGGTATCATCAACATTCGCTTGATTAAAGATCGAAGTGTAGGAACAAATGGATCTGTAAACTTGGGTTTCAGATATGGGGAAAATCCTAAATATAATGGGTCATTAAACTTAAATCATCGTACAAAATGGTTTAATGCATACGGATCATACGGAGTATTCACCGGAGATAATGAAAGCAACTTCTTTCTGACTCGAGAATTGAATGGTGTGTTTTATGATCAGGTAAACAGGGTGATTAACTCAAACGAAAATCACAACTTCCGATTCGGAACAGATTTCTTTATCAATAAAAATATAACTGTAGGTTTTCTTGTAAACGGAAACCAAAACGAGAATAACAGCTACTCGAATTCCAACACGGACATATCAGCTACGTCTGACATGGTTTTGGATAGCATACTAATAGCCTCAAATGACAACCTTGGAACAAGAGACAATACGAACTATAATGTGAATTTTGTTTGGCAGATTGACAAGGAAAAGTCTCTTTCTATAGATTTAGATAAAGGAATGTTTAAGAATCGAACATCATCTTTCCAACCAAATACCTATTTCTTACCGGATGGAACTACTGTACTCCAATCTCGAATATTTAGCAATATAACGCCTACTGATATAGACATCTATACAGCCAAACTGGATTATGAAATGAATCTTCTTGAGGGCAAGTTTAGCGCAGGGCTCAAATCAACGAATATCAAAACAGACAACACTTTGAACAATTTTGATATTGTGGAAGGGGTCTATATCAAGAACGTCAATCAGAGCAACAATTTCGTCTATTCAGAACGTGTCAATGCAGGGTATATATCCTGGCAAAAGCAACTTGCTGAGAAATGGAATTTCATGGCGGGGTTGAGAGCTGAACATACACATTCTGATGGAGATCTGACTAGTGAAGTGCCTACAGACGATGAAAACGTAACAAGAAACTACCTTGATCTATTTCCATCAGGAGGGTTGACATACAATGCAAATCCAAAAAACAGCTTTCGCATTAACTACTCCAGACGTATTGATAGACCTAATTATCAGGATTTGAACCCTTTCGAGTTTCAGCTTGATGAATTGAGTTCGAGAAAGGGGAACCCATGGCTCAGGCCTCAGTACTCCAATAGTTTTGGATTCACACATACTTATAAATACACGCTCAGCACAAGCTTGAACTACACGGTTACAAACGATGTAAGTACTCGAATCACTGAAGCGGCAGGAGAAAACTCGGCTCGACTCGTTTTTGTCAATCTGGCTCGTCAAACAAATCTTGCTTTGACAGTAAGTTATCCCTTCAGCGTCAAAGAGTGGTGGAACGTGTATGCTACGGCGACAGGTTACAGATTGCACAATGAAGCCAATATTGAGGGTGACATCATTGATCTAACTACTGTTTCAATGAACTTCTACGGACAGAATACTTTCACTCTTCCCAAGGGCTTCAAGTTCGAAGTATCGGGATGGTATAATGCTCCTGCGATATGGGCTGGAAACTGGACTACCGACGCGCTTTTTGATGTCTCGGCAGGATTATCAAAAGAGCTTTTCAAAGGAAAAGGAAACCTGAAAGTTTCTGTCAGCGATATCTTCTATGAAAATGGATGGAGTGGAGAAAGTAACTTTGGAGAACTTAGAATGACTGGAAGAGGAAACTGGGAAAGTCGCCAAATACGATTCAACTTCAGCTATGCTTTTGGTAATGATCAGGTAAAAGCTTCCAGAAAGAGAAAAACAGGGATGGAAGAGGAAAGTAAGCGAGTTGGAGGAGAGTGATTAAGTTCTCCCGGAAAACCTAATCGTTAATTCTAACAGAGTAAATATCGTAGTTGTAGCTTTCAAATACGCCTAGCCCATTTTGGATGTTTGATGAGATTTGAACGGGTTCTGCAAATCCTTCTTCTTCTTCAATTTGTTGCTGATAATCTGAGGTAATGAGATAATCATAAGTATAAAGTATGCTGAGGCGCTCGGATTATTCGTCTAACTCATAACTCTTGTTAAGTATGTATTGCTGTTCCTAAAGACAAAGCTCCAACTTAATAAGGTCGAAACAACACTTCTGGTGCGCAATAAAAGATGCTACGTCCCAGCTTGAAGGATCAGTTTCGATTTGTCAGCCTTTTTTATTTCGTTTAAAAAGGTGTTGAAAGAATCAAAGTCTTCTCCAGAATACGATCCTTTTCTAAGAATAACCTTTCTTTCAATTTCAACCGATCCGTTTTCCAAATCTTTGACATTACACTCATAGGAACCGTAATCGTTCGAAAAAGGTGTTATCTCTGGAACTCTATTCACCCAGAAATTTTCCGGCATTTTCACAATCACTTTGTCTTCAATAGTAAAGGCACGTTTAATATCTACATATTTCTTGTAGCTGTTATGCACAAAGTATGTATCAACTTCTGGAAAAATACTTACTGGAACCAGAAGCTTATTCGAGGTATTCCTGGCCAAATTATTAACCACAATATTCATTTTGCTTGCGTAGACCGGAGATTCATCTTTCCTTTCTCCGTATGTAAAATCTGAGATGGTAAAGTCTTTGAAGTCAAACTTTGAATAGATGAATTCCTCTCTTTGCTCATCAGTGATAGATTTATAGAGCATGATGTCGTCATAAAAAAGCCCACCGTTTTCTCTTGAGATCACCATTTTCGCATTTCCATACTCATCCATTTCCATGTCACAGCTTGTCCTAAGAATGTTCACGTCTTCATCGTATATCGGCGAACGCATTATTTGACTCTTGTCTTTTTCTATCCACAAGACATTGCGATCATCGGTGAAGGTTCCTAGAAAACCCGTTGGAGTAATTTGACTTGTGCATTCAAGGTACATGGTGTCCTCCTCTGTTGGGATTCCCAGAAAAACATGGTTGAACTGATAACTAATCATATCCTCTCTAACATCCATTGCTTCAGAACCAGCTCTTACAAGAATAAAATTGGATTTGACGCCTTTATAGTCCAGCATTGACTTCATATAGTTTGTCAAAGCTTTACAATCGCCAAATCCTTTCTCATCAACAAAGTTTGCTGGAAGGCTTTTGAAACCTCCAATACCTAGCTGGATGCTCACATATCTTGTTCTTGATTGCATGTACTTGTATATCTGCTGTACTTGAGCCAAAGTATGTTCATCCTCCAGTTGATCTAAAAAGCTTTTGGTCTCCTGAGTTAACTCATAAGGATCGGAGTTGAGTTCATGAAACCAATTGCCATAGGTAGCCCAATTCTCAAAACTTCCTTCATATCCATCCAAAACGAATTGTTTGGGGGCAATTATTACTTTTGGTTGGTTTTGATAAAACTGATTTCTCGATATATCATTATCGACAGCATCCAATGCATTGATCTCCCATGCAAAAGTTTCCGTCTTATCCATCGTTTTTTTCGTCGAGGTTAGTTGCCCTTCTTCATATATATTCAGATCAAAATCCTTTGGTTTATTCAATAGGAGTTTTGCAGATTTCACTTCAACCCTGAAATCATTTTGTGGCATCCAACTTGGGATATTCATAAACCCTCTGCCAAATCTTGTTTCAGCTTCTATCAAAATTGTGAAAGGGTAGCTTTGATAATTGGGCTCTAAAACCAAAACTCTCGTATCATCAACACTATTTTGTGGATTGAATCCATATCCCTGTGATTCTGCTTTTCCGATTTTCTTTACTTTCTTCCCATTTCGATCATAAACCGTCATTCTTAATTTAGTGACCTTCGAGAATTTGTCCTCTGCATTGACGTATACGGCATGTTTATACCCCTCTTCCCTGAGAATCGTTACCTTCTTGTATTCTGAAATCAACAATGACTCCATACTCTCAATGGTATATACCGTTTCTGAGTTATTAACGATTACATCTTGAGAGAAAAGTACAAGAGGAATTGATAGGCTAAGCAATGCTATTATTTTTCTCATCATGTCTTTTTGAAAGTAATGGACTCATTTAGCTTATCAATCATAAGGCTGTAAAAAGTCTTGAAAACGGGATAATCGGTTGTTTGAATAATCGGTTGTTTAATCTCAATTTGATACGAAATACTCAACATATCGTCTGTCTGAGTATAGGTAAATGCAAAGTAAGCTTCTTCGTGTTCCGTGGAAATTTGCATTTGCTCTGGAAGTTTACTGATCTGAACATTTTTAGGAATTGGGATCAATATGTTTCTAGAAATGCTGAATGGATAATTAAGGTCAACCGGACTAAACCTTTCATCAGATTTGAATGGATTATCCAAGTCATATGTCAATATAAAAGGATTGAATGCGATTTCATTGCCTAAATCATCCATATTCGCCGAGACATCCATTTCGATAGTTTCAGTTGCTTTCATATTGTCCTCATCTACACTTATCTGCACATCTTCGATACCAAAATCCGAATAAGTATCTTGTAGAGATTTTGCGTATTTTTCTTCTCCATCGTAATTATCGTAGTTTTCTTTCCACTCAGCATAATTGTACAAATTGTAGGTTCTCCTCATCTTAGCTTTAAGCTCTACTAAATCGTTCAAAGTTATTTGAACAACACTCTTCTCCTTAGAGTTTAGTTCCGGTTCTAGCACTACCCAGCGTCCTCTTTCCTCGTCGACTAACCACCCATCTCCATTCAAACATTTTGCCGGTAGTACTCCTGGCTTCACGTTCTTAGCTGCGGCATCCAAAAGGATGTCTTGACCATCGATTCTGGCCAAGCAAACGACGTAGTTTAGTTTATTCAAACTTGGTCTAAACTTTTTTATCTTTCCATTCGACCTTGTACTAAAAACGACTGGGTAAGCTTCTATATCGCATTTCCTAAGTAGGGATGTTAAATTCAAGTTTATTTCCGCAACATTCCCTGTATGGTTCTTATTAAAGTTGCCTCGATAATACGCTGTAGCATAAATTGAATTGGAGCCATTCCATTCCATATTTGATTGAATATACTCATATGCCAATTTCACTTTTTCGATTTTTTCCCCTTCCATCCCCCTCAATTCTTTGGCTTTTGAATTCAAATATGATGACCCTGTTTTTAATAATCCTCCGAAATAGGTTCTATCCATGAGAACTTTCCCAACTTTATCCCAAGAAGTCGTGTACTCTTTGTAATAAACACCTGGTATCGATACTTGAGATAATTCAAACTCTATTTTAGTAATATGATTATTGAAGTTATCCATGAAAGGTTCTGGCTTGAAAGCCTTTACTTCTGAGGCCTTCCAGTGATATCGACCCAAGCTTGTGATATTTTCATATCCATAAAAACTTAAGTCAAAATCAAAATACTGAGATTCTTCAATCAGAAGTTCATTGTACCTTGAGGGTATCATCTCTTGAAATCTCCACTCAAATGGGAATCCGAAGTGAGAGTATTCTAGCTCGACTATACTACCCGCTTTCACGTTTGGTAGAAACAGTTTATAGATAATAATATCATCAATAACTTCTTCCTCATATACCTCAGAGCGTTTCAATTTATACTCAACGATCTTTCCGTCTTCTAAATTGAAAGTAGAGGCTTTGAAAGCACCTTTACTTGGAAGGCGGACACTGAAATTTCCATAATCAGCTCCTGTAGATTTTAGAATTTTGATTCTCTGATGTGTAACGAATTTATAGTCTTGCGTCCTGTAATGGCCAGTACTAAAAAGAACAACAGCAGGGGCTGATGGGTCTGGCTTGTATTCTACCATTTCCATATCTGCCAATGGTATCTTGCCAAATTTGAAGTTCTTTTTTTGAGCTGTTGAGGTTTCTGCAATAAGTAATATTGCGAAGACAACCATTATTATGGGAGAGTTCTTTTTGTAATTCATATAGGCGATGTTAGTGAATCCAAAGAAATGTAAATTATCTAATTATTCCTAATAGGATTCTCTTGCCTTGGGCTAGACGTATTTAAAAATAGGAGTGCTTATTCCGTTAAATTTTAGTCTTCAAAGAGTCTTTTTCATCCTCTTGCCTAATCGCTCATTTCAAACGATGATAGTGGGTGTTCTTTGAAAACTGAAGTTTCTGAGTGCCTGCTTACCTCCTATCTTTTGCGGAAGTCTGGCTGGGAGAATGTAATCGTATAATACATATAATCAGATAGTTATGCATATGAGGGCAGTTGATTTAGTTAGAAATGCTATGCAGGTGCCATGCATCAGGGATGGACGTGGAAAGCCCGGAGTGCAACGAGGACTTGAAACAAACAGCCCGCCCGGACGCCCTAATCGTTAATTCTAACAGAGTAAATATCGTAATTGTAGCTTGCAAATACGCCTAGCCCATTTTGGATGTTTGATGAGATTTGAACGGGTTCTGAAAACCCTTCTTCTTCCTCAATTTGTTGCTGATAATCTGAGGTGATGAGATAATCATAGTAGTCTGTGCTGATGCTTTTCAACACAAACTTGATGGTGACATTTTGAGGTATTTCAAAGTCTAGTATGGTTGGAATAAGAAAGAGGTCAACTTCAAAAGTTTCTCCATCAAATCCATTGTCAGTAAAGTAAAAATATGGGATACCGTCAATTCCTTCTGGGCCTGCTCCGAGATTGATATCTACATTGCCACTGGTTTCTACCTTGATGTCTTCTACCAGTAGCTCGTTGAGCTGGCCAGAAACGGCGGTTTCATCACAGCCTTGTTCACAGGACTGCACCCAAACTTCGATCGCATAAAAGTTAGCTTGATTTGCAGGGTCAGAAAATGAAAGCGTTGCAGGATAGCCGTATTCTCCAAAATTGATATTCTGGATGATGCGTGTCAGCTTAACTTCATTGATCAAGACTTTGGCAGGCACATGATTACTGGCGGAGAAGGTCTTTCCGCTTCTGTCAAACTCAAAACGATAAGTCTTGTCTACGGATGGGATGAGTTGGCTAATGTAGTTGCCTTGTGCATTGACCCCAATGCTCTCAATCAGGTTATTATTTTCGAATAAATCAATTATCAGTCCTGTGCTTCGCTGAGGGCTTTCGGCGCTTAAGATTGGGGTTGTTTCAAATATGTCTATAGTAATAGGAGCATCTGGTCTAAAGAAAGAGTAGACAACCAATCCATTGCCGTCCCTAGGCAGCTTGGGTGAGATGGCTGTCTCACAGGAAGCTAGTGATATTATGAGCAATGCGAAGATCAGATTTTTCATTTCTTAAAATTTAAATTGATAGCTGACATTGGGAATGAGGGGAAAGAGACTAAACTGAGTGAATTTCTTGTCTTGGGGGTCATCGTCATTGAAACTAATGAAGGTCGGATTGAGCCTGCTGTAGGTATTGTAGGTACCGAAAACCCACTTTCGCTCTCCCCACTTAGTGGTCTTTTTAAAACTGATACTTAGGTCAAGCCTGTGGTAACTTCTCATTCTGGTAGAGTTGCGGCCTGGGTAATTCTTGCTAGTGGCGTCATAGTTTGGTCCACTGGCACTCCATGTGGCTTTGGGGTATGTAGAGGTGGGAAGTGTGACAGCATTGCCTGTCCCAAATACCCAGACGGCTCCTATGTCGATCTTCTTGTTGAGATTGAGGTTATAGACGATAGAGGCATCATGTCGCCTGTCGTATCTGTAAGGAAACTTCTTTCCAAAATTGAGATTGGTAAAATCACGCCTGGATTTTGACCATGTGTAACCAATCCAGCCTGTTGACTTTCCGGACTTCTTCTGTAGAAAAAATTCTACTCCATAGCTTGTCCCCTTTCCAAATTCAAGCTTGTTCTCCCACTCATTGGTAATATCCAGAAAGCCCGCTCCGTCTTTGTACTCCACCAGATTATCCATTTGCTTATAGTATCCTTCGATCGACACTTCTAGCTTTCGATAGGTAGTGGCTACTCCTAAAGCGATTTGATCTGATAACTGAGGCTTCACCTTATCTGTTGAGGGAACCCACAAATCTGTTGGCAACCCAATCCCTGAGTTGACTAAAAGGTGGATATACTGAGCCATTCGGGAGTAAGAGGCTTTAAGAGAAACTGTGTTGGATAGCTTCTGATTGAGCGATAGCCGTGGCTGCCATGATGTATAAAAGCGTTGCTCAGAGGTCGCTCCTGAAAAATGTACTCCTACATTCAGCTGAGTGAGCGGTGTAATCGAAATATCGTCTTCTGCGTAAGCCGAAAGCTCGTGCAACATAATCTTGGAGGCACCAAATGTGGTGTCAGTCTCTAGATGTGATTTGAATTGAGACTTTCCTGGCTTCAGTGTGTGATGGGCATAGTTGGCTCCAAATCTTATCTGATGGCTATTGCTGGC
The DNA here is from genome assembly GCA_049115715.1 of Cyclobacteriaceae bacterium. Lineage (GTDB taxonomy): Bacteria > Bacteroidota > Bacteroidia > Cytophagales > Cyclobacteriaceae > JAMZMI01. The sequence goes on from JAGDZQ010000019.1 coordinate 79,114, forward strand.
ATAGTAGTTAAAGTCCCACTTTAGTCCCAGATCGGAGACATTGGACAAATAACTGTTTTCTCTGTAGATATCTGGAAAGTCGAAATCATTGGAGTATTGATAGTCAATGACAGTACTTAAATCAAAATTATATCTGGCCATGATACCAGTCACGTTGCTAAATAGCTTGTCGGAAAATCGATGATTCCACCTCAATGCTGATGTGATATTGCCCCATTGCAGATCACTGTTTTCTTTTTCATTAATTCCTTCCGTGTTATCATTTTTGATTACCTGAAAGAATTTGTCCTTGCCTGAATAGAAACTAAAATATAGCCTGTCTTTAGGCGAAAATATGTGGTTGATCTTCCCATTGATATCCCAAAAGTGATAGCCTCCAAATTGAGAAGCATCACCTGCCTTGGCAATGGGAACTGTGAATAAGTCAAGGTAAGTTCTACGAGCAGATACCATATAGGAGGTTTTCCCTTTTTTGATTGGGCCTCCTACGGTAAGCTTTGATGCTATCAAACCAATCGACCCCTCTCCTTCGAATTTATTAAGGTTTCCTTCTTTCATTTGGATATCTATGACAGAGGAAAGTCTCCCGCCGTATCTTGCAGGAAACCCTCCTTTGATCAGCTCTACACTATTGATCGCATCGGGATTGAAAACGGAAAAAAAACCAAAGAGGTGATTGGCATTATAAACAGGCACTCCGTCTAACAGAATCAGGTTTTGATCCGGCCCTCCTCCTCTGACGTACAGCCCCGAGGAGCCCTCATTACCTGCTTGCACTCCTGGCAACAGCTGTAGTGACTTAAGCACATCGGCTTCACCCATGAACACCGGCATGGCTTTGATCTGATCGGGTGACATCTTGAAGCTACTCATTTGATTGACTTCTTGTATTTCTGCAAAATCGGTAATAACTACTTCGCTCAATTGTTGCTGTGATTCTGCTAGATTGACAACTAAATCGTCTTTGTAGTGTGCGATACTTTGATTCTGTTGTTCATAACCAAGGTATCTGACCGAAATGCTATCTCCATTGACTGATAGGCTAAAGAAACCGAAAACATTGGTAGAAACTCCTTTTCCTGTAGCCAAATCAATAACGTGAGCTCCGATTAGGCTTTCGCCGGATTTAGCGTCTCTGACATAACCGGAAACCTGTATCGCTGATTTTGTGACCTGAGGCTTTTTCCCTTTTTTGAAAATAATAAGATTGCCCTTTTTCACTACTTTGACCCCTTGAATTTCGAGTTGGCTTATCAAGGATTGAAGGTTGTTTAAGTCAACATTCTGTGCGATCTCAATTGGGTGATCTTTCAGCTTATCGGCATAAGAAAAGCTAAAATCTGTTTCCTTTTCGATTCGCTCGATAAGATCTCCAAGGGTTTGAATATCCTTATCGATTTGTTGTGCAGGACTCACTACGGTAAGTAAGACCAAGCACATCGTTAGGGGTAGTACTCTAGCAACCATCTCCATAAAATAAAATTCTCTTTGATTCTTCTTTCCAGCTTATTCCAAGTGTTTCCGATATTATGTCGAACACTTCTTCTATTTTCTCATACTTTACCCTGAGTGTTAGTCTACACTCGGCAATGGAATCTGAAACTTTCACTGATTTGGAACTCAACTCCGTGAGAAGCTCTACAACTTCTTTCATTGGTTTTTCCTTGAAGGAAATGTCTTTAGAATGCCAGGAAAGCGTGTTTTGATCCCAATCAAGTTTTGTCAGCTTTCCTTCCTCATCAATCCATCCAACCTCGTGTCTCACCAGCTCTATTGATTCGTTTTCAGTGCTTAGTTTCACAACTCCCGACTCGACTGCTACTTTAGTTAATTGGTTGACATGCTCTAGATTGAAAGATGTGCCTAGCACTGTCACTGTATGATCTTCTAAGGAAATGATAAATGCTTGCTTGGGATTCTTCTTCACTTCAAAAAACGCTTCTCCTTGTAAATTGACTTGCCTCAGACCATCACCAAAATCACCTCCTATCGTCAGTTTACTTTCATTATTCAAATTAACTTTTGAACCATCTTTCAGGGTTACCTCAAGCTTCTCATGAGCGCCAGTCTGATAGATCAGGTTTTGCTTCTTGAAGTAAAAAAGTGCAGCAACTCCTAAAAGTATTACTGAGCATGCTACAGCCAGCTTTACAAATGGAATCGTTTTTCTTTCCTTCTTTTCCGTCTCGAACAGAATCTCTTTCCAGGCAGCTTCTTCCTCCTCCTTCGACAGAGTCTGTTCGTCTGCGAGATTCATTTCAAGTATTTTTTTTTCAAAAGCATCGTGTTGTTCTTCATTCATGTCCTGCTTCTTTAATCGTTTCTAAAAATAACTCTCGGTGAGGTGCGAGCACTTCCCGCAATTTTTTCAAGCCAATACCAACTTGTCGTTCTACCGTTTTGATGGAGATATTGAGCACATCGGCGATTTCCGGATAAGTCAGGCCCTCTAGTTTACTGAGCATAAAAACCTCCCGGCACTTATCGGGCAGGCCCCTTATGGCCGATTCCAGCAAGTACTTAGCAAACCCAGTATCTTTTTCTGACATCAGCGAATGCTCAACAAGCATCGGAGGAAACTCCTCACTAAACTTTTTTTGACCTTTCAGAAAAGTCAGTGACTTATTCTTAATGGATGAGAAAGCATAAGACTCAAAACTTTCCAGATTTTCAATATCATTTTGCTTCCACATGTAGACGAAAAACGCTTGAACGATATCCTTCGATTGCTCTTTATCCCCTGTTATACTAAAAGAATACTTCACCAATGGAGTAAAGTGTTTCTCAAATAGACTTCTGAATTTGGCTATGCTTTTCATGACTTTCATGGATAGGACTCACAAGAATTGCGATCCCCTCAATCAAAGGTTAAATAATTTTTCTTGAACTTTGAAATCGTACTTATTTTCCATTTTGTCTTAAGCCTTTAAAAGCTTTTACCATTTCTATTGCTTACTTTTGCCCACTATTTTGAATGGTCTTCTGAGATTATTCGGAATTTTTAAGATTAGAAATAGTATAAAGACAGAATAAAAAATGGGATTAACGCTGTTTGATAAAGTGTGGGACTCACACGTGGTTAGAAAGGTTGAAGGTGGGCCAGACGTGTTTTTCATAGACCGACACATGGTTCATGAAGTAACAAGTCCAGTAGCTTTCTTAGGACTCAAAAATCGAGGTGTTGGTGTGATGTATCCGAATCGCACATTCGCAACAGCCGATCACAATACTCCCACTATTAATCAGCACTTGCCAGTGGAAGATCCTCTCTCAGCTGGACAGCTCAAGGCATTAGAAGAAAATGCAAAAGAACACGGCATCTCACACTGGGGACTGGGCCATGAAAAAAACGGAATTGTACATGTCGTAGGTCCCGAGTATGGAATCACACTCCCTGGAGCTACAATCGTTTGTGGTGATTCTCATACTTCTACGCACGGGGCTTTCGGGGCTATCGCATTCGGAATCGGTACATCGGAGGTAGAGATGGTATTGTCTACGCAGTGTATCATGCAACCTAAGCCAAAGAAAATGAGAATCAACATCAATGGCGCACTCCAAAAAGGGGTAACTCCAAAAGATGTTGCATTATTTATCATCTCGCAACTAACCACTTCCGGAGCTACAGGCTACTTTGTAGAATACGCAGGTGATGTCTTTGAAAACATGACTATGGAGGGTCGAATGACTGTCTGTAACCTTAGTATTGAAATGGGCGCAAGAGGGGGCATGATAGCTCCTGATGAGGCGACTTTCGAATACATCAAAGGGCGTGAATTCACTCCAAAGGGAGCTGACTGGGATAAGGCAATGCAGTATTGGGAAACATTGAAGACCGATGCTGATGCTACCTTCGATAAAGAATTGACTTTCGATGGTTCTAAGATCGAACCTATGATTACCTACGGAACCAATCCTGGAATGGGAATGGGGATCAGCAACAACATTCCTGAAGCCACTTCTCTGGAAGGAGGAGTTGCAACTTACCAAAAGTCTCTCGGGTACATGGGATTCAATGAGGGAGACTCAATGATTGGAAAGCCTGTTGATTATGTATTTATCGGAAGTTGTACCAATGGGAGAATAGAAGATTTTAGGGCTTTCGCTGAAATAATAAAGGGTAGAAAAAAAGCAGACAATGTAACCGCTTGGTTGGTTCCTGGCTCTCATAAAGTGGAGACAGCTATCAAAGAGGAAGGCATCTTGGATATCATTCATGAGGCTGGTTTCGAATTAAGAGAGCCTGGTTGCTCGGCCTGTTTAGCCATGAACGATGACAAAGTTCCTGCAGGAAAACTTGCCGTTAGCACTTCCAATAGGAATTTTGAAGGAAGACAAGGACCCGGATCAAGAACGCTTCTAGCAAGTCCGCTTGTAGCTGCAGCAAGCGCAGTGACAGGTGTGGTTACTGATCCGCGCGAACTCTTAGAAAGCGTAGAGGCATAGTCGCTTTAAGCCATTCGCTTTTCGCTGATGAGAGATTTTAGAAAATACATGGTTTGGGAGCTTGGTCACAAGATCACAAAAGAGATTTATAAATTAACAGCAACCTTTCCTGATTCTGAAAAATTTGGATTGATCAGTCAAATGAGAAGAGCTTCCTCATCAGTCCCGGCAAATATTGCTGAGGGATGCGGGAGAAATAGTGATAAGGAGTTCAGAAGGTTTCTCTTTATTGCAAATGGTTCAGCTACTGAATTGGAGTACTTTCTGATTTTAAGTAAAGAACTCAATTTTTGGGAACATCATACTGATTATGACATTGATGATCAGGTCAATAAATTGAAAAGAAGTTTAAACAAATTGATTAATTCAATAAGCGAATAGCCTAGCGGCGAAACGCGAAAAGCTATATAAAACGATGGCATACGATAAATTCGAAGTACTAAAAAGTACAGGAGTTCCATTACCAATTGAAAACGTAGACACGGATCAAATTATCCCAGCACGATTTCTTAAGGCAACCACTCGTGAAGGTTTTGGAGACAATCTATTTAGAGACTGGAGGTATAATAATGACGATTCTCCAAAAGAAGATTTCATTCTCAATAATCCTCTATACGGCGGAAAAATTCTAGTCGGAGGTAAAAATTTTGGGTCGGGATCATCTCGTGAGCATGCTGCTTGGGCCGTATATGACTATGGCTTCAGATGCGTGATTTCAAGCTTCTTTGCTGACATTTTCAGAAATAACTGTCTTAATATTGGTGTATTACCAGTTCAAGTGAGTGCGGAGTTTTTGGACAAAATCTTCAAAGCAATCGAAGCTGATCCAAACGCGCAGTTCGAGGTTAGTTTACCTGATCAAACCGTCACAATAGCTTCGACTGGCGAAAAAGAAAGCTTTGACATCAACTCGTACAAAAAAGACAATATGTTAAACGGGTTTGATGATATTGACTACTTGCAAAACATGAAAGAGGAAATAGTCACTTTCGCTGAAAAGATGCCTTTATAATTCAAGTCAAATTGAAGAGAGGAGACTTCCTAAATTGGTCTTCTCATCTCTTAAATGACTCTCAAACAAATTTCAATCGATCAGACATTGAAAGTAGAAATCCTCGATACAACGCTAAGAGACGGAGAGCAAACCTCCGGAGTATCTTTCACTGATAGTGAAAAGTTGACCATCGGTCAATTATTGCTTGAAGAATTGAAAGTCGATCGTATTGAGGTTGCTTCTGCCCGAGTATCTGAAGGAGAGTTCAAAGGAGCTAAAAAGATACTGGAATGGGCCAAAACCAATGGCTTTTTAGATCGGGTTGAAATTCTTGGATTTGTAGATCAGAACTTATCTGCTGATTGGATTAAGGAATCCGGTGGCAAGGTTCTAAACCTGCTTTGCAAAGGATCCAAAAAACATTGTGAATTACAATTAAAGAAAACACTTGCTCAGCATCTTGAGGATATTGCAGGGACTATCCAATATGCAAAAGAGCAAGGACTCACTGTCAACGTTTACCTTGAGGACTGGTCAAATGGAATGCGTGATTCTCCAGACTATGTTTACGACATGGTAGCAGAACTGCTCAAACTGCCTGTAAAAAGAATCATGTTGCCGGACACACTGGGCATGCTCAATCACATAGACTCTGGAAAGTACTGTCGAGACATGACACAAAGATTCCCGGAGGCGCATTTCGATTTTCATGCTCACAATGATTATGATCTCTCAACAGCAAATGTCTATTCAGCAATAGAAGCTGGTATCACAGGAGTTCATACGACCTTGAATGGATTGGGAGAGCGAGCTGGCAATGTCGCCCTGTCAAGTGTAGTAGGCATTGTAAAAGATCACCTCAAAGGAGAGATGAGCATCGACGAGACCAAACTTTACAAGGTCTGCAAAATAGTCGAGTCCTTCTCAGGAATCCGAATTCCACAAAACAAACCGCTAATCGGAGAATTTGTATTCACTCAAACGAGTGGCATTCATGCTGATGGAGACAGCAAAGACAACCTTTATCACAACAGTCTCGAACCGGCCAGATTTGGACGGGATTACTCTTATGCTCTCGGCAAAATGTCGGGCAAAGCAAGTATCAGCAAGAATCTGGAAGAGCTCGGCATTGAACTTACCAAGGAGGAGACCAAAAAGGTTACTCAGAAAATAATAGAACTCGGAGACAAGAAGGAATCTATCACAAAAGAGGATCTGCCTTTCATCATCAACGATGTATTGAGAAGCGAAAAACTGGATCAACATGTAGTGATCAAAAACTACTCATTATCCGTGGCTCAGGGCTTAAGATCTATGGCAACTCTCTGTGTAGAAATTGCCGGAGAAACTTTTGAGAAAACCGCTTCAGGAGATGGTCAGTATGACGCATTCGTAAATGCGCTTCACGCTATATATGAGGAACAAGGTGAAAAATTACCTCGACTTGTTGATTATGAAGTTCAGATTCCTCCAGGTGGAGAAACAGACGCATTGGTAATCACAACCATAACCTGGGAGAATGGAAAAACTTTCAAAACCAGAGGACTTGACCCAGATCAAACTGTCGCTGCTATTAAAGCCACAATCAAGATGTTGAACATTATTAAAAATCACAATTAGATATAATGAATTACAAAATAGCTACTCTTCCAGGTGATGGAATCGGCCCAGAGATCGTAGATCAGGCAATCAAAACAATGGAAGCCATCGGAGAAAAATATGGACATTCTTTTGATTTCGAGTTTGCGCCAACAGGAGCCACAGCAATTGATCAGGTAGGAGAACCCTATCCAGATTCTACTCATGAAATATGCATGAATGCAGACGCTGTGCTTTTTGGAGCAATTGGTGATCCTAAATATGACAATGACCCTAAGGCCAAAGTTCGTCCGGAGCAAGGTTTACTTTTGATGAGAAAGAAACTGGGGCTTTATGCGAATATCCGACCTGTAGCTACATTTCCTTCTTTGATTGACAAAAGTCCGTTAAAAAATGACAGAGTAGAGGGTGCGGACTTTGTAGTCGTAAGAGAGTTGACCGGAGGAATCTACTTTGGAGAAAAAGGACGCTCAGAAGATATGACCAAAGCTTTTGACAACTGCGTCTACTCCGTTGAAGAAGTAGAGCGTATCCTGAAGCTGGCTTATGAGTATGCAGGCAAGAGAAACAAAAGATTGACAGTAGTCGACAAAGCCAATGTCCTTTGTACTTCGAGACTTTGGAGAGAAGTTGCTCAGAGAATGGAAAAGGAGCACGCAGACATTGAAACAGACTATATGTTTGTTGACAATGCCGCCATGCAGCTGATCCAATGGCCTAAGAAATTTGACGTGATGGTAACAGAGAACATGTTTGGCGATATCCTATCTGATGAGGCCAGTGTTATCACAGGTTCTTTAGGTTTATTGCCTTCAGCTTCAGTAGGACTGCATACATCTGTATTTGAGCCTATTCATGGGTCTTACCCGCAAGCTGCCGGTCTTAATATTGCAAATCCTATTGCAACGATTCTTTCAGCTGCTATGCTCCTTGAGTCTTTGGATTTATTGGAAGAAGCTCAAGCAATAAGAGATGCCGTAAACGCTTCTCTAGATGCAAACTTCGTAACTGAAGACATTTCGAAAGAGGCTTCCAAATCAACCTCGGAAGTTGGTGATTGGATCGCAGCAGAAATCAAGAAATAACCACCAATATTATATCAGTTTAAAAAGGAAAATCCTGAGTCGAGAGACTTGGGATTTTTTCTGTTTCTGCTTACAGCTTGAAGTCATCCTGAGCTTAAAGAGAATGACTTCAAGCTATTTCAAGTTTGCTTAAGAGGGAATACTAAAAAAAGTAGCCAACGCAGAATTAAGGTAAAAAATAAAATTGTAGACATTCAATCCCAATACCTTTTCAAATTATGTTTGCCACTAAAAATCTTTAGTGAAAATATACATTCCTTTTATTCTACTACTGTTACTGGTTTCCATATATAACAGTGCTGCTCAATCCAATGCAATCATTGGGAATTTGAGGTTTTCTCTCTCAACACAGAAATCTAACACTCTGGATTTAAAATCTCAAAGCTCAGCTTTTTTGATTAGTCCTAGTTTCAGCTATATGCGATTTACTTCTTCAAAAAATATTCATCAATTCAAATTATCACGAGCGTTTATCCAAGATCAGAACAACATACAGTTTTCAGATGATGGAACGAGCATTACAAACGGTTCCAAAATATCGTCCTTTGGATTCTCATTTGCATACGAATTCGATTATTTAATCAATAAACGCAGTAAATCTAATTTCAATCTATATATCGGAAGTAGCATAGAAAATTCATTCTCCCGCTCTACGTTTGATCCTAAGGTTATATTGTTTACAACAAAGACATTTGGTTATTCCTTGAGCTCCCAGATAATTCCAAAGGTCATTTACAATTTTGGAAAGACTACATTCTTATCTTTCTCATTTCCTGTAAGAGTAATCCTGCTTCATTGGGGAAGTCAAAGAACGAAAAACCCTCAGCTTACAACTAGTCAGCAAAAAAATAGTAATTTTAAAACAGAATTTTTCCCAACCAAAAGATGGCATGAATTAGAAGTCGGATTCGGGGTAAAGTTCTGACGCATCAAGATTTATTTCAAAGAATAAACCTATAAGTATACTTAATCAAAAAGGTATTATTCCCCTCAAGCCCTGTCAGCTTTGAACTTAGTCGGGCAAAGCTGTTTCTCTCTGATTGATCATCATAGGAGCCATTGTTAGACCAAACAAAAAATAACGTAGAACCAGGCACATACTCCCACCTCATTACGAAGTTTGATCGAAACTCTACAAAGTTGAAGTCCGGATCATCAAATTCAAATTCCTGGTCAATCGAATAAATTGCATCTTCAATGTTGTAAACAATATCACTTTCATTAATCAAAGAAAACCGCCTTTCATACTCAGCTGATTTCGACTTGTTGACCCATTTAAACTCATCGTACTCCCCCTTCGCTATGAACGGCTGTCCCCAAAACTCCAGAGTCAAGTTTGGAGTAATGTTATAATTCATTCTAAGAGAAAGACTATACGTGCTTTGGTTAACCCGTCCCAATAAATAATTTGAAGTGCTTCCTGATTCAAACTGATCGATATATTGGAGGTTGTTTCTCTGCCAAGAGATATCAGGAGATAGTGAGACACTCATCGCATCGGTAGGTCTATATCTGATGTTAAAAGATATACCGTTACCAAAAGTAAAGTTCTCATGTCCGAAATCAAATGAGTTATTGAAACGAAAGCTCAATTTCTTCTGGTCATTTGTACGAAACCAATACCAATAGCTCAATCTTTTAGGATAAAGAAAAGATGGCCCTCCTCTTAAATCCGCATTTGATACAGAGCGCCCTTCCATCCATGTTCCCGTCCCAAAATTCCAAAAATTATGAAACTGCCAGTTGGCTTCTATATTTGTTCCTGCGCTTGTTTGCACACCTCCAAAATCCACATTTTGTTCTGCATAGATATTGTATCGCTGCGCTCTAAATAGCTTAGTAGGCTTAGTTACTCTATATTGAGTCCAAAGCCAGTTATTTACATTGTCTGTTTGGACTAGAAACCCAACATCATTGAGTTCAAGATTGGGGGATCGATAATTAGAGCCTATACTCCATCTCCAGTTTCCGCTTCGTTTGCCAAAGGCAAAAGTCCCAACTGTTCCCACCAAAGAAGTTCTTGTAGAATCTAAATTCTTATGATGATTATTTGAGCGCTGAAAGAATCGCTCAGAGGCTGTCTGAGTTTCATAAATAGCTCCCTGAGAGCCCGCCACTCTGCTAAACATTCCCCTTAGTATAAAACCGTACTTTCTATCTTTAAAATTATGATCCAAATCAAATCCACCACTTTGAGCATTATCATGAAGTAGCTCCAGACCATTGACATCATTGCCCATTCTATTGACATTGCTAAAAAAAGCTCCAAAAACAGTCTTTCCTCCATCGATATCTTGTTGAGCTCTAGCTACCACATAGTTTGTATATGGTTCCACTTTTTCATTTCTCCTCCCTCCAACAGTATCCACAACTCTGGCTAGTTCACGATTGGTAAAAGACTCCAGTACTCCCCAGGAAAAACCTTTGGCATTTTTTCCTGTAATTTTTGCTGCTCCTAGTATTCTGGTTTGATTGGGTTTATCAACGTGATCTACATTGTCTCCATCAGGATCTCCTTTCGGCGGGCCACCAATTCGTCTTGAATAATACAGATTGTTGATCCCTCCGCTGGTAGGAAAATCTAAAACGTTTGCTCCCTCAAGAAAAAATGGCCTCTGCTCTCTAAAGAAAAGTCGAAAAGCAGAAAGGTTTACCCGAGAAGGGTCGGCTTCCACCTGGCCAAAATCCGGATTTACGGTGAGATCAAGCGTAATATCTGAAGTGAGTCCAATTTTAGCATCTACACCCACATTTCCATTCAGTTCATTCCCGGAGTTCTTAAATGGGTTATCTGCTTCTTTGGGGAAAGTTGCCACAGATCCCACAACATAGGGTTGTATCTCCAATTGCTTTTGCGGCTTAACACCTTTAATCCCATTCAGTTCTCCAAAAAGATGAACCCAGCCTGGAGCTGTTGGGTTTACCGGCTGCCAAGTTGATCTTTCTTCCTTTCGGAAAAAACGTCTTGTAAACTGAATACCCCAAGTATGAATTTCTTTATTCGCAAATCTTAACTGAGAGAGAGGAATCTTAAATTCTGCAATCCACCCCTTATCATCTACACTTGTCTTCAAATACCAAATCGGATCCCAGGTAGAATCCCAATTATCGCCATTATTGGAAATGTACTCATCTCCTTTCACTCCGGAAACCGAGGCTGTGAAAGAAAAAGCTGATCGCTGATCATGATAACTGTCAATGTTGATTTCTACCCAATCACCATCGAAACCGTCTCTCCGAGACATTCGCTTCACAATCTTATCCGGCTCGGAATCAAAGGCTCTGACTCCTACATAAAGATATTTGGCATCATACAGTATCTTAAACTGTGTGGGCTCGGATGGGACTACCTTATATTCTGGCTGATGCCCAACAAAATCACCTCCCCATTCTACTTGACCCCAGGCATCATCATCTAATTTTCCATCAATGACAATCTCGCTTTCAGCCTTGCCCGTAGTGTAACTTTTCTTCTCTTCTTGCGCCTGAACAGACAAAAAACAAAATGCTATTGATGGCAACAGAAAGAATCGATACATTACTATTAAGTGAGGTCGGTAGATGAATATCTAAAAAGGACGTGAATATCTCCAAAGGGTTACTTCTTAGAACGAATATTCCACCAACGGAAAATTAACAGTCATTATTGCGTCAGACCTATAGGACATGGGTAGACAAAGAATCTAAAAGCTTAATTCAAGCAGGCATGGAACTAGCACTATTAGAATTGTAAAGGAGCTATTCTATTTTTCTTTTTTAACCTCAACAGCCTCACCATTGATCTTTTCCTTGATCTTGATTTCGAGTTCTTCCATCAGCTCTGGATTGTCCTCTACTAGCTGCTTCACAGCATCCCTTCCTTGTCCCAGCTTATTATCATTGTAAGAAAACCAAGAACCGGCCTTCTTAATTACATCAAGCTCTACCCCTATATCGATAATCTCGCCAGACTTACTAATACCTCGTCCGTACATGATGTCGAACTCCACTACTTTGAAAGGAGGAGCCACCTTGTTTTTCACAACTTTTACTCTTGTTCTGTTACCTAGAATGTTATCTGCACTTTCTTTGATTTGACCTATTCTCCTAATATCCAATCTTACAGAAGCGTAAAACTTAAGTGCATTACCCCCAGTAGTAGTTTCCGGGTTTCCGAACATAACACCAATTTTTTCTCGAAGCTGGTTAATGAAAATACAAGAACATCCTGTTTTGTTGATAGCGCCAGTAAGCTTTCTCAAAGCCTGAGACATCAATCTAGCCTGTAGTCCCATTTTACTATCTCCCATCTCACCTTCAAGCTCCGCACGTGGTACTAAAGCAGCAACTGAATCAATTACGATGATATCTATCGCTCCAGAACGAATAAGGTGCTCGGCAATCTCAAGTGCTTGCTCCCCGTTATCAGGTTGAGAAATCAATAGATTCTCCGTATCGATACCCAATTTCTCGGCATAGGATTTATCAAAGGCATGCTCTGCATCAATAATAGCTGCCAGTCCTCCAGACTTCTGCGTCTCAGCTATACAATGCATGGCTAAAGTCGTCTTACCAGAAGATTCAGGTCCATAAACCTCGATGACTCTACCTCTTGGAATCCCTCCAACACCCAACGCCATATCCAGACTCAAAGAACCAGTAGAAATAACAGGTATATCCAATACCTTGTTATCACTCAATTTCATGATCGTTCCTTTTCCGTAAGTCTTTTCCAGTTTATCAATAGTCAACTGAAGTGCTTTGTGTTTTTCGGAGATATCTGACATAAGAAGTGTTTTGAATATTGATTTTGAGCAAAAGTAGCCGTATAAGTTTAAAACAAAAGACGATTGCTAATTTTTTTAGTAAAATAAATTAAATCACTAATATTTTTATCATTTACGAGAGCGGAATAATTCATGTCGGAAAACGCTTGTCCTGCCAAATGCTATTGAAAATTGAAAAATACGATCTATTTTAACCTCTTGATTTCAATATGAGACGAAGAAAAATTTGGATTGCAATCATTGGCACACTTGCTCTGGTAATTATCTGGCAGTGGGATTTCATTCGATATGGTTTGAGGTTGGCAGAAGGTCAAATTGAAGTCATTGTCAATGCAAAACCTATAGAGGATTTCCTAGCTGCCCCGGATTTCCCTGACTCACTAAAATCAAAGCTCAGGCTTGCTCAAGAAGTTCGTCTTTTCGCCATGGAAGAGTTGAAACTTAACCATTCGGACAATTATACTAAGCTTTATGATCAGAAAGGGAAAGTATTGATTTGGAACGTATCTGCATGCGAACCTTATAAACTTGAGCCTTACAAATGGTACTTCCCTTTTCTTGGCAAAATGCCTTACAAAGGTTTTTTTGATTTAGAAGAAGCAAAACTAGAAAGAGCTCAACTGGATGAACTCGGCTTGGACACACGCATCAGACCTGTAGGCGGTTGGTCAACGCTTGGCATATTGAATGACCCAATTCTATCCAATATGCTCAACAGAAGTGACGGAGATCTCGCTGAGGTTATCATCCATGAATTGACCCATGCAACCATATTTGTGAAAAATGAGATTGAATTCAATGAAAATCTCGCCTCCTTCATTGGAGAAAGAGGTGCTGAGCTCTTCTTAGCACAACAGTTTGGAGACAGCAGCGAGGCATATTTAGATTATATTCAAAGCCAAAGTGATGGGAGAAGACTTACCGAATATATTCTCCTCGGAGCACGCACTCTGGATAGTCTCTATTCTCATATTGAAAATCAACCAGATTCTGTAAGAAAAACGCTTAAAGGAAAAGCTATTGACTCCATTGTAGACGCTATGGATACAGTCTCATTTTACAATGAAAAATATTATAATATATTTAGAAAAACCTCTCCCAACAACGCTTACTTTATGTCATTTATGCGATATCACGCACAGGAAGACACACTATCGACGATTTACAATCACTATGATGACAACTTGAAAAAAATGATCGAGGCGCTAAAGGACGAGTATGGAAAGTAATTTCATCGGTTAACAAATTGTTACCTTTCAACGAGAAAATTGATTTCTATTTAAATTTGAATAATATCGAGTGCGCACGGAACTATTATTGATTCTATCGAATGAAAAAAGCTCCCTGTTAATTGAACATAAATTATATATTAATTCAGCGTTACTTTCAAAGTCAAAAAAATGGCCAAGAGCAATCAAAAGATTTTAATAGTAGATGATGAGCCCGATATTCTGGAGCTTCTTAAATATAACCTGAGCAAAGAAGGGTATGATGTGAAAGTAGCCTCGGATGGTATCAAGGGAGTAGACATTGCCAAGACTTTTATTCCCGACCTGATCATCCTCGATATCATGATGCCTAAGCAAGACGGTGTAGAAACATGTCGCCAACTGAGGGAAATTCCTGAGCTGGTGAACGCCTTTGTGATTTTCCTTACAGCCAGGTCAGAAGAATATTCTGAGGTAGCCGCATTTGATATGGGTGCGGATGATTACATCACCAAACCTATTAAGCCTAGGGCACTAGTAAGCAGAATAAATGCCCTTTTCAGAAGAGAGTCTAAGAAAAAGAAAGAGTCTCAAACTGTAGAACTTGGAGACTTGACTATCGATCGGTCTTCCTATACGGTCATTTCCAAAGGATCAAAAATAAACCTTCCAAAAAAAGAGTTTGAACTTCTTTATTTCCTTGCCCAAAATCCGAGCAAAGTATTCAATCGAGATGAACTCTTACAAAACATATGGGGTACGGACGTATATGTACTGGCTAGAACGGTGGATGTGCACATTAGAAAAGTAAGAGAGAAAATCGGAGAAGGATATATTTCTACTGTAAAAGGAGTTGGTTACAAGTTTGAAGTAAACTAGTATATGATCAACTCGAGGGGCATTTCGCTTTTACTCGCCGTTCTTATTTCTGCGATCACTACTGCATTCATATCCATTGTTGAATCCGTCAATGATGTAGCGGTCGGGATTGCTTTTTTCCTCTCTTTTTCTACATCCTATATATTTATAAGGATTACTTTGGAATTCATTTTCTTCAGACAAATCAACTCCATATTTGAAGTTCTGAACAATATAAAAGATCAGGATCTCTCCTTCTTAACCAAGTCTTCGTCTAAGCTTTCTTTCAGCCCTCTCAAGAAGGTAAACAAAGAGATTTTCAGCTATGCTGAAAAGAAACAACAGGAGATTAAAGAACTAAAGCAACTTGAAGCTTTTAGGAGAGAGTTCATTGCGGATGTCTCACATGAATTAAAAACGCCCATATTCGCTGCTCAGGGTTTTGTACATACGCTTCTGGATGGAGCCGTGGAAGACAAGACGGTTCGTTCCAAGTTTTTAAAGAAAGCTGCCAAAAGTCTGGATGGGCTTGACATACTCGTTCAGGATCTTCTGACCATTTCACAAATGGAGACAGGAGAAATCAAAATGCACTTTGAGTATTTTGATATCGTCCAGCTCACCAAAGAAGTGTACGATCAATTGGACGGAAAAGCGGAAAAGAAGTCCATCAGCTTTAAAATAAAAAATGAAAGCGAGCAGTACTTCGTTTATGCAGATTATCGCCGCATATACCAGGTACTTATCAACCTCATGTCCAACGCCATCAAGTACACAAGAAAAGAAGGCAAGGTACTCGTCTCTTTTGAAGAAAAAAACGATCAAATCATCACGTACGTCAAAGATTCAGGACGTGGTATTCCTACCGAAGATTTGAACAGAATATTTGAACGGTTCTATAGAGTGGACAAGTCCAGATCCAAGGAAAAAGGAGGTACCGGACTGGGTTTATCTATTGTCAAGCACATTATGGAGGCGCATGAATCTAAAGTACTTGTAGAAAGTGAGTTCAAAAAGGGATCAACCTTTAGCTTTGCGCTCAAAAAAGGTAAGCCGGTAGCACATCGGTTTATGGATGAAGAAGACGATGAAGACTAAAGGCAGAATAAATTTTGAAGATTTAATACTTTTTGAAAACCCAAATTATATAGTCATAAACAAACCTCCTCACCTTGCTACTCTGGAGGACAGGAATGACACACAAAACATATTGAGTCTTGCCAAAGCATACCATCCTGACTCACAGGTATGTCATCGTTTAGATAAAGAGACTTCTGGTGTTCTGGCTATCGCAAAGCATCCCGATGCATATCGCCATTTTGCTATGAGTCTGGAAAAAAGACAGGTAAAGAAAATTTATCACGCCGTACTTAATGGAATTCACGATTTTCAAGACCTTGAAGCAGATCAACCCATTTATTCTTCCAACAGTAAGTCAAGAGTTGATTTTCATGAAGGGAAACCATCGCTAACACTCGTCAGCACTTTGGAGCACTTCAAAGCAAACACACTTATTAAGTGCTTTCCTGTGACGGGAAGGTTACATCAAATCAGAATTCACCTTGCCTATCACCATGCTCCAATAGTATCTGATATTATATACGGTGGAGACTGGGTGTATCTTTCTTCAATTAAAAAGAAGTATAAGATATCTAAAGACTCTGACGAGCAACCTTTAATAAGAAGAGTCGCGCTTCATGCCTTCAGTCTTTCTTTTAAGGATTTTGGGGACGATTCTGAAAATATCCTTACCGTCGAGGCTCCTTATCCTAAGGACTTTGAAGTACTGATTAAGCAGCTGCGGAAAAACCTTTGATTTAATCCTATTACACTTTTGTTTTTACAAAACAAAAATTCTATTTTTGTGTCCCTTTTCGTAAAGGGTGAGAAAACTATAAATTAAACTATATAACATTGGATACTTTAAGCTTTAAAACAGTATCATTAAACAAAGCTACCGTTGAAAAAAATTGGATCGTCGTTGACGCGGAGGCCAAAGTTTTGGGACGGTTAGCAAGTGAGGTAGCTAAAATCATTAGAGGGAAGAACAAGCCTGGCTACACTCCTAACGTAGATTGCGGAGACAATGTGATTGTCATTAACTCTGACAAAGTCAGACTTACTGGTAACAAATGGTCTGAAAAGCAGTACGTGCGACACACAGGATATCCTGGGGGACAAAGAATTGCTACACCGAATGAGGTAAAGGCGAAATCTTCTACAATTCTTGTAGAGAAAGCCGTAAGAGGCATGTTGCCTAAAAACAAATTAGGAGACAAAATCTACAAAAACTTACATGTATATGCGGGTACAGAGCATCCACATGAAGCACAACAACCTAAAGAAGCAAAATTCTAATCTGAATGGATATCATTAACACAATAGGAAGAAGGAAAACGGCAGTAGCAAGAGTCTACTTCCAGTCTGGAAAAGGAAAAATCACTGTTAACTCAAAAGAACTTAACACGTATTTTCCATCAGAAATCCTACAATTGATCGTAAAGCAGCCTCTTGAAACACTTGAAGCTGACGGAAATTTCGATATTGATATAAACGTTGACGGTGGCGGACCGAAAGGTCAGGCAGAAGCTGTAAGACTAGCTATATCAAGAGCACTAGTAATCGCTGATCCTGAAAATAAGCCTGCTTTGAAAAAAGAAGGTTTTATGACGAGAGACCCTAGAATGGTTGAACGTAAGAAACCAGGTAGAAGAAAAGCGAGAAGAAAATTCCAGTTCAGTAAACGTTAAGATTAAGAGCAATGCAAAAAATAGAATACAAAGATTTATTGGATGCTGGTGTTCACTTTGGACACCTTACCAGAAAATGGAATCCACAAATGGCTCCATATATCTTCATGGAGAAGAATGGAATCCATATCATCGACTTGAACAAAACTATCTCTGAACTTGAAACTGCAGCATCTGCGCTTCAGGCGGTAGTAAAGTCGGGAAGAAAAGTAATGTTCGTAGCTACTAAGAAGCAGGCCAAAGAGACTGTGGAAAATGTAGCTAAGAGCTTAAACATGCCTTACGTAACTGAAAGATGGTTGGGTGGTATGCTTACAAACTTCGCAACTATCAGAAAGTCATTGAAAAAAATGGCTGGTATGGAGAAGTTGATGAAAGATGAGGCTTTTCTTAACCTAGCGAAGAGAGAGCGTTTGATGATCACTAGAGAAAAAGAAAAACTGGAAAGAGTACTTGGTGGAATCGCCGATCTAAACAGACTTCCAGCAGCTCTATTCGTTATCGACATCAAGAGAGAGCACATTGCTATCTCTGAAGCTCAAAAACTGAACATTCCGGTTTTCGCGCTTGTAGATACGAACTCAGACCCTACTCAAGTTGATTATCCAATCCCAGGAAACGACGATGCTTTCAAAGCAATCAACCTAATTACTAACTATATCGCTAAGGCAGCTGAAGAAGCACTTAGCGAAAGAAAAAAGGAAAAGGCTGAATCCGCTGAGAAAGAAGAAGTAGCAGCCAAAAAAGAAGCAGACGAGCAAAGCGCTTAATACTTCATTAAAATGTTATAATATTCATTGATTGAACACTGATACAGCTTTTTAGCTGGACGGTGTTCAATTTTTGTTAATAAACGATTCCAAATTCATAAAATATATTACCATGGCAATTACTGCAAAAGACGTAAACAAATTAAGACAAATGACCGGTGCAGGTATGATGGACTGCAAAAAGGCATTAGTTGAAGCAGAAGGTGATTTCGATAAAGCAGTCGAGCTTTTAAGGAAAAAAGGTCAAAAAGTATCTGCATCAAGAGCAGACAGAGAAACAACTGAAGGTATGGTTGTTACCAGAACAAGTGCTGATGGCACTAAAGGAATGGTAATTACTCTTACTTGCGAAACTGATTTCGTAGCAAAAAACGAGGATTTCATTGCTTTGGCTAATGAAGTTGCTGACAAAACATTCGAAGCTCAGCCCGCAGATATTGATGGCATCAAGGCTTTAAGTTCTGGTGACATTACTTTAGGTGAAAAAATTATCAGCGCAACTGGTAAAATCGGCGAGAAACTTGACATCACTGCTTACGAATATGTAGAAGGTGATGCTGTCGTTCCTTACATCCACTCAAATGGGAAATTAGGAGTTTTAGTAGGTCTTGTCAACACCAATGGAACCGATGTAACTGAAGCCGGTAAGGATGTAGCGATGCAAATCGCCGCTATGAACCCTGTAGCTGTTGATAAAGATGGCGTTGATTCTGCCATCATTGAAAAAGAAATAGAAGTAGGTAAAGGGCAAGCGAGAGAAGAAGGTAAGCCTGAAGCAATGATCGAAAAAATTGCTCAAGGTAAATTGGCAAAGTTCTTCAAAGAGAACACGCTTCTCAGCCAGACTTTCGTAAAAGACAACTCTGTTAATATCGCGAAATACTTAGATTCTGTTTCAAAAGGATTGACTGTTTCTAACTTCAAAAGAATCTCTATTGGTTAATCAATAGATTCTTAGAAACCTTTAAAGGGTGTTGAACATATGTTCAACACCCTTTTTTATTGATTAACCTCTTCTAATGCCTCTGTTTCTTTAATAGAGAAAGGTTTTGTACTTTACTTATCTACTAAATCTAAAAAAAATGCGCAAAATCATCCCAATTCTATTCATTTTGATGACTCCTTTATTGTCAAAAGCACAATACTTCATTCCTGAAATGAATAGTAGTCAAATCGGAGCAGCGAAAGAAGCCTATGCAGTAACCAATGCTGGAGATACAGTAAGAGGTAAAATCGCTTCTGCTATGATCGGCCTAGGTCAGCTAAGGTCTTTTACCATCAAAAAGGAAGACGGAAGTAAAGTGAAATTTAAGTCTCCTGACATAAAAGTCTTGGCAGTCAAACCCAGTAAGCTGACCAACATAGAGAGTGCTATGTCTGTACCAAATGTGGCCAAGGCTGGAGAAATTGATTTTGATAAAGTGGTAAATCGAGAATGGGTTTATTTTGAGCAGGCACTGCTACCTAAAAAGAAGGACAAGTTTGTCTTAATGCAACTACTAAACCCTGGATTTGACAGCAAGATCAAAGTTTATCTAGATCCAAATGCCAAAGAAACCGGTGGTATCGGTGTAGGTGGCATAAAGGTGACCGGAGGGGAGGATAAATCCTATTTAGTTGTATTTGATGGGGGTAAATCTGAAGTCTACAAGAAGTCAAGATATAAAAAAGAAGCCCTCAAGCAGCTATATAAAGATTGTTCTGTATTCAAGGAAAACTATGGCGGGGAGAAATTCAAATGGAAGAATTTTGCTGAGCACGTATTTGTGTACGATCAGCTTTGTAAATAATTTGATAAGAGGCAATGAATTTTCATTCATTGCCTCTTTTTTTACGCGATAAACAGTCGAATCAAGCATCCTCTCTTAAAAAAATCAGATTCCAACAGTTATTTATTATTCTGAGTTCAATCATCAGGATACGTTGATCGCGTGAATCCAAATAATTAAGATTTGAAACACAGAGCGATGAAATACCTTTTGAACCAACAAGAAACCAAAAGGATTCTTTTTAAAGAAGTTAGAGAATCTGATTTCGAATCATGGTTGCCATTTCATCAAAACGATATCACATCTTTATATTGGTATGAACAACGTGCTTCTCCTGAGGTAGAATGTCGCAAATGGTACGACAAGCAATTTCATAGATATGAAAACAATTTTGGAGGCATGAATGCCTTGATTGAAAAGCAATCTGGCAAACTAATAGGACATTGCGGTTTACTAGTTCAAGAAGTTGACGAGAAACCGGAACTCGAAATTGGATATTCCTTGCTCCCCGAATTTTGGAATCAGGGATTTGCAACTGAAGCAGCTGCAAAATGTAGGGACTATGCTTTTATAAACAGTTTTGCCAATTCGCTCATTTCCATCATCAGCTTAGCTAATGTGCCTTCTCAAAAAGTAGCTTTAAAAATTGGGATGACCATCGATAAGGAATCTGTTTATCGAAACAATGCGGTCTATATATTTCGAATACAAAAATCTGTCTGGCTTGCTCCTTCTCAAGGAAGCTAAGGTCAAATCAATACTCAAAATCTAACCCAAGTCGCTCTTTCAGCTCTTTCAATGCCGGGTTTTGCTCTGCCATGTGCTCAAACTTGTCTTTGCTTGTATATAGCTTCTTGGTGGTTTCTATTTCTTTTACTTCCTTTTCCAAAAGCAAAAGGGTGTTTTTTAATTCGCTTCTTAAGTGCTGGACGATATCTTGTTCTGCTCGCTCAAGAATATTCGTTTCTAACGAGCTACTAAGTGAGATCATCACATTATAATCCTCTATTCTCCTGATAGTTCTATTTAGGATCAATTGTTCCATATCTCCTGCTCCCTCTGCAATACGCTTTTCTTTAAAAGACAGCCACGCTTTTTGTAGGTCTTCATCTGAAAAATCATTTGATAAAACCTCCTCCTTCTTTTCTTCTTCTGACTTGTCTTTGGAGGCGTCTGATTTTCTTCTAAAAATGCTCGGTGTTTCTTTTGGCTCGGATGTGTTCTTAATGGGAGCCTTGGGAGTGCTAGCCCTTGATATTGGTTCTGCCTCTACGGTTTGAGAAACGGGCGATGCTGGAGTTGAAACAGGTGGTTCTGCTGATATTTTGGGACTCTCGGGAGCAGAAGGTTTGCTTAGGCTACTTTTTTTTTTACATCATCAGATGATCCTCCATTCTGACCAAGCTTAATGGCTTTGTTCAGATTGGAGAGCTTCATCAAACAAAGCTCTACATGCAACCGTTGATTCTTACTTGACTTGTAGTTAAGATCAAATTGGTTCATCATATTGAGTCCGGACAAGAGGTATGAGTTGCTCAACTCTTGTGATTGGCTCTGATACTTGGACTTAAGCGTATCTGGGACATCTAAAAGTGAAAGTGTCTCAGCGTTTTTACAAATCAGCAGGTTTCGGAAGTGCTCTTGTAATCCAATAAGGAAATTATGACCATCAAATCCATTCCTTAAGATTTCATCAAAAATCAAGAGCGCGCCTGACATGTTTTCATCTCGGAAAAAGTCACCTACCTTGAAATAATAATCATAGTCAAGAATGTGAAGGTTCTTGATTGTATTCTGATAAGTAATCTTATTATCTGACGAAAAAGTCACGATCAGATCAAAGATCGAAAGTGCATCTCGAAGTGCTCCATCAGCTTTCTGCGCAATAAGGTGAAGTGCTTCATCTTCTACTTGAATGCTCTCCGTCTCAGCAATTTTTTTCAACTGAAAAACAATATCATTGATTTCGATTCGATTGAAATCATAAATCTGACATCTAGAAAGGATCGTCGGAAGTACCTTATGTTTCTCTGTTGTGGCTAGTATGAAAATAGCATAAGATGGTGGTTCTTCCAGTGTCTTCAAAAAAGCATTGAAGGCTGCCGTTGACAGCATGTGAACCTCATCTATGATGTAGACTTTGAATTTGCCTTGCTGCGGAGGATAACGAACCTGATCGATCAGATTACGAATGTCATCTACCGAATTATTAGAAGCAGCATCAAGCTCATAAATATTGAAATTGTTAGTCTGAGCATCACCGTTTTCCGCCTCAAACCCATTGACCATTCTGGATAAAATCCTGGCACAAGTCGTTTTACCAACTCCTCTTGGGCCACAAAAAAGCAGCGCCTGAGCCAAATGATTATTATCAATTGCATTCTTAAGCGTAGTAGTGATGTGCTCCTGCCCTACTACCTCGTCAAACCCAAGTGGTCTGTATTTACGTGCCGATACAACGAATGATTCCATCTGACTTGCAAGATAAAAAACTAACCCGTTTTCAAGTGGTCGAGTCTGGATAATTATTAAACTTAGGGTGTCAAAAGAAACAAGATTATGAGTAAATCTAAAATTGGGGGTATCCTACAAATAGGAATTGGAGTTACAGATATGCCTGCATCCAGAACATGGTATCATGAAAATCTCAACTTCTCTGCTCAAGTACTGGAGGAGCGAGCTTTAACGGATCTTATGCAAGCTTATACCGGAGGCAAAGCGCATGAACGTCAAGCAGCTGTAATAATGAACATGGCTGGAGCTGGTGGTCTGGAAGTGTGGCAATACTTGAGTCGAGCTCCAAAACTTCCTATTCAAAGGCCGCAACTTGGGGATTTTGGAATTTTCGCAATCAAACTAAAGACACCTGATCTTGCCACGACCAGAAGGAAATTAGAATTGGTCAAACCAACCGCCAGAGAATTAGATATTTCGGGTAAAAAAGGTTTTTTCTTCGCAGACCCATTCGAAAATCATTTTCAAGTTATTGAAGGAGATGAATACTTTGCTAAGCCAAAACTAACTTCTGGGGCTTGCGGAGCTATCATTGGATGTAGTGATTTGGATAAATCCATTCAGTTTTACACCGACGTTCTTGGTTTCGAATTGAAGCATAAAACAAAAGAAGAGAAGGTTCCTTCTTTCGAAAAATTACCGGGAGGAAATCATACTTTCAAGAGGGCTTTTTTGACGAAAGCCAAGCAAGCTATTGGTGGTTTTTCGAACTTCCTTGGAAACACTGAGATAGAGTTAATTCAAAGTACAGACTATCAAGGAGTGAAAATGTACGAAGACCGCTACTGGGGTGATCCAGGATTTATCCACGTGTGCTTTGATGTGAAGGACATGGATGACCTGAAAACTCATTGCGGAAGTCTGGGACATACTTTTGTACTGGACAGTTTTGATACCGAAAAAGGTGAAAGTTTCAACATGGGAAATGTGACAAGCAGAGTTGCCTACATAGACGATCCTGACGGCACTGCAATTGAATTTGTGGAAACACACAAGGTTCCTCTTATTCCTAAACTTGGAATCACTATTAATCTCGAAGGGAAAAATAAAGATGTGCCAAAATGGGTCTATAAATTGATCAAGTTGAACAAGGTGAAGGGATAAAACTCGATTTCACCTCATTTAAATCCATCACTCCTCCGTAGCTAACATTTAGTATCTAGGGAAATGAGAAACATTTCGAATCAATTCAGATAGTTATCCACTTCATCGTTTCTGTTCTGCACATGAGTATTGAGCGTGCTGATAGCTCCGCTAAAGTTTCCTCCTTCTTGAGCAGCATAATCGCTAAGAAGTGATTCGTAAGTAGAAAACTGACTACTCATGGTAGCTGGTTGAAAGTGATTATCAGTGAAGTCACGTACGTACGTTCGATACTGAGTTTCATATTGATCCACATCCATAACGTATCGAATCAAAGGCCACTCATCTGTTACTTCTGACATGGAAAGACTTATCGCTCCTCCCATTTTACCATCTTGCATCGATTCGTTATTGTCCCAGGGTATCCAAACGAGTTTCCCAAGATCATTATAAAGAAAGTAATTGTGTGTCATCACTCCGTAGGTGTCCCAGTTTTGGATAACAGTATTTACGGCCAAGTATTTCAGGTATTGATCAACATTGAAAATATCTTCAAGATCAGAGATCCATTGTGTTTCATCCGATGTACGTGTTGAGCTTTGCATTAAATCGTAAAGGGCTCTCACGTCTGAATAATCTGCCTCATCCTCATTTGTCTTCAAATCCATTTCATCCTCATCATAAGTACCTGATGCGAAGGTTGCAGCGTCTCCATCTGGTTTGTAGAGATTTCCATCGTTATCAGGGAATTGAGAATCTGGCACACTGTCATCCACCTCTTCTACCAATGTATATACTCCAATAAAGTTGGAACCATTTCCTCTATCCAGGTAAACGGCACAAAATGAAGCGCGAGGTGCGACAACACCAAATGATCTGAAAAGATCTCCAGCGACCTTCTCCCTCATAAATGAATCGTCACTATAATTACTACTAAGATTCAACTGCTTAAAGCCATAAAATCTTTGATTCTTAATGTCGGGATATGTGTCTTCAAATTCATCAAAATCCAACTTAAAGGGGTACTTATCAGAATTACCTTGATAAGCATTGCGCAGAGTTGAGTTTCCTTTGTATCTAATCCCTACCTGATACCAATCCAACCCATCAAATGTAAATGTGCACGGAACCCAAACAGGAGTGAAATCAATGTCTGCTCCACCTTGTCCAGGCCCTCCAGAAGAGGTCAGGTTAGTTGCTAAATCCGATTGCATTGCACTCCAATTAGCTTCACTGATAGTAATGTCTAGTCTATGGACTTTATCATCTGGAAACACGATAGCATAATCAGGATCTACGTCGTTACTATGAGTTGCTTCTGTCCAATCAGGAATTTCCAGTTCTCCCTCCTCTATCGGCTCGAAAACTGGCTCTTCTGATTCTGCCACTATATCTTCACTTCCTTTATTGCAGCCAATAAACAATAAGCTTGCTGACAAACACACACACGCAATACTCGCTCTCATAATTTTCATTTTCAATTAAAGGATATATAGATAACGATGAATAACGATTATACCCTACTTGTTTATCAAATTCTTCAAACACTATCTATTAATCTGAGCTTGACTTATAATTATAAAAAAACCATTATTCGGCGGTCTAGAGAAAGATGATATGAGGGAAAGCTGAAGGAATCTTTGAGATCACGAGACTATCACGTCTTTTTATCAAAATTTAAAAGATAAAAGACTCATAGTAACAGTGAAGGGTTTTTTAAGTGATACTTAATCAAGAAGCTCAGGCTATTAAATTAACCCATAATGCTTGGTACTTGACCCAAGTAATTTGACCAAGGTTCTTAATTCAGGGTTTGATCTTCAAAGTAGTAAATAGATATTTGCGACTATGAAAAATCAAATCATTCACTTACCCTTCTTGCTCACACTAGTAACAGGTCTTTCTTTGATTACATCTTGTACATCCGGAGATGATGAATTCATTGATCCGGATAATCCATCTGCTTTTGGAATTCGGCATGACCTTGACTTATCAATGTATGAAAGAATTGCAACCAATGAGAGTCCCTATGACACAGAAGATTACCCTGACTTCTCCCCTGTTTTCATGTTCAGCTATAGTTTGGATGGAAGCAGTAATGAAGAGTTTGTAGCAACAGGAACGCTCATAAAATCAAACTGGGTATTAACTGCGGGTCATAATTTTTTTGTTGCTGATGAGCAATCGGCACCTAGTCCAGTAAGTGGGATAAAAGTTCTGGTAGGAAATGATCCAAACAACCCTGGCGAAACCTTAGATGTAGAAGAGCTGGTTTTTCACCCTAGTTGGATCGAAGACAACAATGACTTCCTAAGTGCCAATGATCTATGTCTTGTTAAATTAACTTCATCTATCAATGATCTTGTTCCCGCAACTGTTAATTATGAAGTTTCTGAGCCAATTGGGGCAACTACATGGTATTGTGGTTTTGGTGATTACTCCGGCCGACCCGGACAAAATCCTGATCTTTTCTCCAAAAAGCATAGCATCGAAAACATCCTAGACAGAAAAGTAGAAGGGATTACTTCATCTTCTCAAAGCGGTACCTACTTGGGTGGTCTTCTTGCTTATGACTTTGACTCCCCGACCGGATTAATCAATGCTTTAGGTGATGATTTTGTGGAAGAAGACGAGCAGTTATTAGGTACTGGTACAAGTAATGCTACTGCAACTGATTTTGAGGGTGCTACGGTTGAAGGTGATAGCGGTGGTCCTATTTTTATTAAAATTGATGGTGTATGGAAAGTATGTGGAGTACTATCGGGAGGAGCAAGTGAACCTATTAGAAACCATCAGGATAGTGATTATGGAGACATCAGCGTATTCATTAGAACTTCGACAGCTGCTGATTGGATCAAGTCTGTAATTGAGTAAAATCATGAAAGACTGATCTTAAAGACATCACAACTTTCTGTTTTACTTTATTAAAGCATCGAATTCCTTTGTTCCCATCTCTGTCAAATATGGGTACCACGCTCTAAAAGCATTATCAGCAAAAAAGGTTGGTTTTTCCTTTTCGAACAAATATGCTGACGATTGCCATGAATTAATGATGATTTGGTACAGGTTGATAAAACTGTCTACTTGTGCTTGATCGAGATCTGCTCGGAAAACACCTTGTTGTTTCAAAGTCTCGATCGCAGCATTTAATTGGCGTGTCTTCATTGTGATAAGACCTTGAGTCTCTCTTTTGATATTCGGCAAACGCCTCCAGACAATTTCTCTATCGAGAAACAGGAATCTATTTTCCCACATCCAATCAAAATTCAACAGTAGGGACTCGTAGATTTGGGCAAGACCGAAGGTACCCATTTGGTAACTTGACCTCTTCACAAGGCCTTCCTTGAACATCTCGTAGAGCTTCTCCAGCAATTTATTTTTGTTGGGGAAATGATAGTGTAAGTTTCCCTGACTCATGCCAAGGCTAGTCGCAACATGCCTGGTAGTAATACTCTCTACTCCTTGATTATTGAAAAGATGAAGCGCCGCTTCGAGAATTTTCTCCTTAGTTGTCACACCACAATTTAGTTTAAATGAACTAAATTGATTAAATTAGTTCAAATGAACTAAAAATGAAGTCACAGTTTCTTTTCATACTTTGCTTATCATTGATCTCTTGTCTTGGTAAGAAAGCCAGCTACAAACCTTTGATCGAAAAGCAAGATTTTGGCTCCAGTTATGTGATTACAAATGTTGATGTGTTCAATGGGATGGATTCGGTCTTGTTTTTAGATCAAAGTGTTTTCATCAAGGATGGAATGATCGTCTCAATATCAGATCGGCCAGATATTCCTAAAGGGATCGATATCATCGATGGATCTGGTAGGTATCTTTCTCCGGGTTTTATAGATACTCATGTGCATATCATGGCGAGTGGGTCGGCTCCTTGGGAAATGGTAAGACCCAACATCGAGCACAATCTGGAGGCATGGTTGGCAGCTGGAGTCACGACCGTTTATGACTTGGGTGGAATTGCTTCTCAGTCTAAGAAATACAAAGGACGAGTTGAAAAAGGTGAAATTCCCGGCCCTAACATTTACTATACTGGGTCGCCAATTACTGCAAAAGACGGACACCCAATAGCAGCATCTAAAGCACTACTTCCATTTCCACTTTCACTCTTTGTTGGCTTTATCATTGAAACAGCTGATGAGAAGACCGACGTTTCTGAATTGATCTCTGATTATCAGGATGATGAAGTAGACTACATCAAGATTATCAACGACCAACTTCCTGAAGGTATTCCTCAAATTGAAAATTCCGTGATGAAAGCAATCATTGATGAATCTCACGAGAACGGACTTAAGACTTTTGTACACATTGGCAATGCAAATGATATGATATCTGCAATAGAGGCGGGAACGGATGTCTTGGCTCACTTCCCATATCGAGGCAAGTTATCAAATGAGATTGCCGCTAGAGCTAAAGAATCCGGCATCAAAATAATCCATACATTAACTGGATTTGAAAATACGTATCAGATAAGTAATGGAAGCTATCAACCTTCTCCAATGGATGCTAAAATGCAACCAGGAGAATTGCTTAATCCAGTAATGGGTAACAAGGGATTGGAATTAAACGAGACTGAAATAATGGATCAATTCAGCGAGACCTTAATTGAAAACAGAGATAATTGGAAAAACACCTTCCACCTTTTACAAACCCATCACATCTCATTTGCAATAGGTACGGACAGTCCTCTTCCCGGATCGTACGCAGGGAGCGGTTTTCATGAAGAAATGAAAACACTAAAGAAAATGGGTTATTCAGACTTTGAAATTTTAAGAGCGGCTACATCCGAGGGCGCTAAATTATTCTTAGACAACCCCAATTTTGGTTTGATTCAAAAGGGAAATAAGGCCGATCTTTTAATTCTTAATAAAAACCCACTTGAGAGTATTGCCCATTCTTCGGATATCGATTTGGTAGTTAAAAACGGCGTTATTTATAAGCCTACTTATTAACAAAATCAATTCCGTTCCTTTTAACAACCAAGTCGAAGTTGGTAGCCGGTCTATTAATCGACCGCTTTTATAATCATTGCATTACTCTCAATAGCCCCGATAGATGTTTTTATTTCTACTTCTCCTTTATTCCCATTCGATCTTATGATAGCCAGTGCTCTGCCATTATGAGTTTTGACAGTGTTTTGATAATGTGAATCTACATTCATTTCCCATCCATTATCTACTGTCAATAACTCACCCGCACCTTTAACTTCAAAAGTCACGGGTTCATCGACATTTCTGATAATGTTCCCTTCTGCGTCATAAATATTCACTGACACGTGTGCTATATCGTACTTGTCAGCTTTCAGTGTTTCTTTGTCAATAACCAACTCTAGCTTACTTGCTTCTCCAGATGTTGCTATTGTGTATTTATCAACCAAATTACCCTTATTGTATCCCTTTGCAACCAAATCTCCAGAAGCAAAAGGAATCATCCACTTGATAATATTATCCTCAGCAAAATCAGTGAGCTTTTGTCTACCAAGGCTTTCTCCATTGTGAAAAAGTTCGACTTCCTCACAATTGGTATAGACCTGAACTACAATTTCTTCATCTTTTTTGTAGTTCCAATGTTCGTTGACTTTGTACCATTCCCACCTTCTCAATTCACTCCAAACCGGAGGCGGTGTTTTTTGCATTTTAAATTTCCATTCGCCCTGCTCATCGAATGAAAACTCAGATATCGATGCTGGGGTGGTGACCATATACACCTTCGGATCGTCTTTCCATAGCGTTTCAAAAAAATGTCCTCTGGGTGTTTTGAACCCTGCAAAATCGAAAAAGGAAATCTCCAACCCCTTTCTTGGCCATGGACCAGCTTCTCCCATGTATGCAAAACCAGTCCATGCAAATATTCCACTTACAAAATCTCTATCTTTTACAGCTTTCCATTCGGAATAGTCTCCCCAGTTTTCAGAACCGATGATTTTCAGATCAGGGTATGCGGCATGTGCTGCATCATAAGAATCCTGTCGGTAGTTAAAACCAATGACATCCAATGCATCTCCAAATCCACTCACCAGGCTGATGCTCGGCCTGACAGTCCCTGCAACAACCGGTCTCGTCGTGTCCTCCTCTTTGACCCATTCGGAAAGCTGCTGAGCAACAATTGCAAGGGAATCTATATCTCCGAGCACTTCCTTTGCAATAGGAAGAACCTTGTCTTTCTCAAAAATCGGAACCTCTCCATATCCGGCAATGCCTGGGTTAATTTGATGATATGCCTCCGAATATTCTGGAAATGTCCATTCTATTTCGTTTCCAATGCTCCACATAATAACAGACGGGTGATTAAAATCGCGACTTATCAAGCTCTTCAAATCCCGCTCCGCCCACTTCAAAAAATACTCACTATAGCCTTCTGCTGAGTCTCCCTTAGCTGCATTATCTCCAAGGTAAATGACGCTCTTGCCTTTGGGTTTATGCCATTCATCGAAAAACTCATCCATTACGAGCATACCCATTTCATCACAAACTTCCATGAGATCGACAGAGTGGGGATTATGAGACATGCGTATGGCATTAACTCCGATAGATTTTAGCTTTCTCACTCTATATTCCCACATTGGTTTGGTAGCAGCAGCCCCAATAGCTCCAACGTCATGATGAATGTTTACTCCTTTGATTTTAAGTGACTCTCCATTTAGTAAAAATCCTTTGTTCGAGTCAAATTCGATAGATCGAATTCCAAAAATTGTTTCTACGTTATCTACACTTTCACCGCCTGATTTCACATCGGACACAAGCTTGTAGAGATTTGGTTCACGGGTATCCCAAAGTGAAGGATTTGCGATTGTTATCTCAGTGCTATAAGTTCCATTGACTGCTTCTGCTGCGCTGGCGATCGCAACTTCTTCGCCCTTACTGTCTAAGACCTTCCATATTATCTCAATGCCATCTGAAACCCCATCGACTTTGGTATCGATTCGTATTGTAGCTGAAGTCTTGCTTACCTCCGGAGTGGTGACTCTAACTCCCCATTGCGGGATGTGAACAGGGGATGTTTTGATTAATCTCACATTTCTATAAATACCGGATCCGGTATACCAACGGGTATCAGCATATGCTGAATGATCTGCTTTGACCAGCACCACATTGGGTTCATCTCCAAATTTTAAAAAAGGTGATAAATCGTAAGAAAAACTGGAGTAACCATTTGGCCGAAAGCCTAAGTGCTCACCGTTGATCCATACATCTGATTTGCAGAAAACTCCATCAAATTCCAGCCAGATAGACTTACTTGAATCTGATTTTGGCAAAACAAACTCTTTGTTATACCACCCTATACCTCCTGGAACAAAGCCTGTACTTGCTGCCGTTCCATCCTGTTGATATGACTCCAGAATACTCCAATCATGCGGCAATCTGATTTTTTCCCAATCCTCCGAATCATATATTGATAATTCCCCATCTGAAAATTCCCCTAGATGAAAATTCCAATCAAAGTTAAAATCAATGATTTCTCTTGGAACATTTTCCTGACGGCTCATGCAGGAGCTGACGAGAATTACAAGTGCTCCAATGATGATGTGAACTTTTCCAACTGTTCTCAGATAGGCAAGCGTTTTCATAATTCGGTTTTTATATAAAAGCGTAATTTATCTCTGTTTGAGAATTAAAGCTGAGAAATGCTTTGTTCATTATAAGTAGTGGCTCTTTTAGGGCAACTCTGAATGGGTAGAGATTAATTTAAGTGCTTCCAATTAAAATCATTGGCTAAACCTAATGTTTACTAGCTTTGCATCTACCAAATTCTGGGGCCGACCGGAATCGACAGGAAGTGTATTTGATATGCTTGCATGTCGGGTGTTGAACATGCATCCGCGATCAATATGTTCAAATTCTAATTGGCGAATCTAATTACGCCATGGCAGCTTAATCTCGAATAAAGTAGAGATTATTAAGGGTTGAACCGTACCGGTTCCCCCTGTCACATTCCTCCAAGTCTCTGTCCTTTAGGCTGGATCAAGGGGTGTCGAACTTTAGGACTAGCGCAAGTGAGGCTACTAAGCTTGTGCGAAACTCCAGTGGCTGGCAGATACGGTGGGGTGTTGTTTCTCAGCCCGTCTGTAAGATCAAATAAGCAACTATGCATGTAGACGGTATATGATTTCCTTTGCTGGACGAGGGTTCGAATCCCTCCGGCTCCACAGGCAAAGCCTGACTTATTTATTTAGGTCAGGCTTTTTTATTTCTTAAAGTACCTACTCGATATACCAACCAGCCCTTTCTTCTACCGAAATTTCCACAAAATAGAAACGAAATAGAATTTGTTACTCTATTTAAATCTCAATGTACCGAACTGGTTTATTTTTGATTAGTCTATCGTATTAATTCGTATTAAAAATCACTCTAATAAGCTATCTGGAGGAATTACTGGTAAAATAAAATCTTTAAATGCAGTACCTTGAAATCTGGTCATTAGTACTCCTCTGGAAGTTGAATAAGTAATAGCAGAAATAGCATTACCAAGATGAGGGTGTAGTACTACTTCTTCTTTATTTTTTGTTCGAGCAACTAGGTCAAGCAATTTTTCATATCTATAGAGGAATAGAAATTCAAATCCACTTCGAGCTTCTTCCTCATTTTTACCTTCACAATCCGTCTGGACGTCAATACGAATTGAGGATTTGATTAAACTGTCTTCCAAATTGAACCCCAGCTTCAAATCCACTGAAAAATCATGCTTCAAGATATATTCATTATCGAACCCCTCAGGGTTGTTGATCTCTCCTGAAAGAATGCTGAAATTTAGAATTTCGATCTCCTCCGGATAGAGCATTTCTTTTTTATTCCCCATATTCAAGAAATTGTTCTCTTTTAAATGAGTCTTGCTTCCAATCTTCAAATTTATGATTGGCTGGTTTTACTTTATTTTTATAAACAGTTACTTCAAAGAACACTCCTTTTGAAGCTGTAAAAACTCGTCTTTTGGGTACTTCGAAAATACTTTCTCCAAGTACAGCTTCTAAGTGGCAAATTGATTTAAAGGTAAAATTATGCTCCCCTTTTAACCATCTATTAATTTCAGATGGTTTTTTACCCATTGCTTCTGCTAATCGCTTTTGCGTATAGCCTTTGGCTCTTAGTAATTCATTAATTCGCACAACCAAATCAGCTTGCTTTCTTACAAAATGACGGGTTTTTTCTGGAGTGTTATCCAGAATGCGTTTTGCGATTGTACTCCTCATAATTTAGTGGTTTAAAGTATGATTTCTTTGTTATTGTTATAATCGGTTAATATTCGTCCGGTGCTATCTACTTCTATAATGCCATCTAACCAAGCGCGAGTTATTTTCTTAGCAAACTCGCAAGCTTCTCTCCACTCACTGT
Organism: Cyclobacteriaceae bacterium; assembly: GCA_049115715.1. Classification (GTDB taxonomy): domain Bacteria; phylum Bacteroidota; class Bacteroidia; order Cytophagales; family Cyclobacteriaceae; genus JAMZMI01. Next base: position 112,297 of record JAGDZQ010000019.1, read on the forward strand.
TGAGTGAGCTTGCCTGATTCGTTTGTGCGTCTTTTATTCCTCCATTAAATAATACAACTAATCTTTCTGATAAGCGCAAGGCATAAATCCTCAAGGGAAATTGAGGATAATAAAAGGTCACCTTATTTAATCTGACCTTACCATGCATAGGAAGGCCTTGTACCTCGTTTTCTTCTCGGTTGAAAAGTGCATCAATTGCTCCATGATCTTCTCCTATTGCATCTAAAATAAAACTCAAAAGTGATTGTAGTGGTTCTTGAAGCTCAGGGATTTTTTCAAATTTCTCTAAAAAAAGATCTGTTTCCGACTTCTCACAATCTAACCATCTTACCGTATAGAACGAACAACTACTCCCTTGATCATCCCATAACTCTAATACGAAATTATTCACTTATAAGTTTATTTACAAGATAAAATTAACATAAATGTTAATTTTATCCAATGATTGCAATTGTAATCTTGTCAAGCTAAATTAAAAAAACAGTCTCCATTAACTATTAGTGTATTTATATTCAAGATCATCAAACACAGTCAGTCTTGCAATTTCTACAATAGCAAAGAGGCATATTCATTTTGGGGAGTTTATCCTTACTAAATAGGTGGTTATAGTTTTCATAGTTAGCCCAAATCAAGTAACAACCATATAAGGGTTTACTTGGATTTCTTTCAATTTCAGTCTTACATCTAATTCAAAATCCTTTCGAACTCTAATGTTGAACAGTTTAAGCAACATTTGGTATGCAAACCCTCATTTTTAATTCTTACAGCTTTGTCTCCCAACTTATTAAATCAATAAAATTCAGAGTTAGTGTCCAGAAAAGTGTGACTAGAAGCTTTCCATATCAGGAATAGAATTGATATGCGTGAAAATTTGAAATAAATAAATCATAGACCAGTCGTCCACTCCTAAGAGTATGGTTATTGCCATGGTATGGCATTTATCTCAATAATATTTAAACCTTACTCCACACGCAATTGAAAATCAATGGGTGCTACACCCGAATCATTGAATGCTTCTACAGCAAAGTAATATGAGCGATCGGTTGCAAGGCTATTGATGATCAGGCTGGTATCTTCATAAACCAAATAGTTCTGGTAGAGCTTCGTTTCTTCAATCCCAAACCTAACATTGTAACCAAGGGCACTTTCTGATTTGGGCCATTCTAGTCTGACTTTCCTTCTATCTAGAAGGTTTCTAATAGCTCTAATATCTTTCACACTCTGGGGAAGATCATCATTTCCTTTTCCGAAAATCCTAAAGCCGCTTATGGCAAAGTGGCCATCTGGCACTGCAAGGTTTTTGACTTTCAAATACCTGCAACGCACTTTTTGAGATAACGGAAAATAGCTATGAGAATGATCCGATTGGCTTGCAGATCTATCTGCAAGTAACGTCCAATTCGTGCTGTCTGAAGAGAATTCTACAGTATACCTATGGTACAACCCGTCTTGTCTATCATAAATTTTCGTAAGGTGTTCTGCAAAATTTAACTGAACGGCATAGACATCTTCCTCACTTCCCAAGTCTACCACTGCCCATTCATCACCTCCTGATTTGGCAGCCCAATAGGTTCTAATATTTTCATCTACCATATTTTCGGCCTCAAATGAATCTATCGCAGATGAAACTGCAACTGAGCTTTTATAGGAAAGCAGCATCCATTCAGGGAACAAGTCGGATGCTTGCTCTATTTTCCTATCAGGCACGATAAGAGGGTAGTCTCCAAATCGGGTATGGGTATGCATAATTCCTTGAGAATCAAAAAATACTGGATAAAAACCCAGCCTGCGTTCAAACCGATGTTTTACGGAGACGGTGACTGTGCCCACATGCCAGTAGTTTCCATACTTATCTTGAAAAGTGCTGCCGTGTCCAGCTCCATTTGCGAAACCTTCCGGCTTGTAGGCAAAAGGATTGTGGGCATCCACTTCAAACGGCCCCAAAGGATTTGTCGAAACATAGACTCCATCGTTGTAGCTTTTGAACTTAGTGCCCGGCCCTGCATATTGTAGGTAATAGGTGCCTTCATGCTTATTCATCCACGCACCTTCTATCCATGGGTTAAGCAGATGTTCGCTATTGTAATCTCCAGGCACTTCCCATCCGTGGCGTTCTGGATGAGAATAAATCAGCTCACTTGGAACTCCTAGAAATTTGAAGTTATTGTTATAATCTATTTCAACGCCATAAATCGGATCAACATCAGAGCATCCCCAATAGAGGTATAGCTTCTGATCATCGTCAAGAAAAAAGGCCGGATCCCAAACTGGTAATTCTAGCGAATCTAGCGCTACTTCCCACTCACCGGACAATGGGTTAGCTGTTTTATAGATGGTACTTTTCGTCAGGGAAGAGGCCAGAAAATAAAGCGTATCTCCAAGGGGTATTGCCGTGGGGGCATACTCCTCTGATGGTATGGAGGAGGACTTGACGAAATGCCAATCTACCAAATCTGAAGAATACCAATAGCCCCCAGATTTAGAAGCGAAAAGAAAGTAGGTGTCTTGAAAGAACACCACCGAAGGGTCTGCTGCTTCTCTTCTAGAGGGCGTTTCAGGTCGAAAGCGATATGAAAGATTCATCGGATTGCACACTGTTGTCAATATCTGTTCTTCCACTTGTGCTGTAGGGACACATCCTAAGAGAAAAAAGCTCATGAAAGCCATAAAAACATACTTTCTCATTTCATCTGCTGTTTAGAAGAGTTGATAATGACTTCACCTCCCTCTATCAGACCATCACCTTTTACGGTTAGCTTGATTTCTCCTTCCTCTATGTCTGATTGCACAATTGCTACTAGCTTTCCACTAAAAGCTTTCATGATCGGTCTGTGAAACATTTCTAATGACGTAGCATCTCCATTGCATACTGCTCGAAACTTTCCCTTTCCGCTTACTTCGAAGTTGAGCTGGTTAGTTGCCTGCGGACATAGGTTGCCATTTTGATCGACAATAGATATGGTGACATAGCACAGGTCTTTCCCGTCTGATTTTAATAGGGTTCGATCTGGCTCCAACCTCAAATGATGAGGTTTCCCGCAAGTCAGTATTGATTTTTCAGATACTGGCTTTCCATTATTATCAAGTGCTACCACTTTTAGCGTACCTGGTTCGTATTTCACATCCATCCACATCAGCCTGTATCGGTCTTGATTGGTAGTCATGTTTTTAGTTTTAACACCTTGACTAACACCATTTACAAACAATTCAGCACTATTGTGATTGGTATAAACAAATACAGGAGTCGTCTTGCCCTCTCTCCCAGGCCAGCTCCAATGAGGAAGAATATGTAAGGTTTCATCCTTAGGATTCCACCGGCTTCTGTATAAATAATATCTATCTTTAGGGATTCCTGCTAAATCGCAAATACCAAAGTAAGAACTTCTTGAAGGCCACATTTCATCATACGGGGTTGGTTCTCCCAGATAATCAAACCCTGTCCAGACAAACTCCCCAATCACCCATGGCTTATCATCCTGCATGACAAAATCATCATCAGGAACATTGGACCAGGAGCAATATTCTAAGTCGTAAGATGAAGATTGAAAGTCTTCATATTGCTTCATGACTCCTTTGACTACTGGAAACTTGTAAACTCCTCTAGAACTGACAGTGGATGCTGTTTCAGAGCCTAGCAATACACCTTGAGGGAATTTCTCATAAGCCTCCTCGTATAGGTGAACTCGATAGTTTAATCCGGGAATATCCACGATGGAGCCAAAACCACTTTCCATAGTAGCCTTGACTTGATCCATTCCCACCGTAACAGGGCGAGTGGGGTCCTCACGATGAAAGATGTCTTGGAGTCTTTTGGCATGCTTGACTCCTTCACTTCCAAACTGATCAGGAACTTCATTGCCAGAACTCCACATTACGATGCTTGGGTGGTTTCTGGTGGCATGAACAAGATTGACTATGTCTTTTTCTGCCCATTCATTAAAGAATCGATTGTAACCGTTTGGCACTTTTGCCTTAGCCCACTCATCAAAGCTCTCGGCGAGAAACATAAATCCCATCTCATCACAAATCGCTAGTTGCTCTAGCGATGGCATGTTGTGCGCAGACCGGATTGCATTGCATCCCATTTCTTTTAAAATCGTCAATTGTCTTCTAAGGGCTGCTTCGTTGACGGCTGTTCCAAGTGGTCCTAGATCATGATGAAGGCAGACTCCTTTGAATTTCGTCACCTTGTTATTAAGTAAAAACCCTCCTTTTTCGATATTGTACTCAATTTGCCTAATGCCGAAACGAACCGTCTCTTCATCTTTCAATTGGTCATTTTCATAAAGTTTTAATTGCGCATGGTAGAGGTTAGGAGTATGAGTATCCCACAGCTTGGGGTTGGGTACAGCTATGAGCTGCTCTATTTCATCCCCAAATCGTTGATCCGAAGAATGAGTAGCTACTGTGTTACCTTGATCGTCTTTTATGATGGTCTCGATTCGTAAGCCTTTACCTTCTACTTTGCTTTTTATAGAAACCTTTGCCGCAACTTCAGAAATAAATGGTGTGGTAATGAAATGTCCCCAATGCTTGAAGTGTGCTTGATCCTTTACTGTAAGGGTAACTTTGCGATAGATTCCGCCTCCTGGATACCATCTGGAGGAATAGGATTGATTTTCAAGTCGTACCGCCAATAGATTTTCCTGACCCTGCTTTAGGTATTTGGAAACATCGAAATGAAAGTAGTTGTATCCGTATGGCCACTCACCTACTTTTTGCCCATTAATAAAAACCTGTGCCTCACTCATCGCACCATCAAATTGAAGAATTGCTTTCATTCCTTCTTCAAATGCGTCTGCCAGGAATGTTTTTCGATACCAGCCTATTCCTGTGAAAGGTAGGGCTCCTGTTCGTCCTGTTTTCTCTGTAGCGGCCTCTTCGTTATTTTGTGTTATCGCGATAATCTGCTTATCTACTTCTTTATCGAAAGGCCCACTTATTGCCCAATCATGTGGCACCTGCACCAACTCCCATTTGGAATCATCAAACGCTACTTCTTGAGCGCCAGCCTGTTCACCTCTACTAAACCTCCAATTTTCTGATATAATCGTTTCCGTTCTTATCTGAGCGTTTACTGCTCCTGTCACCCAGAACGAGAGCAAAACAAGTATGCGTTTGATCATATTTAATGTTGAAAGTTGTGATTGCGAGTAGGGGATTGAGTCTTATACTTTACACGCATATCATTAAGTGCTTCTTGTAGCTCCTCCAGCTTTTCAGGATTGGTCAATGCAAGATTATTGGTCTCAGAAATATCATCCCTCAGGTTGTAGAGCTCATAAGTGTCTTCTTCAAAAAAGTATATGAGTTTCCAATCTCCTTTTCTGATAGCTTGACCTGGTGTCCATCCACTTGAGTGATAATGTGGATAATCCCAAAACAACATTTCTTCCGACGAAGCTGTTGCTCCGTTAAGTACAGGAAGTAAACTCCTCCCGTCCAAATGGAACTCAGGACGCAAATTCAATCCCAGTACATCCAAAATGGTTGGGAACAAATCCATGCTCGCTACTGGGGTCTCTTTTTTCTCTCCGGTACTTTGTCCCGGGCTTTTTATAATCAGAGGTACTCTTATGCCTCCTTCATACGCCCATCCTTTACCTGCCCTCAAGGGCTTAACACTAGTAGGAGGATTGTAATTTCTTTCGGTGGTACTTAGTCCTCCATTATCCGATGTAAATACGATCAGGGTGTTTTCCATCAATGCAAGCTCTTCAAGCTTATCAAGAATGCGTCCTACGTTTTCATCCAATGAATAAATCATAGAGGCGTATGCTGCATCTACCTGATTTTGTACCGTCAGACTTCTCCTTTCAGGCTTTTTACGCACAATGGTATCTTGAAGATTCTTTTTCTTTTTTTCAAATCTGGCAATGTGTTTCTGGCAAGCTTCGATTGGTGTATGTACTGTATAGTAGGCCAGGTATAGGAGAAAAGGATCATTTCTATTTTCTTCCACAAATTGAATTGACTCATCTGTCAACCGGTCGGTGAGGTATTCTCCTTCATGACCATCTGTCAATTTTGGATTATTATATGGTGAATAATACCCTCCAGGTGGATGCCCCATGTGATGTCCTCCTTTATTGACATCAAAGCCTTGATCTTCAGGGAAAAAACCCACATCTCCCAGATGCCATTTACCTGCATAAAATGTTTTGTATTCTTTTTCTTTAAGTACTTCTGCGATTGTTACTTCCTCATGAGGTAACTCATGAATGTCTTCCGATCCTAGTAAGAGGCGGTCTTGAGGGTCGTGTCCTTTGATCCAATCCGTAATACCTACTCTGGAAGGATGCCTACCTGTAAGAATGGCCGCTCGTGATGGTGAGCATACTGGGTTAGCTGAGTAGGCACTTGTAAACAACGTGGCTTTTGAGGCTAGCCTGTCAATATTGGGCGTTTCATAAAACGAGCTTCCATAACAACCTAAGTCTTTCCATCCCATATCATCTATTAATATGAACACCACATTTTTTTTCTCCAATTGGGATTTATGGGGAGTTGTGCCACTCTTTTTCTGCTGGCACGAATAGGCAAACAGTGCCCATATGATAATGATGGAATAACCTCTAAACATAAATAGTGTATTGATTTGAAAAATCATTTCCCTCTGATCAGATGACCAGAGAGAAATGATTAAATAAGAAGGCTATTGATAACCGTCGTTTTGTCCTAAATCAGGGTTATTGTCTCTTTGAGCTTGTGGTATTGGAAACAATACATGATGTGCCTGAGCTAATTTCCCTCGATTGACTGCTTGTTCAATGTATGACCCGTGTCGGATTAAATCTTCTCTGCGCAATCCTTCGGAATAAAACTCTCTTCCTCTTTCTGCTAGTATAAAATCGCGAAGACTTTCTTTAGTTCCAAAATCAGCTAGTGAAACTCTAAAAGAAGCATCTGAATTGGCTCTGGATCGCACCTCATTGATGAGGTCTATACTTTCCTGAGCTGGACCGTTCGATTCATTGAGTGCCTCTGCTCTAGCTAATAGAATATCAGCATATCTGATCAATGGTATATCATTTCCATGAAATGCTCCTACGGCATTTGGATCAGGGAAAAACTTAAAACTCCTAACATCATCCAGAGCATTACCATCAGTATCTCTATCCAGTGGAGTGAGTTCGTTGGTTGTAGTTGGTGTGTATTCATGAATCAAAAGTTGACGCCTAGAATCAGTGTCATCAAATGTCTCAAAAAACGCAGTGTAAGTTCTGAACTGCGCACCAAAATTTGCCCAATTTGTCTGAATAGGATAGTTCGGCGGAAACGCATGTGAGATGTAGGTATTTTGCTGATTAGAACCAACCAAACAATCAAATCGGAAAACAAACTCTGTGTTGTTTTCTCCTACTACACTAAACAAGTCTAAGTAGTTTGGATAGAGTGCATATCCTCCATTATTAATTACGTTTTCGGCTGCAGAAGCTGCGTCAGACCACTGTTTATTATTAAGATAATATTTGGTCAAAACAGCATAGGCACTTCCTTTGTTGGCTCTACTCGAACTACCTCCGTACTCCAGATTGTCTACAGCAAACATGAGGTCACTTTCTACCTGCATTCTGTACTCATCTTCTGTAGCTCTGCTTCCTTTTCCTGCGGCTTCTATTTCATCAAGACTAGCCCCAGCTGGAATTTCTACAATAGGTGTAGGTCCAAAAAGGTTATGCAATAGGTAATAAGCAGTTCCTCTTATAAACCTTGCTTCTGCTATTGTCTTATTCAATATGGATTGATCAACACTAGTTAACTCTCCGGTAACTAGCAATACATTATTCGCTGCTGCTATGGCCTCATAAAACCTACTATAGTACTGATTGAAATAATCCGTGCTTGGATCCCAAGAGAACTCCATCAGCGGCAACACTCTCCTGTTCAATCCACCACCTGTCTCCCATGACATATCAGTAGAAAATTCACCTAGCGCATAGTAATAGCCTACTGCATCCCATGTTGTAACCTGAAGAGAAGCATAAGCTCCCACGAGTAGGGCGTCAAGGCCTTCTTCGCTTTGTAAAAAAGTCTCTGGGTTGATCTCTGTATAAACTTCTTCATCCAGAAAATCTCCACAACTCATTAAAATCAAAAGTCCTGATAGGAATATATATTTATATGTCTTCATTGTTCTATTCTTTAAAATTTAACATTCAATCCCAAACGAACCGTACGAGCCAATGGGTAGCTATTATAGGAAGAGCGAGACACTCCGTTATTGGAGTTGATCCCATCTTCAGAGGCGATTTGAGCATTGATCACCGGATCCAGCCCCTCTGCATTGGCATCTGGGTCATAGCCTTCAAAGTCCGTTATCGTGAATAGATTATCTATTGAAACGTAGATATTAAGCATGCTAACCCATGAAATATTTTCTACAGGTACGTCATACCCCAGCGTTACATTTTTCATCCGTACGAAAGAGGCATCCGTGATTGTCAATGAATTGATAGCCAGTGCTCCTCCATAGGTGCTTGGATTCTCGCCTGAAGGAAATTTATTGCTAGGATTGCTAGGAGTCCAGCGATCCTGCCAATATCTCGAAATTGAGTTTCTAGCTGTATTGGTTGGATACAAAGATTCAGCCACATTGGCATTGAGTACGTCGATTCCCTGCACTCCCAAAAGCAATACAGAAAGAGATAGATTTTGATACTTGAATACATTTCTAAAACCGAATGTATAATCCGGGAACGGATCTCCAAGAATCACTCTATCATTCGCATCCACATCGCCATCGCCATCTTGATCAACAAATCGTGGCATTCCGGCGCTAAAGGTTGGCGTAGCTGAGTTAGCAATGTCATCTCCTTCTTGAAAGATTCCATTGATCTCATAACCGTAGTAAGATCGAAGAGCTGCTCCTTCTCTCACTGTTGTATATTGAGTGATGAAAGTCCCAACTCGTCCTCCAATGATCTCTTGGGTAAAATCAGGCAGTTTTGTTACTTCATTTTTCAGGAAGGAAAGGTTGAGGCTTGATGACCATGTGAAGTCTTTGTTTCTCACATTTTCAGTCTTTATGGCTAAATCTATCCCCTTATTAGCGACCTCACCAAAATTGGTTCGAACAGAGCTAAATCCAACTACGGATGGAAGCGGCTTGATAAAAAGCTGATCTGTAGTAACTCTATTAAACAAATCGATAGAGCCAGATATACGGTCATTGAACAAAGAGTAGTCAATACCTAAGTTTACTTCCTTGGTTGTTTCCCATTTCAGATCCGGGTTTGGTAACCTCGCTGGTCTCACACCTTGAACAAGATTGCCGTCAAAGACTGAGTTGCTTCCGGCTATAAGTGTCTGACGCGTTTCAAAATTGTTAATCCCCTGATTACCGAGTTCTCCATACCCTAATCTCAACTTAAGATCATCAATGGCATCTAAGTCCTTAAAAAAAGCTTCCTCGCTTAGTCTCCATCCGAGAGATGCGGAAGGGAAAAATGCGTAACGGTTATCTTCCGAAAATCGTGAAGAACCGTCAACTCTAAATGCAGCTGTGAGAAGGTATTTCCCTTTATAATCGTAAGTTCCTCTTCCTATAAAACCATTAAGCTGATTTTTAAACTTTGAGCTGGATACCCCATCGCTCAAGTCTCCATTTCCTCCTTGCAATAGGTTTGTGGTAGTACCATCTGACAGAAATCCTCCTCCTGTGGCACCAAGACCTGTAGTAACAAACTCTTCGAGGGTTGCACCTCCCATTAGGGAAAAGTTATGATCGTCAAAAGAAGAGTTTCTATAGGTTAACAAAGCTTCTGTCAACCAATGAGTAGCCTCTACAGAATTGACCTGAGCCAAACCTCCATTGCCTAATCCGATATCGGTGACACGACTTCTATAAAAATCTCGGCGACTGTTACTGATATCTCCACCTAAGCGTACTGTAGCGGTTAGATTCTTAAGAATATCATAGTCCATACTCAGCGAGGAGTAGAACCTATTGATTATGTTGGTATTGTCTATTCCTTCTATTAGCGCTATTGGATGATCCAATGCTATTGAGGTATTTCTAGCATATCTACCTGTGTTGGGATCAATACCTGATAGTGTCGGGTCATATTGTATTGCAGAACTAATAGGTCCTGCTCCTTCATTGGCTCCATTTGAAACAAGTATCTCATCATTTACCTGACGGGTAAAGTTTGCATTGGCTGATATAAGCAACTTGCTAGTTGGACTACTCTGTACATTTAGTCTAATGTTGTATTTCTCACTTCCTGAAGTCTTAATGACTCCTTCCTGATCGAAATAGTTAAGTCCCAGATAGTAATTGCTCTTGTCACTTCCACCCGAAATGGACAGTTGGTGATTTTGAACCACTGCATCTCGAAATATCTCCTCCTGCCAGTCGCTTCCGCTTCCAAATCCACTGATTTGCTGATCAGTATAAATAGCTGATCCTCCTGCTGATATCTCCCTGAAATTGACCATTTCCGCATAGTCTTTTGCTCCTAAGACATCCAGATCTGATTCTACTGATTGGAAACCAGTGTACATTGAATATGATATCACAGCTTTCCCCGCCTTACCTTTCTTTGTAGTAATTAGCACTACACCATTTGCAGCACGAGTACCATAAATGGCCGCCGCTGATGCGTCTTTAAGCACCTCGATAGATTCAATATCATCAGGACTGAGTGACGAAGGGCTTACCCCTGGCAAACCATCCACTACGAATAGAACAGAGTTGTCACTGCTGATAGAACCTGCGCCACGTATTTGAATACTTAATTCTGCACCAGGGGCAGAGCTCACTTGACTTACATTTACTCCAGATGCTGCTCCATTCAACAATTGGAGTGCATCATAGTTGGCTCCTTGTGTAAAATCTTCTTGCTTGACCGATACTACTGATCCTGTGAGAGAGTTCTGATTCTGTGTGCCATACCCAATCACCACCACCTCATTCAGAGATGCCACATCTGGGGACATAGTGACATCAATTACAGCCCGATTATTTAATTGAACTTCCTGTGTCTTATAGCCTACAAATGTGAAGACCAGAATCGAATTTTCATCGGAAACAGTAATCCTAAACTGTCCATTAACATCTGCGACCGTTCCATTGTTTGTTCCCTTTTCTAGTATTGTAGCTCCAGGAAGCCCCTCTCCATTTTCATCCGTCACTGTACCTTCTACCGTTTGCTTCTCAGTAATAGACTCCTCCACATCAGGCAAGGCAACTTTTTTACTTACCTTCTTAACCGTAATGGTTTCGTTAATTCTTCTAAAAGAGACTCCTACCTGAACTGAAACTTCTTTGAGAAGTGCATTCAAATCCCAGTTTCTCTTATTTAACGATATCAGTTTCCCTTTCAGTTCCCTTTCAGAATAAGCAAAAGTGAAGTCACTTGAACTCTCGATTTCTTGAAAAAGAGACAGAATAGAACCTGTGCTCATCTGAATCTCAAAATTAATCTCATTGAGATGCTTGCGCTGCGCTACCGATTCGGTTGCCAGCGCCATCGATAACGAATAGCAAAAAATGCTTGTGTAAATCGCAATTTTTGACATGCGTAAAAGTAATTTTCGTAATTTTACATTCATAGGGTTTTTGTTTAAGTCAGAAATTCTTAGAAAGCTGAGAGCCTTTCCCCAAAGTCGACTCAGCTTTCTTTTTATATAGTTTATGGTTTATTTAATTGTCACATTCTTCTCATCGATTTCATATTTAAAGTCATAGGCAAATGACAAACTGCCTAACACTGCGTTCAGTGTTAGGTTATTGTATGAACCTGAAAATTTTTTGTTCAAATCAGGTGTCTTTTCCAGATAGAAGTCAACTCCATACCACCTTGACATTAGCTTGAATATTTCTTCTATACTTTGATTTTCGAAGGCCAGTTTTTTTTCAGTCCATCCAAAGGCAACTTGGGATTTTCTAATTTCCTCTTTGATAAGCAGTTTATCCTCTCTAGTATAAACCGCCATTTCATTAGCTATTAAAATCAAATTCTCGTCCGTATTTCTTGATTCTACGGATACTCGTCCTGTTTTTACGGAGACAGCAACCTCGTTTTCATTCGGGTACGATTTCACATTGAAAGATGTACCGAGAACCTCTATATTGACATTGTCCGAAGTGATATGGAATGGCCTGTTTTCATCGCGCCGTACATCGAAAAAGGCTTCACCCACAAGCTCAACCTCTCTAGTTTCAGATGAGAACGTTTTTGGAAAGGTTATTTTACTTCCCGCATTTAGCTTTACTATGCTTCCATCAGGTAATTCAAAAGTAAGTTTTTGTCCCAAGTTCGCTTCTTTTTCCACTATGAGAACCCCCTTATTCGAATGCACCCCAATCTCGGTAAATGTGTTTCCCTGCCACAAAAAACTAATAGTCAATCCTATGATTAAAATAGCTGCTGCAGAGAAATATTTCCAGCGACCCAATCCCTTAGATGACTTCCAATTTGAATTCTGACTTTGTATCCTTTGAAGGACACGAGTCTTAGCATTCATAACCTCGACTTCAGACACCTTCCAATTGCCAACGATATTCTCAAAAGCCTTTCTGTTCTCAATATTTTCCTGAAGCCATAACTTCAGCTTAATTTCCTCCGACTCATTGAGGTTTCCTTGGAGATATTTTAGAATGAGTTCTTCCATTAATTTTCCTATTCTTAATAATAGGAGTCATTCTTCTCATTAAATACTCAGCGTATCTGAAAACATTGTTATCTCAACGAAATTCTTCGACAATCATTGAAATAATAGCATCAATTAGGGAAAAATATTGACAAAATGATTTATCCAAGAAGGAAGGGCTTTTCTATCTCAGTACTTCATTTTCAGGGACAGAAATGGGCACCAACGAGCAATACAGTAATCGTACTGATCCTAGAAATAAACCTCAACATTTTCCCAGAATCCTTAAAGTGGTCATTGAGGCTCGCTTTTATTTTCTTAATAACCGCAAAGAGATGGTTTTCTACCGTTCGTTTAGAAATACCCAATTCGTGTGCTATTTGCTGATTTGAATATCCTTTGTTCTTGGAGAGGTCATAGACCAATTTTCGATGAGGAGTAAGTTTATCCAATGTTCTGGAAATGAGTTGTTCCAACTCCTTTCCGATCAACAGACTTTCTGGATCAATTGCATCTGATATTTGCAATGTCTCATCGTAATCGGAATAGGTGAATTTTCTATGATCATGAGAAGCAACTCTTATTGCTTGATGTTTCACAGAAACATGCAGATAGGCTTGCAATTCATTTATATCATCATAGTTGGGCTGATTATTCCAAATATTGAGGAACACTTCGGCGACCGTATCTTCAGCCAGTGTTTTACTCTTAGTAATGGAAAAAGCATAGCGATAAAGATTCTCGAAATTTGATTCATATACATTTTCGAACCATTTTTCAAAGCTTTCGTCTTGATAGAGTTTTAGAATCTTTTTACGAGTCATTTAATTACCATTCTCTCAAAACTATTATAACTTAAAGCATCCTAAATGCGAATACCATTACATATATCGCGAAAAAATACAATAAATGAAAGGATTATGATCATTTGACTCAATTTATCACCTCAGAAAACATTCCAATTTTTCCACTATGCCCCATCTTATTCGCATTTGATAAAGGTAGGTGGTGAATGCCCTTCTTTGAGCATTTCTCTTATCACGGATTCAGAGTAATTAGAAAAGATGATACCTGTCTTTCTTATATCTAGCAAGAGGCATTAGACGTCAAGAGGCAAATACAAAAACGAACAAAACTCCATATCTAACTCCTCCAACATAGCACAAATAAATTTTATTGAATGTTAGACAGATTGAGAAGTAAATGGCGCAACCTCATTCTATCAACTTCTCGTTGGCTCATCGAGACTAAGTAAGAAAGAAGTAATTTTAGAATCACCCAATAAATCACTCGATTTAATACTTCTTCTTAGAGCACTTGACACATAAACAGAAACCCGACGAATAGAAGTACCCATTTAGTAGTATAGTATCTATTAGAAACTTATAAACCCTAAGCATTCAAAACAAAAAAAGCAGGACAAGTCCTGCTTTTAAAATTCTATCTTCAATTGTCAAATACTAGTAGTCCAAACAAACATATTTGACAACAACCTTTCGATTCTCTTTTACATCCTCACCAGCCTTTGACTCACCACTTGGAATCAATATTATTCTGTTTTCATTCAGTCCAGTGTCAATTGACCTGATATAGTCAGTTACCACCTTCGCTCGCTTATAGGATAAATTTAGGTTATAAGATTCACTACCCAAATCGTCGGTCTGTCCTTCAACTATCAAACCTATGCTACTATCTCTACTTAGATGAGTTACGATTTCATTCAACTGACTTTGATAAGAACTCTCATCGAACTTACTTGAATTTCGATCAAAGTAAATATTAAGTCCTACTGGTAAATCTTTCTTTTGATTTTTAAGTGCTTCCTGAAGCTGGCTCACTGGAACAAGTTCTTCCTTTTCCTCTTGCACAACTTCAACCAGTTCCCAATTTCCTGTGAAAATATCACTAAACTTAGAGTATCTATTGCTTGCCAATAAGAACTCTCCATTGTCGTAAATTGAGAAATATCCGTCGAATTTATCAGAATTAACTTCCGCTCCAAGATTGACAGGTTCCGTCCATGAAGACCAGCTATCATCGAGTCGTTCAGACATGAATATATCTGCTTCACCATAACCACCAAAGCCATTACTGGAAAAGAAAAGAGTCTTCTTATCATCCGTTAAAAAAGGTGAAGTTTCATACCCTTCACTATTTATCGTATGTCCCATGTAAATAGGGTTTCTCCAATGACCACCCTCTCCCTTTAAACTTACAAATAAATCCTCTTCACCCTCAGACCTCTCATTGAACATCGTGATCACAATGACATCTTCAAGATGATTGATGAAGAAAGCGTACAGCTTGTTTCCAGTATTAACCTGAAAATCTATCGTTAGTGGTTTAGTCCATTCACCATCCTCATAGTCTGTATAAACTATACCTTTATTTCTAATCAATGTAGATGTATAGCTATTTAACAAATAAAGCCGTTCACGAGAATTTGCAATTCCTACAATAGAATTATTCTCAGCATTATTCATCTTTTTGAAATTCCGCATATCAGACCATTGCCCGTCTTTCTTATAACTATACCATATATCCTGATTTATTTTATCCCTACCAACATTTTCGTTGTGGTGAGACCTTACCATGAATAGAGTATCATAGCTCTTATCGTAAAGTGGATAGATCTCTTCAGCATAAGAATTCACATTAGGATTTTCGAGTAACTTAACACCTGAGAATGCATACTCGTATTCCTTATCCTGAGCTAACACCTGAACAATCACTGTGATCGACAGGCAAAATATTAAAACTTTATTCATCATTGAGAATTACCAGATAGGACTATACTTATTGTGATTCAATAATCTTATACCTACACCTATCTCATGCGTGGAGTTTACCACTACATCTGATGAAGATTTATAACTAAAAGAATATCCGAGATTCAAATAATCATTTGCCTGAAGTCCTAACTGAATAATGAACGCACTAGACGAAGTGTAATTTAACCCAGCCATTAAAATCTGGCGATATCTACCCCTTACTCCAAAATTCCAAGCTGTATTTGTATCAGCACTAGTATTCTGTAAATTAACAGTACCAACACCGATGACCTCAATATCATTACTATGATAGAATCTATACCCTCCCATGAAAGTTGTAACCAAAATATCTTCAGTTAAATCTTCATTTCCAGACATGTAAGAATTCGTAAGATTATTCAAGCCTATTCCGAAATAGAATTCATCTGACAAAACCGCCAATCCAGCATCTATATGGAAAGATGTGTTTTGAGCATCTGCCCTAATTGCATCTATAATTGGATCGTCCTCTTGTTCTGGTTTGAAATTATCAACATCATAGCTCAAAAAGTTAAACCCTGCAGCAACTCCCAAAGAAAGATAGGTGTGTTCCGCAATCGGTACATGTACAGCAAAAGTATTGCTATTATATGTACTCTTCAGACCACCTATATCTTCAACAAATACAGCTGTTCCAAAACCGAACTTCAATGAGTTGGTTTTCCTTCTAGCATAATAATCATCTACAGATTGAGTCCCCCTAATAGAATTTCTACTCTGGTGACTAGCTCCAGTAGAATAGTACCCACTAAAAAAACTTGTATTTAGCGAATTATCCAGTCCAGAAGGCTGAAGATTCATTCCTGCGTTGATGTCCAGATTATTATTCATCCCAGCCATTGCAGGATTGAAGTAGGCTAAGTACCTGTACTTCTGAGTTACATCAGGATAATTCTGTGCGGCTGTTGTTAAAACAATTCCGAACAGCGCTGCGATGGTTATTAACTTTTTCATCTCAATATTGTTTTAGGTGGGTGAATTTAAAGTAGTGTAAATGAACCGTCATACTCTCTTCCGGTACCATCATTCAATTTGATAAGGTATATGTATTCTCCTCTTGGCAAGGCTTGAACCCCAGTTCCATTTTTCGTTCCGTTGAACGGCGTATCATAGCCTTTTGATTCAAAAACTAAATCGCCTTGCGCACTAGTAATTTTCACCGATGCATCTTCAAAGAAGCTTAAGCCAGGAACATTCCATACATCATTGAAGCCATCTACCTCAGTTGGACTGAAAACATTGAAGAACTCATCCAAACCGAGTGAAGGATCATCTACTAACGTTACTGTGAATACCTGTTCAACGAACAATGGATTACCCGCATAATTATCAGTAGATCTAACCCTTATAGAAACCGGAGAATCATCAGCGTCCAATACGCTAGCAACAACCAATTGATCACCTTCTATTCTGAATAGTGAATTACCTTCAGCTCCATCACCTGTTACAAGTTCATATGTATGGGTATCATCAACATCCATATCCGTAGTTGTAAACGTTGCTACAGCAGTTCCAGCCGAAGTAGTTTCTATAAAGTCGATCGTTGTGGCATCTTCATCCAGGTCATCTACTTCGTTAACATCCTCAACCGAAATTAACTCAGGAGCGTCATTTGTATTTTCCACATCGATTGTGATTTCTACAGCATCGCTTATTTCAACGCCATCAGATACTGTTACAAAAGCTGAATAGGTTGTTTGAGTTTCAAAATCAAGCGCATCAGTATCTATGATTGTTATTACTCCTGTATTAAAGTTAAGTTCAAACACTCCTTCCAAGCTTCCGCTAGCTACTGTAAAGTCTCCGACAGTACCTGTAATGTCAAGGTCGGTAAACTCAACAGTTCCTACAACCGTGGTATTTGGCGCATCATCACTAACAGTAAATACTTGGCCAGCTGTAACAATTGGTTGAGTGTCATTAACATCTGTAACACTAATCTCAATTGTTGCTTCCTCGCTAACATTGACTCCATCTGATACTGTAACCCTCAGAGAATAAGAATCAACACTTTCTCGATCAAGGTTGGTATCATCAGCTATGAATAGCTCATTTATGTCTCTGAAACCAAATACTGTTCCCTGATTTCCACCAGCGATAACCCACTCTCCAGTAGTCTGAAGATTATTGACCTGAATAGACGAAACAAGCTGACCAGTCACAGAAGCTTCACTGATAGCAATCTCATTAGCAGGAACAACGATTTCAGGTCTGGCGTCATCATTGATAATCGTACCAATACCAGTTGCATCAGCAATAGTAACATCCTTTCCAGTAATATTGATTCCACTCAAGGACACTTCAAATGTTTCATCATTTTCAACGAGCAAATCTCCGTTTATTGAAATTACTATATCCTGCGTTTCCACTCCAGTAATTTCATTTGCACTAAATGTAACAGTAGCATCAGTTTGCCCAGTATAATCACTTGAATTTGTAGTAACATCAACAGTACTGTAGGTAACTATAACAGATTCATCAACTTGTCCTGTCAATGTCGCGGTAAAAGTAAGGTCAGTAGTTCCTGACAGACCCTCATTTGCAGATACATCATCTATTGTTATGGTAGCTGAATCGTCATCATTAATAGTACCCGTGGCTGAATCTCCATTTGTTGCAAAATCCACATTTCTCATATCACCACTTCCAATTACAATATTCGAAAGTGCTACATTGAAGGTTTCAATGGCCTCAACGATATTATCATCTTCAACAGATACACTTACTGTAAGGTTATTGTTATTTCCTGACGGGAACGTGAATGTCTGACCTGCCAGACTACTGAAATCATCTCCTACTACAGCCGTTCCTGCTACAGTATTTGCCGTAACTGTTACGGATCTATCTACTGGAGCAGTCATCGACAATACAAAGTCTATAGTATTTGATCCCACATTTTCGCTTACAGTTGCATCAGCAAGTGATATTCTAGCTTGATCTGTATTCGTAATAGTAATCAGACTTGATTCCGTACTCGTTGCACTGCTAAATGTTACATCTCTTGACGAGTTACTAAGTGCACTCAGTTCAAACTCAAACGTCTCGTCATCTTCCACAATGTTATCATTTGTTATAGTTATAGTAACATCATCCGCTGCAGTACTTCCCTCCGATATTGTATACCCTGTAGCAGTAATTCTTGTGAAGTCTACATTACTTGTGGCAGAACCGTCTGTAATCGTTCTTCCAGAGAACGAGATATCAGTATCAACAGGGTTCGTCATCGTCACTACTAATGTCACCTGACCTGCTTCTTCATTTATAGTCATATCTTCAACCGAAATCACAGAGCTATCGTCGTTTGTAATATTTACCGTACCATCAGAGTTTCCTATTGAAATATTTCTATCGCCAGTGAAAGTCAGACCAGATAAGCTTACAGTAAATGATTCATCTAGTTCAACTTTATCATCATCTTGGACTGTTACGGAAAGAGTTTGCGCTGTTGTGATACCTGTCGCAAAACTCACAGCTCTACCTAAACCTAAGGAGGTGTAGTCATCCGTTGAGGTTGCTGTACCATCAGTAGATGTTGCTGTTAAGGAAATACCCTCATCGACAGCATTGTCTATTGAAACTGAAAGTGAGGCAGATCCATCTGCTTCATTTATCGTAACGCCTGCAATGTTAATTACTGCTGCATCATCATCCGATACAGTAACACTAGCTGTACTTGTTCCAAGCGAAGCTGAATGACTAGCGTCATTAGTAACAACTAAAGATGCAATCGAAATATTAAACGACTCTGTTGCCTCAACTATATCATCAGTTAAGATCGAGATAGCCGATGTTGCGCTTGTATTTCCAGCTGTTATCACA
This sequence comes from Cyclobacteriaceae bacterium, assembly GCA_049115715.1. Lineage (GTDB taxonomy): Bacteria > Bacteroidota > Bacteroidia > Cytophagales > Cyclobacteriaceae > JAMZMI01. The sequence goes on from JAGDZQ010000019.1 coordinate 131,523, forward strand.
ACAGGCACACTTACCGATGTATAGTCTGATGCATCAATTGCTGTATCATCAGAAGTAGACAGTGTCACTGTGACGTCTTCATCAAGAGCTAAATCTGATGACACGGTCACAGTAGCAGTTCCATCACTTTCACCTACAGTTACTCCTGCTACGGATATACTCGCAACGTCATCATCGTTAATTGTGAAAGTTTCTGTAGCGGTACCTAAAGTAGCGTTGTATCCATCCGTTCCTACAGGACCTACAGATAATGCACTTATGGTAGATGTGAAGTCTTCCGTTCCTTCAACTATCGTGTTCTCAATTGTCTGTGTCGTTATACTTCCACTCAATGAGCCTTGTGTCAAGGTGATAGTAGAACCAGATAACGCCAAGTAGTCTTCTGTAAGACCTGCCAATGCACTATTGTCTGCCGTGCTTATTGAAACTGTAACATTTGTATCAAATTCAAGAGCTGAGCTAACCGTAAAAGTCATATCATCACCTTCACTAGTAGATGCACTCGCAATCGATACAGTAGTGACATCATTGTCATCTATTGTAACAGTAGATGTAGCAGCTCCGCCTGTTTCAACAGTACTATGACTCGCATCGTTGGTAACAGTAAATCCAGTTACATCAACTGTAAATGTCTCGGTTCCTTCTACAACTTCTCCATTTGTTCCTGCTGTATTAGGTAAAGAAATAACCAAATCTCCTGTCAGATCACCAGCTGATATTGTAACAGAAGCTACTGCATCTGAATAGTCATCTGTAACTGCCGCAGTTCCATCCGTATAAGATACTGCAACTGCAACATCCTCATCTAGTACAAAATCAGTCGTTATGGTAACTGTAGCATTCGCGCCCTCAGTTCCTGTGACATCTGCAAGACTGAAAGTAGCAACGTCAAGATCATTGATCGTAAATGTACCTTCTGTATCTGCTATGCTAGCATTGTATCCATCTGTTCCAACAGGACCTACAGACAAGTTGCTAATCGTTCCTGTGAATGTCTCTGTTCCGTCAACAATATTGTCGTCAACAGTAGTAACTGTAACAGTACCACTTGTTGCTCCTTGCGCAATCGTTACTGTTCCTGCTACAACTCCATAATCCGTGGTAGCTGTCGCACTTACTCCAACTGACGCTAAGTCTACAGTCACAGCTTGATCAAAGGCTAAATCTGAGGTAACTTCTATTGTAATGTCAGAACCCTCATCAGAGCTAGCATCTACTATCGATAACGTAGTAACGTCATCATCATTGATTGTGAAAGTTTCTGTAGCTGTTCCTAAAGTAGCGTTGTATCCATCAGTTCCTACAGGACCTACAGATAATGCACTTATCGTAGCTGTGAAGTCTTCCGTTCCTTCAACTATCGTGTTCTCAATTGTCTGTGTCGTTATACTTCCGCTCAATGCACCTTGTGTCAAGGTGATAGTAGAACCAGATAACGCCAAGTAGTCTTCTGTAAGACCTGCCAATGCACTATTGTCAGCCGTGCTTATTGAAACTGTAACATTCGTATCAAATTCAAGAGCTGAGCTAACCGTAAAAGTCATATCATCACCTTCACTAGTAGATGCACTCGCAATCGATACAGTAGTGATATCATTGTCATCTATTGTAACAGTAGCTGTAGCAGCTCCTCCTGTTTCAACAGTACTATGACTCGCATCGTTGGTAACTGTAAATCCTGTTACATCAACTGTAAATGTCTCCGTTCCTTCTACAACTTCTCCATTTGTTCCTGCTGTATTAGGTAAAGAAATAACCAAATCTCCTGTCAGGTCACCAGCTGATATTGTCACAGAAGCTACTGCATCTGAATAGTCATCTGTTACATCAGCAGTACCATCTGCATAAGAAATAGCTACTTCAACATCTTCGTCCAATGCTACATCAGTAGTTACAGTCACAGTAGCATTGCTACCCTCTGTTCCTGTTGCATCTGCAAGACTGAAAGTAGCCTCATCAAGATCATTGATCGTGAATGTACCTTCTGTGTCTGCTATGCTAGCATTGTATCCATCTGTTCCAACAGGACCTACAGACAAGTTGCTAATCGTTCCTGTGAATGTCTCTGTTCCGTCAACAATATTGTCGTCAACAGTAGTAACTGTAACAGTGCCACTTGTTGCTCCTTGCGCAATCGTTACTGTTCCTGCTACAACTCCATAATCCGTGGTAGCTGTCGCACTTACTCCAACTGACGCTAAGTCTACAGTCACAGCTTGATCAAAGGCTAAATCTGAGGTAACTTCTATTGTAACATCTGAACCTTCATCAGCACTTGCATCTACTATAGATAATGTAGTGATGTCATCATCATTGATGGTGACAACAGCATCTACTGCACTACCTAAAGAAACATCATGGCTATCATCATTTGTCACAACATCATTAGAGATCGTAACATCAAACGATTCTGTTCCTTCTACTATTACATCATCAGCAAGTGCAATGTCAAAGGTATTGCTGGTAAGCCCTGCAGTAATCGTCACCGTACTTGCTCCAGCAATCGCTGTATAATCACTTCCGTCAAGAGCAGAATCATCACCTGAACTAATATTCACAGTAACATTTTCATCTACCTCCGCACTACTTGTAACTGTAATAGTTGCTGTTCCGTCATCCTCATTTACTGTAATGTCAGCAATGGAAAGTTCAGCACTATCATCATCAGATATAGTAGCTGTAGAACTGATCGAAGTTTGAACTGCTGGCGTAGTGTCATAGAAAGCAACAGCTCTACCTGTAGGAATAGACAGAGATGTCAATGACAAATCAAACGTTTCATCACCCTCCACAATATCATTGTCTACCAAATTAACTGTAACCGTCTTATCAGCATTATCCCCTATTGGGAATATCACTTGCTGATTGGTTATCGCACTAAGATCTGAAACAGCTGCGTCACCCGTTAGTGCAGTACTTGCGTTGAAGACGATTGCCTGATCTACAGGGTTTGTCATTGAAATAGTAAATGTTACCGTTTCTCCAGCTCCCTCGGTACCTGTAGCATTCTGTGCTATAGTTATACGCGCCTCGTCATCATCTTCAATAATACCCGTTGCATTCACAGATGAGGTTAAAGTTGAAAATTGGACATCCTTACCAGCAGACGGACTTAAACCACTTAACTGAATCGTAAAGTTTTCATCTGCTTCAACCAAGTTGTCAGAAATAATTATTACCTGTTGTGTTGCCAAACTAGCTGAGAAGGTTGACGCTGGTATGACGTAAGAAGCATTCGAAATTGCTGTGAAATCGTCATCCTCTGCTGCTGTTCCAATAATAGTATTTACCGTCAACTCAATATCCTCATCAATAGGATTTGTAATTGAGATTACGAAATTCATACTATTAGACTCATTGTCTCCAGTAGCAGTCTGATCGACATCAGCTATCGATATAATAGAAGCATCATCTTCAGTAATTGAAACTGTTGCATCAAGCGTAGCAGCAGAACCAGAGAATATAACATCTCTATTTATCGCTACCGCATTGAGTGCAGACAATCTTAGACTAAAGCTTTCGTCAGCCTCAACAAGGTTATCATCATTGATCGTTACCTGAACTGTTGCATTCGGAACCAGAGTCCCAGCATCTATCGTTATCAATTGATTTGATATTGCAACATAATCCTCTTCATCTGTTACATCATTACCTGCTATATCAGCATCAATAGCAGTCCCAACAACCGTACTCAAGTTGAAAGTAACATTCAAATCTATTGGAGCATCTGTTGCAATTGTAACAGTCTGAGCACCATCAAGAGCAGTCTCTGTTCCTGATATATCAGCTATAGTAATGATTGCCTGATCATTATCATTAATAGTAATTGTCGAAGAACTTACGTTAGGATTCACGTCTGTCTCAATCGTTATAGCATGATCAGCAATTCCTATAAGGTTACTTGCCTCAACCGTTAAAGCCTCTTGGCCTTCAACAAGTCCCATGTCAGCATCATTAATTACTACTGACAAGTTCGCCATCGTATTTCCTGCTGTGATCACGAAATCAGTACCAGGCGCAATTGCTGTATAATCAGCACCAGCAGTAGCTGTACCAGCAACAGTTTCATGATCTATCGTAATATCAACATCTACAGCTCTTGTTAGCGTGACAGGAACAGATATTGTTCCATCACTTTCACCAACGGTAACATCACCAAGGCTCAGTTCCGATACATCATTGTCTGTAATCGTGACAACAGCTGCATCATTTGTTCCAGCTACATCAATAGCAACATCAGTATTGTCCATAATGGCTCCCCCATTCAACAATAGGTTCGCTATTGAAATATCAAAATCTTCAGATCCCTCAACTATAAAATCTTCATTTATAGTTACATCAAATGAGCCTGTCGTAGCTAAAGCACTAATAGTAACCAACTGTGATGTCACTGCATCAAAATCGCCACCACCAACTGTTACTGATCCATCAGCGTCAGCTTCTGCAACTGCACCATCTTCAGCAGCTGTCAATTCTATAGTAATATCTCTATCTATTTGAGCAGATGAAGTAACCGTAACTGTAGCCGTACCGTCACCTTCACCTACTGAGAAATCTGCGATACTAATAAGTGCAGCATCATTATCATCAATTGTAGCAGTAGATGCCAAGTCAGTAACTGACCCATCTAGAATAACATTTGCATTACTTACTACATTGTTTAGAGTAAGAACAACAGTTTCATCTCCTTCCACTATCGTGTTTCCAACTAAGGTCACCACTACAGTTTGACTTGAGCCTCCAGTTATAGGACCAGTAAAGTTTAAAGTCCCAGAAGTGGTTGCCGTATAATCGTCAGTTTCACTAGCCGTTCCCGTAACAGCATAATCAACTGCTATATCCTCATCCACGTTCTCAGTGAAGGATGCTGTGAATGTAATTGTTCCTGTTACATCCTCCACCGGATTTGCGTCATCTACACCTAATAAAACAGTCACCATATCATCATCAGCAATAGTTGCTGTTGCAGTGATATCAACTGCATCACCCAATTCAGCATTTGAGCTTGGTAATGGATTAGAAAGCGTTATTGTTAAATTTTCTGTTGCTTCGGCAATATTTCCATCCAGTATTGCTATCGAAACTTGTTGGGTAGTATTACCTGCCGAGAATGTAAGCATTCCTGTTAATGGATCATCAGATGCATCATAATCAACTCCTACTGTAGCATTAGTACTTGTAATGGCATAATCAACCGTTACAGATGCTACAGTGATGATATCACCAGTTAGTGTTACATCAAATACTACAGGAGCTGTACCATTTTCATCTCCATTGGAATTTACAGTTGTCGTAAATATTGGCCTGTCATCATTAAGCACAAGACCAGTTCCCTTTCTAAGTGTTGGATCTACAGGTACGACAACATTAACTGTGTGCTCTGCCGTTGCATCCGTAATTACAAAGTTACCATTGTCTAAAATCTCTACCTCGAAATGCTCATCCGTCTCAGGATCTAGATCGGTCTCATAGGTAACAGTAACAGTCTCTTCCGTATTTGAAGTACTTCCTGTACTAGCCAGGAAGGTTATTGTACCATTGTTAGCTACGAAATCTCCATCTACAGGATCTGTGATATTAGATACTGCACCGATTGTACCAACACCTAAATCTCCATCTACTCCATCAAGTGTGTTGAATTGAACTGTTACATCTCTATCAACCGGAGCGTCCACTTCAGCGGGTAAACTTCCAGTATCAAATAAGTGTACTGTGAAAGTAGAAGTTCCTGGCGTAACATCTCCCTCAAGCGTGTTAGGATCAGCATCCTTTATAACTAAAGTGGCTGAATCATCATTCTCGATTGTACCAGTTTGCTCGTCATTTACTCCTATAGATATTTCATCTGCAAAAAGTGTAGTTCCTTCCAAAACTCCATCTACTCTGGCAGTTTGGATTCTCACACCAACTTCTTCGTCATCTTCTACTTTAAAATCCCCAACAACAGGAATTGTAATTGTCTGGTCACTATTCGTGCCTATTGTGAAGGTAGCAGTACCCGTTTGTGAAGTATAATCAAAATCTGCTGTAGTAGCACCACTTGTTAGCCCTCCATCTTGTGAAGAAAAAGCAACTGAGATTTCTGCATCAACTGGATTACTCAATGTCACAAGGAACCCAATAGGTGTAGTACCAGAATCAGTTTCCATCACACTAGATCCTCCCGCATCAACAACTACGTTAAGTTCCGCAACGTCTAAATCAACGATTTCTCCATTAAATCCTAAAGATGTCTCATCTGCAACAGCGCCAGCTGAAAGTGCAAATCTTGCCATTCTACCTAAGTTGTTAAGGTCTGCATCAATTGCAGTGACAGAAAAATTAAAATGTTCATCAAGCTCGACCAAATTATCATCAGCAGCTTGCAATGTAACTTGATGAGTAGCTCCAACAGTGAAGGTATTTACCGTAATTACCCCTGTTAATACATCACCATCACCGTCTGCATTTGCATCAACAAAGTCATTCGTTTCAGAAGCACCTTCACCGCTACCAGTTGCAGGGTCCAAGTCTATTGCATACGAAATATCAAACGTTTCAGAACCGTAATCTTCTATTGCATGAGAAGAAGTTAGCACATAAGTCAGTACATCAGTAGATCCATCGTCATCGCTTTCATTAAAGCCTTGCCCATCTATTGTAGCATCTGCAAAAGTGAAAGTAACTTCATCGTCGTTAATCAAAGTTACTGTAGCCTCATCATCAAAACCGTCAGCATCTCCAGAAGTCGCATCATCGTCGCTTATGTATGTATCATACTCTGCAAAGGCTACCGCACCGAGACTACCCTGATTTATTCCATTCAATGCAATCGTAGCAGTCTCGTCTCGTTCCACTACATCGTCCACGCTATGGATCACTGCAAATTGTACAGTAGTATTTCCAGCAAGAATAGTGAAATTGTTTGCGACACTGAAATCAGTAGTACCTAAGGTTATATCACCTGTACTCAAATCTTGAACGGCCACATTTATATTAGCATCAATCACTAAATCTGTAGTAATAGTTAAAACCTGGAATGTAATACCATCCCCAGTATTACCTTCATTGGCAGAAATAGCAGTTTCTGCGATGTATAATTCTGTTATATCATTATTCGTAATCGTTGCTGTATTCGTTAAAGAACCTGCTGCTCCCACAAATTGAACACTTCTTTCTCCAAAATTAGAAATACCTGTAAGAGAGAAATCGAATGTTTCTGTTCTCTCCACAATTACATCACCATTAACAGGAATCTGAATGATATAGGTATCGTCAGCCATACTGCTAACATCTATAGTACTTGTAGTTGCATTATAATCATTATCCCCCACTGTTGCCCCTTCTTCAACAAGAGCTGTTCCATTCGCTGTTGTATAAGCTACTGTCACAGAACCCTCTACATCATGATCAAGTTTGATTTCAAATTCAATATTTGTAGTACCTGCATCACCTTCAGTAACTGTTGCTGTTTGGTCAAGCAAAGAAACCGTTAGCACGTCATTGTCAACAATGTCGGTAGTTACAGCATTGTTAGGTCCTGCTGCTATTTGAGCGGCCATTGTTGAAATACCTGTAGCTACCACATCATTTAGCGTTAAAGTGTATGCCTCATCCTCCTCAACTAAATCATCATCGTTGAATGTGAACGTATAAGTAGCTGATTGAGCCATTCCTGCACTATTCGTTCCAGTGAATGAAAGTTGTGCCTCTTCTGTACCACCAGTACCTGTACCATCACCTCCATTGAATGCTGTTGCTAAAGGATAGTCAGAACCATCTGATTCCACCTCAGTTGAGGTGAACTGAACATCAACGGTGACATCTTCTTGCGAAGGTGCTGAAAGAGATATTGTATAACTAACATCAGTAGTTGCAGATGGATCATCCGCATCCTCATCAACAGTCGTAGGTGTTTGGCTAATAGATATCGTAAAGGTATCGTCATTATCAATTCCTGAAGTTCCTTCTACATCTGCAGCATCAGCATCGAGTGCAACACTCCTAGTACTGAAATTTGAAACACCTGTAAGGGTAATCTCTATTGTCTCGTCAGCTTCTACAAGGCCATTGGCCTCATCCACTGTACCTATGGTTAGTGTCTGTGTATTGTTATAATTGCTAAAAGTTAAGCTTCCTGAACCCGCGTCATTGTAATCCGTCGCATCCACAGGATAAGTAGCAGATGCACCATCTATGGTATATGTTACAGTAATATCTGTATCGATTTGTTTGCTATCAGCTATTGTTAAAGTATAGACCAAGTTATCTCCTTCCGTAACAGCAGAGATATCATCAATTGATATAGAAGCGGCATCATTGTCCATGATAACCTGCGATACGTTTTCTGTATTGTCCGGTGTGCCGTCAGATTCAGATACATTCACATATGAGTAAGGCATTGTTGTTTCCGATAGAAACACAAAATAATTTTGACTGAGCTCTACAATATCGTCATCAGTGATCGTGATTGTTCTATTCTCAGTAACTACACCACTACCTGCTAGTGATGCAGAGAAGGTAATCACTTCATCAGTTGGATCAGTATAATCTTCAACACCTCTTGCATCAAGCGTCAAGTCTCCTGCAGTACCATCGTAAGCTCCAAAAGTAACAACAACATCTTGGTCAACTGGTTGACTTAATGATACAGTGTAAGTAGCTGTGACATCACCCTCCGTGATGCTACCATCAGTCGTCAAGGTGATTGTGGCCGTATCATCATTCTCAATTGTATAAGTCGCTGGTGTACTGCTTACCACGATATCAGCAAGATCCTCATAAGAACTAGGTGTTTCCGCAATAGAATATATAATGGTCTCATCAGCTTCAACCAAATCTTCGCCAGCTACTGTAACAGTAAATGTCTCAACAGTTGGTGTACCATCTGCATTAAAGAAATTTAATGAGCCCGATGCTGCTCCAGTAAAATCAGCTGCTATCGCAGTACCAGCACCTAAAGCATAATTAACTGTCACTATCTCATCAGCACCCGTTGTTCCCGCTGTACCTGTAAATGTTACAGTATATGTTACCGTAGTAGTTCCTGAGTTTCCTTCAGCAGCATCAGCATCTGTTGCTATTGAGAAAGAACCAGAATCATTATCGGTGATCGTAACTGTGTTAGAAAGATTTGCAGCACCTCCTGTGAATATCACATTCCTACCTGTTGCCTGAATATTGCTTAGCGTAATTGTAAAAGTTTCATTCTGCTCAATGATAAGATCATTAGTCAATGTAATAGAAACTGTCTCAACTTCCGAAGCTCCGGAAGCATCAAAAGTCAGCGTTCCCGTTCCATTGTCAGTCAGGTCATCAGCACCATTGGTTCCGTCCGTAGCAGGAGCTGATCCATTTGCTATGACATAATCTACTGTGACTCCAACATCAACTTGACCCGTTAATGTAACATCAAATGTTACAGTGCCATCGGCTTCATTTACAGTTCTATCTCCTACAAAAGAGATTACTGCCTGATCGTCATTCACAATCGTAGCATCATCCGTGTTGGTAGCATTATTGGAAATATCCCTTTCGTTCTTATCATCGTAATTACTAATATCAGCAACAAGTGTCAGAGCAAAATCCTCATCGAGTTCTACAATTTCATCTCCACTTACAGTAACTGTAACAGGGTAATTACCTGCACCTGGGCCTATCACCTCACTACCCATAGTGACCTCTGTGTAATCTGAAGCATTGGCCGTGGCAGCCAGCGTCGTATATTCGGCAGTAACTGTTCCTTCCAGGCTATTATCTAGAACAAGATTGAATGTAAAACTCTTAGTTCCCGCATCACTTTCATTGTTGTTAGGAGATGTGCTTGCTATCGTAACTAAATCAACTGCTACCGTTGCAGCATCGTCATCAATAATATCTGTTGTTACATCATCATTGGGATCTGCTGCTATGGCACTATTATCATCAGGTATGTTACCATCAACAATGGTTTGAAGTTGAAGGTTGAAACTTTCATCATCTTCAACCAGTCCATCTGCAATCCAACTAAAAGTATAAGTAGCTGTCTGTGCAGCTGCTACATCACTCGTCGTTCCTGTAAATGTTAATGTTGCAGGATTACTATTATTACCATTAAATCCTGTGGTCGTAGAATAGTCATCAGTAGCCTCTAGTTCCGCACTGCTCCAAAGTACATCCACAGTTACATTTTCTTGAACTGGATTCGAGAGGCTCACGACATACGCTTGAGATGCTGCAGCCTCACCGACGGTTGTTGGTGTCTGAGCGATTGAAACAGTAAACTGATCATCATTTAGAATGATCACTCTACCTTCAATATCAGCAGCATCAGTATCCAAAATAATGTTTCTCGTCCCGTAAGTGTTACTGAAAGCTAGAGTCGCCTCCATGGTCTCATCAGGCTCAACTAAGCTGTTCGTTTCATCAACGGTTCCAATCGTAATCGCGGTGGCGTCAGAGTTAGTCAAGGCAGCTATAGTAAATGTGCCATTGTCTGTAGTGTTATCATAGTCACCAGCAATTACTCCCGTGGCAAGGCCTGCTCCATCAACAGTATAAGTAAGTGTAATCTCAGTATCTATTACTTTACTGTTTGCAATTGATACTGTATAAACAGCATCATCACCCTCGGTAATATCTGATAAGTCATTGATTGATATTACCGCCTGATCATTATCTGTAATTTCAGTAACCTTGGTAATACTGGTTGGTGAAGCTCCCATATCTTCATCTTCCAGTATCACATCTCTAGAGTTGTTTACTAAGTCGTTGATGATTACTTCAAAATCTTGTGCTAGCTCCACAACATCATCGTCATGAACAGTAACACTAAACATTTTTGTTAATTCACCCGGAGCGAACGTAACAGGAGTATTAGATACAGCTATATAATCGTCACGTAAAGCATTTGATCCTGCTATTGCATTATCCGCAGCAGAGGCATTTGTTCCGTTTCCAGTTTGATAGTCAACTGATACATTAGCATCTACTTCCTGATCTAATGTAATTGTGTAAGATTGTGTAGTTACATTCTCAGCAACCGTAGTGGTCGTTGACAATGAAACGATAGCGTCATCATCATTATCTATGGACGTTGCATCAGTAGTTGATGTAGGTGCCGCAACTGTTGGTGATTCTTCATCATCTTCAGTAGCAAATCGTACCCATCTATTATCATCAACAATATTGCTTAGCGTGATATCAAAAGACTCATCTAATTCAACAACATCGTCCTTATTAATCGTAACAGTAAAGGTCTCTTCCTGATCTTCAGCTGTGAAGTTTAAAGTACCATTTGTTTGATCATAATCATTGTCTCCGACAACTGCACCATCATTTTCAACAGCAGAATCATCAGCAGTTGCATAGTCAATAGAAATGGCAGCATCAACTGGATTGCTTAATAATACTCGATACGTAGCTGTAATTGTTCCTGAACCATCACTAGCTCCTGCTCCTTCTGCAAGATTGAAGTCCGAAGAAACGAAGTTACTTGCAGTTTCCTCTAGCTCGAGTTCAACCACTGCCTGATCATCATTATCAATGACCGCATCAACTGAAATTTGACTCAATGAGCCCGTAAAAATCACGTCCCTTCCTCCAGCTTGAATGGAGAAGAGGGTGAACCTAAATGCTTCATCCAACTCTACAAGATTCTCATCTATCAACTCAACCAATCCAATTTGCTCACTAGCGGCATCTATTAAAATTCCGTCAAAAGTAATATCGTCATTTGCTCCACTAGGAACAACAAAATCATCTCCTGCAACAGCTGGTGCAGAGGCACTGCCTATTTGCTCCGCTGTATATCTAAGATCAACATTCCTATCTACCTGCCCGTCTATACGAACCGCAAATTGTGCGGAGTTACTTGCCCCACCTGCAGCTCCTTCAACGAATTCTGTATCAGCTGCAGTTACTATACTAATTACCGCCTGATCATCATTTGTCAAAGTCGCAACTGCACTTGCATCAGAAAACGCTACATCCATATCAGCAGGGAATGCAGAATCATCAGATGCTCTACGTAATGAAATTAAATCTGCATTGAATGTTTCATCTAATTCAACCACTTCGTCACCTTTGATCGTTACATTGAACGTTTGTGATAAAGTAGCAGTCCCAGCTGCGAAAGTGATCGCATTATTCCCAGGATTGACCCAATCAGTGTCAGCTATTGTGTTTCCTTCTCCATCATCTAAAAGTGTAGCCGTCTGAGGATCCAATACTGCTGTTACTCTAACTCCCTCATCAGATTCACCTGTTATACTAACTGTGAATGTTAATGTATTATCTCCATCACCTTCTGCTTGAGTCACATCAGCAATGGATACTCTTAGTTGGTCATTATCATCGATTGTTTTGGTAGCAGTTGCTGTATTGATTGTTCCCGTTCCAGAACCAATTGTTGCGTCTGGTGCTGGAGTAATTCCGTTATTTGCTTGTGGGTTGCTAATAGTAGCAATAACTGTCTCATCTCCTTCAACCACAACATCATCGTCAATAGCATATGTAATGGTTTGAGAATCACTACCGGTAGAGGTTCCTCCTGCGTTTGATGGGAATGTGATTGTGCCAGTTAGGCCTGTGATTCCAGCAGTACCAGCAATGGCTGTGAAGTCTCCAGCATCTGATGCTTCACCTGTAAGTGCCAAATCAACTGTGCTCTGATAATAAGTGTTTCCTGATCTTGTTACCGTGAAAGTTCTTATTGGTGTTCCTGTATCTTCATCTACCGTTTCTGTACCTAAGATAACATAAGTAACTGCACTTGCTTCTACCGTTACATCAAATACATCATCTGTAGTATTACCTGCCAAATCCGTTGCAGTAATCGTCACAGATTGGGTTCCAATTCCTGGGCTATTATAATCAATCGTTAAGTCCGTGCCTGAAACTGAGTAATCAAATGGAGTGTGCGAACCTGAACCTGAATAAGATAATGTAAACATATCAGAGAACACAGAAGCACCTGTAATGCTAATCACATCGTTAGGAGCATTTTCAAGTCGAAATGCAATATCACTTAGCGGATTATCCAAAGATGGTGCTGTTCTATCAAAAATAATTACATTATTAACATTCGTAGTAGCTGTTGTGGATGCTGTATTCCCTGCTATATCAGTAATTGAAATACTAATTGCCACATTGCCCTCAGTATCCGTTACCAGAGTTGTATAAGTACCATTCCAAGTTGCTTCATCAGCATCAGCCGCATTGTTTTCTGATGCTCCCTGACCAAGAATTGTCATGACTGGGGTTTGTAAATCCTCGCTTGCAGTGAGACTTAAGGTAATAATATCGCCAACCTTAGTATAACCAGTTGTTGAACTTGTTCCTGGTGTAGTTCCATTATTGGAAGACAGTATAACTGAAGTAAATGTCGGCTCTCTTGTATCTATTGCATAATTATTTGAATTCGTAGATCCTTCTCCAGCATTGCCAGCTAAATCTGAAACACCTGTCATATCGACTGTGATATCATTAGTCCCTACTTCTATATCATCCGTTGGAGTGAAAATTGCAGTAAAAGTGATACCACCATCTATAGAGTTCACAGATGTCAACATCCCATTGTCAATCGACAAATCATCATTTGTAAAACCACTTACTGCCTCGGAAAATGTAAATGTTACCAAAGAAGTTGCGCCGACGATCAAACTATTGTCCGCCACTACAACACCAACTGTTGGCTCACGGGTATCTACCTCATAATTTGGTGAACTAGATGTCAATTCACCTGCATTGCCTGCTAAATCTGATACACCGCTCATGGTTACGGTAATAACATTTGTATCATCCAATTCTACATCATCATCCGGTGTATAGGTAGCTGTGAAAACGATATTATCGCCTGTCGCAACCGTATTAAGTGATCCATTAGCAATAGTCGTAATATCTGCATTTGTAAAGCCAGTAACCTCTTCTGAAAAAGTAAATGTTACAGTTGTTGTCTCACCTACAGCTAATGCTGCCGAACCCATTGTAACAGCCAATGTTGGCTCACGGGTATCTACCTCATAATTTGGTGAACTAGATGTCAATTCACCTGCATTGCCCGCTGCGTCCGCAACACCACTCATCGTTACGGTAATAAGATTCGAATTGTCAAATTCTACATCATCATCCGGTGTATAGGTAGCTGTGAAAACGATATTATCGCCTGTCGCCACCGTATTAAGTGATCCATTAGCAATAGTCGTAATGTCTGCATTTGTAAAACCAGTAACAGCCTCTGAAAAAGTAAACGTAACAGTAGTAGTCTCGCTTACTGCCAAAGCTGCTGAACCCATTGTAATTGCCAAAGTTGGCTCACGGGTATCTACCTCATAATTTGGTGAACTAGACGTCAATTCACCTACATTGCCCGCTGCGTCCGCAACACCACTCATCGTTACGGTAATAAGATTCGAATTGTCAAATTCTACATCATCATCTGGTGTGTAGGTGGCTGTGAAAATGATATTATCACCTGTAGTCACTGTATTAAGTGATCCACTAGCGATAGTCGTAATATCTGCATTTGTAAAGCCAGTAACAGCCTCTGAAAAGGTAAATGTTACTGTTGTTGTCTCACCTACAGCTAATGCTGCCGAACCCATTGTAACAGCCAATGTTGGCTCTCTGGTATCTACTTCATAATTTGGTGAACTAGATGTCAATTCACCTGCATTGCCTGCTACATCTGAAACACCGCTCATCGTTACGGTAATAAGATTCGAGTTATCAAATTCTACATCATCATCTGGTGTATATGTGGCTGTGAAGACGATATTATCACCTGTCGTTACTGTATTAAGTGATCCATTATCGATAGTCGTAATATCTGCATTCGTAAAACCAGTAACAGCCTCTGAAAAAGTAAACGTAACAGTAGTAGTCTCGCCTACTGCCAAAGCTGCTGAACCCATTGTAATTGCCAAAGTTGGCTCTCGCGTATCTACTTCGTAGTTAGGCGAACTAGAAGTCGATAGGCCTGCATTACCCGCTGCGTCCACAACACCACTCATCGTTACGGTAATAAGATTCGAATTGTCAAATTCTACATCATCATCCGGTGTGTAGGTGGCTGTGAAAACGATATTATCACCTGTAGTCACTGTATTAAGTGATCCACTAGCGATAGTCGTAATATCTGCATTTGTAAAGCCAGTAACAGCCTCTGAAAAAGTAAATGTCACTGTAGTAGACTCACTTACTAAAAAAGATGATGCGCCCATTGTAATAGCCAATGTTGGCTCTCTGGTATCTACTTCATAATTTGGAGAACTTGAGGTTCCAGTACCTGCATTGCCTGCTACATCGGCAATACCGCTCATTGTCACCGTAATAATATTTGAATTATCAAGCTCTAAGTCATCCGTAGGAGTAAATGTAGCTGTGAAAACAATATTATCACCTGTCGTTACTGTATTAAGTGATCCATTGTCAATAGTCGTAATATCTGCATTTGTAAAACCGGCAACCTCCTCTGAAAAGGTGAAGGTTACAGTTGTTGTTTCACCTTCAGCTAATGCCGCTGAACCCATTGTAACAGCTAATGTTGGTTCTTCATTGTCAATGTCAAATACATCATTTGTTGTGCTACCTCCAAATGAATTGAGTAAAGCATCTGTTCCTGTCGCTGCTAGTATGACATCAATACCTGTTATATCTTCATTTCCATCACTTACAGCAACAGAATAAGTGTAAGAAGTAGCTGCAGTCATAGGAGAAGGAGTAGCTGCACCTAAAGATGTAGAACTACCAGAAAAAGTCATTGCTGGAGGTGCTGAGATTTGTTCGCTAAATGTAACAGTAATTTCAATTGTTCCCGATGATTCACCACTGTCCAAAATTTCATCAGCATTATCATCTCCTAAAGACCAAGTAACAGTACTTACCGTTGGATCTTCATTTTCTATATTAAATAAATCGTTAGTCGTATTTCCAGCAAAAGCATTGCCCGCTGCATCTGCACCAGTTGCTGCCAATGTGACATCAATACCAGTTATATCTTCTTCACCGTCGCTTACAGCAACTGAGTACACATAACTTGTAGATGCTCCAGATGGTGTAGGAGTAGCAGCGCCAAGCGTTGTAGAACCACCGGAAAAACTCATCGCAGGAGGGGCTGTAACTTGCTCACTAAATGTGACGGTGATCTCTATTGTTCCAGTAGACTCACTGCTTACGAGGTTACCGTCGGTATTATCATCTCCTGCAGTCAATGTAACACTATTAACAGTCGGATTCAGATTTTCAATGGAAAACTCAGACAATGGCGTGTAGTCGTCCTGATTGTTACCAGCTTCATCTTGCGCGCCAGTTACATCTATGGTAATATTAGAGGTTTCTGCATTTCCATCCCCTACTGTATAACTTGCAGTGTAAACAGTACCGCCAGGATTCCAAGCTCCAGATGAAAAAGTCAAAGTACCTGCTACTGAGGAACCAAATACAATCATAGGAGTAGCTCCTGTGTTCATCTCGTCGTTGAACGTAACAGCAACATCAAATGAAGCTCCTCCATCATCAGCATCCGTCAAAAGCACATCTGAAACGCTTACGTCGGTTACAGTAGGATTAGTATTATCAACTTCGTATAGAATTTCACCGGTCGCAGCAGAACTAGCATTTCCAAGAACATCATTCACTGAAACGGATAAAGCTACATTTCCATCTGTCCCTGAAACTCCTGCCCCTACAGTCCATGCGTATGTCCAAACAAGTGGACCACCTGTCATATTTTGGGCTACTACATCTGTACCTATAGTAATGGTCGGAACATTTGACCCAAGACCAGCTAAATCAACAAAAGTAGCGGTGATGGTCTCTGAATCTCCATCTTTCATAATGTCATCTGCTCCATTATCCAGAGATACCGTAGGACCTGTTCTATCCACCACGATACTGAATGTATTTGATACCGTATTACCATTTCCAGCAACGTCAGTCAATGCATCAGCAGCAACTGATAGCTCATAAGTACCGTCTGTCGCTGTGAAGTTGAAGTCGGCTGTATATTCGTCAGCCATTACCATAGTGAAGTCACTTGTATTCGCTCCTACTCCTGGCTGGCTAATCGTAAAGTCTCCATTGGAGAACCCAGTGATATCTTCACTGAAATCAATAGTCACACCTACCACACCCAAATTAGTAGGACTTGGTGTAACAGAAGATATCGTCACCGTAGGATCATCTCTATCTATAGTAACACTTGTACCTGCTCCAGAACCTGAGGTTGCGGTAAGGGGAGAACCATTCCCTGTATTAGCTGCTGGATCAGCGTAAGTAATACTAAAAGTAGCTATTCCATTGGCATCACCAGACTGCACAGTGTACGTTGCTGTCCAATTTTGTCCATCTCCGGATGAAGGAGTTACTGTATTTCCAGCTATACTCACCGTCGGGGTGGCAATTACTTCATCAGAATCAAAGGTCAGTGTGATCACATCATCAGGAATCGCAAGTGTATTTGTCGCATTATCCGAAACGATTGTGACATTATTAATAGTAGGAGAGTTAACATCATACCCTACAACATTATCTGTACTTGTGCTGGCTAAATTTGCTCCAGCAGCTCCTGTTGTGGTCACTCCTGCTGCGATCGTAGCTGTAATATCCCCATCATCGGACATTCCTGTTACTGCAACATTATAGGTGTTTCCAGATCCTGTCACAGTACCAACTAAAGTCCCAGGACCCGTACTGGACAAAGTAACATCTCCTGTAGTGAAGTCAGTAACTGCTGCATTGAATACGACTGTAAAGTTGATTGGAGAGGCATTAGTTGGGTCAGCTTGACCTGATGCCTGATTTATTGTAACTGTAGCATCCGGAGCAACATAAGGCGTAGTAAAACTATCATTCCCCGCACCATTCCCTGCCAAATCCTTTACATCTACAACACCAGAAAAATCATCTTCGTAAACAACAATACCAGCTTGAAGCAAAGAGGCATCAGGGTTCAGGTCAACCGTGTAAACTTGTTGAGGTGTAGGATTAAGAAAATTAGATGTTTCATTTCCATCATCAAGATTGGTCCAACCAAGCTCATCTTCCTCCAAATCATTTGCTGGATCTAAAACTTCGTCATATGTGATTGTAACGTTAAAGGTAATGTTGTTATGTAATGAAGGTCCAGTTATGGTTGGTGTTGGACCTTGAGTATCGACTGTAACATCTAATTGTGTACTTCCGGCGGACTCAGTCGTTCCATTAAAGTAAGTAGCAATAACCGCATTCGCTTCGCTAGCTCCACCGTTCAACGTAACGCCAGTAAACGAATGTGAAGTTTCAGCAGTAAGAGCAAATGAATAATCCGGAGTTCCATCAACAGTACTATTGACGTACAAACGAATTTCATCTCCTCCTCCTACTCCAGTGAACCCGTCAACATCAATTGTAACGGAAGTGAGATTAGTAAGATCATCTGATGTACTTGCCCCTGAATCAAAACTCGCATTCAAATCAGGTTGATTTGGAGGAGTTTGAGAATACCCTTGAACAAGAAAACCTAGAAGCAAAAAGGAAAGCATGGATGCTTTCAAAGCAAATGATTTACCAATTGAATTTTTCATGGCGAATGATAATTGATCGAATAAATTCATACGATTTGGGTGATGGTTTTTGGGATAGCTATTAATCCCTGAAATATTGCTGGTTGTAATGGTTGTTATCTGTATGTGTTCTTTCATTGCGGTGAATAATTAGATTAAACCGAGAGGCAAAATAGCAGGACTATAAGAATTATCCAATGAATGGGAAATGAATCTTTTGATATTTTTTGGCCTTTGCACAATGTTTCATCAATGGATACGTTGTAAAGATTCGGTTCTCAAAAGCTAAGTCACTATTTTACAGAAAGTTAAAAACGGAAATAGGCTCACCAATAGTTGATTCCCGTTAGCCCTACTTTTTTACCCATTCATCTACATATTTTCCAAAAACACGAGTAACCTTCAATCGCAAAATACCTGAATTAGGGTATAGGAAAAATGAATATAATCCTATTTATTAATGAACACAGGAGATTCACGGCTAATGTAATTAGGCTCAAAATATGTTTAAAAAAGCACCCATTTTGCACCTTGATTTGACTATTAGAAATGAACTCTCTTGATCAACTTTCGGACTCATAAAACCATCAAATAAAAAGAGAATTTCCATACGTATTCAGACCCTATTCTTCTTTATACATAGACTCTTATGGAGTGACTAAAATGGGGTTGTCGGGATGGGATTCCTGTAGGTGTGGGGATGACGTTCTTATCTAAACTCGGCTTATGAATTATTAAAAAACCATTAGAGATTTGGGGAAAGATAATGACAGGAAAGCCAAGGAATCTTTTAAACCCCGCTGAGACTATCACGCCTTTTTTTGTTAAAACTTTAAAACTAAAAGGCTCAAAGTGACGGTAGATTTTTTGAGTGATTATCGGAACGTAAATTTGGGATGGGATTCCCATAGGCATGGGAATGACGTTCTTATTTAAACTCTACCCACAGATTACTAAAAACCATTAGAGGTTTTTGGGAAGGGTAATGATTGAAAGTCGAATGGGCTTTTACACCCCGCCGAGACTATCATGTCTTTTTTTATCAAAAATTTAAAGTTGAAAGGCTTATTGTGACGGTTGTTTTTAGGTAATTATCATAGAAAAGGGTTGTGATGGGGTTCCCATAGGCAGGGGAATGATGTTATTATTTAAACTCTACCCACAGATTACTAAAAACCATTAGAGGTTTTTGGGAAGGATAATGACGGGAAAGCCAAGGAATCTTTTACACCTCACTGAGACTATCACTGAGTGACTAATTAGGTGGGATAGAAATGATGAGGCTGCATGTATGGGATTCCGTGACTATGGGCTGCATAGAGGAGTAGCAGGCAGAACAGAATTGTACGAAAGCAAAAATCTGATGTACAAAAATGAACATATTTTTTCATTCAGGTCGAAAATTTCCACACAATTAACTGAAATAAAGCACGTTATGATTTTTGGCACACCTATTGTAAAACTACAAGCATTATGACCAATCACAGCCAAAAGTCTAAAGGTAATCGCATCAAAACGCTCATTCTTGTTTTGGGTATTTTGATTGCATTGCTTATCTCCTTAAACACCAACTTATTTGTCGGTTCTGAGCCAGTAAACTCAAACGTCCCTGTGCTAGATAACACAGAAGTGAAAAGTTCAAAATCAAATAAGAAAGCAAGTACCGATGAGATTGGTTTTCATGCTGCTCTTGACGTACTTCAGGTAGCTACACAAAAAATCTCCTATCTGATTCATTGATAAACATCCAAACTGCTTCTTACAAAACATTACTTCAAACTTCAATAAAACAATCACACAGATGGTCAAGCGACTTACAAGATCAAGAAATTCAATTCTAGGGGGAGTCTGTGCTGGCATAGCAGAATATCTTAATGTGGATCCGCTTGTAGTACGTCTGCTCTATGTTGCGCTATCGGTTGTAAGTGTAGGTTTTCCTGGAATATTGGTTTACGCGATTCTTTGGATCGTGATCCCGGAAGGGTGAATAGCTAGCCTTGATCAGTAAAACTGTGATCAAGAAACAATGGGTAACGAAACAGTTTTTTTGAAAGGGTCGATCCTTGTTGTTTTTAATACCTAGCTAATCCTACTTCGTTTGAGGCATTCTTTGGAGACTGAAATCTCTAAATGCGGTTACCCACCCAATCGTGACATTTAAGCAGTTTTTAAGTTAAATCTTATAGTTAATTGAGCTTAAGAGCAAGTCCAGTCTCGTTCTGTAGATTGAACATTGTGATGGGATTCCTGAATAAATCAGGAATGACGCAGAAATAATAACGTCACACTAAACAAATCATTCACTTTTACCAGCTACCGGCAACTTACTTATTGCTATAGGAATTTAGAATAGGTACTGATCCATCTATTGGGGACGTCTCCTTGCAAAGCTTGCTCATAGTCTGCGTAGCTGCAAGGCACCATTCTACTTCTCATAAACCCTACTTCATCTTCTGGGTGTGGTACTTCCATCCACCACTTTTCTGATGTTTTGCTCTTGTAGAATTTAATCGTAGATGGGTCTCCACCTAAGGATACTTCGTAGACGAGATAATCGTTGGATCGGAAGTTCTTTTCTCCTTTTCTATTGTAAAAACCTTCTATGAAATACCAGATCATCGTGGCAACTACAAAAGAGGTTTTTGCATCGGGAGAGTCTTTTGCCGCATCGAATCCATAAATCCCAATCGAACTCAACTTGTCATTGAGTCCAGCGTACCAGCTGAGCTGGCAGGCTTCCTCCCCTGTAAGACCGTACACTTTAGGGTCAATAGCTCCCGGACAATAATGGGCCTGAAGTGCCGATATGTCAAAGCTCAGCATGTCTGCATCTCTTATTACGGGTTCCATTTCTTTTACATTTTCTTTAATCACTCCAAGTCGAATTGCTTCAAAGCCAAGTGTCTCCAGTAGATCCGATTCTGATGCGCCCACCAAATAGGACTGAGATGCTAGGTGATAGTAATTAAAGAGGTAATTGGGGTCGTGCTTGATGATCTTGTGTATATGAGAACCTGAAAGATGACTCTCCTTTGGATCACTCAGGTCGAACTTGTTGTCTACGTTGAGTAATGTGATAAGCTTATCTCGATTTTCATAACTCATATACTGACCTATGTCCAAGTCATGTGAGCCGCCAAACAAAACGGGCACAATGTTTTGCTCCATCAAGTATCCGCATACTTCTTTTAATCGCAGATAGGTATCCTCAAGTTCGGGTCCATTTCTAAAATTTCCAAGGTCTACTACTTTCAATGTTCCTGATCCTTTCTTTAGTTGATAGAAGGATTTTCTTACCGCATCTGCAGATACAGCTAGTCCTGCCCTATTCTCTTCTTCGGCACCACGAGACTCCATCAGTCCAATCAAGGCGATATCAAAACCGTCAAAATCAGGCATGTTTTCCTTGTTGAGGTATATTGATTGCGCTATCGAGGAAGATGAAAGTCCTTCTGCTGCGATAGTCTCTGAGATGGGGTCGAAAAATAGTTTGAGATCCATATGTCTTGGTGTGTGGGGACTTGGCAAATCTAAGAAATTTAGACCTCAGTTATTTAGACGAAATGGTAATCCCGTCTCGAGCCTGCGTCAAGGATGGAAGTGGAAATCCTTTTTGCGAGGCACGAAGCAAAAAGATTGTAGCGAACAGCCTGCCCGGACGCCCAAATTTTCCAAACGCTTACAGAGTGCTTCATCACATAGAGAACAAAAAGATGAATTCTGAGTAAGCTTAATACTGTTATTCCAAGAATATTGATTGGCAAGTAAGGTTTTCGCGGGATCAATCTGATGCTTAAAGAAGGGTTGGAAGAAGTCGAGGATTCTGAAAAAAGGTTTGGCGGAAACAGCTACAATGACAGGTTTAATGTTGAGACGGCACTACTTCAAAAGGGATCAACATAACACAAACAGCTAGCTTTTCACTAGGGAATCCAAACAAAAAAAGGGAATCTTCGCAGATTCCCTTCTTCGTACATAAGTATTATTTATTTCGGATATTATCCTCCAAAATCATCGAATCGGATGTTCTCATCTGGAATACCAAAATCCTCACCCATTTTCTGAACAGCAACATTCATAAGTGGAGGTCCACAGAAATACAGTTCGATTTCCTCTGGAGCTTCGTGCTTGCTCAAATACTGATCGATTACAGCTTGGTGAACAAACCCTAGGAATCCGTCTCCTTCTTTGTCCTCCATGTCTTTCTTTACCTTCCAGTTATCTTCTTCTGCAGGTTCGGAAAGTACTATGTGGAAACTGAAGTTAGGAAAATGCTTTTCTAACTCGTAGAAATGATCCAGATAGAATAGCTCTCTCTTAGATCTTCCTCCGTACCAGTAAGTAACTTTTCTTCCAGTCTTAAGGGTCTTGAATAGGTGATAAAGGTGTGATCTCATTGGAGCCATACCTGCACCTCCACCAACGTATAGCATCTCTGCTTCTGTTGGGTTGATGAAGAACTCACCATAAGGACCCGAGATTGTTACCTTATCTCCTGGTTTTTTTGAGAATATGTAAGATGATGCAATTCCCGGATTTACTTTCATCCAGCCATTAGCCGATCTATCCCATGGTGGAGTTGCGATTCTTACGTTAAGCATAATTTCTCTTCCCTCCGCAGGGTATGAAGCCATAGAGTATGCTCTCTCAACAACTTCAGTGTTTTTCATTTTCAAATCCCAAAGACCAAATTTGTCCCATTCTAATTGGAACTTGTCTGCTTGATCGTGTTCTTCAGGATGTGCTGCAATATCCATATCCTTGAAATCGACTTCACATTCTGGAATTTCGATCTGGATGTAACCTCCAGCTTGATAGTCCATTTCTTCAGGGATTTCAACAACAAACTCTTTAATGAAAGAAGCGACATTGTAATTTCTCACCACAGTGGCTTCCCATTTTTTGATACCGAAGATCTCATCTGGTATCTCTATCCTCATGTCTTCCTTCACCTTTACCTGGCAAGAAAGTCGTACGTTTTCTTTTTGCTCTGTCCTACTCAGATGGCCTTCTTCTGTAGGCAGCACATCTCCTCCTCCTTCATTGATTGTACACTTGCACATCGCACAGGTACCTCCTCCGCCGCATGCTGAAGGCAAGAAAATCTTCTGGCCAGACAGGGTAGAAAGTAAAGACGATCCAGCTGAAGCAACAATTGGATTTTCATCATCTCCATTGACGATAATATTTACTGGGCCAGACTGTACAAGCTTAGATTGTGCGAAAAGCAGAATAAAGACCAACAAAAGAATTACTGCTGTAAATGCAATAACTGCTGTGATAATTATTGAGGACATAGGTTAATTACCTTTTTATATTAATTAAACGCGGCAAATATAAATGATAAACTTCTGAGTGTGAAAGTCATCATGCCATATTCTTGACTAGAGTTAGAAACAGTTTGATAAAGCAATTGTTTTCTCAGAAATAACTATTTCAACATATTTATGAGAGTGGTCAATTTAGACTTCAATTGTCTCCTATCTACAATAAAATCCAAGAACCCATGATCCAAAACAAATTCTGAGCTTTGGAATCCTTTTGGCAAATCTTTTCCAATGGTTTCGCGGATTACCCTTGGGCCGGCAAAGCCTATTAATGCCCCCGGCTCTGCTATATTGAAGTCTCCCAGCATCGCATAAGATGCTGTAACTCCTCCTGTAGTAGGGTCTGTCAGCAATGAAATGTAAGGAACCTTGGCCTCAGAAAGCAATGCTAGTTTGGCGGATGTTTTCGCCATTTGCATCAAAGAAAAGCCTGCTTCCATCATTCTTGCGCCTCCTGACTTGGAAATCATCAAAAAAGGCACCTTGTGTTTCAAGGAATAATCAATGGCTCTCGCGATTTTTTCTCCTACGACTGACCCCATAGAGCCACCAATAAAAGCAAAATCCATACACGAAATCACCAAATCGAGTCCATTCATTTTACCATGAGCAGACCTTACGGCATCTTTCAACCCTGTCTTCTTCTGAGAAGCAGCAATCCTATCCGGATACTTCTTACTATCAGTGAATGTCAACGGATCAGCTGAAGACAAACCTTCATCTAGTTCGATAAACTTATTATTGTCAAAAATGATCTCAAAATACTCCTTGGACCCTATTCTAACGTGAAAATCATCATCAGGACATACATAAGAGTTGTTTTTCAACTCTCGCATGTGTATGATATTTCCCTTAGGAGTTTTGTACCAAAGCCCATCGGGGGCTTCTTTTTTATTTTCTGTAGGAGTTTGAATTCCTTTGTCCTGT
Organism: Cyclobacteriaceae bacterium; assembly: GCA_049115715.1. GTDB lineage: Bacteria > Bacteroidota > Bacteroidia > Cytophagales > Cyclobacteriaceae > JAMZMI01. The sequence goes on from JAGDZQ010000019.1 coordinate 156,277, forward strand.
CTTCTAAACCAAGCCATTAGTTGATTGAATTATAAGGCGCAAATCTAATCGAAAAGTTAAGGATGGCATAAAGATGCTTAATCCTTTACTATCTCATAGTCTACATAATCGCCACCTTGAAAATCTGAACCTTTTCTTTTCTCTTCTTTTGGAACATAATCCACGCTCACATTTCCATCCGCAGGCTTCTTCGGCCTACTTGCGTTTGTGTTTTTTTGATATTGCTGTTGCACAGCATTTAGAAAAAAAGTACGCAAGAAAAACCCTCCGATTTTATAAATCAGATAGGATACCAGAAGTATGGAAAGAAGTTGAATCATATTAGCTCATTAACTTATTTAGAAAGGAACCTGTTTCGTTCAGAGTAAATTTCCATGAAATAATCATCCATCAAGTCATCTATAAAGTAGATAGCTTCACCTGTAGATTTCATCTCAGGCCCAAGTTCCTTATTGACATTCGGGAATTTGTGGAATGAGAATACAGGTTCCTTGATCGCATAACCATGCTTGTATGGCTTAAAATCAAAGTCCTTAACCTTTTTCTCACCTAGCATCACTTTAGTAGCATAGTTGACATAAGGTTCTCTGTACGCCTTGCAAATAAATGGTACGGTTCTAGAGGCTCTTGGGTTTGCCTCGATGATGTAAACCTTGTCATCCTTGATTGCAAATTGAATGTTGATAAGACCAACTGTCTTCAGTGCTTTCGCAATCTTAACTGTGTACTCTTCTATTTGTCGCATGACAAAGTCTCCCAAATTATAAGGAGGAAGTACAGCATAGGAATCTCCTGAATGGATACCGGCAGGTTCTATGTGCTGCATGATTCCAATAATATGAACGCTCTCACCATCACAGATGGCATCTGCCTCAGCTTCTATGGCGCCTTCAAGGAAATGATCCAGTAGAATTCTACCATCTGGCTTATCTTTCAATAAGTTCACCACATGCTCCTCCATCTCTTGCTCGTTGATGACAATTTTCATACTCTGTCCTCCAAGAACGTAGCTTGGTCGTACTAATAACGGAAATCCGATATCACGAGAAAGCTCAATCGCCTGATCCGCATCTTCTACCGTGCCATACTGTGGGTAGGGAATTTCCAGTTCTTTAAGTAAATCTGAAAAACGTCCTCTGTCCTCAGCCAAGTCTAATGCTTCGTAGCTTGTTCCGATTACTTTGATTCCGTATCTATCAAATTTCTCGGCCAGTTTTAAGGCCGTCTGTCCCCCAAGTTGTACGATAACTCCAACTGGTTTCTCATGAAGTATGATATCATAAATGTGTTCCCAGAAAACTGGCTCGAAATACAGCTTATCCGCAACATCAAAATCAGTGGATACTGTCTCTGGATTACAGTTGATCATGATCGTCTCATAGCCGCATTCTTTTGCCGCCAGCACTCCATGTACACACGAGTAATCAAACTCAATCCCTTGTCCAATTCTGTTAGGGCCTGAACCCAAAACGATTATTTTCTTTTTATCTGAAGCAATGGATTCATTTTCCTCATCAAAGGCAGAGTAGTAGTATGGGGTTTGTGCTTCAAACTCAGCAGCACAGGTATCCACCAGCTTGTATACTCTTTTGATTCCCAGATCATTTCTTTTAGTATATACTTCACTCTCAAGTGATTTGATCAGGTGAGCAATTTGACGATCAGCATAGCCTTTTTCCTTAGCTTCTTTTAAAAGTGCTTTTGGAAGACTTTCTAAATCATGCTTTTCTATATCCTTTTCAAGAAGAATCAACTCTTCAATTTGATGCAGGAACCATGGATCTATTTTAGAAAGTTTGTGGATGGTTTTAAATGGGATACCCATTTTGAACGCATCATACACATGGAAAAGTCTGTTCCAACTTGGGTGCTCAAGGCTTTCTAATATTTGTGCTTGATTGTTTAACTCTCTGCCATCGGCTCCCAATCCATTTCTTTTGATTTCGAGGGATTGACAAGCTTTTTGAAGCGCCTCCTGAAAATTTCTTCCAATACCCATCGCTTCTCCTACTGACTTCATCTGAAGTCCTAGTTTCCTATCAGCGCCTGGGAATTTATCAAAGTTCCAACGAGGAATTTTAACTATTACATAATCCAACGCGGGCTCGAAAAAAGCCGAGGTTGTCTTAGTTATTTGGTTTTTGAGTTCATCTAAGTTGTAACCAATTGCAAGCTTAGCAGCAATCTTTGCAATAGGGTAACCAGTAGCTTTAGATGCCAACGCCGACGAACGTGACACTCTGGGATTGATTTCTATTCCAATGATTTCATCTGTCTCCGGATGAACTGAAAACTGGACATTGCAACCACCAGCAAATTGGCCAATCGCGTTCATCATAGTCTTAGCCATATCACGCATACGCTGATAGACTGTGTCGGAAAGTGTCATTGCAGGAGCAACTGTAATGGAATCTCCTGTATGAACTCCCATCGGATCAAAATTCTCGATCGAGCAGATGATAATGATATTTCCTATGTTATCCCTGAGCAACTCGAGTTCGTATTCTTTCCATCCAAGAATACTCTGCTCTACCAACACCTCGTGAATAGGAGATGCCTGAAGACCTGCATTAAGTGCATTATCGAATTCTTCCGGAGTATTTACAAATCCTCCTCCATATCCACCCAAAGTGTATGATGGACGAATCACAAGAGGAAACCCTATCTCCTGAGCGATTTCTTTTCCTTTGAGAAATGAAGTGGCCGTTTCTCCAGTGCAAACCCCAACTCCGATTTCCTTCATTTTCAAACGGAATTTCTCCCTATCTTCTGTGGTCTCAATAGCACCTATGTCAACACCAATCATTTTCACACCGTACTTGTCCCATATGCCTGCTTTGTCACAGTCTATAGCAAGATTAAGTGCCGTCTGCCCTCCCATAGTTGGTAGTACAGCGTCGATTTGGTGTTTTTCAAGAATCTCCTTAATTGACTTTTTGGTCAAAGGCTTCAGATAGACATTATCCGCAGTAACCGGATCAGTCATGATCGTAGCAGGATTGCTATTTATAAGCGTGACTTCAATACCTTCTTCTCTAAGGGATCTGGAGGCTTGCGAGCCTGAATAATCGAATTCACAAGCTTGTCCTATAATGATGGGTCCGCTTCCTATAATTAGTACAGATTTGATACTGGAGTCTTTCGGCATGAGGATATGATGGTTTTCTTTAGTCCAAATTGGCGCAAAAGTAAGCCACGGAATTCAGATGCGACGACTTATATTTTGAAAAGTTCAAAATTGAAAGGATAAAGTTTTGATTTTACCCTATTTTACTAAGTTGATGCTTCCTGTCAAAAATATTGGGTTGCCCAAACGTGCCCTGGATATCAAAAGCCCCGCCGGTGCTGCATTTTGACAAACTTCTGTAACAACAGTTTCAATTTGGCTAAGTAGAATTAGATTAAAAACTAAATTTAAACTCATGAATCGAATTGATAGACTTACGGCCATATTGGTGCATTTGCAAGGAAAATCGCGTGTTACGCTCGCGGAGTTGGAGAATAGGTTTGAAATCGGTCGTAGAACAATTTTTAGAGATATAAAGTCTTTACTGGAAACGGGAGTTCCAATAGGTGGCAACGCAGGAGATGGCTACTTTATCGTGGAGGGTTACCATCTACCTCCTGTAGTTTTCAATAGGGAAGAAGCAGCAGCACTTCTCATTGGCGCTAAGCTTATCGCCCAAAATGCGGACTCTGAAACCAACAAATTGGTTGACGAAGCTATGCTAAAGGTCAGGGCTGTTCTGAGGCATTCCGATCGGAATTACGTAGAAACCTTAGACGATTGCATTCAAATCCTTGGATCTCGATCTAATTCTATGCACGGGTTTCCAGATTCTCAAATATCGAATATTCAGCTTGCTCTTGCGACTAAAAAGGTGATCTCAATCTCTTATTATTCTAACTACAATGACAAGGTAACTTCCAGAAAAGTGAATCCATTGGGGTTGGTTTATTACTCCAACCGATGGCACATGATTGGATATTGTCAACTAAGAAAGGATATGCGGGATTTCAGAACGGATCGCATTCAAAAATTGGATATTACTACAGAAGAATTTGACCCTAAAAATCATCCGGATTTTTCAAGTTTCACTCATGGCATGCTAGGAGGAACGGATGCAAAAGAGGCTACCATCATATTCTCCAAATATGCAGCTCGATTTATTCAGGATCAAAAATACTATTATGGGTTTATTGAGGAAAAAGAGGTCGCCGATGGAATAGAAATGAAGTTTATTACTCCTCAGTATGATTTTATTGCCCGCTGGGTAATTAGCTTTTCCAAAGAAGCTACAATCGTGTCACCAGGTGAATTGCAGGAAATGGTAGCTAAGTATTCGCAAGAGGCTGCTGAGCATCATGAAAAATATTTGGTCTCGATAGAAAACCAGTGACACAGGGCTGTCACTTTCCATCTTTTTTTTGAACTATCAAAACCAAATAAAAAAAAGATGGAAGCAACGCTAAGTAAAATCGATCTAATCAAAATCGACCCAAATTATTACAACGCAGATCTACAACCTGAGATCAAAGATTTTGACACTTACTATTATTTATCTTTAGAAGGAAAGAGCGCACCGGAGCATGTTTCGTTTCTCAATGCAATCGAAGCAATGTATGGTGTGGCTTATGGTGTGAAATTTTTATGCAAAGGGGAAGACAATGACTTTGTTGTCCCTAAAATGGAATGTCACTGGTACATAGACGGAGGATTAGAAAATCAACATGAATTTGTAAATGCCTCAAGAAACGAGTGGCGGTGGAAGATTCTCTTTCGTATGCCTGACTTTGTAGAGGCAGACCACTTCTTCAGAGCACTCGAAAGTGCGAAAAGCAAAAAACCAGAGCTCTTTGATGTCACCTCAAGAATAAAATTTGAATTAATCAATGAGGGAAAATGTGTTCAAATAATGCATATTGGCTCGTGGGAACAGGAGCAAACTTCGTTGAAAAAAGTGTTTGATCTGATTCAATCAGAAAATCTGTCAGTGACTGGATATCACAAGGAAATTTATATCTCAGACCCTAGAAAAGTTGCTGAAGAAAAGAAAAAGACAATCTTAAGATATCAAGTGAAATGAGAAAGGTAAAGCTTTATATCGCTATAAGTCTCGATGGCAAAATAGCTGATGAAAACGGAAATGTAGATTGGCTTGACAAAATCCCAAACCCTGAGAATGAAAGCTATGAGTATCATGACTTAATCGAATCTATTGATACCACGATTATGGGAAACAGCACCTATCAACAGGTGCTCTCCTTCCCTACGCCATTTCCTTATGCCGAGATGGAGAACTACGTTTTGACTAAAGATACTTCGCTGGAAAAAGACGAGCATGTTACTTATGTATCATCTAACATCAAGGAAAAGATCTCTGACCTGAAACAGAAAGAGGGAAAAGATATTTGGCTCATCGGTGGAGCAGAAGCGAATACCCTGATTCATAATATGGGCTTGATTGATGAATATATGGTTTTTGTCATGCCTATAATCTTAGGAAATGGAATTCCGCTTTTTTCTAAGAACCATATCAAACAGGATCTTAAACTGATCAATTGCAAAACCTACAAATCGGGAGTTATCCTTCTTCATTACATCAAATCTTAAATTAATGAATCATGGCTGAGCCACTTAAAAATCAGTTCTTTCAGCGTCCTTTTTTCGAAACTCTCAGTTCAAAAATCACGAGCGAGGATAGCTCATGGAGTTCCGAAAAATTCTTTGGGTTGCTTTATGATAATGACTGGGAATCAATTGAGTTGAAACAAAGACTTAAGCATGCGAGCTTGTCTCTGGGGAAATGTTTGCCAAGCCAATATGAAGATGCTCTTAAAATCCTGATGAAAATATGTGATCATTTTTCAGGTTTTGACGGAATGTTGTTTTCCGAATATGTAATGGATCATGGGTTAGAGCACCCAGAGGTTTCGCTTGAAGCATTGGAGCTCTTTACCCAAATCGGAAGTGCAGAATTCGCCATTCGACCTTTCATTTTGGAGCACGAAGAGATAACAATGAAAAAAATGAGGGCATGGTCCAAGCACGAAAACTTACACGTCAGGAGACTTGCTAGCGAGGGGTCCAGACCAAGACTCCCCTGGGCTCCCGCCCTACCCAAATTCAAAAAAGACGCCAGTCAGGTTATTCTAATTCTAGAAAACCTAAAAGATGACCCAGAATTGTATGTAAGAAAAAGTGTTGCTAACAATCTGAATGATATTTCAAAGGATCATCCTGATGTAGTAGTTGAACTGATGAGCGCATGGAATCTCAATGCCTCAAAAGACCGAAGCTGGATTGTCAAACAAGCACTCAGAAGTTTGGTAAAGGATGGGAATACCGGAGCGCTATCCATTCTGGGTTTCGAAAAGGTGGAAGCAAAAATCGAAGACTTTGAAGCTCCAAGTAATGTCACATTTGGCGACAAATTCAGGTTTAGTTTTGAACTAACTAACCCCACTAAAAAGGATGCACAGTTTTTGGTAGATTATGTCGTCTTTCACCAAAAAGCGAATGGTACGCTCTCTCCAAAGGTATTTAAAATTGGCTCTTATAAGATCGAAGGAAAGGGAAGAAGAAAAATAGAGAAGCAACACGCGATAATTCCCATATCTACTAGAAAGTATTACTCCGGAGAACATAAAATAGCGATTCAGGTGAATGGCGAGATACTTCAAGAATTACCGTTCACATTGAAAATAGACTGATCAAAAAGCCTTAGGCAAAATTCTAAAAACTGCATATTAAATTGAATCTTCGTACAATTGAGATTCAACTTTTATGCTATCAAAATCTAAAAAACAGTTCCTTTTTATCTCTCTCTCCTTGCTGCAACTATCTTCAGCAATTGGACAAAAAGGCCTCTATATGCCTATTGAGATAAGGACAGCCTATGAAAAAGGCACACGCTCTTGGGATGGGTCGGTATCAAAATCGTATTATCAGAACAGGGCAAAATATGATATCAAAGCCTCTGTTTCGCCGAAAACAAGACAGCTTAGCGGATCAGCCAAAATCACCTATTTCCACAATTTTCCTGAGCCGCTGATATCAGTTGGTTTTCATGCATACAAAAATTTGTACGATGAAGGGATGATCATCAAAAAACTAAAAGTAGATGGCGAATCTCTCGATACTGAGGACAGAAGTAGGGTTCGGTATTCAGAAACGCACTATGGAGTTTACATCGGGAACAATCCTTTGACACAAGGCGACTCATTGGAAATAGAAATAGATTGGTCCATTACTATCCCTGAAGAAGTAGATCGGGATGGAGCCTTTGATGAATCTAGCATGTTGGTCGCATATTGGTACCCGGAAATGGCCGTGTATGATGATGTGTTCGGGTGGGACATGATTGATTTTGATGGTAAGGCAGAGTTTTACCATGATGCATCAGATTTCAAGGTAGAAATTCAAATTCCAGAAAACTTTATAATCTGGGCTTCTGATGCTCCGACCAACGCTTCGGAAGTATATCCTCAGAAAATATTGGATCGACTAAAGGTGGCTGAGGAAAGTGGTGAAAACACTGCGATTGTTACCAAAAAGGACATAAGAAAGGGTTTGAAAATGAATAGCACAACCTGGAAATATGAGGTTGACAATTTCCCTGATTTTACTTTCGCATTTTCAGATCACTATTTATGGGAAGCGTCTTCCTATGAAGATCAATTTGGAAGTTACTTTCTCAACTCTGCTTATCCGCCAAGAAATGCAACTTTCAGCGATGTATTGGCTATTGAGAAAGAAGCCTTGCAATCCTTTCACAATGAGTTTCCCATATACGAGTTTCCTTTCCATCACTTTGTGGCGTTCAACGGGGAATATGGTGGCGGAATGGAGTTTCCTGGAATGTGTAATGATCAAGCCAGAGAAGACTATTCTACCGAAGGGATAGCCTATTCCAACTATGAGGCGAATAAACTATTGACCTTTCATGAGATGATGCACATGTACTTTCCATTTCTAATGGGAATCAATGAAAAAAGATACGCCTGGATGGATGAGGGTATGGCCGAATTCTCCGAGGATTATTTTACAGATATCAATTTGGAGTCGTACCGTGATCGCTCAAGATTCGCAACCTCAAAGAACCCTCCTCTTATGGTTGAGACTTATACCATACCCAAGAGCTATGGAATCAACTCATATGATATTGCTTCACAGTCCTATCATGCGCTTCTTCACCTATTGGGCAAAGACGTGTTTGATAAATGTATGAAGGTCTACATGGATAGGTGGAAATATAAGCATCCTACTCCGTATGATTTCTTTTTTACGTTTAACAACGTATCGGGAATGGATTTGACTTGGTTTTGGAAAGCATGGTACTTTGATTGGGGTTATCCGGATGTCGGTATCAAAAGCTTTGAAAATGGAACATTGACAATTGAGAATATAGGAGGCCGTCCAATTGCGATCGAAATCAAAATCTTGTTTGAAGATGACAGTTTCGATATCAAAAAAGTCAGCCCGTTGGTTTGGAAAAGTGCTACTGAAACCGACAGCCAAATCGAGTCAGATAAGAAGATCAAATCCATAGAACTAAAAACACTCAATGGGGCTGATGCCATCAATGAAAACAATATGTGGATTGCTCAATAATCTTTTTGAGTAACTTTCTGTAAAAATAGCATTATGAAAAGCGGACTTGTAAGAGGATTAGTTCTAATTGGCGTAGGTGCATTTGTGATCTACTGGGCAATATCTCACTCTCCAAAAGCTGGGTTGGGAAAGATTATTTCGAATGAAGTGTCAGGCTCTTACACCATGAGTGAGGGAGTATATTATGCAACCTTGATTGTCGGAATCATCCTTGCGGCATTGGGACTTATGAGAACGTATAAATCTATGAAGTAGGCCACTCTCGATCG
>JAGDZQ010000020.1:0-42261 GCA_049115715.1 Cyclobacteriaceae bacterium
TCGTTTCCGGTAACTACGGTGATCGTGCCGGTTACATCGCCTGCACTGATCGTAAGCGTATTGTCATTGTCGGTATAGTCACTGTCGCCGGTAGTTGCACTACCGTCATTGGTCGTGTATGGTATGTCTATGTCGGTATCGCTCGCATTGGATAGGGTTACGGTGAACACTAAGGCTGTGCCTTCTGCCTTGGTATCATCACTGATCGTAATCTCAGCAGTATCATCATCCCCAATAGCAGCAATAGCTGAACTTGTACCTAATGAAATTCCAGTTGGTAAACCTGCTCCAGAAATTGTAACCTGGATAGTCTCTGTAGCTTCATCCACTGCATCTTCGTTTACAGGAACGGTGATAATTGCGCTGCTTGTGTTATTTAATATATTAACACTTGTAGTTCCATTGTTATAATCTGTACCCGAAGTAGCTGTACCTCCTGTAAAGCTATAGTTTACTGTTATTGGGCTACCCGTTTCATTCGTTTTATCAAGAGAAACTGTGAATGTAGCTGGGGTTGTACTTCCTGAATCATTTTCAGCTCCATCTGTAGTTTGAGCAATGCTTAATGTGGCTGACTGTGCTATTGTCACATCAATATCGTCAACAGATGGACAGGCACTTCCAGAAACTGCAATATTATTGTAATCACCTGGAACTAATCCTGAAATTGTAACCGCCCCAGATTCTATATTAATATTAGAAAAAGTACCTCCATCGTAGGTCAGATTATACGTTCCATCTGGTACTCCTGAAAATGTCAAAGAAATGGATCCATCACTTCCTCCAAATGTTGTTGGGCTGTTTCCAACAGATGAGTCAATAGTCGGAATTGGTACAATGGTAACTGTTGCTGTAGCTGTATTTCCCGTTCCTGTACAGCCTTTTGAATCCACAATGCTTGTTATGGTATACGCGGTAGTCGTGGTAGGGCTAACTGGAATAGCTGTACCACTAACATAGCTATTTATAGTAGAGCCATAACTCAATTGAACAGTATACGGAGATGTACCGCCAGTAATATTTACTGTAAGATTTGTACTCGTTCCCTCACAAATGGTAGTAGCTCCATTAATTGTTGCAGCAGTAGATCCATTGTTAACCGTCACAGTTGCTGTACCAGTATTTCCTGAACCTACGCAACCGTTTGTATCTGTAATGCTTACCACAGTATAGGCTGTAGTAACTGTTGGCATAACAGCAATATTACTTCCTGTTGTATAACTATTAATTGTGGTTCCATCACTCAAAGCAACTGTATAAGGACTTGTCCCACCAGTTATATTGACAACAAGGTTCGTTGATTCGCCTGCGCAAATTTCTGTCGTTCCAGTTATTGCTGAAGCACTGGATGGAGTAGTAACATCGAATGTAGTATTAGAAGCTGAGACTGTCTTATCACAAACACCTGTAATATTTAATGTTTGGTTAAGTCCATCTGCTAATCCACTTACTGTAAATGCGGCTGCTTCACCTGAAACACTAACATCACTTGCTGTAGCAGTGCCTCCTCCATCAATATTATATGCTATGTCATATAAACCGTCAGGAAGATTGGTAAGGTTCGTAACCTGAACCTGAATATCTTCTCCGGAACAAACATTGGCTACAGAGACATTGGGCGAAATTGTTTCATTATCGGCGATAGTAGCAGAAGCACTGTTATTTGTACCAATTGTAATTGGTGATGTAGGTGAAAGGGTTAGAATAAGTGTTTCTGTTCCGCACTCCACAATTGCATCGTCAGTAACTACAACATCTACATTGATATTCGAACTTGCTCCTGTAGGAAGGTCGGCAGAACCGGATAAAGTGGTATAATCATCACCATTGGTCGAAGTACCAGAAATCGTATAAAATACAGTAATGGCTCCTCCACTATCATTGTCTCCTCCGGAAAGGGCAATATTGAATTGAATGGCATTGTCACTTCCTTCTGTTCCGCTACCGTCTACAACTGCAATATTGATTTCTCTGGAATCATCAACAATGGTAATTGTTAGCGTAGCTGCCACTGAAGCATTGGCGTCAGAGCTTTGATAGGTAAAAACCTCCGTGAGTGGCATTCCCAGCATAATAGTTGGCGGGCTGGTGAAAGTATAGGTGTAGGTACCATCATTGTTCCAGGTTAATGTTCCGTATTGTCCAGCTACAGGAGTACCTGGATCATTTGACGTATTTGCAGGAACATTGACACTTGTAACACTTGCTACATTCAAATTGTCTCCATCTACATCTGAATCATTAACTAATAATGTACCACTACCGTCTGTTTCAGTAATACTGGATAGCGTAGCTCCGTCTGAGGTAATCTGATTGGTATCATCAACAGCTACGGGATTATCATTGGTACCCGTAATTGTTATTATAAGTGTTTCTGTATCAGTACCTGAACCGTCAGAGACAGTGTATGTAAATGTATCTGTAACGGTTTCGCTAAAAGCCAGCCCATTTGTTGCACTGTTATCCAACGTATAAGTATACGTACCGTCAGCTTCCCAATTTAATGTTCCGTAAGTACCAGTGATATCCGTCGAAGTATTCGTAACTCCATTGATTGATGAAACTGTTAAGCCATCTCCATCTGCGTCGGTATCATTGACTATCAATGTCCCACTCCCATCTGTATCACCAATAGAGACAGTTCCTTCTGTTGCAGCATTGGTATCTCCCGCTGCAACTGGATCACTGTTTTGAGCTGTTATTCCAATAAAAGCTGTTGCAGTATTACTTGCATTTTCACTATCATAGACAATTACGGTCACTTGTCTTGTTGTTAAATCAGGAGCACTTGAACTGTTGTTATACACGATTTGCTCAATGGCAGCTTCATAACTTGAGATCGCTGCAGACCCTGACAACACCAGTTGGCCATCATTATTATTATATGCATCAATAATACTAATACCTGGAGGTAGCGTACCTGAAACACTCAATGATTCGTCTGTTCCATCAGGGCGGTTAGTCAATACAATGATTGCTTGTGTGATGTTCACATCATTGATATCCGTGATATCAGTATCCACATCAGCAATACTGACATTGACATCCCCTTCTGTGAAAGAAGTATTAAAATCTGTATCTGCTACTGCCCCACTACTATTATCAGCATCCAAATCCAGAGCAGGAACACACTGATCACAAGTTGCGCTTTGTGCATTGTAAGTCCCTGCGACTTTCTCCGAAATGGTATAATCTACATTTCCTGACTCATCAAAAGTCTCAACTCTATTAGCTAAACCATTCGCTCCATATGGACCTGTAATTACACCTCCTGTCAATACTACCTCTCCATGACCTGATTCATCTGCATCTGAACAGTTATCTCCATCAGAGTTATAATCTTTGTGATTAGGAATTTGGTCTCCATCGGGATCGTATGCGGCTACTAAACTCACACAAACACCGCTTCCGTTATCTGTGCATCCGTTTGTGAAATTAACATCATCCGCATCCTGATAATTGGAAATACCATCTCCATCAGCATCTCCACTTGGATCTAAACCTCCTGGTAAGCATGCAAAACCTCCGTCTGAACAGAATTCCTGACTATCAGGGATACCATCATTGTCGTCATCTAAGTCGTTGATATCCTTGATACCATCATTATCAAAATCATCAGCTGGGCTAACTACAATATTTGCAGTAGCAGTATTGCTATCATCATCACCATCAGTAACAACGATGGTTACATTTCTATCTGCTACGTCCGGACCGACTCCAGCATTCTGATAAACAACCAATTGTATTGCTTGTTGATATTCCGCAGGAGTACCTGTTCCACTAATAACCAGTTGCCCATCTGCATTGTCATAGATATCAGATACTACAAGACTACCTGGCAGTGTGCCGGATACTGAAAGTGTTTCATTCGCTCCGTCAGGTCTGTTTGTCAAAATAATAGTGACACTTTCTATATCGTCGCTTAAATCTCCATCAGAGATTAATATATCAGTATCTGATATCGCAACCGCTGCTCCGCCTTCTTGAAAGGAAGTGAAATAATCAAATGCAGTGGCGCCAGAACTGTTGTCTCCGTCAAGATCTATCGTTGGAGGATCGTTGACTGGTGAAATGTTAATTGTGACTGTAGCAATGGATGACTCTCCGTCTGGATCAGTGACTTTGTAGGTAAACGTATCTGTAAAATTCTCTGACCCATCGTGAGTATAAATAAAAGTCCCATCGCTATTCAATGTAAACGAAGTTCCATTATACAAAGGAGCTGTTACCAACTCAATAGTGAGGTTATCACCATCAGCATCTGAGTCATTCACTCCTACTCCATCATCTGTCGAATCTCCTCCTGTTGTAGTACCATCAGCATCATTGACTGTAAGTGTTCCTCCTTCAGAAATCGAATAAGTATCGTTGGTAGCCACTGGGACATCATTTACAGCAAGTACTTTAAAAGCGATTGTATCTCTCTGAGCAGAAAATTCTGTTTCCGGATGACCAGAATCATCTTTTACCTGAAAAATGAATTCCGCATAAGGATTCCCATTTTCGTTAAGCCCGGGAGTGAAGGTAAAAAGTGTCTTGTCAGTGTATTCTGTATCAATTGCTGCCGCCCCACCATTATAAAATAGTGTACCACTTACAGGAAGCTCTCGAATGATTACCGCATCAAAAGCATTTCCATCTGGGTCTTCAAATGAGAAATCAACATCATTGAAGTTGAAGCTCTCATCCTCATTGAGTACGATTGTCTTACCAGCACTACTAGGTGTTGTTCTTGGGTCAGCATAGCTTTCAAAATAACAAGCGTTCGCCAAATTGAACTCTACAACTCTGGTTCCGTCATTTCCTCCTCCTCCTGCAAGCTGCTTCGATCCTCCTCTTACTTCATAAGTACTTGCATTCTTAAACACTGAATATACAGTATGCAAAGGCTCATCTGCATCTCCAGGGTTTACGTCATTGTTATTAGAAGAGGTGAACGTTGTGAAATTATCTTCAAAATCCCGGTTAAGGTTATTTGTATTCTCAATAGTGATTCCTGGGCTGTCTTTTACACCCATAAAATCTCTGGTTCCATTAATCCCGTCTACGTCTCCTCCAACTATGGAAACATCTCCGAGCGGTACCGCTAAAGATGTGGTAGCATCAATAATCGTAATCTTTAAATCGATATACATATCGCTTGTAGCATCGGTCGCAGTAAGAAAAGGTCTTAATGTTTCAATATTTCCAGAATCATCGTCTATGTCGGTAAGTGTCGCGTTGACAAGCCCTGTGATTTCTACCCGAGCATCCAAGCCTGTAGCTACATCATCAAACCTATATATATCCCCAATTGTACCTGCAACATTTGTTTCTAAAGTAGGTGCTCTAAAATCAAGTAGTGTGAAGTTCCCGCAACCTATTTTTAGTGTTGAAGTAGCTACTGTACTATTCAAAGTACCATCGTTAACTGTTACGGTTATAACTCTGTCTGTAACGTCAGCAACGGTGGCCGTATCGATATACTTAATGATTTTTAGAATATTCTGATAATCTTCTATATCAGCAATACCACTTATCACCAAAATACCGTCTGCATTCGAATAGGGATCCGTTACTGTTACTCCTGGAGGCAAAGTTCCATCTACATAAAGAGACTCATTAATACCATCAGGTCTGTTGGTAAGTGTAATCGTAACGGACTCCATTTGAGTATCTGTTGCATCTGTAATTGTTACATCATCATCCACAACGATTGTACCTGCGCTTGCATCCAAAACTGATTGTGTCAAGTCATTTCCAGTAATACCTGAATCATCATTTCCATCAAGGTCAACAGTCGGCGCAGTATTTCCAGTGACCGTAATTGTAACCATTGCTTCATTTGACTCTCCTCCTATATCATCTTTTACTGTGTAATTAACAATCGCATTTCCAGTATATGCACTCTCTGGCTCAAATGTGAGATTTGCGTCTACATCAATTGTGAAAGTTCCTACTCCAGAGATTACTAGAGGAGTATTTAACGCTCCGGTATTTAGGTTGTTAGATGGATCAATCAATACAACCGATGATTGGTCAACCGTGCCATCAACATCTGTATCATCAGAAGAAATATCAGAAATTATCACAGTGGTTGCTTGATTCGTGCTTCCTGAATCATTACCTGCTACAGGAAGGTCATTGACTTCAGTAACAATAACAGGAACCGTAACGGGAGTATCTGACTCAAAATCTTCATTGTCACGAGCTAGTACTGTAAATGCTCCTAAAGTTCCACTCTCATTGAGAGCTGGCGTCCAAAATGCTTTTAGACCAAGAGCGGTGCTAATCACATCGTTGGTTCCAGATGCGAATGCTGCCGCCGAAGCTTCTGTTGCTCCGATCCTCAAAGAGCCTCCTCCTAAAACGCTTTGCACTACAAAGGCTGTAACACTTCCATCAGCATCGGATTCATCTGCATTGTTAGATATTTCCAGAAAATCAATTTCTACCTCGTTTTCTTCAAGCGTCGTTTCAACCGGGCCAATTGCTGTTAGTGTTGGCGGAAATTTTATTGACATAGTAGTGGTTACTGTATTGCTACTTAAGTCTCCATCCGAAACGGTTAAGGTTATAATGCGATCACTATTATTTGGGTTTGTGGAAACATTTTCATAAACAATCTGATTGATTGCGGTTTGATAATCAGATATACTGGCCGATCCTGATATTTCGATGATTCCATCAATATTGTCATAGCTATTAGTAACCGTAATACCTGAAGGAAGTGTACCACTAACACTTAAAGTCTCGTTTGAGCCATTGAGTCGGTTTGTCAATGTTATAGTTGCACTTTCAATATTGGTATCATCCGTATCTGAAATAGCATTATCAGCATCCGCAATTGGTGAAGCTGAACCAGATTTTTGAAAGGTAGTACTAAAGTCATTTCCTGAAACAGAGCCGTCTAAATCCAAACTTGGAGCTGTGTTTACAGAAATAATAGTAACAACAGCTGTAGCTGTATCTGTGGCTCCTCCATCATCAACAACAACCTGAATATTCCTATCCAACACTGTGGGGGATACAGAATTATTGAAATACCTGATCATAGAAAGTACAGTTTCGTAATCAGCTAATGAGGCCGATCCTAATAAGTCGGCAGTGTATCCATCTACTGATATAGAGACAGATATTCCATATGTGGACTGAATATTAGCTGCATCTGCGACACTCAGGTTTTCAGAAGTTGCATCCTGAGGATTCAGAAGTGTAATTTGAGCATATTCAAGATTGACATCATCGGAATCGACAACATCCACATTTCCATTTGTTGCAATGCCAGTTGCAGCATCGCCTTCAGTAAATGTAAAGGCATTATCATCTCCTCCTACTGCCGTATTTAAGTCCAAAGCTGGTGGACTGGAACAGACCTGAACAATTAAATTACCCTGCAAAATGGAACCAGGGTCACCTGCTGCTGCATTTCTTGATGTACCTGAAGTAGGGTCTGTTCCTGTAGATGTAAAAATTCCCGGTTGGCCTCCTGTAAGATCAGTGGTAATTCCTCCTGGTAATGTAATGTTGGAGAAGATGAATCCTCCTCCTCCTCCTCCTCCAGGTCCATGACCTGCAGCAGTTGTCAAAGAAGCCCCGTCTCCACCTGAAGCATCAATTGAAAGATTAGCAGGGTTGGTATAGTTATCAATGTTCAACAGAATTGAGCCACCTGCTCCACCTCCTCCCGCACCATCATTGATCGCTATATCTGTGGCATCTGGCGATGCGGCAGTAATAGTGTAGGTACTTGTAACATTAAGTGTGCCAGCAGTAAGGAAAATAATTCCTCCTCCATCGCTTCCAGGAGCTGTCGCACCGTTGTTTTGGTGTCCACCACCTCCACCACCACCAAGAAAAAGTCTGGGTAGTCCTTCTGTATAATACTCAATAAGGCTTATTCCTCCAACGCCTCCTTCTCCTGTTTCTGTGGGCCAGCCGTCTCCTCCAAGCCCTCCAGTGCCATAGTTTCCTCCGCCTCCACCTCCTGAGTTGTGATCATTTCCACCACCACCACCATTTGCTAGCTTTCCTCGGCAAGCTGCATCCGGAATCTCAATAATTCCCTCTCCTTTTATTCCTCCTCGTCCATCCGCAATATCACAAACATATAAATCAACTGTTGCTGCCGTAGATGAACTAGACTCATCTCCTCCTCTAAAACCAATTCCACTTGCATCTATATTGGCACTTAAGGTCAATGTACCCGAAACTTCCAATGCAATCACTCCTCCAGTAGTTCCATTCCATGCCTGACCAGTGATGTCCCCATTGACCGTCACATCTGTATAGACAGGAACTCTAATCACCTGCACTGGATGAATATCATATAAATAAGTTTTACAGGTAGGTACGTCCAGCGTTATCAAATTGCCGCTTACAGAGCTAATCGTATTGAATTCGTAGTTTCCAGCTCCATCAAAACTTAAAATATCTCCGTAAGCAGATGTATTTGTTTCATCTATTACTGTTCCTTTTATTTGAATGAGAAGAATTTTATCTCCTGAAGTCCACCCGGCTATATCTCCTGCATTTGTTACTGTTACAACACTTCCACTACTGTTGCTTACAGCTGCATACTCATTTACAGTACCTGAAATTGTTTGAGCATGTAGAGAGAATTGACAAAACAGAAAAGCCAATAAAACAACTGCCGTCTTTTGCATCAAAAAACGTTTAGCTAAAAAATTCATAATCGAGTTCAATAACCTAAAAAGATGTTGGCTTAAATGAAAAAGCATATGAATTCTATGATTTACCAAGACTTAAGAAAAAAAGCTTGCAATGAATGAAAGACGGTGTTTCAAAACCTTTTCCCAACGAGACGTGCATTGTTCTTGAAACTTCAAAAAGAATGCTAAAGAAAAGAGACGACCTGATTTTAACCCAATTTATACTCAAGGGTAGATGAGTTGATTTGTTCTGGCGGAAACAATTCATTCTTGGCTAATTTTTACTTTTTAAATAAAATCTGCCAGGTTGAAATAGCAGGAAATATTTACTCATAGCATACGTTAACAAATATAAATGTCTTACCATGTCGATTTTTAATTATTTAGATGAATGACCTGATTAGCACGATGAAAGCGAAAATATCACAATAAGTCTTGATAAAGTACTAAAGTGATTGGATAGGACTAAATATATATTTTTCGTGAAAGCGAAATAACATTTTGTCGGGATCATTACAAAAGTCGCAACCCAAATAAACAACTGTTGACAATGATGTAATTAACAAGCCTCCATAAAAGTATCAATTCGTAGCTAAGTCAAACGAGCAAAAAAACAAAAAACCAGATGTTTATTTTCTCAGCATTTCGTGCATAATTCTCTCTTTGCAATTATTTTTTTCAAAATGATTGTAAGCTTTCTAAGAATATAATATTTATCTATTGTTAGATTATTACATATAAGTCAATTACTTATATGTAATAATACAAATGAATCTTTCGAATAACATAAATAGGATCAGGTGTAAAATCTGTGGAGAGATTGTGTACTTGTTCCCTAAGTTTTACCTAAAACCACCCGACTAAAACTGATCAGCAATATTTCAGGTTAGTGGTTCTTATCCAAGAGCCTCAGGTTCCGCGTCCCTCTTCAAGGAATTTAATATTTAGTCAATCGCAAAAGCCTTGCTTTACTAAACCACCTACTAAGAACTTCATCTTTCTTCAAATTAGAATGCAGACCTCAAACAAGCTTGATTTTAAACTCTAAGTCGTAGTGCATGCAAAGCTCGCTAAAGGAATTTCCAATCTCCCTCATTTCGGTATCGTATTGAGAGGTATACCAAATTATCTTTACCATTTTTCCTTCGGAGACTTGTTGCTTCAGCACCTTCAATATTCCATAGAATGATTCTAGAGTACTCAGATCAAACTTTGCATAAGCGAAATGAAGCGAAAGTCTTCTGTGGGCAAGAAGGTGGGAATTTATATCAGTGAGAAGTTGTGAGTATTTTTCCTTAAGGTTCGTTCCAAGAGAACGACCTTTTACACATATCAAATTGTCCTGTTCGGTATACTTTATTTCTAATGGAAATCGTTCTTTACTCGTTGTGCTTGTGAGGCTTATTACTTGGGTTTGATATGACGAATTCATAGTTGGTTCAATTTAATTACTCAAGATTTGGCTTCTACTTATATCTATTTTAAGGGTTTTCAGTTTTTATATTTCTAAGTAACTCAACTTCATTTTTCACATGACCTATTTGAGGTACTGAATTACTCTTATTTGTCATATTCTCTTTATTTTGATCTTTTAGTATTTTCTTATCCATCGTGTGAGCGAAAAACAATAAAAGTGAAATTAAGATGAAAATGAAGTATCGAGGTTCAGGTGTTCTAATTGTTATTTTCATCTTCCTCCGGTTAAATTAATTGAGATAGAAGACTGCAGTGTCATACTAAACGACCTTATCCCTACTCCCCCACCTATAGTGATCAGCTTAATTGGTCTATAATATCCTAACAAAGATGGGGTGATAGAGAAATAATCTCCGTTAACTGCTCCTGTACGAATATTAAGATCTAATCCGACCCTTTTCGCAGATTTCAGAGGGTAACTAAGATACATTCCTGCAAAACTCTTTTCATAAATTCTTGGCATATTTTCATTGCTCTCAGCGTAACCAGCATGCTCTTGATAGAAAGCTCCAACTTCTATTTTGTTTGGAAATAAGACTCCCAAAGCAGTACCATGTTTGAGACCTACTTGTGTTTTTTCGACATAGGTTTTGGCCATTAATCCTTGAGCAAACACTTCTTGTGAAATGATAAAGACGAGCACTAATAGTATTATTTTTTTCATTTTCTTAAGCTTTAGTTTTTAGATATTCAAAGCTCATTAAATGAGAATGATGAGGTTAGCGTATATGCCTTATTTGCCAAAATGGTTGATTTCCTGAATCAAATAAGTGTTTCACGTAGTTTCAGGTCTCTATGAATAAAAATCAGTTATCAAAACTGGATCCTTTTTAATCAAGAGCATTTCCTAATGCTTGCATCGGATGTTGCGTAAATAAAGAGCTTAACTTTTAACATGGAAGACAACCATATTTTAAAGAGTCAAAATAAGAGTGGATCAAGCAATATTGTTGGGGAGGGATTGCACTATACATAGGTTTTCAGAAGCAGAATAATTAATCAGCTTTGTTTTCATTATCATAGTCACGCCAGTATGGCGTCTATGAGAGGATAGATTCCTTATGGGCGCACAGCCAGCGAATGACCTTCAGTGTGTAGATCGAGGGGTGAAATGCTTAAGTGCTATCAGACAAATGGGCTTGATATCAAGAACTCAACCCTTCAACAAAACCTTGTAATTGAATTATTTTAAGTCCTTCCACTGGTTTTACGCTTGATCCATAAGAGTTCGCTTCTGTATCATTTGGTTTGCACCGCAAAGTATTGTCGTGAAGTTTTTACTGAAGAAGTTGAGGATAAGTTGAAGAGAGTCTATAATAGGATATCGTCACATTACGAGATTATTTTTGAAGAAATAGATTCTAACGAAGATCATGTCCATTTTCTAATACAAAGCGTACCTACATACTCACCAAAGAAAATCATTCAGATAATAAAAAGTATAACAGCAATTCAAGTTTTCTACTTACACCTTGAAGTAAAGAAAAAACTATGAGTAGACAAGTTTTGGACAAGTGCCCATTATGTCAATATGGGAACGTAGAAATGATAAGAGCGTATATTGAGCGCCAGCACAAGTAATATATACGGTTTCATGGAAGTCGATTAAGCCATCCCAGGACTTGCACTAATACCTCCTCGACTCGCTGCGGAGTACTTCATTATCCCTAAGGAGTTATGCGAAAAATCTAAGTTGATCATTTGCAAATAGATCAAATATGGAAAGAATTACATGTGATTCACTTGAAAGTCAAGATTGAAGAAGTTTTTGAATTCATTCCCAATATAAAGTAAATCGTCATCGTTGTTTTTGACTACCCAATGGATAACTATTTTTTTTCCTGATTTCATTAGTTTCTCTAATTCTCTAAAAAAGTTAAAGAGTAACTTGGTAGTAGAAGCATTGATTACGGTATATTGAAAGTAGCAAGTAAGCTGATCTGAATTCATGAAATGAATCTTCATCTGTCTGATTAAGCGATAATATGCTGGTGATACATCAATGCGTGTAGATCTACCTTTTACAAATACTAGATTCTTTTTGCTCATGTATTTTAAGGAAAGATTTTCTTCGTTATATATTTCAATGAAATCCTTTGGTTCGTTTTTAAATTTATTTGGGAAAGTAAGTGCGCTTAGCATATCTATTATTTTTAGGATTTACTTTTTATTAAAAATTGATTAGAGGGAGATTCTGAGACCAGCTAGGTATGTCGGTTTAAAAGCTCGAATCCCAACACCGGAGTTTAGCTCGACGTACCGAAAGAGTCTATAGCTGGCTGATAAACTGGGTGTAATGGCAAAATTGGTTCTGTTGGATACGCCTGTTCTCACCTTGGCTTTAACACAGTACCTATCTCTGATAAAAAGTGGTCCTGCAAAAACAAATCCCGTAAATTCTTTTTCATAGAATCTTGGCTTTGATTTTTCACTGTTATCAAGAGCGTTTGATTCTGTTTGATAAAATAACCCAATTTCGAATTTTGATTTGAATTCGTACCCCGTTTCGATTCCTTGTTTAGGGCTCACATTTGTTTTTTCCACATAGGTGGTGATAAATGAGTGCTGCGCGTTGACTTTGTAGGTTGTTGCCAGCAATAGGATCGGAATAATCAATAGTGTCGCTTTCATCTTTCTATCTTTTAGTGAACGATTATATAGCAAAGGTGCTGCGAGAACTGGTTCTATATGACGGTATAAACAGTATTAGTTAAAATGGTGATTTCTCAGATTATGGTACGGGTTACACGCATAGGGATTTACGAAAAGTTGTTTTAAACAGGGTTGAATGATGAAAAATGAAGTTATTTATCGGATTGTGTAAAAAACTTAAACAATCAAAACTTATATGTTTTGATTCATTCAGAATCTTATACTACGCTCAGATGGAAACTCTTAATTGATCGCTGAGAATAACCAGACTCACTTCTAAGTTGACACTTAGAAGGAATTTGAAAGGCCAGGTAAGTCTTAACCAATACGAGTCAGTTATTACTGATTAATCTGTGGATACTTACAATTGACCAGCTTGATGAGGAATCTTAATAACCCAAAACAGCTTAGTTGACATAATAAATCTTTTTTCCTCCAGTTCCCCTGAAAGACGTAATTGTCCATTGTATCGTATATTCAGAATACTTTCTCATTTACCGTCCTTCTAAAAAATTTCTGATGGTTTTTAATAACTTCTAAGCATGGAATAAATAGGTAGGTAATTCAACCAGTGGAATTGAGTTGAGAATTCTTTTCAAATACTAATCTAAATCCAAATAGAATTCTTTTTTTTTGGAAAAGCTCAATTGATCATTATGATCAACACATGCATGGTGCCATATTGTGAGTTGTCCAATATTCCATTAGCTTAGAAATTAGCGCTTGCCAAGCTTCTATGCTGTCTGGCCTCCTAATATAACTGTTGACATAGTTATTATATGCAATTGAAACATGTGCTTTTTCATTTGAATGAGTCAGGACTACTGTGGGAATCGCTTTTAAGTGAGATTCTTTTATTTTTTGTAAAACCTTTATTCCATTTAATCTCGGCAAATCAATGTCTAACAATATAAGACCTATGCTATTGACAAAAGCATTGTTTTCTGGATGAAAAAGAAAATGGAGTGCTTTTTCAACTGTAGTTAAGTGGTAAAGTTCTCCGCGAAACTTATGAGCTGATATAACTGACCTTGTGACAGTCTCACTTTCAGGTTGATTTTCAACTAGTAAAATATTCATTTTAATTAGATTAAGTTTTTCGTATAAATTAAATCAGACCTTGTTCTAAAGCATATACTGTAAGCCCTGGGATACTATTGCAGTTGGTTTTAAGGAAGAGTTGATTCAAAACATTATCTACTTCCTTTATTGTCATTCTCAATCGTCCAGCCGCAATATTTTTCCCTTCATTTTCCCATATCACTTGGAGAACCTTTTCTTCTATCGGAGATAAGACGCGAGATGTTTGTTTTCTTGTTTTTTGTTTTCTTATAATAGATTCAAGTCTTTGCCTTATTTCTATTGGATAGTATTTTTTTCCGTTGAATAACGCTTCTATGGCATTGATAAATATTTCTTTCTTTGAGTTTTTCAACAAATACCCCCTAGCACCTAGTCCAACCATTTTTTTCACGGAGTTCTCATCATCATGCATAGATATAACCAGCACCAGCTGCTTGGGAAAATTAAGTCGAATGTTTTCCATTAGTTCGATTCCACTCATAACAGGCATATTTATGTCTGTTATTATTAAGTCAAAACTTCTCTTTTTGATCAGGTCAAGTGCTTGTTTTCCGTTTTCAGCCTCCGCGGTGATGACGTACTCGGGAGTATCTTTGAGAAACTGCTTGATTGCTTCTCTTATCATTACATGATCATCTATAAGTAGTATATTTTTAGGCATATTTTTATTGTTAAAGACCTTACGAATTAAATAATTATTTTAGTGGATTCTTATTCCAACAATATAAGTGGGCTTGAAAGCTCTGATACCCAAACCCGTATTTATCTCTAACCTACTTAAGACCTTCCAGTTGGCTAGTATACTTGGTGTAATTGCGAAATTGATATTATTAGAGATCCCTGTTCTCACGTTTAGCTTGATGTCGTAGGCTGATCTTATGAGTACCGGACCACTGATAGAGATCCCTGTAAACTTTTTTTCATAGAATCTTGGCTTGGAAGATTCTCTGTTTTCGAGCACAGAAGATTCTTTCTGATAAAACATGCCAACTTCAAAACCTCCCTTAAACTCAAATCCTAAGTTTACGCCTTGTTTTGGACTAACATGCGTTTTCTCCACATAGGTGGAAATGAATGATCGCTGTGCTTTGGCAGTATTAACTCCTATTAGCAGGAGAATTGAGATTATTAACAGTGAGTTTTTCATTTTGCTATTGGTTTAATAATTATTGTATAGCAAAGATGAAGAGTTCAAAACCTCCTGGTAAGCGGGAAATAAGGATTGCGATATTTAGGTATTCATCGCACTTTTGATACGTAATTCACTTAAACACATCATATTTATTAATATGTGCTAGTTTCGAGGATGTGACCTAAGAAAGTATAGGTGTGATATTGTGCTCAACCCAATATTCTGATAAAGTTGACATGAGCTGTTGGAAATCAGAAAAACCAACTGGCTTAACTGTGTAGCTATTTGCGTAATTACTATAAGCCTCTGTGACATCTTTCTTTTCAGCTGATGTAGACAGCATAACTACCGGAACGTGTTTTAAACTAGAGTTTTTGATCCTTTTCAAAACTTCGAATCCACTTAGTTTTGGTAAGTTGATATCAAGTAAAATCAAGTTCAAATTATGGGCAAGTTCTAAATTGTTTTCATCAAATAGAAAGTCAATTGCTTCCTGACCATCTTCAACATGGTGAAACTTGCCTTTGAAACCATTAGCCATTAATGCCAACTTTGTTAACTCAACATCTTCAGGACGATCTTCTACAAGCAAAATTTCCATAGTAGCTAGTTTCTTATGAAACTTCCTACAAATGAAATCAATTATTAACTGAAAATCTAATGTTATACTATCAATTGATAGTATAACGGTTAAAATAGGCTTTTAAATTGAATTAAAATTAATTTTATATATCAATTGAAAAGAATCTAATCAATTAGCACATTGTAGCCTATCCAATAATTTCCCATATCGCTAATCACTTTTTTGAATTTATCACTATCGACTGGTTTCACTATATATGAATTAACATGATCAGAATATGCCTGAAACCTGTCTACATCCTGATCTGATGTAGTGAGCATAACAACCGGAATCATGGATAGCTTAGGGTTTTGCTTAATCAACTTCAAAGCCTCCAAGCCATTCATCTTGGGCATATTGAGATCCATCAAAATAAGTTTAGGGTGTATTATATCTCTTTCTGCGTACGCTCCTGAGCATAAAAGGTAATCCAACGCTTCTTGCCCGTCTTGAACCCAATTGATCATATTTCCATATCCAGATTTCTCCAATGCAAAATGGGTCAAGTAGGCATCTTCGTGCCTATCCTCTACCAGTAATATTTCTGCTTTCCAGTTTTTCATAACTACTTATTTTATTTATCGGTTGATTTATTGCTCTGTGGTAAAGTAAATTCGAACCGGGCTCCCTTCCCTAATTCTCCTGTACCAGAGATACTTCCTCCATGTTTGGAAACTATCTTATTTACGATGGCTAAGCCTACTCCAGTGCCTTTAAAATCTTCATCTTTGTGGAGCCTTTGGAAAACATTAAAAAGCTGATTGGAATATTTACTATCAAATCCAGCACCTTTGTCTTCAATGGAATAGTGAAAAAAGGACTCCTCTTCCCAACTTTTTATGGAGACATCAATAGTCTCCTTTTTAGAGGAATATTTGAAGGCATTGGAGATTAGGTTGACCCAGACTTGTCTAATAACCTTTTGATCTCCTAAGGCAGAATGGAGTTTGCTCATCTTAATATTGATATCAGTGCCTTCATATTGTTTTGATTCTTCTTCTATTATTCCCTTTACAAGTTGATGCATATCCAGAGGTTGGACATTTATTTCAGATCTAGCTATTCGAGAAAAAGCTAGAATATCGTTGATCAGAGTATCCATCTTAAGAGTATTGTCGATAATAAAATTGAACCAGGTCTTTGCTCGCTCATCTAACTGTTCAGAATACTCCGAAACAAGTAACTTTGAGAAGCCTTCCAAGGCTCTAAGTGGAGCTCTCAGGTCATGAGAAACCGAGTAGCTAAAGCTTTCGAGCTCTTCGTTTGCAGTCTTAAGTTTGTTTTCGCTTTTTTTAAGTTTTTCTTGCTGATACTGAAGAATATCATTGGAAATTCTCAATTCCTCGGCCTGACCGACCAACCGTTCCTGATGCCTTTTAGTTTCTGTTATATCAGAAGATATTCCGCATACGGCATACGGGTTACCATCCACGTCATACAATGGAAATTTGGTTGTCAATAAGGTTATGCTCTTATTGTTAGCCTTAATTTCTTCCTCTTCTTCAAACGTAATCGCCCTTTGTTCTTGCACTACCTTGCGATCCATTGCACTAAATCTATCTGCTACCTCATTGGAAAAAAAGTCATAAGCTGTTCCTCCTAACATGGGTTTTTCATTAATACCGTTCATTCGATTAAAGGCCTTATTTAACATCAAGAAGCGCCCGTCTAAATCTTTAATGAAAATACAAAGGCTGGTATTATCAAATACGGCCTGGAGGAGTCTCTTCTGCTCTATAAGCTGATTGGATAGTTTCTTAAGTTCAGCTGTGCGCTCTTCCACTTTGAACTCAAGAGATGCATTGAGTTCGTTAATTTTTCTTTCTGCATTTTTCTCTGCTGTTACATCATGAGCAATTACAGACACTTGTTTATTGCCTCCATAGATAAGTAAGTTAAAATGTTTGTTGTTGTATGAAGAAACCATTTTATACTGCTTCCCTGTTCTTAGGGCTAGCTTGAGTTTTTCCTCAAATTCATCGTTATGATGAATTCCTACTACCTCACGATAATTTTTACCAATAACATCATCGGCTATAATGCCGGTCTCAGTAGCAGAAGCTTCATTCCAAAAAGTATATTTCAAGTTTTTATCATATACTGCATACGGGTCAGAAATCATTTCTGCTAGGGATCTGTACTTCCGTTCACTTGCTTTAAGGGCCATCACAGCTCTTTTTTCTTTGTAAGCATTAGCTACGATTCCCGATACAGTCTCAACTAGATTTTGCTCAGATTCAGTCCACTCACGTTTTTTTCTTAGCTGACTAAATCCTATGAATCCATGAAAAGTGTCTCCAATGTAAATTGGAAATACTATGAAAGACTTAACCTGATTCGATATGAGTGGGGATCTCATGTTGCTTTGTTTTGCTGAACAGTCAGATACGATTATTTTTCTATCTCTAAGAAGCCTCTCTTTGAATAAAGGTAAATCCTCTTCGTAACTTAAGTTTTGAAGACTTGCCTTATTGGATTTAACTCTCTTTTGGCACCACTCAAAAGTGTTTTTGCAATTTTGGGATTTGTTAAAATTCTCAAAAACATAGACCCGACTAACACCTGTAGATTTTCCAAGGACTGCAATCGCATCGTTAATTTTATCCTCAAAAGATTCTTTGTCGTTCATTTTGAGTGCTAAATCAGATAGCACCTTCAGGTACTCCAGATTTTCCTGAAGTTTATCTTGAAGATTTCGTTCTGAGGTGATGTCTTGGGTAGTACCTAGAATTCTAATAGGCTTGTCGTTATCATCATAATATATCCTACCTCGTTCACGCACTACTTTTTCTTTTCCAGAGGAAAGAATAATTCGATGTTCAACATCATGCTCTCTCTTCTCAACTATAGCAGCATTGACATCATTGTCGACCTTTTGCCTATCATCAGGATGAATGATGGACATAAATGCCTCGTAATTGTTATTAAATGCATCTCTAGATTGTTCAAAAATTTCGTACATCTGATCAGACCACTTGAGGTCATTTTTGACTATGTCAAATTCAAAATTCCCTATATTGGCTATGGACTGAGCTTGTCTAAGTCTTTCCTCGTTTTTTATCAGCTTTTCATTTCTTAGAACCTCCTCTGTTACATCCCAATTCACTCCTATCATTTCACAAGGATTGCCTTCAGCATCTCTTATGACTTCAGCGATAGCTCGTATTTGACGAATTTCCCCATTTGGCCTGATTACCCGAAATAGTGTATCGAATTTCTTCTTATTATCAAGAGCATTCTGAATTTCAACCCTTCCCTTTGCTTTGTCATCAGGATGCAAGCCATTCTGCCAAGCCTCAAAATCATTAGAAAAATCGTTTCTGCTTGTTCCATACAATGCATGCATTTGTTCATCCCAAATCAGTTCATTGTCAATGATATTCCAATCCCAAATCCCAACTCCTGCAGCCACTTGCGCAAGGTTGATTTTTCTTTGATGAGATTCCAGATTATTAGATTTTTCACGGAGTGCGAGTTCATTTCTTTTCTTGAGATCAATGTCTTGAAAAAGTCCTCTCGCTCCAATAATTTTATCTTTTTCATAAATCGGATAACCAATTGTCCTTACCCAGGTTTCCTTCCCCTGTCTCGACTTAACTTTTAATTCCAAATCATAGGCTACCCCGTCTTGCAGAAGTTTAGTATAAGCCTCTGTTATTATATCCCTTGATTCTTCATGAAAAAAACTAATCCCTTCCTCCGGCAGGATGTCTTCCCCAACGGGAACTCCATATATCTTATGAACTAGTGGAGAAAGTGTTGATTTGCCTGAAGCCATATCATATTCCCAGTTACCGATCTGAGCAAGATTTTGAGTTTCGACAAGATTGTGATTGGACGCAAAAAGATTATCTATATTTTTTTTTAGCTCATTCTGCATCTCATATTCGGATGTAATGTCAGTAAATACAGAATACACTTTGATTGGTTTCTTATCTGTACCGCTGAATACTGGATAACCGCTTATTTTGATCCACACATATCGATCTTCTATAGGGTGATAGATTCCCATGATTTTGTTCTTCACAGGCTTTCCAGTTTTCAATACTATCATCGGGGGATGCGTATCTCCAGGGTAATCAGATCCATCTTCATGTATGGCGCGCCACCTTGGATCTGTTGAAGTAACACCTTTCAATTGATCCAATGATAACCCCAATATGTCCTGTGCTGCCTTATTTGCGCTAATAATATGTCCTTTCGCATCTTGATCTACGATCCCCTGATCTATAGATTCGTAAAGCTGTTGGAATTTGCCTTCTCTATCTTCTACATCATTTCTAAGCTTTACTCGATCAGATATGTCGACTACAAAAGCAAGAATTTTATCCTCAAATGCTATAGAAACATTTAGCTCAACCCAGGTCGTACCTTGTGACTTTGTAATGTACCTTTTCTCTATGCAGTAGTGAGTGATCTCTCCTGCCTTCAGTTTTTCAAAGAGATGAAGGTCTTTTTCAATATCATCTTTATGCGTGAACTCAGGAAAACTCATTTGAGATAGTTCCTCATTGCTATACCCGATGATATTCTGAAATGTACTATTCGTATGAGTAGGTCGCCCATCTTTCCCTACAAAAGCTACTCCAATTGAGGCATTATCAAAAACACTTTTATACAAAGCTCTTTCTGTCCAAGTATCTTCAGCAGGATGAGGTTTCTTATCTTGTGGCATAGCTGGAGGTTTTATATGATTTATTTGATGAACTTATTCTATTGAAAGTATGGTTAAATAATTTCTTTTTCGACGGCATACATTACCAGTCCAGCCACATTCTTACATCCTGTTTTGTCAAGTAGGTTTCGCTTATGGGTCTCAACGGTTCTAGAGCTTATGAATAGTTTGTCCGCTATTTCCTGATTTGTGAGTTCGTTTGCAATGAGAATCAGCACCTCTTTCTCCCTATTGCTTAATGGAGTTTCCAATGTGAGCCTCTCTTTTGGGTTTCGTTTGGCGATACTGTCTATGAGAGTTTCATAAACCTCCTTCGAATAGTAATTTTCACCATTCAAAATAGTTGATATAGCCTTTACTACTTCCGATTTTGAAGCGTTCTTAAGAATATATCCGTTTGCCCCTAACTCAATCATTTTTTTAATCTTGAGCTTATCATTGAACATACTCAGAACAAGAACTTTTTGATCTGGATACTGGGCACGAATCTCACTCATCAGTTCTAACCCATCCATCTCCGGCATACTGATATCTGTCAGAACCAAGTCATAGTCTGATTCCTTTAGTTTGTTCAGTGCTTCAATCCCATTTTTCACTTCTCCCGAGATTATATAGTCTTCACTATTATCAAAATAGGCCTTGATCGCATCCCTTATCATTTGATGATCATCCACTAATAATATGCTATTCATTTTGGATTGGTATTTTAATTTCTATTTTGGTTCCTTGTTCTGGTTCGCTGGTTATATTAAACTCTCCGTTGCAGTTCCTAACTCGTTCTTTCATATTTCTAACTCCATTGCCGAATTTGGTCTTATGGGGGTCAAATCCCACTCCATTGTCTGAAACGTTGAGAGAAAACATATGCTCTCCTTGAGAGAGTTCAAGAATAATTTCTTCGGCGTTACTATACTTGAGCGCATTATTGAGCGCTTCCTGCACAATCCTGTAGAGCTGGTTGGCTATAAATTCAGGTAGTCGGTCTTCATCAATATCCATCTTTAAAGACACTATCTCAGACTTAGGTGTATTATCTAATAAAAACTCGAATGCCGAAGCGAGGGTATTACCTTGTAGTACAGAAGCCGTAAGCAATCTTGATAGACTTCTTATGTCAGCAATAGCGTCATCGAGAAGTCCTTTAGCTTTCGCTATATTATCTCCTGAATCGATAAACATACTAGACGCGCTAAGTTTCTGTCCGACATTATCGTGAAGTTCTTTTGATATTCTCTCACGTTCTTCCTCTTGAACATTGAGTAGGGCAATACTAGTCTCACGCCGCTCAGTTGTATCCTGAATAGTCCCGTAGAAAATAATACCAGATTGACCTGCGTAAGGTCTTAAAACTGTTTTACAGTATTTATGACCATGAGTTAGGCCTAAAGGTATATATCTGTGCTCCAGTTCGAAATCAACCTTATCAGAAATAGCTTTATCAAATTTTTCTGAGAAAAGAGGAAGATCTTCAGGGTGGATACAACTGGTGAATTTTTTATAAGAAATAAAACTCTTCTCTGTCCTGAGATTAAGAAGTTTAACAAAATTGGGAGACATAGAAAGAATATCGTTCTCCTCATCAAACTCAAAGCTACCTGACCATGTCTGACTTTCAGCCTGTTGAAGAAGGTAATTTCCTTTCGCTTTGGATTCCTCCAGCAATCTTCTACTCGTCGTGTCTCGCATCATTGATACGATACCTTGAACTGAATTTCCTTCTAGCAATGGTGATTTTACAACCTCAAGTATTCTCCGTCTACCGCTATCATCTATTTGATCTATCTCAAACTGAGAGGGTTCCTTATTTAATCTGGCCTTATCATCAGCAATCTTTGACTCTGGGCTCGTAATGAAGCTGCTTTCTTTTTTCCCGATAACATTTTGCTGAGTGGTTTTAAAAAAACGGCAAAAGGCCATGTTTACCTCAGTGATTTCTCCTGATTTATTGGTTTGCATAACCAGATCGGTTAGACTATTGAAAAGCGTATCCAGCAGGGTGCTTTTTTGTAAAAGCTGATTTTCGATCTGTCGTTTTTCCTGACGTGCACGAGATTCATTATAAGCTCGTTCTATTGCCAAGGGAATCTTAACTATGTTATCTTTTAGTACAAAATCTGTCGCTCCCTGCCGAATAAGCTCTACAGCTCTCTCCTCTCCAAGCGTGGATGTAAAAAAAATGAAGGGAACTTCGGGGCAAAGATCCTTGGCCAACTCCAAAATATCCATGCCTGTAAAACCTCGAAGATTGAAATCTGAAACGATAAGGTCTGGTACATTTTTCAAACGTTTCTTTATCTCAGACAGGTCGTCATTGACACTGATATCTACTAATAACTTACTTGTGTCTAATATGGAAGTAAATAGTGCAACATCCGAGGGGTTATCTTCGACGTATAATAGCTGGATACTCATTTTGGGCTGATTAGTTATGTATAATAATCAACAAATACGTTATTTCAAATATTTTGAAAATTATATTAATTGAAATTATTATCAAGTTTCCAGATCAGACGAGAGAGCTTCTTAATTCATCCGCAAACCCTGAAAGTAATCATATTGATTCCCGCATTTACTTATGAAAGTCAAAAAAGTAACCTTCATGTTCTTCTACTAAGAACGATATAT
Organism: Cyclobacteriaceae bacterium; assembly: GCA_049115715.1. Lineage (GTDB taxonomy): Bacteria > Bacteroidota > Bacteroidia > Cytophagales > Cyclobacteriaceae > JAMZMI01. Next base: position 22,917 of record JAGDZQ010000020.1, read on the forward strand.
ACTATATGTTATGCAATACCCTTTTTTGGGTATAAATAGTTATTCAAGAGCCTTGAACACAAGCTCGAAAGGCATAAGTCACTCATTTTTCTAAAGATACAAGCAATAGAAATCAGTATTTGATTCTCATAGTGGACGGTGATTTGATTTTCCATGCAGATTGTTTCATTAATCCATTTTTAAAAACACATTAGAAAGGATTTCAAAATACGATCTGTAACCTAGTAGAAACACTTAGTTTAAGGTAGGCAAATCACCTTGGTATTTACAACGCATTTTTCGTAGAAATACGCTTTTTATAAAACACGTTTTTCGCTCTCTTATTGACAGCTCTGTTCCTCCAATTTTACATCATCAATTATTTATACTTAAAAAATTAATGAAAATGAAAAATTTAATGAATCACTTACAACAAATTTTAGGCATGCTTTTTTTGACAAGTTTACTCGTGTCTTGCATGATTGAGGAACCAGATGTATCTACTCAAAACGAAGGAGAGGTGTCCTTCAGCATAGAGGTTACCGGGGAAGACAGTGGCGGGAGAGCCCTCGCTAAAGAAGCACCTTCTTCTATATTAATTTCTATTGAGAATGCAAGCGGTAATGTAGTCTACTCGCTAGAAAAAATCGCTCTTATAGACTTTAACGGCACTTATCTTACAAGTCCTATTTCACTATTATCTAATGATTATTTCATAACAGATTACATCGTTTTGGATGAGCTGGATTCGATTATTTATGCAACTCCTGAGGCAAACAGCAAACTTGCTTATTTAGTTGAAGAGGCTCTTCCTATTGGTTTTTCAATCAAATCCGGGGAGATAAGTGAAGTAACACCTCAGGTAATATCTACAAAGGAATTGAGCGCTGCGGATTTTGGGTACACCAATTTCTCTTTTGATAGCATTCCCACTTTTGACTTCCTTGTTTCATCCTTTATTATTGATGAAACATCCGAAAATCACCAATTGACTACCTCTGAAATATCAGTATCCGCGGATAAAACTGAAATTTACAATGGGACTCTGGAAGAAAAACCAAATCAACTTCGTCTTATTGACGGATATGACCTCTATAATATCGAGGTATCAAAGGATGGATATAAAGATTTTAGCGAGACTTACTCTTCTGATCAGATGAAAGATTTTTTTAATACTCCTCTGATAATCACACTAAGCAAAAAATAAAATAAGTCATCTTTTTAACAAAAATGATCATGAAGACCCTGATTGAAAGTATCGAGAGAATTGGTATCACATTGTTTATACTAATAGGATTGATTAGCTGCGAGGAGCCCATAACGGAAGCAGCTAAAGGCCAACTGTCTCTTCACTTTCAATCTCTTCGTACAGGAGATTCAAATGATAGAATTATACAGGCGACCCCCTCCACAATTACTATAAGCATAGAAGGTGAAAACGCCAGTCCATTATGGAACTTGTTTGAAATGGATTTAATTCCTTTTGGAGATGGGTATTTGACTTCTGTTTTACCTATTAGTACCGGTAATTATCAAATTACTGATTTTATAGTTCTTGATTCGGAGGGGAAAACGCTTTATGCTTGTCCATTAGAGAACAGTAGTCTTGAATATTTGGTCTCTGATCCTTTGCCCATCTTCTTTAGTGTGATAGAGTCTCAGTTAACTAGCATTACTCCACAGGTAGTGGGTCTGGAAAATCACATCGCTGAGGATTTTGGATATTCTGAATTCACATTGGACATAGTATCCTCTTTTCAAATTCATGTGGCTACTTATGGATATGAAAATAAGAAAAAAGACAGGTATCCCATAAACGCTCTTGTGCAAATCAATGGTGATCAAAAAGTACTGTTTAGTGATTACTTAGGCGAGGAAGAAGACGTCTTGACGCTTCTAGACGGGTACGATAATTACACGATTTCAGCGACATTCCCAGGTCATGGTTCTTACTATGAAACCTTCGACGGGGAAGAGATTAAAAAGTTTGACGGAGAGAAGAAAAAAGGCGTACTAGAAATAGAACTTCAAGAGGAATAGAATCTTACAACCAATTTTTCCTTTTGAAGTAGATGATCATGGCAAAAAACACTAATCTCATAAGGTCCTTGATGTAACAGTACTCATTGAGGTTTTTGAGTTCTGCATATTCTCAATCCGGTATGGTTCTTGATTTTAATGACCTAACGATTATCTATTTCAATAGGATAAAGAAGATATCTTAATTTAGCAATCTTGAGTCAGGTTAGTAGCCCTGATTTCCCCACCTGCCGCTTATTGGTTAATCCGAGGGTTCTGTTTCGATGTTTAGTTGCGGCTTCAAAAGCAGATATCTCTGGTTAGTAGATTTAGTCCTTTAATGATCTTTTTTTAAATGTTTTTTTCAAAATGGGCATGTTACGGATCACTCCAAAAGGGAAGGCTATTATTGCTCTCATTCCTCCTACACTAGTAAGGTTTTTCATCTGCCCTTTAACCTCCGAGTATATCTGAGAGAGAACTATTTTTTCGCTGATCTCTCCTTTTTCAATTACAAAAAACAACCTTTGAATAGAGTATAAACCTATTCCAAACGAAATAAGGAAAAAGAAATCCCATTGTTGTATATCGATTGTAGGAATAGTGAAACTCTGCTCTGCGTTAGACCAGTTAATAACTATGGATAGCTTTTTTTTCAAAAAATAATCTGCAAATAGCCCACCCAAAATCGGCGCTAACCCTGCAGCTATTGAATTTATCAGACTAATTACTGCTAAATAAGCCAGTCCTCCTCCATGTGGAGCTAGTTTCAATCCAATATTTCCTGAGGCTATCGAAATTCCTGAAGTAGAGGCGCCCATAAAAATGTGAATCACAAATAGCATTGGGATTGTGAGAAAATGCTTGTCTGGAAAAGTAGTAAAGGTCCAAAGTAGAATAGTGAAAATAAACAAGGGGCCGCAAATAGCTAAGATGGTCTTGTTGCTATACTGATCTGAAATTCTCCCCCAAGTTTTTAACAACATTAGGTTGGCCGCCTGGCTTATTGTCACAAGTATAATTACCATAGCCATTGGTATATCCAACCTTTGCAGCATGTATACTGTAAAAAAAGGAGCGGCCAGATTAACTGCAAAGTTCCAGGTGCCTAGAAATTTAATAAGGTTTCTAAAATTAGTATCCTTGAAGGGGGCTGAGATTAGTTTAATCAAATTCAGGCCTGAGGGAACCATTGGTGGTTCTGGTATCCTGGACATATAGTAAGAGCCTAACATGCCTGACAGAAAAGCCATAACAAAAAGGACGCTGTAAACCCAAGTTGGATTACCGGGAAACAATAAATTTGACTGATCAATAAAATAAGCACCCAATAGGCTGAGTAAAATCCCCAAAATTGTTGACCAGATCATTTTTTTAGAAGAAAAAGTACCCAGGCCTTCTTGGGGGAGGAAGTCTCTCATCCAGGAATTCCAACTACAAGAAGTAATTGCAGCAAATGCTGAATGGATCGCAAGAAAAAGGATTAGAAAAAACAGGCCGAAACTAGGATTGAACAAAAAAGGAATGGATGCAATCAATAGCAGGAAGAGTCTTCCTATGAGTGAAGAGATTACAACTATCTTTCGCCTATTTCTAAATCTTTCTACTAAATAGATTGACGGTAATTGAATTAATTGTATCAGAGGGGTAAGTCCAGCTAGAATACCTATTGTCAAATTAGACGCACCTAATTCTAAAGCAAATGCTACTAAAAATGTGCCAGCTGATAAAGTAGTCATGGCTTGACTAGCCACACCATCTTTAATGACCAGTTTTAGACCTTTTTGAAGCTCTTCAGGAGGTATCGTACTCATAACAGTTTAGTTCTTAATACCTGTTTTTGGAGACTAACCTGATGATTACTCTTAAAGATCCAATGATACAGTGGCTCAAGGTATGTTAGTTTTTATCAAAGAATATGAATATTGAATTATAAGTTTTTGGATACACCTTATCTTCTCAATCTATATCTTATTTTCAATTACGATTTAGATCACTACCATGAACATGATTTTGGAGATTCAACTTAGCGCTGGCAATAGCCTACTGATAGTAATGGAATAAGAATGAAGGCGAAAAGAAAAAGAGAATAAAGTGATCGCATGGTTTTACAACCAATTCTTCCTTCTGAAATAGACAATCATGCCTATAAACACCAATCCCATAAAACCCCATGTGTAATAATATCCATTGGGGTTTTTAAGTTCGGGCATATTTTCAAAGTTCATCCCGTAAATACCCGCAATGAAAGTCAATGGAATGAAAATAGTAGCCACAGTAGTCAAGACTTTCATCGTCTCATTCATTTTTTGACTCAGTGACGAAAAGTAGATATTGGTTAACCCTTCCAACGATCTGGAAGTTGCCTCTATCTCTTCTATAGCCCCGTGACAGTTGCTCATTAAATCTTGATAGTACTTAGTATTGTCTTCTGAGATAAATTGAATTTTACGATTAAGAATTCCTCTCAAAGATTCCTTAAATGGGTTTAGGGATTTCTTGATCATCTCAGCTGTTTGCTTTGTTTGCTCCAATTGTATTAGGGTGTCCTGCTTAGGGTTAGTAAGTACTACTTTCTCCAATAGCTTCAATTCTGTATTGATATTCTCTATGGTTTCAAAGTAGTTGTCCAAAATGGCATCTAGCAATTGAAATACAAGAAAATCAGCACCCTTTTTTCTAATCAAGCCAAGTTTCTCGTCAATCTTATTTCTAATGTGATCAAAGTGATCACCAGCCTCTTCCTGAAAAGAGATCACATAATTTTGGCCAAGGACAAAAGATAGCTGCTCAATTTTCAAAACGCCTGTTTCGTCTTTAAGCACCGATTTCACGCTAAAAAAAAGGTAGTGCTCATACTCCTCCACCTTAGGTCTGAGCGTCGTATCAAGTGTTTGCCTAACAGTGATTCTGTCAAGAGAAAGAGTTTCTGCAAGCGTTTGAATGGGCTCTATCTCATGCAGTCCATGAAAATTGAGCCAGTATACTTGGTCTTTCGCAAGCGAAGTGAAGAACGAAAAATCAGAAACTTCTTTGCTAAAATTGATATTCTCTTCATTGTATTTGTACAACTGAGCCTCAACCTTGTCTACTTTTTGTTTCCCAATAAACGTGATTTCACCACTACTTTTAGCAATGCTTTTTTCTTGAGGGTATAGCCCCATAGAAAGATCTCCAAGAGTCTTCAAGCCTGATAGAAAGATTCTGTCAGGTCTTGTTATATCAAATTTCTTCATCGTTTAATACTGTTATTGTTAAACGCACTTTGTTGGCTCTGATCCCCTCTACCTCAACTATTTCCGCCTCTACTCCTGATCCAAGTTTCACGATCTTTCCAACATCCAGCTTATGGCCTATCTTTTCTACGATAAGTCCTGAAAGTGTATCTGCATCATTGGTTGCCAGATTGAGGTCAAATCGAACGTTTAAGTCATCTACCTGAATGTCCCCGTCCACAAGATATTTAGCATCTTCCAATTCCACAATATTGGGTTCGTCCTGATCAAACTCGTCTTGCATGCTACCGACCAGCTCTTCCAGTACGTCCTCAAGTGTAACAATACCCAGAACAGTACCGTGCTCATCCTGAACAAAGGCCAGGTGTTGCCTGGCAGTTCTGAATTCCTGTAGCAACTTGCCTATTAAAATATTTTCTGGTACAAGCATGGTGGGCCTCATTATTTCTTTCATATCTATGGCGTCTTCTCCATCATGGCCAAACATATCTTTGATATGCACCACCCCGAGAAGTCTATCCAACGATCCTTCACACAGTGGAAATCGGGTATGTTTGGATTTTTTCACAAAGGCTACACTTTCAGAAAAGGGCTGATTGCTATCCAAAAACTCCACCTCGACTCTTGGTTTCATAATCTGGCGAGCCACTTCATCATCAAAACGAAATACAGCGTTGAGCAAGCGATGTTCATTCTTGGAGAGTTCTCCTTTAGCATGCGCAATACTTAAAGAAGCTCTGATTTCTTCTTCTGTCAATGGTGTTTCGTGCTCATTGGAATCATGAATTCCCAACCACCTCAAGAAGACATTTGTGATCCAATTGAGAACGTACATAAACGGATACAGTACCACATAAAACACCTTTAATAATACAGCCGTTCCTAAAAAGACGACTCCTGGTTTACGAATCGCATAGATTTTAGGAACTTGCTCACCAATGACAATATGAAAGGCTGTGATGGCCGTAAATGCAATGGTAAAAGCAATGCCGTGCACAAAGGCTTCTGAAGTCACTCCAAAATCATGAATGATGGGAGTGATAAGGTGAGCAATGGCCGGTTCGCCAATCCATCCTAGTGCCAGAGAGGCCATGGTTATACCAAGCTGACATGCCGATAAAGCAAGGTTTTGTCTCTTAAACAGCCACATGGCCGTAGTAGCAAATGGCTGTTTTTCATTGATCATTACTTTAAGTTTGCTTTTGCTAATCTTGACCAATGCAAACTCTGCTGCTACAAAGAAACCATTCAAGATAATAAAAATAACCGTAAGGCCAATTTTGAATCCGTCCATGGCATAACTTACTTCCGATTCCATATTTATATTTATTTGGTAGATTAGATATGTTATTTAAAACTAATTTTTGAGTTGAGACTCAACTTTGTCATATTAGTCAGATTCTATAGCTATGTAATAACTAGAAAATTTTAAAGCACCCTTTTTTGTTTAAAGAATTTAAAGTCCTGAGTGAGTGATTACAATTGGAAGAAAAGATAAGGTTGACTTACCTGAATTTGCACTCTTCGAAGTGAATGTAAAAGTTGACACGGGTGCATATGGGTGTGCTTTGCACTGCCACAAAATTGAACTAGTCTTAAGAAATGGAAAAGAAGTTCTGTCCTTTGCTGTACTCGATCCTGATCACCCAGAATACGAGGGAAACATTTTTTATTCCGAAAATTATGATAATAAGATTGTGAAAAACTCGAATGGAGATTCGCAAAACAGATACACCATTAAAACCGAAGTGATTCTTTTCAATAAAAGAGAGATTGTAGAGTTTTCACTCACTGACAGAAGTAAGATGAAGTACCCAATACTACTGGGAAGAAAGTTCATATCGAACCGATTTCTAGTAGATGTAACCAAGAAAGATCTCTCTTTCAATCAAAAAAATGAAAAATGAAAATTGCAGTTTTATCACGTAATCCTAATCTCTACTCAACAAAAAGGTTAGTCGAAGCTATTAAGCAAAAAGGGCACGAAGGGGTGATTCTGGACCACATGAAGTGTGACATCATTATGGATGGCAAAGGGCCCGTGGTTTACTATGAAGGAGGACCTCTGGTAGATATTGATGCTGTTATTCCGAGAATAGGTGCTTCTGTGACCTTTTATGGGACAGCAGTAGTGCGTCAGTTCGAAATGATGAAAGTCTTCAGTGCTGTAGAGTCAATAGCTATAACGAGATCGAGGGATAAACTACGAAGTTTGCAAATATTATCCAGTGCGGGACTTGGAATGCCCAAAACAGCTTTCACCAATTATAGCAAAGAAGAAAATAAGGTGCTTAAGCACGTGGGTAATGCTCCGGTAATCATCAAATTACTAGAAGGTACACAAGGACTAGGAGTAGTTCTCGCTGAAACGAACAAAGCTGCAACCTCTGTCGTAGAAGCGTTTGAAAGCTTAAAGACCAGAGTGATTATTCAGGAATTTATAGCAGAGGCTGGTGGCGCTGACATCAGAGCTTTCATTGTAAATGGAGAAATCATTGGTGCGATGAAAAGACAGGGAAAAGAAGGGGAGTTCAGATCCAATCTGCATCGTGGAGGTAATGCACAAATCATAAAACTGAGTCGTGCCGAAAAATCAGCTGCCTTAGGTGCTGCGAAAGCAATGGGTCTGGCTATCGCAGGGGTCGATATGCTTCAATCTAAAAACGGTCCTTTGATCTTGGAAGTGAATTCATCTCCAGGACTTGAAGGAATTGAAAAAGCGACTGGTGTTGATATTGCTGGGAAAATTATAGAATATATCGAACAATCTCTAGCTAGGAAAAGAAAGCCTAAAGTAAATGGCTAATCTAAAATGAAGATAAACGGAACTGAAATATTACCTGGAGAAGAAGCTAAAGTAAGTGTGAATATCGCTCGCTTACCCTCGCATACACCAATCGATATTTCTATGACAATCTCGCGTGCCAAGGAACCTGGACCAGTTCTCCTTCTTATGGGAGGATTACATGGAGATGAGATTAACGGGATAGAAATTGTAAGAAGAATAGTTGAAAAGGGTTATAATAAACCACTTATAGGGACGGTCATTTGCATGCCGATATTGAACGTTTATGGCTTTATACATTTTTCTAGGTATGTACCTGATGGCAAGGATGTAAACAGGTCGTTTCCTGGAAACAGGCACGGATCACTCGCGTCAAGGGTAGCTAACTATATGAGCAAGGATATTCTTCCTGATATAGATTATGGAATTGATTTTCATACAGGTGGGGCAGACAGAACCAACTACCCTCAGGTGCGGGCGGTATTAAAAGATCCTAAAAATATGGAATTGGCCAACGCATTCCATGCTCCATTTACAATAGACTCCAAATACAGACCCAATTCTATGCGGTGGATGGCAAATAAACTGGGCAAAAAAATACTTGTTTTTGAAGGTGGAGAGTCTTCACGATTTGATGAGTTTGCAATAGAGCAAGGCATCAAGGGTACGATGAGGCTTATGAAGCACCTTGGCATGACAGCATTTGCAGAAGAAGCCTCACACCCTAATCTGATGATTAAGTCATCCACATGGATTAGAGCAAGTAGCTCAGGGATGTTTTTATCAGAGGTAAAATATGGACAGAAAGTAGAAAGAAAGCAGCTCCTTGGTTTCTTGACTGATCCATTTGGTGAATTTAAACAAGAAATAAAAGCATCTAAGTCTGGATATGTGATAGGTTTGAACCACAATCCTATACTGCATCAGGGAGATGCGGTTATGCATATTGGATCAGTATAAAATAGACCCTATGATTACAAAAAGCCTACTTTCGTACCTCATCGTTATATCATCACTTCTAGTATACTCATGTACGGAACCAAACCCGAATAGGAATACTTACAGTGAAAAAGTACTGAAGCAGAATGAGGTTGGTGAACAAATGCCTTTGAACCATGAGTACATAGACTCGGTATATGTTCCTGTTTATTCTGATATCTACAGCAGGTCGAAAAAAACTCATTTTCTTCTGACTGTCACACTAAGCATCAGGAATACGAGCTACACAGACACATTAATCATACGCACCATTGACTATTTCAACACACAAGGCGACTTAGTCAAGGAATACCTAGATGAGCCTATTTATCTCAATCCTATGGCCTCCATAGACTATGTGATAGATGAGAAAGACGATTCCGGGGGTAGTGGTGCCAATTTCATTGTTGTTTGGTCTGCAAAAAACGCCAAAGTGAACCCGATCATTCAAGCAGTAATGATATCGACTAACGGTCAACAAGGAGTTGCGTTTACAACTGAAGGGGTTTCTATTTTGAAATAGGGCACATCCCTTTACAGATTTTCCAACATTAGCCCGGCGAAAGTAAGAGCTAGAAAAAAGCCAAACATATCGGTTACTGTCGTTAAAATAGGACCTGATGCAAGCGCAGGATCAACCTTCAGTTTCTTCAAAAACAAAGGGATAATACCGCCGAGTGATACCGCCAATACTGTGTTGATTGCCAGTGCTCCTCCCACTACCAAACCAAGATAAATATTACCCTGCCACAGCCATGCAGCTGCTCCAATCAACGACCCCAGTACAATCCCGTTAATCAATCCCACGGAAACTTCTTGTATCCAAACACGAAGCATTTCGAATGGTCTTATAACACCAAGAGAAAGCTCTCGTAGACTAACTGCTACGGCTTGGTTGCCAGAGCATCCGCTCATATCCGAAATAATGGGTAAGAATACAGCCAAAGCTATAACTGCAGTTAGCGTTTCCTGATAAAGGGCAATAACACTAGCTGCCATGATATTGAGGAGAATATTCACACTCAGCCAGGACAACCTCCGTTTGGAACGCAAGAGAACAGGCATGGTTCTGAGCTCTTCTCCACCTACAATACCCTGTGTTTCCAAATGTTCTAAATTGGCCATCTCTGCCTCGGTTTCACGAATATCTTTCCTCAAAACAACTCCTATCAATTCTCTGGAATCATTAAGGACAGGTACTCCGTAAAAGTCATTGGTATCAAAAAAGCTTATTAATTCTTCCGTGGAATCGTTGGCATCTACTGTCAATGCCTCCCTCAAGACTATTTTAGATATGGGTGTATTCGCTTTTGAAAGCAACAGGTCACGCATTTGCAGCACTCCTACGAACTGCCCACCGGACGTAACATAGAGGTATTGAAGATTGTAATTTTTATACTTATCAGAGCCTTCTCTGAGATCGTTTGACACATCCCCGATGGTCTTAGATTCATCGTAAGCCAGAAGTTCTGTAATCATCAATCCACCAGCTGTATCAGGATCATACTGAATGAGTTTTCTGACGTTCTCTACTGTGTCAGGTTCCATCTCCACCATGATGGCTTCTGCATCTTCATGATGCATTTCCGTTAAAAAATCGGCCTGATCATCGCTTCTCATTTCAGCGATGATAGCTGCAGCTTCTTTTGCGGTGAGGTCTTCCAGCATCTTCAATGCCTGTACCCATGGAATGTCCTCCATCAACCCAGCTGCATCCTCAGGTTGGAGCAATGCCAAAAGCTTGAGCTTACCCTCCTTACTAATATGGCTTATTGCACCTACTACATCTTCAGATTTCAATGTATCGAGGTAGTCCTTTATTTTTTCTGTGCTTTCGGTGGAGATTAGTTCCTTTAATCCCTCCCAGGGACGCATTTGTTCCATGATAAATTATTTTAAAGAGTGGTTTTTAAACTGTAGTAAGAAAATTAGGCAGTACTTTGGCCTCAAGGAATGAAAAGGTACTTTGATTTTTACATTATTTTTTGAATTTCAAAAGAAACTGACTGCTTCCTTCTTATTACGAAAATCCATGTAACGACCGCTCGCATAAAGGACTCATAGACTCGCCAATATGAAATTTTCAAAATCGGTCTGTTCTCCTCCGGTTTGAATCATTAGTCAAGTAAAGGTGAGTATTATTTTGCTATTACTCCTTCAACCGCTAACTCCTTAAACAGACCTTTGGCATATATAGGAGCAAATTTCTCTAGCTCCTCCGGCTCAAACACTCTGGATCTCCCAGACCATACAAGCCCTCCGGCACCTAGCTCGTAGAAGTTGGTCTCGATAAAATATCTGGAATATTCCGAAAAGTAGCCTTGCCTGTAAACCAATGAGTATGTCTGGTAATAGTAACTCCGAAAGCGGTCATAGTAGACCAAAGGTTCGTAGTACGAATCAGTTGTCACGTATCTTTCGGCTCTCACATCGATCAAAGCAACCGTTATGATACCGTCAAAATCCTTTTCTCTTAGGCGAGCTTTGACACGCTCAATGTCTTCAAACGGCTTACCAAGCTCAGGAGGAAACATGGACATGCCATTGACGGAAGCCAGATCCGTTTTTCCTGCAGCCAATACCACCTCATTTTCCAGATCATTTCTTAGGTTAACATTATTGATAAGTCCCATCACCAAAACTTTTTTGAAATGATGATCATATTCTTCACTGGAACTCCAAGTCCTCATCAACCCCTGAGGCACACATCCCGATAGCAAGACGATAGTGCTTATAGCTAATATAACATTCCTCATTCTTAGGAGCTTTTGAGATTGTGTGAGTGTGTATAAAAGAAAGTCAGTTGGTATAAGAACTGTTTGAAACATTTTTAGTATGTTTCATATTACTTGATCGAGATTATCTGTTTGTCCGGTTTGAGCTTCACTCCCGTACCACCCTTTTGGGGATAGTCCAGTTTATCCAATACATACCTCATAGCTTCTAATCTGGCAATATCTTTATCGTTTCCATTGATGACCGCCCATGGGCTACCTTCCCAACTTGTTTTTTCAAACATCTCCATTTTATATTGGGTATAATCGTCCCATTTTTGCTGAGCCTGAATATCGACGGTGCTTAGTTTCCATTTTTTCAAAGGATCTGTTTTTCGTTCTTCCAAACGTCTCTTTTGTTCTTTGTTCTCGATCGAAAACCACAATTTGAAAATATGAATCCCGTCATTGACCAACATTTTTTCCAATTTGACGACATCATTAAGAAAAGTTTCGTGCTGCTCTGAAGAGCAAAAACCCATTACCGGTTCAACAACGGCTCGATTGTACCAACTGCGATCGAAAAACACAATTTCCCCCGGATTGGGCAGTTCTTGTATGTAGCGTTGAAAGTACCATTGACCTTTTTCTTCTTCAGTAGGTTTGGGTAAGGCTACTATGCGGTATCCTCGTGGATTAATGAATCGTACGAATCGCATTATTGCTCCACCTTTTCCTGCCGTATCACGCCCTTCAAAAAGGATCGCAATTCTTTGTTTGGTCTCCTGAGCCCATCTTTGCATGTTGATCAGCTCAATCTGTAAATTGATGTATTCAGGGTTGGTCTCAAGCGAGTGTAATTCCATTACTTAGTTAATTGGGTCACCTTTACCGTCTAGCAGCAAATTGACAGGTTCATTCTTTAAATATGCAAACAGTCGATATACCATTGAGCCATCCTCCATCTCTATTTTATTATGCTGCTTCTCAAATGACCAGAGTTTGTATTTATCTGATTTCATAATTTGCCGAACTGCTTTTGGTAGGGCTTTGGTACTCACGATTTCTGCTACTTCCAACAGGTCTCCCCATTCATTATATGTCGCAATGATTCTATTTTTTTTAGCCGCTATTATCACCTGATAAAATGCTGGAATTTCCAGATCATAATAGCTGAGGCCGTATTCATTATCAAAAGGATCATATACTCTTTCTTGGGTCAGCCATTCTATAATTGTAACATCTATGTATTGTTTTTTTACTTTTTCCTTCACTTTTTGAGGAACCGAGGCGGGCTCAATCTTCCTGTTCGCGTCAGGAGCTCTTTTTAATCTGGAATCTGAGTCTGCAGTAAGATTGGTATCGTCATCCCATTTAAGCGTTTTAACAATCTTGCCAGTTTCATCAAAGAAAAGTATCCTCTTCTTTCCCTTGTCCCTTAACCAAATCTTGAAAAAATGGCCTTTTTCTCCGGACTTTGATACCCTTTCGATATTTACCCTTTTCCATCCAGCATATCCTTTTTTCTCTAACTGATCTGTAATAACAATAGGTAAATCAGCCTCGCTAAATGGTCGTGACGTGACCTTTAAACTACCTACTCTGTCGTATACTTTTCTCAAAGCTCCCCTATCGTCAGAAAATCTAACTTCATAATAATCAGGGCTACTATTGCTCCATCCAATTGGTAAGTATACGGGCTGTACCTGCGGGCTTTTCCAATACCTGTTTGGATATGGATACCATTTGGCATTGGTAGCTCCGGGGTTCTTCTCTTTGAATTTATTAATTACCTTTTTAGGCACTTCCTTGTCAGGAATACTGTTGGGCTCTTTGACCTGACTCCAGCCTACGTTCCAGATCAATATGAGTATTAAAAGGGGGATCAATTTTTTCATCTACTTTTTTGTTTAAAGACTTTTGAACTATCGTAATATCACATTCTCTGTAAGAAATCCTTAAAAACGGACTGACAACCAATATTATATACATTTTCTCATTGCATCAGCAATCTATCTAATCTTTAGAAAAGTGAAATAGTATTTATTAATATGGACTTACGAAAGTTGAAAGATTACGGAAGCGATTCCACATCAATTTTGAGTAGTCTTTTAGTGAGCATAGCCCAAAAAGGACTAACAAATATGGTAATTGAAATTACAATAATCGTTAATTGATAACTAAACTTGGAAATGATTTCTGAATGATAACCCAATGAAGCAAGCACAAAACTAAACTCCCCGATTTGAGCAAGTAAGGAACCTCCATAGATACTTTCCTTCCAGCTATTATCAAGTAGTTTAAGCGAAAGGGCATTAATTCCGTGGTTACTGATGTAAACTCCCAATACAAGCAAAGAGATAATTTTCCAGTTGTTTATAAGAAATTCCAGATCAATTAACATTCCAACAGAAAGGAAGAAAACAGAAATCAAAATCACTCTGAAAGAGTGTAAGCTATCATGCATCCATTTAGTAGATGGAGAAGCATGAACAAAAAGGCCCGCTAAAAAAGCTCCTAATCCAGCTGAGAGTTCAAACAGGGAAGTAATCAGGGCCAACCCAAAACAAACAATCAAACTTCCGAAGACTTGTAACTCATGATCTTCTTTTAGTTGATTACTAAAGGGAAACTTTATGGTTTGCTTCTTGAGTAAAAAGACAAGTAAAGAGACCACCATAATCCCTCCAACAATCTGTAATCCAATCTGACCAAGATCAAGTTCCCCACCACTCAGGAATGACATTACTATTATCATGGGAACAATGATGATATCTTGGGTAAGTAATATACTTATGACATTCTGACCTATTCTTACCTTGCTTATCTTGTTATCATCTATTAGTTTGATAACCACCGCAGAGCTACTCAGGGATATAATAAAGCCCAAAAGAAGAACCCTATTGGCTCCCCAGGAAAAAAAATATCCTGCAATAAAAACCAACAAGACACTAAACAGTACTTGCATACCTGTACCAAATAGCGCAATCCTCCATTTAGCAATAAAATCCTTGAGGGATATTTCCATCCCAATAAAAAACATCAGGATAACCAATCCAAATTCTCCGATTGCCTCCACCGTTTCATACTCGGTTACCAAATTCAAACCATATGGCCCTAGTATGACTCCCGTCAAAATATAAGCGATGATATACGGCTGATTGATTCTCTTTAGAAGCAGTCCGATCAGAAGGATCAATCCACAAACACCTAAAAGAATATTCAATTCATGCCCTAAAGCATTTAATAGTATCATAGTACAAACATTCAATCTTCCACTTTTAAAATATTTTCTTCTATCAGCCTCTTCACAACGATCTCTGTCATCTCGCTCTTAAATTTAAACTCATCTCTAATATCTAAAACATACGCTTTAAGCTTCATCTTTAGTAATGGCCTTCTATCTTTGAATTCATTAAAGAAAACAACTACAATCGGTTTATTCAAATAGGCATATTTAGACACTTGGGCGGCTTGTGTCGCTATGCTCCTGACTTGGGCAGTATTCACATCTATCGGCAAGTAAATCTCCGCTACTACCTGACAGTTAGATTCTCCTGTGTTTGCATTAGAAACAGCACTGTTCATAATCTCACTATTGGGTATAGACACCATGTTATCATCAGGTGTGACAACCCGTGTAGATCTCAGTCCAATTTCCACTACTTCACCGTAATGCCCTCCAACCTGAATTTTATCTCCGGCTTTGAACGGCCTATCAAAAAGAATCATAACCCCTCCAAAAATGTTCTTTAAAATGTCTTGCGATGCGAAACCAACAGCTACACCTACAGAAGCTGAAAAGGCAAGTATGGTGGAAGCGGGGGGTTGAAAAACACCAGCTATTATTAAGAAAATGACAGTGATCCATCCCATAATCTTAACAACTGGAATAAAGCCTTTAATTGTAATCCTATACCGGGTGCTCCGCTCCGCAAAAATTTCCAGAACTCTGGATAAAATTTTTATGAGTAAATACCCGCAAAAAAGAAGCACAACCGACCAAAAAATTTTAGGTAGTGAGATGAGTTCGTCTATTGAGGGTGGATTGATTTTACTTTTTTGAGAAGCTATATCCAGTAGTTTTTCACCGCTTTGGTTAACCTGATCTCTAATCTGTTTTACATGGGATGAATCCCCTTGCAGCTGACTGCTGTCGTTTTGAGAGGTATGAGTAAAAGTACTGTCCTGCGCAGGAGTGGTAATTACAGCTCCAATCAGATATGCAAGGAGTATTAATTTTCTCATTGCTAGTGGATTAGGTTTTTAGATTTCAACAAGTTGATCGTATTTCGGTAAAGGATAGGGTTTACCATGAACACCCCATTCTCTTCAAGCAAGATGCCATCCTCCAATAGTTCCAACAGGGTAAGTCTACCTGATATCTCTGTTGAATGCAAAACCTCCGATAGTTGCGATTCTACCAAACCATCGTGAAGAATCAACGCGTGGAGGGCATGGATTTTGTCCATAGATAAAGTTGTAAGAAAATTAAGGTCGGGTTTTTTGAATGTCCCGATCAAAATACTTTCCTGGTTGACCTTTTTAGTGGACAGCAGCCAAAAGATCAAAGCCATGCTTACATTGCTTTTTGCAAATGCGTTTAGGTCAGAAAAGAACTCTTTCTTTAAGACAGCTTGCTGCTCTTCTACGTCCATAGAATTAAATTTCCGATCGTCAAGATGATCCTTGTCTGGCTCAAATTGAATATCAAATCCACTTATTCGGTTTCGCTTCCAAATAATATCTACAATTTGCTGATCTTTCAGTTCCTTCATCTGTATCACATAGCTGAAGAACCCCTCGATGTGAATCGTTTTGGATAGATATGACCAGGTATACAATGTGGTTGAAGTGATCCAAAACACATTTTTATTGGTAAGTGTGACCAATTGAAAAATAGCCTTCAGGGCGTTAAACCCACCTACTTTTCTTAGATAAAGGTTTTGAAGATCCTCCAATATCACGATTCTTTTGTTTCCACTATTTAGGTACTCGACTATTTGCTCCAGGCTTTCGAGCGAATCCTTCTTGAAACAGGATTTTAGAAACGCAATGAGCTCTTTTTCATCGTATACGTTTTCCTTTGAGGCTAAGCGGCTTATCGGATATCTAAAATTCGATTTACCTATCGCGTAGTTAAGAAAGGTAGTAAGTCCCCCCCATTTTTCTCCCAGAATGGCCGTGGACGCAAACCTGCCCTTATCCCAACTTTCAAATGCCTCTCGAAAACTGCTTAGCTCCTCTTCTCTTCCTTCGAACAATTCCAAATCTTCCAAAGGTTCGATGCGATACAGTCGTCGATAGATAAGAGGCAAGTGATTGATTATTTCCTGGCTCTCCAGTAAAAAATTGGAAACCTCTTTGGTCAGTTGAGGTTTTTTGGCCGTGAGGACAAATTTCTCTCCTACCTCAGACAGCAATGCTTTGGACTCAACATAGATTCTTCTAAAAGCTGAAAGAGCCAATTTCCTACGTGACTCGATTTTGTCTCGAAGCTGCTTCTTTACTTGCTCAGCTTGCTTAGCATTTTTAGCTTTGGTGATTCTTAGTCGTAGCTCTCTTGCATTGTCATTAGCCGTGAGCTTCAGGATGTCATTGCAAAACGTATCAATTGCTTCTTCCAAAGCAACATTGTTCTGCCCCATGAATTCACTTAAATTCTGGCGAGTTTCTTCAAGTCTTCCAGATGCTCTATTGAGCCCCTCAAGAGCTATTATTACAGCTTCCTTCTCCGGTTTTTTCTCCTCTTCAATCGCAGATATAGCAGATGAAAAACTGTAGGACACAATATGGTCCAAATCTTGTGCCATAGCCGTTATACTTTCCAGCGAAGCGAATAACTTGGTTTTTATCGCCCCTAGACGACCCTGAAAAGCAACCAAAGTCTCAAAAGTGATCAAATCATACAACGACACTTTATACAACTCATCCTCACCCATTGGATGATTGTAAACATCATTTTTAACAATTACGTGCTCATCAGAGAGACCTTCCACGCTTTGCTTTACAAGCAACTCCAACTTATTAATCAGATTGGTGACTTTCTGACCGGATAGCTTATCGCATAAGCGTGGAACCAATTCTTTGTCAAGCTTCTTCCCCGCTTCGTAGTTGAGCCGCTTAAGTTCTTTTTGCAAGCCATCCGCTTTGACAGACAATGCATCAGAAGCCGATTTTATGAAACCTTCTATTGCATCGATCTCCGGTTTGATTTGCTCGTTTAGTTGACGGGTCTGAGAGGATTTGAATTGATCAAATTCAGAAAGAGTTTTATGCCTTAAAATATGAATATCGAGATCTGATCGCCATTCTTCAAAAAGTGCGAATAGGGTATTTTTCCAACCATAATTATTTTTGGCCCATTCATCTTCAACCTCTCTAGAAAAACGTTCAACAGCACTGTCCTTTAAGAGGCTGTTCTGATACTCGATTGTGCCTGCTTTGTCATAATCTGAAATGAATGATTGTAAATTCGAAACAAGTATTCCATCAACCAATGCTCTGATTTCCTGAATTAGTTTTTTTTCAAAATCCAATACGGTCGATTGAATGCGAGAGCTGTTATTCTTCTTACCAGATTCAACAGTAACTACATAGCACTCTTCCCACTTTTTAACTTCTAAATAGTAATGGCAAATCCTTTCAAAAAAAAGATCAGTCACTCCTTTCAGTTTGAGAATCGTCTGATCTTTATAGTGTCTAATAGCTAAATTTCTGACCGGAATAGTATGTTTCCAGTAATGTATTTTGGTTTGCTTCTTTTTAAAGAGATTGATAAATCGAATGGGCCATCTACTGATATAAAAGAAATTTCTTTTATAAAACTTAAGCGCTCTTAATTTAGCTTCATCACCTGATGCTGGCAGAAAACGATCAGGTTTTTGTTCTCGGGTTTGACAAACCTCTAACTGATCAAACAGGGGTTGAAAAGACTTGGCAAAATTTTCATATAAAGAAGAGAATTCTATTCTATTTGGATCGGTCCATCTATTTTTGATCAATTCATGTAAGCGTAGCTTGTATTTGGTAAATGCAATTTGCTTTTCCCATTCTTTAAAACCGGACTCATAAAATGTATCTACTTCCTTAATAAAATAGATCATTTGTTGAACTTCTTCATTCAACTGATTTTCTATTTCTTTTAAATAGTATTTCTCAATGCAGCTTTTGACCTCTGCGTGGATATGTTCTGCTACTGATGACATTTATTATTTCGAATTGAATTTTAAAGAGTGTTCACATATCATGTTACTTGTCATTTTAACCTTTTGACCTCATTCAGGCATTATCTAAAGCATATTGAATCTATTCAAATGTAAGCTAGTATTAAATAACCTTTCCTGATCAACTCCTTTGAAAACTGAACGATACAATTTGACTGTTTGCAAATAGTTTTTTTGAGTATCATTTCAATAATTTGATTTTCAAATAAAAGAAGTTATCTACTTTTTTTCAGATATCTTTTTAACAAGAAGTTCTGCGAAGAAATGGGATTTCAATTCTTTCTTTGACAAGATCAGCTTAATAGATTCTCATAAATCACATTCGATATCAAAGGTATAAGGCTATTTTTTCGGTCAGTCTTAATCCCAGATTTTACGCTTGATCCACTATTCTAAGCTTCCCCACAG